>NZ_WEHU01000015.1 GCF_009183415.1 Bacillus sp. B1-b2 | reverse complement strand
TTTCCAGTAAATGGTTTAATATCTTACTGGGTTTCTTAAGTATTGTCTTTTTTAGGTATTGGTTGGCTTACAATTTCCAATTCCTTAGATTTTGGTACTTGACATATTACCGCAGGACTTTTCCTTTAATCGCAATTCTGGGTTTAGATAGCGATAAGATAAATCCACACAAGTATTTACAATAAAAACAAAAATAGCCATGATCAAGATGTATCCTTGAATAACTGGATAATCTCGTTGGCGTATAGAATCTACTACAAGTTTCCCGATACCTGGATATGCGAATAATACTTCCACTACCACAACGCCACCGATTAAGCTACCTAAACTTACCCCAAATACAGTAATAACTGGTGGAAGACTATGGCGAAATGCGTGTAAGAAGAATATTCTGCTTTCAGATAATCCACGTGCTCTTGCAGATCGAATAAATTCTTGACTTAAAGAATCTAGTAAACTAGAGCGTAACAATCTTACATAAACACTTGAAATAGCAATTCCAAGGGTTAGTGATGGCAAAATAAGAGAAGCAAAGCCATCTCTTCCCATAGTAGGAAACCAGCTGAATTTAACAGCAAATAAATCAATAAAGATAAGTCCAAGCCAAAAACTTGGGATTGCTGCACCTAATATAGAAAGAGTTCTACTTAGATGATCAATCCAACTGTTTCTGTATAGAGCAGAAAGTGATCCTAAAGGAATCGCTATACATAACATAACCAGTAAAGATCCTAATGTTAATTCTAATGTCGCTGGTAATCCCATTGCAATCATTTCTAGTACAGGTTGACCTGTTGTATATGACTCACCAAAGTCAAGCTGTAAAAAGTTTAAGAGCCAAGATCCATATTGAACAAGAAGGGGCTTATTAAACCCCATCTCCTCTCTTACTGCTTCAAGCTGATCCTGACTGACAGAAAGTTCATCTACATTTAGAATCGATAGTACAGGATCACCAGGTGCTATCCGGACAACCAAAAAGCTAACAAAGGTGATAAGTAGCATAAAAATGGCTACTTCTAAAAATTTCCTTGTAAATATACGAAGCATTTACTTCACATCCAACTTATTTGTAATCATATAATATTCACTTAATGACGTTTTCCAATTGGCTACTTTCTTATCATTATAAGCTGCGATAGTAGCAGGATGAAGTACAAAAGAATTAATAACATTATCATGTACATAATCCGCAGCTTCTTTTGCAAGATTTGCTCTTTCACTTTGATCAACCGTTTTATTAAGCTCATCAATAATAGCTGTTAATGCTGGATCTTCTGTACCACTGAAGTTTAATGCACCAGTTGGGTGATAGGTTGCATTTAAATAATATCCTGCATCTCCACGAGGAGCTGTTAAATTACTATAAGTAGCTAAATCCCAATCTCTATTAGATGCCATATATTCTTCTGGAATATCTATTTGACGAATTTCAACATCAATCCCTATTTGCTTTGCATCTGATTGAAAGACTTGGGCAATCAATGGTAAATCTGCTCTTGCACTATAAGTAAGCAGAGTCCATTTTAGTTGTTGCCCATCTTTTTGCATTTTCCCATCTACCAACGAATAACCTGCTTCTTTTAAATATTGCACAGCTACATCTGATCCAGATTCACTTTCCTCATAAGTTGGTGCAAATGGTAACGAAGGTAAAAATGGTCCTGTAGCTGCTTCTCCATAACCTAGTAATATACTATCTACAATTTCTTGTCTGTCAATTAATGCATCAATAGCACGGCGAACATTTAAATCCTTAATGCTTTCACGTTCCATATTCATGGTTATTTGATGTACTCGAAATGTAGAAGTTGATTCTACTTTAATACCGTCCATTGCTTTTAAAGAATCCAAACTTTCCACTTCTGGACGAAACACAATATCTACTTGACCTGATTTAAGTGCTAATGAGCGAGCATTTGCATCTTCATTAAACGCGAATGTTACAGAATCTAAATTCGATGCTCCATCCCAATAACCATCATACTTAACAAGTTCCAGCTTACTTCCTGGTGTAAAGGATTCTAATTTAAATGGCCCTGTTCCTACTGGGTGGTTCACTATATCCTTTTCTGTTACGTCTATAATGGATACATTAGGATTCACAAGTTCAGAGATGAATTCTGGAAATGCCTCTTTAAGAGTGATATGTAATGTATATTCTTCTGCTTCAATGTTCTCTATTTTTAATGCATTTTGTATAGCAACACTCTCTTTTAATGCTCTATCAAGAGATGCCTTTACTGAATTAGCATCCATTTTATTTCCATTTTGAAATGTAACGTCTTCTCTTAGTTTTATCGTCCACTCTTTTCCGTCTTTACCTTCCCAACTTTCTGCTAACCAAGGAGCAATGGTTAAGTTTTCTTCATCTAATTTTACTAAAGTTTCTGTAATACCTGCTCGAAGTGGTACATAACTTGTATCAACATGTGGATCTAAAGAATTTGTAGCGAAGTTGTATAAAAAGCTAATATGCTTTCCATCTTTATTATCACCTGCTGATTCATTAGAAGTACATGCTCCAAGAACAAACATACAAAGCAAAAGTATTCCTAGTTTTAGAAAATTACTCTTTAGTGGATTGAATCTATTTACTATTTTTATAGAATTACTCTTTCCCATCATATAATATTCCCCTTTTAATCTATATAATCTATTAATTCGTAATTATTACGTTTTAGATTATATCGTAACGATTACGATTTAACAAGTAAATATTAAAGAATAATAGAATTTTTTCTTTTGAGGGCAAAAGGGACTTAATTAAAATAGGTAAGTCAAGCTGTCGAGAAATCCCTTATTGGAGTAAAGTGAGCATATAATGTTGTATATTTAAACTTAAACACTTCTGAATAGGGACACGATTTCCGTTACAGGGGTTCGCTTTCCACGGGGCTCATCTACGAGCCGCGTCGTCACTACGCTCATGCAAAGGTCTCGGACTGTCTCGCTAATCCCGTAGGAGTGAGTCAGACGCCTCTCCAAACTAATAAAGTATTGGTTACTAATACTCACTAATCGGTATTTATCTATACATACAAACACTTTTTCAGTGCTCTCCTCACAGATCCAAAAAGGAGTCTAACCTCTTCCATTCTAATTATCTGCATGAAAAGTTTTTTATATCTCTTCATTACTTTTTATAAAAGGACTTACCTAAAATAGGTAAATCCTTTTATGTAAGATTAATTATTAAGTTGCACAAACTGGCTTTTTGTTAATCCTGTGTAAAATCCATTTTTATTGTTCAATAATTCGTCGTGTGTACCTCTTTCTACAATTTCTCCTTCTTTAATAACAAGGATATTATCTGCTTCTTGAATGGTACTAAGTCTATGTGCAATTACGAAGCTGGTTCTTCCTTTCATCAAAGCCTTCATTGCTTCTTGAATTTGTAGCTCTGTGCGAGTATCTACACTACTTGTAGCTTCATCTAATATCAGTATAGATGGATTGGCAAGTATTGCTCTTGCTATTGTAAGTAGCTGTTTTTGACCTTGGCTCAGATTTCCACCTTCTGCACTTAAATAGGTGTCATAGCCTGAGGGTAGTTTTTTAATGAAGGCATCTGCATTCGCTACCTTTGCAGCATCCACTATTTCCTCATCTGTTGCTTCTAACTTTCCATAGCGAATATTCTCTTTAATGGTTCCAGAGAATACATATGCATCTTGTAATACAACCCCAATTTGGCTTCTTAATGCTTGTTTATTCATTTCCTTGATATCTTTTCCATCCATATAGATATGCCCAAACTGATTCTCATAAAATCTTGTTAAGAGATTAATAATGGTGGTCTTACCAGAACCAGTTGGTCCTACTAAAGCAATCATAGATCCTGGAGAAGCATGTAAGGATACATTTTTTAAGATAGGATGATTTTCTTTATAAGAAAAAGAAACATCTTTAAATACTACTTCTCCTTTTATCGAAAAAGATTCTTCCTTATTCTCTGAGTACCTTTCTGCTTGGATATCTACTATTTCAAATACCCTCTCTGCTCCAGCAATGGCGGATTGAAGCATATTATATTGGTTAGCTAATTGATTAATCGGCTGACTAAACTGATTGGAGTATTGTAGAAAACTAACAATTATTCCAATCGTGATCATATCATGATAGGCAAACAAACCACCTGATACAGCAATAATGACAAAATTCAAGTTTCGCATGGCATTCATAATTGGCCCCATGGAACCAGACACACTTTGTGCTTTTATACTAACCGAGCGTAACTTCTCATTTCGTTCTCTAAATTCTTGGAGAGAATCTACTTCTCTACCAAAAACCTTCACTACCTTATTACCTGCAAGGTTTTCTTGCACAAAACCATTTACTTCTCCTAATCTTTTTTGTTGTTCGGAAAAATATTGCTTTGTATATTTAGTAATCCGTTTTGTTATAAATGCAATAGCTGGAACGGTTAAGATGGTGATAAATGTCATCCAAATACTTAAAGTCAACATCATAATGATGCTTCCTACTAACATAAGAACACTAGTCATTAATTGTACAATGGTTTGATTTAGCGTATTAGAGACATTGGTAATATCATTCGTTGTTCTGCTCATTAATTCTCCATGAGACTTTTGATCAAAAAATGAAATAGGTAAATGTTGAAACTTGTTAAATAAATCTTGGCGCATTCCTTGAACGGTTTTTTGAGATAAACTAGAAGCTACATAAGATTGAATCCAAGTAAATATAGAACTTAATAGGTAAATCCCGAGTAAAACAGCTCCAAGACTGATCATACCCTCCACATTTTTTGGCAGAATATAATCATCAATCATTTTTCCAATAAGATAGGGGCCAAGTAAAGTCAAAACTGACGTTATAATCGTACATATAAGAACAATAATTAATGATTTCTTTTGTTGTTTTAAATATTGCCATATACCGAGCACAGTTTTGGTAGCATCTTTGGATCTTACTTTTTGTACATCTCCTGGGCGTGGGCCTCTACCTGGTTGGAATCCCATTTGTGCTATATCTATTTTATTCGCTTGAGATTGTTTGTTTCCAGCCATAGGACATCTCCTTTTTACCAAACTGAGATAGATAGATAGCTTGATACACTTCACTTGTTTTTGTTAACTCGTCATGCGTACCACTTCCCACTATTTCTCCATTTTCCATTACAAGAATTAAATCTGCCGTCATAACAGATGTAATTCGTTGTGCAATAAGAAAGGTGATTTTTTCTTTCTTCTCTTTTTCTAATGCAATTCGAAGGTGTTTCTCTGTTTCCAAATCTAACGCACTAGTGCTATCATCCATAATAAGGATTGGTGGGTTTACTAATAATGCTCTTGCAATAGAAATTCTTTGCTTTTGCCCTCCAGATAAATTAACACCCTTTTGTCCAACCATCGTGTCATAACCATCTGGTAAATGAGTGATAAACGCATGAGCTTGTGCCATTCTTGCAGCCTCTTCTACTTCCATTTGTGTAGCATCTGACTTACCAAACGCAATATTATCTCGAATAGTTCCCGTGAATAAAATGGACTCCTGTAATACCATCCCGATTTTTTTCCGAAGTTCTAGTAATGGTAGTTTTCTAACATCTACCCCATCTATTTCTACTGATCCACTTGTCGCATCATATAGTCTTGGAATAAGATGAACAAGCGTCGATTTGCCAGCTCCTGTTGAACCAATAATAGCGATTGTTTGTCCTCTTCTTGCTTCAAAGTCAATATCTTTTAGAGCCACATCATTAGATTCCTTATTGCCACTATAGGAAAACAGCACAGAATTAAATTTTACATGCTGAGCTTTCACACTTAATTCTTTCTCAGATTCTGCAGTCATAGTTGGGACCGTTGACAATACTTCCTGAATTCTTCTCGCTGAAACATTTGCCTGTGTAATATTAATGAATAAAGCACTTACCATTAATAACGCAGAAAGAACTTGAACAACATAGTTGATAAATGCCACTAGATCTCCTACCTGAATGGTACCTGCCCATACTAAATCTCCACCGTAGAGAAGGATAGCTATTAAACAGATGTTCATAATCAACGATACAATTGGTGAATTAATAGCGATAAATCTTGCAGCTTTAATCGATATCTCTGTGTAATCTCTATTCACTTTCTCAAATTGTTTCTTTTCAAAATCTGATCGTACAAATGCTTTTACTACTCGAATTCCTGCTAAATTTTCTTGTACTTTCGTATTAACCGCATCTAATTTCATCTGAACCTTTGAAAATAGAGGATAAGAAGATTTGATAAGAAGTACTACTACAACTACTAATACAATCAATGTTCCAAACAATATCATTCCTAGCTTTACATTGATCAGCATTGCCATCACTACACTACCAATCAGCAAACTAGGAGATCTTACTAAGCCTTGAAGCAATACTTGCATTAAATTTTGAACCTGAATGACATCATTGGTCATTCTCGTTAGGAGTGATCCAGAAGCATATGTATTCATAGTTTCAAAAGAAAAAGATTGTATTTTCGTAAAGAGAGCTTCTCTTATATCAGCACCGAAATTTTGAGAAGCACGACTTGCAAATAAGTTGCATGCCACTCCTGTGATTAAAGATAGAAATGCTACTAAAACCATTAAAAGTCCTGTATGCTCAATCATTTGAAAATTTCGATCCACTACACCTTCATTCACAATTTTTGCTGCTAATCGTGGTTGAAGTAAGTCAAAAAATACTTCGCCAAGCATGAATAATGGCCCTAGTAGCACAAATATCCAATATGGTTTTATATATTGTTTTAGTCCCCACATACATTTATTCCCCTTTACCCTTACTCTTTCTCTTTATTCTTTTCTTCTGAATCTATTTGACAAGCTCCCTTTTCCACTATAGCTTCATGCAACTCAAAATGCTTTGTATATTCATCTATTACAGCTTCAATAGCTTTCAACTCTCCAAGTATTACCTGCTTAATCTCTTGGTATTGATCTGCTTCCAATTGTTGCTTTAATGTGGAGCGTTTTACTTTTAGTCTTTCTAGAAAATCCATAGCCCTTCCTCTTCGAAATGTTTTAGCTCCATGATGATGTCTTTTTCCTCTATGTTCCTTATGTTTATCCTGACCTTCATAATCTTTCATCGTTAACCTCCTATTAGGAATTCTTTGTATACATATGTATACAAAACCATCTAATACTAATGTATACATTTGTATACAAACTGTCAAATATTTCTCATTAAAAAAAGCATTCTCGCCTCCTTAGGGTAGAGAATGCTTTTCTAAATGATGCTCTTTATGTCCTTTTTACAGCCTAACTATTTGTTTTTTCTTTTCAACGAAAAAAACCATTTCTTTAAAGCCTATATCTTTTAAAGCCTTCTGTACTAGTAGATAATCATCGCCTACTCTTTCTGGCAGATGTGCATCAGATCCATAAGAAATATCAACACCATAAAATAAAGCTCGTTCTAATATTTCATGAGATGGATACCATCCCCCAACATCCTTTGTTTTTCCAGAGGTATTGACTTCAATAGCTACTCCAGTATCACTAATGACCTTCAGTGTCTCATCAATAATGGGTGTCTTAATAGCAGAGAATTCTGGGTAGTATCCTTTCATGGCATCAATATGACCTAGCACCTGAAAAACACCACTCTTTGCAGATTCTTGAATCATTCTATAATAATCTTCTTTTTCTTGTACCTTTTCTTTCTCTGATAGATTAGTCCATCTATTTTTATCAAATATGCTTCTTCCATTTACGTAATGTACAGAACCAATAATATAATCAAAAGGAGATTTATCATATTCCTTCTTATATAAATGAAGATGATGCGGGTAGTAATCACTTTCTACTCCTAATAAAACATGAATCTTCTCTTTATACTTTTCTTTTAATCGAAGAACATGCTCCACATAAACGGAAAACTCACTTTTTGCCATAGAGAACCGAGGAAAAGGACGATCTTCTTCATGAAAAAATAAAGGGGAATGATCTGAAATCCCAATATAGTGTAGACCTTTATCTATAGCAGATTCAATATACTCCTCCAACGCTCCTATTGCATGACCACATCGATCATGATGTGTATGTAAATCAAAGAGAATATTACTCATCTAGAACACTTCCTTTCTAGTCTATTAAGTCTACTATATAGGAGTTAAAAAGTGCTGTCATTTCAGAACACTTTCATTCTTCAAAAAGAAATTTGATACCACTAAAAAGTAAAGGACTTAAGGATTATCTCCCTAAGCCCTTACCTTACCTTATTATTATCTCATTTCCTTCTACTCTTACTTTCTCTTCATCTCCTAAATTAGTAAAAACCATAGGAGTAATAATAGAAGGTACTTTATCTTGAATAGCAGGAAAATCAATTTCCATTAACTTTTGTCCTTGTTTCACGACATCTCCATCTTGGACAAAGGAAGTAAATCCTTCCCCTTTTAATGTCACCGTATCAAGTCCTACATGAATTAAGATTTCTCTTCCGTTATTATCTGTTAAACTCAATGCATGCTTTGTAGGGAATACATTCATTATTTTTCCATCACAAGGAGCAATTAACACACCTTGAGATGGAATAACAGCTATTCCATCTCCCATCATTTTTTGAGAAAATACAGGATCAGGAACCTCTTCGATACTTATTAACTTGCCTTCTAAAGGTTGAATATAAGTAATGTTTTCCTCTTTTTTATTTCTAGAAAATAGACTTTTAAACAAAAATCAACATCCTCTCTTATTCCTTTATTCTTATTTTATATGATATACAATCGATTCATATGGCCTCAAACTTATACTTTCCATTAAAGTAGGAGAATCAGGATAATTAGATAATAACATAGTCGATTCTGCTCCAGCTAATTCTAGATAATTAGATACTGAAAAACTAGTCTCCACATCATAAAAATTATTAATAACTAGTAATTTTTCCTTTTCTAACGATCTAACATATGCAAATATCTCTACATGATCTGGTGCTAATAATTGATAGTCTCCATCTGTCATAATATTGTAATGCTTGCGAAGTTTAATTAACTTTTGGTAATGATAAAAAATAGAATCTTTATCTTTTAATGCACTTTCAGCATTTATTTCCTCATAATTTTGGGCTATATCAATCCACGGAGTTCCTGCTGTAAATCCTGCATGTTTATCCTTATTCCATTGCACAGGAGTTCGTGAATTATCACGTGATTTCCTGCTTAATATTTCTAGTACCTCTTCTTCTGACTTCCCTTTTTCTTTTAAAATTTGATACATATTTAATGATTCCACATCTCGATACTGATCAATGGATGTGAATTTGGGATCAGTCATTCCGAACTCTTCTCCCTGGTAGATATAAGGAGTTCCTTGCATCATATGAATTGTTGTTGCAAGCATTTTTGCCGACTCTTTACGATACTTTTCATCATTTCCATAACGCGAGACAACTCTTGGTTGGTCATGATTACACCAGAATAACGCGTTCCATCCGCTGCCTTCATGCATTCCAACTTGCCAGTTAGACAAAATTTTCTTTAACTCCAGAAAATCCATTGGTGCAAGCTCCCACTTTTCTCCGTTTGGATAATCTACTTTAAGATGATGAAAATTAAATGTCATGTTCAATTCATTTCGTTCTGGATTTGTATATTTAATACAATGATCTAATGTAGTAGAAGACATTTCTCCCACCGTTAAGCTATTGTATTTAGAAAAAACATGCTTATTCATCTCATGGATAAACTCATGTACTCGTGGACCATCTGTATAAAATTTTCTCCCATCACCAGGAGCTTGAGACCCATCATCATCAGAAAAAGATTGATCCTTTGAAATAAGATTAATAACATCTAAACGGAAACCATCTACTCCCTTTTCAAACCAGAATTTCATCATCTGATAGATTTCTTGTCGTAGCCTCTCATTTTCCCAGTTTAAATCAGCTTGTGTGACATCAAATAAATGGAGATAATATTGATCTGAATTCTCCTCATATTTCCATGCATTTCCACCAAACTTAGATTGCCAATTAGTCGGTTCGCTGCCATCTTCTTTTCCATCTTTCCAGATGTAGTAATCACGATAAGGATTATCTTTCGAAGAAGCTGCCTGCTTAAACCATTCATGTTCTGTAGATGTATGATTCACTACAATATCCATAATGACTTTAATCCCTTTACTATGTGCAACATTTAATAATTGATCAAAATCATCCATGTCCCCGTATTCAGGGTGAATGGAATAATAATCACTAATATCATACCCATTATCTTTTTGTGGGGAAGCATAAATAGGTGTTAACCAGATAACATCTACTCCTAATTCATTTAAATAATCAAGGCGTTGAATAATTCCTTGAATATCCCCTACTCCATTTCCAGTTGTATCCTGAAAGCTCTTTGGATAAATTTGATACACTACTGCCTTTTGCCACCATGCTTGTTGCATGTATATACACCACCAATGTGAGGATTATATTTTAATAGAAATTTATATTTTTTTATGCCTTATCTTCAATTATTTCTTTAATGCGATAAGAGTATGTGTATTGTGTTTACCACTTAACTATAACATGTATATACAAGTTGTTCAACTCTTGAATAAATGCGGTTTCATTTTTCGACATAATGAAAAAGTATCCCATTGTTTAGATAGTTTATACCTCTAAACGATGGGATACTTTTTTACTTATGAGTAAGAAAGAGTTCCTATAAAAGACGTCTATGTAATCGTGGATTCATACTAAATATTAAAGAAAATAAGGTAAATAATACCTGTTATTACAATCGAAAGAACCATAAAGATAATTTGTCCCAAAATAACAGCATTTACTCTAAAAACAAACGGCCTTATTGCCCCTAATTCTTTTCCAGTCCACGCTTTTTCATAAGCATTATATTGGTTGTTTGTATGATTTAAATGCATTGGAAATAACCAAGAAACACCAAATAAAAGAATGCTCCCTAGCAATAGCATATCCACATAATTCCAATGGATAAACAAAGACAATACGTACAGTCCGATTGCTTGAATGAGAATGGTCAAGCTTACAATAATAATCTTCTTCATACAAATATACCTCCTTTTTTAAGCTTTACTACTTTGTTAGATTTTTAATTTTTCAGATTATTAAATTGATTATTTCGTATTTTATCCATTTTTTCAATAAATTAAGTATTACAAGGAAATATCTTTAATCAAAAACACATTGTATGAATTGTCCAATATTTTGAGATTAAATAGGCTGTGATAGCCATAAAACAGAGATCTCACACCCTCCATATCTCCCATTTCATTCACTATCCAAGTAACTTCTATAACATAAAAAAGCTATACATATCACTAGCTAATCTAGTAACATATATAGCTTTTAAAAATTATCATTTCGCTTCGGCAGTAGATAAATAGGCAGAAAAGTCCTTCTCTCCTACTTCATGTAAAAACTTTAAAGCCGTAAAACGATCCCGTAATTGATGTGCCTCTTTTAAGCTAGACAGTAAAAGCTCATCCTCTATACCTAACTCTTCATAGCAAGTGGGTCCACCGATTTTTTGAATGAATCCCCTAATTTCAGCAGCGTCAGGTATTTGTTGATAAGTATTTATGATTTCCTCTATCTTTTCCTTTAAATTTACCTTCCATTCTTCTTGAATTGGTAGTTGATCCAAAATGAAATCATTTTCCAATGCTTGTAAGAATTTCTCCTTATACACAGATGCTAATAAGATAGTAGAAACTCCAACTTTTGCTCCATGTAAAACTTGTGGTCGATTTGCTTTCATAAATTCCATTTCCCAAAAATGAGATAGATGATGCTCTCCACCTGAGGCAGGATGGGATTTGCCAAATAATAGCATAGCTAGCCCTGATTTTATTAAGGAATCTATCAAAATAGTAATTCCTTTATCTTCTCCAGCTGCAATAGAGTCGATATTCTCTATACACGCCAATAGGGCGTCTTGTGTTATTTGGGCAGAAACGGGGCAATAGTGTTCACCTGTTACCAATGAATCGAATTTCCAATCAGCTAAAGATGTGTACTTAGCTATCATATCTCCTACACCTGCTGCAATCATCTTTCTTGGAGCTGCACTTAAAACCTCAATATCAGCAAATACTGCAATAGGAGAAGTTAACTGAAATGTTTGTTTTACTCCCTTTACAATAATAGGTGCTCCAAGCGAAGTGAATCCATCAACAGAAGGCGCTGTAGGAATAGAGATAAAAGGAATGCCCATTTTCGCACTACAAAATCTAGTAATGTCATGTAATGTTCCAGAACCGACGGCAACCATTACATCCACTTCTGATGATGCTTCTAATAATACTTGTACAAGAGATTTTTCGTCTGCCAAAACATCTCCATTATCATCTGACTCTACCAAACAACTAGAATAAGATAGTTTCTTTTCTTCTAGTAAAGCAGATAATTTCTCTCCACATGCTTTATGTGTGTTTTCGTCGGCAATGATCATGACTTGCTGAAAAGCTTTCTTTTCCATATATTCCATTGCTTTTACTAATGCACCCTTTTCAACAACAATTTCCTCTATTTCAATCACCTGATGTTGATTACCACAATTACATTGATAAGATAAAGATTGAATATCCGAAACAATTGATTTCATTTCCTATACACTCCCTCTACTCTTACTTAATTACATCAAATCGGTAAACTGTCTCTGTTTGATAAGGACGGTCTTTATCTATTACCCAAGAGCGAAAGGCAGAATGATGAATAGCATCAGGCAACCCTTGAGTTTCTAAACAAATCCCTAAATACTTTCTGCAAGGCACACCAGATACCATTCCTTTTTCTTCCATTTGATTACCAGAATAGATAACTACTCCTTCTTCTTCTGTTTCAATCGTTAATATTCTTCCAGACTCTTCGTCGATTAGCTGAATTTCCTGATCATTATGTGCATTTAATAAAAAGGGATGATCATATCCATTGCCTGCAAGAATAGTTTGTTCATGATCTGCTAATACACCTTTTTCAATCGTTGCTCTTTCTTGAAAATCAAACGGAGTGTTTTCCACCGAGATCCATTCCCCTGTTGGCAGTAATTCTTGATCTAGTTCAAGTACTTTATCACTTTTAAGCTGCATTTGATGTTGAAGAATATCTCGTTTAGCATTTCCACTTAAATTAAAGTATGTATGGTTAGTCATATTTAAAATAGTTTGTTCATCACTATTACCCTTGTAGCTAATTTTCCACTCATTATGATTGTTTAAAGTATATAACACTTCTACGTTAATATTTCCTGGAAAACCTTCTTCACCATCTGGACTGTGATACATTAATTTTATGGCAACTTCTTCCTCATTCTCTAACAATTCTGTATCCCATATAACACGATTAAATCCTTTTTTTCCACCATGTAGATTATTTCTATTGTCATTAATTTCAAGAGAATGTGTTTTCCCGTTTAATTCAAATGTTGCGCCTTTAATTCTTCCTGCAACTCTACCAATAAGGGCTCCAAAGTAGTATGTATCATTTAGGTATTCATCTAAACTAGCATAATTAAGTACTACATTTTCCAATTTACCTTCTTTATTTGGAACAATAACTCTTGTTACAATTCCCCCGTAATTTAAACAAGATACTTCCATCCCTTGATTATTCTTTAAGGTGTATTCTATTATTTCTTTTTCTTCCATTTTTCCGAATAGCTTTTGTGTTATTTGCATTCTACGTAACATCCTTTCATATAAAATAGAAAAGCAGTCTCCCTTCACTTCCAATTATATAGATTATTAGACTATACTGGACTGTTTGGTAGACTGCTTTTAATAGAAGAAGCACTTTCTTCTATTATATATAATTAACGGTAAACAACATCATTCCAACGCAATTCATTTAAGAAAGTTTCTGTTTTTGTATCATTATTAATAACTACTGTTTCCATTCCTACTAATTCTGCAAAATCTCTTAATTGCTCTGTGCTTACTACATAGGAGAAGCAAGTATGGTGAGCTCCACCAGCTTGGATCCAGTTTTCTACTGCTTGACTTAGTGATGGCTGTGTTTTCCACAATACACGAGCTACTGGAAGATTAGGCAATTCTTCTTCTGGCTGAATAGCATCTACTTCATTTACTAGTAAACGGAAGCGGTGACCTAGGTCAATGATAGATGCATTTAAAGCAGATCCTCCTCTACCATCAAACACAATTCTTGCAGGATCCTCTTTTCCACCAATTCCAAGTGGATGTACTTCAATTTTCGGACGAGTTGCTGAGATTGTTGGACATACCTCTAACATATGAGAACCTAATACCATTTCATTTCCTGGTTCAAAATGATACGTATAGTCTTCCATGAAAGATGTGCCTTCATTATCTGCAATGATTTTCATTAAGCGTACAAGTGCAGCTGTTTTCCAATCTCCTTCTCCAGCGAATCCATATCCTTGCTCCATTAAACGTTGAACAGCAAGACCTGGAAGTTGACGAATACCATGTAAATCCTCAAATGTAGTGGTGAAAGCTGTATAGTTTCCTTCTTCTAAGAAAGCTTTTAATCCTATCTCAATCTTTGCTTGTTCTCTTATAGAATCTCTTACTGGTCCCTCTACTAATCCTTCTGAAGTTATATCATAGTTTTCTTGATACTCTTTCATTAATGATTCAATTTGTTCTTCTGTTACTTCATTCATTTTCTGAACAAGATCACCAACACCGTAGCCATTTACCGTCCAACCAAATTTAATTTGCGCCTCAATCTTATCACCTTCTGTAACCGCAACTTGGCGCATATTATCACCAAATCTAGCAACTTTTAACTGCTTGCTTTCAGAGTATGCTACAGCTGTTTTCGTCCAATTGCCGACACGTTGTCTAATTTCTTCATTTTCCCAGTGACCAACAATTACTTTACGCTTCACATTTAATCTTGCTCCAATGAACCCATGTTCTCTATCTCCATGTGCTGATTGATTTAAGTTCATGAAATCCATGTCAATCGAGCTCCAAGGAATATCACGGTTAAATTGTGTAGCAAAATGTAGTAGCGGTTTTTGTAAAGAAGAAAGCCCTGCAATCCACATTTTAGATGGTGAGAAAGTATGCATCCATGTTATGATACCAGCACAGTTTTCGTCTTGATTTGCTTCTAAAACTAAACGCTGAATGCTATTAGCATCTTTCAAAACAGCTTTAAAGGTAATTTTATATGGAATACTAGAAGCATCATCTAAGCCATTTACAATTTCTCTTGAGTTTTCTTCTACTTGTCTAAGTACATCTTCTCCATAAAGTAACTGACTTCCTGTAACAAACCAAAATTCGTATTCTTTTGTATGTAACATCATAAATTCCTCCTAAAAGTTTAGTTGCTTGTTAAATAGCTAATTATTTTCCATTCATCCGTGCATGACCATAACACGGATGAATGCTTCATTATTTCTGACCGTAGTATGCATTTGCTCCATGTTTTCTTAAGTAATGCTTATCTAATAAGTATTGATCAATGTATTCCACTTCTGGATTTAATTGAATGGTATGAAGAGCCATTTTTGCTACTTCTTCTAATACAACTGCATTATGCACTGCTTCATCCGCATTTTTTCCCCATGCAAATGGTGCATGACCTGTTACTAAAACACCAGGTATCGCAACTGGGTCAATTCCTTTTTGTGTTAGTGTTTCAATGATGACATTTCCAGTTTCTAACTCATATGCACGATTAATTTCTATCTCAGTTAGTTTGCGTGTACATGGAATATCTCCATAAAAGTAGTCTGCATGTGTGGTTCCAAGAGCAGGAATACTTTTTCCTGCTTGTGCCCAGCTCGTTGCCCAAGGGGAATGTGTGTGTACAATTCCACCTATATTCTTCCATTGTCTATATAAAGCTAGATGTGTTGGTGTATCTGAAGATGGTCTTAAATCACCTTCTACTACATTACCTTCTAAATCAAGCACAACTAGATGTTCTATTTTTAGTTCATCATACGGAACACCACTAGGTTTAATGACAACAAGATTCTGCTCTCTATCAATTCCACTTACATTTCCCCATGTAAACGTAACAAGCTGATGCTTTGGCAAAGCAAGGTTTGCCTCTAATACTTCTTGCTTTAATTTATCCAACATATTCTTCTGCCTCCTTAGCGACAGAGTTCTTTTTAATTTTTTTCAGTGTTTTCATTACATTATTTTCGCCGCGTCCGAAGTAATCATATAGTTTTGCATATTCACTATACAGCTCGTTATATACTGCTACATTCTTATCTCCTGGTTGATACACATGGTCTTTTACTCTACCCATATCTTTTGCCGCTTCTGTTATCGTTTCATAACCGCCTCTATCTTTACCAGCAGCTACAGCTCCAAACATAGCACTTCCTAGAGCAGGAGTTTGAGAAGACGCAGAGATTTTAATATCCATATTAAGTACATCTGAATAGATTTGCATCATTAACGCATTTTTTTCTGCAATTCCTCCTGCTGCATATACTTCATTTACAGGAACTCCATTTTCTCGGAAAGTTTCTACAATCATACGCGTTCCGTAAGCAGTTGCTTCAATCAATGCACGGTAAATTTCTTCTGGTTTAGTAAGCAATGTTTGCCCTAATAAAACACCTGTTAAGTCTACATCTACCAATGTTGAGCGGTTTCCATTCCACCAATCTAATGCTAAAAGTCCACTTTCACCAACTTGTAAATTACTTGCCTTTTCCGTTAAAAGCTGATGAATCCCCATGCCTTTTTCTTCTGCTTCTTTATAATAGCTTTCAGGTACACAGTTTTCTGTAAACCATTCAAAGTGGTCTCCTACACAGGATTGCCCTGCTTCATATCCTAAAAGTCCTGGAATGACACCATCTTCTACCACACCACACATACCTGGCACAATTTCTTCTTTATCACCAAGTAGAATATGACAAGTCGAAGTTCCCATAATCATCAATAATTTCCCTGGTTCTGTAATACCGACTGCTGGTACCGCAACATGTGCGTCTACATTTGCAATGGCAACAGCGGTTCCAGGCTTTAATCCTGTTAATTTAGCTGCTTTTTCTGTTATTTCTCCTGCTTTAGAACCAATTGGTATGATATTCGTTGATAGCTTATCTTCTACTACATTCTCTAGTCTTGGATCTAATGCTTTAAAGAATTCATTTGATGGATAACCATCTTGTTTATGCCAGATAGCTTTGTATCCAGCAGTACAGCTATTGCGTGTAACAACTCCTGTTAATTCAGAAATCACCCAGTCCGTTGCTTCTAATATTTGATCTGCACTATCATAAATATCTGGTGCTTCATTCAAGATTTGCCATACTTTTGGAACCATCCACTCAGATGAAATTTTTCCACCGTATCTCTGAAGAAAGGCTTCTCCTCTTTGTTCTGCTATTTCATTTAAACGATTTGCTTCATCTTGTGCAGCATGATGCTTCCATAGCTTCACATAACTATGTGGCTGTTTCTCATATTCCGGCTTGAAGCAGAGGGGAATTCCATTTTCATCAATTGGTAGAACCGTACAAGCTGTAAAATCAATACCTACTCCAATTACATCCTCATTAGATACCTTTGCTTTTGCTAAAACTTCTGGAATAGTAATCTCTAATACTTCTAAATAATCGGCTGGGTGTTGAAGTGCCCAGTCATGTTCTAATTTTGTTGTACCATCCGGTAAGTATTCATCCATTACTCCATGGGTATATACCTTAACAGCTGAAGCAATTTCTTTCCCTGTCCCAACTTCAACTAAAACAGCTCTTCCTGATTGTGTTCCATAATCTACACCTATCGTATACTTGGTCATAAAATATCCTCCTACATAATAAAGAATACGTTTTCATTTCAATGAATTATCTAAAGTTGTTATTACTATATTTATTCTTTTTTCATACGTACAAGAACAAAGAATTGTAAACCTATACATATATACTTACAACCAAACAATATTATTACTAACTTGTACGTATAACCTTAATTTAAATTCTATCACCTATTCTGTTTTTTTCAATGTATTTTTTTAAAAAATACATATTTTTTTTTAAAAAAGGGTCAGCCCCCTTTATGCCTTAAAGCACCGAGAGACTGACCTCTTTAATTGCTGGATACACTTCTTTATATCTACTATACACTTCTTTATATCTCTCTACATTTTTTTGTATTGGCTTATATTCTTTTCCATAAGAAATAAATGTTTGGACACATTCCTGAAAATCATTAAACCACTTGCAACCTATTGCAGCTATCATCGCTGCTCCTAGTCCTGGTCCTTGTTCATTGGTTAAAGTTACTATCGTTGTTTGAAATATATCCGCTTGCATTTGTAGCCATTCTTCACTTTTAGCACCGCCACCAATAGAGACTATTTTGTCCAATTCTTTATCTGCATATTTAATTACCAAGTCTTGAGAATCCTTCAAGGAGAATGTAATCCCTTCCATAACAGCTCTAGTAAAATGAGCAAGCTGATGTCTTGTATCAATCCCAATAAAGCTTCCTCTAACTTTGCTATCAAAATGCGGAGTTCTTTCTCCCACAATATATGGAGCAAATAATAATCCTTCTGCCCCTGGAGAAATAGTACTTACTTTACTCAGTAATTCTTCAAAATTCTCATCATTAGCGAATGTATTTTTAAACCAGCTAAGACTATGACCAGCAGCAAGGGTTACCCCCATTGAATAGAAATGATCGTTTATTACATGGTTAAAAAAATGTAGTTTTCCTTTATAATCCTTTTCACTTATGGCCTCATAAGTAAGAAATACCCCTGAAGTTCCAATACTGCATAAACCCGTATTATCTTCTACGATGCCTGCTCCTAATGCAGCACAAGCATTGTCTGCACCACCTGCATAAATAGGAATATCTTTAGTGAAACCAAACTCTTCTTTTAGCTCTTCTCTTAATATCCCTATTTGATCCATAGAGCCTATTAGCCTTGGGAAAATATCTTTCGGAATGTCAAAATATTCCGCAACACTCCACTCCCATTCTTTTTTTGCGATATTAAGTAGTAGTGTTCCTGCAGCATCTGAATATTCCATTTGGATATTACCAGTCATCCAAAATCCTAAATAATCCTTTGGAAGGAGGAATTTACTTACCTTTTTCCAAGTTTCTGGCTCATTTTCTTTCACCCAAAGGAGTTTAGGTAATGTGAAGCCCTCTAATGCTCGGTTTTTCATTGTAGCAAGAATTTCTTCACCACATTCCTTCATTATTGTGTCACATTGTTCTGTTGTTCTGACATCATTCCATAGAATGGCTTTGCGAAGTGGATTACTATTTTCATCAAGTAATACTAAACTATGCATTTGTCCAGAAAAGCTAATCCCCTCTAGTTGAGAAGCAAAATCAGATATCTCCATTTTCAGCTCAGACAATACTTTCTTCGCAGCTTTTAACCAATCAAGAGGATCTTGTTCGCTGTAGCCACTCTGTAAGTTAAATAATGGATAATCAGCTGATTTAGTACACACAATTCTTCCTTCTTGATTAACGACAATACCCTTCAATGAACTAGTACCTAAATCCAACCCCAGCACATATCTCATTATCTCTCCTCCTCTCCTATAAACTATTACCCTATTAAACTAAATAATCATTTAATCTTGATTTAATCCATTCCAAATGCGCTGGTTCATTTTTTATTTGATCATTTTTTAAAGCGTATTCTGTTAATACTTTTAAATCTGTCTTACCTTCCACAATATCCGCTCCAATACCCGTACGATAACTTTCATAGCGCTTTTCTAGTAGACTATCAAAAAATTTATCTTCCTTTAATTTCGCTGCTGCCTTTAACCCGCGAGCAAAAGTATCCATCCCAGCAATATGGGCTAAAAATAAATCATCCATTGTGAAGGAACTACGGCGAACTTTTGCATCAAAGTTTACTCCACCTGGTGCAATTCCACCATTCTCTAAGATTTGATACATCGTCAAAGTAGTATCGTGAATATTGGTCGGAAACTCATCCGTATCCCAGCCTAAAAGTAAATCTCCTTGATTCGCATCTATAGAACCTAATGCCTTATAACTTCTCGCCACAGCTAATTCGTGTTCAAAAGTATGACCAGCAAGTGTTGCATGATTCGCTTCCAAGTTTAATTTAAAATGATCCATCAAGTTATATTTTTGAAGAAATGCAAGAGTGGTTGCAGCATCAAAATCATATTGATGTTTAGAAGGTTCTTTTGGTTTTGGCTCAATTAAAAACTGTACAGGATGGTTAATTTCTTTCGCATAATCTACTGCCATATGAAAAAGCCTTGCTATATTATCTTGTTCTAACTCCATATCCGTATTTAAAAGAGATTCATACCCTTCTCTGCCACCCCAAAAAACATAGTTCTGTCCATTTAATTTTTTACTAATATCTAACCCTTTTTTCACTTGAGCTGCCGCATATGCAAACACATCTGCATTAGAAGATGATGCTGCTCCATGCACAAATCTAGAATTTGTAAACATATTTGCTGTATTCCATAGTAACTTAACACCAGTCTCATCCATCTTCTTTTTTATTAAATCTGTTATTTCATCTAAATGATCAAAGAACTCTTGAAGAGTTTCTCCTTCTGGAGCAATATCCACATCATGAAAGCAAAAGTAAGGAGCATCTATTTTTGTGAAAAATTCAAATGCAGCTTCCACTCTATTATATGCGGTTTCCATTGAGTCATCTGTTATCCAAGTACGAATGTTTGTTGCTGCACCAAATGGATCAGAGCCATCTTGAGTAAAGGTATGCCAATAGGCAACTGCAAATCTAAGATGCTCTCTCATCGACTTTCCTAACACTATTTCATCGGGATTATAATGTCTAAATGCAAATAGATTTTTGCTTTGTGTACCTTCAAATTTGATTTTTTGTACATTAGGAAAATAACTCATTCTGAAAACACTCCTCTTTTTTTATTCTTGCAAACAGTTTGTTAGGAAGTTAAACTAACTAAGTAAAACATAATTTATCCGCTTACATTTGTCAAGAATTTCCCTAAATAAACTGCTTTTTCTTGCTCGCTATGATAAGCTGATTTTTAGCAAACAAGAGAGAGCAATCGGTTTGGAGTGAATCAAAAAATGATTACAGATAGATATAAAATACGAGAAAAAAACGAGCAATTGGTTCTTGAATTAATTATTCAACATGGACAAATATCAAGAGCCACTGTCTCCCAAATATCTGCTTTAAATAAAGCATCCGTTTCTGAAATTACGAAAAGTCTCTTAGAGAAAGAATTAATCCTAGAAGTAGGAATAGGTGATAGCACGAATCAAGGCGGAAGAAAACCTATTATGCTAACATTTAATAAATTCGCAGGACTTTCCATTTCCATAGATATTGGCGCTAACTATATTTCTTCTGCACTTTGCTTTCTTGACGGAGAGATAATTACTGCCGAGAAAAAAAAGAACATCCTTGTTTCTAATGAAAATATCTTTGAGCTGATTTCAGAAATTGTAAAAGAGTATCAACTAAAACTAAATACCTTAAAAAAAGCAGACTCGAATATCTACACGTTTAACTATGGAATAATTGGTATGTCCCTAGCTATCCATGGAATTGTAGATACAAATAACATTCTATTTACTCCCTATTATGACTTGGATCAAATTAATTTATATGAACGTTTAACTACTAGCTATTCATTTCCTATTCACCTAGAAAATGAAGCAAATCTAACGGCTATCGCTGAAAATACTTTTACTACTGATCAAACGAATTTGGTTAGTTTAAGTATTCATAGTGGTGTAGGAGCGGGAATAATCATTAATAGGAAGCTTTATCATGGGAAAAAAGGAATGAGCGGGGAAATTGGTCATACCATTTTAGTTCCTAACGGGAAGCCTTGCCCATGTGGTAACAATGGCTGCCTAGAGCAGTATTGCTCTGAAGATGCATTATTATTTACATATGCCTCTCTTACTAGCTCTGGTAAAATCACTGTAGATGAATTAATCCTAGCATATGATAATAAGGAGAATATCGCTTTAAAAGTTGTAGAGGAATTCAGTTTTTACTTAGCTGCTGCTGTAAATAATATTATTGCAACATACGCACCAGAAATCGTCTATCTAAATAGTTCCCTTATTAGACGAATTCCTCTTATTCTAGAAAAAGTTCAGCAAAATCTAGTAAGCTCCTTTAACAAAGACATTGATATTAAGAGTTCTACTCTAGGTTCCAAAGCCTCTTTATTAGGAGCAACCTCTATCAACATCCAGAAATTCTTACATGTTGAAAAATTAGTACTTGTTGAATCGGAGAATATTATTATATAGGACTGTTTTCACATCCTTTGTTGTTTTTAATATATTCGGCTGTATGAACAAGTTCGTTCCGTTACGCTCCACTAAGTTTATTAAAACAGTGTTTAGACGTATATATCCTTATATATATGAAAAAAGTAAGCCTTATTGTGTAGGCTTACTTTTTTCATATAAGTACTCTTCTAGATACTTATACTTTACTCACCTTTTGTTCATACTTCTACTAAAATATTTAATAGTCATTTCAGCTTTTTTCTGATACTATAACGGTATTACTTTTTATTGTACGTATAAGTTTGAATTCGTTACATACCAATGAAAGCGGTGAAACAGTGGCACAAATGACAAAATATAATATGGTCAAAGAAAAAATAACCGAATGGGTCACTAGCGGGAAAGTGAAACCAGGTGATAAAATATATTCAGAAAATGAATTAGTAAAGATGTTTGGGGTTAGTAGACATACTATCCGTCAAGCAGTAGGAGATTTAGTCCACGAAGGATGGCTCTATAGAGAGCAAGGAGCAGGAACCTTCGTCTCCCACAGACAAACGCCAAGTGCAAATAGTTCCATTTCTTCGATAAAAGGCACAAAGAACATTGGAGTCATTACCACTTACATATCAGACTATATCTTTCCTTCCATTATAAAAGGAATTGAATCTTATTTAACAACAAAAGGTTATTCACTTACCTTTGCTTGTACGGACAATGATGTAGAAAAAGAAAAGCAATGTTTACAAACCATGTTAAGCAGAAATGTTGATGGACTAATTGTAGAACCAACTAAAAGCAGTACCTTTAATCCTAATATTAACTTTTACTTAGAGCTTGAACAAAATCAGATTCCCTATTTAATGATTAATCAGTTCTATTCTCAACTTTCTCCACCTCATCTAATAGTAGATGACGAACTAGGGGGATTTATTGCAACAGAACATCTTATAAAATTAGGACATCAAAGAATTATTGGCTTATTTAAGTCTGATGATTTACAAGGAATAAATCGTATGAAAGGCTTCATTCAAGCCTATAAGGAATTCTCGGTTCCTTTTTTCCCAGATATGGTGATTAATTATTCAACGGAAAACCAGGTACATTTTCCATTAGAGAAGTTAAAGGAACTGTTTGATAGCCATGATAAACCAACAGCTATTGTTTGTTACAATGATCAACTGGCTATTCAAGTGATTCATTTTCTTCGTTCTTTAAACTTAACCATTCCTGAAGATGTGTCCATTATTGGATATGATGACTCTTTCTTAACAGAAGCTTCTGAAGTAAAGTTAACTTCCGTTTCTCATCCTAAAATGGAAATGGGAATGGAAGCTGCTAAATGGATTGTGGATGCTGTTGAGAAAAAAAATTCTGTTCCTCCTTCTGTTGTTTATAAACCAAAGTTAGTTATACGTAATTCCACTGGACCATGCCCTGTAAATCAATAAGAATATATAAAAAGGTACTTTTCTTGAAGAGAAGTACCTTTTTATATACAATATTTTGATGCTAAAACGGTTATGACAAAACAGAAAGAGTCTTAAAGGATTTACCTTTTAAGACTCTCTCTTCTATTAATACACTCGATAAAACTTCGTACTGTGAGGCTTTAAGTTTACTTCTATTTTCTCCGTTATTTCCCCTACTTCTTGGTTATCCCAAATATCTTCATATTTTTTTGTATCTGTATGACCAAGATCTTCAAGCTTAACAGTAACCAACTTTTCCTCTTCACCAATATTAAACAAAGCTACATAAGAATTTCCTTGATCATCCTCAGCTGACCAGACCACCTTATCATCTTCTCGATAAACTTGGCGGTTATTATGACTATGCTGATTTACATACAATAAATGTTCGTTTGTTAATAAAGATAGTGTCCAATCATCGTTATCTCTAAGCTCGCCTCCAAACATAAGTGGTGAGCGGAAGATAGACCATAGTGTCATCATTGTTTTCTGTTCCTCTTTTGTAAAACGAGTCCAGCGATCTTGCGCCCCACCATCAACAGAGCGAATTCCAATATGTCCTAATGGCAACATATCACAATCCGGCCAATATCCCTCTCCCCGGTAATCAGACCACTTTTCACATCGTTCAAACATATCATAAAGTAATTGCCATAAATCCCAATAATCATCTGTCATACGCCACATATTAGCATGTTCTGTCAATTCCTTAGAGAACTCTAGAGGAGCAGGTCCTGGTGACAGGCTTAATACCATATCTCGACCACAATGATCAATAGCATGACGAATTAATTTTATTTCGTCCAAATGAGTAGTATATAACTTAGATGCAGCAATATCATCTACCTTTACAAAGTCTACTCCCCATTCTGCATATAATTCAAACAGGGAATTATAGTAGCTTTGTGCTCCTTCCTTACTAGCATCTACTCCATACATATCCGTATTCCATGGACAAATTGAATTTGGGTGAGCAATATCTCGAGCCGTTTTACTTGAATTTAGTATAGCTGTATTTTGGTGAGCAGCCTGACGAGGAATTCCCCTCATTATATGTATTCCAAATTTCAGCCCTAAGCCATGAACGTAATCAGCTAATTCTTTAAAGCCCTTCCCTCCTTCAGCAGATGGAAAACGATTTACTGCAGGTAATAATCTCGAGTATTCATCCATCTCTAGTGGAACAAATGGGCGATACATAGAGGAATTAGCACCTGGTTCATACCATTGAATATCGACAACTACATATTCCCACCCATACTTTTTTAAATATTTGCTCATATAGTCCGCGTTACCCTTTACTTCTTCCTCTGTAACAGATGCTCCGTAACAATCCCAACTATTCCACCCAAGCGGAGGAGTACTTGCTAATAAATGATGCTTCATGTCATCCATCCTTCCTAAAACTCGTAATCTTATATACTCATCATAAGGAAAAAAGTAGTCATCATCTATCCTATCTTTTTGCTCTAGTTGTAAAATATTGCTCTATTATTTAAATAACATATCTGTAAAAGCAAGATGATTTTTCCCAAGGCGATATTCTCCAGGAGAATATCCAACCCATTGTCTAAATACTTTAATAAAATAGCTTGCATTCGCATAACCTATCATTCTCGCAATTTCTTCTATCGTATAATCGGTATCTCTTAATAGCTTTATCGCTTTTTCTAACCGAAGCTTTGTTACATATTGCAAGGGTGTAAATCCAGTTATTTTCTTAAATAATCTAGTGAAATAATATTTAGATAATGTAGCAACTGCAGCTACTTCTTCTACACTTTCTACAGTTGTAAAATTTTCTTCTATATACCTTATTGCCTTCTTCATATGATCAGGCATATCATGCTCTTTATGTAAATTTAAACTATTTCGATATATTTCCATCACAAACTGATAGACCATTGAGGAAGCCAGATAACGATCGTTAATATTTCTATTATAAGCATGAAGATACATCGTTTTAAGTAATAATACAGGTGGACTTGCTTCTTCTAAAGAAAAAATCACTCCAAGCTCTTTTGATAAAAATTGCCATTCAGTCTCCAATTTTGTCGGACGAAATAGAATAAAATAAAACTCCCAATGATCATTACTACTATTAAAAAAATATTGATGATTACTTGGAATGTCAATCATAAATGCACTTCCCATTGACACCTCATGTAATTGCCCATTTACTATTAAGCTCCCTTTTCCCGAAACTGTATATTGAAATAGGATTAATGGTCCATCTGTTCGCTGCAGACCATCCCAATGATACTCAGTATTTGTAATATATTCATAACCAACAGCAAACAATTGATACAGAGATTGATCCATGCCATCTAAAAACCGAAATCCATAAACACCATGCTTGTACATATCTTTATTTCCTCCTCATTTGGCTCTATCTTGAAGGCGCTCTCATTATCTTAATGATAAAATGGTAATCCCTAGATAGCAACAGGAATAATAAACAATGAAAAAGCCGTATTTCTCCCCTTATCTCCTAAAACCATGTATACTGGATAAATAGAAATAAAAGTAGGAGTGAATTATTGTGAAGGATGAACTGGCCTATATTGGGAATAAAATTATAAAAAATAAAAGCATCCTAGGAGCTAATATAAATCAACTGCTAATAGAATTCTTATCAAAGGATTTTCCCTATCAAAGTCTCCCTTTTGACGAAAAAGGTACCCTTGAATGGAATGCGAAGCTTTTTTCCATTTTAGGTGAAGCACTTAAAGATAATAAGAATGCAACAGAAGTACAGCATTGGTCTGAAAAAACTGGTAAGGCTTTCGTAGATCATCTTGTCCCTCTACAATCAGCACTTCGTTCCTTATCTATTTATCGAAATATTATTTGGGACGTATTTACAGAAGAGCTAGAACAAAAATCCTTCGCCCCGATAACTATGCTAGATGTTGGAAAAATTATTGATCCTATTCTTGATGAAATTAGTGCCATAATAGGACATATTTATGAACAGAGTAATACACAAAAAATGAAAATGGCGTATTCTGCATTAGAAGAACTTTCTGTACCAGTTGTTCCTATTGCAAAAGAAACAGCTATTATCCCCTTAATTGGTGAAATTGATACACGACGCTCTCAATTAATATTAGAAGTAGCCTTACAAGAATCGGCTAATTTAAAAATAGAATATTTAATTTTAGATATATCTGGGGTACCTATTGTTGATACAATGGTTGCAGATAACTTATTTAAGGTAGTTCATGCATTAGATTTAATTGGAGTAAAATCCATTATTTCTGGAATTAGACCAGAAATAGCTCAAACGATTATTTCGTTAGGAATTGATTTTAGTCAAGTAACAACTTGTGCTAACCTACATACTGCATTAGCAAGTATCGGTTTAAAGCGTGTTATAGAGTAAAATAAAAAATGGCTGTTTCAGGTAACCTTACCTTCAAAACAGCCATTTTTTCGTTAATTTGCTTTATTCTTATTATAGATATCAAATGCAACTGCTGCTAATAATACTAGCCCTTTAATTCCCTGTTGCCAATCAATACCTAGTCCAAGTAAGGACATTCCGTTATTCATTACTCCCATTACTAATCCACCAATAATTGCTCCTGGAATGGTTCCAATGCCTCCATACGCCGAAGCTCCACCAATAAAGCATGCTGCTATTGCATCTAACTCAAATAAATTTCCTGCTTTTGGAGTCGCTGCATTTAGGCGTGCTGCAAATAAAAGACCAGATAATGCAGAAAGTACACCCATATTGACGAAAACCATAAAGGTCATTTTCTTTGTTTTAATCCCTGAAAGCAACGCAGCTTTTTCATTGCCTCCAATGGCGTATATATGTCTACCTGCTTTTGTTTTATTGGTCACAAATGTGTAGATGATAACTAAAATACCTAAGATGATTAGAATATTGGGTATTCCCTCGTACGTAGCTAATACATACGTGAATATATTTAAGATGAGGATTAATCCAACTAATTTTGTTACAAATAATCCAAAAGGCTGCACATCGAATTGATGTTTAAGTTGTGTTCTTCTATTTTTCAACTGAACTACTAGAAGGATAATAGAAAGTGCAATTCCAATCAATATGGTTAAAAGATGAACAGACCCTGAACTTGAGATGTCTGGGATAAAGCCTGAGCTGATTTTCTGGAAAGACTCAGGGAATGGAGCAATTGACTTTCCTTCTAATACAATCATGGTCAAGCCTCTAAATAGTAGCATTCCAGCTAGTGTAACAATAAATGCAGGAATTCTAACATATGCTATCCAAAACCCTTGCCATGCACCAATAACTGCTCCAAGCACTAATGAAATAACAATAGCGACAAATGGAGAAAATTCATAGTTTACCATCATAATAGCTGAAATTGCGCCAACAAATGCAGCAATAGAGCCTACTGATAAATCAATATGTCCAGTAACAATGACAAGTAGCATTCCAACTGCTAGTACAAGAATATAACTATTCTGCAAAATTAAATTAGTGATATTTAATGGTTTTAATAGTAATCCATCTGTAAGAATTTGAAACAAGACCATTATGAATACTAAGGCAATAATCATACTATATTGACGCATATTTAGCTGCAAAAGTGATTTAAGTGAATTTCCTTTTTTGGTTGTGGTTGGATTTGATTTTAACTGTGGTTCCATCCTTTTACCCCCTTACTTTACTTTTAGTCATTAATGTCATTAACTTCTCTTGATTGGCATCCTCTTTTGATACTTCACCTGTTATAGATCCCTCATTCATTACATAGATTCGGTCACACATTCCTAACAATTCGGGTAACTCTGAAGAAATCATTAAAATACTTTTTCCTTCTTTTACAAGACTGTTAATAATGGTATAAATTTCATACTTAGAACCAACATCAATCCCTCTTGTCGGTTCATCTAGAATCAGAATGTCAGGTTCTGAAAATACCCATTTACTAAGAACAATCTTTTGCTGATTTCCACCACTTAAATTACCTGCTTTTTGAAAAATACCTGGCGTTTTAATTCTAAATTTTTGGCGATATTCTTCTGCAACCATTATTTCTTTATTCTTATCTAAAACAGATCGCTTAGAAATCTTATCAAGCATTGCTAAGGTAATGTTTTGCTTAATATCCTCCATAAGGATTAAACCATTTCCTTTACGATCCTCAGATACATAAGCTAAGCCATAATTGATGGCAGCTGTTACATCTTTCAAATGAATTTCTTCTCCATTTTTGAGGATTTGGCCAGAAATATTCTTTCCATAGACTTTGCCAAAAAGGCTCATGGCCAATTCTGTACGACCAGCTCCCATTAATCCAGCGACGCCAACTATCTCTCCTTTGCGAATATGAAAGTCAACATCATCAATTACTTTTGTATTTAAATGCTGAGGGTGATATACATTCCAGTCTTTAACTTCCAAAACAATTTCGCCAACTTGCGGAATTCTCTCTGGATAACGGCTGGTTAAATCTCTTCCAACCATCCCTTTAATAATGCGATTTTCTGTTACTTGATCACCCTTAACATCTAAAGTTTCAATTGTTTGCCCATCGCGTAGAATGGTAATAGAATCGGCTACCTTTTCAATTTCATTTAATTTATGGGAGATAATAATAGCTGACATTCCTTGTTTTTTAAATTCAAGTAATAAATTTAATAGATTTTCACTGTCATCTTCATTTAAGGATGCTGTAGGCTCATCTAAGATTAGCAGCTTTACATCTTTTGATAGCGCTTTAGCAATTTCAACTAACTGCTGTTTTCCGACTCCAATATCACTTACCTTTGTATTTGGAGATTCATCTAAACCAACCTTATTCAGGAGCTCCTTCGCGCGATTAGTGGTTTTATTCCAATTAATCACACCCCTACTTGTAATTTCATTTCCTAAAAAGAGGTTTTCCGCAATTGATAATTCAGGCACTAATGCTAGCTCTTGGTGAATAATAACAATGCCTAATTCTTCACTTTGCTTAATATCTTTGAAAGCACAAACCTTATTTTGAAACAAAATATCACCAGAGTATGTTCCATGTGGATATACCCCACTTAGTACCTTCATCAAGGTCGACTTACCTGCACCGTTTTCTCCACAAAGTGCATGTATTTCCCCTTGTTTCACCTTTAAATTAACGTTATCTAGTGCTTTAACTCCTGGAAACTCTTTAGTTATCTTGCGCATTTCTAGAATGATATTTGTCATTTTCTCACCACCCCTAGCTAATTCTTTTTTATTGGCCAAGCTGTTCATTTGTATAATACTTTGTTTCTATTAGCTCTTTTTGATAGTTTTCAACATCAACCGAAACCGGTTTCAACAAATAAGCTGGAACCACTTTTTTTCCGTTATTATAGGTTTCGGTATCATTTACCTCTGCTATTTCTCCATTTAATGATGCTCTCGCCATATCTACCGCTTTTTTAGCTAGCTCTCGTGTGTCTTTAAAAATGGTTTGTGTTTGAGTACCATTTATAATTGCCTTAATGGATGCTAGTTCTGCATCTTGCCCAGTAATAATAGGCATCGGCTTATCTGCACTTCCATAACCAACCCCTTTTAAAGAAGAGATAACTCCGATAGAGATTCCATCATAAGGAGATAGCACTGCATCTAAACGTTCACTAGAATAATACGCACTTAAAAGATTATCCATCCTTGATTGAGCAAGTGCACCATCCCAACGTAGTGTGGCTCCTTGACTAAATTTCGTTTGGTTACTTCTCACCACGAGCTTGCCTGAATCTATGTAGGGCTGCAATATAGACATGGCACCATCAAAAAAGAAGTAAGCATTATTATCATCAGGTGACCCTGCGAAAATTTCGATATTATATGGACCATCAGATTCTTTTAAGTGAAGCTTTTCTTCAATATATTGACCTTGTAATACTCCTACTTGAAAATTATCAAATGTAGCGTAGTAATCCACATATTCGCTATGTTGGATTAAACGGTCATAAGAAATAATTTTAATACCATTTTTATGAGCTCTTTCTAGAACACCTGTCATACCCGACCGATCATCTATAGGTGCAATGACTAGGATATCTACTCCTTTTGTAATCATATTTTCAATTTGAGCTGTCTGGTTTTCAATAACATCCTCAGCATACTGTAAGTCTGTTTTGTATCCCAATTCCTCAAATTGCTTTCTCATATTTTCTCCATCATTCACCCATCTTTCAGAAGATTTGGTTGGCATGGAAATGCCAATATAACCCTTTGACTCTCCATTCGTTTGACTTACTCCACAACCACTTGTAAGGATCAATAGGAAAAGCGCAATAATTATTGTAAGCGATTTCTTAAACAAATGGATTTCCCCCTTTCCGCTCATGAATTGACCTGTTATCTACGCATTCAATATATCATTTACGTGAGTTACTGGTCTTTTCAATTAATTTACTATTTTTATACTTTTTTAACTTTAAATAAAACGCTTACAAAAAAAAAGAAACCGAGATGTGTCTATCTCGATTTCCTTAACATTTTGTTTCTTCCATCTGTTGAATAAGATTTCTTCGATATTTATTTGGTGAAATCCCGGTTGCCTTTTTAAAAGCAGTACTAAAATAATGCTGTGTATCATAACCAATTTGTTCGGATATTGTAACAATAGGACTGTCTGTCGATTGTAGCAAATACATTGCCTGTTTTATTCTTTTTCTTGTTAGTAACTGTACAAAGTTCATCCCTAGCTCTTGCTTGAATAGTCGACTAAGATAGACAGATGATACCTGCAATTCTAGTGCCACCTTCTCAAGTGAGATAGTTGGATCAGCATATTGATGCTCGAGGATGTTTTTTGCTCTTCTTACAATAGGTGATATATTTATTTCACTTTGAATTTGTTCTCTATATTGTTTATAAAGCAAGGAAATGTGGCTAAAATCCTTTTCATTATTCTTTCTATAAATAGACAAATACATATTCCATTCCTTCTGCAAATGCTCTTCTACTTTTTCAGTAAACTTTTGCGGAATAACCTGAAAAGCAATAATAATGATTCCCATATCATCGTGGAAAGATAAAATATCATAATCTAAAAATAGAGCAGAAATTTGATTCATGATTTTCTTTTGGAAAGCTTCTTTATCTCTTTCATTCATTAAATTTCTGCTTTCTATGTATTCTGAACTAGCTATGGCAAGGAATTGCTTTGGAGAGTACGACGGTAAATGAAGAAATGGTAATTGACTCAGCACCTCTTCATTACTTAGCTTTCCAAGTACCCACTCACGACAGAATTCTGTTTTTAAAGTGGCTAGGTTTTTAGTAATTTGCTCGGTAGTAGTGTTCCATAATCTTTTTTGGTCCTTTATTCTCACAAGCTCTTCTCGCATATTAGTTAGTATCTCCACGAGTAGATCAGGTTCGACTGGTTTTAATAGATAATCAGAAACATGTAACCTGACTGCTTCTTGTGCATATTTAAATTCATCATAGCCTGTTATAATAACAACTTGGCAATCGGGTAATTCAGCTTTCACTCTCTTAATCACTTTTAAACCATTCGCAATCGGCATATTAATATCTACCAATAATATATCAATGGAGTGAAGAATAGCCCTTTCTATTGCCTCTTCACCATCTTCTGCTTCGTCTATCACTTTCATTTGTAGATGCTCCCAATTAATAGAGCTTCGAATGCCTTCGCGAATAATTGGCTCATCATCTGCTATTAATACTTTCCATAATGAATTGCTCATCCCTAATCCCCTCCTATTATGTCCGTTTTATCTATTAACAGGAAGCTTAATCGTTACAACTGTCCCCTTATCAGCATTACTCTCCAACGTTATTCCATAGCCCTTCCCATAAGTAAGCTTAATTCTTGCCTGAACATTCATCATTCCATATCCAAAGTCAATGCTTTCTTTCTCCTTTTTATCCAAAATAGTTAATGTATGAAGTTTCTCTTTAAGTAAATATACATTTTCTTTTGATATCCCTTTTCCGTCATCTGATACCATTAAATACAAAGAATCATCTTGTTCTTTTATGTCTATTTTTATATATCCAGCTCCCTTTCTTTCTTTTATGCCATGATAAATTGCATTTTCTACAATTGGTTGAAGGACTAATTTTAGGATTTTCACTTCCTCTATGGATGGATCTACTACTATTTCATAATTCAATTTTTCTTGGTATCTAGCCTTTTGAATACGAAGATAGCTTTCTATATGCTTGATTTCTTCCTTCACCAATATGATGTCTTTTCCCTTACTTAGTCCTATTCTAAATAAAGAAGACAAAGAAGAAACAACCTCTGCTACATCCTTTGCACCATGCTTTCTTGCCATCCAATTAATAGTATCTAATGTGTTGTATAAGAAATGTGGCTTGATATGTGCCTGAAGACTTCTTAGTTCTGCTTCCCTTTTTTGCTTTTCTTGCAGCTCATTCAAGGATATTAAGCTATTAATCTTCGAAATCATATGATTAAAGGTTTGACCTAACTTACCGATTTCATCCTTCCTTTGCTCTTTATACTGTATTTTCATGTTTCCATTTTCTACTCTTTTCATTAAGGACATGAGACCAGTGATTGGATTTGAGATAGAGTGAGAGAAATAGTAGGATGCTGTAACACCAACCAAACATAGAAAAAACACAAAGCTCATTAAATAAAACTTAATTTCTCTTACTTCTGCTACGGATTCCTCTACATAAAATACACCTACTGTTGTCCATTGTGTAAAAGGAGTTCTTTGATATATAAATTCCATTTTTTCCTTCCCTATCTCTTTTTGATAGGCTCCATATTCCTCACCTTTCAACACTTCTTGTGGGATAGGAATACTCCTCTTATTATTAGTAGAGTACAATTCTTGCCCTTCCTCATCTACTAACATTAAGTAACCTGATAAACCTAATCGAATATTATTCATTGCCTCCCCTAACACACGTATCTTTAAATCTATTAATATTACACCAGTCACCTCTTGCGTTTCTCTATCTAAGATTGCTCTAACAACAGTAACTACCTCGTTATCTTTATAGTTGATTTGACTAATAATATTCCGATTTTTTGGTTTTCCAATAATTTTAAAGATACCTTTATTCTCAACAGCTTTTTCATACCATTCTTCTTTTGTTAAGTCCGCATCTGATTGAGCAAAAAGCTCATTACTTATATATTCCCCTTGTTTATTAATAAGGAATATTCCCGCAATCTCAGGGTACAACGATGTAAACCCTTGCATTTTTTGGCGAATAGAATAATCTTCTCTTATTCTTTGCTCCTCTTTGTTCATACCATTAAAAAAAGAGTTTACTTCCGTGTCTAACGAAATTAAGTAGCTGACATTTTGCAAATTAGTGATATAAGATTCAAAAGTAGCATTTACCTGATCAATTAATTGATATGTATTTTTTGTCGCTTGTTCACCTAGTATCTTTTCTACCGTTACCCCTATTACCAAACCAAGAGCAATAAAAGGAATTATGCTAATGATAATAAATAAAATAATTAGCTTGTTCCTAATTGATAAATTATTTAAGTTGACTACTTTGGAGAGCATGTTTCATTAGCCTTTCTATTTGTAATCTGCATAATATGTATCCACATTTTGATTTGTGACAATGGATAATCCTGTATCCACATATTCTGGTAATAAGAGAGATGCATCTTCGATAGAGAGAGAAGATTCTTTTTGCTCAAATAAAAAATGCATGGCCCAATATCCCATCTCCCATGTCCCTTGAGCTAAAGTTGCCGATATATCTCCATTTTTAATATAATCTAATGTTTGCTTATCTACATCAAAGCTTAGAATTTTCAAGTCTTCTTTCAACAATTTATTGGCAGCATCTGCAACACCAACTCCACCATTAGCCTCTGTTGCAAATATCCCTTTTATATCTGGATATCTTGTTAAAATCTCTTCTGCTACTTGTTGTGATACAAGTTGATTTCCTTCTCCATTTAACACCTGTACCACTTCCATGTTAGGATATTTTCCTTTTATTGTATTCATAAAACCTTCTGTTCTCTCTTTATGATTTTGCTGGTTTGGAAGTGTAATAACAGCCACTTTTCCCTCTTCACTTAAATCGCTTGCTAGTTTATCTGCTCCTTTAACACCAGCAACATAATTATTTGTTCCTAAGAAAGATCCTGCTTTGCTTTCAGGTGCATCTGAATCAAATAATACAACTGGAATACCAGCTTCCATTGCTTTATTAATTGTATCGTTTAAGGCAGTTGGGTTAATGGCGGATAGAGCTATACCTGCAGGCTTCTTACTGATTACCTGCTCTAATATAGTAATTTGCTCATGAAGATCATAATTTGCGCTACCTCGATAGACAACGGAAACATTAAGTTTACCAGCAGCATCTTCAAAGCCTTTTAATGCCTTTTTCCAATAGTCAATTCCTCCTTGAAAGGTTACCATTACAAATTCATCATTCAAGGAACCTTGTAAGCGTTCTCTATTATCTGTATTATTATGGAATAGTCCATCTTTTACCTGATAGATGTAAAATCCAAATAGTATTATTAATATAGTATAAATAGGGATTAACTTCTTCACTGTAGCACCTCACTAGGAAAAAAATGTATGTACTTCTATTATTATAATCTTTGCGAGTATATTGGAGAAGAATAATTAGTACTACTTAACGGAAAAAAAGAGATATACCAAAATAACGGATATCTCTTTTTTTCAAATGTGGGTCTTATTTTATTGTTTATCTATCAGCTTTAAAGTCTCATCTACACCTACAGCATAACTCTCAAACATTCCATTTTTAACTTGAATCATTGTCGGTGTACCTGTAATCTCTATTTCCTTAGCCGTTTCTGGCTCCTCATTACCATATGCCGTATTATGAGTGGCAATAATGTCCTTTTCATTATTTACAGCAATGGACCATGCTACCTCTTGATCATTTTGAAACTGTTCTAACGTTATCCCTTCTTTGAATACCTCTTTTTCATTTTCTAATTTCCCAATGATTTGATCATATTCTTTATGATGTCCTTCCCAATCATACCAATAATCTTCATTGCTAGTATTTTGCATATCTACAATATAAATCGGCAGTTCTCCACTATTACTATATGAGAGGACATCCTGTTCTATTTGCTTACAATATGTACATGTTGATTGCCAGAAATAAACAATATATTCATCCTCAGATTGAGTAAATGTTTCCTCTGCTTTTATTTTGGACAGATCTTCAATAGCTGTATGATTACTTCTATTTAACAGCCAAATGGATAAGAAGCTTATAATAATTACGGCAATTATGAATATAAATGTTAGTTTAGCTTTTTGGTTTTTCTTCATATTCCTCTCCTTTAAATACGTCTTTATAGATTATTTTACCTAGGACAAGGATGGAAAGGTTTATCAAAAAACAACAGTATTGTGAACAAATCAATTCTAAATAGTACATTGAATCCTTCTAGAGTTAACTAAAAGAATAGTTATCTACCAATTCAATAAATTCGTAAAATGTATTATTCTTATGTTAAAATCAACTATTATATATAGGAGATGAATACTATGAAAGAAAACATGATTAATCGCTTCATTTCGTATGCGGTAGTTGATACACAATCTGATGCTGATAATGAAGAATGCCCGTCTACTCCTGGACAGTTAAGATTGGCAAACCTTCTAGTAGAAGAACTGAAGGAAATAGGTTTAGACGAAGTAACCATAGACGAAAATGGCTATGTAATGGCTACACTTCCCGCTAATACAGATAAGGAAGTTCCGACAATAGGTTTCCTTGCTCATCTTGATACAGCAACTGATTTTACAGGGAAAAATGTACGACCACAAAGAGTAGAGAATTATGATGGTAAAGATATTACATTAAATGAAGCTCTAAATATCGTTTTATCTCCAAAAGATTTTCCCGAACTTAAGAATTATGTTGGTCACACTTTAATTACAACAGATGGGACTACCTTACTAGGCGCAGACAATAAAGCAGGAATTGCTGAAATTATTTCTGCTCTTATCTACTTAAAGGAAAACCCTGCTATTAAGCATGGAAAAATTAGAGTAGCATTTACACCAGATGAAGAAATAGGAAGAGGACCTCATGAATTTGATGTAGATAGATTTCAAGCAGAATTTGCTTATACAGTCGATGGAGGACCACTAGGAGAATTACAATATGAAAGCTTTAATGCTGCTGGAGCAAAAATCACTGTAAGTGGGACAAATGTGCATCCAGGTACAGCAAAAGGAAAAATGGTTAATAGTATAAAAATCGCAATGGAATTACAAAGTAAATTACCAGAAAATGCAGCACCAGAATATACAGACGGCTACGAAGGCTTCTACCATTTACTTTCTTTCCAAGGAGATGTAGAAAAAACGGAATTACACTACATAATTCGTGATTTTGATCGTGCTTCCTTCGAGGATAAGAAAGGCTTTATTCAAAGCGTTGTTGTAGAATTAAATGAAAAATACGGAGAAAACGTAGTAAAATTAGAATTAAATGATCAATATTATAATATGCGTGAAAAGATTGAACCTGTGAAAGAAATAGTAGATGTAGCCCATCAAGCAATGGTCAATCTAGGAATAAACCCTCTTGTTCAGCCAATTCGTGGTGGAACAGATGGCTCACAGCTATCCTATATGGGACTTCCAACTCCTAACATTTTCACAGGCGGAGAGAACTTTCACGGAAAGTTCGAATATGTTTCTGCTGATAACATGGTAAAAGCAACAAATGTAATAGTAGAGATCGTTCGACTCTTTGCAGAAAGAGAAAACTGATCAACAAAAGAAGGCTAGTATAGTCTTCTTTCGTTTTCTTTCCTCACCCTTCTTTGAATTATTCATCTAGTTGATACACAGTTGTATAAGGTCAATCCACTGCACTACAGACTCTCGCATTCACCTGTCTTTAAAAAAATCAGTTATACAAGTATTTTGATTCGAAATACGAAATATATTTTGTACTTTTGCTAGTTTAGTATATAATAATAAATCAGTGCCAAAATCCTTAACCTTTTGGCGGTAAACAATAGATTAGAGGAGTTTTGCAATGAACACAATGAATCAAATGCAAGAAGAAGCAACACAAAATATAGAATTACATCACTTTATATTAGAAACGTTTGGTTTACAATCAAAGAAAAAAAGAGTCCGTAAAAAGCTGTTTAAACAAGTTGTCTCTCAAGAGAAGCTACTAAAAAAGCTAGTAAGTGAGTTTAAACAAGCAGATCAAGATCAAGAACAAGAATCAGCTGAAGAAACTACCTACATAAAGCTTGATCATTTACCTGTAACAACACTTTTAAAAATTGGTAAAGAATTCTTTAAAGAAGAAGAAAGTGTTCGTTTTTATTATAATAAAAACAAAGAATCCTATTATAAAAATAAGGATGTCTTAGTTCAATGTATTTCTAGTAGTTTTGAAGCTGCAAACCACGAAACACAAAAGGCCATCATTCAAATAGTTTCAAAATAATTTTTAATAGTTAGAGCCTATTTATCTAGTAAAATACCAGTGAATTGGCTCTTTTTTTTGTACAAACCAATCTGTTGCTGACAAGTAATATTGTAATAAATTACTTTCACCCTAAACAATCAATTTCGTGACAGCCAAACCCTATCGATGCTTTTGCTGTTTGACAAACCGAACCAAACAACTCTGACAGTATCCAGACTCTTTCTCAAACTTATACCATTTCTCACACCTCAAACATTTCTTATGTAATACCTCATTAACCATTAAATCATATCCATAATATCTTACTATTTTTTCTAATTTCATAAAAAAATCTCCCTTCACATTATTCCCTTGCTACATTATGCAACGAGAGTTAAACTGTGAAAGGAAATTTTCATGAAATTCACTTCTTATCAATCAATAAAAGTATCAATACTATTGTTAGTGCTGCTTATTAGGCAGTTTTGCTTCAGGGTGTCCTTTCCCCTTCTTTTTGTTTTGTTCTTGTTTTTTCTTATTTTCTTTTAGCTCTTCTACAAATTCGTTTGTATCCATTACATAACCTCCTCTTAAAATGTACATTTTAATGTCCCACAGTATTTATGATTTCATGCATGATTATTATCTTTACTACTTCAACTCTCTGTCTTGCAAACTTGTTTGACCATTCCCTGTTTGGTATAATTTTCATGTCATACATACTAAAGCATCCTAACTAATTTCTAATACGAAAGGCAGGTAAAATAATGATTAAAATTGCACCTTCTATTCTTTCTGCTGATTTTTCTAAGCTTGGAGAAGATATTAAAGATGTTGAAGCAGGCGGAGCTGATTATATCCATGTAGATGTTATGGATGGCCATTTTGTACCAAATATAACAATTGGTCCTTTAATTGTAGAGGCTATCCGACCAGTGACAAAACTACCTCTAGATGTTCATTTAATGATTGAAAATCCGGATAACTATATCCCACAGTTTGCTAAAGCAGGCGCAGATATTATCACGGTTCATGTAGAAGCTTGCAATCATTTACACAGAACTATTCAATTAATAAAAGAACATGGCGTTAAACCAGGAGTAGTATTAAACCCAAGTACACCAGTTGAAATGATCAAACATATCATTCAAGATATAGATATGGTTCTTCTTATGACAGTGAATCCTGGCTTTGGTGGACAAGCTTTTATCTCAAGTGTTCTACCTAAAATTAAGGAAGTTCGAGAACTTGCAAATAAAATGAATCCAACGTTAGAAATAGAAGTAGATGGCGGCATAAACGAAGGAACAGCTGTATTAGTAAAAGAAGCAGGCGCAAATGTTCTAGTTGCAGGCTCCTTCATTTATAACCAAACTAACCGAGCGAAAGCAATCGCAGCAATTAGAGGGTAATATGAAACAAAGTAGCTGATTAAATACAGCTACTTTGTTTTTTGCTAAAAACTATACTCAAAAGATAATTCCACTGATTTCCTGCCAAAAAACCTTCTTTTAGGACCATTTCAATCTATCTCTCCGTTTTTACAGAATTCATATAATAGTTAAAATAAACCAAACATTCTATTATCTTAATATAATAATAATTACCACTTTTCTAACATAATCACCATGTTTTCTTTAATATTTTCCATATACAAAAATTATTTTGACAAATCTATTATTCGTTCGATATTATATTTAAATATGATAGAGGAGGTTGAAGTATGTCAGATTTTAATAAACAGAAAATTGTGGACAGTGTTCCCCAAAAAGGATTCTTCGGACATCCTAAAGGGTTATTCACACTTTTCTTCACAGAGTTTTGGGAAAGATTTTCCTATTACGGTATGCGAGCTATTCTCGTTTATTATATGTACTATGAAGTTTCAAAAGGTGGATTAGGAATTAGTGAAGGATTAGCTCTTTCAATAGCTTCTATCTACGGATCTCTAGTATATATGTCAGGTGTCATTGGTGGATGGTTAGCTGACAGAATATTTGGTACATCTAGAGCAGTATTCTATGGTGGTATTTTCATCATGTTTGGTCATATTGTTTTAGCATTTCCAGGTAGTATTACTATGTTCTTTATTTCAATGGTCTTAATTGTAATTGGAACTGGTCTACTAAAACCAAACGTATCTAGTATTGTTGGAGAAATGTATAGTCCTGAAGATGCTCGTCGTGATGCTGGTTTTAGTATTTTCTATATGGGTATCAACCTCGGAGGATTCCTTGCACCAATTATCGTTGGGGAAATAGGAATGAATTATAGCTTCCATCTAGGTTTCAGTATTGCTGCAATTGGAATGCTAATTGGATTAATAGTCTTTATGATGACAAAAAAGAAAAACCTTGGTCTTGCAGGTACAGTTGTTCCTAATCCGTTATCTAAAAAAGAAAAGAAAAAAGTTTTCACTATAATTGGAACTGGTCTAGTTGTCCTTGCCATAATACTTGCTATTACCATTCCTTTAGGGTATTTAACTTTTAATTCTTTTATTACCATTATTGGAATACTAGGATTCTTGATTCCTACTATTTACATCACTGTGATGTATCGTAGTCCTAAAACAACAGCAGATGAGCGTTCTCGCTTAATTGCCTACATTCCTTTATTCTTGGCATCTGTTATGTTCTGGGCTATTCAAGAGCAAGGTTCTACCATCTTAGCTTCTTATGCGGATAAGAGAACTCAATTAGATTTTGCAGGTTTCAGTATTTCGCCAGCACTTTTCCAATCGATTAATCCTTTATTTATTATTATTTTAGCACCAGTATTTGCATGGATTTGGATTAAGTTAGGCAACCGACAACCTTCTATTCCGAAGAAGTTCTCCATTGCTTTGCTATTCGCAGGTTTATCTTTTATTATCATGATGCTTCCTGCTTACTTAGGTGGAGAAAATACGCTAGTAAGTCCATTATGGCTTGTATTAAGTTATTTCTTAGTAGTAGTCGGAGAATTATGTTTATCTCCAGTAGGATTATCTGCTACAACTAAATTGGCACCAGCTGCGTTCTCTGCGCAAACAATGAGTCTTTGGTTCTTATCAAGTGCTGCTGCACAAGCATTAAATGCACAAATCGCACCATTGTTTACTAAAATATCAGAAGTAACTTACTTTGGTATTTTAGGTGGAACAGCTGTTGTATTGAGTATTGTTCTATTCTTACTATCTCCAATGATTCAACATAAGATGAAGGGGATTAAGTAATGTTAAAAGGCATATCAGAATTTCTGATATGCCTTTTCATTAAGATTTCTAATATTATTTGTATGATTATACTTTTCTAATCTTTTCTATTTCATCTGCAACAAATTGAACTTGTGTTCCTACAATTACTTGGATACTAGTCTTGCCTACAATATTAATACCTGGTATCCCTGTTGCTTTGATTCTTTCTTGATTAACAGTATCCATATCCTTCACTTCAATTCTTAAACGAGTAACACAGTTATCAACAGACGTTACGTTTTGATCTCCACCTAGTCCTGCATAGATTTCTGTTGCCATAGCAGCAAATTTATTATCAGCTGAAGCTGCTACTTGATTAATGGAATCTTCCTCTAGTAGCTCATCATCTTCTCTTCCAGGTGTCTTAAAATTAAATCTCGTAATTAAGAAACGGAATAATGTATAGTAAATAACGGCAAACACTAATCCTTGTACTACTATCATATAAGGCTTATTAGCAAGTGGTAAATTATAGCTTAATACATAATCAATTAATCCACCACTAAAGGCAAATCCAGCTGTCCAGTGAAAACTTGCTGCTATAAATAGGGAGATTCCTGTTAATACAGCATGAACCACATATAATCCTGGAGCTGCAAACATAAACGCAAACTCAATCGGCTCTGTTACACCCGTAATAAATGCTGCTACACCAGCTGCTAACATTAAGGATGCTACTTGTTTTTTACGTTTAGACTTCGCTGTATGGTACATAGCAAGAGCTGCTGCTGGAAGCCCGAACATCATTACAGGGAAGAATCCAGCTTGATACATACCCGTTATACCCTTTGTTCCATTATTAGACCAGAAATTATTAATATCATTAATTCCTGCAATATCAAACCAGAATACAGCATTTAAAGCATGGTGAAGACCTGTTGGAATCAATAAACGGTTAAAGAATCCATAAATCCCTGCACCAACAGCTCCTAATTTACTAATTGACTCTCCAAAAGTAACAAGACCTGTAAAGATAGTTGGCCAAACGTATAAAAGAACTAAAGAAATAACTAACATAGATCCTGCACTTAGAATAGGCACTAGCCTTTTCCCACTAAAAAATGCGAAAGCGGTAGGAAGCTGCGTTTTACTAAAACGATTATATAAGAAAGCGGCTACTGCACCCGCTAGAATACCAATAAATGCATTTTCAATTTTAGAGAAAGCTAAGTTTACATCTTCTACATTAATACCTTGAAGCATCGCAACAGATGCAGGCGATAAAACAGTTTTTACTACTAAGTAAGCAACTAAACCACTTAGAGCAGATGCCCCATCCTTATCCTTTGACAACCCTAGTGCAACACCAACTGCAAAAAGGATAGCAATATTATCCAATATAGATGACCCTGCTTTTATTAAGAATGAAGCGACAGGACTTCCTGCTCCCCATCCAGATGGATCTATGGCATAACCAATTCCTAATAATATGGCTGCTGCTGGCAAAACTGCTACAGGTAACATTAAAGCTCGACCTAATTTTTGTAAGTATGCTTTCATCCAAATTCCCCCCTAAATCTACTTATGAAATAAATGAAAAAAATAATTTCAATGAAGCTTAGAACTCTTCTATTATCACGGCATCCCTCCTCTAAAGGATCAATTTTTTATCTTTTTAGAAAAATAGAGTTGAACTGCTTTTTTTATATGACCCTCTGCTTCTGCTATATAGCGAAAAGCATCCTCTTTTGTACTATCTGTTAATGCTCGAAATAAGGCAGTCTTTAAATCATAATCATTCTCTTCTAGAATCTTAGTTGCTTCTAATTCAGTAATCTCTGTTAAATTTGTGAGCGAATCAATGGCTCTTTTTACAAGCTTGCTATTAATTAGCCTCATATCGACCATTTCATTGCTATATACCTTTCCCAGTCTCACCATAGAAGCTGTAGAAAGCATATTTAAAATCATTTTTTGAGCAGTTCCTGCTTTTAATCGTGTAGATCCTCTTATCACTTCTGGGCCCGTTACTGCTTCAATTCCATAATCACATATAGAAGATAATAGAGAATGTTCATTATTACTAATCCCAATAGTAGTGGCATTTATTTCTTTAGCATACTGAATGGCTGATAACACAAATGGAGTAGATCCACTAGCTGTTACCCCAATTAATACATCGTTAGAAGAAAAAGAGTGAGACCTAAGTGCAGTAAGAATATGCTGCTCATCATCTTCTGTTTCTTCAAGGGACGTCCACATCGCTTCATATCCACCTGATAGAATACTAGTCCAACGCTCTTTTTCAATAGAGAAAGTAGGACCCAATTCTACTGCATCCACTACACCTAATCTTCCACTTGTTCCAGCTCCGATGACGAACACTCTACCACCTGTTATCCATTTTGCTACAATAGCATCAATTGCTAATGCAATGGTTGGTAATGCCTTTTGAATAGATACTGCAATTGTTTCATCTTCTTTATTCATAAAAGATACAATCTCTAAGGAGTTCCATTCATCTAATGCGAGACTTTGACTATTTCTTTGTTCCGTTGTTTTCTGATTTGTCATTATTTCGACCTCTTCATATCGATTACAAATTTATAACGGTCACCACGATAAATCGATTTTACATATTCAAATGGTGTACCATTTTCTAAATAACCAAAACGCTCCATTAATAATACTGGTGCACCACTAGCTATACCTAAGGAAGCACTTTCTTCTAATTCAGCAAGAGTTGATTGTAACGTCTGTGTAGCATGACTAATTTTTAGCTGTAATGTATCTTCCACATATTCATAAAAAGAAGCATGTAAGGTTTCTACTTGTAACTCTTTTATTAAATGAACTGGTATATAGGATGTTTCCAGTGCCATCGGAATATCATCTGCAATTCTTAGCCTAGTGACTTCATACACCATGTCACCTTCTTGAATATTCAACTTATTAGCTATGGTCATGGTCGAAGCAATCTTTTTAAAATCCAGTATTTTGGTTTGCGGCGTTAACCCTCTTTTCTTCATATCTTCCGAAAAACTTGTCATGCCTGAAAGTTCCTGTTCTACTTTGGGAGCAGCAACAAAGGTTCCTTTCCCACGTTGGCGAACTAGTACGCCTTCTGCTACAAGATTATTGATGGCTTGACGTACTGTCATTCTACTAATTTCATACTTCTCGGAAAATTCTCGTTCTGAATAAATAGGATCTCCTGGATTTAATTCTTTGATTAGCTCTTTTATTTCTACTTCAAGCTGGTAGTAAATCGGAATATGTGAATCCTTAATAATCAACTATACACACTCCCTTTATTTTCTTTGAAGACTGATAGAGCCTCCTGGTCAGCAATCATGATGACATTAGAATGATTTTTTAGGATGGATGCTGGTAAGTTTTCATTAACCTCTGACTTCAATAATTGATCTACTATCTGTGCCTTCTTCTTGCCTGAAATAAGGAGAAGAATTTTTTTACTTTTCATGATGGTAGAGATCCCCATTGAAATAGCATGTGTAGGAACTTCCTCTATTGATTGAAAATATCTAGCATTTGCTTTTATTGTTGATTCTGTTAGCTTTACAATACCTGTGATAGAATCAAAAGAAGTTCCAGGCTCATTAAATCCAATATGGCCGTTTTCTCCAATTCCAAGAATCTGTAAATCGATTCCACCAGCTGAATCAATTAGCTTTTCATATTTCACTCCAGCCTCATTATCTTCTATATTTCGAGCAGTTGGTAAGTACGTATTTTCTGGTCTCAAATCAATATGTTTAAATAAATTTTCTCGCATATAATAGTGATAGCTTTGCTCATTGTCTTGGCTAACTCCGATATATTCATCCAGGTTCATTGTCACGACATCTTGGTAAGAGGTTCCATTCCCCATAAAATCCTTAATGATGTATTGATACATACCAACCGGCGTACCACCAGTAGCTAATCCAAGCACACTATCTGGTTTGATTCGAACTTGCTTAATCACTTCACTAGCAGCTTGCTCACTCATCTCTTCATAGTTTTTCACTTCTATTAATTTCATTTCCATACCCTCCATTCACATATACTATTTGACCTTGGCAAATTGTTAATGCAAGTTGATTATTCTGATCTAATACAACTAAATCAGCATCCTTTCCAACTGCGATACTTCCTTTTCGATTCAAGACACCGATTTGCTTTGCTGGGTTATAAGAAGCCATTTTTATTACTTCCTCTAAAGAACATCCCGTAAAGTTCATCATATTATGGATAGCATCTATCATTTTTAATGTGCTTCCTGCAAGGGCACCATTTTCTAGTAATGCTTTTCCATCTTTCACTAAAACGGTTTGACCACCTAAGGATGATACGCCATCCTCTAATCCTTTTGCTCTCATACTATCTGTGATTAAAATAATATGATCAGCACCTTTTACTTGATACGTTAGTTTTACAATACTTGGATGGATGTGAATTCCGTCTACAATCATTTCAGTCATTAATTCAGGGTGTAACAAGGCTGCGCCTGCAACGCCAGGGTCTCTGTGATGTATGCCTCTCATCCCGTTATAGAGATGTGTCACATGATTTAATCCTGCTTGTATGCTTGCAAGAATTTCTTCGTATATGGCATCAGAATGGCCCATAGAAGCTATAATATGATTTGATTTTAAATATTGAACAAGTTCTAACCCACCATTTTCTTCTGGGGCAAGAGTTACCAATTTTATTTGATTTTTTGAAAGATCATTCCACTTTTTAAATTGCTCTACATCTGGCTGTTTTATTGCATGCAGTGGCTGTGCACCTGCTCTTTTACTAGAAATAAAAGGACCTTCTAAATGAACACCTAAAATTTCGGCTTTCCCTTCTTCTTGCTCATCCATATATTCTCCTATAACTGAAAGTGCTCTCTCAATATCAGTTGCAGGCTGTGTCATAGTAGTAGCTAGAAAACTAGTTGTACCCTCTTCTGGCAATGTTTTTGCCATGGTTTCTAGTGCTTCTATTGAAGCATCCATTGCATCTGCATCATTTGCTCCATGTATATGAATATCAATGAAACCAGGAATTAAATGAAACTCTTTAGGAAATTCTAAAACCTTAGCATGAGCCCATTCTTCCTCCTTAAAGGTTGACAGATGTTCTATCGCAAATATGGTTCCATTCTTTATTACCATATATCCATGTTCTAGAAATTCTTCTTCTGCATATATTCGTACATTCTTTATTACTAAGATGTTCTCTTGTTCTAACATGCTTTAATCCCCTTTGTTACTATTATCTATATATCTAGATGTCTATACCAGTTGACTCGTACTCTTATCTTATTCCTAATCCTACTAAAAATATGCGTAAAAATCTTGGAATTTGTTAGATAATGTGACAGTCTATTTTGAGCAACCGCTTACAATTTGGATTATAATTTACTTTCTTCTTTTCTGTCAACCATTTTTTCTATTGAAAACTTTTATTCATTCTAATTTACATACCGAAGTGTATCCCTTTTCTCTTTGGTCCATACTATGACTACAGATTAATTACTGAAAGAAAGCAGGGACAAAAAGATGACTGTTTCCTTTGATTTTATACGAAGTAAAGACTATATAACTCAACCAATTGTATCTATCATTACACCTGTATCTAATAATGAAAAAACAATAAAACATACTATTGAATCCGTTTTACAGCAATCTATCATGCCACAAATCGAATATATTCTTATTGATGATGGCTCTAGAGATCAATCGAGGGAAATTCTAAAAGCAATGGTGAAAGAGCATTCTAATTTAAAAGTTATCTTCTTAAAAAAGAGTACAGGAACACCAGCCTATCCTAGAAATTTAGGTATCATTCTTTCAAATGCCCCTTATCTTACTTTTTTAGATCCAGATGATTGGCTAGAAAGTACAGGACTAGAGAAGCTGTATACTATTTTACAAGAAACTGGTGATGACTATGCTATAGGAAGAACGATTAAGGTAACTTCTAATGAAATGGTAATCACTGCAGAACATGAGTCCTTTAAGGAAAGAAGAAGCATTGCACCAACAAGTATTCCGCATATCTTTAACCATTTAGCACCAAGAGCTCGCATGATTAAATCCAGTATAATAAAGGATAATATCATTCAATTTCCTGAAATGAAGTATGCACAAGAGAAGCAATTCTTTCTGGAAGTTTTAACAAAATGTAAAAGATTATCAACCACTGATGCTGTCATCTATTACCTTAATCGTCGTGATGATAATAGAAATTCTCTTGCAAAGCAAATTAATCCACTAATCAAGATGAATTGTAATAAAAAAGTTATACAGTATTTTCATCAACAAGAGCTAGATCCAACATTGCGAAAAATGATTTTCAATCGACTTTATGAAGTGGATAGCTTTAATAGCTTTATGAATAAATACTATACAATTCGTAGTGATAACCATTCTTCTATACAAGAGAAGCTAAGGATAGCTTAAAAAGATGGACCTATAACTCTGCCTTGAGAAAGATATTAAAAACGACTTCTAAGTTGGAATACCCTCTAACAGAGCAATTTTTAGATTCACATAATAAAATCTGTTATGCCTTATTTCAACAGAAGCGTTACCAAGAATTAGAAGCCTTTTTGAAGTGGTATAACAAAGAGAACGGAAAATCATATGTACGTAGTAAAGACTCTATTTATACTGTTTCTCCTTTACCACAGCCTAATAAATATATAAAGATTCCGATGTATGCAGAAGTGGTAAATTGTGACTTTGCAGCTGGTGTTTTTCGACTAGATTTAAGGATTACTGGTGACTATGAAAATCAAGTGGAAAACATCCTATTCCATGATCGTAATAATATATTCAATCAAGTAACCTATTCTCTTTCAGATTCGCCAGTGCCATTAAGAAGAGTCACCATTCCAGAAGGATTCATATCCCCTTTATCAAAATCGACGTATAATCTCTACTTAGTTTTTAATGAGTATCAAAAAATTCCGTTACAGATTCCTAATAAAAAGCTTCTTCTAAAAAAAAGCCAAACAGAAAATCATCATTTCTATAAGAACGTTCATAATCAGTTAGCTTTAAAGGTGTTATAAGAAATTGGGAGGACATTCCTCTAAAATAAAATGGAAGTCTCAATGAATCACCAGGGTTTCATAGAGACTTCCATTTTTTATTTCCTCTAGCAGTTAAGCATTCTTTTCATGTACCAATACATCAATGAATCTAAGGAACGCGCTCTTTCCCTCTGTATTTCTTTTAAAAACGCCTGCATGGTGTAAAATGGTTTCAAATGTTAAGCCGATTTCTTTTTGAATAATGGAATGAACATTACTTTCTTTAATGTTTGCATATTTACTTTTTACTGTTTTAGCCCAGTTTAGGTGTTTAGAAATGGAATCATCTCTAGTTATTCTTTCTTCATAATCAACCTGTACTAATTGCTCTGCAAGTATATTCATTTCGTCTTTTAAGCGGCCAGGTAACACAGCTAGCCCCATTACTTCTATAAGTCCTATATTCTCTTTTTTGATAGAATGAACCTCTTCATGTGGATGAAAGATTCCAAACGGATATTCCTTATTAGTACGGTTGTTTCTTAACACTAAATCTATTTCAAAAAGGTCATTTCTTCTCCTTGCAATAGGAGTAATCGTGTTATGTCTTTTATCATTGGTATAAGCAACGATATCCGCTTTAACGTCGGTATAATGCTTCCATTTTTGCAGTATATAATCGGATGCTTCTACCAGTTCTTCTATTTCCTCACCTTGTAGTCGTATCACCGACATTGGCCATTGCACCAATCCCGCTATTACAGTCGGGTATTGTTTTAGCGAAAACTGCCATTCTATCGGAGCTTTTGCCATCGGAAACTCATGATAGCCTCCTTGAAAATGCTCGTGTGATAGAATGGATCCCCCTACAATCGGTAAATCCGCATTCGAGCCGATAAAGTAATGGGGATATTGCTGTACAAAGAGTAATAATTGCTCAAACGTTTTCTTGGATATAGTCATGGGACTATGCTGTTCAGAGAAACAAATAGCATGCTCCTTATAATAAACATATGGAGAGAATTGGAGAAACCATTGTTCATCCTTTAATGTTACAGGAATAATACGATGATTTTGTCTTGCTGGATGATTGATTCTTCCAGCATATCCTGTATTCTCTTTACATAGTAGACAATTTGGATAGCCAGTTTGCTTCAAATTTTTTGCTGCAGCAATCGCTACTGGATCCTTTTCTGGCTTGGATAAATTAATAGTAATCTCCATATCACCATATTCCGTTTTTGTTAGCCACTCTTCATTTTTAGCTATGCGGTCTGTGCGAATATAATCTACCTTTTTAGAAAATTTATAGAACCAGTTTGTTGCTTGTTCTGGTCCTTCAGAGGTAACCATTTCAAAAAATGTTCGATTCAGCTCTGATGGCAATGGAACGAAGCAGCCCATGAGCTTTGTATCCAGTAAGTCGCGATAAGTGATTGTATTTTCTTTCAGCCTATTATTCTTAGAAGCCCAATCGAGGATTGCTTCCAATATTTCTCGTAGAGGTGTATCTTCCTCTACTACTTTATCAGGATATATATAATCCTCTATCTCTAAGACCTCTAAAATTTTATTTCTAATAACCTCTATATCCCACTTTGTAATTAATTCTTGTCTGACACCATAGTGAAGCAAATGTTCGATATGATGATAGATAGATACACTCATCTAACATTGCTCCTCTCTATTCTTTGTATCCGTCTGGATGCTCTTGGAACCATCTCCAAGCTGTTTCAATCATTTCTTCTAGAGTTGTATATTGTGGATCCCATCCCAATTCTGCTTTCGCCTTTTCTGATGAAGCAACTAATCTAGCAGGATCACCTGCTCTTCTTGGTGCAACCACTTCTGGAATTGGATGACCAGTTACTTTTCGAGCAGCCTCAATCACTTCTTTAACGGAAAAACCAGTACCGCTTCCTAAATTATATGTTCCACTTTGATTTTCTTTGTGTAATTTTTCAAGAGCAAGTATATGTGCATTGGCTAAATCCGTAACATGAATATAGTCTCTAATACATGTTCCATCATGTGTATCATAATCATTTCCAAATACACTTATACTTTCCCTTTTCTCTAATGCCACCTGTAAAATGATTGGAATAAGATGGGTTTCTGGAGAATGATCCTCTCCTATTTGACCACCTATATGAGCTCCCGCTACATTAAAATAACGAAGCACAACATAATGTATCCCATAAGCAATTTCAGACCATTTCAGCATTTTTTCAATGGCTAGTTTTGTTTCTCCATAAGGATTTGTTGGATTTGTCGGGTCACTTTCCTGTATAGGAAAATTCTCTGCTTCCCCATAGGTTGCAGCGGTAGAAGAAAAGACAATCTTCTTCACTCCATTTGCATGCATCACTTTTAAAAGACTGAGTGCTCCGTATACATTATTATCATAGTATTTTAACGGGTTTGTTACACTTTCCCCCACTAGAGAATCTGCTGCAAAATGAACGACTGCATCAATTTTATTCTGTTTAAACACATTATCTAAAAACTTCTCATCTCGTAAATCACCGACATAAAGAGTTGCTCCTTCTAATACTGCTTCTCTATGCCCTGTTTGAAGATTATCTACGACGATTACTTCTTCCTCTCTATCTAACAGTTCTTTAACCATATGACTGCCAATATATCCTGCTCCACCGCATACTAGAATTGTCATTATTGTTCCCTCCATGATTCATTTTTTCTTACTTAATGGAGACTTCTTTTGCTCCATCCCCAACATTCACTACATAGAAATCAGCTTTAAGTCCTGTTTTTCCTTCATATTCTGCGCCGACTTTTTCAATAAATGATGCAATGTAGTCGTCTTCTACAATACTAATCGTACATCCACCAAACCCTGCTCCAGTCATGCGAGAACCAATAACACCTTCTTGTCTCCATGCTGCCTCTACTAAAGCGTCTAATTCATGCCCTGTTACTTCATAATCATCACGTAAAGAAACATGAGAAGCATTCATTAACTTTCCGAAGGCTTGAATGTCTCCTTCTTGTAATTTGTTAACTGCCTCCTTTGTTCTTGCGTTTTCATATACAGCATGCTTTGCTCTTTTTCTATCCATCTTATTTGTGATTAGATGTTCATATTGGTCAAATTGAGTGGGAGATAGCTCACCAAGGGAAGAAATGCCTAATTCTTTCTGCAAATTTCCTAAAGCCCTCTCACATTCTGCACGTCTTTCATTATATTTTGAGTCTGCAAGACCTCTACGTTTATTCGTATTTGTAATAATTAACGAAGCATTCTCTAAATCTAGCGGGCTATATACATAGTCCAAATTGTCACAATTCAATAAAACAGCATGCTTCTCTTTTCCCATACCAATAGCGAATTGATCCATAATGCCACAGCTAACTCCGATAAATTCATTTTCAGCTTGCTGACACATTTTCACAAGTTTTACCCTATCTATTTCGAATGAGAATAACTCATTTAACAGTATTCCTGTTACCACTTCAATAGATGCAGAGGATGATAGACCTGCTCCATTCGGAATCTCCCCAGAATACAATACATCAAACCCTGATTCAACCTTATATCCATGCTGATCCAATATAGCAATAACTCCTTTTGGATAGTTCGCCCAATCATGATTTTTTTCATATTGCAAATTATCTAACGCCACTTCAATAATCCCCAATTGCTCAAAATTAGTGGAGTAAAAACGAACTAATCGATCTTCTCTTTTTTTCACAATGGCCATTGTGCCGATTGTTAAAGCACATGGAAAAACATGACCACCATTATAGTCTGTATGCTCTCCTATTAAATTCACTCGCCCAGGAGCAAAAAACGCTCTGCTGTTCGCTTCATTATGTTGAAAAATCTCATTAAATCTATCTAATAATTGTTTAGACATGTCTGTCTCTCCTTTCCTCTACCGCTCCGATAAATCGTTTACATTTTTATTTTATGCTTCATCATTTCATTCCTCAATGGTAAAATAAATGAGATAAAAGGGTAATATTTTGCTTAGAGCATTTCCCATTAATCGTTAATTTTTCTATATACCTACTAGAAATAGAGGCAATTATCTACCATTACCTAGAAAGGATGTTTTTCCATGTCACCACAACAAGACAATCATGTGTTTGCTTATCGATTTAATGAAAAGATAACAAAAGAAATTGCTCAGATATGGTCCATTGGCTGGGAAAATCAAACCTCTCATTTATACAATTGGAAGGGCTCTAAACGAAAAGAGGATAGTATGTATGTTTTTCAATATACTATTTCAGGAATAGGAGCGATTGAATTAGGGGATAAAGAATATAAACTCACACCTGGAAAAGCTTTTTTAATCGATATAGCGGATGAATATCGCTATTATTTACCACAACATAGTACTCATTGGGAATTTCTTTTTATTACACTTTACGGGGAAAAAGTAAAGGATGCTTGGGATTACATTCAACGTGAAAATCAGGCAATAATTTCTTTATCTTCTGAAGCAGCTCCCATTAAACAACTGCTTCATATGTATCAAATGGCAAAGGAGAAAAATATAAAGAACGCCTTTCAAGCTTCTCACTTGGCTTATGAATTTATTATGGAGCTTTACCAATTTACGAAACAACTGACTTCCGTAAAGTTACCAGAAAGTATACTTAATGCTACCTTGTTTGCACAAAACCACTATCAGGAAGCAGTTGGCCCTGATGAAATGGCAGATGCTGCGGGCTTATCTAGATACCATTTCACACGTATGTTTAAGAAATCAATGGGAATTACCCCTATTCAATACTTAACGAATCTCCGTCTCGTAAAAGCAGCAGAGCTTCTATATCAGACGAACCAGGCTATAGAAGAGATTGCCGTGGAAGTAGGATTTGCCAATGCCAATTATTTTACAAAGGTATTTCGAAAAGTCACAGGTATGACCCCAGGGCAATTTCGAAAAAAGAGGATTAGTCCTAGTGAAGATTTATTTGCTTAATAGATGTGACTCCCTAAAACAATTCTAGACTAATCATGCCTTTTTCATAAGTAAAATTCAGTTTCTTTCCTGGTGTTAACATATTCTCAAGAATATCTTTAGAGACTTGAAGAGCCATTTCGATGCGATCTAACTTTTCTCTATCTTCCTCACTGTAGGTAGAAGCTTCTTGTTGGAACAATTCGATTTGTTTTTGCTGTTGTAAAATTTGCTGATATATTTGATCGTAAACATTGTCCATTTTGCTCATTGAATTAGCCTCCATTTAACATTTCTACTATTTGTTTATATGGTAGCATATTTTTGCTTTACCTTAGAGCAAAAATTTATCATTTATCTTTCTTAAAGAAGCTTTATTTCAAATATGAATACAGGGATTACTTTGAAAGAAATTAGCATTATTTTATGAAAACAGTTCCAATACAAATTATTTTCCTTTAAAATAAGATTATAAGGAATTTTTTTTCTGATTAAAAACAATTTCAAGAAATATTTTTTTACACACCAATACCTTTCATAAAGGAGTTTTTTATATGAGTCATTCATCCCTATACTTAGGAGTAGATATCGGTACTACTAGCACAAAATCCGTTCTTTTTGCAGAAGCTGGTAAAGTACTAAGTATGCATCACGTCGAATACCCACTATATAGCCCAGCACCTGCTATAGCAGAACAAGATCCAGAAGAGATCTTTCAGGCTGTTCTAGAAACAATGAAGGTTGCTATTAAGAAAGCCAATATAAATGTTCAAAATCTAAAGTTAGTTTCTTTCAGCTCTGCTATGCATAGTGTATTAGCGATTGATGAGAATGGTAAGCCCTTAACTCGTTGTATCACATGGGCAGATAGCCGTTCCACTGCATGGGCGAAAAAAATTAAAGAAGAACATAACGGATTAGATATTTACCGACGAACAGGCACACCTATTCATCCTATGTCACCACTTGCAAAGCTTGCTTGGTTAAGAGAAGATCAACCAGAAATCTTTAAAAAAGCACATAAATTTATAGGCATTAAAGAATATGTATTTTATAAATTATTTGATGAATTTGTTATTGATTACTCTATTGCTTCGGCAACTGGTATGTTTCATTTGGAGAATCTTGCATGGGACAAGGAAGCATTACAAGTTGCAGGTGTAACAGAAGACAAGCTAGCAAAACCAGTTCCAACTACACATTATTTAAGTGGTCTAAAAGATAGTTATCAATCAGAGCTAGGGATTCCTACTGATACTCCCTTTGTAGTAGGTGCGAGTGATGGAGTTCTTTCTAATCTTGGAGTAAACGCCATTGATCCAGGAGTAGTTGCCGTCACAATTGGAACTAGTGGAGCCATTCGTACAGTAACAGATAAACCAGTAACAGATCCGAAGGGAAGAATCTTCTGTTACTGCTTAACCGAGAATCATTGGGTAGTTGGTGGACCTGTTAACAATGGTGGAATGACCTTCCGTTGGGTCAGAGATGAGCTTGCCTCATCCGAAGTCGAAACAGCTAAACGCCTAGGAATTGATCCATATGAAGTCTTAACGAAAATTGCTTCAAGAGTAACTCCAGGTGCAGATGGACTTTTATTCCATCCATATCTAGCTGGTGAAAGAGCTCCATTATGGAATGCTAATGCGAGAGGATCCTTCTTCGGCCTAGGACTTCATCATAAAAAAGAACATATGGTACGAGCAGTTCTAGAAGGAGTAATCCTCAATTTATATACAGTTATGCTCGCTCTTCAAGAAGTAATTGGTGCACCAAAACAAATTCAAGCAACAGGTGGCTTTGCACGCTCTGAGTTATGGCGTCAAATGATGGCAGATATATTTGATCAAGAAGTCATTGTACCAGAAAGCTTTGAAAGCTCTTGTCTTGGAGCAGTTGTTTTAGGAATGTATGCTTTAGGAGAAATCGACGACTTTTCTATTATGAAAGAGTTAGTAGGCAGCACCCATACACATCAACCTATATCTGATAATGTGGATATTTATCAGGATTTAACTTCCATCTACATTCGCATTTCTCGTGTTCTAGAGCAAGAGTATGACGCTATTGCGGATTTTCAAAATAAGTGGGTTAAGTAAGGGTTGTTTTTAGAGTGGTCGTTCATCTTTTTAGGGATGAACGGCTTTTTTGTTCTTCACTATTTCGGGCTTTCCTTTCGATGATGAACGACCTTTTTTCCTTCTCTTCACTATTTCGGGCTTTCATTTCGCCGATGAACGACCTTTTTTCTTTCTCTTCTCCATTTCGGGCTTTCCTTTCGATGATGAACGACCTTTTTTCCTTCTCTTTACTATTTCGGGCTTTCATTTCGATAATGAACGACCTTTTTTCCTTCTCTTCACCATTTCGGGCTTTCCTTTCGCCGATGAATGACTTTTTTTCCTTCTCTTCTCCATTTCGGGCTTTCCTTTCGCCGATGAACGACCTTTTTTCCTTCTCTTCACCATTTTGGGCTTTCCTTTCGCCGATGAACGACCTTTTTTCTTTCTCTTCACTATTTCGGGCTTTCATCATTCACTACCATCATAAAAAAAAGCCCTCTGACAGCCACAACCTGCCAAAGGACTCCTCTCCCAAACTTATTTCCCTTCCACACTATGCCCACCAAACTCATTTCTAAGGGAAGCAACCACTTTCCCAGAAAAAGTATCTTCCTCTAATGAGCGATAACGCATCATTAAGGAAAGTGCCGTTACTGGCATAGCTGTTTGTAAGTCTAATGCTGTTTCTAATGTCCACTTTCCTTCTCCTGAAGAATGCATAATTCCTTTGATTCCTTCTAATTTCGGATCTTTAGAGAATGCATTTTGTGTTAATTCCATTAACCAAGAGCGTATAACGGAACCATTATTCCACACTTTTGCGACACCCTCATTATCAAAGGAATATTCACTTTTCTCAAGAAGTTCAAAGCCTTCTGCAATAGATTGCATCATACCGTACTCTATTCCGTTATGAACCATTTTTAAGAAGTGACCGCTACCACACTCACCTGCATAATTGTAACCATCTTTCACACATAGATCTTTAAATAATGACTCCACTGACTCAAATACTTCCTTGCTGCCACCTACCATCATACATGCGCCATTTCGCGCACCACTTACTCCACCACTTGTTCCTACATCTAGATAATGAACACCTAATTCTGCTAAATCAGTGGCTCTTCGTTTTGAATCTTTATAATGAGAATTTCCTCCATCCATTACGATATCCCCAACTGTTAAATATTTTTTTAATTCTCTTAAAACATTTTCAGTAATCTCTCCTGCTGGAACCATTAACCAAATTACTCTTGGAGAAGACAATTTGTTAACGAGTTCTTCAATTGTATTTACTCCAGTTACATTTTTTTGAGAAATTTCTTTTACAGCGCTTTCATTTATATCAAAAGCTGTTACACTATAATTATGATCTACCATATTTAATGCTAAGTTATATCCCATTTTTCCTAAACCAATAAGACCTATATTCATCATTACACTCTCCTTTTTAAGAAAAAATATTTCTTCTTTAATTACATTATACGAAATTTTTTTCGAATTTTAAACCCTTTTGTGAATTTTTTTTAATAAATACCCTATTTTCAAGAAATTTTTTTTCAAACGATGTATTGTGTTATACTACCACTATATTATTTTGAAAGGATAGAAGTCGATGGCGCAAAACTGTCTTGGAAAAATTCGTTCCTATTACGCTAGACTCAGTGAAAAAGAGAAAAAAATCGCCGATTATATTCTTGAAAATCCAGAAAAAATCATTCATTCTACTATCAATGAATTAGCAGAAGATTTAGGAGTTGCAGATGCAACTGTTTTTCGATTCTGTAAAAGAATTGGCTTCAAAGGCTACCAAGCTATGAAGATTGCACTAGCTTCTGAGGTTATTGAACCAATTCAACAAATACATGAAGAAATTTCTGAAGAAGACAGCGTTAAAACCGTAACAGAAAAAGTATTTTTATCTAATATACGTACATTAGAAAACACATTAGAAATATTAAATGGTCATTCTATTCAAAAAGCAGTTGATTTATTACTACATGCGAATCGAGTAGAATTTTATGGTACCGGTGGATCTGCCGTTATCGCAATGGATGCCTTTCATAAATTTGTACGTACGGGAATAAAAGCGTTTTCATTCGTGGATTCCCACTTCCAGCTCATGTCTTCTTCTCAATTATCAGAGAATGATGTTGCTGTTATTATCTCTCACTCTGGGACTAACAAGGACACCATAAGCATTATGAAGTCAGCTAAGAGTAATGGAGCAAAAACAATCGGTATTACAGGATATCCAAAATCTCCTGTTGGACAAAATACAGATGTAGCCCTGTTCACGAGTTCTGAAGAAACAGAATATCGTTCAGAAGCCTTATCTTCTAGGATTGCTCAGTTAAGCTTAATTGATGCATTATATGTAAATATGATGATATTAAATAAAGAAGTGGCAAATAAAACTTTAGAGAAAATTAGAAATGCTATTTCTGATACCAGAATATAACAAAAAAAGAGTGACTTTAGAACAGGTACTTAACCTCTCTCTAAAGCCACTCTTTTTTTATTTATTAAATAAACATATCAAGAATTAATACACCAGCAAATGCCACAAAGGATAGAATCGTTTCAAGAACGGTCCAAGTCTTAAAGGTTTCTTTTACACTAAGCCCTAAATACTCTTTAACCATCCAGAATCCTGCATCATTAACATGGGAGAACATAAGAGATCCTGCTCCTGTTGCAATAACTAATAGCTCTACATTCACGCCAGACATTCCTGCGATAATAGGAGAAACGATTCCAGCTGCAGTTGTCAGGGCAACAGTAGCTGATCCTGTCGCAATACGAATTAATCCTGCAATAAAGAATGCTAGAACTAATGGAGATAGTGATAAGCTTTCAGACATCGTTCCAATTGTAGTACCAACACCACTATCAATTAGAACTTGTTTAAATGCCCCACCTGCACCAATTATTAATAAAATAGATCCAACTGGGACAAAGCAATCTTCTGTAAACTTTCTAATACTTTCTTTGTTCATACCTTGACGGAAACCAAGGAAGTAGTATGCATAGAAAACGGCAATTAATAAAGCTAATAACGGACTTCCTAAGAAAGCTAGTAAGCTTCTAACACTCTCTGGAAAAACTGTCATATATGGTGCAGCAGTACCAATAATCATTAAAATAACTGGTAGTAATATAGATAGAAAAGAAACGCCAGTACTAGGTAGTTTACTATCTGCTACTGGATCTGCTGTAATTAAAGTAGATTCCCCTTCTGGTGTTACACGTTTACTAATATATTTTGCAAATATTGGTCCTCCTAGTATACCAGCAGGTAAAGCGATAATTAATGAATAGAGTAATACTTTTCCTAAATTCGCATCAAAAATTCCAATTGCTGCAATTGCACCTGGATGTGGAGGAACAAGTCCATGCACAATCGATAATCCTGCAATACCAGGTAGTGCTATTAAAAGAATATTCTTTTTAGTAGCTTTATGAATAGAAATAACTAATGGTAATAGAATTAAAATACCGACTTCGAAAAACACAGGAATTCCAATGATAAAACCAGAAAAGAACATTGCCCATGGTAATTTCTTTTCCCCGAAAACCTTTATAAAGAAATTAGCAATTCTTAGACCTGCTCCTGACTCAGAAAGCATTTTCCCCAAGATAGTACCTAAAGCCAAAATTCCAACTAAATGACCTAATACTCCACCAACGCCTGTCTCATAAGCGCTTACAATCTTATCAAAGGATAATCCTGAGAAAATAGCAAGAAATAAACTCGCAACCGTTAAACTAATAAATGCATGCCATTTAAACAAGGAAACTCCCAAAATAACAACAATAATGGATACTAGTGCAATAATTAATAAATAGGCATCCATAAGACAACCACCTTTCCTATAACTCATTTTTTGTAAATGTAAGTGTTTTCTTTAACTGTTTTCATTATACGAAAATTTTTTTCATTAATCAATACGTTATTAAAGAATATTTTTTATTTCATTTAAAAGAATAAAATATTTTTATTTTTCTATATTTTTAGTCATTTTAATGAAAAAATATTTCACCAGAAAATAAATGGAAATCTTATAAATTTCTACCTAGTTTCTATTAAGATCAATCTACAACTTTAAATTGTTATGGAATTATGAACCTTTTTAATAAACAGAGAAAATATGGAAAGTAAATGGTATTATCTATTGTAATAATATTCATATTTACTCGTTATGCAAAATATAATTTTCAACATATGAATAGAATAGATTTACCAAATTAGTATGCCTAAAAATAAATAATTCACACAACAAAAGATAGATTGTACCAAAAATGAATAGTAATAGCCTTACTTTTATATTGTTCCATCTAAATAATAAATCTGGAGAGTGATAGTATTGAATCTTAAAGAAACGCTAGAAATGTTAAATAAAGTAATTCTTGAAAATAGAGATTTAATTAAGAATGAGGAGTCTACTAAACAGTTTCTCATCTTACCTCTACTTAGAGGCCTTGGCTACGATACATACAGTCCACAAGAGGTTACTCCTGAATTCACGGCAGATTTTCATAAGAAGAATGAAAAAGTGGACTATGCAATTTCTATAAATGGCGAACCTAAAATATTTGTAGAAGCAAAACCAATCAATAGTAAAATTAACAAAAGTGCTCCGCAATTAAGTAGATACTTTAGCACGTTTCCAAATGTTCGACTGGGCATATTAACGAATGGAATAGAGTATCACTTTTTCACAGATTTAAACAATACTAATATAATGGATCCTACTCCTTTCTTTGTATTTGACTTAACTTCGTATTCTGAAGATGATTTTAGTCATTTAGTTAAGTTTTCTAAAAATCTTTATGATTATGAAACGATAAAATTACTAGCTGAATCTCTAATATACTCACAATCCTTTAAATCTGTTATTAAAGAGATATTTGAAAATCCTAGTGATGACTTTATTAAGTTTGTTATAAAGGAGAGATTCAAATTCAAAGTAACACAACAGTTTATCAATACGGCTAGACCATTAGTGCAAAAGTGTCTTCAAGAAGCATTAACGGAGATTATTAGTGATAAATTTGATGTTCCCATGCAAAGTCAAGTCATGCAAGAAGCAATTGCTGCTGAAGAAATGCAGCAAGAGAAAAAATCCTATTACTTGCAAGAAGACATTGACTCATTAGGTACTTATGAGGAATTCGAAGGAGTGAAAGTAGTTCTTCCTAGGTCGGCATCCTATCAGAAACTATTAAAAATGCCTGTAACTAGCTATTCAGTAGAAAAAGGGAACCCTCTAAGTGATTTCTTTGTATCAGCCGTATTATTACAAGGTAATTCAATAGTAGGTTACTTAATTGGTCAGTATTATAATAATCAAGAGGATACCACTTTATATACGGTTAAATCTAATGAGATAGCTAAGTTTCTAGAAGAGAACCCTATTGTTTTTGAAGCTGGTTTTATTAATGCAAGACTGGGAACAAGATTAAATAAAAACACAAATGAGATAACATATTTCTTAAGAAGTTGCTTAACAAACTTATCGTTTAGAGATATACCTAATTTAGTTTCTAAAGTGGAAGATGTTGATTTATTTTTTGATAGTATGAAATAATAAAAAAGGTGTTACTCTACCAATTAGATGATAAAGTAACACCTTTATAATGGCGGCTTAATTTTTCTCCTTAATTAAACTACTTATTCGTATTACGTAATTCAAATATTTCCTTGTGTCCATCCCATTCTACCTGTACTTGAATCACTTCATCTTCGCTTACTTTTGATCCATTTTCTGAACTTCCTTTTTGTGTAAAAGTAACCTTAGAAGTCGGTTCATCAAACTCTTCCTGCATTGTACTACTTCCTCCAGAGGTCTTATACTGATATTCAAGAGATTTCATAGTAGAAAGTTCTTCTTTAGCCCCTTTATATGTCAAAGTAAACTCATCACTATCTCTATAAGAATACCGCTCTCTTTCTCCCTCTTTTTTCCATACCTCTGTTCCCCTATAAACATATTCAGCTTTCCAGAAATCCCCTTCTCCTATAAATAAATAGTTATATTGCTTTTCTTCCGCAGTACATGCAGTTAATAACAATAATCCAAAAATGATGGTTGCTAGCTTCTTCAATAGAACAACCTCCTAATACCTTATGTGTATGCTTCGAAATATAAAGCACTGTATACTTGCTATATTTATATGGAACTAGCTCACTATTTGCTAAAGTTATAAAGTATACGTGTAACCATCAAATAAGTTTCAGAAAATTAAATCATTTTTTCTAATGACATTTTCCGTCCCATCCAATATTCGGAAACACAAAAAAGCTTTCCTTAAAAAAGGAAAGCTTTTCATACTGTTGAAAAACAAAATTGTCTATGGAGAATTTGTGAAAATAGAGATAGACCCTCTCGTATCATAATGAAAAACGAGGGATTTTTTATGTACTTCACCCATTCAAATATGGAGATAGTAGAAAAAATCGAAAGAACTATGAAATAATGTACGATGCTTCGTAACATATAGAATTTGGATAAAACCACTTTTGGAAAAATAGTCGTAGATATCCTCTTATTTTCGTTACTTTCATGAAAAACAACGGAAATAGACGGAGAATTACGCCTATTTCCTTATAACACATGAAAATCGGAGGCATTTTACTTACTTAACCGGAAAACTCCGCTTATTAACAAGGAAATTAACTTTATATTTGCCATTAATCGGAATTCTCCGCTTATTTTGAGGATTCCTACGAATTGGCTGTGGAATTTTTTTCAATAAGGTTCTTTTTATCCAGATGATTTATGTTTCAGCGGTGAGAATCCTTTGGAATCTGCGAAGCTTTATACTCTGTAGACCATGGACAGAGTATAAAGCTTCGAGCCCCATGAAAAGCGAACCGAACGCCTGTAACAGAAATCAAACCTTATTTAGTGAGTTAATTACTGATACAAGTTCTCGACACACTCCTGTTATAAAAATTGGAGGCTTTTTCATTGACATAATCTTTTTTCAACACTGTGAAAAGCTTTCCTTAAAAAAGGAAAACTTTTATAAATAATCATTTATATGATTAATACTTATAACCTTCTACCTCTTAAATGACGATTCTTGAAGTAACTATATACAACATAACAAAATGTAATAACAAGAATCACAATCAGAACCAACGTAGTATTCTGAATCATATCACTAGAAGTCTCCATATAAATTCCAACAAAAGCCCAAATAAAAACGAATGTGTAAATAAAGTCCTTAAAACGAATGGAGAACCACATGGCCAAAGCGGTTGCCACAAATAGAATGATGATGGAACACATTTCTTCTCCCATACCTAATAATTCTCTCTGATCAATCCCAACTAACCAAACAAATACATTTAAGATACTAGCAACAGATACCCAAGAAATATAAAAAGAAAATGGTAACTTTTCGAAAAACGTATGGGATGGGCTCTTATTAATAGAAGAATAAATGATAATTAATGTAATTAGCAAAGCAAAAATAATGATAACCGAAGTAAATAGCCACTGAGCTGTAAAGGCTAGAATCCACAAACCATTAAATAAGAAGTTTACTGCTGGCCAATAGCTAACTATCTCATATGTAGATGTATCCCTTACTACAAAAATCCTTATAATCCATATTACTAATAGAAGATAAATCAATCCCCATATAGAAAAGGCATATCCAGCTGGCTGAATGAGTGGTTGGTTTGCATTTGCTACATTTCCTACATTCATTGGTGACCAATAGTTTAAGAAAATCATAATTGCAAAGAATACTAGATAAATAACTCCTAATCTTTTAGAGTTTTTCATGGTTGTCCTCCTTAATAAATGATATTTATACAAGTTATATATTCATTATTCAAGTTAATATTACCCTTATAATGTTCTTGCTAATCATTTGATAAGGAACTTCCATTGAAATTTTGTAAGTAGAAAAAGTATTTTAGCTATCCTAGAAGATAGGTGGACATCCACTAACTCCACAATGTTCCATACTATTCATCTAAAAGAATCACAACCGCTGGACATAAAAAAAACTCCCTTCTAGCTAGCCAGAAATCTTTGTTAAAGTAATCTGGTATCTATAGGGAAGTATATCAAAAATCAACTAAGTGTTTGGATTATCATTTGCTAAATACTTATGTCTGAACCAATTATTTTAACTATGCAACTGGTGTACTTTGGTCTATCTCTTGAAGGTAATGTATTATTTCCTTTTGAAGATTCACAATAATTTCAAAATGCTTATTATATGAAACAGTTAATAAAGTTTCTTCCTGTAAACCTTGATAAAAAGGTGCAGAATACTTAAGGTTCTCCGTTCTATTGGTAATATCTAACTCTTCGGCCATTAGAATATTTATTTTAACTAATTCCGCCATATTACTTTCATGTTTGAAAGCTTCTTGTAAATGTGTTGTTTCTTTATCTTGCAAAATATCATCTATCAAGATGCTCAATCTATATCGAGCAGATAAAGCTTCATTCATCATACTATACCAATTATCTATCGTTTCTTCCCCAACAATAGATAATAAATAGCAGGTTCTTGCTGCATTAAATTTTATAAATCCTTCCCACATAACATCATCACTTCCCTGTTTCACTGCCTTATCAAAAGATTTTTGAGCTTCTTTAAGATAGATAATAAATAATTCTTTATCATGATTTTCTAAAGACAATATTTTACGTTTAATAAGCTTTAATTTGCTGTACATAAATGTGTTTCCATTTGGAATTCCATACTTTTTTTGCAATACTCCAATTGCTTTTTTTTGATAGTATAATCCTTTATAATTGCAGTAAACCATTTGGGTAACAGAGTTCCTTAACATATTTCCTCTGACTTCTAAAAGAGTAGAAGTCTTTTTAAATTCATCTGTATGCACATGCTCTTGATAATTTAGAACGGACTCTATTAACTTTACAGTTTCTGAAATCAGAACTAAATTACCATTACTAACCGCCAATAATGTTTTTTCTCTCTTGTTAATGATTTTAAGAATTTTTTTCATTTTCTTTTGATTCTTAGCTTTTTCTCCCTCGCTATGATACATATAAGGAAGAAATACTAATAAATCAATTAACATTTGTAAATTATTTGCAAACTGGACAGCCGTCTTAGATTTATATTTAAAAAGATCTTTTAAATTTTTCAGGACATGTTTACTGAACTTACTTGAATCTTCCATATCATATTCGCTAATTAAGCTAGTAAACGAAGTGATATAATTTTCATTTTCTAATACATTTCCATCCATTTGTGTGATTTTATTTACACTATCAATAGAAACATATGTTAAAAAAGCAAATAAAAAAGCAATAACAGATATGATCAATCCCACAATTGTTACTGAATACTCAGCATTATCACTTTTAAAAAGATCTGCATCATAGATTTTATAAAATGAGAAAACCAAACCTATGGCTATTATTATTACTAAGTACACAAAAGTTCTTAATATTTTCGGTCTCAAAAAAATACCTCTCTTTGTATAAGTTTATAAAATACTATTAGAATAGCATTGCTTAACCAATTGACAGGATCGCTTAGTAACCTTTTAGATTCGCAGTTTCAGCAACACAATTGATTTAGCAATTCCACTACAAGCACAATTCCAAAACTCCCAAGCATCTATTTTTAAACTTAAAAGTAGATGCTTAAAAAAAGCCAATCAATAAAAGGTACTTTCCTCTCAATTCAAAGTAGTTTCTATTAATTATACGTAGGCTAATTATAGATTCCCTAGAAGTAAACAAAAAAAGCCTTGCCTCCTTATATACAAGGAATAAAGACTCTTCTCATTAAATGATCTGAGAGGGATTCGAACCCCCGACCCCATCCCTGTCAAGGATGTATTCTCCCGCTGAACTATCAGATCAAATTATTAGTACACCTATCATAGCATGTTCCATTCCCATATTCTAGCACTAATTTTCCAGATCTTATTTCCAAACAAAACAAATGGTATCCCAAAAATCACTGAGATACCACCTTCCCCTATTTCACTGCATCAACTAATTGCTCAAGCTGCTGAACCAACCTAACAGTCGCTTCCTCATCTAAAAGATAATTACCATCATCTTCTTTCGCAATTTGAGCATCCATCACATATGCACCTGTTAAAATATTTGTTGCACCTAAGTTACCTAGAACTGGCTTTAAAGCATAATCCATAACCAATAAATGCGCATAACTGCCGCCTAACATAAAAGGTAATACCGTTTTCTCACGAAGGCTTTTCTGAGGTAAAAGATCAAGAAACGTCTTAATTATCCCTGAATAAGATGCCTGAAATACTGGTGATAAAACAATAACACCCTTGCTTCCCTCTACCTTTTGTCTTGCTTCCACAATTTCTTCATTCATAAAATCAGCAGTAATTAGAGCAGCACTTGGTAACTGATGTACCTGTATTACTTCTAATTCTACCTGCTTTTCCTCTAAAAAATGCTTAGCAAATTGTAAAATTCCTGTTAGCCTTGAGTCGATTTTATGACCACCTGCTATTATCGTTACTTTTCCCATCAAATTCTCCCCTTTGTTTCACCTGATGCTTAGTATGATAACACTATATATTCATACTAACATAATTATGTAGGAAAATAATGATTGTGCACTCGTCCTAAAAACTTTAGCCCATTAAAATCCAGCTGAACATACCCTACTCTCCAAAAAACTTCTCTGGCATTCAATAATTCGTTGATTACTACTTCCTTTATAAACTAAGCTTAAATCTCTCTCCTCTAATACAAATCTTCCATCTACCAAAACATCTATATATTTTCCTAATTCTTTAAATCTATCAGCAAACTTCTCTTGAAGTTCTTCCCATGTAAACCCTGTATAGCACCAGATATTCTTATTTAATGCTTTTAATTCTCTTGCTAAAACAATTAATTCATCGATTTGCATGAAGGGCTCACCACCACTAAAAGTGATATTATTTAGAGGATCACTGCCGATTTCGTCCATAATCTCTTCAACAGTCATCATATCCCCTCCATTCTCATTCCAGCTTTTAGGATTATGACATCCTTTACAGTAATGAGGACACCCAGCAAAGAAAATAGTAGTTCGTAATCCTGGTCCATCTACAATACTATCCCTAATAATCGATAATACTCTCATCGATGCTTAACTCGTTCCTTTTCTTCTGCTTGTTTTGCTGTATTCCATCTATCTAAAGAACCTACTAAATATCCTGTGATACGTCTTATTCTTTCAATCTGTTTTTCGTCTTCCTCTCCACAATTAGGACATTGCTTATTGATAATGCCTTTATGTTGGCAGCTAAGACAACGATCTACAGGATGATTGATACTTCCATACCCTATACCGCTTTCCTTCATTGTTCTTACAATCGTTTCTATTGCATCAACATTTTTACTAGCATCTCCATCTAGCTCTACATACGTTATATGCCCCGCATTGCAGAGTTCATGAAAAGGAGCTTCTTTCTTAATTTTTTCATAGATAGAAATTGGATAATACACTGGTATATGAAAGCTATTGGTGAAATATTCTCTATCTGTTACTCCTTTAATAACCCCAAAGCGTTTTTTAGTTGTTCGTAATGCTTTTCCTGCAAATGATTCTGCTGGAGTGGCAATTAGTGAATAATTCAACTGATATTGCTCTGCTGCTTCATCGGCCTTTTGGCGCATAAATCGAACAATTTCTAAGCCTATTTCATATGCCTTTTTACTTTCACCATGGTGAACTCCTAGTAATGCAACAAGTGCTTCTGCCAAACCTACATAGCCAATTGATAAAGTCCCTTGTTTCAATATGTCTTTTAAAGGTGTCTCTATAGCAAGCTTGTCTCCACCATTCCAAACACCTTGCGTATATAGAAATTTAAAGTTAGCTCCTCTTTTACTGCCCTGATACATAAAACGTTCGAATAATTGCTTCACTACTAAATCTATATTTGTAGTAAGTTTTTCATAAAAGTCTTCTATAGTTGTGGATTCTAAAGCTAAAAGAGGTAAATTAATGCTTGTAAAAGATAAGTTCCCTCTCCCAATTGTTTGTTCTTTTCCATGCAAATTTCCCATTATCCTCGTTCTGCAACCCATTGTTGCGACCTCTGATTCTGGTGTGCCATTATAATACGCTAGATTAAACGGTGCATCAATAAATACAAAATTAGGAAATAGTCTTTTACTGGTAGTTTCTAATCCCAAGCGAAATAAATCATAGTTTGGATCATTTTTTTCATAATTAATACCGTCTTTTACTTTAAAAACAATGATTGGGAAAATTGGTGTTTCGCCTCTTCCAAGTCCTGCCTTTGTTGCAAGCAGTAAGTTTCTAGTTAGCATTCTTCCTTCGACTGAAGTATCTGTACCTAAATTAACCGACACAAATGGTGTTTGATTTCCACCTCTTGAGTGCATGCTATTACAATTGTGGATAAATGCCTCACATGCTTGGTAGGTTTCCTTCTCCGTCCATTCCCATGCTTTTTGTTCTAAAACATTAGCATCTTTGATAATTTCTTCCAGTTTTTTCTTGTTATTAGTAAAAGACTTTTGTATGTATGGTGCTAAATCATAATCAAGCATAGGTATCGCTTGTCCACCGTGTTGTTGATTTTGATTTGCTTGTAAAATAATAGAAGTAAGTGCCATTGCACTCATAATGGAATTCGGTTCTCTCATAAAGCCGTGGCCTGTATTAAATCCGTCTGCTAATACTTTTCCTAAAGGAATTTGACAGCATGTTGTTGTACCAGATGAAAAGAAGTCGAGATCATGAATATGAATATATCCCTCTTCAAAAGCCGTTTTCACTTCTTTAGATAATAAATGTTCCATTGTATAATGTTTAGAGGAAGTAGAAGCAAATTGCATCATATGACTCATAGGGCTCATTCCGTCCACATTTGCATTCTCTTGGATAAAATCTTGATTATTACTTTTCATTATCTCCTCAAATTCCATTAGTAATTGTTTCAAACCTATCACTCCAATTTAAATTATCAACCTCCATTATATAGCTTCAAAACAACAAAAATCGATATATAGTGATAAGTTCATAAAATATACACAATATATAGTATGTAATTCTAAGTTAAGCGAACACCTAACTTCTCACTATTCAACACCTTCTATTACTGTTAAACTTGACTAAAACCTAATAAAAGGAAGGGGATCAACTTGGCGAAGCAAGGTCAAATACAAGAAGTACAGCTATATAGTAAAGAATTAGAAGAAGACATAACCTTACTCATATATCTACCATCAAATTTTTCTACTCTTTATAAATATCATGTGCTTATCGCACAAGACGGGAAAGATTATTTTCAACTTGGACGGATAGGAAGAGTTGTCGATGAATTACATAATCAATTAACAGATACGATCATTGTAGGTATTCCCTATACTAGTGTTCAAAATAGACGGGAAAAGTATCATCCCTCTGGATCTCAAAACGCTAAGTATATTCGCTTTTTAGCACATGAGCTTGTTCCATTTATAGACAAAGAATACCCAACCTATCAAATGGGATTAACACGAGGACTAATCGGGGATTCATTAGGTGCAACTGTTTCATTAATGACTGCACTTAAATATCCTCATACCTTTGGAAAAGTGATGCTTCAATCTCCTTTAGTAAACGAAGATGTTCTAACTGCTGTAGAAAATTTCTCTAACTATCATCTTCTAGAGATAGATCATATTATCGGATCTGAGGAAACAGCGGTAAAGACAACGAATGATACTATTGAAGATTTCCTAACACCCAATAGAGAGTTATCGAAAATGTTGAGAGCCTCTAATGCAGATTATTTTTATGAAGAATTTAATGGAGATCATACATGGAAGTATTGGCAACCTTTATTAGGAAAAATTCTACTACGGATGTTTTCCTCCTAGAAGCTACCTCTAACATTTTTCCGGAAAACTTTGAACTTAGTTTGATTATTTTGTTATAATATCTAACATATAGAACATTGTAAACGTATAAAGAATAAGTCCATTTTCTATATAATAGAAGTATTCTTATGAAGTAGGAGGTTCAAAGGATGAAATATGGAATCGCAATTTTCCCAGGAAAAGAACTGCAGGATGTGGCTAACTCGTATCGTAAACGCTATGACCCAAAATACGCGCTAATTCCGCCACATATTACATTGATTGGTGAGCTTGAAGCTAATAATGAAGAGATTGAAGACATTAGCAATAAGTTAGAAACAATAGCTAAACATTATCGCTCTATACCAATAAAAATTGTAAAGGTGAGTTCCTTTAAGCCAGTATCTAATGTCATCTATTTAAAAGTAGAACCTAATGCAAACTTAGAGGACTTACAAAAAGAACTAGTGAGCTCACTCAATGTGACGATTGAACATCCTTTTGTTCCACATATTACTCTTGGGCAAGAACTATCTAGTGATGAACACTTAGATTTATTTAGTAATTTAAGTATGCAAGCGTTTAATCATGAGGAAGTAACAGACCGTTTTCATCTATTATATGAGTTAGAAAATGGTTCATGGACTGTATTAGAAACATTCCGTTTAGGAAAGGAAAAGTGATTTAAATCTTGAAAGCAATCGTTGCCCAAACAGAACAAGAATTAAAAGATGCATATTACGTGCGAAGAACAGTATTTGTAGAAGAACAAAATGTTCCCGAAGAATTAGAAGTAGATCAATATGAACAAGATTGTGCACATATTGTTCTATACGATGATCAATCCCGTCCAGTCGGAGCAGGAAGATATCGTCCTTTTGCAGACTATGGCAAAGTAGAAAGAGTTTGCATCTTAAAGTCCAGCCGAAAAGGTGGAGCTGGGAAACTAGTAATGGACAAAATGGAAGAGCATGCAATAAGCCAGAAAGCCCCTGCTCTCAAACTTAACTCTCAAACTCATGCAATCCCATTCTACGAAAAATTAGGCTATGAGATCGTATCAGAAGAATTTATGGATGCAGGAATTCCACATAGAACGATGATGAAAAGATTATAAGAGTCTGATTTATGGCTAGTTGTTCCGTGTTAATCCACATATAAAATGACGTGTCCAAAAACACGTCATTTTTCTAATTCTATTGGATCCTCTTCAGAGAATTTAGAGAGGATTTATTATTATAGCAATGCTTCCATTTTCTCTAACCATTTCTTATTATCTGAAAAACCAGTTGTAAAATTCCAATCAATTAATAAGTAAATTTTTTCGTTCCCTACTGTAATTATTAATGGCTCACCTTTTGTATAATAACCTAGCCTATTATCTCCATTGATTGTTTGCCTTCCAAAAACAAATCGTCAAATTCGCATTTTACTGACTGAATTTCATCTAAATTAATTTCCTTCCAATTTTCTAATTTTATTTCCTTGTCTGTTAATTCAATAATTCCACTATATTTAAATCTAAATTTTGGATGGATCAATCCAGTTACTTTTTCTGATATAGTAGAATTTTGTAACAGATGATCAGTGGTACCAATATATTTTGCAATCAAAATATCCACTTCTCTCTTAATGAAATTTAAACGAGTGACTTGTTAAAATACCCCACATTACCCATACACATATACTTATATTAACAAATAGGTATATTTTTACAATAAAATATTATCTCAAACAATCAGCTTAGATTATTAGAGGATGTCCTTGCCATTATGCAACAAGGCTCTACTCTTCGCGATATAAAAAAACTACTTCTTTCATAGATGATTCGAAGGATACACTTCTTTTCTTGTTGGGTAAGCAAATATTGTTTAATTTTCTCTTATTTGCCTACAATGATTGGAAGAAAGGAAGATGTTAATGGATTTTACTCATATATTCACAGAGCTCCTAGTTGGATATGTTTTTCTTTTAATACTAACTAGAATTCTTGGTAAAACAGAAATTACACAAATTACTACATTTGATTTTGTATCTGTTTTAATACTAGGAGAACTAGTAGGAAATGCTATGTATGACAAAGAAACGGGAATAAAAGAAATTCTTTACTCCATTATTATATGGGGAGCTCTTATCTATCTAACAGAATTACTTACACAGAAATTTCGAAAAACAAGAAAAATACTCGAAGGAAAACCTTCTATTATCATAAATAAAGGAAAAATTGACTATGAGGAATTAAAGAAGAATCGGTTAGATTTAAATCAATTGCAGCATTTACTTCGATCGAAGGATGTTTTTTCCATCACCGAATGTGCCTTTGCTATTCTTGAAACAGATGGAACCATTAGTGTCATGAAAAAACAAGCTTTATCAAGTCCAACGAAAGAGGAGTTACAAATCCCTTACCAAACTAATACACTACCCATTAGCATCATTATGGACGGAGAGATTATCAAAGAAAATTTATCCTATATTGGCTTAACAGAACAACAATTTAGAGAGAAATTAGAAAAACAGGGATTCACCCAACCAAAAACAATTCTTTATGCAGAATGGCAAGATGGGCACCCCTTATATATACAAAATTATGGTATGGATTAAGGAAATTAGATAGATGCATGAAAGCGAGTACCTTTACCAGTGATTTGAGCAATCATTCGCTCTTTCAAAAGCTGATTTTCATGCATTTGTTGTTTCGTTAAATCATCTGCTTCCTTCTGTAACTGTAAATGATCCATGGTATTATTTATTTTTGCAATTTTTGTTACTTCTTCTTTTTTGTATATTTTTTGCTTGCTCGCTATATCTCTAATATTATATTGCTCTTGCTCATAATGTCTTATCGGTAGTATGTATCCCATGCTAATTTCCTCCTATATTAGTATATTATTCTATTCCACGTTTCACCTAAATCAAACCTTTCTCTCTCTAATAAACAATGTTATGATGTTAAATAGTAAAAGATAGCTATTTAAAGTTTTAATAAGATTTGAGGTTTCTTCATGTTAACTGCCTTATTTAATAATCAATTTATTACCATTCATTCAACCGCAAGAGATGAATTTCAAAAAATATATGAGGCCGGCAAAAAAGGTAAGCTTGTATGCCCTGTTTGTGGAGAAACGGTACAGTTATATTTAGGTATTGCTAGTTCTCCTTATTTCTATCATTATTCTTCTAAAGAGCCTTGTGAAATGCGAGAAATTTCCAATTATCAAGATGAACAAGCTGCATCAAATGAATATGAAGAAAAAAATGGATTTCGAATTCCTAAATCTCGTAGTATTTCCAAAACAAAAAACACAGAGCCTGAATTAACGTTTAAACATCCAATGACTGCCAAAACCTCTGTACATGAGTCAGCGATAGTCACCAATAAAAGCACAACCTATTCCCCTAGTTCGTATCTAGACATTCTGCAGAAAAATGGTTTTCCACTTGACGCTTCTCAAAGTATGGCAGTGTCGATTGACTATGGTCCTATACTAGTAGTTGCTGGAGCTGGAAGTGGTAAAACTCGTGTTCTTACTACAAGAGCTGCTTATTTAATACATGAGCACAAAGTTAATCCTTCTACCATTATGTTAGTAACTTTTACCAATAAGGCTGCAAAGGAAATGAAGGATCGTCTCTCTCATTATCCTATGATGACGAAAGAACTGATTAACAAGATTGTTTCTGGCACATTTCATAGTATCTTATATCAAATTTTAATGTTTCATCAACCTGAGAAATGGCAACGAGAACACCTCTTAAGCAGTAATTGGCAACGAGAACTTATATTAAAAGAAAGTGCTCGTGCTCACCAAATAGATGAAAAGGACTTCCCTATGGATGCTGCCTTACAGCTTATTAGTGCATGGAAAAACAGTATGCTTCTTCCTAGTCAGGTAGAACCGATAAATGATTGGGAAAATAAGGTTGCTCTATTATATAGTGATTATGAAGCGAAGAAACAAGAGAAAAATTTATATGATTTTGATGATATGCTTTTGAATGGGTATTACTTTTTCCTAGAAAATCCAAACTTACTAGCAACCTATCAAAAACGTTTTTCTCATTTTCTTTTAGATGAGTTTCAAGATATAAATAAGGTCCAATATGAATGGATTAAATTAATGACACAAAAAGCTACCTCTATTTATGCAGTAGGAGATGATGATCAAGCTATTTATTCATTTCGAGGCAGTGACCCTAAATACCTGTTAGAGTTTGAAAAAGATTTTCCTAATGCAAAAACAATTATCTTGGATTATAACTATCGATCCTCGAAGGAAATCGTTTCTATTGCAAAAGCTACTATTAGTAAAAATACGCAAAGACGAACTAAACAAATGCATACAAGCTATAAAGGAAAGAAACCTGTTTTCTTCTATCCATATGATGAGGAAGAAGAAGCTACTATGATAGTGACAGATATGCAGGAGAAAATTAAACAAGGATTTGAACCTAAAGACTTTGCTATTCTATTTCGAACGAATACTAATAGTCGAGCTATGTTTGAGCGGCTTGCTTCTTCTAATCTTCCATTTGCTCTGGAACAAAATGCTGGGTCTTTCTATCAACGATTCATTGTAAAAAGCATGCTAGCCTATTTAAGATTAATAGTAGATCCTGATAGTCAACAGGCAGTCACAGATATATTGCCAACACTTTTTTTGAAAAAAACAGTATTACAAGATATTAAGGCTACTAGTATCTTAGAAGATTGTAGCTTTTTAGATTGTTTACCACTTGTAAAAACGGGGTTTGCCTTTCAAGAGAGTCGATTAAAACGAATTCCAGCCTTACTGAAAAAACTAACGAAGTCGACACCTTTAGACGCCATCCAAACAATTGAAAAGGAATTAGGCTTCCTAGAATTTATAAAAAAACGGGGAAATGAAGGAAATCAGTGGGATAAGGGTTCAGATGATATTCGTGATTTAAAAGTTGTTGCTCGGAAATTCACTTCCCTTGAGGAATTTGTTCTTTATACGGATCATATGATTGCTATGAATGATGAATTAAGGAAGCAATATCGAGACGCGCTGAATGTTATTACTCTCAGTACGATTCATCGTGCAAAAGGATTGGAATATAAAATCGTTTATATTTTAGGTGCAGTGGATGGTTCCTTGCCCCATGACTTTTCACTAGATTCTTATCGAAATAACGATTTAAAACCTTTAGAGGAAGAACGAAGATTACTGTATGTAGCGATGACAAGGGCACAACAAGAATTGTATCTTTCACTTCCTATGTATCTGAAGGGAAAAAAAGCTAGAGCATCACGATTCTTATCCAGCTTATCTTTAACACCTTTTCATTCATAAAAAAATTACGGGGTAACTTTAATAATGGAAAAGTAAAAGTTACCCTTTTCTTCTATTATTTTTTTGTATTAATCATTTTAGATAGTGTACCGAAATCCAATTGTTTACCGTCTTTTACAATGGATTGAACAATTTTGTCTTCTGTTTCTTTTGGTACATTTTTACCTGCAATTTGAGACACTCTACGAATAACGCCTCTTACTGTTTTTTCATCTTTAAAATCAGCATTTTGTAAGGAATTTGCTAGTTCTAAAATATCCTTCATGTTTACACCAGTTTTAGATTCTATGTTCTTAAAGAAATTATTGTTCATATACGTATTTTCCTCCTTAGATGAGCTACTGTACATTGTATGAAGTATTGATGAAAAGGTGAGAAAAATAATGAAGACAGCTCTTTTAGAAAGCCGTATTTTAAGCTTGTGGAAGAAGAAATTTAGAAAGATTAAATATAATTTTTATGCAGATTAACTATGTTACAGGGGAGACTCTTGTGGGATCTGCTGGGAAGCCATTGAAAAAGTATTTCTTGGTGGCTAGCAAAAGTAAGCCTGTGTTTTCCGAGGCTTACTGTTCGCTTTCCGCGGAGCGAGCGCCGAGCTAATTCAGGAAAAAGGCAAAAAAAAGACAGCTATTGAAAGCTGCCTTTTTCACTTATTAGTTGTAGAAGCTTGCTCCTACGATAATTAAAAGAATGAATAGAACAACGACTAATACAAAGGAAGAACCGTATCCACCGCCGCTATTACCACCATAGCCATATCCGCCATAACACATCCCTACTTCACCTCACTTTACCTGTATTCTTTAACAGGATATGAAGTTTAAGCCGTTTTGTGTAGGCAAGCTACTAGGTTATTATAGAATGTACGAATGTCATATATGATAATGCTCTCTCTTTAAGTATTTTGGTACTGCATTATTTTTCATCATCATAAAAATCAAAAGTTAACTCACCCTGATGATCTACCTGCGCAAGAAAAACTTCTTGTAGGTGTATTCCTCTTTTTTTTAAAGCCGTGTATACCCATTTCTCTGTAAGGCTATATTTTTCCAATGTTCTTTGTAGAATTCTTCCGTCCATTATAATGGTGTAAACCTCTTTTTCTACTCTAGGTTTATCTATTATATCCTCCACTAGCATTGATTGTTTAGCCTTTTTTAAAAGAACACTTAATTCTCCATTCGCTTCTAGAGTAGCAAATTCGATATCTTCAACGCGAAAGATGCTCTTGATTCTTAATTGTTCTAATAATTCATCTAAACTATATTTTTCTTTCCGCAAATGAGCCTCCATAATATTTCCATCTTTAATGAATACAGTCGGAGTTCCTTCTACAAAATCTCTGAATTTCTTACTATGAAGGGAAAAATGGCTTATTAAAATGGGGATACATGTCCAAATGACAATGGATGTAATTCCTTCTTTCAGTTCTAGAGCTGAATCCATAGATAGTGTACCAGCAATATCTCCTACTGTTATCCCCACCATATATTCAAAAAAAGAAAGCTTTGATAGCTGTTTTTTTCCCAACAGTTTTGTAATGAAAAATAAACTGATAATAATTAATATGGAACGAACAATCGTATTTAATATAAGAAGCATGGCTTGTCACCCTATACGTTTATTGTAAACACTTCTTATAAAGAAGCATAAAGATTCCAAGCTCTAGAAGTCTGTTAGCCTTTTGGTTTAAAAATTAATGCTCCTATAAATCCAAAGATAATAGCAGCTGATATCCCTGAGCTAGTTACTTCAAACATTCCTGTTAATACCCCAATTAGACCATGCTTCTCTGCTTCTTGCATCGCTCCATGTACGAGTGCATTACCGAAGCTTGTAATCGGAATGGTCGCACCTGCTCCAGCAAAGTCTGCAAATGGCTCATAAAGACCTAGACCATCAAGAATGGCGCCTGCCACTACTAATGTTGATAGAGTATGTGCTGGAGTCAATCTCGCTACATCAAACATGAGTTGTCCAATAACACATATAATTCCTCCTATGACAAATGCCCAAAAAAACATTGGAATCATCGCTATTCCTCCTTTCCCTATTAAATTTCTATGGAAACTGCATGTGCAATACATGGAATCGTTTCATTTTGTTGCACAGTAAGTGGTGATAATAATGCTCCAGTTGCCACTAATAAAATTCTCTTATACATTCCCTTTTTCATTTCATTAAGTAAATGACCATAAAGAACCGTTGCGGAACAACCTGCTCCGCTGCCACCAGATTGCACAGGTTGATCTTCTTTATAGATTAATAACCCACAATCGGTAAATTTATTTTCATCGATAGAGAGACCTTTATCTTTTAACAACGCCATAGCTGTTGTTCGTCCAATTTTACCTAAATCACCTGTTACAATTAAATCATAATGAGATGGATCTAAGTTTAAATCCTTAAAATGAGCTAAAATAGTATCTGCAGCTGCTGGTGCCATTGCTCCTCCCATATTGAATGGGTCAGCTAACCCTAAATCATTTACTTTTCCAATGGTAGCTGATGTGGTATAGGGAAGATTTTCATTCTGTTGATTGGTTGTAATTAGACCGACTCCCGCACCTGTTACTGTCCATTGCGCAGTAGGAGGTTTTTGCCCTCCATATTCTGTTGGATACCTAAATTGTTTTTCCACTGCAGCATTGTGACTAGACGCACCTGTTAGCACATTATTAGCACCCTGGTAATTAACAATAAAGGAAGCAAGTGCTAACCCCTCCATAGAGGTAGAACATGCACCAAACAAACCAAAATACGGTATTTGAAGGTCTCTTGCAGCAAAACTTGTTGGGGTAATTTGATTGATTAAATCACCTGCTAAAAAGAATTGCGTATCTTCTGGTCTGATATTACTTTTCTTCAAAGCCGTTTGTGCTGCTTCTTCTAAGAGAAGACGATGTGCCTGCTCATAAGATGTTTTTCCCATCCATAAGTCGTCATGTATCACATCAAAATCCTTCGTTAAATTACCATTCGCTTCAAAGGGACCAACAGCTACTCCAGTAGATCTAATAACTGGGTGATTGGTAAATTCCCAAGATTGTTTTCCACGAAGCATTTAAAATCCCCCAGTCATCATAATAAAAATAGTCTTAATTAAAGCTACGACGAATGCAGAAAAAACACCAAATAAGATAACCGAACCTGCTAGCTTAAAAATATTCCCTCCAACGCCAAGAACGAATCCTTCTGTACGGTGTTCGATGGCAGCGGAGATGATGCTATTACCAAACCCTGAAACAGGTACTGCACTTCCAGCTCCAGCAAATTGCCCTAAACGATCATATATACCAAATCCAGTTAATAGCATAGACAAGAAAATGACCGTAGCACTGGTTGGATTACCAGAGGTTTGCTCAGTAAAATGAAAGAAATAGATATACATATAGGCAATTACTTGTCCAATAAAACAAATAAACCCACCTACCAAAAATGCTTTTATGCAGTTTTTAAGCACTGGCCTCTTTGTTTCAAATTGTTGTTCAAACTTTTCATATTGCTTTTGTTTTGGTGTTTTATTTTTTTTACTGTTAGCCATATTTCTCCCTCCTTTACGTTAATTCATTATTCAAATGGACAATATCTTCTAAGCGTTTATTTGCTTTCTTCTCGCTAAATGCCGGATCTTGCATTAAATCCCATAATCGCATGGTTTCTAAAAATATCTTAAAATCGCTGGAAACGATGAATGTTTCATCAGGATACTTAGACTTTAACTTTTCTTTTAATTCTTCTTCAATACTTTTCATCTTAAACCGTGCCATATGCTTTACCTTATAAGCTATAAGAGTTTCTTTCTTACCTCTTATAACCGCCACGTCAAATATAGAGGAAACAGATGCCGTTTCTTTTTTTATATCTTCTACCATAGCCTTTTCATCTATGCTATTCTCTTTATTTATAGACATTGGCTCTGGATCTACTTTCTTAAACAACGACCATCGGCTATCGTTGTATTCATCATTACATCCTGTTAAAAGAAAACAAATACTTAAAATACTTAATAAGAAGCTACCCTTTTTTATAATCATTTTCTTCCCTTCCCTATGTAGTATTTTTTTATGGAGATTACCTATATTTTTTTCCGAAATTCTTTTGATTATGAGATAATTCCCATATATTCTTTTCCCAATTTTTGTATACACCCTAATTGAAACCTTATTATCTGTTTATCAGAGCAAATTTATCAAAAAAATAAACCCACTATCTACGTGGGTTTCGGCAACTTCATACACTATTCTCTATATTCTTATCCTATACATATTAAAATAACTAAGATCACACGCTGTCTTAATGTATGCCAGATCATGTATTTATTATCTAGAAAAGCTTGAATTCTTCCCGCAATTACAGCCTGATTTTTTCTTTTTTACTTTTGTTGGTTGTGGTTGTTGCTTTTTCATTATTTGTTCTGGCTTCTTTTTCGCAAACATTCCAATTCCTCCTGATTTATCTATAATTAAGCATACTACTCCGTAAGATAGTTGCTTATCATATTCTATGTTTTAGCATTAAGCTTGTGTAAACATCTAGCCTATTTGGACAAAAGCTAATCATGAAATAATTTTTGCAAACAAGCTTCCACTAATGATGCCGCTCCTGCTATCGCAAAAAGCAATACAAAAGGTTCACAAATAGTTGGAAAGAAATAATATAATATTGTAAGAAATCCAGCTACCCAAACACCTGTACACCAATAGCAACTAATTAGCTCCCCAAAGAACCCTCTAACAATACCAGATTTAGGTACAATAAATACCTCTGTTTCTCCCTGTTCATTTTTTTCTTCTACTTCTGCCAAGAATATTTTTCTAATAAACTCTGTAATACGATCAAACACAAATAACCTTGTTATTCGAAAGCTTGCAAGTAATAAAAGTATAAATTCAATCCAGCTTATCTCCATCCTACATAACCTCCTTTAAAAGACTATTCCTCATAAAATGATTGGTTCAAAGCCCAATTTTAAGAAAAAAGGCGTTTGTCCGTAACCCATAAGCCCCTTCGGCAATATGTTAGTAGTGTAAGAATTATAAAGAAAGAAACAAACAAGGAGGAAATCAATTATGGGTTGTGGAAAAAAAGAAGATAAATACGGTTCCAGCTGTGTGTGCGAAGTGGTTCGTGCCATTAAAGATATCCAAGATAATGCGGAAGACAATTGTGAGTGTGAAACAAATTGTTTCTCTGAACCATTAGGGTCACTTGTATCACCAACTAAACGTAACAAAGCAGATACTCGTGTATTTGTATTAAGTACAGCTGATGGGTCACCATTCCATGCTTTCTTTACTGGATCAGATTGTAATTGCGTATCCATCTTCTTCCGTGTAGAAGATGTATTCGATAACTGCTGTGCAGTATTACGCGTTCTTGCTCCTATTGGAAAAGATGGAGACACTCTTGATATCGTAGGACACAAAGGAATCGACTTAAGCAAAATTTGTGAATTAGAAGGATTCCGTCGTACTTCAAGCTGTATCACAGTTGATTTAAGCTGCTTCTGTGCAGTACAATGTATTGCTGACGTTGACTTAGACATCTGTGACTAATATTTAGTTAACTACAGGGAGGTCATGATGACTTCCCTGTTTTTCTAAAACACACTCTTCATCATTTTATGTTTAGATATGGTTACACATGTTATCAGACAAGTATTAAATAGAATTGTTCACTGTTTTGTAGAATTTCAGGAATAAAAAAAATGTGGCAAAGCTAAGAAAGCTCTGCCACATTTTTTATATTCCAATCATTTTTACATCCTGTACAGTTGAAAGCTTAATGGAGGTAATTGTTTGATCCATTAAACGCAATTCAACATATCCTCCATCCAATTGCAAAACAAATCCTCTATAATTATCTGTTTTCGTTGATACAATACAAGGAACTGGTGGTAATTGCTTAGGAAAATGAAGTAAGTATGCTAATTTCTCCGTTATATCCATTTCTTTAAAGCTTTTAACCCTTTTAAAAGATGGTTTGCGAGAAGAAATAGTTTCTATTTCCAGCTGCTTCGTTTCGTATTGTGCTATTTCTTTCTGGATTTCTTTGGCATCTAACGTTTGCTCAGCTTCTTCTTTGATTTTCTTTATTTCTTGAAGCTGTTTCTCTTTTTCTAATTTATCCATGAGTTCCTTGTATTTATCAAGTTTAGAAATCTTTTTAGAGAAACTTGTTTGCATATTTCCGACCATGGTTTTCGTTGTTGGCTTCATTTGTGGCTTACTATCATTCTGATTCATAAAAAATCACCTCCTATAGCATTTCACAGCAAATGTTTTAATGAATTCATCCTAATGTATGCAACAATCACCTATTTTGTACCGAATTACATATGAAAAAGATGGAATAGTGTCATTTACGAATAGGAATACAGAAACACCGATACTATAAATATAAAAAAAAGCTACACAAAAAGGTAAAAACTCTTTTTGCATAGCTTGGCTATTATTAAGATATGATATGGAAACCTGAATCAACGTGAATGTTTTCTCCCGTAATTCCTCTAGAAAAATCACTGAATAAGAATACAGCTGTATCTCCCACTTCTTCAGGAGTAGTAGTTCTTCTTAGTGGTGAACGGTCTTCAATTTCTTTAAGAATGGAGTTAAAGTCGCTAATTCCTTTTGCAGATAGAGTACGAATTGGACCCGCTGAAATAGAGTTAACTCGAATTCCTTCTTTTCCAAGATCTGTCGCTAAGTAGCGAACACTTGCATCTAGTGACGCTTTTGCTACACCCATAACATTATAGTTTCTGATTGCACGCTCTCCTCCTAAGTAAGTTAACGTAACAATACTTCCGCCTTCTGTCATAAGCCCTTTCGCTTCCTTCGCAACTGCTGTTAAAGAATAAGAACTAATATTATGTGCAAGCAAGAAGCCTTCTCTAGTTGTGTTCATATAATCGCCTTGTAATTCTTCTTTATTAGCAAATGCGATACAGTGTGCAATACCATGAATAGTGCCCACTTCATTTTTTATTGCTTCAAAGCATTTAGCAATCTCTGCATCATCCGTTACATCACATGGAAGAACTAAGCTATCTGTTGAATCTAGAGTAGCAACTAAGTCTCTTACACTCTTCTCTAGTCTTTCCCCTGCGTACGTAAAAATTAGACGAGCTCCTGCTTTATGCAAAGAAGTCGCAATTCCCCATGCGATACTTCTTTTATTTGCAACACCCATTACTACATAGGTTTTGTCCTTTAATGAAAAAGTCATTCTTATTCCTCCTATAAACTATTACAAGTTATTAGTACCTAGTACTAATTTTACTACAGATATGATAAAAAAGAAAGCACTGTTAGAATAGGTGTTATGCTTATTTTTACAAAAAGAGTGGAAGATATTCCGCTCTTCCACCACTTTTATCCTACATATTAAACTCTAATTGGCGTTTTAATTGTGTTACATATTCCTCTGAACCTGTAACGATTAGATGATCATTTACATGTAGCTCTGTATCTCCATGAGGAATGACAGAATCCGTTCCTCTAAAAATTCTTACAAAAATCACATCTCCAGTAAATGGGAATGTTCGCAATGTCACTCCTTCATAATCCTTATTTTTCAAGGTAATTTCATGAAGGGATGTTTCATTATTACCAAGTAACGCAAATATATTAGGAGATTGTATTAACGCTGTTAATAGTGCTTTTGTAGAATTCAGCATAGAGAATACTTCAATTCCTTCTCTGCGAAGCATCTCTTCTTTTTCTAAGTCCTCTACTCTACAAATGACACGTTCTACTCCTGCTTGTTTAATCGATATACTGATTTTTTCATTAATATCATTATCTCCAGTAGAAACAACCACTATATCATCTGATAGTATTTTGGTTTGCTGTAAAATCTCCTCAGAATAATGATCTAATTCGACAATTTCGAATAAGGAATCGGCAATTTGAAAATCTTGTTTTTCTTGTTTCTTATGATAGAAAGTAACCTCATATAAAGGAGACTTTAATTCTTGATACACCTGCATAGTCACTTGGTTCACACCAATAATTGACACCTTGATTACCTTGTCTCCAGCCGCATCTTTTGGGAAGAGCTTCTTAAATACAATCGGTGTGATAATACAAGAAATGATAGCGACCAGTATAAAAATCCCACTCATTTCTGTAGTAATAATATCTAACCTTTCCCCTATTGTTGCAGCTGCAATAACTAATGATAGAGTGGATGTTAATAAGAAACCGGACGAAATAATTGTTTTATTATCATACCATTTCTTTAAATAATAAACTGGCAATAATTTGCTTATTAGTAGAGCTATTAATAATAAAGGAATAAACATTAACAGCATCGGTTCTGTAAATAAAGACCATATATCCATATCTACTCCGATCATAACAAAGAAGATAGGAATCAAAAATCCATATCCAAATGAATCTAATTGATGTACTAATTCTTCATTAGGTGACAGTAAGGAAACAAGCACTCCTGCCAAAAATGCTCCTAAAATATGCTCTGCTCCTACTGATTCAGAAAGTGCCACTAAAAAGATAATCAGTGCAAACACTGCTCTTGTACCAATTTGAACAGTTCCTCTTGATAAAGTATCCATTATCTTTGTACTCTTAAATCTTCTACCTACAAAATATAAGATTACGCCTGCTACAAATAAGAACAATAATAGCCAAGTGTTACCTTCACTTTCATTAATAGAAGCGAAAACGGCAAGAAGAATCATCGTGACTAAATCTGCTATAACAGCTACTAGTAAAATAATTTGGCCGATAACAGATTTCATAATATCTGCTTCTTTAAGTGTTGGAACTACAACCCCTAAGGAAATAGTTGCTATGATGATGGTCATTAAGAAGACACTATCTACAAATCCAGCAAGAACAAATATATAACTTAAAACAATAGAAAGTAGTAAGATAGCTATAAAAATAATAATAGATGTGGAAAATGGTTTTGGTTCCTGTTTTCCATTTGGTAAAGTCTCTCTTTTCTTCTTACTAGAAAAAGCAGAAAAATCAATTTCTAACCCACTTAAGAACATAAGAAAAATAAAACCTAGTGTTGATAATGTTTCGAGCCACATATCAGGCTCTACAATATTAAATCCACTTTTCCCTATAATTAATCCCATAAGTATTTCTGCCACCACTACAGGAATGATGTTTAACTTTAGCCTCTGAAGGACTATTGGTGTTAATAAAGCAACTGTAACGACAATAACAAGTGAAGTAAATGAAGCACCGTGTGCCAATTTAATTCCCCCTTTTCTAATAAAATATATACCTATGACCTTTTTCTCATACATTAATTAGATTCTAACTAGCTTTTGTTTGAATCTAACAAATCCAATTCCTTAAAAAATGAAGCCTAGTATAAGGAAATAATTCGCTTCTTGTTTCATTTTGTAAAGAATGGAGCTTCTAACTCTTCTTTCCGCTTACTCCCCTCCTCCTTATATATATTTCCCTATAGTAACAAAGAATTATTAAGTTGTCTTTTCATAAACATTATTTGTTTATAAAAATAAACAAAGGATAAAAATAAAAAATACCTTAAAACAATTTGTTAGAGATTTTGGATATAGTAAGTATGTGTCATTTGCTAAGGAGGTTATTATGAAGATAGATATTATTGGAGATATCCATGGATGCTATAAAGAGTTTGAGCACTTAACCCATACACTAGGTTATGTATGGGAACAAGGAATTCCTATACATCCTGATAATCATCAATTAGCTTTTGTTGGTGATTTAACAGATAGAGGTCCTGAGTCATTAAAAGTTATAGAGATAGTATATCAGTTAGTGCAACAGAAAAAAGCCTATTATGTTCCAGGAAATCATTGTAATAAATTATATCGCTATTTTATCGGAAGAAAAGTGCAAATTACACATGGACTTGAAACAACTGTGGCAGAATATAAAGCATTAAATAAAAAAGAGCAAGCTAGAGTAAGCAAACAGTTTAGGGAATTATACGAAAATGCTCCATTATATCAACAACTAGATGAGCAAAAGCTAATCATTGCCCATGCAGGAATTAAGGAAGAATTAATTGGGAAAGTAAATGATAAAGTTAAAACCTTTGTATTATACGGAGATATTACAGGAGAAAAACATAACGACGGTTCACCTGTAAGAAAAGACTGGTCGAAAGATTATCAGGGTAAACCAATTATTGTCTACGGGCACACTCCCGTTTCCGAAGTAAGACATATCAACCGTACCTATAATATCGATACTGGTGCAGTATTTGGTGGTAAATTATCAGCACTACGCTATCCAGAAATGACCATTTATTCAGTCCCATCCACCATGCCTTATGTAAAAGAAAAATTCCGTACCTTTTCAGAGTCAGTGAATATCAACATTTAATTTCCTTGCACCACTACTTTCAGTTTGCATAATGTTAACTAGCTACACAAAAGAGGAAGGAAGCCTAGTAACACTAGCTTCTTTCCTCTTCTTCTATCACCTTTTCTAAATCATCTGGTAGGTCTATTGAGAAAGCCATTTTTTTATCGGTAATTGGATGTGTAAAGGAGAGAAAATAGCAGTGAAGAGCTTGTCTGCTAATTAACTTTCTACTTCCTCCGTATAAATCATCTCCTAAAAGAGGATGACCTAAATGCGATAAATGAACCCTAATTTGATGAGTTCTACCTGTTTCTAACGATAGCTCTACTATAGAAAAAGCAGCTTTACTAGTCAAAACTCTATAGTGTGTTATCGCATTTTTTCCATCTTCTCGTACTTCTCTCTGAATAATACTATCCACACATCTTCCAATTGGCTCATTTATCGTACCACTCTCTGGTTTCATGGTACCTTCTGCAAAAGCAAGATATTTTCTTTTCACGTCACCTGTCTTTTGCTGTCCACTAAGCAAATGATGAATATGGCGGTGTTTAGCAATTAACACAAGTCCTGAAGTATCTCGATCAAGCCTTGTAACAATATGTATAGTTGCCTCTATTCTTTTGGCTTGATAATAGCCTACTAATGCATTTGCCAAGCTCCCCTTTGGATGTTCTCTAGAGGGAATTGTATTCATTCCAGGTACTTTTTTAACAATAAGTAAAAAATCATCTTCATATACAATTGGTAAAGGAATAGATTCAGGAATGAGGCCTTCACTAGGTTTTTCAGGTGGAAAAATCACAGCTAGGTGGTCGCCTTTATTTAACTTATATTTAACATTTTGCTCCAACCCATTTACCGTAATTCTACCTCCTTTAAACTTAATATCTGTTAAAGCAGACTTTGAAATTTTATGATTCTTTAAAAATTCCTTTATCGTCACAGCAACTTCTTCTCGAATATTCCAGTCTAACGTAAAGCCCAAAACATCTCTCCTTACTTACTCAGAAATAAAAGAATCATGAACTCGCTTCCAAAAAGGGAACAAGCGATATCGTGCAAAACGAATCTTTTCCTCTGCTACTCGAAATTCAATGGATTTAACTTTTTTATGTAGCAAATTCAAATGATCGATTGTTATCTGAAAGTTCGGCTCGTTAACTGGCCTTAATACACAAGTATGATGTTTTGGAAGAATTAGAGGAGATCCCACTGTACGAAAAACTCGATTATTGATAGATGCCATTTCCGCAAGCTGAATAGCCTCTATAGATGGATGCACAATAGCACCACCCAATGCCTTATTATAGGCAGTACTACCAGACGGAGTGGACACACATAAGCCATCTCCTCTAAATCGTTCAAAATGCTCTCCTCTTATCTCCACATCCATCACGAATGTACCTTCCATACTTTTTACCGCTGATTCATTAAGCGCAAGATATCTTGTTTCTTTTTCTTCATTTTGATAACGAACAATAACCTCAAGTAGAGGATATTCAATTGTACTGTATGGTGTTTTTGCAACAGCAATCACTAACTTTTCTAATTCATCAGGTGTCCAATCAGCATAAAAACCAAGGTGACCAGTATGCATACCAACAAAAGCGGTTTTATCTAAACGATTACTATAGCGATGAAAGGCATAAAGAAGGGTACCGTCTCCACCTACAGAAATGACAATATCAGGCTCTTCCTCGTTATATTCAATATCAAAATCAAGTAAATATTGTTTCATTACTTGCACTAGGTTTTCTGATTTAGTATCACCTTTTGAGGTTATCGCAAATTTCATTAGTTAGTAGCTCCTATCCTCTTTTTAGAAATGTAGTATGAAGCTTGTTGATAAGAATAACTTACTTATTTTTTATCAATCTCTTTCTTACGATTAAAAAATGCCTGTGCTTCTTGTATCTCGCCTCTAATTAAGGACATTTCCTGATCTAATCTAAACGCTGCTTCTGCTGCACCTTGTAATCTCATTTTAATATCCTCTGGGAATTGACCTTTATATTTATAATTAAGAGAATGTTCAATAGTTGCCCAAAAGTTCATAGCAAGCGTTCTGATTTGGATTTCCATTAATAACTTCTTCTCTCCATTAATCGTTTGAACTGGATATGTAATAACAACATGATAAGAGCGATATCCACTTTCTTTTCTATGTAAGATGTAGTCTCTTTCTTCCACAATCTCAAAATCTTTTCTTTTTCTTAATACTTCAACTACCCTAATAATATCGTCCACAAATGGACACATCATACGAAGACCTGCAATATCTTGCATTTCTGTTTCTAATTTATCTAAAGGAATCCCTTTTTCATTTGCTTTGTCAAGAATACTAGCAATCGGCTTAACTCTTCCTGTTACAAATTCTATCGGAGAGTGCTCATCTTCTTGAAAGAATTGACTTCGCATTCCTTTAAGCTTTACTTTAAGTTCATCTACAGCTTGCTTATAGGGAGCTAAAAATTGATCCCATTGCTTCATGTTCGTACACCCCATTTAAAAGACATTCTCCATTCTCCAAAAAAGAGATCATTATGTATGTATTAGAGAAATATCGCTTCCACTTCTTTTACCATTTCATCTCCATAATTTCCATTTCCTTTTATATTTTCAACTAAATATTCCAGTTCCTCTTGAAATTGAACCAGCTCTATATTAGTTTCTCCGTTAGTTAGTATAAAAGTACTTTGTGCTTCTAATCCACCTTTACAATCATGCCAAATAGACTTGGGGATTAATGTATAAACATATTCATTTTCTTTTTCTAGTAAGTATATAAATCCTATAGAATCAGAATCCACCAACATTTGTCCACAAGCAGAAACCTCTTCTAGATTCACACTATTTGGTACATGTAATACCACTTTATTTTCCATTTTTTCTGATCCAATAATCTGCCATATTTTCTTCATGTTCCAACCTCCAGCTAAGCCCATTTTAACACAAACAACCAATTTATCCTAGAAAAGCGTAAGGCAAATGAGCTAGTGTTTTGTCCTAAAAATAGGAAGAAGAAAAACGTCAGTGATAGGCTAACATCCTCTGTTTTCAAGCAACAAAGTTCTTTTCTATTACTCGTAAAACTTTGTAGATAGATTGTTGAAGAGAAAAAACATATAATGAAACAAAGGAAACGTAGAAAGGATTACATTATGTCTCAAAATATAGAAATAGAATTTAAAAACATGTTAACGAAGGAAGAATATGAATTACTTATTAGTCACTTTGGTTTTAAAGAGAAGGATTTCTTTGAACAGGAAAACCACTATTTTGACACTATTGATTTTGCGTTAAAGGAAAAAAATTCGGCTCTCCGAATTCGACAAAAGGATACCTTTTACGAGCTAACCTTAAAGCAACCTTATCAAGACGGATTATTGGAAACAAACGTGAAACTGTCGAAAGAAGAATGTGAAGAAATATTTAAAACTAGTATCATAAAAGATAACCAAGTTTCCTCCCTTTTGAATCAAATGAACGTGAATCCTTCTTCTATTCTTTATTTTGGAAGTTTAAAAACGATACGTGCTGAAAAACAAATTGGAAATAGTTTACTCGTTTTAGATCATAGTTTTTATTTAAAAAAGGAAGATTATGAGGTAGAATATGAGGTAAGTGATCATTTTTCTGGTCAAGCTGATTTTAAACAACTGCTAAAGAGTTTAAATATCCCTACTAGAGAAACGAAAAATAAAGTTCGTAGATTTTATGAAGAAAAATATAAACAACTATAATAAATATTTTATTAAAGCAATAAAGTGATTGTACAACATAACCCTTTATTGCTTAAATTTATGTACACGGAGGACAGCAATGAAGATTGATCAATTAAAAGTAATGCTTGAACTCCAAGCTTTGCAAAGTCTTAATCTTGGTAGTACTAGTGGTACTTCAAATAATACATCAAGTCTTTTCCAAGAACTATTAGGCGATTTATTGTCCAATACTAGTACAGGTTTAACTAATTCCATTGAAGCAAATACACTTGGTTCTTCTACTATTTCTTCTACTAGTTTAAATAACAATGTATCTCTATTGCCTTTAAGTTTAACAAAATTATCATCAACTTCCTCTACACCATCTGAATATAGTGACATTATAAAAGCTGCTGCTGAAAAATATCAAATACCAGAAAAGCTAATTAGCTCTGTAATCAAGGTTGAATCTAACTTCAATGCAAATGCTACAAGCTACGCAGGAGCTTCTGGATTAATGCAGTTAATGCCTAAAACTGCTAAATCATTAGGGGTAACTAATGTCTTCAATCCAACAGACAATATAATGGGTGGAGCTAAATACTTAAAACAAATGCTATCTAAATATGATGGAAATGTGGAGCTTGCATTAGCAGCATACAATGCTGGACCTGGTCATGTGGACAAATATGGCGGAATTCCTCCTTTCAAAGAAACACAGAACTATGTAAAAAAAGTGACACAAAATTATCTAGCATAGGCAACTACAGCCTTTATAAGCTATTTATTTGTACATTGTTATGTCGATTGTTACAATATGATTAAATACTATCAATATAATCATGCCAATAATACAATATATCTGACATAAAGGAGTTTAAATTATGGTCGAGAAAATGTCGACGCCATTTGATCTTATCGGGGAAAACACGTTAAATGAACTTGTAGATAGATTCTATGATCTCGTAGGTCAACACCCAGACTTAGCTCCTCTTTTTCCAGAAGATTTAACAGAAACTGCACGGAAGCAGAAGCAATTCCTTACCCAATTTCTAGGTGGACCTGCTCTTTATACAAATGAACATGGTCATCCCATGCTAAGAGCGAGACACTTGCCCTTTGAAATTACTCAAAAACATGCTGATGCATGGCTTTCTTGTATGAAGCAAGCTATGGATGAAGTAGAACTAGATAGCAATTTAAAAGAAGGAATCTTTTCAAGACTTGCGTTGACAGCAAATCACATGATTAATTCGGAGGAAATTGAAACAAAAAAAGGTGATATAACATGATGGAAAAAGACTTTTCTATATCTTACCCGAAAACAGCCGATGAACTTTGCCAACAAAGCAAACCGCTTGAGATTTATATGTTTATTGACCCTCTATGTCCAGAGTGTTGGGCGCTTGAGCCCATTATGAAAAAGCTACAGATTGAATATGGCAAGTATTTTTCCCTTAAACATGTACTTAGTGGTAGATTATCTTCTTTAAATTGCAGTAGTAAAAAAAATCTTGCTAATTTGGCGGATTTTTGGGAAAAAACAGCCTTTAAAACTGGTATGTCTTGTGATGGATCATTGTGGCTTGATAATCCCATTGTATCACCCCATCTTCCTTCAATTGCGTTAAAAGCTGCTGAATTACAAGGGCGAAAATATGGAATGAGGTTTCTAAGAAAATTGCAAGAAGTGTTATTTTTAGAGAAGCAGAATATTTCATCTTTTGAAGTTTTAAAAACATGTGCAGATACAACTGGACTCGATGTAATTGAATTTGTAACAGATATTCATTCAGATATTGCTGCAAAAGCTTTTCAATGTGATTTAAAAATCACTAGAGAGATGGAAGTAACAGAGGTTCCGACACTCGTTTTCTTTAATGAGAATATTGAAGAAGAAGGGATAAAAGTAACTGGTTATTATCCATACGAAGTGTATGTTCAGATTATCGAGGAAATGCTACAAGTTCAACCGCAAAAATCAGATCCTCCACCAATTGAAACCTTTTTAGCATGTTTTCAGTTTGTTGCATCAAAGGAATTATCTGTTGTTTATAATAAGTCTATTTACGAAATAGAAAAAGAAATGAAGAAATTGCAATTACGACAATTAGTAGAACAAATACCTGCAAAGCATGGAATGTTTTGGAAATATATAGGATGAGTAGCGGAAGATATGGCATACTAGATGATAGTTGGCCATGTCTATTTTTTTCTTCTAACGATTAGAGGAAAGTTATAAAATAATAGAATAAAAAAAGGGCTTGCTGTCTCAAGGCAAGGCCTTTTTTTATTTTACGAACAAAGGGGATGGGAGAAATTTTTCACGGTCAAACAAAGGGGTATAAGTTTGTTTGTGATTAACTTCACAACTAAATAATACCATACAGAAATGGTTAATAGCAATATACATGTGCTTTTGTTCACAAAATCGTCATATTTAAAAAAGAGTAAGAAGCATTTAAACTCCTTACTCTTTCCTTCTTATTTTAATTCCTTTAATAAGCTTTCCATTTCGTTAAGCTTTTCTTCAAATACTTTACATGCTTCTTGGATTGGTTCTTTACTTGTCATATCGACACCAGCTTTTTTCAAGACTTCAATCGGATAATCTGAACTTCCTGCCTTTAAGAAATTAATGTATCGTTCTACTGCAGATCCTCCTTCTTCAAGAATTTGCTTACTCAAGGCTGTTGCAGCACTATACCCTGTAGCGTACTGATACACGTAGAAATTATAGTAGAAGTGGGGAATTCTTGACCATTCTAATCCGATTTCCTCATCGATGATAACATCCTCTTCCCCAAAATACTTTTTGTTTAAAGCATAGTACTCTGTTGTAAGTGTTTCTGCTGTTAATGGCTCATTATTACTTGCCTTTTCATGAATTAACTGTTCGAATTCAGCAAACATAGTTTGACGGAATACAGTACCTCTAAATCCTTCTAAGAAATGATTTAATAAGTACAGACGTTTTTGCTTATCTGTAATTGTTTTTAGTAAATAATCATTTAGCAGTGCCTCATTACATGTTGACGCAACTTCTGCCACAAAGATGGAATAATTCCCATATGCATAAGGTTGTGATTTTCTTGTGTAATAACTATGAACGGAATGTCCAAATTCATGTGCTAGTGTAAACAGGTTATTTACATTATCTTGCCAATTCATTAAGATATACGGATTAGTTCCGTAAGCTCCAGAAGAATATGCACCACTTCTTTTTCCTTTGTTCTCCTGCACATCTACCCAACGATTCTCAAAGCCTTCTTTTAAAATTGCTTCGTATTCTTCACCAAGTGGAGCTAATCCTTTCACCACATAGTCTTTCGCTTCCTCATAAGTAACTTCCATCTTCACATCACTTACTAATGGTGTATATAAGTCATACATATGAAGCTCTTCTAGCCCTAGTACTTCCTTACGCAGCTTTACATAACGGTGTAATAAAGGTAAGTTTTCATTAATGGTTTCTACAAGATTTTCATAGACTTTTTCCGGAATATTATTTGCAGAAAGAGCAGCATGTCTTGGTGAATTATAGTTTCTCACCTTTGCATTAAAAGTATGGTTCTTCACTTCTCCACTTAATGTAGAAGAAAAAGTATTTTTAAATTTCCCATAAGTTCCATACATCGCTTTAAAGGCATCATGTCTAACTCTTTGATCAGAGCTTTCTAAGAATCGAGTATATCTTCCATGCGTTACTTCCACATCTTCTCCATTTTCATCTTTAATACTTGGGAACTCAAGATCTGCATTATTAAGCATTCCAAATGTATTACTAGAAGAATCCAGCACTTCTGAAGCTTGTGCAAGTAATGCCTCTTGCTCAGCACTTAAAACATGGGGTCTTTGCAAATTAATTTCTTCAAGCGCTTTTTTATATAGCTTTAATTCCTCTTTCTCTTGAAGAAAACCGTTAATTACTGCTTCATCTACAGATAGGATTTCTGGAACCATATAAGCTAGTTCACTAGCAGCCTGTGCATAGAGGCTCTTTATTCTTCCATCTACACCTTGATAATAACTGTTCGTAGTATCTTGATCATAACGCATATGCGCATATGTATATAACCTACCTAGCCTAGATAATAATTCATCCTGATACGTTAAAGCCTCAAACAACGTGTTTGCATCATTTCCTAATTTCCCTTGATAGCTAGCTGCTTTTCTTGAAAGCTTCTTAACATCTTCAAATTCTTTATCCCATTCTTCATCTGAAGCAAAGATATCTTCTAATCTCCAAGTATCTTCTACCGGAAGTTCATTACGTAAAGGTAATTTTTTCACTCCTGTTTCTGCTGTCATCTTTTATCCTCCACTCTTTATTTCGCTTAGCGAAACGCTTTATACTTTATTCGCTGTTTATATAATAAATCCTTCTTATTCTATCAAATTTCCTTCGTCTTTACTCCTAATTAACTCTGAACTATCCGATGATTTAAAAAAATCTAAACTTCTACCTATTATTCTTTTACCTAACCCAAGTATTTAAGGAAATCTATTCTTTCACATAACTATAATATGTCATTACAAATCGTTTCACCCTTTAAATTTATACTTTTTAATTGATCATAAAACTTTTTTTCTATTTCTCCTTGAGCTTTATAATTATTCACCATATCTATCTTCTTTATTAACCGGTAAAACCCTTCCTTCACCTCTTCAAGTATGCTTAGTGTTATTAGTATTTGTAAGTATTCTTTTATTGCCCATTTCCAGTCTTTCGAAGGGAGCAAAGGTAATAATCTTAACTTAATATCTCCCTTTATTATTCTTGCATGGAATACTTCATAAATTTTCTGAAGAGGATATATTTTATTCTTTTTAGTAGAAAAAAATGTATCTATAAAAATATAGCTTTGCCAGAAGATTGGAGGTGTCTCCAATAGTAGTCCATTAAGTAAAGGGATTCCAATAAAGGGAGGGAAAAAATGTGGATGTAAACCTAAACCGTAGATTTCCTTTAGAAAGAGTTGATTTTGTTTAGTGAGGTAATGTAAGTGGAAATTTTTTTGTTGATGAATGCTTTCTCTCCAATGAGTTATATACCATTTATTAGGAGCGAGGATACTATCCTGCCATTTTTCTAATTGAGAAAGCGGAAGTTGAAAACTTGTTAGAAAGGATTGAGAAAGTGTAATCGGATGGGGATTAACATGGAAGTAACACCTTTTTTGATGTGGACAATAAGCGGTGAGTATAAAATGTTCTTTGTAATTATTTAAGAAAAGAAAAATAAAAGAAGACCATTTCATCTTTAAAGGAGCCCATTTCTTGAAATTTTTAAACCCTAAGATCCAAATAGGTGTAATATTTAATTTCTTATATCCTTCCGTACGTTTGATAAAATGCTTAGCTGATATAATGGCACATTGAAATTCAATAACATAGTGAATATTTTTATAGCAAAATCCAACATCTGCCCGCTGTTTTATCTCTGGATAGAATGGCTCTAGCTCCGGTTTCAACCCTAGCGCTTGTACCTTTTTAAACAAATCCATTTTCCCTTCTAAATGATACGTTGATTCTGATTCACCACTACCTGTACATAAATGCCGATTTTCATGTGCGAAATGGGGCGTTTTCTTATCCCCCATTTTCAGCAATAATTTCCCCTCACATTCTGGACAAAAAAAAGACGAACGCCGTATCAATTGCAAGGAATCTTTATCTTGTATAGTAAGAAGATTAAGCATCGTTCCATCTTCTCTTAATGCTGTGAACATTGTACCTCCTCCTTATGTGCTGATATTAACATAACCAATTATTCTCCTATTATCGTTTATTTCCTGCTAACTACTTAAACTTAATAAAAACTCAATAGTCTTTTTGACCTATCTAAGGATTTAAAGCCATTTTAAAAAGAACTGATTTTCATCAGTCCAGCTTGTAGAAAAAGGAATTTAGAAAGATGAAATAGAATTTTTATCCAGATGATTGTAATGGAAGGGGTGAGACTCCTGTGGGATCTGCGAGATAGCTGAGACCCTGCAGGCCAAAGGCAGACCGCGGCTCAGCGCGAGCCCCACGGAAAGCGAACCCCTGTAACGTAAATCATCCCCCTATTCAGCAGGGTGTTTAAATATACAACTTTATATTCTCCCTACTCCATAGAGGGGTTTCTCGACAGCCTGAACTGATTTTCATCAGTCCTTTTTCTAATCATAGTAGTGGAGATAATAATCTAGAAGTAGATTCTAGTATTTTAAAGCCTACATGCCTTTTTTGAAATGAGTCTGATGCTAATTCTATGGAGTATTTTATATCTTCTTGAAAATCTTCCACTAATTTTTGAGTACTTCTTGTCTTAAATAAGAAGGCACTAACTTCAAAGTTCAGATGAAAGCTTCTCATATCCATATTACATGTTCCTATAGAAGCAATCTCACCATCAACAATGATGATTTTACTGTGCATAAATCCCCTATTGTATTCATAAATTTTCACTCCCGCTTCAAGCAATTCAGGAAAGTAGGATCTAGAAGCATGAAATACAATACGTTTATCAGGCTTATTAGGTACAAGTATTCTCACATCAATCCCACTTAAAGAAGCAATCTTAATAGCAGAGAAAATATCTTCATCTGGAATGAAATAAGGAGTAGCAATCCAAATACTTTCGGTAGCAGAAGTGATCATACTAAAAAATATACTTTTAATAACACTCCACTCATTATCTGGTCCTCCTGCAATTAATTGCACACCGCCATGAGTATCTTCTACAGTAATAGGTGATAAATAATCTACTTCAAGAAAGCTATCATTCGTCATATAGTACCAATCTTGAAGGAAGATCAATTGTAAAGATCGAACAGCTTCTCCTCTCACATATAAATGAGTGTCTCTCCAATAGCCAATTGACTCATTTCTCCCCAAATACTCATCACCAATATTAAGCCCACCAACAAAGCCTACTGTACTATCAATGACAATAATTTTCCGGTGATTTCTAAAGTTAAATTTACTATTTAAAAAAGGAAGTTTAACAGGACCGAATGCTACTACCTCTACTCCTGCTTCTTTCAGTTCAGCTATGTATTTCTTGGATAGTTGCCAGGAGCCCACTGCATCGTACAGAACTCTTACATGGACACCTGATTTCGCCTTAGCTATGAGTATTTTCTTTATATCTTGACCAATACGGTCATGCCTCATAATATAATATTGCATATGTATATGATGCTGCGCTTTCTCTAGCTCTTCTAAAATGACCGAAAAAGTCTCATCACCATCTGTTAAAATTTTTGTATTGGTGCCAAAAGAGATAGGACTATTCCCTAGCTTTTCCGCTAGTCGAAATAAATTTTGCTGATGGGCATTCAAGGTTTGAAACTTGCGATCTGTCCCAATTTTAATTTCTTGTTCAAGCTTTAAAAAAGCTTCTTTATCTAAAAAGTACTTTTTTCTATAGATTCTTTCTTTACGATAATTTCTTCCAAACAGCAAATAAAAAATAAAACCCACTATTGGAAAAGATCCTAGGACAACTAACCAGGTTAATGTTTGGGTCGGATGTCTATTTTCAAAAAAGATAACAAAACCAATAAAAATAACAGACAAACTAATAATTAAACTTAATTGTCCGTATAGCCCTCCTCTTACAGATATAAATAAATTGAATACATAAACAAAAAGGGCTGCAACAGCCAAAAATATCCCCAACCTTGCAGTATGATTCATACTTCATTCTCCCATTCCTAGTTCTTCTTTATATATCAGATATTATATATTTACCCACCAGTCCATAAAATAAGCATGCTATTATAGAGAATGAAAAAACTCTACAATGAATTTTCATACGATTGTAGAGTTTCAGCTGAAGGAATTATTTACTTGTAAAATAGAGCCAATAATGATCATGATGTTACTTCTTATTGAAAGTACTTTCTTAATGCCATAAAGACTTCATCCTGAATAATGAGATTTCCGTACTCCTCTAGAACATGTATAGTAACTTGAGCTTCTTGACCATATTCTAAAAGGATACTTAATGCATTTTCTACTTCCTCTTCAGGGATTTCTTCGTCTAAGAATTGAACAAATAAATAATACTTGTTTTGATAGCTATATAGCTTTGTATCAACATCTTCTAAACCATGTAACTTAGATAATGAGATAATATCCTCAAAGTCTTTAAAGGTTAAAACGAACTCTAAGCTTTCATCAAATTCTTCCTCACCATCTTTAATGGTAAAGTGTTGATCCATTAAGTCTTCTAGCCTATCATCTAGCGGAAGATCTTTTAACTTATCTTCTGGAATAGAGATCTCGAATTTTTGTCCATCTTTAGACAATTGAGCTCTCGTAACTAATATTTCCAGTCCTTTTTCTAGGGCTTGAACTTGAATCCACAAAGGTCCGTCTAACATAAAGTCTTCTTCCTGGTGAACTTCATCCATCATTTCCCAAAACAATTCTTCACTACGTTCGCGATTATACCAAATCTCTTCGCGTTTGAATCCACGTTCTTCTATATCCATATATGAAATATAAAACTTTACTGTATGATCATTAATTCTTTCAATTTCCATACTCTTACACTCCCTTCAAGCTATGATGGAAGGGACAAAAGACCCCCATACAGATTTGTTTTAAATGATAAAATAATGAGCAAAAATTTTACTTTTCCTGATATTGTACCTTGTACTTTATATTTTATGACAAAAGTGGCATAAATGGAATTAAAAGATACTGGGAAAAGAAAAAACCATTATATGCCTATACAAAATATAGGGTGTTTTCATACCCTTTTGTAAAAGTAATAATAAAGCATAGATTCCTTAGTACTTTAAAGTGCTTCTAACCCCTATTCAATAGGTAGCAAGGTAAAGGAAGGACAAGGCTATTTTCTCTTTATAATACCATATTCGATTAAAGTAATATTTAGTAGTATTACCTCTTAGAAATTATTTCAAACAATCTTACGCAATCCCTGCTATGCTTATCTATTTTACACCATATATAAGAAAAGACCTGACTAAAACTCTTCCAAACAAGTTTTGGGTTGGTTTAGTCAGATCTTTTTTATTATTAAGTATTAGTTTACTAAACGTTGAGCTTCTCTTAGTTGGAAAGTACGAACCTTCCTAGGTAAGAAACGACGAATCTCATCTTCGTTATAACCAACTTGAAGTCGTTTCTCATCAATGATAATCGGACGTCTTAGGAGTCCTGGATTATTTTGAATAATGCCAAATAAATCTTGTAGAGGCATTGTTTCTAAATTAACATTTAATTTTTGAAACGTCTTACTTCTCGTTGAGATAATTTCATCTGTACCATCTTCTGTCATTCGAAGAATTTCTTTAATTTCTTCGATAGAAAGTGGCTCTGAGAAAATATTTCTCTCTTTATATGCAATTTCATGTTCCTCTAACCATGCTTTTGCTTTTCTGCAGGATGTACAACTTGGTGAAGTGTATAATGTTACCATTTTACAAATTCACGCTCCCTTTATTTAGACATGTATTTAACTACAATTACTAATGATTATAAATACTTGAGATACTATTAGATTCTTACATTGTAATTAATTCAATCAAGTAATTTATATTAATTATTATACACTAAATTTATTGTATTTGGTATACCTTTTTACATTTATACATAATAAGATTAATTATATGTTTTTTATCAATTATTTTACAAACTTACGCCTTCAACCAATCCTCCTTCACTATAGAAAAACATGCAATTAAGTCGTTTTTTCTCTTATTTTTTATTACTTAATAATATAGACGTATCAATTGAAAAAAGGTTTCATTTTTTTATCATTTCTGCTAAAATAGCTATCTTCATATTTCGATAATTTTCTATATTTTTTTTAATACCCACAATAGAATGATCCTAAACCTATGTCCTATTCTCAATTAAGAATTCTTTAATGAAAATACTGATGAGAACAAGCTTTCGGCTTTCATAAAGGTCAAAGTTCATCAAAGATATTTCTTACATTTTCTTGGTCATTTAATTGTACGACCTTATCTACTGGTTCGTATGATTCGCCATAGAAATCGACATCTTTATAAGTATGAATTTTATTATAGGTCTTAACTAGAGCTTCATAAACGAGCTCTTCACCTTCCTCATTTGGTGCCCAATATAATATTTCAAGGCTATTTACTTGTTTCGTTGCTAATGAACGGCGACTATATCCAATAGACTTAGCGTGTTGAAATCCTTCTCTTCGGTAGAATTTCAACCTTTTCTTCGTATCACTATCTTTATATTGAACTGGCTCAACTTCTAATATTATTGGCTTGTTCTTTCTTTTTAATTTCTCTAATAATTGATGACCTAAACCTTGTCCCCTTGATTCGTTGGAAACATATAAGTAATCAATAAATACAAAATCTTCTGCTTCCACATACATCATAACATGATTATGCCCTTCATCCTTATGGTATAGTTCAGGATAATCCTCTAGTAAGGATTCCATGTGTTCTTTGGATTTCATCTCTTCAATCGGAAAATAGTCTTTTAATTTTTCATACCAGTGCACAATAATCCTCCATTCGTCGTTAGCTCCATGAAAACTTCCTCTTTTCTCACCTGTTACAAGATCTGTAAAAAGGTACCGTTTATACATGCTTTTATTTGATTCCCTATTTCTCACTTCTTATACATTAGAGCATTCCTATTCAAATATCTTTTTTATTGTCAAGTAAGTGTAGTCCTTTGAATAAGAGTCATTAGCTTCATGGATACTAATTTACCAATATTGTTATTAATGTCTAACTTTCTTTAGAATATGCTATAAAGCTATTTCTGCTTGGACAATCTTCCCTTTATCTTCTATACAGTTTTTCATATACACCTTTAAATTAGCTTAAATAAACCATATCCCATCAATAAATGAATTGAAGCTTTCCTAACCGAAAACCCCTTTATATATCTAACTATATAGTGTGTTAATAATGAAGAAATAAAGACAGACTGTTTCTATAGGACAACATCTTTTATTTCCATAATTTTTTTCTGAATTTCTTCAAAACATGTTAAAATGGTAATACTTAAACCTATAGCTTATGATCTTGTATTAGTTAAATGACTAGGAAGTTTATCTATATACCGAAATCGGCTTAGATTACATAATGGAGGAAGTAATACAATGAAAACAATTTTTTCTGGAATTCAACCAAGTGGCACGATTACATTAGGAAACTATATTGGAGCTTTAAGTCAATTTGTAGAGCTTCAAGATGAATTCAACTGTTTCTTTTGCATCGTAGATCAGCATGCAATTACGGTACCGCAAGACCGACTTGTACTGAGAAATAATATTAGAAGTCTTGCAGCACTGTATTTAGCTGTTGGCATAGATCCTAAGAAGGCAACTTTATTCATTCAATCAGAAGTTCCAGCTCATGCTCAAGGTGCATGGATGATGCAATGCATTTCTTATATAGGGGAATTAGAGAGAATGACACAATTCAAGGACAAGTCCTCTGGAAAAGAAGCAGTTTCTTCTGCACTTTTAACTTATCCGCCACTAATGGCAGCAGATATCCTATTATATAGCACAGATATTGTGCCAGTCGGGGATGATCAGAAACAACATTTAGAGCTAACACGTAATTTAGCAGATAGATTTAATAAAAAGTATAATGACATATTAACAATACCTGAAGTTCGTATACCAAAGGTTGGAGCAAGAATTATGTCATTACAAGAACCTACTAAGAAAATGAGTAAATCAGATCCTAATTCAAAAGCGACTATTACTTTACTAGACGAGCCTAAAACAATCATTAAAAAGATTAAGAGTGCTGTTACTGATTCAGAAGGTATCGTTAAGTTTGATAAAGAAAATAAACCTGGGGTATCTAATTTATTATCTATCTATTCAATTCTTTCAGGAGAAAGCGTGGAGAGCTTAGAACTTAAATATGAAGGTAAGGGATATGGGGACTTCAAAAATGATTTAGCCAATGTAGTGGTTGAAGCATTAGAACCTATCCAAGCGAAGTACAAAGAACTAATGGCATCATCTGAGCTTGACGACATCTTGGATGAAGGTGCTAATAAAGCAAATTTAGTAGCTGGCAAAATGGTTAAAAAGATGGAAAATGCTATGGGATTAGGAAGAAAAAGAAGATAAGAATGATTTAATGGGTGGATACTTTGTATTCACCCATTAAATCATCCGCTCAATATTCTCCTGTCACTTTATTTTAAGCTGTACTAATAATTGATAAAGTGCTCCTAATAAATTGGCTTCACTTCCAAATTTACATACTTCGATCTCCACTGCCTCAAATGTTTGATCTATCAACTTGGAATTTCTTCTTAAAAGGTTATATTGCTCGCGAATACCCTTGATTAAGATGGGTTGCGCACTAACTCCACCTCCGATCACTACCTTTGATATATCAAGAATTGCTTGTAAATTATGAATGATAAAAACTATTTCTCTACAATAGATAGTAAAGTTCTCTATCAATTCTTCATGATTTCCTTCATTAATTGCTTCAAAAACAGCTATTCCGTCATCCAATTTATCCAGTTCTAAAAGTTGACTAGATTTCCGAATAAAGTTGACTGCAGAGCCACTAAAACCAATAAAATTATCTGTGTTAGTACTTTCGGGAGAACGCAAAAGAAAACTTAATTCTCCTGCTTGATAATGATCCCCTTGAATAATTCTTCCATTTACTATTATACCTCCGCCAACACCTGTTCCTAAAACTATTGCAGCTCCATTTTCAATTGATTGTAAATGACCTAACCACAGCTCAGCTAAGGCAGCAGCTTTTCCATCATTACATACTGCACAAGGCATATTATACTTATCCTCAAGAATTTTTTTAAAAGAAGTGCCATCTAAATATGGAAGTGCCCCACCTTTATATACAGTACCCGTATTTGTATCAACACGACCTGGGCAACTAATCGCTATTCCATTAACCTTATCTTTATATGTAGCCCATATCTCATCAATAAGCAGAAACAATTCATCAAGACTTTTTGGTGTTTCTACTTTTCCCTTTTCCCCAATATTCCCTTCTGAATTTATAGAAGCATATTTAATATAAGTACCTCCAATATCCAGTGTTAAATAATATCTTTGCATGGCTTCTCCTCCTAATTAACTGCTTCAACTGAATGATTAACCGCCACAACTTTCTATTTCTCTTTAAAAAAATTGCTAAAAAATCCCTATTTCATTATCTCATGCTGTTATAACTTGTTCAAACTTAGAACTAAGCAAAAATAGAGAATCATATATTTTCCTCATCCCAAATATAAAGAGGGTACTCTAAAGATTTGCAAATCTTAGAGTACCCTCTTACTATACGGATTACGTTAATTGACCTTTGGGCCATGCTCCATTTCCCATAGCTTTTCAAAAAATGGCTGCCCTTTAATAATATTTTCACAGAATTTCTCATGCTTGCTTGACCATCCATATTTGGTACTTTCGTAAAGCTCATTCCAAACATGTTCAAAGTTTAGATGTTGAATTTCAAAGTACCGCTCAGGACTCCACTCTGTATACCAATAACGCACTTCCGCAACGTTTTCCGACGAGTTTAATTGATCAAGAGCCATAAACAATAATTGCTTTAGCTGTCTTTCTTTTCTGGTCAATCCATTCATTACATATGGTTCTGGAGATAAAATATGAAATTCCTTCTCATCGTTTCCTTTAAAGTAATAATGAATGGTTTCTTGATTTTCTAATAATTCATAGGCTAATTGTTCTTGTCTTGGAATCATGCGACTTTTTCGTATCGGAACAGAATATCCTATTGTATCAACTACTAATATACCTACTCCATCTGAAACTACAAAACAATAATCTAATTGAACTCTTTCATGATTTTTACGAAGATATGCTTTTTGAAAAATCTCTTCTAATAATTGTCTTGGCAATTCTGCTAAATCATTTTCTATGTAATTATAAAGACAAGAGTCTACTTTCAGAAGTGGAACCTGGTCCAATAACTCTACTCCATCGTCTTTTCTCCATTCATGAAAGTGACAAACATTATAGCCGTTTTCTTCTCCTTCAAACCAATTTACCCAAACATCATGAAGATACTGCATATTTTATCCCTCACTTCAATTTCTGTTTGTCAATCAGTATGGGCAAGTAGTAGTTAATTTATTCCTATTTTAGCAGGTTATTTTTGATATGCCCTAAACCAACTTGTACATTGCCCTTCTATAAATCATTGATAGTTCTATCATATGTACAAACTTTCTAACAAATGACTTATATAGGAAAGAAAAAGGACTAACTAGACTTCCCTTAGCTAGTCAACTAAGAAACAAAATAATTACTTTTCACAGTGAAATACTGTTGTTCTGATAACTTTCTCTTTGCATGAAAAGTAGTTACTAAATAATATCCTATGCAATATCCAATCATACTTGGATTCCGAGCAAAACCATATAATAATTCGTCATGCTTCTTTTCTGTTTTTTTTATATTCATATGTTCCTTTACTTTCTCTTCCCAATATTTCTTCATTTCTTCTGGTTCATATAAATGACACCATGTTGCATTATAGGTTTCTCCACAATTCTCTCTTACAGCTAATTCCGCTAGCCCTTCCATTATAATGGAATCTAACAACGTATATTCTTCTATGCTTTTCTTTTGAGCATGGATTCTACATACATGATGATATTCATGTATAAATAATGCTTCTAGCTCTTTATCATCCTTTATGTCTCCTATAAAAAGAAAGAGCTGATTCGGAAATGATACACCTGATTTATTCTCCTTCTCTCCCCATGAAGCTTGAAAGGGAAATATATAAACAGGAATATCTGGACCATTCCACCTCTTTTTATATTTATTGAAAAGGCGATCTATTTTCCCCCATATTTTACCCGCTTTTAGCTGCTCATAGATTAATTTTGTTCTTCTTGTGGGCTTATACATACCAAAACTAGATAAATATTGATAAATATTTTGCGGTTTATCATCATCAAAATCTTTTTTGAAGTTATGACAAATAGTAACTGGATCAGAGAAGTGTTCATCTAACCATTTTTCCGTATCAACAACCCCCACAAGAATGTCCCCTTTTTGTATAGATGTATTGTATAGACATTATATGGTTACTCTTTTAGTTTGGTTCCATTTTTTCAAATAAAAAAACCCATCATTAAATGGGTTTCAGCTTGTTAAAAAATTAATTTAGAAAAACTTTATTTTTCTACGCAGTTGTTTGAAGTGGAAGGGGGAGACTCCTTTGGGATTTGCGAAACAGATGAGACCCAGCATGACAATGGCAGACCGTTTCTCAAGCTCCGAGCCCCACGAAAAAGCGAACCCCCTGTAACGGAAAACAACCCTTATTCGGAGAAGTAACTAAATATATATTAGGCGTAATCTATGATTTATCATTTATCTTTTCATTGCATCATGTCTTAAACGGCTGCCACATCCACAAATAATGGAATGTTTTAATTTTTTAATTGGTTGCTTACATTCTAGACAAATGCTAGGTTCAGTTATTCTATTCGCTTTGACAGTGTTCACAAATTCCATAGAATTGGAGGTTATGGGATGTGATATTGAATTTAGAGATAGATTTTGCAAATACCTCGACCTCCTTTAATGTTGGATACCAAATATCAACGATTTCTTGACATTCACTACATACGATATGATAATGGTCGGATTTTTTCCATTCATATTTGCTAAGCCCTTCACCAAATTGAATTTCTTTTACTAAATTCAGTTCAGCAAATAAATGAATGTTATTATAAACAGTTGTAATACTTACAGAAGGCATTTTCTCATTTAGTAACTTATATATTTCATCTACTGTCCAATGTTTGTTTTCTTGAGAAAGTATGTTCATTAATTCTAGTCGTTGTGGTGTAAGACGTATATTTTGTTCTTTTAAAAGGTGTTTTGCCTTTTCTATACTAAGCATAGAATTCGTCCTTTCTACATATTTTCCATAAAGAAAGCCCATGCTTGACTCTTGATTCTCTTTGTTTAACACCTATTATATAAATTTAATTATATCAACTTTATGATGATAGTCAATATCAATTTATAATAATTATAAATAAAAAGCTAGTGGCAACAAATCTGATTTAGAAAAGTTGCCACTAGCTTGTTTAGTTATTATTGATACTTTTTAAACACAATCGTTGCATTGTGTCCGCCGAAGCCTAATGAGTTACTCATAGCCACATTAACTTCTTGTTTTCTATGGGTATTTACTACATAGTCTAAATCACAATCAGGATCAGCTGTTTCAAAGTTAATAGTTGGTGGTAGGACACTATCTCTTATAGCTAACACACTAAAGATTGCCTCAATTCCACCTGCAGCTCCAAGTAAATGACCAGTCATAGACTTTGTAGAACTCATTGGTACTTTGTATGCATGCTCACCGAAAACTTCTTTTACTGCCATTGTTTCAAATTTATCATTATATGCAGTACTTGTCCCATGTGCATTAATGTATGAAATATCTTCTGGAGTTAAACCAGCATCATCGATTGCCATTTTCATTGCTCTCGCTCCACCTTCTCCTCCTGGAGCAGGTGATGTTATATGATAAGCATCTCCTGTTGAACCATAGCCAACTATTTCAGCATAGATTTTTGCTCCTCTTGCTAGAGCATGCTCAAGCTCTTCTAGGACAACAATTCCTGCACCTTCCCCAATTACAAAACCATCTCTATTAGCATCAAACGGTCTACTTGCTGTATTTGGATCTGGATTAAAGGATAATGCCGTGTTAGCACAAAATCCTGCTACAGACATTTTTGTGATAGGCGCTTCTGCTCCACCAGTAATCATAGCATCTGCATCACCACGTTGAATGACTTTAAATGCATCTCCAATAGAGTTAGTACCAGTTGCACATGCTGTAACCGTACAAGAGTTGACTCCTTTTGCCCCTAGCGAGATGGAAACTTGTCCAGACGCCATATCTGGTATTAACATCGGTACAAAGAAAGGACTTACACGCTTATAGCCTCTTTTTTGGAACATTTCATATTGATTTTCAAATGTCTCCATTCCACCTATTCCAGAACCAATCCAAACACCAACGCGAGGAGCATTAGCATCTGTTATTTCTAATTCAGCATCTTTTACTGCCATTTGTGAAGCTACTAGAGCATATTGAGTAAAGCGATCCATTTTTCTCGCTTCTTTTTTCTCCATATAATCTTCCGCATTAAAATCTTTCAATTCTGCTGCTACTTTAGCTGGATATTCGTCTGCATTTACTCTTGTTAATGGTCCAATTCCAGACTTTCCAGCAACGATATTTTCCCAAGTTGTTGATGCATCATTACCTAATGGTGTTACAGCACCAATTCCAGTAACAACTACTCTCTTCTTCGTACTCATTGATTTATTCTCCTTTTCTCTTTAGTATCTAGTTTGTGATTATCTCTTTTGAGCTATTAAAAGACTTCTTATTTACCCCAGCGTATAGCAATGGCACCCCAAGTTAGACCGCCACCGAAGCCAACCATAACGATAACATCATCTTCTTTAATTTTTCCTGCTTCTAACTCTTCTACTAAAGAAATAGGAATAGAAGCTGCACTTGTATTTCCGTACTTATGAACTGTTTTGGAAAGCTTTTCTTCAGGTAAATTCAACCTTTGTCTAGAAGCTTCCATAATACGAATATTTGCTTGATGTGGAATTAAGAAATCAACATCCTCTTTCGTTAACCCAGCTTTCGCCAATACATTTTCACTACTTTCGCCCATTTGACGAACAGCAAATTTAAAAACTTCTCTACCATTCATATAAATATAGTCTTGCTCATTTAAGAATAAATGCTTTCCACCAGTACCGTCTGCACCAAGTTCAAAGGAAAGAATACCTCTCCCTTCTGAAACCTTCCCTAATACAACAGCTCCTGCACCATCACCAAACAACACAGCAGTGTTTCGATCTTCCCAGTCAGTGATTTTTGAAAGCTTTTCAACTCCAACCACTAATACATGTTTGTAAACACCTGAGTCAATAAATTGTTTACCTGTAACCATACCATACATAAATCCTGCACAAGCAGCACTCAAATCCATCGCAGCAGCCTTTGTAGCACCTAATTTCTCTTGAATCATACATGCAACAGAGGGAAATGCTTGGTCTGGTGTTACTGTTGCCACTAGAATCATATCAATATCTTCTGGAGTAATACCAGCATCAGCAATAGCTTTCTTTGCAGCAGCATAAGCAATATCAGATGTTTCTGTATTGTCATCTGCAATTCTACGTTCTTCAATACCAGTTCTTGTTCGAATCCACTCATCATTAGTATCAACCATTTTTTCTAAATCAAAATTTGTTAGGATTTTTTCTGGTAACTCGCGACCAATGCCTATTATTCCTGTACTCAAAGCGTTCAGCTCCCTTATAATCACCGTTTATACGGTAAATCTTCCTTTTCATTACCTATTATGCTTGTTTTATTAGCTTACCCTTAAATCTTTCTAGAGCAACAACAATAAAGTATATAAATACTACCATATATATTATTATCAAATATTATGACTTGGTACTAATTTTATCAAAATCCACCTTCTTTTGGCAACATATTTTGCTTAGTATATACATTGGTCTAAGCATCTGTCCTTTTATTTTCATAATATAATAGGAGATTTATATAGACTGATCCTTATCGGAGAAGGGAGGTATCTAAATGGAAGAAAAACACAACATACATGAGTTCGAGTTAGAGGAGAAGGAAAACGAATTAGAGGAAAAAGAAGAAGTTGATCATCTTTCTAAATTCATGTTCGGTGCCACTCCATTAAGAAGAGAGAACAGAGATAGCCATAGTAAAATACAACCAAATGAACCTAGAAGAAGAAAAGGAGATGCTTGGATCCTTGGAGCAAATACTAATAGAGATGAAGCAGTAGAGGAAGAAATAGATAGCGATGATGATGGTAATATAAATGCTATTATGAACTATATTGATCAAATTGATATAGCATTATTAATGAAAAATGTAGAACTATTTATGACCTCAGCCAATGAAATTAAGCCTTTACTTAAGGATCTATCTCCATTATTGAAAAAGTGGATAGATTAAGGAATGTAATCTAGATAATTGTACGTTCCCACCTTCTTTTAATGGAGATTCTTTAGCATTCTAGTTTCCCATTATTTAGTTGCTTAAATGCCCTTTTTCTTATGAAAGAAAAACACTATATTCTAAATAACTCATAGTGTTTTTTTTGCTTATCTAAGTTATCACGGAGACTATGTTTATTAGTTACTATTACCTCCATCATTTCTTCAAAAGAAATGATGCTAGCATGATTCCTTGGTAGCTGTACATTCCACTCTAATAGTTCCGTACATGCTTTCCAATGGTTAGAAACATTGCTTCTAAAAACTAGGGATGCACTTTCTATCTTTTTAGATTGTCTTATAATTTCCATAACAGCATCTTCTATATAAATAGCATCTAAAATATACTCAGCATCATTCACTTGTATCTCTTTTTCTTTATTACTAAGTAACTGTTGAAAAGAAAATTCATGTGGCTGCCATGGTCCATATAAAGTGGGTAAGTATATGACCTTCAAATTAAGATCCTTAAAATTCTCTTGTTCCCAAAATGCTGGTTCTTTACTAGTTAGTGATGTAATATTAGCTAGAATAGTAACTGATACATTCTCTAAAGCACTTTGAACAGCCTTCTCTTCTAAAAACTTCTTAACAGTAGAATAGATTATTCTCTCACTATTTAATGAATAAAGATCTATAAAAAGGTGACTATCATTTAGTTGTACAACTTGATGAAAATCATTCCATTTCCGTTCATTAAAGTTTGCATTTCTTCCAATCTCCATTTTCTTCTCCTCTAAATGATCTATAGAGATAGCTGGAGGTGTAAATCCAACTATCTCCACTCCACTCTCTAAGAGATAGGAGCATAATTGAAACCCAAGGAATTGATATACTCCACAAATGATTGCTTTCTGCATGAAAAAGCCTCCTAATACCATTCTTTACTGTATATTATGCATACGCATAAACAAATATTTCCCTTCTTTATGTAAGGTAAATACAAAAATGCTGCTCTAGCAGTAACCACTTTAGAACAGCATGTAGCATGAAGAATTATTATAGATGTTTTTCATTCTTTTTAAAGAAAGCCTCAATCTGACTAGAGATAGCACTTCTTTTTTCAGGTAATACATACGATACTAAGATTGGTAGGTTTTTTTCTTCCCAACTAACCGAAGCTTGCTTCAATTCATTTGCTTGATAATAGGATCTTCCATTTTGTAAAGTATGAATGATTTTAGTCGGTGTTTTTGTATCCTCTAACTGATATTCTTCTCTACTTTTGAGAAAGCTCAGTAGCTCCTTCTGATTTGTGTTGAAAGCAATACTAATCTCAGACTTTAATTTTTTGAAAAAAAATCTATGCTCCTGTTCTCTTTCTAGATGTTCCTTAAGGGAGAGAATTGGATTTAAAAGAACTACCGAACGTATATTATCTTGCATTTCCATCATTAACTGAATGGCTGTAAGTGCTCCCATTCCTTCCGCTATAATATGAATTTTCTGATTGAGTATTTCTGTTCTTATAATATATTCATATAATCTCTTGGCTAATTGCAATGCTTTTTCGCTTCCCCAGTTTTTACCGTAAAGATTCGAGTAAAAGATCGTGTAACCTTCATTTCTAAGTGAATCAATTAGTAGCTTTTTCCCCTCATTCTGGTTCCAATAGCTACTAGAGTCAGTCACAAAGTTCCTTTCATCTCCAATTATCAAGATACCGAAACCATTAGGTTGTGGAGGATAATGTAACATATTCCATTCGGTATCTAGCTGAAAGTTCCGGTTCTCCATTATAAAAACTCCTTTTCAAACAATTTCCTTCTAATAATGTATGTCTCTTTTATTAAAATGTAAGGGAGTTTGCCTATCTTTCTGGAAGAAATACAGGAATGAATATATTTACATGTTGCAAATTATGCTAGTAAACATAAAATATTACGGAGCAGTGAAACCTGATAATACCCGTTTATTAATTAAGAGCATTATGATAAGATGGATATAGAAAAAGTAGCTTTATTAAAAGAGGTGAATTCATTTGCGTTACATAATGACAATTTTTTGGACGTTTGTACTTTCTCAAATGCTAGTATATGTGGTTGGTTCAATGAATGGAGTACCATTTAGCTTCACAATGGGGTTAATTCTAACAGTTGTCTTTTCATTGTTAGTATTTCTTATTTCTGCAATTATTCCAGATGAACCTACACGTCAAGAAGGTTCTCATTAATCAATAAAATATCAGTCGGTGTTTAAATATATGCACAATTGTTGCAGATATTTAAACACCTTTTTATATTTCTTCGCTTTTTTTTGCTTAAATCCTGCTACCTTAGAGTTAAAATCACTTTTTTAGACCAATGCCTGGTGAACAATAGAACATCCCTATCTATTTGTTTATAACAATTTCTTTTCCATTAAAATCAATTTCTACAGTATCATTTTCCTTTATCGTTCCTGCTATTATTTCTTTAGCCATCAGTGTCTCTACTGTTTTCTGTAGAAATCTTCTTAATGGTCTTGCTCCAAACACAGGATCGAATCCTTCTTTTGCTATAAATTCTTTTGCAGCTCTTGTCATGCTTATAGAAATGTATTGATTGGATAATCTTGATTGAAGATTTTCTACTAACTTGTCTACAATATTCGTTATATTTTCCAATGTTAATGGCTTGAATAGGATAACTTCATCGATTCTATTCAAGAACTCTGGTCTAAAATGACCCTTCAATGTATTCATTACCCCATTTCTTACCTCTTCTGGAATTTCATCTTCTCCAGTGCCTTCTAATAACAAATGAGAACCTAGGTTTGATGTCATAATGATTACTGTATTTTTAAAATCAACTGTTCTTCCTCTAGAATCTGTAATTCTCCCATCATCCAATACTTGAAGAAGAATATTAAATACCTCTGGATGTGCCTTTTCCACTTCATCTAACAAGACTACGGAATAAGGCTTTCTTCTAACGGCTTCTGTTAGTTGGCCACCTTCTTCGTAGCCAATATAACCTGGAGGCGCACCAATTAGTCGGGAAACAGCATGCTTTTCCATGTATTCAGACATATCAATGCGAATAATATGCTCCTCACTATCAAACAGACTTGCTGCTAATGCTTTTGCTAGTTCTGTTTTTCCTACACCTGTTGGACCTAAAAATAAAAAGGAACCAATTGGTCGATTAGGATCTTTGATTCCAGCTCGTGCCCGAAGAACGGCATCACTAACAAGTTGTACTGCTTCTGACTGACCTACCACTCGTTCATGTAAAATTTGTTCTAAACGCAGTAGCTTTTCTCGTTCTTTTTCCACAAGCTTCGTTACAGGAATACCTGTCCATCTTGCTACAATATTAGCAATTTCCTCTTCTGTCACTTCTTCTCTCAGAATTCTCTCTTCATTCTTTTGCTTCTCGTTCTCTTCTAGCTCTTTAATTTCTTTTTCTAATTTAGGGATACTACCATGTCTTAGTTCAGCTGCTTTGTTCAGATCATAATTATTCTCGGCTTCTTCAAGCTCCCGTTTTTTCTTTTCTAATTGTTCTTTTCTTTCATTGATTCCTTCTAATGCCTCTTTTTCAAGTTGCCACTTTGCTTTTAAACTGTTCGCTTTTTCTCTTAACTCTGCCAATTCTTTCGTAATAATAGAAAGTCTTTCTTTGCTATTATCATCCTGTTCTCCATTTAAGGCAGCTTCCTCTATTTCTAGTTGCATAATTTTTCTAGTTAGTTCATCAATTTCAATAGGCATAGAATCAATTTCTGTTCGAATCATGGCACAAGCTTCATCAATTAAATCAATTGCCTTATCTGGTAAAAATCGTTCTGTAATATATCTGTCAGATAAGGTTGCCGCCGCTATAATGGAACGGTCTTGTATATTTACTCCATGATGCACTTCAAATCTTTCTTTCAATCCTCTTAAAATGGCTATTGTATCCTCAACAGTTGGCTCTGATACTAACACCTGTTGAAAGCGTCTTTCTAACGCAGGATCTTTTTCAATATACTGTCTATGCTCATCTAGAGTTGTTGCTCCTATACAATGAAGCTCTCCTCTTGCTAACATAGGCTTTAACATATTGCCAGCATCCATTGCACCATCTGTTTTTCCTGCACCTACAATCGTATGCAACTCGTCAATAAAGAGGATAATTCTTCCATCACTATTCTTCACTTCTTGTAAAACCGCTTTAAGTCTCTCTTCAAATTCTCCTCTAAACTTTGCTCCAGCAACTAAAGCTCCCATATCTAGAGAAAAGATTGTTTTATCCTTTAATCCCTCTGGAACATCTTTTCTCACAATTCGCTGAGCAAGACCTTCCACTATTGCTGTTTTTCCTACACCTGGCTCCCCAATTAGTACTGGGTTATTTTTTGTCTTTCTTGATAAAATACGAATTACATTTCTAATTTCATTATCTCTGCCAATGACTGGATCTACGTTCCCTGTTTTTACTTCTTCTACTAAATCTCGACCATATTTTTTTAACACTTCATGTGTTGCTTCAGGATTTTTAGATGTCACCTTTTGTGACCCCCTAACTTCTTTTATTACTTTCATGAGTTCAGAATATCGAATCTCTTCTTGTTTGAAGATTTTCCCTATAGATGTTTTCTCTTCTATACTTGCAGCTAGAATCACATGCTCAATAGATAAATAATCATCCTCTAATAATTGTCTTTCTTTATCTGCTTGTGTAAAGAGTCCTTGTAATTGACTAGTAATATAAATGGTACCTTCTTGTGAACCATTGAAAGTAACTTGAGGCTTCTTTGCCAACTCACTTTCAAGAATTTTCTTTAATTGTTCAGAACTTTTGTCTAGTTTGTTCCATATTGAAGCAAGTAAGTTATCTTGTTGTTGAAGGATAGCAAGAAACAAATGAATATCATCAACTTCTTGATGACTTTCACTTTTAGCTAGTGCTTGAGCTTCTGTAATGGCTAATTGTACTCTTTCTGTCATTTGTTCTACATTCATACCATTCGCCTCCGTCTTTGACCATTTTTGACCTTTGATATTATTATAGTATATTTTTCCCATATGTAAAGAGATGTCTCTAAGTTCTTATACACTACGAATCTCTGTTGTATAAGATGCTTAAAGACATCTCCTTTAAATCTTTACATTATATAATTTAACCCATTACCAAGAAGTGAAACCTGTCCATTTATGGTTTTCTTTGGTATGTCCAAACACGATTATGGTTGGAGTTTTCAGGAAAATGATCTCCTGCTTTCATCTTTAACTTCTGTGGGTTATTTACGTTACTACCTGTTTCTCCTATTTCTATATACATACCATTGTTTGGTGCTTTTTGACCTGGACGAAACTGTCTATTTTGTCCCAAAATAAACTCCTCCTTCATAAGTCACAAACAAACCATTAAGTAAAATAGGTTTACTTAACTGCTAATTAGTATGACCTTTTTTACGATTTACATTACGGTAAATAAAGTAAAGAATGTATGGTGATATTAAGTTTCTATTTTCATTAAAAAACTGTAGGTTTGTTATAAACAAAACCTACAGCTTAGATGAAAGATAACCTATTAACAGAAGATTATAGTTATTCTTATAATGAAGGAGGTTGATTATTTTATTAATACAACCCCACTTCAATTACTATTGTTATACAATTAATTATTTCAGTATTTCTACCAACAATGCTTTTTGAGCATGTAGTCTATTTCCTGCTTGTTGGAAAACATAAGAATGTTTACCATCAATGATTTCTGCTGTTACTTCTTCTTCGCGGTGAGCTGGTAAGCAATGCAGGAAAACATAGTCTTCTTTAGCATATTTTACTAGTTCAGCATTTACTTGGAACCCTTGGAAGTCTTGTAGTCTTTGCTCGTTTTCTGCTTCCTGTCCCATACTAGTCCAAACATCAGAATAGATAGCATCTGCTTGTTGAACAGCTTCAATTGGATCATGAGTAATAGTTACGTTACTTCCATTAGCTTCAGCAAAAGATTTAGCTAGCTCAACAATTTCTTCTGATGCTTCATAAGATTTTGGTGTAGCGATAGAAATATCTACACCTACTTTTGAACATGCTATTAGTAAAGAGTGTGCAACGTTATTTCCATCTCCAATGTACGCTAGCTTCAATCCTTTTAGTGTGCCTTTCACTTCTAGTAAAGTTAATAAATCTGCTAAAGCCTGACAAGGATGATAAAGGTCTGTTAATCCATTGATTACAGGAATAGAAGCATGCTCTGCCAGTTCTTCTACTGTGCTATGAGAGAAAGTTCTAATCATAATAGCATCAACATATTGAGACAGTACCTTAGCAGTATCAGGTAGGGGCTCTCCTCTTCCTATTTGAAGATCACGACTATTAAGATAAAGTGCATGCCCACCTAATTGCAACATACCTGCTTCAAAGGATACTCTTGTACGAGTTGAAGACTTTTCAAATATCATTCCCAGTGTTTTCCCTTTTAACGGTTCAATGATTTCTCCTTGGAGGTGGGACTCTTTTAATTCCTTCGCTTTATTTAATAATTCTAAAATGGTTTCTTTTGAGTAGTTTTTTAACGATAATAAATCTTTGCCTTTTAAATCAAGCTCTGATGTTCCAATCATACGACACTTACTCCTTTTGCTAACGTTTTATGCCAATCTTGAATAGAGTGGACAGTAAAGTCATTTACTTTTAGTGAGTGAATAAACGCTTCAACACTTTCTTTTTGGGTAAAGGTAATAATTCTATTTATTGTTGCCATTTCTCGATAAAGCTTATCTGTTTCTTTATCTGTATTATTATAGAAAGCAACTGTTTGTTTATCTGATAATAACGATTTAATATTTTCTTCACTAGCTATTTCTACCAGTATATTTACATCCTTAGCAGCAGCCTTTAGTTCTTCGACATCTTCCATTGTTTTTATGACAATTTTCATGTCCTGTTGTTTCATCACTTTAAGAGTTGGGTGAAAGACTTTCTTTAAAGCTTCTTCTGTACTCATTGCTAAAGCAATTCCTTCACCAGTTGAACGCATTTCAGGACCTACTTTAGAATCTAATCCCTTTAAAGCATAATTAGAATAGACAGGATATTTAATACAAGTAAACTCAATATTATCTTTGAAAACTTTCTCATCTTCTGATAATGAATATTTCCCAAGCAATATTTTTGTCGCAATTTGTACTAAAGGAACACCAGTAACCTTGCTTACAATAGGAACAGTCCGACTTGCACGAGGATTTACCTCTAGAACATATACGTCTTCTCCATTCACAATGTATTGAATATTCATTAATCCTTTATAACCTGTATTAGTCACAATTCGCTTCGCATAATCAAGCATTTTTCCCTTCACTTGATTGGAGAGATTTCTTGCTGGTAAGATAGATAAGCTATCACCTGAATGTACACCTGTTTTCTCAATATGCTCCATAATAGCTGGCACACATATATCGGTTCCATCTGCAGCTAAGTCCAATTCCGCCTCTGAAGCCTCCATAAACTGATCAACAAGGACAGGATAAGGAATATCACTTAGGAAATAATTGTTTAATTCTATCTCATTATTAATACGCTCCATTCCTTTACCACCAATTACATAGGAAGGACGAATTAAAACTGGATAACCAAGCTTTTGAACGGATTCTATAATCTGTTGTTTATTTTGAACAATATCCCCTTGAATATGTGGAATATCCTCTTCCTCTAATAGCTTATAGAACAAATCTCTGTCTTCTAAAACATCGATTGTTTCACTTTTTGTTCCTAAGATATTTACGCCAAATGCTTCTAATCCTTTAGCCACATTAATAGCCGTTTGACCACCTAATTGAACGATAACATCTTGAATATTTTCCGATTCCATGACATTCATAATATCTTCAATTACTAGTGGTTCAAAGTACAAACGATCGGCAGTTGCAAAGTCTGTACTAACTGTTTCAGGGTTGTTGTTAATAATGATCGTTTCTATGCCTTCTTCCTTTAAAGCAAAAACACCATGAACAGAGCAATAATCAAACTCTACTCCCTGGCCAATTCTAATTGGTCCACTTCCAATAACAAGTACTTTTCTCTTTTCACTAACCTTCTGCTCATTGCTTCCGTAAAAACTGGAATAATAGTAATTGGTTTTTGCTTCAAATTCAGCTGCACAAGTATCCACCATTTTATAAATAGGCAATACTTCAAGCTCCTTACGTTTATGACGAATAGCACTCTCCGATGTGTTCCATGCAGTTGCAAGGAAAGCATCACTAAATCCTTTTTCTTTCCATTTTTGCATACTTTCTTTCGATACTGTTTCTATAGAAGTTTGGATTATTTCCTTTTCCATCCCTATTAATCTCTTAAAGATATGAAGGAAAAACAAATCAATTTTTGTTAATTCGTGAATGCTTGAGAGTGATTCTTCTCTTCTTATCAATTCTAGAATGATAAAAAATCTTTCGTCTGTTTGCTCTAACATACCCGCATATAGCTCGCTAACTGATTTATGCTCCAGCCCTGGTATAGTTAAATCTACACCTTTAATCTCTAAGGAACGAATAGCTTTTAACAAGGCTCTTTCTATATTTCTATCAATTCCCATTACTTCTCCTGTAGCCTTCATCTGTGTTCCAAGTTTTCTTGCAACAGTTGGAAATTTATCAAATGGCCATTTAGGAAACTTAACTACTACATAATCTAGAGCTGGTTCAAAGCTTGCAAATGTATCCCCTGTAACTGGGTTAATGATTTCATTTAACGTATATCCTACTGCTAGCTTTGCAGCCATTCGTGCTATAGGATAACCAGTTGCTTTGGAAGCAAGTGCAGAGGAACGACTTACCCTTGGGTTTACCTCAATTAAATAGTATTTTTTACTATTCGGATCTAAAGCAAATTGGATATTGCATCCACCTATAATTCCTAAGGCAGAAATGATTTTAATAGAAGCAGAACGTAGCATTTGATACTCTACATCTGTTAATGTTTGGGATGGAGCAATAACAATACTGTCACCTGTATGAATTCCTACTGGATCAATATTTTCCATATTACAAATAGTAATGCATGTATTCATGCTATCACGCATTACTTCATATTCCACTTCCTTAAAGCCAGCAATACTTCTTTCCACTAAGCATTGTCCAATTGCACTTTCCTTTAGTCCACCAGATACAAGTTTCGTGAATTCTTCCATGTCATCTGCAATTCCGCCACCTGTTCCTCCCAATGTATATGCAGGTCGGACTATAATTGGGAACCCAATTTCATCTGCAAATTCAATAGCTTCTTCTACAAAATGTACTACTTTACTTTCAGGTACTGGCTCATTTAACTCATACATTAATGCTCGAAATTTTTCTCTATCTTCCCCTTTTTTAATGGATTCAATAGAACTTCCTAGCAATTTCACGTTATACTTTTCAAGAATTCCATGTTCATTAAGCTGAAAAGCAAGGTTTAATCCAGTTTGCCCTCCTAATGTAGCAAGAAGTCCTTCTGGTTTCTCTTTTTGAATAATTTTTTCCAACACATCTACTGTTAAAGGTTCAAAATAGATTGCATCTGCAAAGCTTTGATCTGTCATAATGGTTGCAGGGTTATTATTAACAAGAATAACTTTGTATCCCTCTTCCTTTAATGCCATGCAAGCTTGTGTTCCAGCATAATCAAACTCTGCTGCCTGACCGATAACAATTGGTCCTGATCCTATCACTAATATGGTATTTATCGCTGTGTCTTTAGGCATATGCAAAAACTCTCCCATTATTCGCTTTTACGTTTTCTACGAATTCATCAAATATATAGCAACCTTCTGCTGGTCCAGGATTCGCTTCTGGATGAAATTGTACTGTTTGCAGAGGGTAAATACTATGTGATAGCCCTTCTACTGATTGATCATGCAGATTATAAAATCTTACGAGACAGCCCGTATTATGCAAGCTATCTTCTGTTACTACATAACTATGATTCTGAGAAGACATAATTAATTTATTGTTCGTCTTATCCATTACTGGATGGTTAGCTCCTCTATGACCAAACGAAAGCTTCGTTGTATGTGCTCCAAGAGAAAGAGCTGCTAATTGATGTCCTAAGCAAATCCCTAAAGTAGGATATGATTGAATTAATGCTTTAATAGTTGGCAATATGCTGACCAATTCTTTCGGATCTCCTGGTCCATTAGATAAGAGTATTCCATCAGGTTGCAATGTTTTTATATTGGAATAGGAAGTGTTAAAAGGTACAACTGTCACCTTACAGCCACGCTCTACTAAAGCTGTTAACATACTCTCTTTTTTACCAAAATCAACAAGTACTATATGATATTTCCCTTCTCCATAGGAATGAAAGTTCATTTCAGATACCTTTGCTACTTTTACGTCTTGATTTAGTACGAAGCTATCAGAAGATATCTCCTTATTCATGGAAAGTACTGCAGGCATAGAACCTGACACACGAATATTTTTTACGATGTCTCTTGTATCGACATGTGTGAGAAGTGGAATATTCCATTTTTCCAAGTATTCAAACAATGAATATTCTGCTTGGTAATGATATGCTTCTTTATTTGCCTCGTATACAATAACTCCCGCTACATGGGGTTTCTTACTCTCAAAGTCTTCTTTGTTTATGCCATAATTTCCAATTAACGGATAAGTAAATACAATGATTTGATCTTTGTATGAAGGATCTGTTAATACCTCTTGATACCCTGTCATACCAGTGAAAAATACGATTTCTCCAATAATATTAACTTCCTTTAACTTTGTAGGGAATTCCCCTTTATATGTGATGCCATTACTTAAGTGCAAATAACCTTCCATTTTGTACACCTCGATAATTCATGTATAGTTACACTACTTTTCTTATAATTATACATCAAATTGCAAAAAAATACATATTAGACTGTAGTTTTTGCATAAATATTTAATGCTTTTTCAAGAGTGAAAACCGCTTTTTCTATCTCTTCTTTCGATGTATTCAAGCTAGGTAATAAACGTATTACATTATCTCCTGCATTTAATACAATGAGACCTTCACTACGTAATTCACCTAAGATATTACTCACTGATTGATCTAACTCAATGCCAATCATCAGGCCAATTCCTCTAATCTCTTTTACCATTTGAATACTCGCAAGTTTTTGTTGTAATAAAGAAAATAAGAATGTACTTTTTTGCTGCACTTCCTCTAAGAAGGCTTCTTTAAAAATAATTTCTAACGTTTTTGCCGCTGCTGCCATAGCAATTGGGTTTCCACCAAATGTTGTCCCATGACTTCCTGGTCCAAAAACTTCTTTTAGCTTACCATCAGCTACAATAGCACCAACAGGTATACCATTTGCTAAACCCTTAGCCACACTGATAATATCAGGTTTTATTTGATAATGCTGAAATCCAAAAGGTTTACCTGTTCTTCCTATTCCTGTTTGAATTTCATCAATGATAAGTAATACTCCATTTTCTTTACATAAAGCCTCTACTTCCTGAAGAAATTCCTTTTTAGCGGGGTGTACTCCACCTTCCCCTTGAATCACTTCAAGCATCACAGCAGCAACATCATCTTTGATTTTCTCTTTTAATGCAGTTAGGTCATTATATAGAAGATATTCAAATGTTTCTAACATTGGTCCATAGCCTTGTTTAATTTTATCCTGACCAGTTGCTGACATAGTAGCAAAGGTTCTGCCATGAAAAGATTGCAAAAAGGTTAGAATTTTTGTTTTTCCTGTAGCTTTACGAGCTAATTTAATGGCAGCCTCATTTGCTTCTGCCCCACTATTTGCAAAAAACACCACATCTAAACCAGATGCTTTTGTTAACAACGCAGCTGTTTTTTCTTGTAAATCGATAGGAAACATATTAGAAACATGCCAAAACTTATTTAGTTGCTGCTCTACTGCTGTCTTTACTTCTTCCTGACAATGACCTAAATTACATACACCAATACCTGATGTAAAGTCTAGATATGTTTTTCCATCTTTACCATATATAAAAGTCCCTTTTGCTGATTCAGGTTCTATTTCCCATTTTGAATAGGTTGGAAATAAATGACTCATTATAGTACCCCTACTTTCTCAATAATTTGAGTTCCTTGTAGCTTCTTCTTATCGTAGAATTTATTCTTACCAGAAACAATCATGACACTATTTAATCCACTCTGTAAGGCAGCTAATGCTGATGTGACTTTCGGAATCATTCCACCAGTTATTTGTCCTTCTTCTATATAGTGAAGAATCTCCTCTTGTGCCATAACAGATTGATATTCTCCGTCTATTCTTACACCTGCAACATCTGTAACAAACAAACATTGTTCCACCTTTAAACTCTTGGCAACAGCAGAAGCTGCATAATCTGCATTAATATTTAGCTTTTTCCCATCTTCTGTCACCCCTAAAGGTGTAATAACAGGAAGATAGCCTTCTTCTAGTAAGGAAGAAATCAGCTTGCAATTAACATTTCGTACATTTCCAACTAATCCTAATTTTTCTTCATCTATAATAGATGCAGCAATACAATTATCATCCGTTCCATTAATTCCAATACTATTTAATCCATTTTGTTTTAGTAAATGAACTAATTTACGATTTGTTTTACCTGATAGCACCATTTCCACTATAGCCATAGTTTCTTCAGTGGTTTTACGAAGACCATCATGAAATTCAGGCTTCACTTGAAAAAGCTCTAGCATTTCATTAATATCTGGTCCCCCGCCATGAACAAAAACTAATTGATATCCATCATTCTTTAATTCTTTTAAACTAGCAAAAAACTCCTCTGAGAGTTGATCAATAACACTACCGCCGCATTTTATCAGTATAGTCTTCATCTATTCACCTCAAGTTCGATAGCTAGCATTAATTTTGACATAATCATAAGATAAGTCGCATCCCCATGCTTTGCCTGCACCATTTCCATTGTGTAAATCAACGAATATTTGGATAAAATCTTGATTTAAGTATTCTATTGCTTGCTCTTCCGAAAAACCTTGAGGTTCACTCTTAATTAACATACGGATAGGACCAATCGCAATATCAACACTTGATGGATTCACATCTGTTTCTGTCTGACCAATTGCCGTGATTATTCTGCCCCAATTGGCATCTGATCCATAGATAGCTGTTTTCACTAAATTAGATCCGACAATCTGTTTCGCAATCATTCTTGCTTCTTCATCTGTTTTAGCCCCTGAAACAGCCACTTCAATTAACTTTGTTGCACCTTCTCCATCTTTGGCAATTTGCTTTGCTAAGCTCTCGCAAGTGACAGATAGTAACTTTAGAAACAGTGGATAATCTGGGTGATTTTCCGTTAATGGTTCATGATTTGCCATCCCGTTTGCTAATACTAGCACTGTATCATTTGTAGATGTATCACCATCTACTGTAATTTGGTTAAAAGTTGTTGGGATAACTTTACTTAAAGCACCTTGAAGTACTTCTGATGATATATTGGCATCTGTCGTGATATAACCAAGCATAGTTGCCATATTAGGGTGAATCATTCCCGACCCTTTAGATGTACCGCCCATTGTTACAGTTACTCCAGCAATAGTTGCTTGATAGCAGCATTTCTTCATAACCGTATCTGTTGTGAGAATCGCTTCTTGAAAAGCAGTTGCATATTCCGTTGTATGATGAAATTCTAACTTTTTAATTCCTTCTTCTATTTTATCCATTTTAAGGAATTCACCAATTACCCCAGTGGAAGAAACTGCTACATATTCTTCTTTTATTTGAAGTGCCTCTGCCATTAATTGGCGCATCCTATAGGCATCTTTCAATCCTTGATCTCCCGTACATGCATTGGCACAAGCACTATTAACAACGACTGCTTGAATTAGCTTTTCGGAAGCTATGGAATCCTGTGTTACCTTAAGAGGAGCCGCTTGAAAATGACTAGTAGTATATACGGCTGCACAATTTGCTGGTACTTCACTTACAATTGCCCCAATATCCTTTTTATTATATCGAAGACCTGCATGCACACCTGCTGCCTTAAATCCTTTTGGTGTTACGATGCTTCCCTCTTTTACCTCCACTATTGGAGATGTAACGTCTTCTTGACTTGTAATCACTTGCACCATTTGCTCCTCCTTAAGGGTATAGGGGTAGAAACTGTAGCCCAGTTACTTCATCAAAGCCATTCATAATATTGGCATTTTGAACAGCTTGCCCTGCAGCCCCTTTCATTAAATTATCAATAACTGAAATGATTGTTAATCTACCTGTTCGTTCATCCACATGCAAACCTATATCACAATAATTAGATCCATTTACCTCTTTAATAGATGGATATGTTCCTAGTGGCCTTATTCTTACAAAAGGATGATTAGAATATTTATCCATGTATAGATTATGAATATTTTTAGTGCTTAAGCTTTCTTTCAATGATACGTATATAGTTGCCATAATACCTCTATTAGTTGGCAATAAATGTGTCGAAAAGGTGATTGGTTGCATTTCAGGATTCCAATCAGATAACTGTTGCTCTATTTCTGGAATATGCTGATGTTCATTCACTTTGTATATTTTAAAATTCTCATTCATTTCTGCCAGCATCGTAGATCGAGAAGGACTTCTTCCAGCTCCAGAAATACCTGATTTCGCATCTACAATGATACTACTCGGACTAATGAGATTTTCTTGTACTAATGGAGCTAAACCTAAGAGTGTAGCAGTTGGATAACATCCTGGATTAGAAACCTTATTTGAACTTGCAATTTGATCTTTATTCCACTCTGATAGGCCATATACAAAGCTCTGTACCACCTCTTTAGATACAGGTTCCTTCTTATACCACTTTTGATAATCCTCCGTATTTCTTAGTCGTAAGTCACCAGATAAGTCTACAATCTGTATATTTTTATCTAAAAAATCCAATACCAATTTTCCAGACACACCAGTTGGAGTTGCTAAAAAGACAATATCGCATTCTTCCGCTATTTTATTTGGATTAATAGGCTCTAAAGTCTGATTAATAATGTTATAGAGATGCGGATACTCATTTGATACAGGCAATTCCTCTCTTGTTGTATGCACAGAGTGTATAGTAAAGATTGGATGGCTGTGTAATATTCGCATCAATTCTGCCCCACCATAACCGGTTGTTCCTATAATTGCTGCTTTCATAGCTTCCTCCATTTCTTCTTTTTATGTATATTTAATCATTTTTATTTATATTTATTAATCTAAGATTCTCTTATTATAAAAACAACACTCCATAAAAGCAACTGTTTTTCATAAAAGTTTTTGTTTTCTTATTATTCAGAAATTTAACGAGGTAAATAGGATGTTCTTCGTAACTTTATTTGTAGCATAAAATAGGAAAAAGCCTTATCAAATTAATGAAGAGGCTTTATGTAACAATATAAGTTTAAATAACAGGACAACTTCCTATACCCTTAAAGACCCTCGAAATCCTCTAGCAGCATAGTAAGAGTCTGCTCCATTATGATACACAAATACGGTGTCATAGCGGCGATCACAGAAGATGGCTCCTCCATGTTTACGAATATGTTCTGGTGTTTTTACCCAACTAGAGGTTTTTAAATCATATTCACCTAGTTGCTGTAATACTCGATATTCTACTTCTGTTAGAAGTTCAATTCCCATAAAAGCAGCCATATCTAGTACATTATTTTCCGGCTTATGTTTTTTCCGTGCCTCTAACGCTTCTCGATCATAGCAATAACTTCTTCTTCCTTTAGGACTTTCCTTTGAACAATCATAAAAGGTGTATTGATCATTGTTGCTATCATATTCAATGATATCTGGTTCTCCCTCTGTTCTTTCCATTTCAGAAAGAGACCACAATTTTTCTGGATGAGCTTCGAGTTTTTCCTGAACCTTCCCCCACTCCATACCTTCATGACGGTGCATGTTTTTCTCAAAGCGAGTTTTTAATGTTTTTAATAGTTCTTCTTGTTCTTGTATTGATAACTTTTTTTCTGCACTCATTTTCTTGCCCCTTTACATAAAAATTTTATATGGGTTAATCCCATGGCCATTCAGATCCTCTATCATCCTCTAGCAAAAGTACTTCCACCTTCTCACCTTTTGCATAGCCTTCTTTATTACCAGGTAGAATGGTAAGTGCATTAGCAAATGCTAAGCTACTTACTATATTCGTTTTATCTACACCGCTTGGATAGGTGTAAAGGATGTTTGAATGGTATTGTACTGTACTTCGGAAAAACCTTGTAAAACTATTGGCAGTTAAAAAATCTTCTCCTAATATGGCCTGTGCTTTCAATAAATGTGGCTCCTTAGAAAAAAGACTTGTTCTTATAATCGGTCTTACAAAAAGTTCAAATCCAACATAGCATGCAGAAGGATTTCCTGATAATCCATATAGAAGTTTATCTGCAATATGAGCTACTGTTGTGACACTGCCTGGTCGCATGGCTATTTTATTAAACAATACATTAGCACCTAATTTATTATAAATTTCAGGAAGAAAATCATAGTCTCCTACAGAAACACCACCAGTAGTAACAAGTATATCTACTTCTGATAATTTTTCCTTCATTAATTGATAGCTTTGCTCTAACTGATCTTCTAACTTCCCAAAGTAAATAGGAATGGCACCAGCTCTTTCTATTTGAGCTAGAATCATGTATGCATTACTATTACGTATTTTCCCTTCCTCAAGTGGTTCATTTACTTCCAATAACTCCGATCCAGTTGCAAAAACCCCTACTATTGGTTTTCTTGCAACTGGAACATATTCATATCCAAAGGTTGCAAGCAGAGCAATGATTCCAGGATTAATTTTGGTTCCTTTTTCAACAAGTAAGCTTCCTTCGGTTACATCCTCTCCCTGAAAAGAAAGATTAGCTCCTTTTTTTACCGAATGATCTAGTTTTATAAATGCTTGTCCATTTTCTTGGTATTCATTTGCTACTTCAAACATTACTACAGCATCACAATCAGATGGCAGCATAGCCCCTGTCATAATTCTAACTGCTTCAAATTCACCAACTGATTTCTTACAAACCTGTCCTGCACCAATTTCGTCTACAATCTTAAAGGATTTTGTATAGTCCTTTGTTAAACCATTTGTATCAACAGAGCGAAGGGCAAAACCATCGTATGCAGAACGATCAAATCTTGGAACATCATATGTAGCCACTATCTCTTTGCTTAAGTATCTATTATTGCTTTCAAGAAGTGGTATTAATTCGGATTGCCCTTCCTTTTGGAAATCCATTACTTTCTTTACCGCCTCTTTTACAGGTATAGGTGTTCTACTTTCCACTAATTAGTCCCCCTTTTTTAACCACCAATGTATGACATTTCTATTTTCTTTCTATTTTTCCTTGTTTCCTCTGTTCGTTCATCGGAGTACCGATCATTACGATTAGACCAAATGTTTACTATGTACTCAACTAATTCACTATCACTAACATCTTTTCTCATAAAATCTCGAATAGAATGTCCATTTCCATTAAATAAACATGTATATAAATGTCCGTTCGCTGAAAGTCTAGCTCTAGTGCAGGTAGAGCAAAATGATTCTGATACGGAAGTGATAAATCCAACATGTATATTGGTATTTTGATATTGATATTTTTTTGCCACTTCCCCGTAGTAAGCGGCTTCTACAGGAAGTAATTCAAAGTTCTCTGCTAAAATCTCATATATTTCTTTCTTTGTGATAACATCCTTCATACTCCAACCATTTGTACTTCCTACATCCATGTATTCAATAAACCGAAGCTCTAATTCGTTTTCTTTACAAAAGGTTGCCATAGGAATAATTTCAGAATCATTTAAACCTTTTTTTACTACCATATTAATTTTTATCCCCAGTCCCGCAGCTTTAGCTGCAGCAATCCCTTTTTTGACTGGATTCACTCCAACGTTTCTTCCATTAATTTCGCCAAATAACTGATCATTTAAGCTATCTAGACTTATATTCACTCTTTGCAGCCCGGCCTCTTTCAAAGAATGAGCATATTTAGGAAGAAGCACACCATTTGTTGTTAAAGCAACATCTTTAATATTCTCTATTTGAATTAGTTTTTCTATTAGTAAGTGTAGATCTTTTCGTAATAGAGGCTCTCCACCCGTTAAACGTATTTTTTCGACTCCTAGCTCAGCAAAAGCCTTTGCTAGCCTTTCTAATTCCTCATATGTTAATAATTCACTAGGAGGGAGAAATGGATAGTCTTGACCAAAGATTTCTTTTGGCATGCAATATTGACAGCGAAAATTACAGCGATCAATAACACTAATCCGTAAATCTCTTAATGGTCTTCCTAATTGATCCTTCATAAAACCGTCGCCTCCTTTTTTTATTTACTATCATACCATTTTCTATATATTCAGTATAAAAAAATTGTTTTGTTGAGAATGGACTCTTTGAGGATAGTGTTTTTAGATAGTAATGCACAATAAAAAAGACCGCAGAGAAACTAAAGTGTACCCTTTGTAAAGGACATTTTATAAAAAGCCTATGCTGCCATAAGAAGATGATTTCTGTATTGAACAGGAGTCATCTTTTTTAAGTTCCATTGGTATCTATAATTATTGTAATAA
>NZ_WEHU01000014.1 GCF_009183415.1 Bacillus sp. B1-b2 | reverse complement strand
TTAGAAAGGATCAGTCATGATTTTTGAGTGATTCTTTCTAACACCCCACCAAACGAAGTGCGGTAGTAGCTGGAGAAGAAAAATATCTCATTTTTTTGTGTCTACTTTCTTGACAGAAGACCACTTCCATGAAAGACAACGGAAATAGACGGAGAATTACGCCTATTTCCTTAGAATATAGGAAATTGGAGACATTTTCATTCCTTAACCGGAAAAATCCGCTTATTAGCAAGGAAATTAACATGATAATTACCATTAGTCGGAATTCTCCGCTTATTTTTGATAATTCCTACAAAATAAAAATAGAATGGTTAAAATCATGGTTGAGATATATGATTTTACTCTGATCATAGCAGATAGAGATATTATTTCTGTATATCGTCTACAGTAGGAAGTAATCTTCTATACCCATCATTTAAGAGATATTGATCATTTATCCAAACAAAAAGGTAATCCTTAAAGGTAGTTGAAAAATACACTACCAAAGGATACCTTTCTTTTTAACTAATTAAGGCTTTAGAATTACTTTAATCACATCATCTTGATGATCATTAAACATTTGATATGCTTCACTTGCATTATCTAAAGATACTTGATGTGTAATAATCTCAGTAGGATCGATCTTACCTGAACTAATCATATCAAATAACATAGGCATATAATGAATAACAGGAGCTTGCCCGCTTTTTATCGTTATATTTCTCTCAAAGATATTACCTAATGGAAACATATTATATTTAGAACCATAAACTCCTGTTAACTGCATGGTCCCAAATTTACGAATTGCATTAAGTCCAATTTCTATTGCGCTTAACGTGCCTCCTTGAAGCTTAAGCTTCTGTCCGATTGATTCCATAGTGGACTTCTTACCATCCATTCCTACACAATCAATAACTACATCTGCTCCTCCTGAGGTTAATTCTTTTATATAGCTACCTGTGTCTTCATATTGATCAAAATCAATGCTCTCCACATTATTCATCTTTACAGCATGATTCAACCGATATGGTATATTATCTACAGCAATCACTCGCTTTGCACCCTTCATCCAAGCAAATTTCTGAGTCATTAATCCGACTGGACCACATCCTAATACAACAACTGTATCTCCCTTTTTCACACCTGAATTTTCTACACTCCAATAGGCTGTTGGAATTACATCTGACATAAAAATTAATGCTTCATCCTCTAATTCACAGGATTCTGGAATAACAAAAGGCATAAAGTTTCCATAAGGTACACGTAGTAATTCCGCTTGTCCCCCTTGATAATCACCATAACGCTCTGTAAAGCCGAAATATGCACCAGTATCAGCTATCTCTTTGTTGGAATTGGCATTATCACATTGACTTTCCATTTCATGTTCACAATAATAGCAATGTCCGCAAGAAATATTAAAAGGAAGCACCACACGATCACCTTTTTTTACTTTTGTAACTTCAGGACCAACGTCTTCAACAATTCCCATTGGCTCATGTCCAATAACATAATCCTTCTCTGCCGGAACAGCACCTTGATAGATATGCAGATCTGAACCACAAATGGCAGTGGAAGTAATACGAACGATGATGTCATCTTTTTTTTGTAATTTGGCATCCTCTACTTGCTTTACTTGAACATCTTTCGTGCCTTGGAACGTAACAGCCTTCATTATTCATACCTCCTAAAATTGAATGATGACTATCTTTACCCAATTCATTACAATACCTCACAAGAAAATGTTTCCAATATATTATTCTTATCGAAAAAGGCCCAGTACACATAACTGGGTCCCTTTACGAGAATAATTATTTAGTTATTTGCATGTGATTTTTTCCTAACGAAAATAATAATCAATGTTCCTGCAAGGAGTAATAGCATTCCCATTAGAAGCATATTGAATTGGCTCGTTGCTGTATTAGGCAGCTTCTGAGTTAAAATTGTTGCTTTATCTCCTTGTTTAATTGGCACTATGTCTACATTATTCGTACTACTTTGACTACTATCTACTGTTTGGCCACTATTATGTTGTTGATCTGGAGTTATACTATCTCCTAAATCTTCCTCATGATCATTTTCGTTCGGAAGCTCAGGAGTAGGATTCTCTTCTTCTCCTGGAGTATCTGGGTTAGTATCTCCATCCCCTTCATTTGGTGTTTCTGGAGTAGGCTCTACACTAGTAGCTCCTTTTACAAATGTCCAAATATCAGAATTAGCTTTTCCAGTATAGGCATCTTCTGCAACAGCATACCAGGAATATTGCTTATTTTCTTCTAAACCTTTCCACTCAACCTCTGCTATATCTCCACTTGAAACTCCTTCTTGCTTACCAATTTCTTCATCTGTAAAAACATTTACTGCAAAATAATCTGTAGCTACTTGTTTTTCTTTCACTTCTAGATCCATATCAATTACTAGCTCATCTTTTAATGGATATTCTGCAGGATCATAGAAATTATAATCATCTAAATAAGGAGAATACGTATTAATAATGATTCGGTTATTATCTTGGTCAAAGTGCATTAATTTCATATACCCTTGTCCACCTTCTGGACCACCTTGATAATCTCCTAACATTTGATACACTTTACGATCTGTTACTCCATCTTGGTTATCGTCTATTTCACTCACTAAGGTTTCTGAATCATGATAATGTCCTGATAGTACTAGTAAAACATTCTCATTTTTTTCTACTACTTTAGAGAATATCTCTTCCCCAATCGGGCTGCGGTTTCCAGAAACCAACAGGTATTCATGGAAATTCAAGATAGCTTTGCGATCTGGATACTGTTCTAATACATCATTAATCCATTGCATATCCTCATCATTTACTCCCCAGCCCATATAAATCATAATAAAATCATTTCCGCCAGCTGAGATTAAATCATAATGTCCTCTATTATCTTTATAAGATTCTCCATAATGTGCTTTATCCTCAAAACGATTAGCACCAAACCATTTGCTGAATTGGGTATAATCATTCGACAATTGGTCTACATCGTGATTTCCTGCTAATACTCCGTATGGAACATTATTATCCTCTAACACTTTCATATATTCATCGGCATAAATCCATTGTTGTTCCTTGTCAAATTCATCAACAACATCGCCTGTATGGAATACATATTTAATTTTAAGTTCTTCTTGTTTTTCTGCAATCCACTCTGTTTGTCTTTGATAGATATGTGGATAGCTTTCTGAATAATACTGTGTATCAGACATCCATACAAATGTATAATCATATTCTTCTGGAGAAGCTGGAATTTCATCTTGAATCAATACATTAATTTTGCTTTCTTTTGCAAATTCTTTAGGAGTTACTTCTGCTTTTAATTCAAAATCCTGTGCACCAGCAATTTTATATGTGAGTAACTTCCACTTATTCTCTGTATGACTCCAAGCATACATAGAGACTTTTCTTCCTTCTAGACTTTTTCCGTTCCAAACAAGCTCTACTCTATCATTTTCATCAATCGAAGTATCTAAAGTGACATCAAATCGATGATATGGAAATTGTGTAGTCGAATTTGTTGTTAAATAATTTCCATCCTTTTGGGATACTAAATCAATTCCCTGATCAGTCAATGCTGTTTCCCCTTCAGGAACCATCACTTGTGGAGGCTCTGTATCACTAGCGTTTTCATATGCTTGAACTGATGACTTATTGCTCGCCTCATACTTATATCCTTTATAAAAGGTTACATCTAATGAATCATTTGAAGGGTCTTTTACTCTTACCTTCAATGTTGGATCTCCTTCTACTGCACTCGTTACATCATCTGTAGGAGATACTAGTTCTGGTTTTTCAGGATTCTCGTTATTCACTGAGAATACAATAATAGATTCGGCTGTATTTCCTGCTTTATCTTTCGCAACTATACTTAACTTGTGTTCACCTGCAGATAGTTGGGAAGAGGATGATTCATATGGTACTTGTATTTCTTGATCGTCTAAAAAAGTTTCAATCGATTCCATTCCAGCTAACGCATCTGTTGCACTTGCTTGAATGGTAAAAGTGCCTTTCATTAAGCTTCCATTCTCCATATTTGTCTCAATAACAGGTGCAGTATTGTCTACTAGAACTGTAGCACTTACTTCCTGCTCCGAATTTTTTGCTGTAATAGTGTGTTCCCCATTTGCTACTGTTGAAGTATCCCAATGATATGTTTTAGCTTTTGTGTGATCTTCTGTTAGGGTAAAAGTAAAATCCTCAAATGGACGATAAGTTCCGTCATCTCCCATATCATATACGGTACTAGGATTACTTTTCGCTGGGTCTTTAATAACCGTTCCATCTGCTAAGATTAAGCGAACATTTCTTATAGAGTAATCATCTCGATTTTCTTCACTCTCTTCCAACTGGAATGGTGATGCTTTATTCCCAGCTCTTACTGTTAAAGTGTTCTCTCCAAGAACTAATTTATCAGCATCAATTGGAATAGTATAGGTTCTCCAATCAGAGTGATTATCCTTGTCCATTAGTTGAATAATTTCCTCTCCCATAGTAACAGCATTTTTAAAGTACATATTAAACCCACTGATATCTACTATAAAATATGCTTGGGATTCTAACGAACTATATACATCTGTATTCAGTATTTTATTATCAATGAATAAATTTACTGTGTCTGTTGATGTCTCTTGAGAAGTTCCTTTTACTATTACTTTTCCTGAAAGAATATCATTATCCTTCACATTTAAACGAATAGGATCTTGGTTTAAGCTATTCGAAATAACTAAAGTAGCGATATCTGTTCTTACTTCGTTTTGTCCATCAGAAGCAACGAAATAATATTCCATTTTTTCTTTCGCAATAAATTCTGCAGCATATATAGTGGTAGAATAAATTTCTTTATCACTAGGATCTACTGCTAATAATACCTGCTTAAAGTCCTCTTCCCCATTTGTACGATAATAGAGCGTAACCGATTTAACACCAAGGTCATCTGTTGCTTTTGCACTAATCGTTATATTTTCTCTTTCATTAATCACATTGATTATCGTATGATTCGTAATGGTTGGCGGATTAGAATCTTCAATTATATGAATATGCTCTTTTGGTACCTGAATGGATTCTACTGAACCAGGAGTTGCTTGGTTTACTCCAGCACTTATTTTCACAGACTGAGTAGATCCATCTTCTGGATACTTATAGAGTATGCCTTTGTTCTCCACAGTATCATCTTGACCAGTCACTTCATTATAATATGCTACAGAAATTTCTTCTTTTGTATTAGTAGCAATAACTAGTCCTCTCGTGCTTCCATTTGCCATCCCGTCACTCTTAATTCGCACTATATCCTGATTTTCTTTTAAGCTAGTACCGTAATGTGTGTTGAAATCTTCTACAGTAGCTTCGCCGTTTGCAGCATTTATAATCCAGAATACTAATGTGCCTTGTGCAGGAATTTCTACATCATCTGGAATAGAAGGCCAAATTACATCACTTGCTGGATCAGTTCCATAGCGATATTGAATCTTATAATCTTTAAAGTTAATAGGTTTGTCTGTATTATTATATATCTCAATAAATTCATACCCATCACTTGGTCCAATATTAGAGCTATCTGGTACTACTTCTGTAACCAATAATTTGGGGATTTTCTCGTAATCAACATCACTTGTACTTATATTAATAGTGAATATTTCTGTTTTGCTAACATTTAATCCATCGCTTGCTTCTATATAGTAAGAGATTTGTGCTTTTGTATCGCTAGCTGGAATAGTGGCACTAAATATATTCTCTTGTGCATCCAACTTAGACATAGTTAAAGATTGATAGTTCTCTTCTCCTTCTACTTTATAGAAAAGGGTTGCAAATGGATTACTAATTATATTATCCTTTATCGTTGCATCAACCTTAATCTCTTGAAACGCATCTGCAGTACTAATCTTCTCATGAGAAATCGCTGGTGCTTCTTCATCTTTAGGAGCCTCAGGTACTTCTATCCACTTAGTTGGTACTTGTTCTTCATTCATAACACCTGGAGAAGGGTTTGCAAGTACTTCATATTTCTTCATTTCCGTACCTTCATCTGGGAACATATAATGAATTACTTTTCCATTATTATCATTCTCTGACCCTAAATAACTAGCTTTTACTGTTTCTGTTCCTGCATTGTCTTTTATAACAATTGCTCTATTGCCACCATTAGCGAATCCAGGAAAACTATCAGTAAATGAGACTACTTGCTCATTTGTTAGATTACTAGAAAATTGGTCATTGAAATCCGCAAGAGTGCGATTACCATTATTAAACCAAAAAACCATTGATTCTCCTGCCGGTATAGTAGTTGCTGGAACTTGGAAATGAATATCTTCTCGACTATTATCTGTATATCGATAATAGAAAGCATAATTCCCTAGATTCATATCTTGGTTCGTATTATTATACACCTCGAAGTATTCATAATAATCCGTACCTCCTCCTACTGAATTAGGAGATATTTCTGTAATAAGAATTGGTAGATTACTATATGTATCTTGTTTTATTTCTTCTTCTACTTGAATCTTATATTCCTCTGTTTTCACCGTATTTAGTCCATCTGTAGCCTCAATATAATACATGATATTTGATTGAATTAATTCATTCGATATTTCTACTACATATTGATTTACGTTTGTCTGATCTTTTTCAAAAGATAAAGTGCTATATTCTTCCGTACCTTCCTCTTTGTAATATAGCTTAGCTGAAGGATTTGTAAGATTGTCTGTTATAACTGCCTGGATTTGTATAGACTCCCCTTTTGTTGCATGAGTAACAGCTTGATGGGAAATGACTGGTGCTTCGCTATCTACTACAATTGGCTCTAACTCTACAGTTTTTTCTGGAACTTGTTCATTTGTAATAGATCCTGGAGTTGGAAGAGCTAAAGTTTGAAACGCATCCATATGGATTCCTGTAATCGGATAACGATAATCTATTCCTAACCCATTATTATCTGATTCTCCTGGTCCATAACTAGCTGAAACCACTTCATTTTCTTGTATATCTCTCACTAAGATTCCACGATTCCCTCCATTTGCAAAACCAGGAAATCCTTCTTTAAAAGAAATTACTTGTTGCTCTGTTAAGCTTGTTCCATAATGCTGATTGAAGGAGTCTAACGCTAGACTATTTGTATTAAACCAAAATACTTTTGTTTGGCCTGGCTCTATACTTCCTTCTGGCATAGAGATTAGTTTATCTGCAGTATTAACATCTGTATATTGATAGTAAAATGAAAAACGACTTATGTCTAATGTCTGATTTGTATTATTGTAGACTTCAAAAAACTCATAATAATCGCTTCCTTTAGAGTTTGGAGAAATCTCGGTAATAAGAAGTTGTGGTAAACTCTGATAGTTTACTTCTTCCATATTAACCGTTTCTTTTTGCTCCTCATCAGAAGTTGGATGTACTTTTGTATCCGTATTGGTTGAGTTATCTGGTTGTGCTTCTTCCTTCTCATATGGAGAATCAGACTCTTGCTTTACTTGAGTTTGCTCTGCATCTAAAGGAGTTGAAGCTTCGGTATTTTGCGGGTTTTCTGTAGTAGTAGTCTCTGTTGTTGGTTCATTCTTAATAGTTTCAGTTTGCTGCTGAGAGGTATTATTCGGTTGTTCTTCAGTAGCAACTGGTTCTGTTTCTTGTAAATTGGAGGTATCATTGCTTGTAGTTTCTTGCTGAGACGATACTTCGTTTGCATTTGTTTGCTTATCATTGTTTTGGACAGGTAGTATTTCTTCAGCCGCATATGCCTTGTTAAAAGATAGAAACTGAGAAAAAAAGAATACAACTGTCAGTACAATAATAAACACCTTTCTACTCATCTTATTTTGTCGAAATTTCACCAAACAAACTCCTCCCTAACATCCCCTATTTTTATACAAGATAAATAATAGATGAAGTTTTTTAACGAGAAGTTAAGTGCATGTGAATAAATTATAACTATTCACTACTTTTTGTAAATATAACGTAAATTATTCCAATTAACTCAGCCAGAAAAATTCTTCATTTTCTTTATCTTTACAAAAACTTCATATCTAAATTACAAAACATAAATAGTTAACAAATAATTTGTCGTTATTCTACTAAATAGAGAGAATTTTTTTAGGAGGAGAAAATGAAAACAAAAAATTTGATTAAAAATGTTGGTGCTTTATCCCTTACTGGGTATCTATTGCTATCAAACTTTTCAGGAGTTACTTCTGTAAGTGCAGCAGCAGGTTTCTCAGACACACTGGATGTTCAAAAAATCGCTACATACTCTACAGGTTTATCAGATGAAGATGGCGGAGTAGCAGAAATTGTAAAGTATAATGCTGACAATCAAAAATTCTACGTAATTAATGGAAAACTACAAACAATCGACATTGTTGACTTATCCACTTTACAATCTGGCACAACACAAGAGCTTACAAAAGAAAAATCTATTAATATTGCAGATGCAGTTAATAGTGCTACCTTCCAATATGGAGATTTGACTAGTATTGATATCAATACGAAAAAACAAATTATAGCAGCTGCTGTTCAAGATGAAGATTACACGAAAAATGGTCGCATTATTATTATGGATTATGATGGTAACATCCTAGAATCCTTTGAAGCTGGTGTACAACCAGATAATGTGGAATTTACGGAAGATGGAAAACATATTCTAGCTGCAAATGAAGCAGAACCTAGATTAGGACTAGAAAACGGAATAGATCCAAATGGTTCTATCACTATCGTTGATTATGATACGAAAACGGTAAACAATGTCTTATTTGATGATACTAGTGTAATAGATGAAGATGTACATATTCGTAACAATGGTACTCTTGCAGATGCCATACATGACTTAGAACCTGAATATATATCTCTTACAAAAGATGGAAAGAAAGCGTATGTTTCTCTTCAAGAGAACAATGCTATTGCAACAATTAATGTAGAGACAGGAAAAGTGATTGCTGTTAAATCATTAGGCTATAAAGATCACTCTCTTCCACAAAATACATTAGATGCAGCACGTAATGATAAAATTGAGTTAGAACAACTACCAATTCTTGGTGCGTACATGCCTGACTCCATTGCTGTTTTTGAAAAAAATGGTGTTAATTACTTATTAACAGCAAATGAAGGTGATGCTACAGAATGGGAAGAATTTGTTAACATTGAAGATTTTAAAAAGGTAAAAGATGATATTCAATTAGATACTTCTTTATTTAAAGGATTAACAACCGAAGAAGCGGAAGCTGCATTTGAAAAAATGAAGAACTCTGGTGATTACGACAAATTGGAAGTATTAACAGATCGTGGTAATGACGCTATCTATACACTTGGAGGACGTTCTTTTACCATTTGGAATGCTGATTCAATGGAAGTAGTATATGACAGTGGTAATGAATTTGAAACAATAACGGCAGAACGCTTACCAGACTACTTCAATTGGTCTAACGATGATGATGCTTTTGAAAAACGCAGTGCTAAAAAAGGCCCTGAACCAGAAGATATCAAAGTAGGAATGATTGGTAATGAAATATATGCATTTATTGGTTTAGAACGTATTAGTGGTGTGATGACTTATAATATCACAGACCCTTCTAACGCTACTTTTACGAACTATATTAATACTCGAGATTTTTCAAGTAAAGTTGCTGGTGACGTTGCACCAGAAGGTCAAGATTTTATTTCAGCAGAAAACAGTCCTACTGGAAAACCACTTTTAATTGTTGGTAATGAAGTAAGCGGAACTGTTGCTATTAATGAATATCAAGTAGATCCTATTGTACCAATTGAAATAATTACATTAAATCAAACTAGCTCAACTCTTGAGGTTGGAAGTACATTACAACTAACTGCTACTATTACACCTGATAATACGACAGATAGTAAAGATTTAAATTGGACAACCTCTAACGAAAATGTTGCTACAGTAGATGCTAATGGAGTTGTAACAGCAATTGCAAGTGGTACAGCTACTATAACTGCAGAAACAGCTGATAAAAAACACAAAGCAGAAGCTACTATTACAGTTGCTGAAAAAACAGTAACTGAGGATTCAAAAGATGAAACACCTGTTACAGACGGTGATCAAACACCTGAACAACCAGAAAATAATACGAAACCTGTAACTACTCCAGAACAGACTGATAATACAACGACGACTCCTAAAAATAATGAGAGTAAGTCCACTGGAACAGATACGACAAAAACGCAAAATGCTGTAAGTACTAATGGTAATGCCCTACCTAATACAGCAACATCTAATTACAGTCTTATGTTATATGGTGGTGTATTACTTCTAATCGGTGGAGTTGTATACTATCTTAACTTTAGACTTAGAAAAGAATAAGCAGAAACTTTGAAAAGCTTGGATTCCATTATCCAAGCTTTTTTCATCTACAACCACCGCATATTTTCAAACAGGTTATATGCTTTATCATTCAAATAAATCAGAAGATAAATATCGTTCTCCTGTATCTGGAGCTATGCACAATACTCTTTGAGATGGGGATAATTTTTTAGCAATTTGTACGGCAAAATGTGCACTAGCCGCTCCTGATGCACCCACAAAAATCCCTTCTTCTGCGCCCAATCTCCTCGCCATCACTTGTGCATCCTTATCCTTTATTAATAGAATTTCATCAAATATTTCTCGGTTAAGAATACTAGGAATAAAGCCAGGACCTGTACCTGGAATTTTGTGTGATCCAGGTTTGCCACCAGATAAAACTGGTGACCCAAAAGGCTCTACTACATATATTTTCAGTTCCGGTATTTTCTTTTTTAATTCCTCCCCAACACCAGTAACAGTACCTCCTGTTCCTGCTGTGAGTACCAATGCATCCAATTGGCCTTCAAATGCCTCTATTATTTCAACAGCAGTAGTATGACGGTGAGCATCTGCATTTGCCCTATTATCAAATTGCATAGGAATAAAACTGTCTGCTATTTCTTTTGCTAATGCATTTGCTTTCTCAATTGCTCCTTGCATTCTTAAGCTTCCAGGCGTTAAATGTACTTCTGCTCCATATGCTTTTAGAATCTGCACTCTTTCTTTTGTCGCATTATTTGGCATCGTAATAATACATCTATACCCCTTAACTGCTGCTACCATAGCGATTCCTATACCTGTGTTTCCCGAGGTTGGTTCGATAATGGTACTTTTTCCTGGAATCAATTTCCCTTCTTTTTCTGCTTGCTCAATCATATTGAAAGCTGCTCGATCCTTTACACTTCCTCCTGGATTAAACGACTCTAGCTTCACATACACATTTGCTCCCGAGGATTCTGGTACTTTATTTAATTGTACAATAGGTGTATTTCCTATTAAATCTAATACAGATTGGTACAATTTCATCGCCTTCCACATCCCTATCTTTCAACTTTTCTTAACCTATCATACCGTATATAGAGCTTTTTTTCAGGTAAAAAAAGAGTGCACATAGTTAGCATCTCTCAATCACTTATTTCTTTAGTATTTCTCAATCCCTTAATATAGGTAGAAAGCAAAAAGTGAAAACTTGCATTAGTATTAATATTCATACCAAAACCATTGTTACTTTCAATGGAGGCAAAACCATGAAGAATACTTCTAAGTCCACGTATAGCATGAATGGTTTCTTCCGCATTCAATTGGTATGGTAATAAAACTTCTGTAAGAAGTTCTATTATTTGATTAGAAAGTATTTGAATTTCTTCCCTTTTCTTTATAGTAGATTCTATCGTTAATTCATACAGCCCAGGCTGCTCTCTAGCAAATGATAAATACTCTTGGCAAATAGCAAGCAGAGCTTCTTTTTTCCCCACATGATTTTGTGAATCTTTCATTCTTTTGTATAAGTCTTCTAACGCCTTTAAGGTGAGTATTTCCATTAATTCTGGCAATCCTTTAATGTGGTTATAAAGAGATGGAGATTTAATATGAAGTGCTTTCGCTAAATTAGCCATTGTCACTTCCTTAAGACCTTCTGTATTCGCCAGCTCTATTGCTGTCTTAATTACATCCTCCTGTGTTATCCCTATTCTAGGTGACATATATCCAACTCCTTTCTTTTCTTAAAGCAATCTTTCTATATTGGGATTTTCTAGTAAATCACCATGACCAGTGGCCATAAGAGTAACTCCTAGTGACTGAACCTTTTTCGCACTTTGAATGGCTACTTTTTTATTCCATGTTGCCATTCCTGGAAATGGGAAGAGTACTCTCAATTGCCCTGTAATAGCAAACCCTCCACGAGTATGGAAAGCATCACCTGCTATTAAGCTATTATTACGATTATCTAAGAAACCAAAACTTCCGGGTGTATGTCCAGGTAAAGCAATAGAAGTAAGCGAACCAATCAAATCACCATCTTTCAGCAGAACATCAGGCTTAGTTTTAATATTCTTTGGCAAACCACCTCTTAATACAAAAGGCTCTTCCTCTTTATCTATTGAGTGGTCTCCTCCGAGTATTCGAGCATCTCGCTCAGAAATATACACTTTTGCATGAGGTAGTTCATTCTTTAAAGAATCTAATGAGCCAATATGGTCACCATGGGCATGGGTTAATACTATTTTAGTAATTGGTTTGTTTAATGTTTTAGCAAAATGTAGAATCTTTTTATAGCTGTTAGGTAGCGCGGTATCAATTAACGTAAATTCATTTTCTTCCTCCACAATGTAACAATTTACTGGAAAAATAGTTGGCAAAAAAGTTAATTGATATAAAAACTGATGCTGTCTTACTCTCATTCTATATTCCCCCTAAAACTAATGGTATTAGTTTTATAATAACTAACACCATTAGTTTTAGCAAGTAATAATAATCAGCAGAAAAAAATCGGGGGTACATTAAACACCCCCCGACCTACTTTACGATCCTATAAAAGAGCATCATTTTTGATAAAAGCATCTCGTCTTTTAAAATATTTATTCTTCTGCACCCATTTAATAAGAGCCATCAATAAAAATCCAAAGAGAACTCCTAGCAATGCCTCAATACCTACAATAAAAACCATAATTACATACACGTAAAAGGTAACAAAAAAGATACTGTAAACAAGAAGCAATAGAAAGTTAAATCCTTGAAGCTCCTTTATCCTTCCCTTCTCCTTATCCGGTCTATTACTATCTTTCTTTGAATTTCGTAAATACTGAAATTCGGACCAAAAGATTTGAAATGGTTCTATAAACCAATTAACGATTTTACTCATTATATTCATCTCCTAGCTACTGAAGATTTCTAATTGTTATATAGTAATTGGATCGTTATCTGTTTTCTACTTTTATACCCTTTATTATTTCATTCAAACTTTTACCAAATATAACTTTCCAGATTTAGCGTGTATTGCCTGACTTGTTTGTATATAAACACCTTTTTATTTTTCAATAGATAAGTTTTTATAAGTGAACTCTTCGATGAATTCAAGTTAAAGAAAAACCCAAGTTATTACAAAATAGAGTAATAGCTTGGGCTTCTTCTTATTTAACTTAAGTTATTTAAAAATTAATACAGTCTTAAGGACGGTCTGTTTAGTTATCCTTAACCTCAGACAAAGTAAATAACCACTCTGGTTAATATAAACTTCCATGACTTAAGATTCTTAGCTTTTTTATGATAAACCATTCTTATTAGGAGATGTCTTTCTATTAGAACGGAAAAAAACAACCAATACTAAAATAAGAAGTAACAGACAGAAGACCGCCAGTATTGTTATCAATACTGCCATAGACTGCATGGATGCTCCATCCTGTTCAGAGGTATCCATTCTATATTGCCTATCCACCTCATTACTGGTAAATAGCTGTAGCTTCTCTGCTTGACTAATAATAGGCTTTTTCGTTTCTATTTCATTAGTAAAGAGCAGGTCTTTCCATTCATCAAAGTTATTCACCTTACTTCCATCAAATGTAATCTCACGCTTTTCTGCAGACAAAGCATCCGATCTAGATGAAGTTCTTGATTCTTTAAGAAGGTTAGTATCCTTTTGATCTCGTTCGCTTTCATATTCATTTGGCTGTAAATCATCTATCCTAGTGTCAGTATTTGCCTTTGCATGTTCCTCTGCCAACAAGAAAAATGTCATGAATCCTAGTAAAAAAAGAATAGATTTACTAAATAGATGCATTATTTGAATCATCCTTAATATCTCGCCTATTCCATCTCTCTATTAGAATCTCGACTGCTATCAGTATGATAAACCCAACTAATAGAATGATAGCTGCTGGAGTAAATAATGATTGTGTTCCATATTGAATAGACATATAGACCTTAGACATCGGATCATTAAAAGTGAAATTTGGCGTTGTGAGTGCTAATAGCGGCGTTACATATAGGATAATCATTCCAACTGTAATGAATAAGCCAATAAGCTTTTGCGCAGCAAAACTTACTGCAATTATGCTTGAACTTACTAATATTAAAAGAATGGTAAATATCGTCCATTGTATGGTACTTGTTTGCGAAAGTTCATAGATATCTATTCCAAATAAACTTATGATAAAACCAACAATTAAATTTAATAAGGTGAACATAGTTCCCCGAACCCATAGTGGAATACTATTAAAATAATACGTTGTATATCCAATTAGTAAGCTACTAATTAGGACAATAAACAACACAACCACTGGTGGTATATTTTTTTCCTGCTTTGTTTCGCTCGCTCCTGCTGTTAATTGAAGGGGACTAGACAAGAAATTATATACATCTCCATTAGACTGCCCTTCAATAAATGTATTTTGTAGCACATTAAATACATCGTCCTTGATCAACTTAGTTGAATTGACATTAGTTGCCCATTTATTATTCAAGGTATCTGCATCTGTTTGCACATTAGAAACTTCTTGATGTAGCTCATTCGTCTGATCAATTACTGTCTGCTGATGCTCTCCTGCTTCTTTCAAGGAAGAATGAATAGTAGCCATTTGCTCTAAGATTCCTAAATGGACAGTTGCTAGCTGTGCTCCTCGTGTAGAACCAGTCTCCTGCACCATCGTTTGTTCTCCTTGCTTTATTTGCTGAAGCAATGCCTCTCCTTCTGTTTTCACCTCTGTTAGACTTTGTGCTAATTTCGTCTGATGGGAGTCAAGACTTTCTCTTGCTTTAGCTAAAAACACAACAAATTGATCTTGAAGTGTTGTCAATCCATCTTCCACTGTAGGCAATTTTGATTCCATATCTATCCACGAATTAGTTTCCGCTTCTGTTAACTGAAAAATTTGGGCAAGTTCTGTGAGAAATTGCTCATTTTTCATTACTTCATTTTTTGCTTTGTTTTCAGAAAGCATATTGGTTAGTATCGTTTCATATTGATCAAGATAAGCATAATAATAGAGTAAATCCATCATATCTCCGGTAAGAAATTCACGATTAAACCATTCTTGAAGGACAGACTTCCTTTGCTCGGAAAGTGCACTTGACTCCAAGATTACCTGTTCTTTCTCTTCTATTCTCGTTAAAATGGAATTCATATTATCTGTAAGCATCGTCAACTGTTCTCTCAGTTGATCATTTACCTCTGTCAGAGATTTCATGTATTCTTTCAGAAGTCTATTCTCTTCACTAAGCGATTCTTTATTATTTGTAAGCTCCTTAATTGTGTTTCCTAACGTTTCATTATCTGTGAGAAGGGAAATAATTTTGTCATTAAGTAATTCAATTATATGTTTGTTGTCCCCATCATTTGTTTGAAGTGATTGTTTCACTTCCTGTACTTTTATTTGAATGTCTGCGATTTGTAACTCTAGTTGTTCTCTACTTTCAAAGGGAATTTGCTTATCTGCTTTCAAAAATTCTTGAAGCTTATTCAGCAGTTTTTCTATTTGTTCAACCTGTTCTTTAGTACTTGTTGTTTGTATTTCCTTGTTTTCTTCTTTAACTATAGTAGAAATTACTCCTGAATGGGTAATACCCGTTACTGTCACTTTCTCAGTGGCATCACTTTCTTCATCTACTATAGGAAGATCAGGGAATTCCGGATTTTCTGGAGGTGCTTCAGGTAACAAACTTCCTTCCCCTTCTGTCAATCTTTCTTTCGTTTGAATTATTTTTTCTTGAAAGGAGTCTAGTGATCCCGTATCAATGAGTTGCTGATAATAATCTAGCACTCTGCTCTGATATTCATAAATTGCTTTTGTTTGTTCTTCCAAAGCAATTAATCTATTGTCTTTTAAATCTGTTAATAACTGTTTGCTCGTACCCAACTGATCATATAGAGAATTAACATTACTTGTTAGTTGCTTATTATTTTCAAATAAACTAAGTGACTGTTCTTCAAAATAAGGTGAGACAGCTTCTGTAGCTGCATTCACAGTGGAAATAGCAACTGTCTGCATTTCTGTCAATTTTTGCTTTTGTTGTTGCTGATACTCTTCATAGGTTTTGATAAAATCAACTAAACTAGTCAAATCTTCAGCAAATGACTTCATAGATTGATTCTGGCTGTCATTATGTATCCCGATCTGATCAATCGATGACTTCATCGACTTTAATACCGCTTCCTGATCTAGAATCTGATCTGCAAGGTTTTTAGAACTTGGTTTATAAAAAGCAAGCATAGTCTGCTGAAAGTCTAGTTCCTTTTGCAAGATTTCTTCAAATTCTGAGCGTACCATTTCCATATCATCTGCTACATAATTCCAGTATAAAGAACTGATACGTTCATTTGCCCGTTTTGTTGCTTTTTCTATCTCTAAATTCACTTTTTCTGTATTTACTGCATTTAACTGACTTTGTACATTATAATTAAATGTAACTTTACTTGGATTTTCTTCTTCATATGCCATTATTTGTTCAGAAAAATTAGAAGGAACATAGATAACGGCATCATATTTTTGATTTCTCAATCCATTTTCTCCTGCACTTCTAGAGACAACTGTCCACTCGAAGGGAGAATTATTAGTAAGAATAGAAGAAACATCTCCTCCTAAATATGTCTGTTCCCCAGCAACTTCAACTCCTGCATCTTCATTCACAATGGCAATAGTATTTGTTGTATTAGGCTTTTCCAGAAAAGGATTATCTCCAATTAACTGAAAAAACAACACAGGTAAGCCGATTATGACTACCAGAGCTAGAATCATCTTCCACAATGTAAATTTCCTCATCAAGAATATACCTTCCTCTCCGTAAGCACTAATGGAATTTGAATTTTTCTCTCAACTCCATTTTTTATATAATACCCATAGCCTGGCTGAATTTCTGGTTCTTTTCGATCATAAGACAAGGTATACAACGATTGTTCTGATTTCTTCATAAGTAACAATGCTTGCCTAATTTGTTTTATTTCTAATGTCAATGGATCATAGCCCTTTGTTAGTTCATTTACACTTCCTGAAACTACTATATGAAATCCTAAATGGCTATAATTTTTCATTAATCTCACTATGTTATCCTGTATTCTATTATCTAGTTGCTGGAGCAATCTTCCATAGCCATCTACAACCAATAATAATGGATGAAAGCTTGGTATTGACTTTCCTTCTAAAATCGCTTGATCATATTGTCGATTTCGTTCCAGCAGCAATTCTTCAGTGGACTCCAGCCACTTAGCAACAGAGTCTTTTTCAGGAAGATAATCAACTTGATCGCTATCTGATAAATGAACTAATCCTCGATTAATTGAGTCCCAAACTCCAATCCTTGACCCTCCCATTTGGATGGCCTGGTTTATAAGAAGTTTAATAACATTTGATTTTCCTTTCTGAGCTTGACCTAAAATCAGAAGATGATTCATTACATGAAAATCGATAGATACAGACTGAACTGATTCCTCGTCTAAACCAATAGGCAATAGATTAACTGACTTTTCTTCTTTAATGTAGTCTTTAAAAGTGATGGTAGTCAGCTCTTTCGGTAGCATTGGAATTCTCTTAGGCATACTAGATGATGAGTATTTCTCTCGTAAAGTTTGGATGGATGCCTTTAATTCTGTTAATTGGTCATAATCACTATCTCCAATGGTAGGAAGTAATATTTGAGTAAAATAAGTACCTTCTTTTTTTATAATAGCCCTTCCTGGAACAGGCTCTGGCTCAAATGAAGTTCTCCCCAATATGGAATACGCTTCTGTTTGGTCCATTAAATAATGCACCAATTTTGTCCGTAAGTTATTCATTAAAGATGCTCGAATAGAGCTTACACGAGTGGCACTAAAAATCATATTAATTCCCAATGATTGACCATCTCTTGCAAATTGATTCAATTGTGTCTCCAATTCAGGCATTTCATCTCTTACAATATCGTAATTGTCTATCACGATAATCCAAACAGGAAGCTTTTCTTCACTAAGCTGGTTATACATAGAGATAGAACTTACTTCCTTTTGCACAAACAACTGCTTCCTACTATTTATCTCCCCTTGCAAAATAGAAATAAATTTGTTAATTTTCTGCTGTTCATCCATTAAAAATAAATCTCCGACATGCGGGAGTTGTTTTAGTGGCATTAATCCACCATTTCCAAAATCCATTAGATAGAAATGAGCCTCTTCAGGCGAAAAGTTTTCTGCGATTCCCATAAGAAGAGAAATAATGCTCTGTGTTTTTCCATATCCAGAAGTGCCAAAAACCCCCACATTTCCGTCTTCTAGTAAGGTATAAGAATATAGCGATTGACTTTGTGTTTCCGGATCATCTATCACAGCTAAATTGATTTTTTTGCGGTTTTCATCAGGCTTCATATCTGGACGATAAATTCGCGGAGACAATGGCGGGAGCCAAGGACTCGATATCTTAGCTAGCTTCAGCTGTTTCTGCAGTTCTTCTATCCTTTCTACAATTACATCAATCTCACTGTTTGCTTGCGTTTTCTGTGTTTCGTGGACAGATAGCTCAGATAAAGGAATTAAGCCGAGATCCGTAACCAGAGCAATCTCATCTTCCATTTGCGAAGAATCTTCTTGATAGTTAGCACCACTCCATGCAGATTGAAATAATTCATACACCTCATTATTACCAACTTGCAGATATCCTCTTCCAGTAGCAGTAAGGGAAGCAGCATCACCGTTCTTTAATATTTCCCTGCTATCTTCTGCATTCTGTACCTTAAGACCAATTCGAAAACGAGCATTACTCCAGATCTGTGCGTCAATAACTCCTCCAGGCTTCTGCGTCGCTAAAATTAGATGCACACCTAAACTTCTACCTATTCGTGCAGCACTTACCAGTTCTTTAATAAACTCAGGTTCTTCACTTTTCAGCTCAGCAAACTCATCAGAAATAAGGAATAAATGTGGCAGTGGCTCCTTTGTTTCTCCTCTTTTATACAAACTTGTATAGTCGTTAATATGATTCACTTCATACTGATCAAACAATCGTTGTCTTCGTTTAAGTTCGCTCTTAATGGAGGCAAGAGCACGATTACTAAAGTTTTTGCTTCCTTCAATATTGGTGATAGTTCCCAGTAAATGCGGCATATTTCGGAATGGTTGCGCCATCCCACCACCTTTATAGTCAATAAGCAAAAAGGCTACCTCATGTGGATGATAATGAACAGCAAGCGACAAAATATAAGTTTGCAATAGTTCACTTTTTCCGGATCCAGTGGTACCTGCCAACAATCCATGTGGTCCATGAGCTTTTTCATGGAGATTTAAGTAGACAATATCAGATTTACCCTTTAGCCCAATAGGAGCAGCCAGGGTTTTAGCAGACTCGTTTGTCAACCAATTCTCTTTAATAGGTATATCATCTACATCTTTTACACGTAGCATTTCCATAAACGAAACTGTTTCTGGTATGGAGTTAGTTATCCCCACCTGGTGATTTAATGTTTTTAGCATGCGGGCATACTCTTCATTACTAGTAGTTGTATGGTCATCCAGAGAAAACGGAATTTGCACAGCACTCTTATTTTGAATTAATATATCGCCCTGTTTTGTATTCACATATCGAAGTAATGTATGTATATTATTTGAAAAGCTCTCCTTTGCTTCTGCAGCAAAAATAACCGATATACCTAAATGCTGATGCTGTCCTTCCAGATATTCTAAAATTACATGCTCTGCAATAAGTTCCTGATTGGTGACTATAAATACAAAATGGGGAGTAGAGCGAGTTTTTTCATCTGCCTCTTCCATATCTCTTTCCCTGATTAACTCATATATAGATGATAATAGCTGATCTCTTGTCTGTTCATTGTAAATAAATCCTTTAGCAAAAGATTGGGGAATTTGAAAATGCGGGAGCCATTTCATCCATTCCCAATACTTATACTCCTCCTCATGAAAAATAAAGATGAACCTAACATCATGATAGCTATGAAAAAATGCTAGTTGCCCAATTATTTGGTGCAATTCTTTTTTTAATACTGCTTCCTTTCCAATAAGTCCTATGGCACCTTTTGAAAGATCTGCGGTAACTGGAGACTGTGCTAAATGTTGATATGTACTTTGCAGTTTCTTTGACTTTTCCATTAATTCATCCATTTCCCTATTAGATAAATCAGCAGAATTCACCGTTATCTGATAGCTTGATGGAACATCTCCAGTTCCTAATCGAAACTGTAAAAAGTCCTTGCTATCCATGCTTCTTTCCCAAATTCGGTCAGAGATCTGACTTGTCAAATACTTCATCCTTTCAAAAGTAGGAAAATGAAACAGTAGTACCTCTCGTTGTTTAGAAGCTAGTTCCTCAAGCTCTTGCCTCTTGTCTTCTAGGTATTTAGAATAAACTCTCTTTCTTCTTTCTTCTTGTTCTTTTCTAGTTGACTTCTCTTTGAAATACTGTACAGAGGAAGTAATAATAGTCATAGAAAACATCACAAGAGATATTATGATAAAAACCCCTCGTGGTATTAATAACGCAACAAGTCCCATCACGATAAGCATAACTAGTGGTGGAAGGATAATTAACCAAAGACTTCTTTTAGAATGATTCGCTTCCTGACCAGGGAAGGATAACTGTACTTTTTCATCGGGCAATTCATACAGCATTCTGGGTGTTCTGCGATAAATTGGATAACGCTTCTTCATCTCTGATTGTGGAAGGCTAATTTCTTTCAGTTCCGTTTCATACCCATATAAACTCTCCACTTGAATCACATCAACATCTATCAATGTAATATTCATACCATTCCAGAACAACATATCGCCTATCTCCATCTTTTGAATATCTGTCACTTGCAGACCATTCAAATAAATAGTAGATTCGCTAGGAATAATCTCTACATGCTCTTGTTTTTTAATTAGATAAAATCCTTCTTCTTCTTGCATCATTGGTGTTCTATCTAAGTAGACTGGCTTTTTTCTAGATTGCTTCGTTTCAATAGATAAATCTGGTACGACCATAAATGGAATTTCTGTCTGGTTTCCAATATAGTAAGTGCTCTCGACTTTCTCTTTATCTGTCAAAAACAATGACAGATCGTTATTCTCCGAACTCAGCCGATAAAATTCCTCGTTTTCCATCACCGTTTCATTTGATTCTATTACATACTTTACGATTTCTTCCTCACTGGTTTGAACACTGATGGAAGAAGTAACAGTTGGAATGGTGATGGTGTTTCCTAAATCCTGTCCGATAGAAACGCTGCTATTTTTTGTTAATTTGATTGAATGATAGGTTTGTTTATAGAAAACAAACAGCGTATACATTACATCACCTCATATTGTTCCAAATATATCTTTTTAGTAGATATCTATCTCTTACGGCGTCTCGCCCTGTTCTTGACTTGACTGGCTATTACTATCTTCTAGAAGGCTATCCTCCTGTGTAGATTCATCTTTCATATCTTGTTCATATTTTTTCAGTTCATTTTCAATTTCATTGATTTGTTGCTGGCGCTCTTCACTATTGAGTGAATCATCTCTCTGTACTTCTGCCTGATATTCTAATAACGCATACATAATAAGACTACGATCTTCTAGAAAACGAGCATTTTCCAAAGCTTCTTTTGCTTCGCCTCTCCCAATCTTGATCCAATATGCATAATAGTTAGTATCCGATTGAAGAGTAACAGTGTTCTGTACAGTGGACCTTTGTTCTTCAGATAAATCTGCACTAGAAATGTAAGCAGTAGCTAATTCATACTGCGTGACAATAGGCAAACTATCCAAGTCATATGATTCGAGATTATTGATAACATCACTGTATGCACTTGCTAAAAAATGCCTATGAGCATCGATTATATTTTCATGTTTTGGCTGAAGGAAAAACAGGCTATAGATAGAATAGATAATTGCTGGAATTAGTAATATTCCTGTTGCCCAAATTCCGTACCTGGTCCATCTCCACTTCTTTCTAGGAAGTTCGACCAACTGATTCCTTTCCTCTTTTTCTAGCAATATGGCTTGGTTAAGGATAGATAGCAGACTATTATAATCATCTGATTTCATTATTTCTGCTGCATCATCACTTAATTTCAATGTTTCATAGTAAGCCACATATTGATCAAAGGAATATTGATTATCCACAAGTGAGGCTGTCATAGCCTTCAGTTGGAGCCACTCTTCTTCTTTATTTTCCTCATATGGCGGAATACTCTCCTTCACCCCATAATGAAGGAAATAAGAAGTCAAGCCTTGGTCAACAGCAATATTTTCTGGGCATATAAATAAATGTAGTCGTGATAAGGAGTGATTTCGAACCCTTTCAATCAGTTGATGAGCTATTATGTATCGATCCTTTTTTTTCAAAGAAAAAATTTCTTGGTCATAAATAAAAGTCTTAGGCAATTGCACCTCTATCTGTAAAACGTCCTCTATTTTATGAAGATTTCTCTTTATTTGGCTATCAACTTCTTCCAAAAATCCTACTTCCAATAGATGATTCATCTTAATTTTCTCTATTTGAAAACTAAATGTTACTTGCTGGTCTTCCTTCTGGATAACAGCATCCAGCTTTTTTTCCATATAGGATGCATACTCATTTGGCATACTTGCTGGCTCCTTTATAATATTTGAATCTTATCGCCTGTCATTATTCCGATATCTGCTAACCGGTGTTCACCGGAAAATACTTTCTTTTTATTTAATACTTTTACCCAATACCCATCTCTTGGAGCATCTAGCCTACTCGTTGTTTGCCAGGCAATATCCACTAATTTCTTCACAGTATGATAATTTGATAGACGGAGTTCTAGATTTTCTCCATTATATTTAGCAAAATCTATTGTTACTTCAATATACATGACATCACCTTCCATAATGAAAAAGAGCGCCTCCTTTTAGTGAAAAGCGCTCAGGAACTAACAATATTTTATATTCCAATCCTAACCGCGGATTTGATTGGCGATTTGAGCGTCTGCATCTTCCAATGCTTTTGCTGTACTGTTTAATTGGGAAGAAATTTCTTCAAGCAGTTGTTGCATTTGCAAAAAAGATGGTCTAAGCGATTGGTACTGCTCACTGAATGCTCTACTTGACTGACCTTCCCACATGCTTTCTAAATCTTGAATCATGTTGTCTAAACGAGAAATTTGTTCGCCAACTTGACTTCCTTCACTAGTATAGCGATTGGACATACCTATTAATTCTTCTGGTGTAACTCGAATAATTCCTGACATACTATCTCTCCCTTAGTTTTATAAATTTATAACACATAATGAAATAACATTATGTAATTACTAAAAATTACCACTTATTCCATACCACAATTAGCAATCTACCAAACCACTTTTTAGTATTTTCAACTAAATATTACACAAAATACTATATAAGTTAGTTTAGTTGGTAGTCTATTTCATAATCACCCGCCAAATTTTTCATGTCTTCATGATAGCTAGTGATTTTCTCCATGTATTCCTGTGCTTTGGAATTTGACTTTTCAATAAGCTCTTTATCATTTTTCTCTAACGCCTCTTTTTCAAGCATTAGCGCTTCATAGTAAGTACCAGTTGCTACTTCGATTTGCTTTATTAATGGCTCTAGCTCGTCGATTGACACTTCTAGGTTTTTCACTTCATTAACAGCTTTTTCATAAGTTGGAATAACCTTTACTGTCAGCACTTCATATAATTCCTGATCGGAACGAAAATTTTCTCCAGATACAGTTGCCAATTGCTGATTAGCTTCCGTTTCGTAGTTCACTATATTTTGCATATCATCATTAATGAATTGAACTATTTCTTTTTGCTTTTCTTCAAATGAAAGCTCTTCTTCAGATACATTTTTCTTTGTTTCTTGTTTTTCTGTAGTAGATAGATCATTACTACAGCCAACAAGCATTAAGAAGACAGTAATTATACTGTAAATTAATTTTGTCAAAGTGCTATACCTCTCTATACTATGATTCTATTAAGGTCGAATCGTTTTTTATGAAAGGATTGCGGCGTTTAAGGTATTTTTAAAAAATTTTAAAGTCAATGATTCATGCCAGGTAGAGGCTGATAGCTCTAGCTTTATTACAGAGTCACGATAACTTGTCAGTTCGTGATTAATTTCTTGGAGGTCAAACATTCCATTATTTAATCTACGAAGCTGCTCTTCCTTCTCCTGCAACAAAAGGGTATAGGCTATTTAATTCACCCTATCTAGTGCCATTTTTTACTCTGTGTAATAATTCTTATATGAAGTCTTTTCCATTAAATGGACTTCTTTTTCAATCTTTTTCAATATAACACAACTAAAATTTGTAACAAATGGTAAGAAATATCTAATTTCTATTCATTTCTACTAGTTCAATAGAAGTATGTATATCAAGACTAACCTCTAGATGTTTAACATACATTTAAATGTAAATACCGATACAGCTACAATATAAATTTCCACAAACACTCTGATTTGTGAATAAATACCATATACCTATACCCCCTATTCTCTCTTTTAAACCTTTTAAAATACCAAAATAGTTAATAATATGATTTGACTTCGTATCTTACGATAAGCAAATGGATACTTTAAAAAATGTTAATTCCTGTTTTGTTTTTTCCAAAAGTATACCTTAGATTTTATCGGGATGAACTTTGCTTGTTATGTTCTTGGAAATGAAAACAAATCTGGAGAAATTATGCAGAATATAAGAGGAATTTCTGCCGATGCTCAAGTTTGATATGAATTAATAGAAATGAAGTCATCATAATACAAAGAATAAGGAGTTCTGCAATTGGAATAAATATTTCCAAAAAAAATAAGAGCTGCCATTCAATATTGCAGCTCCCATTAAACTTCTTATCTATTATTTTTTGCTTTCTTCTCGACATCAAAGGCTTTATTTATTTTGTGTAATAATAATGAATCTGATAATAAACGATATCCTACAGCTGCAATTGCTTTTGCACCATTGATAATTGCTTGGTTCCCAACTTCTGACTGTGCTGCTTCTCTAAATTCATTTGTATGGGCAATTAAATCATCTGGACCAATTTTAATATGTCCATGAGCAGTTGGAACTTCATAGCTGATATTACCAGCATCTGTTGAACCTTTTCCTGTTGATTTCTCTACGAAAACATCTTCTCCAATTGCTTGAAGTTCTTCTTTAAGGACATTATCTAATACTGGGTTAATAACAAAGTCTTTTACTTCATTTTGAAATCTCTCTACTTTTACCGTGCTTCCAGTTGCAAGTGCAGCACCCTCAGCAATAGATCGAACCTTTGTGGAAACTTCTTCTGTTTTTTTCCATGAGCTTGCTCGGATATAAAAACGTGCAGATGCATATTCTGGAATGATATTTGGTGCATCTCCACCATGTGTAATAATTCCGTGTATTCTCACATCAGAAGGAAGTTGTTGTCTTAAGGTACTAATTCCAACAAACAATTGAATAACCGCATCCAATGCATTAATTCCTTTTTCTGGCGAACCTGCTGCATGAGCAGCTTTTCCATAGAAATGAAAATCTAGTGGATCTACTGCAAGTGTTTCACTTGTTAATGATGTTTTTCCAGAAGGGTGAAGCATTAAAGCCACATCCACATCTTTTAAGTAACCATGCTTTACAAAGCTACCTTTTGCACTTCCATTCGGTCCACCTTCTTCTGCAGGAGTCCCTAATACAACTACACGACCACCAGTTTGTGGTAAAGCTTCTGCTAATGCAATCCCTGCAGCTACACTTGTTGTGCCTATAATGTTATGTCCACAAGCATGCCCTAATCCTGGTAATGCATCATATTCTGCAAGAAAAGCAATGGTTGGTCCAGAGATTCCACTATCCTTTACGGCATAGAAGGATGTCTCATGACCTGCAACAGCTTTATCTACTTTAAAACCCTCACTTTCCAATAGATTTACAAGGGTTTTGCTTGCAAAAAACTCTTGGTTTCCAATCTCCGGTTTAGCATGTATTGCCTGACTTGTTTGTATATAAACTTCTTTTTTATTTTCAATCGATAATTGAATGCTATCTAGTAAATTGGTCACTTCGCTCATTCCTTTCTCCTCCTATAACTCTTTAAATTGTTTTACTAAATCTTCCTTCGGTTTATCTACTACAATAGAACCCCCATTAGTATCTGCTTCTACAGCTTTAATGACATCTTCTTCATGATAAAGTTCTACGATGCGTTGATATGTTTTATTATCTGTATCCTCTGATCTTGCTGCAAATACATTTATATATGGTAAAACACTCTCGTCATTGGCATCTTCAAGATAGATTGGATCTTTTACTGGATCAAATCCTGCTTGACCTGCTACTCCATTATTAATTACAGATGCTGCCACATCAGGAAGCACACGTGGAGTTTGCTGTGCAACTACAGGGTATATTTCTAAGTCTTTTGGATTCTCTACTATTTTAGTAGGATCACCGAATAGTCCGAAATCATCTGCTAATGTAATAAGTCCTGCAGATTCAAGAAGCTTTAATGCACGAGCTTGGTTTGATGGATCATCTGGAATTGCAATTTTATCGCCTTTCTTTAGTTCACTAACATCTTTAACTTTTTCGGAATAAATCCCCATTGGAGCAATAATTGTGGAGCCAATTGGTTCTAAATCTGCGTTATTTTCATTAGCAAATTGACTTAGAAAAGCAATATGTTGAAAAGAATTAAGATCAATTTCTTTGTTTGCAAGTGCTTGGTTAGGAAGCGTATAATCGGAGAATTCTACTAGTTCAATTTCAATTCCCTCTTTTTTTGCTTTTTCTTTCAATAATGGCCATACCTCTCCATCTGTTCCAGTAACACCAATTTTGACTTTAACTACTTCCTCATCTCCTGAAGCCGATTTATTCCCACATGCTGCTAGTGCCCATACTGCAAGTAGTACTACAAATAATTTCGCTATTTTTTTCATGTTGTTTCCCCTTTTCTTTATTAATTATCTACGCATAATTTTTCTTGATAATGTATTGCCTAACCATTGTGCTAATTGAACAAGTAATATTAAGATAATGACTGTCACTAACATGACACTTCCATCAAATCTCTGATATCCGTAAGTCATAGCAACATGCCCTAGACCTCCGCCACCAACTGTACCTGCCATTGCAGAGAAATCAATTAAACTAATCGTTACAAAAGTTAAACCTAGAATAAGTGGACCTAAAGCTTCTGGTATTAATACAGTAAAGATGATTTGGAGCGGACTTGCCCCCATTGCTTTAGCTGCTTCAATAACCCCTGGGTCTATGCTTATAAGATTATTCTCAACTACCCTAGCAATCCCGAAAGATGCTGCAATTGTCATGGGAAATATTGCAGCCCAAATTCCGATCGTTGTTCCTACAATAGATCTTGTTAAAGGGCTAATTGCTACAAGAAAAATAATAAAAGGGATAGGTCGAATAATATTGATTAATAAGTTCAATAGTTGGAAAGCTATCTTATTCTCCAGGATGTTTCCTTTTCTTGTTACAAATAAAAGTAATCCTATCAAAATACCAAGAATTGAGCCCAAAACTAAAGTCATGATAACCATTAAAATGGTTTCTCCCGTTGATTCTATAATTCTCGGCCAAAATGTGGTCCAATCGACTTTCATTCAAAAATCACCTCCTCAATAGAAACTTCTCTTTCTAATTCGAGGATTACCTGTTGAATGTCTGCCTTTTCTCCTTCAAAAGAGACAAGTAAATTCCCAAAAAATTTCTCTTGTAGTTCTTGTACAGATCCATACACAATATTGATATCTACATTATTTTTTCTAGAGACTTGTGAAAGCAATGGTCTATTTGCTAGTTCTCCTTTAAAAATAACCCGATAAAGATCTTCTCCTCCACTTTGTTTCCATTGATGAAGCAATATATCAGAAGGGCGATCTTGCTGTACAGATTGAATAAATCTTTTCGTAGTAGGATGTTGTGGATTTGTAAATGTTTCAAAAACATTTCCTGATTCAATTACTTCTCCGTTTTCCATTACTGCGACCTTATCACAGATGGTTTGAATGACATTCATTTCATGGGTGATTAGTAAAATGGTGATACCAAAGTCTTTATTTACCTTTTTCAACAGTCTAAGTATTTCACCTGTCGTATCTGGATCTAGTGCAGAAGTTGCTTCATCACAAATTAGAATATCTGGAGAATTGGCTAGAGCTCTTGCTATACCTACTCGTTGTTTTTGCCCACCTGAGAGTTGTTCTGGATAATCATTTGCTTTATCCGTTAATCCAACAAATTGTAATAGCTCCTCTACTCTCTTGTTTATCTCTGCTTTTGGCTTGCCTTCTAATTTCAATGGATAGGCTATATTGCCCGCTACCGTTCTAGAAGTGAATAAATTAAAATTTTGAAAGATCATCCCGATTCTTCTTCTAAGCTTTCGAACTTCCTTTGCACTAAATTTCGATAAATCTTCTCCTTGAATTTTTATTGAACCATTTGATGGGGTTTCTAGTAAATTTACTAGTCTTAATAATGTACTCTTCCCTGCACCACTGAAACCAATGATTCCAAAGATTTCTCCTTTCTTAATGGTTAAAGATACATTTTTTACAGCTTCCACTTTTCTTTTGCCTAAAGTAAATGTTTTAGCTATTTGACTAAATTCAATCAAAGCATTCACTTCCCTTTTTATGTATTTACAATAACAAAAAGCCCTCTTTCTTTTCTCAATACAGAAGAAAAAAAAGAGGGCTTTAATTTAAAGTTCCTCGATCTTATCTTCCAAATGTTCAAAAATAAACATTTGCAGGAGTTGGCACGGTATTTGTAAAAATCCGTTGCCGAAACGTCATAGGGCCTGATCCCTCGGTTTCTCTGGATAAGAGTTAAGAATTATGAAGTTATTATTTGAATTGTTATCAATATAAAACTAATTCAACTGAATGTCAACACATTTTTTCGTTAAAAACAAGAATTTTTCTCCCATTATATTTTCCAATAAAACACATATTAATAGTATATCAGAATAGTTATTTAACTGTTTTCTAAGCGTCATTTTCTTAAGTATATACTAACTAAATGATGCTAACCTCTTATTACTTAAAAGACACTTCCATTCATTGCTTTCCCCTTTCATAAATCCACTTCACAGATATATTTCTATAATTATATTTTATAAAAAAAACGAGAACCATATTGCAAATTCTAAGGATATATTTTTTTATTGATACTGCATAAATAAAGCATATTTAATGGTGGCATCTGTCCTTTTATCAAATTCTCTAGAGCGAAAACCAAATGTAATATTCACTTTCACCTCATATGGAGATGTTATTTGCGCACTAGTTTCAATGGTGGTTCTAAAAAATTGGCCTTCTTGATCGGAAAAACCGTAATCTATTCCTCGAAGTGCACAGCTTGCTTGATATACCCTATAAGGATATGTACGATATGTTCGTGTGATTGTTCTCCCTTTTTCCAACGCTTCTGGAAAACGAACGGAATCTTCAATAATATTTAACATCCATATCACCTCAAATTATGCATATTAGTGAGGTAATTATTATATGTGTGAATTTTCCTTTATTCTTTTATAAAAGTTTCTTAAAGATATACATAGGTATACGTGACTTTCCTATATCATGAAACACTGTTGATATTACAATACTAGATTTAAAGCTTTCATCTAAATAGATACCCTTTTTTCTGATCATATGCCTCTACAAGAAGATTGGTTAATTGTTGTACCCTAATCTTGTGATCAATCTCTTATAACGATCAATAGAGAATGTTACTGTTTTATTAAGAATAACAGCAATACGTACGACAAAGAACGGGTGGTTTTCTCTGCGGTATAAAATTTGTTTATTACTGAGGGCTACACAATAGTTAACCAATTACGCTGCTTCTATTGGCCAAGCCTAATAGCTTCTCTTGTGCTTATTTTTTTCGTACTTTATTACCCGCAAACGGATCGGTATGCTTCATCATCTAGTATTTCGCATATGGTAAAAGTGTCTACATCTTTCGGCCGGAAATTAGGAAAAGAATCCGATTAGATAGATAAAAATAGCCGGAGAAAATCCCCTTATTCGTTTACTGCCATGAAAAACATCCCCAATAGACGGAGAAATTCCGACTATTTCATTAAAACACATGAAACATGAGGATTTTTCCTTCCTTATCCGGAAATTCTCCGCTTATTATCCTGAAAATAAGAGTCTAGCTGCAATTAGCCGGAATTTCTCCGCTTATTTTGCTAATTAACACCTATTTGACGTGAACCAAGAATAGTTTTTGCACCATGAGGAAGTCACGCTGTAAGTTTATCTGAGGGCATAGCCTAAGGTTTTCTTTTCTAGAAGATAAAAAAAGTTGCTATTTCCTAGCAACTTTTTTAGCATCAAAATACAATTAATTATAGATATCAAAAACTAGAAGAGCTCCTTTCTCTTTATCCTCTATCTTTCCTTGAATGTCTATTTCTCCCTCATATAAAGACATACCTGTTTCTAGATTACCGATATACATTCGGTATTCTTTATTTCCTGGATAGATGGTATATATTTTGCCATCCATTAATTTTATAAACGGTTCATCTATCGTTTTCTTTTTATCTGATAGATCAAATACTATTGGATTCTTCCACTCTTCATTCACTAAGTCATATTGCTCTACTTCTAGTCTATCTTCCAATTGACTAGGAATATATAGGGTTGTATTCTTCACATAGGAATAATCTATATATGGATTCAGTTGCTTCGAAAGTTGAACAATTTGGGAAGTCCCTTTTTCCACATTGTAAACCATTAATTCTGAATTACTTCTTTCCGACTCTGTCGCTTCCCACTTAGCTTGATCATAGTCGCCAATAAAGTTGTCTATTTTTATTAAAACATTAGAGTCATTAACAAATGATTCACCTAGAATACTAAAATCTGACCAGTCTCCCTCTCCTTTATAGGGATGCGCAGAATATATTGTTTCATCATTTAATAACTGTTCATTTTCCATATCAACACTATAAATAAGTAGATGACTTGATCCATTATCATCATATTCACGCTTTATAATCTTAAGTTGATTTCCTACCATTTGCACTCTTTCAACATCAGACCAACCTTCAGACTCCTTTAAAGGAATATTAAATGATGTGCTATCATTTGTTTTCTTATTTAACACATCAATTTCAAAACTAGTTTCTTCGGAGAACCCTCCGTTGAGTTCTTTACTCTTCGTTTGCACATATACTAATTTATTCTCATCATTATAAATTCCATTGAAATTTCTTTTTCCACGCATAAAGCCTTTATACTCTTCTACTAACGCATTGTACTTTGAGTAATAACTAGACTCTGGTAAACTCTCGAAAAAGGAGCGATAGTTTAGATTGATCGTCTCTCCATTCGTGACATACATGGATGCCAAATAGTCATATCCTACTTGGTAATCTGTATTTATAACCAAATTATTTAGCTCTTCTTCGTTTCCACTAACTTTATTATGCTTTAATGAAATGTCCTCTTTAGCAGCTATATTTACTTGTATATAATATGCTCCCATAATGACAACAATAAGGAAACAAACAGAAATTATTTTCCAGTAGCGTTTCAAGCGAATCCCTCCTATTAAACTCTAATCTTATGCTTCAATAAGTAATTTCCTATCCAAATGGCTCCTGCTAAAATCATGACAGCGGCAATTACCTCTAAAATGAATAGCTCCAAAGGATAGAAGTAATCCACTACAATAAAAGCATTAAACAGCATAGGAATAAAGAAAATAAAGCAAGAAAGAGCTCCATAAAGTAATCCGTATAAAATCCCAATGAATCGGTAAGATCTTTCTAAGAGAATTGCAGTAAAAATAACACAAACTATTACAAGACCGCCACCATAAGTAAGAAGGAAGCCGAGAATAGATTTAGGTAATAAAATTCCTAGCTCATCATAATTAGAAATAGCCATCAAGGAGAATTCCGTAAGATATTCATCAGGTATCATCCACTTCAAAATTTGATCTCCAATCACTATTAATATTATTTGTAATGCAACTAGTCCTAATGTAAAAAGTAAGATAGTCGTCAATTTTGCTAAATATATATTCAGCCTGTTTGTCGGTACCATAAACAGACGATAACTGAACGTATTTTTACCAAACCAATCACGATACCATATAAAAAACACATAAAGAACTAAAGTCGCACCACACAGCATAATAGGAGCAATAAACCAAAAGTTATGATATATATTAATAAAGGACATTGTGCCATAACTATCTATAAAAGCAATTTTAGACATGCCTTCTGTAAAGATGGCATTATTTGCTTGATTCATATATTGCTTTGCCTTTCCTACAACAGCAATGATTTGTCCAATAATCGTGATTCCTATTAATACTAGGTAAAATATAAGAAAACGATTGAATTCAAAATTTACTAGTTTCAAATAACGGTTCATCCTTGATACACCTCTCTCATTACATCAATGACCGATTTCCCTTCTGTTTCCCTTACCTCTTCTGCATTGAATTCTTTTAATACAATTCCGTTGTCAATTAATACCACTTTATCAATTAAATGCTCAATATCATTAATTTCATGTGTGGTGATAATCACACCTCTGTCTTCAATTAAATGACTTGTAAAAACATTTGCTATTTGCTCTCTACTAAAGATATCAATTCCTGAAAAAGGCTCATCCATTAATATGTAATCTACATCTAACGCCAGCCCTAACAACAGATTCACTTTTGCTGTATTTCCTTTTGATAAATGTGAAATGCGATTGTCTTTATCTAATTTAAAAAACTGTAGTAATTCTTTCGCACGATCCTCATTCCAAGATACATAAAAATCAGACATAAATTGAAAGGCATCCTTGATTTTCATTTGAGGCATCATTGTTATGGTATCTGGTATATAGGTGATTTTTTCATACATAGAAGGGCTTATCTTCTGACCATCAATAAGGATTTCTCCACTATTTATAGGAGTTAAGGACATAATAGATTTCATGATAGTCGTTTTCCCTACTCCATTTATTCCAATCACACAGGTGATTTCTCCCTTGTTCGCTGTAAAAGAAACACCATTAAGCACTTTCTTTTTCCCAAATTTTTTGGTTACGTCTTTTACTTCAATCACTGCTATCCCCCCTTATTTCCCATCTTCTTCGTATATTTTCTTCACTAAATCTAATGTTTCAGATAACGGGATATTGATTGATTTTACGGAACTAACAAATGATTCTACTGCATCCATTATTAATTCTTCTCGCACCTTCTTGTATACTGAATCGTCTTTTGTAATGCAGCTTGGTGAGTTTCCATCTGTATAAATCAACCCTTGTTCCTCCATCTCTTTATACGCTCTTTGCGCTGTATTTGGATTAATTTTCAATTGTCCTGCCATTTCTCTCCTCGAAGGAATCTCTTGTCCAGGTTCAAAAAAACCTTTAGCAATCTGCTCCTTAAAATATTGGATTACTTGCACATAAACAGGATCCCGATTATTAAACTGAATAACCATACACCCAACTCCTATTGTATTCACTTAGTGTATTAATCACTTAATACACTTTGATTATAAAAAAAATCATTACCAATACTATGTATGAATCTCTTCATACAGTAAAAGTGTATCAAGCACTTCATACACTTTACACTCTGTATTATATGGTTAGTACACTTAAAAAGTCAATGAGGAAATGTATATTATTTACACATTTTCCAATCAACAAAAAGGAATAGGAAATAGTTCCTACTCCACTTTAATGAGAATTACAATGCCCGTCTATACGCCCTAACAATAATCCCATCATTAGCTGGCTCAAAATCATACTGTGGAAGTCGATTAAAACCAAGACTTTCATATAATCTAATTGCTCCAAGCATAAAGCTGCCAGTATGTAAGCCAATATATCCATATCCCTTAGTTTTGGCTCTTAAAAAACACTCATTAAGTAATGCAGTAGCAACCCCATGTCCTCTGGAACTTTTAGGTACTGCTAATAAACGGATTTCTGGATATTCTAATTCCTCAACCTTTCCCTCATAAGCATCAACTTTCGCTGGAAATAAGGCGATACTTCCTACAATGATTCCATCAAGCTCTGCCACCAATAACTCTACATGTGGCTGAATATCAGCATCTGATAAAATAGATTTCTGAAGAGCTTCCCAATGCTCCTTACTCACTGCATCTTCATGCTCTTCATAAGCTGATTTCCGCTGATTGCGAATAAATGATAATTCTTCCTTTTTCACATCTCTAATAATCATAAAAACACCTACCTTATTAAAAACTTTTCTGCTTTCTTACTTAGCACTTCACGATCAACCTTCGTATTCCAAATGCTTACATCAGGTCCTTTAGGCAAGATTTTTACTTCTTCTTTATCTGGATTAATCGTAATAGATTGGAAGTAATGCTGTTTAATAGCTTGAAAATCGGTTGTATCTCCAAACCCTGGTGTTTGGTATAACTCTCTCGCATATTCCCATAGATGAGGAAATTCACGAAGAAGATTACGATTCGCATTAAATGCTGCGAAATAAGCTGTATCGAATCTTGCAAGTGTTGTATATAATCGTACATCTGAATCGGTAATATAGTCACCTAGTAAAAAGCGGTTGGTGGAAAGTCTTTCTTCCAGCTCATCTAATGTTTAAAATAGAACAGAATAAGATTCTTCATAAGACTCTTGCGACTCGGCAAATCCACATTTATATACCCCATTATTGACATTATGGAATATCTTCTCATTTAATCTATCTATTTCATTCCGCAGTTCTTCCGGATATAAGTCTGGAGCATTTTCTTTATGAAACGGTGCCCAAGCTGTTTCGAAGTAGTTTGTTAGTTTAAAATAATCATTATTTACGACGACCCTTTCTTTTACATCAACCATGACTGGAACAGTTGGCCTGCCATCAAAGTTTGGATCTGTCTCTTTATAAATTTCACTAATATAGCGTATACCTAGTACAGAATCAACCTTACCCTCATCTAGTGAAAACTCCCAGTCTACCCGTCCCACTCTTGGTCGGAACGGACTAACTGTTCCTAAACTAATCGCTTCTTCTAATCCAAGAATTCTACGAACAATGACAGAACGATGTGCCCACGGGCAAGCAGGGCACCATAGAAGTCGATAACGCCCTGATTCAACAGGCAATTCTCCTTCTCCTGCACCAAAAGGCGTGGTGAATTGATTTACCTGTCTTTGAAAAGACCCATCTTTACTAATTTCTTCTGGTTTATTGTTTGATTTGTTGGTACTAATTTTTACTTCACAGCTTATTTGTTGATCATTGTTTGCCATCATGTAGCCTCTCTTCCATCATTAGTAATTCCTTTACTAGATATCTCAATTCCGAGATATAATAAGTATATATTCAAAAATTCAGAAAGAAAAGAATACTGATTACCAATTATATTTTATTCTTTCTTCCATTCTATATAATGGATAATAAATGATTTTGACTAAAAAAGGGTGAAAATAGTGGAAGGATTGGTTCGTTCTTTCAAGTGGCTTTTCAAAAAAGATAGCTGGACTATAAGTAGCTTTATTTCTTTTCTAATGATTTATTTTATACTCCTATTGTTACATGAATTTTTCTTCCATAATCATAAATTATTGTTTCTAGCTTGTATTCTATTTTCCTTAATTCCATTTAAAATCATAGAGGAACTTGTTGCACAATTGCTTCAGAACAAGAATAAAAAAATGACTATAGGATATGCCATACTTATTTTTGCAATAGCTACTGGTATCTCTACCTTCTATCTTTAAATTCATCTTTTAAAAATTAAAAGCAGTTAAGCTACATCAGCTCAACTGCTTTTAATGATTTATTTTGCATTTTCATCTGGCTGATGAATACCGAATACGTTTCCTTCTGTATCTTTATAATATCCTTGCCACGCCATACCAGGAAGAGCATGCTTTGGTAGTGCTATACTTCCTCCATGACTTAAAATTTTTGCCTCAGTGGCATCATAATCGCCTACTCCAAGCGTACATGCAAAGCCATTCATTGCTTGGTTTTCTTCTGGAGGGGATCCTTGTCGTTTTATTAATGCTCCATTTATTCCAGGATATTGGTCATCCCCTGTCACTGCGCCGAAATAAGGCATTCCTGCGTATTCGCTCCAATCTTGGAATGTCCAACCAAAAACCTCTCCATAGAATTCTTTCGCTCGCTCCATGTCTGATACATGAATTTCAAAATGTATTATTCTACTCATTATTGCCTCCTATATTCTTATTGTTTGTTCTTGTTTATGTAAGTTCTACTAAATGCAATTGGCTCCTCCTTCATTATGGGAAAATTACAGAATTTTATTCAAAAGGATTATTTTTTAATATTAATCACTATATTAATTCTTATTATCATCCTCTATTAATCTAAAAAACACTGTCAGATATTCTTTCAATTTACTTGCATTTATTATTTTGATTTGTTTTTATATATTGAAATTTCAGAATTAAAAGATATAATAACCTAAAAGGGGTGGTTAAATGAATATATTAGAGAAAATTAGTAAAGTAGCGGGGAATACCTTTGCGATCTGGGTCATTATATTTGCCATTTTGGCCTTTTTTATCCCAGGTGGGTTTACATGGATTGCTCCACATATTTCTTTACTATTAGGGATTATTATGTTTGGTATGGGACTTACCTTGTCTCTAGAAGATTTTAAAGCGGTTTTTCAAGCACCTAAAAGTGTGTTTATTGGAGTGTTAGGACAGTATACCATTATGCCTTTACTCGCATTTTTATTAGCAACTGTTTTCCAATTAGAACCAGAAGTGGCAGTAGGGGTTATATTAGTAGGCTGTTGTCCTGGGGGAACTGCTTCTAATGTGATGACATTTTTAGCAAAAGGAAATACAGCCTTGTCAGTTGCTGTTACATCTGTTTCGACCTTACTTGCTCCTATTTTAACACCAGCTTTAACTCTATTATTTGCTAGCAAGTGGTTACCTGTATCTGCGGGTTCATTAGTTCTATCCATTGTTCAAATAGTTCTTGTACCAATTATTCTTGGACTTATTGTTAAATTATTATTTAAAAAGCAAGTGGAAAAAAGTATATCTGTTTTACCACTTATCTCTGTTATAGGAATAGTAGCTGTTGCTGCAGCTGTTGTGTCTGTAAATGCAGCTAAAATAGCAGAAACAGGACTTTTAATTGTTTCTATAGTTATCTTACATAATGTGTTAGGATTACTTATTGGCTTTTTAGCGGCAAAAGCTTTACGATTAAATTTTGCTGATCAAAAAGCTATATCCATTGAGGTAGGAATGCAAAACTCTGGACTTGGAGCCGCTCTAGCTGTTGCTCACTTCTCTCCGCTTTCCGCTGTTCCTAGTGCCATTTTTAGTGTATGGCATAACATTTCAGGTCCCATTCTTGCAACATGGTGGGGGAAAAAAGCGGAAAAACATCAAAATGCTACTGAAATAAAAGATGATTCTGTGAAAGCATAAGAAAGTACTTTATTTGGAGATAGAAAAAGAACCCTTGTTGAATACTACTTAAACAAGGGTTCTCTATTAGAATAAACAAATATTACAAATCAGAAAATGTATTAAGAAGCTTCTGGGCTTTCTACATTAGCTTCAATATCTGCTTTTAATTTGTCTACTTCATCTTGAATATCAGTTGGAATATATTTCGTTTTGTTTAAATATGTTTTGCTTAAAGAATAATCAGGAACCGATTTAAAAGCATTTGCAATAAAATAGAAATTCACTTGAGCATCACTACCAAATCCTACTGTTTGATCCACAATAGTTTGATACTCTCCTTTTTTAAACAGTTCAATAAACTGTTTATCTTCTTCTGTTAATTTTTGCTCAGCATTTTCTTTACTCGCAGTAGTTTTCTCTTCTTGTTTTGCCGTATCCTCTTTTTTCTCGTCAGCTGAAGTACCACAGCCTGCAAGTAAGAACATCAACGCAACAACAAATAGTGAAAGATATTTCATCTAAAATCTCCCCTTGTCTTGGAATCAAGTATGATTACTATTCCTTAAAAAATATAAGTTTATGTATGTAGTCAATTATCTTTCGACTTAACTTTTTTCCTTACTCTTAAATCACTAAGATGCTTGACTGGATTATTTTAGCACACCACAATCATTATATCAATATATTGATAATAGTGTAAGTATTTGGAATTTTAACAATTATTAAATATAATAATATTATACTAGATACGGTTAATTTGAAGAAAAAAGACCTCAACACTACATATCGAGGTCATTCTATATAAAGTATTTTTAACTATATTTATTACTTTTAAATACTATTTCTTAGCTTTACGCAATAAAGCAGCAACATCTCATTTTCTTTATTAATTACCTTTGAAAACACTACTTAGCATCTGTTTCATGTAGAAATATCGGACAATAAAGAAATAGATGATCTGGATTATTGCGAAGCAACCTAATACTAAAGCGGATTCTTGTACTAAATTATAATCAAAGAAATGAGACAGTGCAGTAAGTGCGACAGCACCATGAATTAAAGCTACTACGATCGGTGAGAAAAATAGTAAAGCAATTTGCTGGTTGACTACTTTCTTTAATTCAGATTGAGTTAAGCCAATCTTAGCAATGGCTTGGAATTTTCGCTTTTCTTCATCTAAATCTGTAAACAGGCGGAAATAAAGGAAGCTACCTGCTGACACAAAGAATACAATTCCTATAAAAAGACCTATAAATAAAATAGGGCCATATGCTTTATTAATTTCATATATAGAGTAATCTAAAGTGAAAGCTTTATATCCTACTTGTTTCTCAATCTTTCTTCCTGCTTCAATAATTTGGTCTGTATGATGATCTTCAGCTTTCCAAACAATGGTAGTATCCTTTCTTATTGGTTCTTCCAATTGTTCATAGTTACTATCACTAATCACATAATAACCATTTAACTCTGTCATTACACTGGATTCTTTGACCAAACTTGGTTGAAGTTCTTCTCCGTTTTTCAGCTGGATGTTAGATTTCAATAAGGATTCACTTGCTTTTGATCCTTCCGTTAGCATTGCATTGCTTTGTTCCATTACTATTGCTTCCTTGTCACTTGGATGAAGCTCCTCTTCTCCTAATAGATTAGCAAAACGATTGTATTCAGATGCTTTTACTATTAAAATTCCATTTAATTCTGCAGAATTCTTATAATAATTAGTTTCCAATGATTCCATTGTTGCCTTTACATTCTGTTCTTTTAGAATGGTATTAATTTTCTCTGTATCTTCTTCTATTATGTCTTCTGTATCATCTAGAACTGGACTATAGGTAATAGTAAAGGGATTCATCTCTTTCACCCCTTTTGTAAGGTAAGACTGAAATCCATATAGTGTTCCAATCGCGCTAAAAGCGACGGTTGATATAATAGCTACCATAAAGAAAGATCGCGCATTATCCTTTAATCGAAAAGAAAGATCGGAAAACAATAGCATATTCGTTTTTTTCCAGAATACTGCCTTGTTCTTTTTTAATATACGAATGATATACACACTAAGTTGCGTAAATAGCAAATAGGTTCCAAGGGTCACCACTATTACAACAGGGACTAACGCATAAACAACAAGCAAACCCTTTACTACTAGTGCCGTAACATAACCAGCAATTAATAACAATGCTGCTAAAATAGACAAAATAACAGATGCTTTTGGTTCTCCTTTAGATTTCTTATCTCCTTTTATTAAGTCGATTAATTTATTGGTACGCAAAATAAAAGCAACAAAAAGCGAGATACAGAAAAAGAGTAAAACAAAGCTAACTAATGTCAAGACAATGGCAAGAGTAGGAAAGTAAAAATCAAGAGATTCACTAATGATTAATACGTTCTCTGCAATTAACAAGATTACTTTGGCAAATAATAATCCTACCAAAATCCCACCTATTGTTGCACCAAAACCAATCAAAATATTTTCTAGAAATACCATTAACCGAATTTGACCATTAGATGCTCCAAGACTCATCAGCAAACCAAATTCTTTTTTACGCGACTGTAAGAAAGAACTCATAGAGTAAAGGATAAAAAAGAAAGAGAATACATAGATAATTCCTCCAGAAACTCCCATCCCTATCATGGCTTGATTATTCACAGAACCATTTGAAAAAGCAGGATGAAAAGCAAAAATGGCAAATGTGAAGAATACCATTACTGTAAACATGCTACTTAGGAAGTAGGCGATATATAGTCTTTTATTACGTAAAACATTCTTAAACGCGAATTGACGAAAAGTCATGGCCCTCGCCTCCCATCAATGAAAGCATATCAATGATTTTCTGGAAGAAAGCCTGTCTACTTTCCCCACGATGAATCTCTGAGTGAAGCTTTCCATCACGAATAAAAACCACTCTATCTGAATAACTGGCAGCTTGTGGATCATGTGTTACCATCAATAAGCTTGTTTGCTCCTTCTCATTAATAGTTACAAGCATATTCATAACATCTTTTGCTGCTTTTGAATCTAAATTTCCTGTCGGCTCATCTGCTAAAAGCAATTTCGGTTCATGAATCATCGCTCTAGCGATAGCCACTCTTTGTGCTTGCCCTCCAGAGATTTCGTATGTTCTTTTTTTCATAATGGATTCAATTCCAAGACTTTTTGCTATAGTATGAGATTTTTGTTTCATTTCCTTAACAGAAGTACCTTCTAATGTAAGTGGCAACACGATATTCTCTTCTACTGTTAATGTGTGCAATAAATTAAAATCTTGAAAAATAAATCCTAGTTCATTCCTACGAAACTTTGCAAGTGCATTCTTATTCAGTTTATGAGGATTTGTACCATTTATAGCTATCTCCCCAGTAGTTGGAAAATCATTAGTTGAAATCATATTTAGTAGTGTTGTCTTTCCACTACCAGATGGTCCCATAATCGCGACAAATTCCCCTTTTTCAATCTCTAGATCTATATCTGTAAGAGCACGGTATGTTACTTTTCCATCATAAACCTTACTTACCTTTGATAGTTTTAGCATAATCCTTCTCCTCCCTTAACGCTTCTGTAACAAGTATAGCCCGAGCATCAGAAGTCATACTATCGATTATGCTTTCAGTTACCTTACACCGCTGTAAGGTTTTGTGTTTTGGAGAAAATAATGCGGACTGTTGTTCCTTTGTCAGGTGTTGAGTCTAGTTCTACGCGATGCTCTAACCTTTCTGCTACCTCTTTTACTAAATAAAGGCCCATCCCTGTTGACTCTCGGTATGTACGACCATTATCCCCTGTATAAAATTTATTAAATACTCGCTTTTGGTCTACTAGAGGGATGCCAACTCCAAAGTCTTTCACTTCTAATACAGCTTCTCCTGATTGTTCATAAAGAGAGAGAATAATTTGTTTAGAAATTCCCGTCGAATATTTCACCGCATTATGAATGATTTGTGTTAATAGGAAGAATATCCACTTTTCATCTGTTTCTACTCTTATTCCAGGCTTTTCTTCCTTTAATTGAGGATAGACTTCATGACGGATATAAAAACGCTTATTCTCTGTATTCACTTCATGAATTAACTTGGATAAAGTCACTTGTTTTATTAAAAAGTCTTCTGAGATAGTTCGCAGTCTAGCCATATAGAGAACGGTATTTAAGCCATTTTTCATTCGATCTGTTTCCTCTCGAATACTAGAAGAATCTGGTTCATCTAAGTTCTGAGCGGTTAGCTCAATAACAGATAATGGTGTTTTCATTTGATGAACCCAACGATCCATGAATAGTAAGTGCTCATCCTGCCTCTCTTCTGCTTTTTGTATAGCTTCCAGATATAAGCGGTACTGACTTACTAATAACTGTTGAAGAGCTTCTGAAATGGGTGCAGAGCCAATTGTCTCTAATGATTCATCTATGGTTTTCATTGGTTCTAGTAATCGCAAATAAAATTCTTTCCTACTGAAATACCGGTATATCAGATAAATGGTTAACAATACAAAGGACATAAATATGGCATATAGACTTACCCCCATTCCTCTATATCCATCTAGCCAAAATAAGATAGGAGCAGCAATTGCTTGGAGAACTTGGATAAGAATAAGAAAGGCATGCTCACGAAGGAATAGTCTCATTCCTGCCCCTCATCCCAAGTAATACGCAACCGGTATCCAGCACCTCTAACTGTTTCCACTGCATCCTCGATTCCTAATTCCTGAAACTTCCTTCTTACTCGAGTGATATTTACATTCAATGTATTTTCGTCTACATACATTTGATCATCCCATAGCTTTTCCAACAAGTCCTGCCGCCCCGCTACACGTGGATACCGTTCTAATAAGCTTTCCATAATATCTGTTTCTTTCTTCGTCAATTGGGCCACTTTTTGTCCATATCGTAATTCAAACCGCTCTGGAAACAAACTTAAACCTGCTTGTGCTAGAACCCTTTCCTCATACTTTGCTGCATATTCTCCGTATGCCCTGCGTAGTTGACTTCGGATTTTTGCCATAACAATATCAGGATGAAAAGGCTTAGTAATAAAGTCATCTCCTCCATTTTCGATAGCCATGACTTGATCCATTTCCCCCGTTCTTGCAGAAATGAAAATTACTGGGCAAATAGATTCCTTGCGAATTTGCCTACACCAATAATAACCATCGTAGCTTGGGAGGTTAATATCTAATAAAACAAGACTAGGATTCTCCTGTAAGAATAAATCCATAATTTTATGAAAATCAGATGCAATGACTACATGATAGCCGTATTTTTCTATATATGAACCTAAATATTCCGCAATCTTTCTATCATCTTCTACAATCATTATTTTTTCCATATTATAACTCCTAACTCCAACCATCTTCTTTCATAAATGTACCATAATCATTCCATTCAAAACCATTTTTATGGGAATATACTCTATTCTAGATGAAATATTTTCTCACCTTTTTCCTCTCATGAAGAAAAATAGGCATATAACTAGGGGCAAATACCACACAAATTGAATATGGTAAAAATGTACTTATTTTAAATGATTGGGAGCAAAGAAAATGAACCAATTTTATACTCAACAAAGACAAATGGAACTTTCAGCAGCTCCAAAGCAAGTAATAGTTGCTGAACCATTTTTATATACTACTTTACAAGCATTAATTGGAAAACTTATTGTCGTGGAAACTTCAAGGGGAAATATTTCAGGAGTTATCCGTGATGTGAAAATGGATCATCTTGTCATCCAAGAAGCAGAATCAACCTTTTTCATACGCATGTGTAAAGTTATTTGGATTATGCCCGAATAAAAATAAAAGGAGAGAGAACCATGTATCGTCAAACTATGCAACCTATGCAATCCATGAACAATGATGCAACAACCTGAACAAGTATTGGTGGTAGAGCCATTCGTATTTCAAGCAGCAAGCTCCCTTATTGGAAAGAGAGCAGTTATTGAAACAACAAGAGGAAGAATTTCTGGTCAGATTATTGATGCTAAACCAGATCATGTAGCAGTTCAAGAACGTGAATCTACTTTTTATGTGCGTCTTTGTGAAGTTGTTTGGATTATGCCGGATAATGCTAAATAAGGATTTTAAGAGGAGGAGAAAGCTAGGATATAAAGCTTTCTCTTTTTATATTGATAGAGAGAACTTAACAAGTGATACTATTGGATATGTTTTCCTTGAATGTTTGAAAACAGTTTATTTAAAAATCATTCTACTGAATGGGATGGACATGATAGTTTTCCAATTTCCTGCAGATTAACAAGCCATTTTCCTATTAATTATCATCTAATTAAATCAAATCTCTCTCCACAATCAGGGCAAATTGCTTTGATAAACTTTGTGCTCCTACCTACAACCTCTAAAACTTTCTCCTTATTACATTCCGTGCAAAAATTATCAATCATTTCTCTTCTCTGTTGGGAGTATACATCAAGTACTTGAGCCATTTGATAATCATAGCGAGCCAATTCATCTGCCACAATTTTCAATAGATTAGATTCTTTTAAGTCATTACAACGTTTTAATTCTTGTGTAAATAATTCCATCTGTTTCATAAAACTAGGTAGATGTTCTTCAAGAAAACTATATTCATATTCTGTTTCAAGATAATTTGACATTTTTGTTTAAACCTCCGAATGTAATTGTCTTTTCTGCCACTATTCTATAATTATGTATCTGTCTACCTCTATCATTATATAGAATAGGGTATCCCATATTTGTCATACCTATAGAAGATAGTGTACCAAGAATGGGATACCCCCTTTGTATAAATCAGAATTTGGCTAAAAAAGCATTTTTTACATTGGATTATTTATTAGGTTCTTTATGACCCATATATCTATTAAGCTTACCAATTTTCAGGATGTAAATGGAAGTCAGGTTTAATAGATAAATAGCCTCGTTCATTACTACAAATACCTACCCAATCTAGTACTGCCGCAATGACAAATCCTGGACCAAAAGCTGTTTCTCCTATCTTTACTCCATGAACTTTTTGGGCAATATACCCTTCTACCGAATTTAATGGTAAATCTATTCCAAGTTTTGCCCCTGATCGAGCATTCCCTTTCAAAGCCTTCCCACCGTTATGAAGTACTACCTCTACTGCTGCATCAAATACTTCCCAGACTAATTGATTTGCTGGTGGAATCTTTGGTGAAATTAACCCTCTTCCATTAGAACTAAACCAAATATCACAATCATCTCCACGCAATAATTTAATGGTTGCTTTTCCACCACATTCATTTAGCTTTTCCTTTATTCTAGCAACTATCGGACTATCATTATCTTCAATCCTTGCAAGAATTAATGAGGTATTCAAATCTGCGAATACTACCTTATCACTTTCTTCTATCCCTAATTTTTGAAGTACCTCCGAGATTCTATTCTTAACAGCAGGGTAGAGCATTCCTTTTTCTCTTTGAATTTCCTTAAAGTCCCCGTAATGTCTTAGAAAGGTTATAATAAAATCGATATCTTCAGGAGGTAACTCCGTATATTTACTCAGACTATAGTCACTATTATTCACTATTCGCTTCATCTTACAGCACCTCTACCTATTGTTTATAGGAATCTACCATTTTTTTAATTTCCTGATTAATCTCCGTCACTAAAGATTGTGGCGAGACTACTTTCACATGACTACCCCAACCTAAAATCCATGCTTTTAATCCTGTACTTTGTTTAGCTTTTGCCTTTAAAATAAATGTATTATTCTCTCCCTTTCGGATATCTGCATCTATTCCAAATTTATCAATAACACCGTTTAAGACCATTTGATTTAATGTAAATTGCAAAGTGATCCATTGATCTTCCCCACCAAACATGTGGAAAGAGTTATGTACATAAGTGCTTATGTCTTGTCGTTTTTCTTTAAAGTCAATGCCTGTAATAATCACATTACGCATTCGATCAAGACGATAATTACGAGGATTATCCTCAGCACTCTTTTCCGTATCTTCTCCGATAAGATAATAAAAATCAGACTCCCAAATTAAAGCAATTGGTTTAATTTGATAGTATCTTGCTTGATGACGTAGTTGAAATTTCTTGTCAATATCAAAATCACCATATTGAAAAGAAATGATTTTACTTTCAGAAATAGCATCATGTATTTTATCAATATGTAGTTTAATTGTTGGATAGTCATGGTTAATAGATTGATGGTAGACTATTGGGTCTGGCAGCTTTTTAGCCATGTGTTGACTTGTTAGTTTTTTTAGATTCATAACGACATTCTTTTTTTCCTCTTCTGTAATAAAGCGCGCGGATAGAATAGGATCAATAAGTAGCCTTAATTGATAGTTTTCAAATAGTCTATCTTGGTGACTATAATAAATCTCTCCATACTTTTCAACATTTTCAATTATCTCGAATCCACTTGACTGCAATGTTTGAATATATCTTTTTACCGTTTTACTATCAGCCGTACAATCAGGAATTTCTAATTTTAATTTCTCTATTAATCCTTTTATGGATAATTGATTATGTTCATCTGTATCACGTAGGAATATTTCCTTTAACGCTAATAATCTTCTTCCAATTGCTTCACTCACTAACAGTTCACTCCTAAGATGAATTTCTTATAAAATCTCGACATTGTAGCAGTTCTGTATTTATATGTTTACTTTTAGTTAACTACTTTTTCTCCTTAACTGCCAAGTTCATCTATATTTTACATTTTTTATCAAAATACCGGTAAATTTTTCTAATAAAATATTAAAAGTACTTACTTAATGGAATAGCTTTTATCCTTTTAGCAATTATTAGAACAAAGGGAAATATTTGCATCACCCTTTTGTCTACGAAAAAAGCACATTTTCTTTATTACGAAGCATTTAAGACAATTCAAAAAATGAAGAGATAATAGCCCTAACTACCTTTTTTGAATATCGTAAATCTATTCCATTTACGCTTTTTGTATAATAGAAATATAGTAGGATTTTTTAACAGAAGGAGGAGAAGAAACGTGAATGAGACCAAATATACAACTGAATTAAAAAATGGGGAGTCCATCATTTATTTCACAAATATGCCAAGGGAAGTAATACCTCCAAATTATACACTTACTAATCAATATAGATTCAGAAGGTATTTTGAAGAGAGGGGTTATACATTTGAAATAAAGAAGCTATTAAAAAAGTAAAAAAATAGCTGACTCAAAAAGCAGCAAAATCACCTTTTTGAGTCAGCTAAATTAGAGGTAAAACGAATTTACTATTAAACTTATTAATTCGTCAAATCTTCCCCATTAGAAGCAATAACCTTCTTATACCAATGAAAAGACTTCTTCTTCGATCTTTTTAATGTACCGTTTCCTTCATTGTCACGGTCTACATAGATATAACCATAACGTTTCTTCATTTCACCTGTACCTGCAGATACTAAATCAATACATCCCCATGAAGTATAGCCAAGAAGATCCACACCATCTTCATCCACTGCATCTTTCATCGCTTGTATATGTGCTGCTAAATATTCAATGCGATAATCATCTTCCACATAGCCATTTTCATCTGGAATATCCATTGCACCTAGACCATTCTCAACAATAAATAAAGGTTTCTCATAACGATCATATAAGTCATTCATTGTAATACGTAGACCTAATGGATCAATCTGCCATCCCCATTCGCTTGCTTGTAGGTACGGGTTCTTAATTGTCGGAAACAAATTACCTGCCGTTTTTTCCACATTAGAATCTTCTGCAGCTGCCACTCGAGATGCATAATAAGAGAACGAAATGAAATCAACTGTATGATTTTTTAGAACCTCTAAATCATCTTGTGTCATTTCAATTTCAATATTCTTCCTAGCCAAATCTTTTAGAGCATAAGCTGGATAGGCACCTTTTGACTGTACATCTATAAAGAAATAGTTTCCTCTGTCATTTTTCCTTGCTTCCCATACATCTTCTGGTCGGCAACTATAAGGGTAATAACTAGCTGCTGCTAACATGCATCCCACTTTGTTTTCAGGATCTATTTCATGTGCAATTTTTGTCGCTTCAGCACTTGCTACAAGCTCATGATGTGCTGCTTGATATTTTACTTGCTCTTCATTTTCTCCTTCTTCAAAGCATAGACCTGCACCAAGGAATGGCGCATGAAGGATCATATTGATTTCATTGAAAGTTAACCAGTATTTTACTAGTCCTTTATAACGAGTAAATAATACATTACATAAACGTTTATAAAAATCAATCATGATACGATTGCGCCAACCACCATACTGCTCAATCAGATACATTGGACAATCAAAGTGAGTGATGGTTACTAAAGGTTCGATTCCATATTTATGACATTCTTTAAATAGATCTTCATAGAACTTTAAGCCTTCTTCATTCGGCTCCGTTTCATCTCCTTTAGGAAAAATACGGCTCCAAGCAATGGATAATCGATAGGTTTTATATCCCATTTCACCAAATAAAGCAATATCTTCTTTAAAATGATGATACATATCAATAGCTTCTTTTGCTGGATAAAAATATCCTTCTTCAAAGTTATACATTTTCTTTTTACCTGTAATGATGCTTCTACGATCTGGTCCAATTGGAATCAAATCTACATTTGCTAGACCTCTTCCACCTTGATCAAATCCACCTTCACATTGATTTGCCGCGGTTGCTCCGCCCCATAAAAAATCTTTTCTAAATCCCATGATTCATTCCCTCCTATTTCATCACCTTAATTATTTCTTCACTAAATGTAATGGCACCTTCATTTGCTATTAGTATATCTCCTAATTCAGCTGAATTTGTTATAACAACTGGAGTAATGGTTTTAAACCCTTTTGCTTTAATTCCTTTTAAATCAAACTCAATCAATTTATCTCCAATTTGCACTTTCTGATCTTTTTCAACAGAATACTCATACCCTTCACCATTTAGTTGAACCGTATCAATTCCAACATGTATTAATAGTTCAATACCATCGTCACTAGTAATTCCAATGGCGTGTTTCGAGTCAAACACTGCACTTATGGTTCCATTGACTGGTGAAACAACCTTGCCCTCAGATGGTTCGATTGCTACACCTTGTCCTAGTATTTCCTCGGAAAACATCCCGTCATCTACTTGTTTTAAATTGTGTAGAGTTCCTTGCAATGGTGATATGATACTTGCTCCACTAAAATTCACTTTTGTATTTTTCGTTGTTGTTGAATCACTCGACACATTTTCAGAAGTTTCTTCAGCTACTGGATCTTTATATAAAATCAACGTTGCAATAAATGTTACGATAATACTAATTGCTGCCCCAATACAAGCATAATAGAAGAAACTTAATGTATTGTCTCCTATATAACTTGGTAATGTTAATAGACCTGGTGAACCTCCAGAAAAGTTTCTTGTTCTAAAAATACCCATAAATAGTCCACCAGCTGCCCCACCAATCATTGCAGCATATAATGGTGTTTTATATCGTAAGTTGACCCCGTATAGAGCTGGTTCTGTAATACCAAATAATCCTGTTAATCCCGCGGAAAAAGCTAATTGTTTTACCGAACTATCTTTCGTTTTGATACCAACACCAATAGCAGCAGCACCTTGGCTGACATTGGAAGCAAGCATTCCTGGATAAATAACTGTATCATATCCTGTCGTCATACGATTGTTAATTCCAATAGGAACAAGACCATAATGAGTACCTGTTGCCACTAATAATGGCGTAAATGTACCAACCAATAAAGGCACAATCCATGGACTTACAGATTCTAATGCAGTTATTCCGTTGGAGATAGCATCACTAATCATGTAACCAATAGGACCTAATACTACTAAACTAACTGTTCCTACTATAAAAATAGTAATCAATGGTTTACTAAAGAATTTGATTGCTTTAGGTGATACTTTGTCTGCAAGTGGTTCTACATAAGACATAAACCAGACAGAAAGAATAATTGGTATAACTGAAGAAGAATAGGATACTGCTGAAATAGGTAGCCCAAATAGTTGAATAGCTGCTCCACTTTCTTTAGCAGCAGTCACCATAGCCGCGAAATTAGGATGTAACAATATTCCTCCAACCATCATTGCTAAAAACATATTTGCTTTAAATTTCTGTGCAGAAGATGCTGCTAGTAAAATCGGTAAAAAGTAGAAAGCCGCATCTGCCATAAAATTCATAATTTGATAGCTTTGACTTTCTGTTGTTAAAACTTTAAATACAACTAATAGAGATAGAACTGCTTTAAGCATCCCTGCAGCTGTTATAGCTGGAAGGATTGGAGTGAAGATCCCTGTAATAACATCAATTACTTTTGCGAAAGTAGAACGTTTGTCTTCTGTCTTTTCTTCTTCTCTTTCACTAGATATGTTCGTTTGCTTAACAATCTCTTTGTAAACATTTCCGACATCACTTCCAATAATAACTTGGTATTGTCCACCTTTGTTTACTACTCCCATTATTCCAGAAGTATTTTTTAATGATTGTTCGTCTGTATTCTGATCATCCTTTAAATTGAAACGCAATCTTGTGGCACAGTGGGTCAAACTTTTCACATTTTTCTCTCCACCAACTTTGTCGATGATAAGCTTGGCTAGATCTTGGTAGTTCATTGTTTTGTCCTCCATTCTTTTAAAAACCTGAAATGTCTGCTGTAGATAAAAAAGAATAAAAAAATACCTAAATGAATCCCTTAATAATTATTAAGGTTTCATTTAGGTATAGCCTGCATAACAGTAACAATCCTAATCATTCGTTATTCTTTTTATATGTATGGTTAAGTAAATTAACTCATCTTCTTCAAGATCTCTTCCAAATTCCTTTTTAATGTATTCCCTTATTTTCAATGCACAAGCATACTCATTTGTATACTTCTCCTTTAACATGAAAATGAAACTTGATGTGCCTGCATCATCTAATTTAACCCCACTAAATAATCGTTGAAAGAAAAACTTTAAGTGAGTGATAAATCGTTCATAATTCAGCGAATACTCATCTAATTCAATTTTAAAGTGATACTTTATGATATTCAGGATATTTTGGATAACCTTTGCCACTTCAGAAACGCGACTCACTTGTCCCATATCAAGCTCTGCATTTACAATATGTAGAGCAATAAAACCCGCTTCATCTTCTGGTAAATCAACACCAAGTCGGCTTTTCACAATCGATAACGCTTCTTTTCCAATCAGGAACTCATGATTATAAAATCGTTTAATTTCCCAAAGAAGAGCATTCTTAATTTCCATGCCATTCTCAAAGCGCTCAATTGCATAGCTAATGTGATCTGTTAATGTTAAGAAGATATTTTCACTGAGTTTCTTCCCAAGTGACACTTTCGCAAAGCTAATGATTTCATTCGCTACCTGAATATGCTCCAAAGGTATTGAGGAAAGCATCTGAGTTAGTTTATTAACATTCCATTCTTTTGAACTAAGATAGATATTCTCAATTTTCGTCTCGTCAATTGGATCTCCGACTTTTTTCTTAAAGCCAAGTCCACTACCCATAACGACAATTTCCTGATTATCTTGATTCCTAGACAATACTATATTATTATTAATTACTTTACATACATTCATAGATAGTCCCTATTCTTTTATTTTCATTATCTACAACAAAATAATAGGTATAGCCCACAATAAAGCGGTAACAATCCTTTAAAATCAGTCTATCATAGGAAATTTACGGTGTCAATTTGAGTTTTTACTATTTTCATAATCATGATTTGGGAATTTCTCCTCAAATAAACAGCCCTCCATTATCCTGGAAGGCTGTTGATTTCATCCATGTTCCTTAAGAATTAACCTTATAAATACTCAATAATCACTTAACAAGAAATTACACTCTCTCCTTAGGAACAACCAAGTAATCTAGTTCTTCCTTATTAATTAGCTTCTTTATATTAGAGATAGATAAATCCCCTATTCTCTTAATTGATTCAAAGGTTGCTCCACCAATGTGTGGGGTCGCAACAATTTCATTCCTTTTTGGCAAGTCATTTATTGGTGGCTCTACCTCAAACACATCTAAAGCTGCACCTCTAATCTTATTACTCTCTAATGCATGAACTAAGTCTACTTCGTTAATTAGTGGACCACGTGAAATATTTATAATATAAGCTGTTGGTTTCATGATGTTTAATGTTTCTATATTTATTAAATGCTTGTTTTTTTCATTTAGGGAAGTAGCAATAATAATGTAGTCAGCTGTTTGAAACAGTTCTTCTTTTTCTACAAATCTCACATTCAATGTATCTGCTGCTTGTTGATTTGGATAGTTAGTATAAACTACTGTATCCATTTCAAATCCTGTAGCCCGTTTTGCGATTGCTTTAGCAATGGATCCAAATCCTATGATTCCAAGCTTCTTTTGGTAAATTTCATTCCCCATCGATAGCTCCCAATGTCCAGATTTTATTTCCTTATCTTTTGTGGGGATATTTCTAGCAGCTGATAACATTAACCCGAAAGCAAGGTCAGCGGCAGATTGAGCATTGACACCAGGGGCATTGGAAACCAAAATCCCTTTCTCATGTGCATAATCTATATCAATATTGTCATAGCCTGCTCCATATTTAATAATGTATTTTAAATGAGGGGCTGCTTCTATCACTTCGCTATTAATTTTGACTACTGCAACAATGATAATATCCACGTCTTTTACTTCTTTTTTCAACTCTTCCTTTGCAATTCCATTATCTGTATATAATATTTTGACTTCTCCTAGTTGTTTGGCATCTTCTAAAAATTGTGGATTTGCTTCATAAAAAGCATCTCTTAACATGATTAAGATTTTCATCTTTGACCTCCGTGCTAATATTTTGTCTATCATAAAGCTATGACTTGTTATATTTTTTAAAGAGTATATGTCTATAAGCCTAATAGAAGGCTTGTTACTATTATTATGCTTTTAACAGCTCATAGAGAGTCAGAGCATATATGTTTGCTGCAGTTACTACTTCTGTTATCTCCACATATTCATCTGGAATGTGACCAACTTTAATTTTTCCTGGACCAAAGATAACGGTCGGGATTTTTCCTTGATTCACTAAATAGTCAACATCACAATGCTGAGGTGTACCGGAGAAAGTTGGCGGTAATTCTAATAGATGGAATGCATGGACCATACTTTCTACTATTTTCTCATTTGATTCCACTAGTGACGGTTTAGAGGAGTAAGTCAATTCAGCGGTGGCTTTAAACTGTGCATCTTGTACAGATAACTTATCGAGAATCTCTAAGATTTCCTGGTAGAAATCCTCACCATTTTCACCTGGAACTAAAAAACGAGAAACTTTTAATGTACATTCATCTGGGACCACACTTGATCTTTCTCCGCCTTCTATAACACCTAGTACGATGGAACCATCACCTGTTAACGGATGATATCCTGGCTTCATTAGGGATATCTCATGTGCTACTTTCATCATGGAATGAATGGCGTTAACTCCTTCAAAAGGAGTACTTCCATGTGCTCTTTTGCCAATTGTCTTAACTTCTACCTCGGCCATTCCACCACCAGCAAGACCAATATTCATATCAATCGCTTCTCCGTTTATTGCCATATCTGCTTGAAAGCCATCATTCAACAGTTTGACAGTACCTTTTTGCATCGCATCCTGCACTTCTTCCTTTACTACATAAGTTAAAGCAATTTCACCTGCTAGATCCGCTTTGGATTCTATTAGCGCTTTTACAGCCATAATTTGAGAAGCAATACTAGATTTACAATCACAGCTGCCTCTACCATAAATTCTATTTCCAACCACTTCTCCCCCTATTGGGTCGAATGTCCATCCCTCTCCATAGCCTACTGTATCCATGTGGCTATTAAGTGCTATTCGAGGTCCTGGCTTTGAACCTTTTAATCTAGCAATCACATTCCCGTGAGCGTCAATGGTAGATTCTAAGCCTAAACCTAAACATACTTTATTTAAATAATGGGCGATTTCCGCCTCATTCCCACTTATACTTGGAATTCGTACTAAATCCTGCAATAAGGTAATAATCTCACTCTCATTAATTTTTGCCAAAATATCTTCTTGTGTCTTTTCCAACATTTCGCTATTCATACTAATCTCCTTTCTTTCTCCAGATTAAATTAAACCAAATAATGATAGAAATACTCTTAAAGCAAGAACACTTACAACTAACAAAATGAATCCATAGATTATATTTTGCTTCGTACTATTAACTGCTTCACCTAGGAAACTTTTCTTATTACAAAGGATAATGATAAATGTTGCTACAACTGGAAGTGCTAATCCATTCAAGGCTTGAGCTGTAACAATTAAAGAAACTGGAACTGCATCAAAAAGCATGATAATCCCAATCGGAATAAGACTTGTCAACAGCATAACGATTCTGCTTCGTGTAGCTTTAAAGTTTTCTTCCTTACCAAGAGATTGATTCATTAACATACAGGCTAGAGATATTTGATATAACCCAGAGGAAAATCCTGCAGCCCATAATCCAAGAGCAAAAAGAATACCTGCATAACGACCAAGTAATGGTGTTAATTGAGCTGCCATGTCAGCAGCACTTGTAATTTCAATACCTTGGCCATATATAACAGTACCTGCACATATAATAATTGCTATTGTTATTAACCCAGTTCCTACCATGTTAACCCTTAAATCAAACAAGGATAATTTCATTTCTTTCGAGACTGATAGATTTTGTGTTGTGGTATACTTCTTTTTCATAAAGGCGGATAATCCTAGAACAATATTAGGAGGCATTGTTGTTGCGAGTAAGGCAATGACTAACCAGTAATCTCCACCAGGTATTTGAAAAGAAAATCCTTCTGTAACTAAATTTCCTATATTCGGACCAGAAGAAAAAGCTGTAAGAACAAATGCTAGTATCATTAAGGCAATTAAGGCCATATTAATATTTTCCAAAATTTTATAAACACCTATCCATGCAATAGCAAGGGCAACAACAGACATGGATAGAGCCCACATGGTTAGAGAGATGTTTGGTAGAAAATAATTTAGTGCCATTGCAGCACCAGTAAAGTTACCAGCTTGAAAGGCAATAGCTCCAACTAAAACGGTAATAAAGAGAAATATGGAAGCAGGTTTTCCTATATGATTTCTTACTCCTTCCATGATGGATACTTTTTTATGCAAAGTAATTCTTATGGCGGGCTCTTGATAAAAGTAAGCAAAGACACAAGAAAGAACGACAATCCAGAGAGCTTGATATCCATAAGTTGCACCTGTGACAGATGCAGTTGTTACACTTCCTGGTCCAATAATCCCAGCAGCCACAATAGCTGCAGGACCTAATGCTTTTAAATAATCTATACTTGTTAGCTTTTCTTTTTGGCTTGTAACTGATTGAGTTTTTTCTTTTACTAATTTTTCTACTTGCATTTAATTAGCCCCCTTTATATTTGAACTATTCACCTACCATCCAATGTGTGTGACAAAAATCTGCTTTCCTTCAATAGGTACCTCATTCTTTTTCTATCCATTCTCCTAAAGGAAGAATCTCTACACCATTCTCCAATAAGGTAGATTTAATTTGATGAATAAGCTGCAAAGATCCTTCTGTATCACCGTGTACTAATAAAGTGTGTCCATGTATGTCCATTTCCTCACCAGTAATAGCTGTTACTTTCTTTTCTAACACCATCTTCAAGGTACGTGTAAGGATTGTTTCAGGGTCTGTTATAACGGAATTTGGCTCTTTACGCGAAACAAGGGAACCGTCTACATGATAAGCTCGATCTGCAAATATAGTAATAGCTGTAGTCAGCCCTCTTTCTTTACATGCTTCTAGTAAACAACCTGGCTGTGTCATGACTATAAGAGATGAATCGAAATCTTTAATGGCTTCTGCAATAGCAGCAGCATAAATAGGGCTATCATTAGCCATATTTCCTAGCTGCCCATGTGGAAGAATATGCTGTAGGTTAACGTCGTTTGCTTTTGTAAAGGCAGATATAGCCCCAACTTGATAGAGTACATCGGTATATACTTCTTCATAGGTTAAATCCATGTTTCTTCTTCCAAAGCCAACTAAATCAGGAAATCCTGGATGTGCTCCAATTCCTGTCCCAAACTTTTTTGCTGATTGAACAGCCTTTTGTATTGTCCTTGGATCACCTGCATGAAAACCACAAGCAATATTGGCTGATGATACAATCTCCAATATCCTATCATCATCTGTAATACTGTATTTTCCGAATCCTTCTCCAAGATCTGCACATATATCAATTATTGGCTTCACAAGTACCCCTCCTTCTTTACTAGTTGTTAATTCTTTCTAATATGAGTATTATTCTTACTTAAAATAGCTAACCATTTCATTTGTTTCTTCCATTCTTCTTGAGCTTCTTGTATAGAAACAGGCTGAAATTTAATGAAATCACCAGGTTTCTTTTGAGCTACTAGAGGAAGATCTGCACCAATGACCATGCCAATTTTCATATAGCCACCTGACATTTGGCAGTCTGCCATTAGAATAATTGGCTTCCCATTAGCAGGGACTTGAATTGTTCCTGGAGCTACAAATTCGCTAAGTATATCTGCAGATTTTTTATGTAACAGCGTTTCTCCTTCGAGTCGATAGCCCATTCGATCTGATTGATTGGTAACCTGATAGGAACTACTTACAAATTGCGTCTTCGATTCTTCTCTAAACTCCTTATCATGAGGTCCCCATACAAATCTAATAGATTCATTATTAAAAATATTCCGAATATAAAAGTCAGGTATTCCTCTGTTCTTCACTTCTTTTATCCAATTAGAATCAATTGGACCAATGGGGATTTCATCATTTTTCTGGAGTGCTCTTCCTTCCATTCCTCCATACGCTCCCCGAATAAAAGTAGACTTACTTCCCAGTATTTCTGGAACATTTAGACCACCAAGAACGGCAAGATAACTGCGACACCCACTTTTAGGTACTCCGAATTTTAATAGATCTCCATCTTGTATGTGGACAGCTCTCCACATTTGCAGGTGTTTCCCATTTAATGTTGGCGATAAATCTGCTCCTGTAATAGCGATAATCCCTTCTCCCTTGAAGCTTAGCTCTGGTCCAACTAATGTTATTTCTAAGGCAGCGTAATTCAGGGGATTTCCTACAATAATATTGGCTAGTTTCAAGGATAGACAATCCATTGCTCCTGATGCCGAAATACCAAAGGACTGATAAGATTGTCTCCCAAGGTCTTGAATGGTTGTTAATAAACCTGGTTTTATACATGTCATATATTCCATAATGAATCCCACTCTTTTTGTACTTGTGCATTCCAGCTCTTAGCATGCTCTGCAGTTATTGGTTCATATTTAACAAAATCTCCTGCTAATAAAACGTTCGGAGGGTGATTTGTCACATCAAAGATTTCCATTGGAGTCCAACCAACTAAATGCCATCCTCCTGGAGATTCCATTGTATAAATATCTGTCATACGATTTGCGATAGCAACCGTACCTTTTGGAACCTTTATTCTTGGATTAGCCTTTCTCGGAATAGAAATTCTTTCATCTAGATCCCCCATATAAGGAAGACCAGCAATAAATCCAATCATATACACGTAATAGCTCTTTGCACAAATCATGTTAATAATCTCTGGAACACTGTAGCCCGTTATCTTAGCTATTTCAGGTAAATCTGGTCCGTACTGTTCATCAAATACAACTGGTATATGAACAGTTCGACTTTTTTGTTTTGAACTATTAATATCCTTTAATTCCATTTGTTGAAGTTCATGTGTTAATTGTTCATAACTAATTAATATGGGATCATAGAGAATAGTTAGATTACTCATTGCTGTAATAACATCTCTTACTCCTTTAATCTGGAGAGATTTTATCATTTTGGCATAGTATTGAACAGTTTGGTTATTTTCTATAGATAAAATATCCTCAAACTGAAGAATTACCATCTGTTCTCCCATTGGCAGATAATCAAACTTTCTTTTTGGTTTTATCTCCAATTCTACTCACCTCTAAAACTACCCTTTTACTTTTAATTTCTTTAGAGCATCTGCTAATCGATCCATCGCCTCGTCAATTTGCTTATATTCCGTTGAATAGGCCATACGAATATACCCCTCACCAAATTCTCCAAATGCAGATCCTGGAACACACGCAATCTGAGCTTCTCTTAAGAAAAAGGTTGCCAATTCTTTAGAAGTCATTCCTGTTTCTTTAAAGGAAGGAAATACGTAAAACGCTCCTTTTGGAATAACACAGCTAACATCCTCTAATTCACTTAATCTTTTCACTAATAACTGACGACGTTGATCAAACTCTTTTACCATTTCTACAACAGGTTCTTGTGTGCCCATATATGCAGCAACCGCTCCATATTGTGCAAAGGAAGTAGCACTTGACGTGTTATATTGATGCACTTTCATAATTGGTTGGATTAACTTGGCAGGACCAGCCGCATAGCCTAATCTCCAGCCATCCATTGCATAGGCCTTTGAAAAGCCGTTAATTGTAATTGTTCTCTCAAACATACCTGGTAAGGAAGCAATACTGATATGTTCCGTTCCATCGTAGATCAATTTTTCATAAATCTCATCAGAGAGAACTAATAAATCATGCTTAATAGCGATCTCAGCCATTTCTATCAAATAGGATTCAGGTAACACAGCTCCAGTCGGATTATGCGGAGAATTTAAAATAAGCATTTTCGTTCGGCCAGTTAACCTATCTCGTATGTCATCAGGATTAAGAATAAAGCCCTCCTCTTCACGAAGTGGAATGGACACTACTACTCCTCCAGCCAGTTCAACAATATATTGATATTCAAGCCAAGCAGGATCAGGTATTAACACCTCGTCACCAGGGTTAATAAACCCTAGAATCATACTTACAATTGCTTCCTTACACCCAACAGATACAACTACTTCTTTATTAGGATCGACAGTAATCTTATTTTCTCTTTTTAACTTATCTGCAATTGCTTCTCTTAATTCTTGTATTCCATTATTTGCAGTATAGTGAACATATCCTTGTTTTAATGCATCATACGTAGCTATTTTAATATGTTCTGGTGTATCAAAATCAGGTCTTCCTATTTCCATATGAGTAATGTTTATCCCACGCTTTTGCATGGCATTTGCTTCATCAAAGATCTCTCTAATACTAGAGAAAGGGATATTCGTTATGCGGTTTGAAAATTCAATAGACACTGTAAGTTCCTCCAAACGTATTTTCGTATTTTTATTTAATAGTTTGTTTCTTTAGACTTAGAATTCTATTTAAACTGCTCTATGAATCTTAGCTAAAAACATTTTAAATCCTTATTTAAATCGGTAAAGTATGACTCCAAACCTTCGTTTCATTGTTCAACAAGTGCTCTAAAGCGTATGCTCTGGCTCTTTCTGGATTACGGCCTTTGATTGCTTGAATGATTCGTTGATGTTCTTCATGACTCTCTTTAAAGTAGCGGTCGGAAATCTGCTTGGATTGGTTTTTAGAAATGGTTAAGGCTTCTAAATAATAAGGTGCGATAAAATCAAATATTCTTTCGTACATGCTATTACAAGATGCAAGGATGATTAACTGGTGAAAAGTAAAATCTTCCTTAATCCCTGTTTCTCCGTTTTTATTCACTTCAATTAGTTTTAAATGTGCCTTCTCGATCGCCTCCAATTGTTCAGGGCTAGCTCTTTCAGCTGCTAAAGCAGTTGCCTCCACTTCAACTCCTCTTCGAAATTCTAAGATGTCCTGTAATGCATGTTTATCTACAATTAATTTGTTTGTCATTTGATCAATAAATGTGGCTCCACTTGTTTCTTTTAAAATGCTCCCAACACCAGGTTTTTTCTCAATTATGCCTCTAGCAGCAAGCACACTTAATGCTTCTCTTACAGCTGTTTTACTTACTTTGAAGTACTCCATTAATTCATTTTCAGATGGAAGCTTTTCGCCTGGCTTAATATTTTCCTTTTGTATATAAAGGATAATGCTTGATACGATTTCTTCATAAAGACTTCTCTTTTTAATCGATTCTAAAGCCAATTTTATTCTCCTCTCCTACCTTCAGGCCCTTATCAACTGAGTGTTTGCCTCATTCTTGTATAGATTGATGACATCCTTTAGCGCTGCAGCTGCTGCTCCTTTTGGATGGGAAGCTCCACCAGTTGCACAAATTGTTCCCATTTCCTCTGTTTCAAAAAGAATCCCTTTATTCGTTCCATTTACATAAAACAAAGGATGATTTTCGTCAAGCTCAGTAGGTTTAACCTCTAGGATGGTTTGGTCATTTTCCCTGTAAGCACTCGCTATTAGTTTAACCCGTTTCTTTCTTTTCGCTATTTCCTCCATCCTTTCACTTGTCAATTTCTCTATTCCTTCTATTGCTACATCCTTTATGGTGTAATCCATCCCGAAGAGTTCGTTAGCTAACAACAAGATCTTATAGGCACTATCAAACCCCTTGATATCTAAACTAGGATTTGCTTCTGCAATTCCTCTTTCCTTTGCAATCTGTAAAGCATCTTCAAACGAAATATTCTCGTTGTTCATACTAGTTAGAATAAAGTTAGAAGTACCATTCAAGATTCCCTCTATCTTCGTAATCGTACAGCCAGATAAGCAATCATCTCCTATATCAATAGTAGGAAGAGCAGCTGCGGTGGCACCGCTGAATTTTAATCGTGATTCCTTATTTGCTGCCACCTTTTTTATTAGCGGAAAAGAGTGAACTAAAGCACCTTTTGAAACAGAGACAATATCAGCACCTGCATGGATAGCTTCTAATATGTAGGAAAGACCTGGTTCGCCATTTTCCACATTGGTTGGTGTGCATTCAACCAGTACATCAGCTTCATAAATTGGATTAATAAACGAAACTTGTTTTTTCTTTGAATACTCTATTAAGGCATTTGAACCTATTTCATCCTCTATAAGTGTCTGCAAATCTAAGCCCTCTTGTTGATAAATCATTCCTTTGCTTCCAATGATTCCTGTAACAGTTAATGTAAAGCCATACTTATCTTTTATTGTTTCTGCTTTATCCACAATCAGTTTGCAAAACTCTTTTGCTACAATTCCATAGCCTGTAATAATAATTGTTTTTTCCATATATATACTCCTTTAGATAAAAATCACTTCTTGAAACAATGAACAAAGGTATATAATTAAAGTCATAAAACCAACGACTTAGTATTCCTATAATAATGGAGGAATGAAAAATGGATGAAAATCACTTTTTAATAAAACGTCAATTCAAAACCTTTGAACAAGCAGCAAATCAGATTGCTAACTTTATAGTAGAAGAACAATTACCAATAGGAACAAAAATTCCTCCTGAAAGACAATTAAGTGAACAATTAAATATTAGTCGCCCTTCTGTTCGAGAAGGTTTGAGAGTATTAAATCTATTAAAATATCTAGATTCTCGCCAAGGAGAAGGTACTTTTGTTTCCACATCCCCACCTTTCCTGCTTCCTGACAGCCTTGTTGAAATTAGCATGGATGAAGAAAAGCAACGGAATTACTATGGAATCTTTTTAATGTGTTCAGAGAAAATCATTCTCTCTTCACTAAAAGCGGATATTCCAGTAGAGATGAAAAACTATCCCCGAAATTCTCACCACCCTTTTTGGGTTAATTTTATTAATCTTATTGAAAGTCATAGAGCTAGTTGTAAAAAACCTTATTTATTGGCACTTTGGGATAATATTTATGTGCTCCTAGAAGATAATAATTTCTTTCAATACTATCAAGCTAATGTAGCCATAGAAGAACTACAAATGACAATAGAGGAAAAAGATATCCTAAAAATACTTGCCCTGTTTGAGAATCTTCACTATTGATTCTACAGGGTTTATTTTTTAGAAATATGCAATATAAGATATTTACTCTGTTCCAAAGATAATATGGTCAGACCAATTATAACTTAATTAATATTGTTAGATTTTCTGACAATATTAAGATATTTCGTTATTATTAGGCGTTATACTAAAATGAATTGTGGAATATTATGCTGATTCAATGAAGAATTTTCATTTGGTGTATTTTCATGTGAGTTATTATAACATCGATTACTTATATGGGTTATCATATAGCACTATTTATGGTTTGTAAATAGTAATTTATTTAATTTTCTAAAAAATTAGTTTAGTTCAATTCATGGAATCGTTTCCTTTTCTATCAGAACACTATCCTAGTTAATATGTATTAATATGGTTGGAATTAGTGTGTTTCTTATCTTTTTCCCGCATTAAGAATAGCTAACTATTCCATCCTTCATTCTTTCTCAATGTGAAGATAACTTCTGAAATAATTTGACCATTTTACGTAAAAAAAAAGAGAGCGTATCATTTCATTCTACTCTCCCTGCCAAATTAATTATAGATATCCTTGCCTATATCACTGATAACTCCTTAAGATAATAATCCTCTCACACTTCCACTTCTTTCCCTTTTCCCACTCCTACTAGCTCTCCTGCTGCCTTCACTCGAACTCTTGTAGCATTTCCTGGTAAATATGCTAATGGCACATCTTCCACATCTACTAGAACCACTTGTTCTGGATCCGCACCTGCCTTCACTGCTTCCTCAAATGCCATCGCTTTAGCCAGTTCTAGTGTCTTCTCTCGACCTAGTTCATCCATAGAAAAAACCTTTTCTACTCTTCCACTAACCTGAGCAATCGCTGCACCTATCGCATTAGCTACACCAAAATTTTTCGGTCGCAAAACAAAAGATGCTCCTTTTAGTTCATCAGGTAATAAGATACTTCCACCACCTACAAGAATAACAGGAATTGGTTCAGAGCTTGTTTTCATTTTATCAATGGCAACTTCTACTTTTCCCACCAGTTTTTCATATACTTTTTCTAGAAAATTCTTTTCTAAATGCTGCACCAATGATGCATCACCAATATTGACCTTCCCAAGTGCCACAACCACATCTGTCGTAGTTAATGTGTCACCACCAAAGACTAAACCCTTTTCAGGCAGCTGGTAACCTACACTATCTGGTCCTATCGTAATTTCTCCATCATCAGTTACTCTTACAATGGTTCCACCTCCAAGACCAATGGAAACAAGATCTGGCATTCTAAAGTTTGTCCTTGCTCCTCCAATTTCTACCGCTAAGGAAGACTCTCTAGGAAAAGAACCGACTAATACGCCAATATCTGAAGTAGTACCTCCAACATCGACTACCAATGCATCCGAGTTACCTGTTAAATAAGAAGCACCACGCAAGCTATTCGTAGGACCACATGCTACTGTGAAAATAGGGTATTTCACCGCATAGTCAATAGACATTAATGTCCCGTCATTTTGCCCAAAAAATACTCTAGCATTAATTCCCTCTTCTTTCAGAGCCTGCACAAATCCATCAGCTGTTGTTTTCGCCACATTAATAACAGAAGCATTTAAAATAGTGGCATTTTCTCTTTCTAGCAATCCAACACTACCAATTTCACTAGATAAAGAGACGGCCACACTCTCACCAAGCACTTCTTTTATAATGTTTGCAGCCCGCTCTTCATGTTCAGGAGAAACAGGAGAAAACACAGAAGTAATAGCAATTGAATCTACTAGCCCGTTTACTTCATGAGCAATTCGATAGAGCTCTGTTTCATTTAATGTTGAAATTTCTCTCCCATCAAACTCATTTCCTCCCTCCACTAAGTATACGTATTTTCCCAAGTGTTCTTTTAAGTCTTCTGGAACACCAATCAACGGCTTAACGGCAAGAGTCGCGGGTGCACCGATTCGAATAATAGCAACCGAGTTCAGTCTTTTTCTTTCCACAATGGCATTTGTACAGTGGGTTGTGCCAAGCATGGCGTACTGAATCTTCTCTAATGGGATATCAACTTTAGAAATGACCTTTCTCATAGCTTGATAGATTCCTGTGCTCACATCTTCCGTTGTCGGAGATTTTGTTTCTGAGATTACCTCGTACTTTTCATTTAAAATAACAGCATCTGTGTGGGTTCCACCAACGTCTATTCCTATACGATAATATGACATTATTTCACTCCCTCTAAGACTAATTCTTCAATAGGACGATATTCAACATCATAGCCAAAATAGCCAGGGCCACAAGTCGCGATGCCCTTTTCTGTTCGCCACTTTTCATGACAAGGAATCCCAATAACAACACATCTTGCCCCATAACGAAGTCCTTCAGTAGTAACTGGTAATCCAGTTTCTGAATCGAGCACTGCAATGAGATCTGGTGTTACACATAATACAGCTTCTTTTGTTCTAGCAATTAAATGCTCATTTTGAAAACTTAATGTTAATTCTTGTTTCATGTAATTTTCTAAGCCTTCAAAGGTTGCTGTCCCTCTAGCAAATCCAGTTTCTGTTTTGCGGTTAACATCCACGACTTTTCCTTTAAACAGCTCAAATCCTCTTGTTAATTGCAATACTTCTTTGATTGGCTCTTTACCATTTTGCTTAGCCAGTCGAATAGATTTCCCAATCTCTTCTTCTAATTGAAGGATATTATGGATGCCACTTCCCTTCAGATTTTCCCCTTTCATTGGATAAATGGACATCATCACAGAACCGCCCATTTGAATCGTAGTATTACGAGCTATTCGTTCTGCCCAGACATTATTAACTGTATTAATCAAAGAAGTGTTACCTTTTTCATCGCCAATTACCATTGGAGTAGCAGAAATTCCATCTAAATAAAAGGTTACCATTTGCAATTCTGGAAAGGCTCTTCCCATCCCATCTACATCTACAACTGGAAGACCTAACCTCGCTGCCAATGTAAAAGGTAAAAGAGAATTTACTCCTCCGGCTTCTATTGGCATAGTAGCATAGATTTCTTCACCTAAGTAACTTTCTAATGATTTAAAAGCATTTATTGCTTCTTCGCCACTTGGCGGCTTTTCAATCATTACGGTAGGAGCGCCCATCATTCCTGAAGGTACAATTAACTTATCATCAGGCACCTCATCCACACCGAGAAGCTTTACAGGTCCATACTCTTCAATGGCCTGAAGTGCCATTAGTTTACCAATGTATGGATCGCCACCTCCACCAGTTCCAAGTAACGCTGCACCAACTGCTATATCTTCTATTTCTTGTTTTCCAATTAATCGCATGAACTTTTCTCCTCCTCTTTTCTTAAGTTAAAGCGTATAAGCTGTTTTTCTATCTCTTAAGAAAGGAATCTCTTTTCGATAGGCTGTAACCTGATCCAAATCTAGTTCGACAATCTGCATGGCTTCCTCATCAATCGGTGCCTCTAGCAATAATTCCCCTCTTGGGTTTACTACTTTATTGTTACCAAATAGATGAAGAGATCCTTCCACTCCAACTCGGTTAACAGCAACTGTAAAACAAACATTCTCTAAAGATCTAGCTTTAAAGTAAATATCCCACATATCTTTATCAATCATTGGAAAAGCAGAGGTACAAACGAGTAGCTCTGCTCCTGCTAAAGCAAGTTTTCTAGATACTTCTGGAAAACCTCCATCATAGCAAATCATGATACCTATCTTCCCAAAGTCTAATTGAAATACAGGATATTCACTTCCTTCTCTAAAATAATTTCGTTCGCCAGCCCAAAGATGTGTCTTATCATAACTACCTTCTATAACTCCTTGTCTATTAATGACAATAGCCGAGTTAAAAAGAACACCAGGTTGTTCTTTATAGGTAACAGTTGGAATAACCATATTCATATTTGTTTCTATTGCGATGTTTTGAAAGAATTCAAGTATGTCGCTTTTTTCTCTAACATTTACTGCATAATCAAAGTATTGTTGATAAACCATGTCTGGATTATAACCTGTTAAAAATAATTCTGGAAAAACAATTAAATCTACTTGCTGTTCTGCTGCTTCTTTTATAAACGAGATAGCCTTTTCTATATTTTCTTCCATATTATTTAACGTGCTTTGAAACTGAACTAGTGCTATTCTTGCCATCCTCACATTCCACCCTCCTTTTCTATCAAACTATGAAGCTATTTGGTCTCCTCCCATTTTGGGTAAAGAATTACCAGATACCTTAAGCAGGATGAATTGAGCTAAGGCTGCTACTAAAATACCATCTAAAGAGGAAATGGTTGTTAATGTGATAACACCATTAGTAGTGAGGATTGCCACCAATGAACCTAATACCCAGCAACCAATAGACAATAATCGGATTTTAGGTAGTTCCGCTAATTTATCTATTGTATAGTTTGCACTATTAAATAGGTAGAAATCGATAATCATGACTCCACCCATTGGCGGGATTAAAACACCGAGAATATTCAAAAATGGAATAAAATTATCATAGATTCCGAATAGAGAAAGGATAATTCCTAATATTCCAGAGATTACTGTTAACTGCCACTTTTTCAACTTTTTAAAAACAACTGCAAAGCCAAGTGCTGAGCTATACAAGTTATTATCATTAGACGTCCATTGAGCAAACATAAGAACAAGTAAAGCAAAGGTTCCCCAGCCTAAACCAATCATAATATCTACTAAATCCCATGATCCTGTTACTTGTGCCATCACTGTTCCAACTAAAACAATCAAAGGTGTTACGATAAAAAATGCCATAAATGCAGCAATAATCGTATCTTTTTGCGATTTAGCATAACGGGATACATCTGGTGCTACCACTGCTCCTACGATAAAAGAGCTAATAACAAGGGAAACTCCAGTTCCAATTGTGATAGGTTCTTCTGTTCCTTGAAGATTCCATAAATCTGTGACATTGTTATCTTGAAGGATTTTCCAAACAGATGCCCCCATTAAAATAATCAATAACGGGACAGCAGCTTTACTAAGTGCATCTAATGCTTTATAACCTAATGTTGCTGTAGCAATCATGCAAATTCCACCTAGTATGATAAATAAAGTAGTATTCCCTCCAAATCCTGTCGTTTCTTCCCATGCAACAGCAGCTGTATCTCCAAATAACCCCAATTGAACTCCGAACCATCCGTAGGAACCAAAAGCTTGTATTAAGGCAATACCAATGATAGCTAATTCCCCAAATGCAAAACGGCTAATCATGGCTGTTGATAGGTTTGTTCTTGCCCCAATAATCCCAACTAATGCTGTAATAACAGCTAGCACAAAGCCACCAATAAAAGCAGCGAGTACTGTTTGTTTAAAGGAAAGCCCCACACCTAGCGTACCACCAGTGAGTAATAGACCTAAACTAATTCCTACACCACTCCAAATGAGCGCCATCGATAGATAATTTTTTGTTTTATCTCTTGGTACTGGCTTATCACTATAATCCTCCAGAACCTGATCAATACTTTTTGTATTATTCTCCATTTTCATTCCTCCGGTTTCTATACTTAATTAATCCATCTAGATTGGGGACGAACTTATACCGGTGGATTCATGTAGGCTAGTTTACTCTGTTTTATCCATTCCAACTAGAGTTCTCTTTCTTTTCATACCAACAACTAATGATGATTGCACTTTACTCCCACTGAGCAAGAAAGCCACTTCATGCATTGGTCATTTCAATAGTTGTCTTATGTAGTTCTCCAGCTGCTTTTGCTTTAATTCGAATAACATTGGAAGGTAGATAAGCAATCGGCACTTCTTCAAAATCAATTAACTCTACACTTTCCGGATTTGCACCAGCTGCTATGGTTTGTTCTATCACCTGTTGTTTTGCTTCTGCAACTACTTCATCCCTTGTTCTTCCTTCAAAGGAATAAATTTTATCCAATTCCCCGCTAACCTGTGCAATGGCTGCTCCAATTGCATTTGCACAGTCAGAATGATGTGGTCTTATCACCTGACTCGAACCTTCTATATTACCTGGAATTAATATGGACCCACCTCCAACTAATACAACTGGCAAAGGCTCGTTTTTTGTCTTAATTTTATCTACAGCAATGGAAACCTTTTGATTAATAACAGTGATCGCTTCCTCTATGATAGAAGGATCAACAGTAGCTAATCTAAGCACATCACAAGCAGAATCATCAATGGTAGCTAATCCAGAAGCAAGTAAGCAATCTGTCGCAGTTAGTGTTTCTCCCCCAAAAGCAATACTTTCAGTTCTAATTTTGTACCCTACACTGTCTGGTCCTACTGTTACCGTTCCGTCAGCTAAAACGCGAACAATGCTCCCTCCTCCAATACCAATAGAAATAATATCTGGCATTCGGAAGTTTGTTCGCACACTTTCAATATCTACTGCAAGTGAGGATTGTCTTGGAAAACCCTTAACCAGAATGCCAATATCCGTAGAAGTTCCCCCTATATCACATACAATACAATCTTGTAATTCACTTAAGTACGCTGCGCCCCGAATACTGTTCGTTGGGCCAGATCCAATCGTTAAAATTGGATATTTTTGCGCATAATCTAAAGACATTAAAGTTCCATCATTTTGTGCGAAAAATATGTTTGCATTAATCCCATATCTTTCTAATGATTTTTCTAGTCCACTAGAAACCTTCTTAATGACCTTTACTAAACTAGCATTCAATGCCGCTGAGCTTTCTCTTTCCAATAAACCAAGATTTCCAATCTCACAGGAAAGCGAAATAGGAAAGTCATTCCCTAATACTACTTTTGCCATCTCTGCTAATTCTCTCTCATAGTCTTCTAGAACGGGTGAGAAAATGGAAGTAATAGCGATAGATTCAACTCCAGTATTCTTGATTTCCTCTAAAATTTTTATACACTCTTCTTCTATTAATCCCTTGTGGTGAAGAGGTCTGCCATCAAATTCACTGCCTCCATGGAGAAAATAGTAGCGATTTCCAACAGCTTGCTTTAATGATTCATCCCAGCTAAACATCGGTTCAATTGCTTGACCTGCTGGTAAGCAAATCCGCAAAACTGCAATCTGGGCTAGCTCTTTTCTTTCAATAATCGCATTCGTTGCATGAGTTGTACCAAGCATCACACTTTTTATATAGTGAAAATCAATATCTGTTTTTTCTAATACACCTTCTAACGCATAAAAGATACCTGATTCTACGTCTAAAGTAGTTGGTGTTTTTTGGGCTTGAATCACTTGATTATTCTCGTCTAAAATTACTGCATCTGTGTTTGTACCACCTACATCAATGCCAATCTTATAAATCATACGTTCACCTTCCTTGAATCATAGATTTCTTCGATTTTCTGATAATCCATGTTATATCCAAACTCCCTTGGACCCCATACTTGCAGGGCCCCTTCACTCCTCATAATGGATGGAGTTGGAATACCAACACAAATGACTCTAAATCCATATCTTAAGCCTTCTGTTGTAAGGGGGCTACCTGTTTCCAAGTCTAAGAAAGAAATTAAATCTGGCACCATAGCAATCGTATGGCCATCTACCATTGCTACTAAATTTTCATTTTGAAATTCGACGAGCATCTCTTCCCCTTCATATTGCTCGAATCCTTCCACCATTGCTTTTCCTCTCACAAATCCATCAGTGGATCTACGTTCTACATCAACTACCTTTCCTTTAAACAAAACAACTGCTTCTCCGTATATAGAACTTTTTGTTACCTGCTTAATGGCATCCATTACATCTCGCTTTGCTTCACTAGCTTCTCTTATACTTCTACCTAACTCGATACAAAGACTGATTGTATTTGGTATGGCCGTTCTTTTTACATCGTGACCCAACATCCCATAAAGTGCTACATGAGAAGCACCGCCCATTCGAATTGTGATTCCTCTAGACACATGCTCTAGCATCTTATTATCTAATGCTTTTAATAAACAATAATCGCCACGCTCGTTATGAATTGCCATTGGTGTACCATTCACTCCATATACATTAAAGGTTTCCATATCGAGTTCTGGAAATGCCCTTCCCATTCCATCTCCATCCACAACAGGAATCCCTAACTCTGAAGCAACCACTAAAGGAATCGTAGAATTTAATCCTCCACATTCAATAGGCATGGTGGCATAAGCTTTCTTGCCCCATTCTTTTTCTACTAATTGAAAAGATTTCAGTGATTCATTGCCATTTGGTATTTTTTCTACCATAATGGTTGGTGCTCCCATCATCGCTGTTGGAATAACTAACTCTTCATCAGGAACCTCTGTCGGGTCTATTAATTTGATAGGACCATTTTTTCTAATAGACTTTAACACCATCAACTTGCCTAGATAAGGATCGCCACCTCCTCCTGTACCTAACAGTGCCGCTCCAATAGATAAGTCTTCTATCTCTTGTTCTCCTATCCAAATCGCCATGCAAACCCTCCTTCGTATACTTTAACTTCTTTTGATTTCACTATCATTTTAAAAATCTATATTAAGACTAACACTAATTCAGATAATTCAAAATATTTAAAAATACAAAAAAAGACCCTTCTGCTTGTTCAGTAGAACAATCATAGGGATATTTTCTTTATCAAAAATGCTAACTCATAGGAAATTCGATAGGGACTAACAAATGGATCATTAGGTAATAAATCTTTTATCCGGTTCTTTCTATAGTTTAACGTATTTTTATGGATATTTAATTTTTCTGGCAGTTCATTAAAATCTTTGGAAAATAGCAAATAACCTAGTGTTTCCAATAAATCCGAATTATTTTTCTCATCATATTGAATTAATGGTGCAAGTAAATCATCCATTTTCCTTAACAATCGCTTGTCCTTATTCAAAAATTGCGCTGAAAATATTGGAACCTCATTCAGGAATAACACTTTCGGCAGCATATCCAACTTCTTTTGCACATGAATAGTACTTGTTAATTCTTCATAGAAGAATCTCCCATCTTTTATTAATTGATTTGTTGATGGACTCAAAGAAATGTGGACATCTTTATATGCATCTGCTAATGAAGAATCATATAACTCTTCAAAGAAGGCCCGATAATATTCTTGGTAACTCTTCCTACTCTGTAAGAAAAACACTATCTTTTCTCCATAAATGAAAGTGAGAGACTGATTTCCCTTCTGCTGAAAGTAACTTCTTATTACTTGAAGAATATTTTCCACATTAACATCGAGTCCTGAACAAGACAGAATTCCAATACCCGACTTCTCAAAGATACTCCAACTCAACTTTTTGGACCTTTCAAGAAAAACATCACTATTTACTTCTTCCTGTGATAACCAATCATCTAATAAATCCTTTTTCATTTTATTTGTGGCATCTTGTATGAACAGTGTTTGAGAATACAGTAATCCTAATCCTGTAGAAATACTCTCCATTATTAAGGATGAAATCTTTTGTTGAACTGCTGTTTCTACTGCAACGGTAAATCCATATACCCTTCCTTTGACTTTAATTGGATGGATATGAATCATTTGATTTTCTTCCGCCCAAACAATTGTCACTAGTTGCTCTTTTGATAAAGCCAAATATTCCTTAGATATAAATTGATGGATAGATTCCATTGCAAACCCTGAACCTATTGGTACGAATGACGACATAATGTTAAATTCCTTGTCCAACGTAATGACGGATATGTCCAACAGCTTAGAGATTTTTGTCGTAATTGTTTGAAAATCTTTTCCTTGAATAATCCATTGATTCACTTGATTTTGTAAATGAATAGCATTCTGTGCTTCCTTATACTGCTCTCTTTCTATCTCTCTTAAAATGGGAGATATAATATCAATATATGCAACATTCTTAGGAATTTCTATTATTGGTATCTTCAATTCATTAGCCTTGTCCATTGTTTCTTGTGAAATATAGTCCTAGTATAATCCTGGATAACAAATTCCCAATGCTGCTGACTTCTTTTCACTTAAATGGGTAATTAATTTTAGCTGTGCTGAAATATCATTTTGTATGGTATAAAAAGCTGTCAAAAAAAGCTCATTTCCCCGAAACCATTCATGTGCATCAGGTACTTCAATAACACTAACATGATTAATAATATTATTTAAGCCCTCATGACCAGCAAGCAACTTTCCATTTGTTAGTGCACCAATTCCCAACGCATCTCTCACCATTATCCCCATGACCCCACCTCAAAATTAGAAAATTCCCATTATTTATTTCATATTATATCATATGGAAGTTATCTTATTTAACATGTAGTGTCAGAATTATTAGTCATTTATAAAAGAAGAAAGATATGGGGTATTCCCGTCAAAGGTAATCCAAACACATGAAAACTTACAATCCATAGGCTTATTTTTTCCCAATGATGAACCAGAAGTTTTTACTGGAATATTCCTAATAATAATATGTCCTTTCACGCAAAAAATTGTTGATATAAATAAGTAGAGTATTGAATATAAGAAGGGGAAATTGCAGCTCTATCCACCCTCCCCTGCTATTCTAATACTGATAAAGAAATAATTATCGATAGATCTTCTTCCCATCCCAATTCATAGGCGCTTCTTGATTGACCGTTTTATAGGCTAACTCGATCTCTCCTGTTTCTTCTGGATACTTTTTCTTCTTCATCGTGTCATAATCGTCTAATGTTAAATCTTTTAAGAACGTATTTGTATAGTAGAGAGGCACATGATGTTGTTGAAACTGCTCGATCCATTGTTCTATTTCATCTGGATTTTTCAGCGGGAATTTTTTTAAAACTAGCTGACCATCAGCTGTGTATCCTTTCATTGCTAGTTCGATACTGAGCCAGTAGGTACCCGTACCATATTTTTTTGGTGTTATTAAATAGAGGAAACGTCCCATTGTCACACTGTCCATTTTTTCAAAAGGTAAATGAATTTCTTGTACCTGATTCGTTTTTCTATTCCTAATGGTTTGCATAAAACCATTTTGTGCTAGTTCTATGAAGACTTCGTGATTTATATTTTTTTCTGAACCCGGTTAATACAATGACGGCTATAGCTGACACCAATAGTGCTCCTAATCCAATAATCAATACTGGCCAAAATAGAGATTGCCAAAAGATGACGTAGAAAATATACCCAATAAGGGTAGCTGCTACACCAAAAAAAAATGCACAAACTGCAATACCTGCCCATTTCTCCTTCCATGTATGGCGATTAGAATAGGTTAACCCTTCTTCTTTTACATAGTAAGCATCAAAAGCATAATGCTCGTTAATATCATAAGCCAAACGAAATCCTCCTATCTACTGTTTTAGTAAGCTATTAATCCCTTATAACTTGCTCGATCATTTGATATATTTCCTTATCTTCTCTTCCATAACCCTCCTTTATCTCCATTTCATTAGGGGGTACATTTACCTCTTTAGGAATCCCCATTTCCCTAATCCTATCATCTACTAGCTTTAATTCATCTATATGCATTCTTGTTGATCCCCATATATCTAAAGTAGTATCGTCTTTAAAGTAAAGATAGTAATCAAAATCTTTAGACCGGTCACTCGCTTCGTCAATTACCACCCATTCAATATCTCCCCAGGCATATACCTGCTTCTCCCCAAACCAAAACGGGTCATAAGTAATGGTTTTCTCTGTAATATCCGTATAACTATAAAAGGATAAGAACAGAACACCAATAGTGAAAATGGCGATCGGTAAAAATATTTTCAAATATTGCTTTACAGTCCGTTTAAACGAATTGATAAAAATAAATTCCAAGAAAGTTGGTATAAGGAAAACACCAATTAGAATAACCATGAAAAAATCTAAAAAACTGATATTAGGAGTTGTAACAAGGGAATTATCTGTAGAAAATGTTTCTACTTGCAAGTATTCTAACCCCATAAATATTCCAAATGCTGAGCCTAATCCAATTACTAAGAAAAAAAACATTGGTACGTTTTCTTTCCAAGAACGCTTTTTCTCTTCTTTTTGTGCCTGCTCTAAAGTCATTCTATTCATCATTGATTCCTTTCTGAAAGTGTCTTTGTATTTGGAAATGCGATGATGAGTATCGAAAGTTTCTAGTTAAAAGGAACTGTTTTCAATGGTTATTTCTTTGAGATACTCCTCTTTGGCGCTAAAATACAAAAAAGACGCCTCCATAATGGAAAGCGCCTTTTCTAATTACCTATAAAATCAATGCTGATTCGTAACATGCTCTGCTGCATTCACCTTCACAGAACCCTTTCGAACCAACATAAAGTAAGACAGAGAAGCTAATAAACTAGATACAAATATAGTAATACCCATAGGCAGTGCTGTTTCTTCTCCTCCGATACCAACTAATGGTGCTGTTAAAGAACCAAGTAAGAATGGCAATAAACCTAATAAAGCAGAAGCACTTCCAGCCACATGTCCTTTTGTTTCCATTGCTAGAGAGAAGGACGATGTACCAATAATACTAATCGACATAACGAAAAGGAATATTGGAATTGCTACTGCAAGTAATGGCGCATGCATTAGAATGGCAAGTACTAATAAAGCAGCAGCAGATACGGATAAAATCAAACCACTCTTCAAGAAGGTTCTCTCGGAATATCTTGAAACCCTTCCAACAATTTGAGTTCCGATAATCAGCCCAACTCCATTTATTCCGAACAATAAACTAAATACTTGTGGAGAAACGCCATAGATATTTTGGTAAACAAAAGAAATACCAGATACATAGGCAAATATTCCGGCTGTCGTAAATCCTTGTGTAAAAGCATAACCCGCAAACTCACGGTCTTTTAATAACGTACCAAAATTGCTCACTACTTGTTTGAAATTACTAGGCACACGTTTCTCAGCTGGTAATGTTTCTTCTAGCATAAACGAAACAACGACCATTAAGATAACCCCTACCAATGTTAGAACAAGGAAAACCACTTTCCACTGTGCAAAGGAAAGAATCGCACCACCAATGATTGGTGCCACAATTGGACCTAAGTTTCCAACAAGCATCAATGTTGCGAAAAACTTGGTCAGTTCTTTTCCACTATAAAGATCTCGAACAACCGCTCTAGAGATAACAAGACCACCTGCTGCCGCGAAGCCTTGGATAAAACGAGCAACAATCAATAAGTAAATATTTGGTGCTACTGCACAAATTAAGGAAGAAACTAAATACAAGCCGAGGAAAATAAGTAATGGTTTACGACGTCCCTGTACATCACTCATTGGCCCGATCACTAATTGCCCTAACCCAAGTCCTAGTAAGCATGTTGTTAAACTTACCTGCACAAGAGAAGCACTTGTGCCAAATTCTTCTACAATTGTTGGAAACGCAGGCAAATAGGTATCAATTGTAAAAGGTCCTAAAAGCGACAGAGACCCTAAAAGGAGAGCAATCTGTAACCGTTTTGCGTTTGATATGGAATTCAAGCTATAACCGCCTTCTTTCTAATTGAATAAATATATATATACGAACAGAATAATATATGACTTACCTATTGTATTATGAATAGGAAATTATTTCATTAGTTATTCTAATCTTTTTTGAATAATCGTAATAGTGACTTGGCACTTCACTTATTTTTATAAATCTATTCCTTCCCAATTGATATGCATGTCCATTTAAACAAACAAAGTCAACACTCTGATTGCTCAAAGTATTGACTTTGTTAATTTCAAACATTATATAAAAGTGTTCCGAACATGATAAACCTAGCAAATATAAATCAGTAAATATTTTTTTCATTATAGAACTAGAATTCATCCTATTCATGTTAATTACAAGCAAAAAAGATTACTCCATGACTTCCACATTTCATCTAATTCTATAAATCCCTCAATTCATTCGCAATGACCATGCACAGATCTTCTGCTTGAGGCAAGTAGCCCAATTTATCAATAAAAGCATGGGTCATTCCCTTATACCGATAACAGGTGGTATCTACTCCCGCAGCTTGTAGCTGTTTCGCATAAGCTTCATTTTGAATTCGTAATCCATCGAATTCTGCTGCAACTATTATAGCTTTAGGCAATCCTTCATGAGATAGTGCAAGAGCAGGATTTACATAGGGATCCTTTAAATCAGTACTGGTTATATAGCTACTCAATATAACATCTTCTTCCACTTTTGATGGTCTTCCAAGAGAGAGACAGCGATTTTTAATAATATCTGCATGTTCTTCTGATACCTCAAAGTCGTCCTCTCTCCACTCATATCCATCCACTGAAACATCTCCCATTAGAACAGCTGGATACAGTAACACTTGCATAGCAATCATAGATAATCCTTCATCTCTAGCTTTTAAAGATAGTGCTGCAGCTAAATTCCCACCAGCACTGTCTCCTCCAACAGAGATTTTGTTAGGATTTACTCCATAGTCATTTGCATTATCATATACATGTTTAACAGCACTATAACTATCGTTAATTCCATTAGGATAAGGCTTTTCAGGAGCTAGAGAATAATCTACGTTAAACACTACTGCATCTGCAAGCTCAGCAATCAGTTTACAGAAGTTTTCCACCGTATAAACACTGCCACCTAACCAACCTCCACCATGAAAAAATAGGAAAGCTGGACGATTCTTGTTGTAAGACTTTCTCGGATAATAACGCCAAAGTCCAACCTTATTCCCACTACCGCTAGTTATTTCTTCATATTTTGTGTGTATCTCTACTGTATTTAAATTTAGATTAGGGAATCCCATACTTTCTCTAATCATAGAGACAATTTCTTCTATAGAAGGTGGTGAAGTGGGTTGTTCTCGTTGCTTTTGCCCAGCCCAGTGTTCTTCCATAATGCTCATTTCAATTGGATCTAAATAACCCACTCGCTCTTCTCCAGGACTTGGTTTTAAGATAATGCTTAATCCGTCATTTTCTATTATCTTTGTATCTTTTTGTAAGATTTCGATTAAACTCTTGTCATATCGAATCATGAAATCTACTCCCTTTATAGCAAAATGCAATACTATATTGGTACTATTATATTGAAAAGTAATTACCAGTATGAGAAACCAACAATACCTTTTATAAACATTTCTATAAGATAGCCTTGTTGTCCTTTTTTTCTATGACTCTTTTAACATTTTACTAGAAGATGTTCCTTGTTATTGGTCCCAAGCAGAGTACCTCTCACCGTGACATTTTCAACCCTAGAAGTAATTATTCTATTAAAAGCAACTGTTCTAACTCATTAAAACTAACGGTACCTTTCTTTGAAAAGACCTTGATTATTGAATTAGCTTGTTTCCCTAATATGGTAGTTGCTTTGCTAAAAAGATCTTCCATGCCAAGCGGTTTTCCTGGCGATCCAGTTGGAACATCTACTCTTGAAGCATACTTTTGCCCACTATTTAAGCTAATTTCCGCTATACAATATCTCCCCTTCGGATAACTAGTTTCGCTTATAGGGATTATAGGGTCATAGCTTCTTTTAACCTTTTTCATCATTCCAAGAACTTCTTCTGAAATACTGGTCGCTCTAAAGTTCTCTATTGATAAACCCTCCCCCAACAATAATAATGCAGAACAATATTCAGCACTAAAGCATCCTTGCTCACCGTTTGTTGGCTGGGTATAGACTAATGCTGCATCTCCGTTAGGGGGAAAATATAAATCAACAGAGCTAATTTCCTCTACTCGAAAAGAATGTACACTCTGAATTTCCTTTATCGCATCAATGACATGAACATTCGCAGAGCAACAAGGATACAATTTAAACCATAAACCTGGTTGATCCACTGACAAAGGTTCTCCCCAATTTTCAAAGTATTTCCATGCATCTATTTCATTCTCCACATACATAGATAGCAATCCATTTTTAGAAATAATCGTATTTTCACTACCAGTAATATTATTTTTCACCAAGTGTAGAATTTGCCATGCACTCTGGGCAGTTAAGCCTGCATGCAATGGTTTCATCAGCGACCCAAAGTGACTTCTTGAACCACTTATTTTCGAAACACATAAGTTAAGTGCTTGAGCAAACTTCTCTGTAGGAATCTCCAAGTAATGAGCCCCTGCAGCAACAGCACCATATAATCCAGCAGTTGCGGTTGTATGGAATCCTTTCTCATAATGTGTTGGTCCTAATAGTTTAGCAAATCTAGTCATGACCTCTACACCTATCAGATATGCTTCATAAAAGCGATTAGTATCCTGTTTTTCTTGTAATAAAGAGAATAATAAACTCAAAATAACAGCAGATGGATGTCCGCGAATCTCGGAATGAACGTCATCTAATTCTAATGCATGCGCAGAATATCCATTAATCAGGCAGGCATCATAAGGATGAACTTTTAATGAAGTGCCAATAACAACTGCATCATCATGATTGGAATAGATTGAAGAATGTAAAACATTTTGAAAGTTTGCATCAAATTTCACACTGGCATAACAGGAAATAATATAATCTAGAACTCCTTTTTTTAGATTACCTTTTGTTTCCATTCCAAACTGTTCATACCTATTAGTAGTTTGAATAAGCTCCACTATTCTTCTTGTTAAATCACTCATTTCTTCATACACTCCCAGCTACCATTTTAATGACTACCATAAAATACGTTTTGCTAGTACGCTTAACTACTCTGATACTTGTACAACACTTAATAAATTCCGATAAGTTCAATATGAATTGTTTTTATCCTAACACATTATACAAATCATATCATCGAAATCCTCTTATTCTTTATCATTCCTTGTCCTATATCCCTTTGCTGAGATTACATCATGAAGTACGGAGAAGAAGCATATCAGGCAGCAGAGTCAAGAGAGAGCAATGCAGATTTTTCCTAGAATGATAGATACCATTTTTGCACTATCTGGTCTTGTAGGCGGATTAGGTGAAAAATTCGGGCAAAGTGTTGGCGCACATGCATTCAATTACGGATATATAAGTTAGGAAAAAATGCACATTTACACGGAAGTGTAGTCGCATACGGGGTATTATTTCAGCTTAGCCTGGAAGAAAAGTTTACAGAAATTCAACCATTACTTTCTCTTTATAAAAAAATTAAACCTGCCAATAAGCTGGGAAGAAATGAATATCTCTCTTGAAGATGGCGAAATAGAAAAGATTGCTGAAGTCATCTTAATAGTTGCCTATGGAGATCTTTATTATACCGATGAGAAACCGCATAGCTTCTTATCCATTCCAGGAGCAAAGGAAGTGGGCGTAGAAATTTACAGCCTTTCTAAAACATTTAACATGGCAGGCTGGCGTAGTGCATTTACAGTAGGTAATGAATCTATTATTCGGTACTTAGGTTCTTATTTACAAAATGCGGTTGGAGGGGTTTTTGGTAACATACAGGATGCCTCCGCATTTGCTCTCTCTCACCAATCAGCAGAAAGAGCAGCACTTAGAGAGCAATACAAGAAAGAAAAAGCTTTGCTTGGGATCGATAAAAAGAATTGAACTGGGATTACGGTAGTTTCTTTTTACGGGCTAAAGTGCCACTACAAATGAATTCCATCGATTTCGTTCAACAATTATTGGAGAAAACATACACCCCATCATTGCTGCCATGCTAGAAGTAATGTAATCTCTGATCCGTCCAAAATCACATTATTAATCTAATTTCACCAAAAAAGAGGCACAGGAAAACTCCTGTTGCCTACTTAATCCGATCTGTTTCTTTCAATTGCCTAATAGTGGCCGCACCAATTCCGAACATGCTCATTCGCAATTCTAACTCTCTTGTTTCAAACAATTCGATTAGATCTTCTGGTGATTGAGTAGCCTCTTTTAATATAGCACGAGCATATCCAACCATATCTGCGCCAAGTGCTATTGCTTTGGCAGCTTCTACACCGTTTTGGATACCTCCACTTGCGATAATTGGTTGATCCACTGCTTCTTTCACAGATACAATACTTTCTGCTGTTGGAATTCCCCAGCTGCTGAAAGCTTCAGCTGCTACTTTTTTGATTTTGTTCTTAGAGCGTAGTTTTTCAACCTGGCTCCATGATGTACCACCTGCACCTGCCACATCAATAAAGGAAATGCCTACATCAGCCAATGTTTTCGCAGTGGTGCCATCAATACCAAAACCAACCTCTTTTACCCCAACAGGAATATCTAATTGGCGACATACTTGCTCAATCTTCCCTAACAGATCCTTGAAATTATGATCTCCCTCATCTTGAATAATTTCCTGCATACTATTCAAATGAAGAACGAGCATATCAGACTCTGTCATCTCAATAATCTGGCGACATTTATCGACTCCAAAGCCATAATTAAACTGCACGGCCCCTAAATTAGCGATGATAGGGATGGTTGGTGCATATTTTCGAATCTGGAAGGATTCTCGGTATTTTTCATTTTCAATTAATGCTCTTGTAGATCCTAAAGCAAAGGCCCAACCTTGCTCCTCTGCAGCAATAGCAAGGTTTCGATTAATTGTTTCTGCCATTGCTGCTCCACCAGTCATCGAACTCACTAAAAAAGGAGCTTTAAGCATCTTTCCTAAAAACTGTGTATCGATGGAAATATCATTAAAATTAATTTCTGGTAAGGCATTATGTATAAAACGATAGTTTTCAAAACCAGTTGTGATGTTATCACCTGTTACTTTCTCATTCAGTACCAGCTCAATATGCTGTGCCTTCCTTTTATCAATGGAATCTGTCATTGTTCAACCTCCTATCTCCTTAACGTTTACTCCGAGGGCTTGATTTCTAAAGGAATAACGTCCACATCACGCCATTCTTTATGTAACAGTTCCTTCTTCTCTTTGCTTGTAAAAGCAATTCCACAATCACCGCCACCAGCTCCAGAAGATTTTCCCGCACCATAGCGCTTGGCAATGTTGATCATTTTCTCGAGTGAAACAGTTTCAATGACTCCACCTGTTTCTATACTTAAGTCCAGTAGTGCAGAGCGATTAGCGGATACACTTGCCTTTATCTTCTCTATATCGTTATGCTGAAAGCCTTCTACCATGGAAGACACAGCATCACGAGTACGACGAAGAAACTCTTCATAAATAGTGGGATTTTCGTGTTTCAGTGGCTCTATCTTTTTAATCAGAGAAGCTGTTTTAGCAGAACTACCTGTCCATCCCACTGCAAGCACTAGTTCTGTTGGCGCTTCTAACTCTTCTATCTTTAAATATGGCCAATTCTGTTCTACTAACTCCAAAACAGACTTATTACCTTTTAGCTTCTCTTTTAACCAGCTCGCTTCAAAAGCGGTATAGTGAATATACCCACCATATGTGGAGGCAGCTACATCTGCACAAGAGCCACTACCCTGTGTTTGGAAGTGCGCGATCGAGGCTAGTTTATAAATAAGCTTCTTTGTGACCGTCAACTGCTCTCCATACAGCTTTAGTATGGAAGATACGACTGCAACCACTACTGCCGCACTGGAACCTAATCCATATTTTCTACCAGAAGCATCATCATCTAATTCACTGCTGATGGTAAAACTGAAGGGTTGGGTTTTCACCGACTTTTCTAGTAAATAGTTATGTACCACTTCAAAGGTATTTTTAATAAAATCTAGTCTAGCATCTGTATCTTCTATGATCACTTTTCCCTGTTCAAAACGACAAGAAACGTCGGGAAGACCTAGTTGTGGTAATGATAAAGTTTGTACTTCAGCAATGGCTATTTTTGCTGTAAGATACCTGTTCACTGCAACAACAATCGCTGGATACCCTGGTTCTAGTACAGCATATTCACCTGCGATAAAAAGCTTCCCTGGAACTTTGATTTCATGCATACAGGCTTCACTTCCTTTATCCCTCGGGTGGTTTCTACTTTCCATTCCATTCTGTCAAATATTGAATACCTGGGCCTGGGTGACAGACAATCACATCACGGACAGAAGGGATGGCGGCTAACTTATCTTTAATGCTTTCTTCCTGATTCCGTTCACACAGCACTTTTACATTCGGACCAGCATCAATGGTGAAATATGCTTCTAAGCCTTGCTGGCGCAATTCCGTCACCTTCTGCATAACATCAAGTGTGGCGCTTTGCCAATATAAAACAGGTGGCTTTGCTCCAAGCGATGTAGCATGCATTTTCATGGCATTCGCTTCGGCAATAGTCCCTAATTTCGTAAAATCACGAGCTGCAATAGCTTCCTTGATCTGCTTTAAATCTTCTTCTAGTGTTGCCAACCAACCCTCGTAGAAAGGAGAAGTCTTCACTGTTCGTTCCATTCCCTCTCGGCTAGAAATTGATTTCGGACCAGCTTCCACCACTACCGAAAGAACACTAAGATCCCATGCATTTTCGTCTAAAATATGCTTAGCATAAGAGTCCGTTCCATCTGGGTTATTCCCTTTTTGCCATTCCACAAATCCTCCATAAACTGAACGAGAAGCAGAACCAGAGCCTTGTCGAGCTAACATAGAAAGCTCTCTCTCTGTTAAATCTAACTGTAATGCTTTACTTGCAGCAGCAGCCAATGCTGCATATCCAGAAGCAGAAGAAGCAAAACCAGCCGCTGTTGGTACATGATTAACAGACGTTACTTCTGCAAACACTTCTTTACCTGACAGGTTTCGTACATGCTGAAGAAATGCTGTTATTTTAGCCGCTTCACTATCCGATACTTTTTCTCCATCTAAAATTAATGTATCCTTTTCAAACTGGTCCGAAAACTGTACCTTTGTTTCTGTATAGAAATGATCCAATGTAATGGATAAACTACTATTCATCGGTAAAAACAACTTAGAATCCCGTTTTCCCCAGTATTTTATTAGTGCAATATTCGTGTGCGCTCGAGCGATCGCTTCCATTCACCACACTCCTCCTATACTATTAGCATTTCTCTATCGTGTACTGCCATGTTTGAGCAGCACCAGCTTGTATTAATGCCTCTGCTACTTTTTCACCTAGCTTCTCTGTTTCTACAAGAGCAATAATACAACCACCACGGCCGCCACCTGTTAATTTCGCTGCAACCGCTCCTGCGGATACAGCAACTTCTACTAAGTGATCTAATACTTCATCACTAACACCTAACAAAGAAAGAAGTTGTTGTGCTTGGTTTAACTGGCTGCCAACTGTATGAAAGTCTCCCTCTGCAAGCGAAACCCTTACTTCTTTTGTCAACTTACCTAACTGAGTGATCGATTTCTCGATAAGCTCTGGTTGTACTTCATACTTGTCTCGAATGGATTTAACTGCTGCATATGTATCACCAATTCTACCACTATCTGCGACAACTAAATGAAAAGGTGCACCTATTTCGACGTTTTCAACTTCTTGCTGTTTTTGAAACCAAATTGGATTAGCACTAGATGCTGTTACCATATCGATCCCACTTGGCGTTCCATGTGCAAATTTTTCGGCACGCTCCACCAATGTCATCAACTGACTATTGCTTAGTTTCTGATGAAAATAAGCAAAAAGACCGCGAACAAGGGCAATTGCAATCGCAGCACTTGAACCTAAGCCCCGTCCAATGGGTATTGTGGAAGTTATTTGGATATTTAAGCCGGAAGAAGGTTGCTGTAGAACTTTTAGTGTTTGAATAATACAATCACCAATGCCCTCCATCTTCTCGGGGATTTGATGTAATGGTCCTACATAGAAGGGACTTTCCAATTCTATTATATTTCCTTCCATCTCACCTACAATTACCTTTACTTCCGTTTGTTTAAAAGGAAAAGCAATCGCCGGTTGTCCGTAAACAACGGAATGCTCTCCAATTAAAATTAATTTACTATGTGCTCTTCCTACCGCAATTTTTTGTGGAGTTTCAAGCATAACTATCCCCACTTTCACAGAAATATTGGATGTTCCAAGCGAGGAACATCCAGTAGAACTTTTTTATTTATTTTTAAAACCAAGAAATAATCCAAGGTGCTGAATATAGAATCATAAATTGAACGCCATAATTTACGCCCAAGCGATGAAGCATACCAGCAAATAATCCAATTACTAGTACCCCAATCACATTGATAAAGCCAGCATCCATAAAAGCCAATAATATCACAAGCCCAAAAAATAATCCTAGAATTGCTTCATGGGGAACCCAACGAAAGACAAAGGCACAGATTTTGTTGGCATATCTTACCGCAATAAAATAGGTGAATACAAGGGCAATGGTTGCACCAATAAGCGTTGCCCAGACAAAGTCTGCATTTGATAGTATATGATGCAAGTTATGTTCTGGTGTAAATACTGGTGGTGCATTAAATAGTGCATTAGCAGGACCAATGGCCATTGGAGACAATGGAATACCCAGTGCAATAAGTGGAATTAATGTTCCAGAAATGTATGTAGCATTCGTTAACCCTTCCATAGAAGCAATCGCAACAGATGCTTTTTTCACCGGATCCTTCACTCTACTAGAAAATACTTCTCCAAGGAAAATGGTCATCCCAACAGGGCTCATGATAAACGTAATAGAGCCTATGAAACTGGCAAGCATACTTGATCCTGCTTCCTGCTTAGTTAATAATTTAAACGGATTCGGGAATCCTTTCACTGTATTCGTTTCTGCAAAACGAATCGTTTTCTTCGGATATCTCGGCATATTTTCTCGTTTTTCTTTATGTAATAGATCGAATAACGTTAGAATAACTGGGCCAATCGTAATTCCTAAGAAAAAGGAAATGAAGACATTTGTCCCCTCTGGTACAACACCAATTCCCCAATATAAATAGCGTAATCCTTCAATTAATAATGCAAAAGGAAGAATTGCTACAAGTGCTAAAATCTTATTTTTCGTCATAAGCGCAAGTAAAACAGCACCCACGAAAAAGAGTGGATCTGCATATTCTTTAATAACATCCGCAAATGGAATAAGTGCTTGTGCCATCAGTAAGCTAACAGGAACTGCCACTAGTGTTCCGATAACAGAGCCAGATGCCATTTTTCGAATACTTATTTCTGGCATGCCATGTTTCTTTAGTACAAGGGCATGCTCCACCATCGGGGTCGCCATGACACCGCCTGGAATCCCCGCAAGTGCAACGGGAATGGAATCCGTTACTTTATTGGACACAATGGCAGACATGAAAAAGGTTAGAACCACAATTGGCTCCACTCCTGCCAAAACAATCGCTAATGTCACCGGTGCTAATACAGCCGTTTCATCTGTTCCTGGCGCTACTCCGATGATTGTATATAACACAGCTGCTAATACAGCTGCTCCTATCATCTGTATAATTAGTACAATATCCATTATTTTTCTCCTGTTTTCTCAAAGTTTCTTTTTGGTTTAATAATAATGCTACAAATGATAAAACCAATTATTGCTCCTGAGAGTCCGAAAAACAATGGCTTTGGCGGTTCATTTGGCGCTATAAAATAGGCACCCATAGTAGTTATACCACAAATCACTATCGCAATAACTAAATCTTTTATTTGTACAAGATCTTCCCACACTTCAATATTATTATTTTCATCTTGATTATGTTTATTTTCCATGTAATCAAACTCCTTCATTCTTGTTCAAATCTGAACATGCTTATAATCCCACAACGCCTAAGAAGATTATACATTAGATCAGCTTAGTTGAAAATCATTCTCATTTGAATCTCATTATTCATACATCTAGTATATTACTACAAGGTCCAATTTCACTAGAATATAATTCTTCAAACCTTCGTAGACAATTGTGTTTGGTTAGCTAGGTTATTGCACTTGATTTATTTAGATAAATAGTTGGGTGTGTAGTATATTTTAGCATAGGTAATACATTGTTAAATAAGTTGACTTTTTGTTCTACAGGGCGAGCACCGTGCCGCTTCGTTGCTCCGCTCTGTACTGCCCCCCAAGACTCATATGAAACCTTGAAGTTTTTATAGCGAGGTGCTTCTTTGCAGAAATCTTCCATAAGCCCTATAATTTTATTAAAAATTATAGGAAGGAACTGGAGGAATAACAGTGTCAATCAGTATAGATGCATCAAATGAATTAAAAGATTTCTTCTCTGCCATCGAGTACTATACTATTATTGACTTAGATATTAATTATTGGAAGGAAAGTGTGATACTTAAACTAATTAGTGTACATGAGGAGGATTTCATTAAAATCACTACCCATTTCCAACAAGTACTCAGCTATTATATTTACCAGGAGCCAGAATATGAAAATTATAGACTGAATGATTTTGCTGAAGAAGATAACTTTTTGCTAACGGAATCTAGTTATTTCCCTAGAGGATTTGGAAAAATAACCATCAAGAGTGTTGATAAGGAATGGAAAGAAATAGAAGAACTATCTTCTACAACCAATTTTTATTTTCAAGTTAATAACAAGGATTACTTTTTTATCGAAGCAAACTCAGTAAGAATTAACGGAAAAGAATACAAGAATTTAATTGTAGATGAAAGTGAATTAAAGAAACCGATAGAGTAATAAATAAACGAAGAAAGCTAGGATCCCGTCTGGATCCTAGCTTTCTTCGTTTGATGATTTGGGGGCGGAGAGAATTGCCCAGAACATCATTTAAGATATTCCCGAAGTTCCACAATCATCGCACCCATTTTCTGAACGGTTGGTTGAAATAGGTTGTTGATCCCTTTTTCCTCAAGCTCACTAGCGGTTACTTTTCCAACCGCTACTGCTAAAACTTCTTCATTAAAGCCACGAATCATTTCTTCTGTATGTGTGGAATCGTTAAAAAGGTTTTGAACTTGTGTTTTGCTTGTGAAAACGACTGCATCTAGTGTTCTTTTGGAAATTTCTTTTTGGAGATTTTCTACTGTTAAGGGCGACGGAGCGATAAAAGAATACGGTTTGGATAGATAGACATCATATCCTTGCTCTTCTAGCTTAAATTTTAATACTTCATCATCTAGATTATACGCTTGTAAAAATACTCTTTGTCCAGATCTTTCTCCTTCGCTTGCTATATTCATTAGTAGATTTTCCATTGTGCCATCTTCCGAAACATATTTCACAGACAAGGAATGTTTTTTGATCCAATTGAGTGTCTTTTGACCACGAACTGCTAAACTAGTATTTCTCAGTTTCTCTATAAATTCCTCATGAAGATTCATGCTTATAGCTGTTTTTTCAAGTGTCTCAATACCAATGCCAGTGGTTAGTAGCACGATATCAAAAGGGTTGCTATATAGAAGCTCCCTAATATTTTGTTCACAAATATCATCATTTAATTGCTGGTCACCTTGTATAGAAAAAAGAGATGGAATACCTCCATTTTTTTGAATAAGTGTGGCAATGGCATCTGCTTGACGAGTTGCCGCCACACCAATCTTCTTACTCTCTAATCCCATTATTCGTACACCCCCTTCTTCGAAATTGCAACGTTTTTTCCTATTCTATCACAGATTTTCAGAAAGTGATTGAATAATACAAAAATTCGTTAAGTGGAGGGGGAAGGACAACGACTATTAGATTAACTATGAAGCTATAACTCTCCCGCTTTCTATCGTTTCTAGCACTCTAGCTCGTAATAGCTCACAAACATGATGATGATTCCCAAGATGATGACAAAGAACTACTTCTTGATTAGGATGTACGTGTAGGAGCTGAACAGCTTTTTCCATGCCATTCATTAATAGTCCTGTAAACAATAAGTAAGGAAGTATGACAATATGCTTGGAACCAGATGCTACTTTTTCTGAAAGTAATGTTTCAAACTTTGGGGTAGCTGCCGTCAAAAAGCATTTACTAACAGAAGATACATGTAATCTCTGTTCTAGTAACTCCGCGATTTTTTGTGTATCATTTACTGCATCCAAATCACTACTTCCCCGCCCAACAAGAAGGACTTCCGTTTCCTTTCTAGCCTGAGTTTGTTCTGCTATTCTTTCTACTAAAATATCCACTAACTTTTCTTGTACACCTAGTGGTTTTCCATATTGGAATTCTATGTTTTCGTATATTTTTTTTGCTTGTTCCAAAACGTCGGGAATATCTTTTTTGGCGTGGACTGCTGTTAGAAGTAAGATGGGAACAACTGCAATTTTTGTAGCTCCCATTTGTATACATTGATCAATCCCCTCTATTATAGAGGGACTCACTAGCTCTAAAAAACAGTACTTTTGAACGGGGACATCCACAAGTTCCATCGTCCTTTGCACAAAATTAATTGCTTCCTGTGCACCCGATTTCTTTCTCGTTCCATGACAAACATAAAGAACTGCTTGCATCATTAACACACTCCATTTAGTTCGCTTCTTGAAATTGTTCCATGGTGACTTTTTGGTTCGCTTCTTGTATTTGTTCTATTCTATGTTTGAAGCTTACAACTTCTCCAACCACAATCATAGCGGGATTCTTTATCTTGGTCTCTTGTGCAATACGTACAATCGTTTCAATGGTACCTACTATTGTTTTTTGTTGCTGTGTTGTACCTTCTTGAATAATGGCGACAGGCGTATCCGCTCGCTTTCCATGTTTCACAAATTGATCACATATATAGGGTAAATTTCCGACTCCCATATAGATGGCTAATGTATCCACCCCATGGACAAGACTTTCCCACTTAATATCTGGTGGTTCTCCTGATTTGCAATGGCCCGTAATGATTGCGAATGAATTCCCAAGTTCCCGGTGTGTGATGGGAATTCCTGCATAAGCTGGAGCTGCAACCCCAGCAGTTATACCTGGTACGACTTCATAAGATATATTGTTTCTTACCAATTCCTCTATCTCTTCTGCCCCTCTGCCAAACACAAAAGGGTCTCCCCCTTTAAGTCTAGTAACCACTTTACCTAAGAGAGCATGTTGCACCAATAGTTGATTGATCATTTCTTGTGGCATTGTGTGAAATTTAGGCTGTTTTCCACAATAGATAAATTCTGTGCCCGCTTTTGCTTCCCGTAACAATTCTTTATTCACTAAACGATCATAGACAATCACATCGGCCTGCTGTATACATTTCAACCCTTTAATGGTAAGTAAGTCGGGATCACCAGGGCCCGCTCCAACTATATATACCTTCCCCATCTTCCTTCTCCCCTTTGAAAAGCCCCATGTTATGTTTCAGCAATATACTCTTCCTTCTTTGACACAACCGTCCTATTTTTCTTTTTCACCTTATGATGAGTATAGTATAATGCTAGACCTGTAAACACCACACCACTTGCTAGATTTCCAAATAGCACTGGGAGCTGATTCCATAGCCACCAATCTGCTAAAGTAATATCTGCACCTAACATCATCCCTGCAGGAATTACAAACATATTGACGACAGCATGTTCAAATCCTTGTGCAAAGAAGATTAAGATCGGTAACCACATAGCGACTATTTTTCCCATTGTGTTTGTGGATGTCATTGCCATTACGGCTCCTAATGTGACCATCCAATTACATAGTATGGCTTTAACAAAGACCACGATCAAACCATCACTGCCTAGATTTGCATACATAAGCGTTTTTGCTTCTGCAACTGCCATAATTTTCGTCGCAATCGCATTGTCTGTGACATGGCCAAGTTGTGTTATGGCGATAACATATAGAAAAGCATACAATCCTGCTCCTATTAAATGACCAACAATAACCCAAAACCAGTTGGAAAGCATTTGAGAAAACGAAACCCTTTTTTCTAAAACTGCTAACGGGATAAGGGCAAAATTTCCGGTTACCAATTCAAGACCTAGTAGTATAACTAATACAAAACAAGCCGGAAATAATAGTGCTCCAAAAATCCCCCAACCTGTTTGGATTTCAGCAGTGAATGCCAATGTTGTACCAAACCCAAGAAGGGCCCCTGCAAGCCCCCCTCTAATTAACATGTCTTTAACAGATAATTTTGCTTTTGCCTCACCAGCCTCAATCATGCTCTGCACTACTTGATCTGTTCTTACAAATGACATGGTATACCTCCTTTTGGACAATCACATGATAATGTATACAAGGTTCTCTTCTACTTCCACTTTATATGTTTTGACACAACCAGAATCTGGATCTTGAACCTGACCGTCACATACATTAATCTTCCAATCATGCATCGGACAAAAAACATGGTCTCCGCTAACCATTCCCTCGGCAAGTACCCCGCCTTTATGTGGGCATCGATTCTCTATTGCACGAACATCCCCATTTGCTAGCTTAAATAAGGCAATTTCTTCTTTTCCAATGAGTGCCGTTTTCCCTAGACGTTCTGGTAGCTCTGAATATTTTCCAATTAATACTCTTCTTATTGTATTTTCCACCATTACTCCCCCTACCTATCATTTAGAAGTTACTGGAACATGAACTGTTTCATATAGTTCTTTTACTAAGCTTTCATCCTTAAGTGTTTCACTCCATGGTTCTTGAACTGTTTCTAACGTTATATCCATTCGTTTATTTAACTCTTCACGAGTACCCTTATCCTCCAGTACTTCCTTCACATGATCTAAACCAACACGATCAACCCAGACAGACGTTCTTTCTAAGTAAACCGCTGTTTCTCTATAGTACTGTAAGAAAGCACTAGTCCACTCCAGTACCTCTTCTTTTGTTTTAACTTTTACAAGCAAGTCACCTTCCCTAAGATCTGTACCTGCATTGCCTCCCACATACAATTCCCAAACTCCATCTAAACCAACAACACCAACATCCTTAATACCACTTTCCGCACAGTTTCTTGGGCAAGCGGATACAGCCATTTTCATTTTATGTGGTCCATTTAACCCTTCGAATTTCTTCTCTAATTCAATCCCCATTCCTACTGAGTCCTGTGTACCAAAACGACAAAAGTCTGCACCAACACAAGTTTTTACCGTACGTAGTCCCTTCGCATAGCCATGCCCTGATGGCATACCAAGTTCTGCCCAAACACTTGGTAAGTCTTGTTTATTAACACCGAGCAAATTAATACGTTGTCCACCCGTTAATTTAATCATTTTCACCTTATATTTATCTGCCACATCTGCAATCTTTCTAAGGTCATCGGCATTTGTAACACCACCATACATTCTTGGAATTACACTAAATGTTCCGTTATTTTGAATATTCGCATGCAATCTTTCATTAACAAAACGAGATTCCCTTTCGTCCTGATATTCCGTTGGATAAAGCATGCCTAAATAATAATTTAATGCTGGTCTGCATTTAGAGCAGCCTTCCTCGTTACTCCAGCCCAATACATTCATTACTTCTCTTGTATGGGTAAGGTGCTTTTCCTTTATTTCAGCAACCACTTCATCTCTTGTTAAAGTCGTACAAGCACAAATGGATTCCTTTTGATCCTCACTATATTTATCACCAAGTGTGAATTCCAATAGATCTGCAACCATAGACTTACATGTACCACATGAACGTGATGCATTGGTACATCCTTTCACTTGTTCAACGGTTGTAAGTTCCTTCCCTTTAATAGCAGATACAATCGTTCCTTTCGTGACCCCATTACATCCACATACCACTTCATCATCAGACATTTGGGCTACTAAGCTAGTTCCAGACTCTTCTGTTTGATTAGATTCCGTATATTCCTCTATATTCGCACCATTCTTAATTAAGTTTAGTAATCTATTACCTTCCTTGGTATTTCCAAATAGGACTGCTCCCGTTATTTTCCCTTGCTCTATCATGATCTTTTTATAGATCCCATTCCAATCATCTAACATTTTAATCGCCTTGGTATTTTCATCCTCCACAATTTTTCCTGTCGAGAAAACATCGACACCAGACACTTTTAATTGAGTGGAGAGAACAGACCCAGTATAACCCTCACTGTGTATACTACAAATATGTTTAGCTAATACTTCTCCTTGTTGATACAGTGGAGCAACCAATCCATAAGTCATTCCCCTGTGCTCTGCACATTCACCAACTGCGAATACATTAGGGGTTTCCGTTTCCATATAATCATTTACAACAATACCCCGATTTACAGGAATGCCAGATTTCTTAGCTAATTCCACATTAGGTCTTATTCCGACAGCCATCACTACTAAGTCTGCTTCCACCTTTTCCCCGTTTTTAAAACGTAATCCTGTTACATTCTTTTTCCCAAGAATTTCAGAGGTCTGTTTATTTAATAAAAAATTCATTCCTTGATTTTCCAACTCTTTTTGTAATAGTTTGCTTGCCTCTCGGTCTAATTGCCGTTCCATAATATAGTCATGAATATGAATGACATCTACCTTCATACCAAGATTAAGCAACCCACGAGCTGCTTCCAGTCCTAATAGACCTCCACCGATAACCGCTGCTTTCTTATACTTTTGTGAGTATTGCACCATTGTTTCACAATCTTTGATATCACGAAATGCCGTCACACCTTGTTTATCTGAACCAGGTAAAGGCAGCATAAATGGATGAGATCCTGTCGCAATAATTAACTTATCATAGTGTTCCGCTCGTTCTTTATCTGTAAAGACAATCTGCTTTTTTGTATCTATATTAATGACACTTTCTCCTGGGTATAAGCGAATATTATTATTTTCATACCAATTCCAATCATTCAAAGTAATATCTGCAACAGTTGTATCCCCTTGCAAAACCTTTGATAATTGAATCCGGTTATAATTTGGATATGGTTCAGTTCCAAACACAGTAATGTCAAATTGATCAGGATCAAGTTTCAATATTTCTTCTATCGTTCTAATTCCGGCCATTCCATTTCCAATCAAAATTAACTTTCGCTTTAACATAACTGGCAGCCCCCTAGAAAAGTTCGATTATTCAAACAATTTATCTACCTCTAGTTTACGCAGCTACCAAACTATTTAGCAAGCAACGTGTTAGATTTTCTGACATGGTCCTATTTGCTACATTCCAGTAATAAAGAGCTTATCACTATATTGATAGTTGTTAGATTTATTGACCAGTTCTGGATTGGAAACGTTGTCATATTTTATTTATTCTTTAACTTTTGTAAATAAAAATAAGCTTAAAGACCTATCGTTAGTTTTCGTAAAAATATATGGCAAAGGAGCAGAAAAGCTGAGACTTTTCGAGACAGAATTTATAAGTTTAGTTGAAGCCAAAATTGCTGTCATACAATAAATATACCTTCTCTAGATATCCGCAAAAATGGCGGCTAATTTAATCCGTGCAAAAAAAAGTAACTCACACTTCAGAGTGGGTTACTTTCTTTTAATAAATACTTTATTTTATTTACATAAATTCTTTAATGATATGTGTGATAATCTCACATGTAAATCTGCAAGACCTATCATCATTCCATAATCGCTTGGTAAATTTCTTATTTATTCATTCAATATTAACAAGCTGTATCTTCACCAGCACACCACATATCAACGGTTTTTTGGATAAATTGTTCCAATCCCGTATCTTCCATTTTTAAAGATTTTTTGACGCGAATACAGCCTTTTCCATAATTATAGCCCGCTAATAGGGCTTCTGCATTTTTCACTTTATCAATTGTTCCCACATAGAGACTCACATAATGCTTTTGCGCGTTTAATGCGAAGACATAGTTATCATCTTTTCCATAATTCAACATCTTATAGCGAATCTCCTCTTCCATTTCGGGTGCATAATCAACTATCATTTTTCGGATTACGAGCAGTTTCTCTTTCCGCCAATCGTCTTCAAGCAATTCTAAATATTCCTCAGAATTCTTTGCATCATATTGCATGTGGAAGTCTCACTCCTACATCTTTTCAATTTTACTGTTAGTTTACAGGAAATTTGTCATCTATGCATCTTCAAGGTTTTCTATTATCTTTCAAGAAAAACAAAAAATATGAGCAACATTCTCACTTTATTCCGAAGCATAATATCTTTGTTAAATCAAGAATGTATTAGACGTCCAAGTATGCCTTCAATCTGTTGCTTATTATATCTACTTCATGCCTTTAATTTACACAGGCGCTATGCCCGCGAATCGCGCTAATTTGTTGGAATGCGGAAGCTGTAACGAGGTCAATGCCTAGCATGGAGTCTAAAGCTCATTAACTCTTTTAATTCTCTTTCCACCCTGTCTATTTCCAATGCTTCTTCATTTAGTTTTGCTCCACTAATTCCTTCATCTCTAAAAATATGTATCAAGTTTAAGTCATTTCCTTCACACTATGCTTTAATTTCATCTTCTTGATATCTCAAGCTATATCCATCTTTGGCTTGTCCTTGTGTTGAAACTCGTATATACCCAACAACATTCAACTTTGACCCTCCCGTTACGGAAATTACAATTTATGTAACGCTTTTTAGCGAATATTATACGGTTGTCTCCAAGAAATTACAACTTATTTTTATTTAATCTGTTTTTTAATGCATCCTTTTGGGTTACTTTTTGTTAATCGCCACGAGCCTTGTCATTCTCATTAGTTTAAGTTCTTTGCAGTATCATAAGTATCCCAGCCTTATAAAATATCATCTCGTTCGGTTCTCGCACCTTTTTAATAGTTAGTATCACAACCGTACTCCATGATGGTATAGCCATCATGGGGTCTTTATTTCAAGCAGGTATTATTTATTGCGCTCAACTAATCATATTACATACAAAAAAGCACTTGATACCTAAATGCGATCAAGTGCTTGTCTTGAAATTAACTCTATTCAACCGGCCCCATAAATTCTGTAATTATAAGAATATGTTCTCTTATTTTTACCTTTTTTAGATTTTCCACTTTTTCAGATCCACCTAGACCTAGTAAGGGAGTGTATCCGAAACATTCGTCATAATCAGGTCTACCATATTTACTATAAGCTTCAGGATATGGTTCCCACATAAATTCATCATTCATAAAATCATTATCCTTTAAATCATCAAGAAAGAAATCAAAGCCAGATGAAACAACGTGAACGATTCCTTTCCTAAAGTTCAACAAGTTAACATATTTATCTTTTTCCCACACTATAATATCACCCATCGAGGTCGTAAAAATAGGAATTGCTTGCTCGTACCTTTTATAACACCTTTCCAAAATATCCAAATACTCATCTGGGTTAATCAATTTTAAAAAACCGTTTAATAATGTTCCAAAACCATATTTATCCCATACTTCTATCAGTTCTCCAGGAAGTTTATCTTTATACTTTAAGATAGTTCTTTCATCAACTGAATTATGTTTTAAAAAGTTCTCAAAGGTATCCAATTAAAACGCCCCCTTTATTTATTGGGTCAACTTTACATTCAAATAAGTATTCTTTATTTCTTCAGGTGACATATTCTTTGCCATTTCCCTAATTTGCTCATCAACAATATCAATTCTATATTTCCATTGTGATCCCAAGGAAGAATTAACTCTTTTATCTCCTAAACCACCAATATTGTCTGCCCTTCCTCCGGCAATTTGATCTGGATTGTGAAGCGCAGCTTGTGTATCCATCCACTCTGAAGCCTGCTTAGTCGCATCAGCTCTTGAAAGTCCTTGCTTTCGTAGTTCAGTAATTTTATCTTTAAGTGCTTCTTGTCTAGCCATTTTTTGAGCAGCATTTCCTTCAATAGCTCTACCTTCAGCAATATACTTCTCTCTATTTCTCAAATATTCGTCAACTGTTAACTCATTCATTCCTTTTTCTTGGTCTTTTAATTGTCTCGCAAATTCTTCAGGATCGTGTTTTATATTTCTTTTAAATCTCACTTCTATTGCATTTATTCTAGCTACATCGTCCAAATGCCTTACATTACCCGTACCCTTACTACCATCCCCAGATGCCTTCCCATCAAACCGATAAACAACCGAATCAATCCGATCCTCCACCACCGACCTACTAAACACATTAATCGGAACTTGATTAGCCATGCTCACTTGAAGGTTTTGGTTAGGGAATAACGTTCTTCCAATAAAGTGATTCACATCTTGAACCAACTTGTTTCCACTATATTTTACGTCTCTATACCATTGTACCGTTTCTCTCTTGATTCCTTCAAATACTTTGTTGTTTTGAACAAGTTCTTTTGTTTTTATCGCAATGGAAGGGGATACTCTATTTGATTTAATAGGGCTGTCTTTATCTACTTTTAATAGTTTAAGATATTTCGTCTGCCCTACATACGGAATCAGAGAAGTTGCTGCCCCTCCAGCTACATACATAATCCCATCTTTTTCTGCCGTGTCTGATATGGATTGAGCTACGGATTCCAGGACGAGGATGGGATCATCTATAATCTGTTCGAGCGTTTCGTTAAAGGTTTCTATTCTGGTAGTAGAAGCATTCTTTAGAAATGCCGGTTCCACGGAGTCTGGAATGATGCCTGATGTGGCAATGATTCCTGCATCTACCACGAGGCTGACAAGCCCTTCTGCTATTTCATAGATGGCTACCCCCAGCCCTTTTACGAAGTTCCAAGCTCCTTCAGCGGTTCCCGAAACTACATCTCCAATTCCTTCTAAGAAACTTGTATAGGACTTTTTGACGGCATTAGCTTTACTGGCATAGTCATCATCTACGTTTTCAAACTTCTTTACTTTCGAATCATAAAGATCCCATAAGTCTTCCATACTCTTCTCTAGTATTCTCTTACTTGATTTCAGATCCCCTCGTATGCCTTCAATCTGTTGTTTATTATACCTACTTCTTTCCTTTTCTTCTGGCGTCACATCGTCAAACATACTGAATAAAAAGCTCGGGGACTTATTTGTTTCCATTGTTACACGATATAGATGATTATTTACTCCTGATTCCATCTGCGAAAGATTCCACCATATATCATTCCGATTTACTCGCATCATACTGTTTCTAGAAAGGGGGCTAATATAAGTAGTAGAATCACTCACATAGTTCTCAAATAAATTTAGAAGATCATCTATCTGATTTTCATAGCTTTTAATATGCTTCTTTGACTTCTGCATACGATCATCCCATGCATCGAGACTCTTTCCTTCATTATTCTCAACATACACAGCGATAGTCTTTAGGGAATCATCCATCTGATGTAGAGCATTCTTGTATGTATGTAGCTGTTCGATAATCTGATCCAGAACGCCATAGTTTATTTGTATATCTCTCTTCATGACTGACCACTCCGAATCATCTCTCCCACTTCTTCGTCTGCCTTTTTCATTTCATCCAGTATCTTTTTGCCCGCTCTATGAATATCCTCTAAATTTTTTAGTAAATCACTATTAATATCGTCATTCATATTTTCTAGAACCGCATCTACTTTTTCGATAAAGTCAGAATTAAAGCTCTTTAGCTGATCTCTTGTGCCGCTTCGAAAGTTGTCTGTATAACTCCTAAACTCATCCATACTGGATTCTAGCTTTTGTAAAGTGGCTTGTAAATCGTGAACATCCATCTTTATGTTTGTTGTTCCCAATTGTAATCTCCTCTCTACCTTTTTTATCTAAAATGAACCGATTGAATGCTGGAAATGAGTTGATTAATCTCCGAGATCATACTTTCTACTTTTTCACTCATTTCTTCTTGTACAGAAGCATTTTCCAAGTCCATTTGGTCAAAATTTTTCTTTATTTCGTGTTTGACATCCTCCAGAGAGAAGACAATATCGGAGACCATTCCATAAGAAAAGCTAGATGTATAGAGTGCCATTATCTTTCACCAGCCCTTTCCTTTGCTTCCATTTCTGATTGAAGTCCTTTCATGTCTTCTGTGGAAAATTCGATGGATCTTCTATTCTCTTTTACTAGTAAATCTTCCTTGATCAGCAACTCAAACGCTTCTTCCATTTCATCTCTATACCCAGTATGGACCACATTCGTAATCAGCGGCTCGGTAAAATAAATAGTCGCATCTTTCTTGAGCTCTCCTACAGGGTAAATCACCCCACCATATGGAAAATACGTTTGATAACCTGTTGGGACAATAAAACGCTCGGTGATAACCACTTTGGTCGGAGAAGAAGTAGACTGTTCTGGAAGAAAGTAACGTGGATTTAGTTCCACAACCGTTCCTAGTGGTAACATTTCTCGCATAATTTCAATGGAGAACATAACAAGGCGGAAGAAAGGCTCTTCCTGTAGTCGGAAGTATTTTTTTTCAAACTGAATTCCATGATCCCCTTCTACTCTTCTGTATTGAATTACTTTTCCTTTTGTACTTTGAATGTCGTAAGAAGATAGCTCCTGCTTATACGCATAATAAAGTTCTTGAAGAACAAGCTCATCCTCCAGATATAAATCTGCAAACTCATTGATTGCCACATGGTATCTAACTTTAGATTCATTTGGTAAAGAGTCTACTATTTAAGCAACTTTCTTCAAAGCCAGTGTTTTTAACTGCAGTTTATGATTCAACTCGCTCACTTCCTTTTTATGTATATATGTCATTATAAACAAACGAATTGGAAATCGTATGGTAAAAAGGATCTAAATTCTTTTTCTATTTTCTTTAAACTTCTAGCGGCTTCTTCTTCATATTCATTATTTTGCTTGGATTCTTCCATTTTTCCAACATAATATGATACTTGTACATACCTTACTGTTTCTATCTATTCGCACCTTGTTTAGAAAGATGATCAGCTTTTATCTAAAAGTATGACAAAAAACCACTAATCTTTTTTAGTGGCTTCTTCTTTGTAAAAAAATGCTTATATCATGTTATTTTTCAAAACAACTAGTTATCAGTAAAGAAAACTAATAAATTTATATGAAATGGTCTGAACGCTGCAGCAATCAAATCTTTCAGTATGTCTAGTAAATGATTAAAAGCAAAATACGTATACCATTTGAAAAAGTTTTAAATGTGTATGCTTGTTTTTATATGCTTTCACATGCGGACATACCTGCAAATAATAATTTGGAGGTTGATTAGATATACAGCAGAGTAATATTCATTCGTTTAAACATTTATCACAATTTAGAGATATTCAAGATTTTAATAATCAAATAGAGCAATGGATGGTGGATCTAAAATCTAAATTTACGAAGTCAGAAATAATTGGATTAAAAAGGCCTATCCGTTTTTTGTGCAAGCGTACCTGGTGTTAGCAATGCCAAGATAGCTACTATTACGAAAGCAACTCATGATCACAATCTATTCGCTCTACATTTAAGAGAATGACTTCCAAGGCACAGTCACTTGGTTTATTAAGCATACATAGTGCAGTACGAAAAAATGGCAGTAAATCAAGCAATGTCTATGTGTTCAATCGCTTTGAACCATCCAACAAGCAACAATTGAACCATGCTAAAACTAGTAATTCTCAAACTACCAAAATAAAAGATAAAGAAATACGTACAGAAGAACCGTATTCTAAGAATCACATAAAAGTTGTATCGAATTTTGTTCATAAAGATTTTGCAGACTATGCTAACTATTTCTTTCCTGTGCAGCAAACTGAGGAGCTATACAGGATCTCCCATATTCACTCGAAACAGCTAAAACTGCCTTCCTGTGAACTAGAAAAAGCTTCAAATGAGTCCTTGAAGCTTTTAGTAGCAAAGGTTAGGAAGAAGAAAGTGAAGAAAGTGAAGAATGTAAATGGATATTTTAATGGAATTGTCAAAAAGGTATTTAAGAAATATCAGATTTGTTATTTGTTTCATGAGGTGTTTGAATAATTTTGTTAGGGTTCATGTTTCCTCATTTAACTTTGTAATGGTTGTAGGTTGTTTTAGCGAAATAGCCATAACTTTAGGTCACTCTGTTCAACACTAATCGTTTAAATAGGATAGATAGCTATGTTTTTCACTGAATCAACATTTCTAAGACACTTCAATTAACCCTATAACTAGGCCCACGAAACACTTCCTTCACATGCCAATTTAAAAAGGTATGATTGGGAGTATAGTAAGTTTGAATAGGCTCCCTAACTTTCTCTCCATTGAACCTCATTAACCATTCATCAAAACCATGTGTGCCATGGGCTTCCTGAGAAACAATCATGGTGCGCTCTGGTGTGAGAGTAAACACACCTCTATCAAATAACTTATGATGTAAGGAGCATAAAGCAATTCCATTCTCCTCTATATCCGGTCCGCCAGCTTGATGCCACTTAATATGAGCCGCCTCAACACCTACTAAAGTATGTGCTAGTCTAACGTTAAATCCACAAATAGCACAGCTGTAACCATATGCTCTAAGAATTTTATCTCTAAATTTCGGATCTCTTTCCTTTCTTGTATAAACAGTAAAATCTAGTCCAACTGCATCTAAAATATCCTCATGAATAGTATCAGGAAAATGTTCTTCTAGTATTGCCTGAGAAATTTCTTGAATGAGTCTTGGCTTCCCATTCAATAAGTCATAAACTTCAGGAGTAAAACCAGCAGACACCTGATCATTCAATAACTGTCGATTACTTGGACTTTTTTCATTTACTTCTTTATCTAGCAACCAAATGCCATCCCTTTTCAAACGAACATACGGTTCTTCTGGATGATAAGACTTTCGGATTGGGCCAAATTCTCTTAGTAAATCTGTTAACTTCTCTCTTGTAACTTCATATGATAGGAATCTTTCATTTTTTGTTTGAAGTTGGCCTAGTGCATATAATATTAATAGAGGTTTGTGTGGGGCGCGTTGGTCGCCTTTCTTCCAAATGGTTAGATTGCTTATTTTTTCTTTTAGTTGTTCGGAATTCATTTGGCCTGCCTCCTCTTACAGAAAATAAAGTTAAGCTATTCCTTTGTAGATAAGATTTATTCATTCTGCCTTTTAAATTTAACCGTTTTAGTTATAGTAATCACCATATTGCATAGGTGCCGTTCCTTTTACATCTAATACTTTAGGCTTTAGAATAGATTCTCCTTCTGAAATGGCAAGTACTTCTATATCAAACTCCCATTCATCCCCAAAATCAAATAGATATAAAAATCGTTGTCCTTCCATTAATTGCAAGCTTCTAATTTGCATTTCATTCACAAACGGTCCTATTGCATCTTTAGGACTATTATAATAATCTTTGCTATATTTCTTTCCATCCATATAAAAGGAATAAAGATGATCGTCATCAAATTCAAAACTTTCTTGAATTAATTCATGTAAGTCAAGTAACGTATGAGAACTAGAAATTTGAAAAGTTCTTGAGCAGCTTTTACTCAGGCTAACCTTCAAAGTGAATAATCCAGTGACAAACTTTTTCTGATTGGATAAAAACGAATTTCCCATGTCTATTTCAGGAAAATATGGTTTTAGCAAATCCATTAAAGGAATTATTTCTTCTTCCACATTTTCCGGTGGCTTCGCAGTCGACTGAGTAGCATCAATCATACTTAAAAAGGTCTCTAAAGTAGTATCCCTTCTCCATTTCTCATCTTGATGTTCTATCCAATTTGTAATCAAGGCACCTTCTATTTTTTTAAAAAAAGGAGTTAACTCTAATGTTTTAGCCATAAAGTTTACCCTACTTCGTTCCCTATTCTCATTCAGTTCCACCTTCCACATTCCAAAGTAACTAAAATAGAAAAGGAAGTGATCATATTGATATAGAATTGTCTTTAAATGAGTATTAGTTTCCATATTAATGACCGTATTAGCTTCATACTCCTCTAAGGCTTCAAACAGAAAATCCGTATTTTCAGGAGAATCAGCACCATTCCTTCTTTTGAAAATAGACCAATCTGTTTTTTCCCAGAAACATTGTAGAAGGACTAAATATTGCTCTGTTGCCGATAAATGATAATATTCCTCTAGTAGCTTAGGATTGACAGAAGCATATACCCCATTCGACATTGTATTCTTTTTTATTAATTGAAGTTTAATAGAAAGAATATAGAATAAGTGTAAAAGAGGATAATCTTCCTGTGTTTTCTTAATTGGAATCTCTATCTTTGGCTCTGACATTAGTGCATATATTTCAACCAAAGACTTTCTAGTTAAAAATTCTTGCGTCTTAGTTAGCTTAACAGGATTATTTTCTATGTAACTTAAAAATGTTCGAAAGTCTTTTATGAGATTTATGGGAATATCGATTTCTTCCTTCTTATCACTCATTTTTTGTTCTCCTTTCTTCCTATTTTGAAAGTAATATATTGTTCTATTATACCTTTTAAAAAAGCACCTGTCTTTCCAACCCAAATGTTAGAGACTAAGTGAAAGATTAAATTGTTCATTCCTAATGTCTAATAGTTATAGGGGTATTTATAATCATGGACGATTTTTGACGAAAAAAAAGATGAATGAGTTCTTAAATTCCTAACTCAACCATCTTTTTATACGGTATATTTTTTTGTTTACATCATTCTACTGCACTCTCAAAGTCCTCATCATAAGTATCAAGCAATGCACGCACTTGATCTGTTGTCTTGGTGTTCATCAGTTGATTTCTTAAAGCACCTGCTCCACTAAACCCTTTAACATAAATCTTAAAGAAGCGATGAAGTGCCGTAAATGGACGAATTTCTAGTTCACTAGAATATTTATCATAAAGATCAAGATGCAATCTTAAAAGGTCAAGCAGTTCCTTACTACTATGCTCTCTAGGTTCTTTTTCAAAAGCAAATGGATTTTTAAAGATACCGCGTCCAATCATAACTCCATCAATACCATATTGCTCAGCAAGCTTCATGCCGGCTTGGTAATCAAGAATATCTCCATTGATTGTCAAAAGTGTATCAGGTGCCACTTCATCACGAAGTTTCTTAATCTCAGGAATTAACTCCCAATGAGCATCTACTTGGCTCATTTCTTTTCTTGTACGTAGATGAATAGAAAGATTCGCAATATCTTGTTGCAAGATATGTTTTAACCATTCCTTCCACTCTTCTATTTCCGTGTAACCAAGTCTTGTCTTCACACTTACAGGCAATCCACCTGCCTTTGCAGCTTGTACTAATTCAGCAGCAACTTCTGGGCGAAGAATCAGACCGCTTCCTTTCCCTCTAGTTGCCACATTAGGAACCGGGCAGCCCATGTTAATATCAATCCCCTTAAACCCAAGTTCAGCCATTCCAATACTCATTTCTCGGAAAAACTCAGGCTTATCTCCCCATATATGAGCTACCATTGGTTGTTCATCTTCCGTAAAAGTTAAACGGCCTCGAACACTTTGTTTCCCCTCTGGGTGGCAATAACTCTCAGTGTTCGTAAACTCCGTAAAAAATACATCTGGTCTAGCCGCTTTACTCACAACATGGCGAAAAACAACATCCGTCACTTCTTCCATTGGTGCAAGTATAAAAAATGGACGTGGTAAGTCACGCCAAAAATTCTCTGTCATAATTAAACCCAAATCCTTTCATTATGTGGCACTAATTTAATTTCTCATCTAAATGAAAAAACAAATATGTTCTTAATTCTTTGTACTACCATATTTACTCACTTTTTATCTACAACTGTAAGTTTTTGATGATTAAGTGTCCTTAGAAATTTTAACACATTTGGTTCTAATGATTGATACTTTCTTTATAGATAATTTGCATTTACAAAATGCCTTTATATTTGTTATTTATTTATATTAAGTGAGTGCACATAACAATGTAATAATCTTATCTCAATATAAATGCGCTCCTTACAAAAATTCAAGAGGTAAATTTTGAGGCATTGATTAATTCTTTGGCTAGAATTTCCCTTGATTGCCATAAAAACCTGATATTCCAATTTAAGCGATATGCATCATCCACGATAATTACATCATATTCACTTATTAATAAATTTTCTTTTTTTCTCATTGATGTCACAAATACCAACCTTTCTCGTCTTGAGTTATGAAGGAACATCATTAGGAGGTTATCTTATGACACAAAAATGGGATGTTGTGATTGTTGGTGGAGGATTAGCAGGATATGTGGCAGCCAATTATCTATCAAAAACCAATTTATCTATTACACTATTGGAAAAAGGAAAAAGTATTGGTGGAAGGGCTAGAACAAAAAAGGTAAATCAACAGTATTTTAATCTTGGTCCACATGCACTTTATAAGAATGGAACAGCTAAGCTAATTCTCGAAGAGTTAGGAATTAATCTACGTGGTAAATCACCTAAATTAAGTGGTAAAATAGTGGGAAGTGATACCGATTACGCTACTCCATTTTCTCCATTTGGAGTCCTTACAACTCGTCTATTTAATACAAAGGAACGGTTGGAGTGGATAGGAGTTCTGCTTAAAATGATGAGGATAGATCCTAAAAGTTTAACAGAGCAGACATTTCAACAATGGGTTAATCAAGTATCACAATCTAGAAATATAAAGTCCTCCCTATTTACACTTAGTAGGCTGGCAACCTACTGTCATGCTCCAGATAAAACAAGTGCAGAAGTGACGCTATCCTGTATAAAAAATACAATGGGAGGTGTACTTTACCTAGATGGTGGATGGATGACAATGATAGATCAACTCCATCATAAAGCTATCCTTTCAGATGTTCAAGTTCAACCACATATGCTTGTTAAACAAATAGAACCCTCCCATCAAGACCGAATTAAATTATTTCTATCAGGTGGCGAGGAAATTCTCGCTAAGTATGTTATTTGTACAACTGGCCCTCATGAACTAAATGAAATGCTTAGTAAAAAAATAGAGTTTCCTCAAAGGGATTTTTTATCTCAAATTATTCCTGTTCGAGGAGCAACATTAGATGTTGCTTTAACTCAGCTTCCTAACCAAAAACAACTTTTCGCTATGGATAACACAAATTCGCTCTATTATTCCGTGCATTCGAATTACGCGTGTCTTTCAGATAACCCAATGAACGCCATTCTTCATGTATTTAAATACCTTCATCCAGATGAACACATAGACGGAATCATTATAAAAAATGAGCTTGAATTACTTCTAGATAAATTACAGCCAGGCTGGCAACAGTTTGTTATTTCAAAACGTTTTATTCCTAATATTATAGTTAATCAGCGCTTGCCTCAAGTGGGAGATGAACGTATGTTATTAAGTGCTAAAACAGGAATTCCAGGATTATATATTGCCGGGGACTGGGCATCACCGCATACTATTTTAGCGGATGGAGCAATAAGCAGTGGAAAAAAAGCAGCAGTGGAAATTATCTTAAATGAAAAGAGGTAAAACCTTGCATATTACGAAAGAGGACTACCAACTATATAAACCATTGTTATTTTCATTAGGATATCGAATGTTAGGCTCCGTAACAGAAACGGAAGACATGATCCAAGAAACATTTCTTAAAGCATTCCAAATAAACGAAGAGAAAATAATAAATAAAAAAGCATATCTATGCAAAATAATGACAAACCTCTGTCTTGATTTATTAAAGTCTGCACGGTATAAGCGAGAACAATATGTGGGTCCATGGAATCCAGCACCTCTATTACTAGAGAAGATACATGACTTAGATCCAAGTGAATTGGTAATTCAAAAAGAAGGTTTGAGTATTGCCTATCTCCGTATGATGGAACATTTAGTAGCAGATGAGCGAGTTGTCCTCCTTTTAAGAGAAGTGTTGAATTTCTCATACTCAGATATTGCTAATATCATAGAAAAAAAAGAAGATAACTGTAGGAAAATTTTTAGTAGGGCTAAACATAAGATGTCCGTTATAAAAGGTGAAAGTCTAAACTATGAGAAAAATAAGTCAATCATTGATAGCTTTATTGTAGCATTCCAAATTGAAAATACAGAAACATTATTAGAACTTATTTCAAATAATGTCACCCTATATTCCGATGGTGGTGGGAAAGTCACCGCTTCCCTACGCCCAATTGTATCCGCTACTAATGTTCTGGCTCTATTATACGGAATCATAAAAAAAGCGCCAGAAGACTTTTATTTCGAGATGGAAAATATCAACTATCAACCAGCAATCATCTTTTACATGAATGGAACGTTTCATAGTGTCATTAGTTTTTACATTAGTCATGAAAAAATTAACGAGATTTATATAACCATGAATCCAGAGAAATTACCTGTTCATACAAAATATAAATAGTGTAATAGAATTGATCATAATCTTGTTCCCATTACAGGTCACTTAGAACCGTACCTGGGTATTTAGCCGTTGGAAGCTACGACATTCCTGTTGTTTAGATTTAAAATCGCAAGATTAGATGAAATGAGGAAATTCTAAAAAACAAAATGGCTTTTGATTAGTAGTACTGTTAGGATGGTTTGTTAGAGTTTGCAGGAACTTTATTCCCGAGGAAATTTCAAAAATTGAAGTAAATCGAGGTGGAGTATTCCTCTCGTTAAAATAATCGTCTGTTGTACGTAAAAGTTGCAAAAATAAATTTAAAAGGCAGGGAGAAAACAAAGGTATTGTATTTGAGAATATAGATGATGGTAACTGATGGTTTTGTGATTACTTCTAAGAGCTAGAATACATTAAATAGGGCATATGTTTTATAGGTGTTGTACGTACTTTATAATTTGTTAAAACGTTATATATGGCTTACAAGGCTTATCTCCACTCTGAAAATAATAAGTCGCTTATTCGGCATTAGGTAGCCCACACAAAAAAGAAACCTTGAAATATTTTTGCCAATCAAGGTTTCTAATAAATCACATCATATCTTAGGTATATCAATCTCTTTGCCAGGAGACTTACTAATTAAAACATCAGGAAGGTCTGGATTATTCTTTTTTAACTTATACTTTTGAATTTTTGTTAATTCAGGGTCAAAGGAAATGTCTTGTGATTTAAAGTCTAAGCTTAATAGTTTATTATAAATCTTTCTCAAAAAAACTTTCCATTCCTCTAATGAAGAACTTGAAATTTCATCTGAACTCTCTAACAAACGATAGCCGTCTGCATAATGGAACATTAGTAAACCTGTCCCTAAATCACAAGCCTCATTGTCTAAGATGACTGTTGGTACATCAAACCCACTATTCCAATTACAATTTGCAGCAAAGTAATGGAGTATTAGTGAATTATCTACTTTTTTTTTAACTGGCTGATTAAAATATTCTTATCTGTATTATAAAGCAACCCTACCAGATATGTAATTTCTGAATTAACCATCAACTAAATCAATTCTCCATCCCTTTAAAATTTCTCTTATTCATAATTTGTAGCAGCAATAAAATCAAAAGCACCTGTTGAACTAATTTCATTTTTATATTCAAAATTATATATTAAAATTACTGCATTATATGATTTCTTTAGGTTTATACTTTTCTGGATTTTTGGGATGACAATTTCTTCATACGAACACCCATCTAATAGTACTGAAATATCACTACTACTATTCTTATAGACCGCTTTTTCTATAGTATCCTCATCTGTTTCATCCATATCAATATTAAAATCAATAAAGAATTGGGATGGGACAGACTCGCCATCCTCATCATACGTTAAATCAACATACTCTCCTATTGAGTCCCCATCGTTAATATTCCCTAACCAAATTGAAACCCATCCTTGTTTTTCCATTATAGTATCCCCCTACTTTAATCTTAGACCTTGTGGTAAAGACGAAACTCCACCCTCTAATCTATAATTAGCCCAATTATTAAGTCGTCTAACAAATGTATTATAGTCGCTAGAAGTATCTATTATTGCTAACAATCCATTATGTGCTTTAGTTGAGCCTAACCCTCCATGAACACCATATGGATTGACAAATTTGATATCGGATATAACTGTTCTTAAATCTTTAATCTCTTCAGCACCAATATTCCAATACTTAAATTGCGGAGCCCTTGAGACTAAGTGCCACTCATGTAAACCTCCAGGTTCTCTAAGTTGACGTTCAATTTTCTTTCTAATCTTTTTATCTTTCCCTACTTGTAAGGGAATTGAAGAATTTATTAAAATTCCCACTCTTTGCAGTTGGTATATCATCAACAGTTAATTTCGGTATATCTTTAGCATTATCTATACCCTTAGTAACATTCCCTATTTCTTTACTCTCACCCTTCCCATCAAACCGATAAACAACCGAATCAATCCGATCCTCCATCGCCGACCTACTTAACACATTAATCGGCACTTGATTCGCCATACTTACTTGAAGGTTTTGGTTAGGAAATAAGGTTCTACCAAGGAAGTAATTCACTTCTTGAACCATTTTGTTTCCGCTATATTTTACGTCTCTATTCCATCAAAAACAAAAGCACTTGTTGCCTAAAAATGCAATCAAGTGCTTAATTAATGATACTATTTATAATCTCATTTCTAATCTGCTGAACATATCAATCTTAAAATTTCAGCCTACTAGTCTTTAATGACTTTTTATTGTTTTTCCTCCATCTTCTGTTTTAAATATTCAGCGATTTCTGTTTGTCCAAATTGTCTAGCGTATTCATATGCATCCACATTCTTAATATTCTCTCCATTATATCTAATTGAAATATCTATTCCTTTTTCAACTAGAAACTCCGCTACTTCTTTATGCCCGCCATAAATTGCTCCAAATAATGGATTTCTTTTTGCTAAGCTTACATCTATTTCTGCACCATTCTCTATTAAATACTTTACTATCTCCAAGTGCCCCGCTCCAGCAGCCACTCTTAAAGGAGAAGCGTCAAATATATCACCTTTTGTATTAACATCAATTCCTTTATGGATTAGATATTCTACTATTCCAAAATGTCCTTTTTTTGCTGCAACATGTAACCAAGTACCAAATGGTGTCATTGAATGTAAAGATTCTGGATTATCGCCTATTAATCGCTTTACTTCGTTAGTATCACCAGCCTTAATAGCATTTCTTATAGTTTTATTTAGACTTTTTTCCTCCATAATATTACATACCTCCTATATTCCTGCTACCTTGTACTAGCTATGTCTCCTAAATCTTCAAGCGCTTCAACAATATCATCAAAGTCACCACCCATTTCTTCAATAGCTTTTAATCGATTAACTACTAACTCTAAAGCATCAAGACTATGTTGTCCTACTACGGCATTTGGTGCCCAGACAAGGTTTTCTTCCCCAATTATTGGATCTATCCCATACCTTTTTAATATTTCCTGGCCTTCTCGAACCAACTCTTGCTGCTTCGGACCTAGACCTTTTTTAAATAGAATATGATGTGCATGTGGATTTATCATATCAATAGGTGGCTCACCTATTAGTCCTCTGAGATACTTACCAAAATCCATTTTAATTAATGCTTCTTCATATTCTTTAGTAATGCCTAATTCAGACATCTTTTTTCTAACCTCAGACAGCTCATCTACACTAAAAGTATTATTCTGTATAGCATTTTTAAGCTTATTCACCCTAACAGCATCTACTTTTCCGTTCACAATTATATCATTAATATAATCACTTACAGTATTCCCCGTCTTCTTTGTAACCTTCCCATCAAACCGATAAACAACCAAATCAATCCGATCCTCCACCGCCAACCTACTTAACACATTAATCGGCACTTGATTCGCCATACTTACTTGAAGGTTTTGGTTAGGAAATAGAGTTCTACCAAGGAATTGATTCACTTCTTGAACCATTTTGGTTCCGCTATATTTTACGTCTCTATACCATTCTACCGTTTCTCTCTTGATTCCTTCAAACACTTTATTGTTTTGAACAAGTTCTTTTGTTTTTATCGCAATGGACGGGGATACTCCATTCGATTTGATAGGGTTGCCTTTATCTACTTTTAATAGTTTAAGATATTTCGTCTGCCCTACATACGGAATCAGAGAAGTTGCTGCCCCTCCAGCTACATACATAATCCCATCTTTTTCTGCCGTGTCTGATATGGATTGAGCTACGGATTCCAGGACGAGGATGGGGTCATCTATGATCTGTTCGAGCGTTTCGTTAAAGGTTTCTATTCTGGTAGTGGAAGCATTTTTAATAAATGCTGGTTCTACGGAGTCTGGAATAATTCCTGATACGGCAATGATTCCTGCATCTACCACTAGGCTAATGAGCCCTTCTGCTATTTCATAAATCGCTACCCCAGCCCTTTTACGAAATTCCAAGCTCCTTCAGCCGTTCCCGAAACAACATCCCCAATTCCTTCTAAGAAACTTGTATAGGACTTTTTGACGACATTAGCTTTACTGGCATAGTCATCATCTACGTTTTCAAACTTCTTTACTTTCGAATCATAAAGATCCCATAAGTCTTCCATTTTCTTCTCTAGTATTCTCTTACTAGATTTCAGATCCCCTCGTATGCCTTCAATCTGTTGTTTATTATATCTACTTCTTTCCTTTTCTTCTGGCGTCACATCGTCAAACATACTGAATAAAAAACTCGGGGACTTATTTGTTTCCATTGTTACACGATATAGATGATTATTTAAACCTGATTCCATCTGCGAAAGATTCCACCATATATCATTCCGATTTACTCGCATCATACTGTTTCTAGAAAGGGGGCTAATATAAGTAGTAGAATCACTCACATAGTTCTCAAATAAATTCAGAAGATCATCTATCTGATTTTCATAGCTTTTGATATGCTTCTTCGACTGTTGCATCCGGTCATCCCAAGCATCCAGACTCTTTCCTTCATTATTCTCTACATACACGGCGATAGACGTTAAGGATTGCTCCATTTGGTGTAGGGCATTCTTGTATGTATGCAGCTGTTCGATAATCTGATCTAGGACACCGTAATTTATTTGTATATCCCTTTTCATGACGGACCACTCCGAATCATCTCTCCGACCTCTTCATCTGCCTGTTTCATTTCATCTAGTATCTTCTTACCAGCTCTATGAATATCCTCTAAATCCTTTAGTAAATCACTATTAATATCGTCATTCATATTATCTAGAACCGCATCTATTTTTTCGATAAAATCAGAGCTGAAACTCTTTAACTGGTCTCTCGTACCAGAACGAAAGCTGTCTGTATAACTCCGAAACTCATCCATACTGGATTCTAGTTTTTGTAAAGTGGCTTGTAAATCGTGAACATCCATCTTTATTTTTGTTGTTCCCAATTGTAAACTCCTCTCTACCTATTTTTCTATCTAAAATGAACCGATTGAATGCTGAAAATGAGTTGATTAATCTCCGAAATCATACTTTCTACTTTTTCACTCATTTCTTCTTGTACAGAAGCATTTTCCAAGTCCATTTGGTCAAAATTTTCCTTTATTTCGTGTTTGGCATCCTCCAGAGAGGAAACAATATCGGAAACCATTCCATAAGAAAAGTTAGATGTATAGAGTGCCATTATCTTTCACCAGCCCTTCCTTCGCTTCCATTTCTGATTGAAGACCTTTCATGTCTTCTGTGGAAAATTCGATGGATCTTCTATTCTCTTTTACTAGTAAATCTTCCTTGATCAGCAATTCAAATGCTTCTTCCATTTCATCTCTATACCCTGTATGGACCACATTCGTAATCAGCGGCTCGGTAAAATAAATAGTCGCATCTTTCTTGAGCTCTCCTACAGGATAAATCACCCCACCATATGGAAAATACGTTTGATAACCTGTTGGGACAATATAACGCTCGGTGATAACCACTTTGGTCGGAGAAGAAGTAGACTGTTCTGGAAGAAAGTGGCGTGGATTTAGTTCCACAACCGTTCCTAGTGGTAACATTTCTCGCATGATTTCAATGGAGGACGTAACAAGGTGGAAGAAAGGCTCTTCTTGTAGTCGGAAGTATTTTTTTTTCAAACTGAATTCCATGCTCTCCTTCTTCCCTTCTATAATAAATCACTTCTCCCTCTGTGCTTGGGATAGTGTAGGAAGAGAGCCCCTCCTTATACGCATAATAAAGTTCTTGAAAGACAACCTCATCCTCCAGATATAATTCAGCAAACTCTTTGATTGCCACATGGTATCTAACCTTTGATTCATTTGATAATGAATCCATTATTTGTGTTATTTTCTCTAAAGCGAGTGTTTTTAACTGCTTTTTATGATTCAAATCTCTCACTTCCTCTCCTCTTCATTCTTTCGTATATATGTCATTATAAATGAATGAATTGGAAATTGTATGGTAAAAATTATCTAAATTCAATGGACACAGCCTCTATAAGTAGATGGAAATATCTAATTTTCGATGAAGAAATGGTTATCCTTGAATTTGACAATATGTCTTATTACATCTTTTCCCCTGTAAGTATATTAAATTTGGAGGTTGATTAGTTATGCAGCTATGTAACATTAAGTCTTTTAAACATTTATCACAATTTAAGGACATTCGAGACTTTAATAATCAGATCGAGCAATGGATGGTTGATGTAAAATCTAAATTTACGAAGTCAGAACTTGTGGGCTAAAAAGACTTATCCGTTTCTTTTCAAGTGTAGTTGGCGTTAGCAATGCCAAAATAGCTACTACAAAAGCGACGCATGAACAAGATCAATTTGCTATTAGTCGCTCTACCTTCAAGCGAATGATTTCAAAAGCCCAGTCACTTGGGAGAAAAGAAATCAACATCAAGTAATTTCCCTTCCCTATATTTCATGAAAATATTAACTTGTTGTTAGTCGGTTAAAGTTGTGTAATTGGGGTTGAATATACTGAATAAAGTCATTCTTATCCTCGAATACATGTAAGTTTATACATTAATTAATTAATTCTACTAGTAACTCATTTACATCTTTTGACTCAATACCAACCCATTATTTGTAACATAATAATAAAAACTGGAAAAAACAATAGTCTATAATCATTCAATACGGTAATATAGACCTATAAAACATAAAACAAGGTGGCATAAATAATGGGATTCTTAAAAGGACTAGGAGAAGGCGCTGGTTGGTTAGTTGGAAATGTAACAGGTGGGCTTATAAAAGGTGTAGGCGAACTAACTAATTCAGAGTTTATTAAAGATGTTGGAGATGGTGTTAAACATTCTACTGAATTCGCTGGTAAACAGATTGGTAATGTAGCAGAGGGCGTTTGGAATGTAGGTAGTGGACTAATTACGAAAGACAATCAAAAAGTAGATCAAGGATTTGACGATTTAGGAGAAGGAATTGGAAATACAGCTAAGGCTGTTGGTCATGGTATCTCCACTACAGTTAGTAATATTGGAGACGTAGCTGGTGGGCTAATAGATGGAGATTCTAACCGTGCTTTAGAAGGTGCGAAACACTTAGGTAAAACAGCACTTATTGCTACTCTTGGTGTATCTGTTTTAGATGCAGCTGATATTGTTGATATTAATGGTAATGAGGGTGGATTAGATACTAACAGCAATCTTACTGCAGATTCAACCAATAAATTAGTCGTAGAAGAGAATATAGATTATGTTCAAGCAGAGAACCCTAATTCACATTCAGTAGAACCTCATTGGCGAACTCTTCCTGATGGCCGTGAAATATGGGTAGATGGTGATGGTGATTCAAGTATTAATAGTAGCGTTGAAGAAGGTGGTGGGTGGAATCAATCTAACCCAAACTACCGCATTCCAACAGATGAGGCTTGATACAAGTCACTTCTCATAATGTCCTAACCGATTTTCATACTGTTAATAGAAGTAAAGACAAGCTACTTAATGCTTGTCTTTTTTATGTGTTTCAGATAAAACAACCCATATTACTACTAATAATAACTTGTTAATAATCGATATGTACGTTAGAAAAAACACTAACCCCAGTCACGGAGTTAGTGTTTCATCAATACTATTATCTACTCTACCAATAAACCTTTTTCATAAATTTCAAATGCGTTATTTTGAGTCGAAGCATCTTCAATATCCTCGAAACAAATTACATCCCCTTTATTCACATTATTTTTCAATGTTACATTATTTAGTAAATAGAATGGAACAGCATCTTTCGCTTCTTTTCTTTCAAATAATTGAGGTTTAACATTTTTAATTTCATGATGATGTCCATATACGGTAAAGGTATGTCCTGCTTGCATATCTTCCTCGGCAACTCCTACCATAACGGATACTTGGCGAGTATCATTGCGTGTTCCTACTCCTAGACGTTCTCCAAGTATGATTGACAATGGTGCTTCTAGTCCCATCATGTGGAATGGATGATAAATACAACCGTATTTTCCATTCTTACTAATAACATGACCTTTTCCTCTTAACAGGTCAACTAGAGTTTCGTTATTAAGCTCAAAAACAATAAATACGCCACCCGCGAAACTAGGTTCATGCTTTTCTCTTAATTGATAAAAGACATCTACAACCCCAGATCGATCTAATATCCCACCATCTTCTTTCGGTACAAAAACATCTGCTAATTCGTTAGCTTTTGCAATTGGATAATTAAGTCCTGCAGCTGCTGGTATTAAACCAGTTACGTTAGATACTAAATTTATTTCGCAAACATCTGCCGCAATTGTTCCAGTAAGTTCTTTTAAAACTTCATATCTTTGTTGTAATGTATTTGTATCTTCATATTCCCAAGCATTCATTATCTCAGGTGCATTATAGTATACTTCTTTTCCGTCTGTATAGGTGATTTGGCCAGAGTCTCTATCATATACAAAATCATATTCACTAGATTTACCAGCTGCTACAATGTTTAGACCCAGTAGTTTTCCCCAAGAATATAAATCTACTAAATTGCGGGGTTGATCTCCATTTACTAGAGCATAAACAGCGTCATTTTCATGTGCTAATTGGTTAAAATAAGTTCCACTGAAACTATCTGTTTCCTTAGAAACCATATAAACATTAATTCCTTTTGTTAATGCATTTTCAGCAATGTACGTTCCAACATCTATGTTACCAGTTGCCTCTAATACAGAAGAGATACCTGATTCCAAAACCAATTTATAATCATCTACTACAATTATATCGCTTTCATTTGTTTGCTTCATTTCCTCTACATTATGGCAGATAACGATTTTCTCTTTATTGTATCCGCTCTCAATTAATGCATTGTAGCTTGCATCCATATCTATGGAACAAACGATGTGAATATCAATTTGCTCTACATTTTTTATTTGAACCAATGATGTATAGCCAAAACCTTGAGAAGCTCCAACAATACCTAGCTTAATCTTTTTATTATAATCAAGTAACTTCGTATAATCCATTTCTTTCTACCTCCGCTTTCCATAAATTTCACCATATATCTACTTAACCGTTTTCATTATCTCTTAGAAAAATGCTACATACACTAACCATGCTACGAGAGGACCTACAGCAATAATAAAGACGGAAGCTTTTAACAAATGATTATAGAATGTTGCTTTTGCTTCACCTTGAGCATTCGCTACAAAAATGGCTCCTGTCGTTGAGAATGGACAGATATCAACTATACTTGAAGCGATACAAACAGCTGCGATCGCTCCCATAACCCAGATATCTCCTGTAGCTAACATTGGAATTAATAATGGCACCACAGCACCAAGGAAACCTGTCGTTGAAACAAATGCTGAAATAACTCCACCAATATAACATGTCACTAATATGGCAATGATCGGATTTTCTACTTGTGAAATCATATCTGTAATGTACTCTGTTACACCGATTTGTTCCAGTACTCCCACATATGTCACTATCCCCGAAACCATTAAGATGATGCTCCATGGAATTTTGCTTACAATTTCTTTTTGTCGCTTCGTATCAAATAACGCAAGTAAAAGACCAAGTGTTAATCCGGCAAATCCCATATTCATTTCAAAAACCATACCTAAAATGATTAAAGTTACTAATGCTAATAAAGATACTATACGATAAGTTGTAACTTCAATAGTTGGATTTAAAATTGCTTGTAATTCTGCATTTTCTTCAGAAATTTTGCTTGTGTCATTTGCTTTTGATTTTCTAAATCCGCCAAAGATGATAAAAGTTAGTAAAGCTAATCCTACCGAGAATAACGTAGAAAGTAAGTATAGTGTATTGGCATTAAATGCAATGCCACTCTCTTCCACTACCCCTCGAACGATAATTCCCATAACGTTTAATGGTGAGAAGATTCCTCCAACCATCCCCCAAGCAACCATTAAGGACATTCCTAACTGATTAAACCCAATTTTATGAGCTAAACGTAAAGCAATCGGAGCTACTATGATAATAGCTGCAGTTCCCTGTGTTCCAATACTCGTTAATAATAATTCTAGGAAAAACATAATCCAAGGAATAAGCATTCTTTTTCCTTTTACCAGTTTCAAAGAAGACGCTGTAATTAAATCAATTGTTCCATTATCTTGTAAAATACCAAAAAAGTAGGTAACCCCTGTTAAAATGATGAATAAGTTTACTGGAAACTCTCCGAAAATCGTATCCTCAGAAACACCAGTAATAATGGCCAAAATAAACGTAGCAACGAAACCTAATATCCCCATATTAATAGGTAACTTTGCATTTATAACAAACATTAATAGTAATACAACTACTGAAATAATTGTTAAAGTTTCAATTCCCATAATAACTTCTCCCTAAGTTCATAATGTTATAATTGGTGATTTACTTAAATTAATATTATTTTACATACACACTACAATACTGAATTCAGTGACAGCTCAATAGAATAAAAGTAAATTTCCCCCCACTAATTCTATTAACTTAACAACATCCCCCTATAATGTTTTAAGTAAGTACGCATTTTTTGAAGCCTCTTCTAATTCCTCTATAGCATAAAAAGCATCTAACATTGTTTTATCAGCTAAGATTGGTCCATGATTTTCAAGTAAATAACAATTTGTCTCTTTTAGTGAGTTTTCAAATGCCTCAAACAATCCTTGCGTTCCTGGAGGAGCATATGGAACAAAGCCTACCTCTCCTACTTTCATTTTTAAATATGGTGTAGGAGTAGGTATTAATTCCGATAATCCATCCCATTTTTGACAAGACCAATATGTTGCATAAGTGCTATGAGTATGAATTACTGCCTCAGCCGATTGGTCTTTTTGAAATAATGCTAAATGTAATGGCCACTCTTTACTAGGTTTGATCTCATTTAACACAGTTCCATCTAGTGACAAAATCGAAAAGTCATCTATGTCTAATCTACCAAAACAAGAACCACTTCTAGTAATGTAAATCTTATTATCATATCTGAAACTTAAGTTCGCAGCAGAACCACTTACTTTACCTCGTGAGAATAAATTTTTTCCGACCCAAATGGCATCATCCATCATTTGCTTTAATTTATCGTCCACTATCGTTCCCTCCATTCATTTTTTCTAATGCTTCAACAAAAAAGTTGGCTTCTCCGAAATTCCCAGATTTCAAAACAACTTGCAAATTCTGATAATTATTTGGGATTAACACAGGCACTCCCGGACTAATAACCTCTCCGATATAAAAAGTATTAGGATTCATATTTTTGACTACAGCTCCAGATGTTTCTCCCCCTGCAACTACTAAACTATTAATTCCTTTATCTATTGAATATTCCCCTGCAAATGATAATACTTCTTCTACAAGAGCACCCACTTTATTATGAATCTCTGGATTATCATCTTTATTTTTTTCACTATAGATAATAAATACATTGTCTAGATTCTCATCAATAAAATACATAATCTCTTTTTTTACTGTGTCAATAGAGTTTAATAATTCTCTTACTTGAATGGAATAACTAGCATAGCCTTTGTTTATAAAGGTGGCTATCTGACTTTGAGTAGCTTGAGATAAACTTCCTGCTAATACTCCACCCCTTATTGTAGTTGATTTATCTTCATTAGTAGAGTAGTCAACTGGAACAAAGTCTTTTCTAGATTGAGCTAAAGTTTTATATAACCAAGCCGGCAGTGCCGAAGATCCACTAAACAGCTTTAAATCTCCAAATAATTCAGCGATTATTTTGCCATGTTCCTCTTTAAAATAATCCACAGCAAGATAAAACTTTTCATTTTCTTCCGATTTTTCATTTATATACTTATCGAAGGATTCTACATCTGATAAAAAGTTCTCCATTTGAGAAATCGTTAATTTAAATACTTTATATTTACTCTGTCTTTCTAATAATATCTTTAAATCACTTTCATCCATTGGATTTAGTGGATGAAATCTCATATGTGTTTGGTCAATTGGTAAACCATCTACGTATAAAATACCATCTTCTACTTTTCGATTATTTATTGGTAAAGCTGGCGAAAGAAGCGTATATTTTACATTCATTTTCTCTAGTAAATGATCTAATACTGGACCTATATTTCCGTCAGCTGTTGAATCAAATGTTGAACCATATTTAAAATAAATCATTCTAGTACCGATTTTATTCAAAAAATCATATGCCTGATTTACCTCACTAATTGCTTCTTCTTTAGATACACTTCTTGTTTTTAACGCAATGACAACAACATCCATATTATTATCTAATTTAAAATCTTCTTTAGGAACACCATTAACTAAGATACAATTTGCATTTTCTAATTTTAAGAATGAAGCAGCATCTCCGGCTCCTGTAAAATCATCAGCTATAATACCAATCTTAATCAATTTTCCATCACCCCACTGTATTGAGACATACTATATATATTTCTCGTATACTTCGTGTATACAAGAAATATAATACCAACTGATTGATATAATGTAAACCCTTTCTTTAAAAGAATATAAAATATTTTTTCCCTATTTATATTCAAATTCCCTTGAAAAACTATTTAAAGTTAATTTTTATTATTTTTTTAAAAATATGGTACAATAAGATAACCGTATTTTAAGGTTAACAAATAGAGTTGGGTGAAAAGTATGACACAAAGCTTAAAACAAAAGGTGTATACACTATTAAAAAGTAAAATTCTAAATAATGAACTTAGTGAGGGTGAATATTTAGAGGAAACTAAGTTAGCTGAACTTTTTGGTGTAAGTAGAACTCCAGTAAGGGAAGCAATTAATGCATTAGAAACTGAAAATTTAGTACAAATTATTCCTAAAAAAGGAACATTCGTTACTACCCTAACCACTCAAAATATTAAAGAATTGTTCCAATCAAGACATATTGTTGAACCTGTTGCATTTGAACTCGCATTTCCTCACCTAGATTCCGAAACATTATTAAAGTTTAAAAATGAATCTATTATCAATATTGAGAATAAAGATTATAAAAAGCTTCACCAGTTAGACTATGAATTTCACAATTATATAAATTCGATGTGTCGTAATAAGTATATAATTAAATTTTTAAATAGCCTTTCTGATGACTTTCAACGAGTTCGTACCCAAGATTTTTTTACTGAAAGAAGAACTCTTGGTGGAGCAGAAGAACACCTTTTGCTTATTGATCAAATAATTGAGGGTGATCTTAACAACGCCATAATTCAATTAAAAGAACACATCTCAAATACTGAAAAATATTATTTTCAAAGCTAGATCTAACTACATAATCGTATTGGAAAATAAATCTGCTCCTTTCATAGTGGACAGTAAGACAAACTGACTACCTGAAACGAGCTTATTTTTTTCCTCCATATTATTGGTTTCCTTTATTATCAACAGTGCAACATACTATAATGAAGTTATAATCATATACATAATAGAAATAAGACCTAAATCCTTTTTCGAACACAAAAGGGTTTAGGTCTTATTCTATGAAAAAATTGTTGACCAATTGTCTTCTATCACTATCGATATTTTTTCTGTAGCTTTAATCAATTACAAATATCTTTCTGTAAGCTTTTTAGATTCCTATCTTGGGATATTCTTTCCCATAGAAAAGATGACCCCTTTTACAGAGATCATCTTCTTCAAGCTAGCTAACCCCTTATAACTTCCCTTAGTTAGCAGGGCCTTTTCATTTACTTCAGGATAGAGTGGGTTTTCATTGCCTCCCACCTTCACCCTATGAATTAGGATGAAGATGTGGAAAATCAAAACTCTCTATTTATTACTTAAGAATTAGTTTTAGCATTTCTTCTCTTAACAAAGTATAAACCAAAACCAACTATTAGTAACATAAATCCTGCAAGTAACATATTAAAACTGTTTGTTGCAGTATTCGGAAGCTCATTAGAAGTTTTTCCTGAGTCTTGTCCTGAATTTTGGCCTGATCCTTTTCCTGGTGTTTCGCCTGATCCGTTTCCTGGTGTTTCACCTGATCCGTTCCCTGGCGTTTCACCTGATCCGTTTCCTGGCGTTTCACCTGATCCGTCTCCTGGCGTTTCACCTGATCCGTCTCCTGGTGTTTCACCTGATCCGTCTCCTGGTGTTTCACCTGATCCGTCTCCTGGTGTTTCACCTGATCCGTCTCCTGGTGTTTCACCTGATCCGTCTCCTGGTGTTTCACCTGATCCGTCTCCTGGCTCTTCTTCAGTAACTTGAGTCACATCAAGAATTCTTCCTTCCACTTCTGTAGGAATTCCATCAGATCCAATACTAATTAAATGATCACGGAAGTTTTCCCAATCAGAAAGTCCTAAATCAGTTACACGTCCTTCTGCATATGCTTTAGCAAAAACATCATAGCCATCGCCACCTTTAGCAGTAAAGGCATTTGTTGCGATTGTGTACGTTACATCATCTTGAACTTTTACATATTTACCATCTTCATTTAAATAAGAAACAGATACAATGCGCTCTCCTGCTGCTTTTGTTTTATCATATACTACTTTTCCACCTGCTACATGTAAGAAGCCACCGTTTTCTTTTGGATATTGACCTAGAGAAATTTCAAATGCTTCTTTTAATTCTGCACCTGTTACATCCATAGTTGCTAGTGTGTTGTTGAATGGTAGTACTGTGATTACTTCTCCAACAGTGATATCACCTTTGTCAATTGATGCACGGATACCACCACCATTTTGTAATGCCATAATGACATTTTTACCAGTGAATGATTTTGCTTTCTCAAGCATTCCATCTGTAATTAAGTTTCCTAAGATTGTCTCATTTTTACGAACACTTGGTTTTGTATCATCACCGTTTGTACGTGGGCTTTCTAAAGCATACTTTGTAGTCACGCCAATTTTTGATTGAGACAGTTTATCAACTTCTGCTTTGTAAAATGCTAATTCTTTAACTGCTTCTTCATCCTCTACTTGAGAACCGATAGCAATTAAGTGCCCATCATAAGAGTCCACAACACCATTTTCATCAAAGCTTACATTTAATACGCCAAGGTTACTATTTGAGTTACCAGTTTGAACAATAACAGTAGGTGTTTCATCTTTGTCCACAATATCTGGTTTGCTTAATGTTGTATGACTATGTCCACCAACGATTACGTCAATGCCTTCCACTTTTTCAGCAAGAATTAAATCATTATCAATTGCTGCGTTGTCGTCATATCCAATATGAGTCAGTGCGACAATTCGGTTAACACCTGCATCTTCAAAAGCTTTAACTGCTTTTTCAGCTTCTTTCAGATAGTTTTCGAACACAATGGATCCTGGACTAGAAATATCAGCTGTTTCTTCTGTTGTTAAACCGAAAATACCGACTTTCTCTCCGTTTACTTCTTTAATTATTCCATTGTAGATATTGCCCTTTTTTGCATTAGATTCAAAAGAATCGTTGTATATTTTAGCAAATTTATCATCTTTCGAGAAATCAACGTTCGCACTTACAAATGGGAAATTTGCTTTATCAATAAAGTTAGCCAATGCCTGGTGGCCTTCTGCTGATGATCCTAAATCAAACTCATGGTTCCCAAAAGTCATCGCGTCAATATCCATTAAGTTAAGTAAAGCTAAATCAGCTTTTCCTTGGAATTCATTAAAGTATAATGTTCCTGTAAATTGATCTCCTGCATGAAGAAGAAGTGAATTAGGTGCTACACCTCTAATGTCTTTCAGAGCTGTTATTGTTTTAGGGACATTATCTAAAGCAGAATGAATATCATTTGTATGAATGATTGTTAAATCAGGTAAATCTACTTGAATTAATACTGGATCATGGTCAGATGCTTGTCCAGTTGCTTCTGTAAAGTTTGCATTAAGGTGAATCATATCTGCTGTCGTTTTATCTGCTAAGTTATTTGATACTAAAATATGATCTAATACTTGGTTGTTTCCTTGGAAGAAATAAGAGAATCGATCTTCGGCAGGAACTTTCTCTACCATATTTGTTAAAATATCACCTTTTAATGTATCAAGAGCTGGTGTGAATTCGAAATCATTCATATCTCCAGCAACAACGACATTTAGTCCAGGATTTTTTTCAAGTCCTGCTTTAATGAAGTTATTCACTTCTTGTGCTAGTTTAATGCGTTCTGCTTCTGAGCCTAATTTAGGTGGTTGGTTAGAACCCCATAAAGACTCATCTCCGCCTTTAGAATTCAAGTGATTTCCGATAACAACAACTCGTTGACCTTTGAATTCAAATTCTGCAGCAATTGGTTTACGTGTATCACTAAATGCATCTGGATTAACAACACCTGGGTTTAATGTCAAGTTACCAGCTTCTGTCCATCCGTTAGCTTCAGTAGCTGCACCTTTTGTACCTTCAACTAATGACACACGTTCAGGGTTATAAAGGTAACCAACTCGAATATTTCCACCAGGAGCTCCACCGTTTGTATTGTTAACTGGAGCTACATCTGTCCATTTATATGTTGGACCACCTGCAGCAACAATTGCATTGATTAAACGTTCATAGCTTTCTGATGCATCTGAATTTCCAGAATTAGTTTCTCCATCATTATCTTGAACCTCTACAAGAGTAATAACATCAGGAGATTTCATGTTCTCCACAAATGATTTAGCAATTTTCGCTACCTTTGCATCTGGAGTGTTTGATTTGTTATTAGAGAAGTTTTCAATATTGTAAGCAGCAACTGTTAATTTATCTTCTGCTGGCACAATATGAGTAACTTCTTGTGTTAAGTTTGATTTTGTTACGCTTGGTAATTCGTTCTTATCAACTGCTAATTGATATCCATTGCTTGCATAAGTAATAACACCTACTACATCGCCATTAAACTGATCACCAGGTTGGAAGTTACTTCCTACATTATCTAAAAAGATTTTTTCAGGGTTATAATCATCTTTTGCGATATTTAATCCACCCTGATTATTTAACGTATTATTTGTTGTGCTTTCTACAATAATTGGCACATCATTAGAATAAGGAGCTCCAACTACAAGAGCATCTGGGAATGAAACACGCATATATTCAACAGATTCCCAGAAGTCAATTCCATCTTCTTCTGGATCAAAAGATTTCATTTCATCATTATCAATTATTTTATTTGGAGGGATGATATCTTTCCCAATTACAAGTGGAGCAGGTAGTTCAGCTGTACCATTTTTTACAATAGTCGCCTCAGTAATTTGGGTTTTAGATAATGTAGCTCCACCGCCATATTCTGTTACTGTTCCACTAACAGATACTAAATCTCCAACAGCTACACCATGAGATGATTTATACACTTCAATAGCTTCAGATGTTTCTTTATCTGTATCTGCACCTTCAACATCTTGCATAACAAAACTGCTTCCACTGATTACATGAGTTACTACACCAGTAACGTTATTAACGGAAGCTTTATTATATTCGGAAGTATGTCCTTTTCCTTGAATATCATGGATTTTAATATTTTCAGTATTTAGAATTTTAAACGTAAAGCTAAATACATCACTTACTGTACCATCAACAACAGCAATTGCTTTAATAGTAGTTTCACCTGTTTGTAGCGCGATTGGTGCTGTGTATTTTGTGCTTGTTTCAGTTGGTGTGGAACCATCTGTTGTGTAATAGATTACCGCATTCTCAAGACCAGAATTTAATTCAACCTTTGTATCGGCTGGAACAACACCTTGTGTTTGTGTTGTAAAAACAGCTGGCTTATTTACTAAATCATAGCTTTCAAGTCCAGTAGTTTTTAGATGGAAACCAGTGTCATCAATAGATCCAAGTCCTGTAAGATGAACTTTATCTCCTTCTTTGTAATGCTTAATTAAATCATCATAAGTAGAGCCTGTACGATTATCATGAATAACTGTTACCTTTTCTCCTGTTTCAAATACAGCTTGGAATGTAGCTGTTCCATAGCTATCTTTCGACATTTCAGAAATTGTAACATTTTGTAACTTCAACAATTCACCTTGTGTAGAAGCAGTTACTTCCTTAACAGACTCCGCTGCTGGTAGTTCATTTTCGGATGAAAGAATATCAAGGCTTGTTGGTACAATTTCAAGTTCATTTTTATATGTCTTTAATTCACCAGTAATTCTTACTTTCTCTCCTGGCTTAACAGATTTAGGACTAGCATATACAAACATCCCTGCAGATTCATCTTGCATATAGAATGTGGAGCCGCCCCAAAGACCAGTATTCGTTGTTGCAATTCCTTCTATCGTTACAGTATTACCTGCACCAAGTTCACGAGCATCTGCAACAGAAATAGCAGTAACTGGTGGTGTTGGCTCTTCAGGAATAACTGTGCCTAACGTATGTGTTCCAAGACCATCAAAGAAATTAATTCCTTTGCTCTCCCATTCTGTACTACTGTCAAAAGCATCTGTAATGTTGCTATCTCCAGTTAGAACATCGCTATTTCTAATTAGAGTCACATCTTTAGCAAAATCAGCTGCTGAGCCAACTTGGCCAATAGAATCAATGATAGTTTCTCCTTTTAATAGAACGATAGGATCATTACCATTAAAATTAATAACAGATGAGTTTTCAAGATTACCTTTTGCTTTTATTTTATCATCAGCTTGATTATTATAGACTACGTATGTTTCGCCCTTTTTTAAAGTACCAGATAGAGTAAGTTTAGACTGATTTTCCTCTACACCATTTGTATACTTTACAAGGCTATACTGACTTAAATCAAGATCAGCTCCCGTTCCATTATATAACTCGATAGCTTTATTATTACTAGACCCCTCTATATATTCAGAGATAAGTAGATCTGTAGCTACAACTGTTTCAGCTTTTACATTCAGATTAGCCACTGGTGAGAATAAACTAAAAAATATAGCAATTATCGTGATAATACTAAGATTTCTCTTATTTCTTCTTTTCATGTTTTTTCTCCTCTTAATTTTTTCAAATTAGCTTCATGCTTCGGACGTCTCGAAATGACAATATTTTGATAATGATAGGCACCATTATTCAAAAAAATGCCTCTGTCATTAAAAGATTGAACCACGAGGGGAATTCGCTATTAGCGATCATCTAAGTAGAATAGTAAGTTTAATATATGTATTTTCCCACACATGATTTTTTACAAATCAAATTCTTAAATCTAAAATCTACTAAAAAAGCTATTCTCTTTTTTCACATCCTTTGTAAAGAAATAGTGTTGTAGTTTTGAATAAGTATAGGTTTATATACATATCTATTTCTTATGTATATACTTGCTTGTTTTTTTACTATCGAGATATAACAAACCTACCCATAATCATTGTATATTGTTATAAAACCGTTAACAAGCAGATTATAGAAAAAATATAGAATTTACAAAAAATTATAGAATATTAATATTTATTTACATTTTGTAAATGCTCAGAGTGATTCTAAACCCTCTTTTTTCTTAAGGGACGAACAGTATATATGTTTTAGGGAACTAGAAAAGGAAATTAGTAAAAGCACATCTTAAAATTAGAGATGTGCTTTTTATTATGGGTTTTTATGGTATTTATAAGCAGACAGTATATTACCAAAAGCTGTAATAACATACGTGTATCATCCTTCTTATACACCTACGTTTTTGTTCCTTGTTCCTATCCTAATTCTTCTCCCAAGCTTTATATAACCCTTTAAGATAACGACTAGATGAATAACAAACCTCTCCATTAACCATGGTAATCTCACGTGTTTTTTTATCTATACCCGAAATATTTTCTATATTGACGACAAATGAATTATGGCACCGGTAGAACCTAGAATCAATCTCTTCTACTTCCTTTAGTTTTCCATAAAATTCTACCTGCCTGGAATCGGTATGCATAATAATTTTATGCAGTTTGGAAGATGTTTCGAAAAATAGGATATTTTCGTAATCCTCACTTATCACTTTATCTCCGCTTTTAATCTGAAACCGTTTTTTCATCTCGCCACTATCAGACAATAAGCGCTCGTTCGCCGTAACGATACAATCAATGACACGCTGCTGTAGATCAGTAAAATCATCTTTAATAATATAATCAAGTGCTTCCACTTTATATAAAAACGTCAAATAAGTGAGCTCTGAATGAGTGGTAACAAAGACTATAGATCCTCTAGCATCATATTTTCTGATTTCTGCACCTAACACAATTCCACTTTTTTCATGCTTTAAGTCTACATCAAGAAAGTATAATCCATTCACCTGGTTAGACTGCAAATAGTCCATTATTTCATCGGGATTATCTGTAGAGAGGGCTACTCTCATGTCTAATTGCTCGATCATGATATAGTTTTTAATATAGTTTGTGATTCTTTCCTTTTGTTGTTGATCATCTTCACAAATAAAAATCTCTAGCATAGTAACACCTCCGTTCAATCAACATCGGCAATTTCCAATTCTTGAAAAAACATCCTTCCCATTATTTTCGTATCTAATGTAACATTCTCACATTTTGAAATCATTTCTTTTAAATTACTTAATCCTAATCCTCTATTTTCTCCTTTGGTGGAGTATCCTTGTTCAAATAATTTATATAGCTTTGGGATCTCTCCACCAATTGTATTGGCGACTACAATAAGTACGGCTTGCTGTTTCTTAATAAAGGCAATATGAATACTACTTCCTTCATATTGCTCTGTTTCTTCTATGGCATTGTCTAGAATAATTCCTAAACAACGGCACAAAGAGATATACTCCATCTGTATTTGATCGACAGACTCTATAGCCTCAATCGAAATATCAATACCTAAATCCTGGGCCTTAATAAGTTTAGAGACAAGTACTCCCTTTACCTCGATTACTTTCACATTTTTTAATGCACCAAGCTTATAATTATCTTTTTTTATCCCCTGACTTGTGGGCATGACCTTTTCATTAAAATATACTTCTAATCGATCCATATCTTTCAATCTGATATACTCTGACATGGAAGATAATATGTTTATGTAATCATGTCGAAACTTTTGCAACTCGCCATACATTTCTTCTAGATTCTCTGAATACATACGTAATTGCTTATATTCTTCCTGCTTACTTTCTACTTTCACTTCTTTTATAACAGAAGAAAGTAACAACCCTAAAATCGTAATAAATAGAACAAAATACGCCAAAAATATGTAACTATTAAACTGGATAACCTCACTTGAGAAACCCGTCCTATTGGATATAAGTATATTAATATAAATGAATGCTATTGTCATAACAGTTAAGGCCATCAGAAATAAAAAGTAATGCTTAAATATATGTATGTAATGCTTCATTTGTATGTTCACTATTTTAGTAATCAAACAGAGAACTGCTGAAAAGAAGAGAAAGAAAAGCAGATGCAAACTATAATAGGAAAGATGTCCATTTATCATTTCAAAAGATAGATCAAAAAGATAGGCACCAGCTAAGAAACTTAAATGATCACTAATAACGAGAATCATAACAGAGAAAAGCGGTGCTGTAATACTAATCATTAGATCCTTTTTGTACCTATAATTAAAAAACATTAACAGAACTACTGGAATAAAAATACCGATAATACCTATATAATTAAATAACAAGAATGCACTACTTGATAAGATTAATACGAAATAAAAACTCTCTTTTGCATGATCAAACCCTCTTACGAAGAAAAAGTTAATCAAACAAAGGATAGTAACTTGTACGGAACTACCGATAAATGTAATCAAAACAATAATGCTCCTCCAAGACTCTTTTAGGAACATTTTACCACTTTTTCAAAAATTAAGTAACCTACTAATTATTTAACCTTAGGCTTGTGCATAAATAGTAAATAGTTTTCCTTTCATACAGGGTTTCCACAGGGAATGGCAACTGTTGAAAAATCGTCCAGCTCCTATCCCTGCAACTATAGCTTGAAAGATCCATCTTCGTTTCATTTCTCAAAAGATACTGCTAATTTGTTGTTTTTCCCTTTATGCTTAAACCTTCTTTCTATTAAAGCGGATGATAACTAATGCTGCTATAAAAACTGCCAGCACGAATGAAATAGAAATAATTGTTTGATTATCAAACTGAACTTGTTGATTCCACACATCAATAAAAAGGTGGTTCATGTGATACATCGGGTTAACCTTTGCTTTCATTTGAATGAAATTTGGCATTTGTTCGACTGGAATTGAAAAATCGCCTGTGAACATAACAAATTGGAAGATTAGGATGGAAAAGATCAATGCACTTTTCATGTCTTTGAACAAAGAATAAATGGCAGATGAGATGACTAACAGTACAGCATTCAGGATAATAAAGAATCCATATGACCCTAAGAACATAAGGACTTCAAATTTTAACTCAAAGACAAATATTCCAATTATGTTTATGAGTAGAAAACCAAAGCTAGTAATTATGATGGATTTTATGATATTGGAAAGAAGTAATGTTCGCTCATGTACAGGCGATATATTAATCCTTTTTTCCACCCCTGTGGAGCGGTTCATTACCTGGTCAAAACCGAACGCAAAGAAAACAACAGAAAACGTAATCAATAGAATAAAGGATGGAGTGTATGTTTGGGCATAGCTCAAACCACCTGCAAAAGTACCATCACCAACTAATTGTCCCAAAAATACATATGTTACTGGTGGAACAACAATGGAGAAAATTAAATAAAAAAGCTCCCTCGAAAACATAATTAAATCGTATTTTAACTGTGTTGCTAACATATTGATTTCCTCCTATACCGATACTTTTGAAAGGTAAAAGTCATTAATCGATCTATACCCTAGTGACAAGATGTTTTCCGTACTCTCAAACATTTCATTCTTTCCATCCTCAATTAACATCACTTTATCGCAATACATTTCAATTTCATCCATATAATGGGTTGTTAAGATAACTGTTCCGCCTCTGCTCTTGTTATAGTCGACGATGTAAGACCATAAAATATTTCGCATATGAGGATCCAAACCAGTCGTTGGTTCATCCAAGATAATCAGTTTAGGCTCTGACAAAAAGGCAATCGCAAGGCTCACCTTCTGCTTCCATCCACCAGATAATTTTTCAAAGTACGTTCTTCGATGAAGCTCCAGGTTGAAATCAGCAATAATCTCCTCAATCTGTTTATTAGACTTATAGTAGGATTTAAACAACTTTAATAATTCTTCTACCTTTAAAGACTTATAAAATTGTGTAGGCTGTAATACCACCGAAATATCTCTTCTTAATTTCCCCAGTTTATCAATAGAGATGTTTTGCAAATTCTCATTAAAAAGGACAACCTCACCGTGATCAAAGTCTTTAATGGTCATTAAAATTTCAAGAAAGGTGGATTTACCAGCACCATTTTTTCCAATGACTCCAATAATTTCTCCTTCATTTGCCTCGAAATTTAACCCTTTGAGCACTTGGTTCTTTCCGTAAGATTTTTTTAAGTCTTTTACACTTATAATTTTCATAATCTAACCTCCACTGTATCTTTCTGTATAACCAGAACAGCATGTTCGAGTTTTCCACCGTGTATTAAACCATGAATTCTTTTAGTAGTATCTGCTTTCCTGGCAATGCTTCTTCTATATACATGTTTGTAATAATGTAAGTATATCCACTTCTTCCTAAGAACAATGTGATTACTCATAACTCATCTTTATATCCACATTGGCGTGCATTTTGGACTTATACAAATACACTTGTGCATTCATAGGTGTATGTTTTTTTCTATTGAACGTTGTATCACCATTCGGCAAATTCATACGTGAAGATATTTTTTATCAACTAATTTACGGAGCTAGATTCCTTTTTCTGAAAGTATTTCTGGTAAATAGGATGAAGCTATTATTAAGGAAAATCATATGTGATTGTTGTAATTACCCTATCAATACTGGATTACAACCTACTACTAGTTTCTAGGAATCTATTCCCAGAAAAAGTCCAGATCATTCCACCATCTCTATGTTTCTTTCCCAAAGTCTACAAGGTAAGACGTTTTGGGAGGAGCTTTTTCAGCATTGTCTACATTTGATTCATGAGGAAGGATAATATAAAAAAGAAAAAAATTTGTGGCACTTTCATTTTTTTTACTTTGTAGGAATCATCAAAAATAAGCGGAGAATTCCGACTAATGATAATTATCATGTTAATTTCCTTGCTAATAAGCGTATTTTTCCGGTTAAGTAAGGAAAATGTCTCCAATTTCATGTAATTCTGGTCTTCTGTCAAGAAAGTAGACACAAAAAAATGAGATATTTTTCTTCTCCAGCTACTACCGCACTTCGTTTGGTGGGGTGTTAGAAAGAATCACTCAAAAATCATGACTGATCCTTTCTAA
>NZ_WEHU01000013.1 GCF_009183415.1 Bacillus sp. B1-b2 | reverse complement strand
TATATTGGATTTGGATAGGTTACTACCACCAGACCATTATAAAGGATTTTTTTGTGTAATGGATAGAATGCAGAAAATTTAGATTAATTAAGTGTGATACGTTATTTTAATGCGACGCTAGTGGTAAAATATCGAAAAGAAAAACTCTATCTATGCAGATAGAGCTCTCCTCTTACTTCCTATTCCCCTTACCATCGGCCACTTCCACTATTACTTCCTCCGCTACCATTATCTCCACCATTGTCACTGTCTTTAACAACTTGGACATTTGTGGAAGCCTTTGGTTGGGTACCATCCTTTTGTTTCTCAGCAGTCGCTGTTACTTGGGCATAACCAACTTCCACCCCTTTGATATAATAATCTCCATTAATCTTGACAACTTCTACATGTTCAGGTCTGTTTGAAACAACATTAACAATATCCTTATCTGTCGCATTTGTTGGATTAAAGGTTAATAAATCTTCAACAGGAATTAAATCATCATATGATCCATCGCTTAGTTCTAATTGGTAAGGATCTTGTTTAAACTTGATATTATCTAATCTTACATATGGATCAATAACATTTACTGGGATACGCTCAATGATCTCAGGTCCATTGGTTGTTGATACAAGTAAATAGGTTGTACCTACCTTATTACCTGTTATAGTATTTTGCCCAGTTACTAATGACGCAATGGATGTATCTTCTAATCTAATATTGAGGTTCTTATTTGTTGCATCAGTTGGTTGAATATCCACTGTAAAGCTTTTCGTACCACCAATATTCAATTCAATTGGATTAGGATTAACTACTAAAGATGTAACGGGTCTGGTAATAGTAATAGTTTTAATAACCTCGGTATTATTAGAGAATCCACCACTAGCTTTTATTGAAATGGTATTGTTACCAAGTGAAGTTATTGGAATATCCTTAGTAGGATCTAGTTCTTTCCAACCTGTGCTGCTAGAAACATTATCCACTTTATATGAATATGTTACACTACTTCCAGCTACTTTACTTGTCAGCTTGGCATTCACATATTCTGTCGTTGTTGCACCACTATTATATTTAGTGGCTGTTGTTTGACCAGTTAAATCGAAGTCTGGTACAAAGTTTAGATAAGCTTTTGTATTATCTGAGTACGTAATCTCAATAATTCTGTTAGAAGACCCCTCTTTAAAAATCATATCTTTGACTGGTTTATTTTGTAAGCCGTAGTCATTTGGGAACTCAGAATTCGCTAATTTATTATTGGTTCCTTGATCTCTTTTTTCGATAATACCTGCCGCATCACCTGTGTACTTGTTAGCTAAGAACTCTTTTAACTGTACTTTCATATTTAATGACTGCTGTGATGCAGCAATGGTAGTTGTTTGTTTTTTATCTGCAAATCGAGGAGAGTCAACATAATATAAATTGGCTCTTGGCATGGTTAAATTACTAACAGCATGATCTACTTTATATTGAATAGTTTTCGTAATTTCAGAAACTCTAAATAATCCATTGGAATAGTTAGCTTCGTTCGGAACAGTAATGATGGCATATTTTTGTTTTGTGCCATTTATATCCCTAGTTTCTGCTTTAACATTTTCTGTAGACACAACACTCACACTATCTGGCAGAGGTTGCTCAATCACCAAATTTTTTAATATTCCAGATACAGCACTATTTACAAGTCCTGTTGGATTCATTGTATATTTAACATTAAAGTGGTTTGTTTGATCTGTTGAATTACTCGTTTTAATTAAATCACTTAATTCATTTTGTACTTTTTCTAGTGTCATATTAGCAGAGAAAGTGGCAGGAGCATCACTTTTGACTTCAATAGTTGCACTAGTACTTTTAGATTGTGCTTTTCCATCCAAATCCGTATATTGTAACGTAATATTATCGAATTCATATTTTCCTTCCTTACTAAAAGTTAACGGTAAGGAAATATCGATTGCACCAGATGGATCTTGATTTATTGGGAAAAGGATATCTTTCTTTATAATAATATTCCCCGCGCTATCCGTTGTTGCATTTGCATCATCAGCTAATTTCACTGTATCTTTGAATTTTGAAATATTAATCTTAATAGTAGCTGTAATGGTTGGTGTTGAGATTTTTGTGGAGATATCTTCAAATATTTTTGAAATAGTATCTGTTGATGCTTGTTGTGCTGTTGCTCCTGTTTTTAGTGACAAGGTGTTTAGATATCCCATATCTACTTCTTTATTATTTCCAAATCCTATAGAATATAATTTAATATCTTGTTGTGTTAAAGATTCAACTTCTTTTTGTATGTGAGCCTTAATATTTCTTTCAGCATCATTTAAGTAAATATTTCTATTATATCCTTGATAGGTTCTAGTTGCTGTATTATTTGTATAAATTGTGTAAGTCACTTCTCTATCCCTATTATTAATGTTTTCCGTTGCAGTAGAAACAGTCGGTTCACCATCAGTCATGAAAAAAATATACTTACTTGCATTACTATTCCCTAATGCTAACATAGACGAAGCCTTCTGAAGAGATTGGGTGTAGTTGGTTCCACCTAATGCATTTAACCTAAATGTAGTATTACTGATATAACTTAAGTTATCTCTAACATTTTTTTGAGAATAAATTGAACTAGACGGAAATTTAACAATATTACTCTCGTCAATATCACTATCAAAAGGAACAAATCCAAAGCGATCATAAATATTTGGATCTGCACTAAATATTTTCACTGCATCATACATTGCATTTTTTGCACTTTCAAATTTATATGGGTTTCTTCCACTCTCATTCATTGAACCCGACTTATCAAAAACAAACACAACATCTATAGGAGAACGATTAGCATTCGTTGCTTTTCCTTCAGGTGTTAAACGCACATCTAGACTCCCTTGAGCTATTCCATTACTAGGTTTTACAATTACACCTTGAGAAGGAGTAACAGTAAAATTCACTGCAGGTTTGCCTGCTGCAGCATTTGTTTCTGTAGGCATAAGCAATAGCAACAATAATGGAACTAATAAAAATTTACTAGCTAATTTCGTTCTCCTCATAAATATTGCACCCCTAATCTATAACTCTTTTACTAAATTTTAGCTACTTATCTATAATACTCTCATTATATCAAGTACTTTTGTACTAGCATAGCGTTTTATTGTGGAAAAATACACCACTATTTATCTAGTTTAGAAAAATTTACAAAAATAAAAAAAAGAACCCCCCAGCTGGAAGTTCTATCTACTGCTATCTATTTTATATAACTAGCTACACGATTTCGCCCAGCTCTTTTCGCACCTACGTATAGTGCCCTATCTGCATGCCTTATTAGTGCCATAGGCTCGTCTGCATCATCAGGTGCACTAGCAAGCCCTAGAGAAGCTGTAATACTAACTTTGGTCTGTTGATTTTCATCATTCATATTTTGCTTGATTAAAAAAGGTTTTGAAGCGATCATTTTGCGAATAAACTCGGCTAAATCATATGCTTCTGCAATAGACGTATTGGTTAATAAAATAACAAATTCTTCTCCACCATAACGAGCAAATAATCCATGATCACCAATTAGCTGTTGAATGCGGTCAGCAAAGCCTGTTAATATTTCGTTTCCAGCTTGATGACCATAAATATCATTAATCGATTTAAAGTGATCAATATCTAACATGATAAGTGCTAGATTCTTTATCTCCTTGTTCTGTAATTCAGTAAATCTTGCTGTTAAATATTTTTCGAAATAACGATAATTATATAGTTTTGTTAGTCCACATTTTTCGCTATTTTCCTTTGTTTTTTCGAAATACTTAGCATTTTCAAGTGCAATGGCAAATTGAGCACAAAGCAAATCTAATACCATCAGCTTCATATTAGCAAATGCCTTCTTTTGTTTCTTTCCAAGTAGTAATACACCAATAACTTTACTATTCTTTATAAGCGGCATACATAAAACACTTTGAATATCTTCAGGCATATATCCCTTGTTCACTTCCATCCACTCCTGCTTTGAATGAAACACTAATGCCTTCTTTGTTTCCAATACTCTACCACAAATTCCTTCACTCGACATTAACGTGTTTTCAAAAACAGGTAGCTCTTCTTGCCCTTCCACTCTAGCTATCATTTCTAATTCACTTCGATCATTTACTTGGTGAATAAATATGAAATCCACCTTAAATAACTCATATAATTTCTTACTAAAAAATTCAATGGTTTCTGAAACATATAAGTTTTGAGAGAGTTGATGGCCTATCTCTGTTATTTTTTTCAAGTAATCATTAACTGTTTGACTAGAATGATACAACTTTAGAATAAGTGATAAGGAAATAAAAGGGACACCAATTAAAATTAAAGCAAGAGGACCTATATCCAAATAAATTACATATAGCGCAATACCTACTGGATAGCTTATTGCTGTTGTAAGCATTTCCCAAAACAAATCTTTTGTAAAGAATGAAGTTCTTCTGCCGTAAACAACTCGATCAATAAAAAAGATAATAAAAGTATTAATGATAAGATAGGATAGAACATAAACAATACCTAAAGAAAAAGCCTGTACACTAGAAAATAAATCTACTTTTAATTCTCCACCTAAAGCAAAATAAATATTTCCACTACTAATAGAAACTAAAATAAACATAGTAGAATTCATAGGAATCCTAAATAAAGATTTCTTATCTATTTTTGCTTGATATAGGACAGCCATTAAAGCAATTTGTACAAGAACCGTTTCAATAAATAATCCAAAGATTAAAAATACTGATAAAGATGCCCATTGTAGGAAGAAAACCGAATTTCCATTAATAATCATTGGCATACTTGCCACAATCACCATGAATAATAAAAACCCTAGTATTTCCCATTCCTGTCCTTGAATTTGCGGAGGATGCATACGGTAAGTAACCCACAATCCTAAAGGAGAAAGCAGTAACCATATAGTCCATATTAAATTTTTCGTGTTTGGTTTGACCATATTTGCCTTCACCCATTTCCCTCACTTCATTAGACCTATTACTTATTAACTATTATACCCCCTAAAAAAAGGCTATTAAACACCAAATATTGCTATATTTTCATAAAATTCAAATAGATAGAGTTAATAAATATATACTACCTCTTTCTTCTCAAATAATCTATAAGATTTTTTACCTATGATTTTTTTTCAAATCCTTCCAAAACTTCTTCACTTCTGATACAAAGTAAAGAGAACCCGTAATAATTAACATGCTTTCCTTATTATGTTGGGACTCGTATTTATCCGTAATTGCTCGTTTCCAATCGGAAGTATGTGCTTTATTGATATGCTTACTTTCCTCATATAACGTAAAACTATTTGACGCTCTTGGATAATCAAAGGTAACAAACGTAATATCATTCGCGACCTTGTCTAACAGTCCAATCATTTTATCTGTTTTTTTATCAGACAACGCTGCGAAAATTATACTTTTATTTCTATCTGGATAACGGTTTGTTAAGACACTAGTTAGTGCTTCCACCCCTTCTATATTATGAGCTCCATCTAAAATAACTAGAGGATTTTCTGAGATAATTTCAAATCGTCCCGGCCACGTTGCTTGTTCTAAACCATTTCGGATATTGATTTCAGTAATTGGAGGAAAGTTATCTTTCAGTAAAAGAGCTGCTTTAACTGCTAACGAAGCATTTTCTACTTGATGTTTTCCAAACATAGAGATCTGCAACTCTTCGAATCTGTGATAAGCATCTTTTACCGTAAAAGCTTCTCCTTTACTATTTAATTTCTCATTGTCTATAGTAAAGTCCTTATACAAAAGATATAGAGGAGCATTTTCTTCATTAGCCTTTTTAGCTATTTCCTCTACAGCCTCCACTTGCTTAACAGCTGCAATGATAGGTGAGTTATGTTTAATAATCCCAGCCTTTTCCATAGCAATCTCTCTGTATGTTTCCCCAAGAATTGCCGTATGATCTAAGCCAATACTAGTGATAATGGACAATAAGGGTGAAATAATATTGGTAGAATCAAACCTTCCTCCTAATCCTACTTCATAAATTACGATATCCACCTTATTTATATAGGCAAAATAATAAAAAGACATGGCTGTTATTATTTCAAATTCAGTTGGTCCTCCTATATCCATTTGATCCATTTCTTCCACAATTGGATATAATTTATTTGCTAATAGTAGGATTTCTTCATCTTTAATTGGGGATCCATTTACACTTATTCTTTCATTAAATAGCTCAATATAAGGAGAAGTAAAAGTACCAACTGTTAAGCCAGCTTGCTCTAGAATATTTCTTAAATACGTGACTGTTGAACCTTTCCCATTGGTTCCACCAATATGAATGGTTTTTACTTTAGTCTCAGGATGGTTCAGTTTATCCATCATCATTTCCATTCTTGTTAGTCCTGGTTTAATTCCAAAACGTAAACGAGAGTGGATCCAATTTAATGCATCAGTATAAGAATGAAACATAAGTGCACCTTCTTTTATCAAAAATGAAATAGGAGAAGGGTGACTTTAGCTATTATCTAAAGTCACCCTTCCAACCATTATGAAATTATCCCTTTAATTCCTTAATTCTTGCTTCAACTGCTGCTCTTTTTTCTAAATAATCTTGTTCTTTAGCTTTTTCTTCGTTAATTACTTTCTCTGGCGCTTTCTTAACAAAGCCTTCATTGCTCAATTTCTTTTGCACTCTCTCTACTTCTTTAGACCATTTTTCTAATTCTTTAGAAAGTCGTGCAATTTCTTCTTCCATATTGATAAGCCCCTCAAGTGGAAGAATAATTTCTGCACCTGTAATAACGGCAGTCATTGCTTTATCTGGTACAGCAATCTCTGTATCAATCGTTAAGTTCTCTGGATTACAGAAGCGCTCGATATAAGATTGATTAGACATTAAAGTTGCCTTTACTTCTTCATCTTTTGCTTTTAAAAGAATACTGATTTTCTTACTCATTGGCGTGTTTACTTCTGCACGACTATTACGTACAGAGCGTATGATTTCAACCAATAGTTTCATATCATTTGCAGCCTTTTCATCTGTAAATGCATCATTAACTTCTGGCCATGCTGCCGTTGTAATAGATTCACCAGAATGAGGCAAGTTTTGCCAAATTTCTTCTGTAATAAATGGCATAAATGGATGTAATAAACGCATTGTATTATCTAATACATATGCTAGGATTGAACGAGTTGTTAATTTAGCTACTTCATCTTCTCCATATAAAGGAAGCTTCGCCATTTCAATATACCAATCACAGAAATCATCCCAAATGAAGTTATAAAGAACTCTTCCAACCTCTCCGAATTCATAACGATCAGACAGACGTGTTACTGTCTCAATTGTTTCATTTAATCTAGTTAAAATCCATTTATCTGCAACTGATTTTTCGCCAGTTAAATCAATTTCTTCATACGTTAATCCATTCATATTCATTAATGCAAAACGAGAAGCATTCCAAATTTTATTCGCAAAGTTCCAAGTAGACTCTACCTTTTCCATGCTGAAACGTAAATCCTGCCCTGGTGAGCTTCCTGTTGATAAGAAGTAACGTAAGGAGTCTGCACCATACTGTGCAATAACATCCATAGGATCCACACCATTACCTAAAGACTTACTCATTTTGCGTCCTTGCTCATCACGAACAAGTCCGTGGATTAATACATCATTAAATGGTCTTTGTCCAGTAAATTCTAGGCCTTGGAAAATCATACGAGATACCCAGAAGAAGATAATATCATATCCAGTTACTAATGCTGCTGTAGGATAATAACGTTTAAAATCTTCGTCCTCAGTATTTGGCCAGCCCATTGTAGAAAATGGCCATAGAGCCGAACTAAACCATGTATCAAGAACATCTGTATCTTGCTCCCAGTTTTCGATATCTTCTGGAGCTTCCTGATTTACATAAATTTCTCCTGTTTCTTTATGATACCAAGCTGGAATACGATGTCCCCACCAAAGCTGACGAGAAATACACCAGTCACGAATATTCTCCATCCAACGCATATACGTATTCTCAAAGCGATTTGGCACAAAATTTACTTTTTCCTCTTCTTTAGCTTGAAGAGCAATCGCTTCATCAGCTAATGGTTGCATTTTAACAAACCATTGAGTAGAAAGATATGGCTCTACAACTGCTCCACTTCTTTCCGAATGTCCTACAGAGTGCATATGCTCTTCTATTTTGAAAAGAACGCCCATCTCTTGTAAATCTTTCACAATTTGTTTACGGCATTCAAATCGATCCATGCCTTCATACTTGCCTGCACGCTCGTTCATTGTGCCGTCTTCATTCATAACAAGTATTCTCTCTAAATTATGTCGGTTTCCTACCTCAAAGTCGTTAGGATCATGTGCTGGAGTCATCTTAACCGCACCTGAACCAAAATCCATTTCTACATAATCATCAGCAACGATTGGAATCTCTCTTCCAACGATTGGTAGAAGAACTTTCTTTCCGATTAAGTGTTGATATCTTTCATCATTAGGGTGAACAGCTACCCCAGAATCCCCTAGCATTGTTTCTGGACGAGTTGTAGCTACTTCAATATATCCTGATCCGTCAGCAAGAGGATATTTCATATGATAGAATGCACCTTGAACATCTTTATAAATAACTTCAATATCTGATAAAGCTGTTTTCGTAGCTGGATCCCAGTTTATGATATATTCACCACGATAGATTAAATCTTTTTTGTATAAAGAAACAAAAACTTCTCGAACAGCCTTTGAAAGTCCTTCATCTAAGGTAAATCTCTCTCTAGAATAATCTAATCCAAGACCTACTTTAGACCATTGTTCACGAATATGACTAGCATATTCTTCTTTCCATTTCCACGTTTCTTCTACAAATTTTTCACGTCCCAAATCATATCTGCTAATATTTTGTGCACGTAATTTTTCTTCTACCTTAGCTTGTGTAGCAATACCAGCATGATCCATTCCTGGAAGCCAAAGAACATCATAACCTTGCATTCTTTTCATTCTTGTTAAGATATCTTGTAATGTAGTATCCCATGCATGACCTAAATGCAATTTACCTGTTACGTTTGGAGGCGGAATAACAATCGTGTAAGGCTTTTTCCCTTCATCTGGTTTAGCTTCAAAAAACTTTCCTTTTAACCACCAATCATAGCGACCCTTCTCAATATTAGCTGGATCATATTTTGTTGGCATGGAGATTTCCTTCATTTCCATCTTTTTTCCTCCTATTTCCACATGTACTTTTTAGCAAATAAAAAAACTCCACTCGTCATAAAAGGACGAATGGAGTCTGTTCGCGGTACCACCTTTTTTCCAATACAAATGAATGTATTGGCTCTTAAAAAGATGATATCGGAATCTCTCCGTCTTTCACTAATAAGTAAACCGTTCGCAAAAGAAGCTCGAGGGCTACCTTCCAATGGGTTGAATAGAAATCTCACAGCAAATGATTTCCTCTCTTTAAATCAACGGACATTGTACTACTCCCTGTCATTGCCTTTTATTTTAATAATATATATACTACCGAAAATAACATATTCTCGTCAATAAGGATAGCCTATTTTTTTTGCTTTTATTCTATCTTCTCATTTTTTTATTATATGTCCTTTTAAGCGTATGTTCTAGCTGAATCAAAAAATTGGCCCAAGGTCTAATCTTGGGCCTCTGCTTGTTCAGCTGCTTCTTGTTGTGCTTTCTTTTGGCGCTCAATTTCATCCACGCGCATCACCACATACTCCGTGTTCTTTAATAGCCAAAATTGCCTCAAAAGCTTTTGGGTAAACTTACGCTCATTTTTCTCTTTCTTTTCATTTTTCATATATTTTTCACATACTTTAATAACTGGTCCAGGATGTGCCAAATAACTTAAAAACAAAAGCATTTCATCGTTCTTTAAAGGATAATGATTAAAATACGTATATAACCATTCAATACAATCATCATTTTGCTTTGGTGTCGTTTTAAGGGAACGTGCTAGAAAGGGTAATAAATCATGACCAGGTGCTCCGTATCTTGCCTGTTCAAAATTAGTAAAGTACCCATATCCACGGTCATCGTACAAAAAATGTTCTGGCGAAATTTTCCCATGAATAATAGATACTCTAGCCTTCTCATCCTCTTTTGTTTCCTCATACCACTCTTTTAATTTGTTTTCTGAGTAAATAAGCGCCTGCCTTATATCATGATAGTACATACAAAACATTAGCTCAAATGGAGACATATATTCCTTGCTCTCACAATGTTCAATAAATCCATCTAAGAATTCCTGTTCTTTTTCTAAATCTAACAGAGTATTTTCATAATGCTCTTCTCGATCTTCCTTCTCAATCGTTACTTCTTTAGAGGATAGAATATGAAGTCTAGCTAATTCTCGAAACATTTGCTGATGTTTCTTAAAATAGGTTTCTCTATCTTCATTAGGAAGCCATGGCATCAGATAATACAACTTATTATCATATAAAACCGCATATCTTCCATCCATCGTAGGATAGATGGGAACGATGCGATTATATCCCTTTTGATAAAGCATACGAACATGTCTGGTAAAATCTGATCCATTATGAGGGTCAATCCCTTTTAATGCAAATGTCCCTTTATTACTGTAAATTTTCGCAAGCCTTCCAAACTCCTCTACAAAATGGGGTTCTACGGAGTATGGTTTTAAAATAGGTGTATATTTTTTTAACAAATTTTTTTCATTCATATCCGCCCACACTTTCTTCAAACGGAACATACTTAATTATTCTTTCTTCTAAAATAAGGCAAGCAGGATTATTTCTCCTGCCTGGATGGGTTAATGTTTATTTCTCTACAAAGCTTCCTGGTATATACAATACCTGTCCTTCATATATATCTTGATTTGCTTCCAATCTATTTTCTTTTAATAGATTATGGATATTTACATTGTACCTGTTGCTCAGTTTTTCTAAAGTATCTCCATGCTGCACAATACATACCTTCAGCTTTGTATGTGTTTCCTCTTCTTTTCTTGCAAAAAATTCGGTAAAGGTTAATGATTTTGTTTTACTAAAAAGACCCTTTTTCTTTTTAGGCTCTTCTGCTTGAGTGGAAGAGGATTCTTCTAACTCTTCTTGGTGCTCAAGCAATAATTCTTCCGTCTTAGAGATAGAAGAGGATTCTTGTGGAGGCTTTTGGTATACTTCTTCTGCCGAATAGACCTCTTCTTCACTACGAAACAAAGAAACTTTCATTTCTGGTACAGCGGGAACTTCTTCTGTTTCTTCTGTTTCTTCTGTTTCTTCTGTTTCTTCTCTTGCAGCCTCTGCAAAATAAGAGCTTTCATTAGAATTCCATTCATCTTCCTCTTCTGGTGCTTTTCTCACTTCTACTTCAAAGGAAGTATATAAATCATCTGATTGTTTTTCTACATGCTCCTCTAACAATGGGCTTGATGTTTGTAATGGAGTAAAAGTAATTTCCTCAGGTTCTTCATACTCTTGAGTCTCTACCTCTACCTCAGTTGTTGCTGATCCTCTAAATGCAAGCTCTATTTCTTCTACTTCTTCAAATGCTTCTATTTCCTCCGCTTCTTCATCCTCTCTCTCTTCCTGCTCTACTTCCACTAAGCCAGTGATCGATAAATCTGCGGTAAGGTTTAAGCAACTTGTTTCTGGAAAGACATAATCAAATGTTTCTACTTCGATTTCTAAATCCTCTAGGCTTGATACTCTTGATAGAGGGATTGTTATATCCACAGGAAAGTGATGTAAAAATTCGCAAACATTTTCTTCCCTCTCCATCACTGAATGAATTAATTTAGGAGCCTTAAATACATCCTCTTCTTCTTGTTCCCCCTCATTGTTTCGCTTATATTCACCACTTAATTCCAATGATCCTTGAATGTTAATATACTGATCGTTCTCTTGGATTGTTATATTTGGGTCAAGTGAGATGGAAAGCAATTCTGCTACTTCCTGTCCTTTTTGAAACCAGACCGACTCTTCCAACGAAAAGCGTAATGTTGACGAATTTTCTTGAGACAAAGCGACTCCTCCCTTCATTCCTTTCACGTATATATCACTATTGTCTTTACAAATTTATGAAGGGAAGAATCACTTTATGATTAGTTTCTTATGTTTATTGGAAAAATAAAAAACAGCGTATCTATCTTTGTAATAAAGAGGTAGACACGCTGTTTTTATAAATAAAACTTTAATTACTGTTTGAGATAGTTGTTTTTATAATTAGATATGTTTCCGATGCAGGGGTTCGCTTTCCACGGGGCGGGCGACGAGCTGAGGTCTACATGTGGCCTGCAGGGTCTCGTCTGTCTTGCTAATCCCGTAGGAGTCTGACCTATCCGCTCCAATCAACCTGGAAAATATTCTTTTTTTGCAACATATTATAAAAACCCCAGAAATTTTCTAAAATCACTTTGTCAAAAGTTATTTATTTCAACAATGAAAAAGCATGCTCTGCTGCTTGGATTGTTTTTTCCACATCTTCATTTGTTAGGGAAGTGGATAGGAACATTCCTTCGAATTGTGATGGTGGTAGGAATATGCCTTGTTCTAACATTGCATTATAAAATGATGCAAAATAATCTAGGTTAGATGTTTTTGCACTTTCATAATCTTTAACATCTTCGTTGGTGAAAAAGAATCCAATCATAGATCCCGCACGATTAACGGTAAATGGGATATCAAATTTCTTAGCGGCCATCGTTAAGCCACTCTCTAATACGTCTGCTTTTCGTATAAATTCTTGATACGTCTCTGGTGTTAACTGAGATAGCGTTTCATAACCAGCTGTCATGGCTAAAGGGTTACCTGATAGTGTTCCAGCTTGGTAGATAGGTCCGCTTGGAGCGATTTGATTCATAATCTCTGCTTTTCCACCATAAGCTCCTACTGGTAGTCCGCCACCGATTACTTTTCCTAAACAAGTCAAATCTGGAGTTATTCCAAAGTAGCTTTGTGCACAGCCATAATCCACTCGGAAGCCTGTCATTACTTCATCAAATATTAATAATGCCCCATATTTAGTAGTAATATCTCTTAACCCTTGTAAAAACCCTGGTTTCGGTGGGACAACTCCCATATTTCCTGCAACTGGTTCTACAATGATTCCAGCGATATCCTCTCCATACATAGAGAAAGCATATTTAATACTTTCTAAATCATTATAAGCAACCGTGATTGTATTTTTTGCCACTCCTTCTGGAACACCTGGGCTATCTGGTAAACCAAGTGTTGCTACACCTGATCCTGCTTTTATTAATAAGGAATCACCATGTCCATGATAGCAGCCTTCAAATTTTAAAATCTTATTACGACCTGTAAACCCTCGTGCTAAACGAATAGCACTCATAGTAGCTTCTGTTCCAGAAGAAACCATACGAACAATTTCAATACTTGGCACTCTTTCTTTAACAAGCGCAGCCAATTTATTTTCAATTAAAGTAGGAGCTCCAAAGCTCGTCCCTTTTTCTGCTACTTTTTTAATTGCTTCTACTACTTGATCATCTGCATGGCCAAGAATGAGTGGTCCCCATGATAAAACATAATCAATGTATTCATTGCCATCAATATCGTAAATTTTCGAACCTTTTCCAGATTCCATAAATACTGGATTTCTTTTAACAGACTTAAATGCACGTACAGGACTATTCACTCCACCTGGCATTAACTCGACTGCTTCTATATAGGCTTCTTCTGAATTTTTATATGAACGCATACTAATCCCTACCCTCTTATTGTTCTTTTAATAAACGTGCTACATCTTTAGCAAAGTAGGTGATAATTAAGTCTGCACCCGCACGCTTCATACCTACCATCATTTCCATAACTATCTTTTCTTCATCTATCCACCCGTTTTGCGCAGCAGCTTTTACCATGCTATATTCTCCGCTTACATTATAAATAACGATTGGCAATTGTAATTCATTTTTCATATCTCGAACGATATCTAAGTAAGGCAACCCAGGTTTCACAATTAAAAAATCTGCACCTTCTTCTACATCACTTTTCGCTTCTCTAAATGCTTCCACTCGATTTGCTGGATCCATTTGATATGATTTACGATCACCAAATTGAGGAGTACTATCAGCTGCTTCGCGGAAAGGACCGTAAAACGCAGATGAATATTTCACTCCATAGCTCATAATAGGTATATCAAGGAATCCTGCTTCATCCAGTCCTTTTCTGATTTCGTAAACAAAACCATCCATCATATTAGATGGAGCAATAATATCAGCTCCTGCTTCCGCTTGACTGACTGCTGATTTTACAAGTAGCTTAAGAGACTCATCATTTAATACTTTTCCTTCTTCAATCACTCCACAATGTCCATGGTCTGTATATTCACAAAGGCAAGTATCTGCAATAATTAAGATTTCAGGATAATTCTTTTTAATATATCGAATGCCTTCTTGAACAATTCCATGATCGTGAAATGCTTGAGTCCCACATTCATCCTTTTCATTTGGAATACCAAATAATAATACAGACTTAATTCCTAAAGCTTGCACTTCATCCATTTCTTCTTTTAGATGGTCGATTGATAAATTATAGATTCCAGGCATAGAAGAAATTTCCTTCTTAATATCTGTTCCTTCCGCAATAAACAGTGGATAAATTAAATCATCAATATGTATATGGTTTTCTCTTACTAACGCTCTCATATTAGCAGATGTTCTTAATCTACGGTGACGTTTAAATTCAGTCATGCTTTCTCTCTCCTATTCTATTTGTGACATATATCACTAATTCTTCTATCATGGCATCAATTGTATAAGGAATAGCTGTAATGTCTGCTTCTATGTCATATCTTTTCAAACACTCAGTTGTTATTGGTCCAATACTTACGATTATACAATTTCTTATATTTGTTACTAAATGATGCTTTTTCACAATTCCCATAAAATGTTCTACCGTTGAAGTACTTGTAAAAAAAAGAATATCTATGTTTTTTTTCTGTAAGTGTTCAACCAGCTCCACTTCACTTTCTTTTGGAAAGGAAGTTTCATAAAGAATAATTTCTTTGACCTCTTTAGACACTTTTTTTAATTCTAGGACAATATGATCTCTAGCTAAGTTTCCTTTCACTACAAGAATTTTATCTTGCTTAGAAATATGGGGAATGAAGTCAGTAACAAATTGCTCTGCAACATATTTAGATGGAATAAAGTCTGCATGGTATCCATAATTAAACAAGGTCTGATTTGTTTTTTCTCCAATAACAGCTATCTTTGTAGGCAATATTGTTTGGTGATCCCATTGGCGAAAAAAGGCATGAACACCATTACTACTCGTAAAAATGACCCAAGCAACCTCTGATTGAAGCAAAGAGGTATAAGTGGAGTCTGGGAGCCTTTTTTCTTTTATAGCAATTAAAGGTATCTCTATTGCTATGCCTCCTAATTCTGCTATCTTTTGTGACAACACACCAGCTTGTTCCTTTGAGCGTGACACTAAGATTTTTTTTCCTATTAGTGGGTTATGCATCTATAATATGCTCCTCTTTTAACTGATCTATTAGAGCTTTTGCTCCTTTCTCTGTTAAAAGATTTGCCGCTTTTTCTCCTATTTCAATAGGATTCTGACCACTTAAATTTTCTTTATAGATTGTCTTTCCATCTGGTGATATAACAAGTGCGGTTAGTTCTACGCCTTTATTACTAGATGTAGCAAATCCAGCTATAGGAACCTGGCATCCTCCATCCATTCTTTGTAGGAACTCTCTTTCAGCATAAACTGCTCTTGTCGTTTCCTGACAGGATAATTTACTTAAAAGCTCTAGTACTTCTTTGTCATCTTCTCTGCATTCAATAGCAAGTGCACCTTGCCCTACAGCTGGCAAACAAATTTCTGGCTCTAAGAATTCTGTTACTACATCCTTTGTCCAACCCATTCTAGACAATCCTGCTGCAGCTAGAATGATGGCATCATATTCTTCTGTTTCTAATTTATTTAGGCGTGTGTCAATATTCCCACGAATCCACTTAATTTCAAGATCTGGTCGTACTGCAAGTAGTTGAGCACCTCTTCTTAAGCTACTTGTTCCAATAATGGCGCCTTCTTTCAACTCTTTTAAAGGAATATGATTCTTACTAATTAACGCATCGCGATAATCTTCTCTTTTCGGAATACAACCGATTGTTAAACCTTTTGGAAGCACTGCTGGCATGTCTTTCATACTATGTACAGCGATGTCGATGTCTTTATCAAGCATTCCTTGCTCAATTTCTTTCACAAATAAGCCTTTTCCACCTACTTTTGATAAAGTAACATCCAGAATTACATCTCCTTTTGTTACTATTTCTTTCACTTCAAATTCAAAGGAAGAATCTAATTTTTTCAACTGATTGATTACCCAATTTGTTTGAGTAATAGCAAGCTTACTTCTTCTTGACCCCACGATAATTTTTCTCATATCATACAACCTCCATCGTTTCTTCTTTCTAATATGTAAACCTAGTAGTGAAAAGTAGAGAAATTACCTACTAAAAAGAAATTAATTAGTACAACTAAAAAACTTGCAATATTTAAGATAGCAATATTCCTTCCTCTTAACCTATTTGTCATTCGTAAATATAAGTAACAGCTATATATGAATAATACAATAAAGGAACTAACAATTTTCGGGTCATACCAAGGGAAAGTGGGATTTTGTATCATAGCCCATTGCACACCAAGAATTAATCCGATTAATAACATTGGTACCCCAAAGATATTCAATACATATGAAATATACTCAAGTCTAGCAAGATCCGCAATCCGCCTTAATTTCTTCCCCCATTTCTTTTGTTTTAGCAAATTAAACTGAATACAGTATAATAAGGAAAAAATAAAGGAAAGTGAAAATAATCCATAAGCTAATATAGCAGCTGTAATATGGATAAAAAGTAATTCGGAAACCACTTGATCTGCATTGACCATACTAGTGTCACTAGCAGGTGCAAAAGTATGAATGGCCATAATGATAAAACCAAGCACATTTGTAAAAAACACGATAAAATCTACTTTTAATAGCTTATTAATGACTAAGGATAATGTAACCAGTATCCATGAGTAAAAGTAGAGACCTTCCATAATATTTAAGATAGGAAAGCGTTCCATTTTAAAGATGTATACAATTAAAAAGGTGGATTGTAACGTCCATACAAACAAAAGTAACCAGAAAGCTATCTTATTCGCCCTCTGGTTATTATGCGTAAAATCAAAAAAGTATAATAGCACAGATAATGCATAAAGAATGATGGTAAATTCATGAAGTCTAGTCATAAAAATATCCTGCATATATGGTTCCCCTTTGAGCAGAAAAAATACTTATTTCCCCACTGAATAAAACAGTGGTTCCATATTTTCACTTTTATCATATCATTTTTATTTACCTTAAAGCTACAAGGAAAGATGCAGGTTATCTAAATAGTAATTTCTCTTACACTTGAATAGATGGCTGTACAATTGGAGCAAAAGCGTTACTTTCCGTTTCCTTTTCTTCTTTTGCATCTTCTTCTATAGTATCTATTTCTAAGTTAAATATCTTTTTAAACAGCTGTAAGGATTGTTCAGCGTCAGGGTGAGCAGCTAATTCTTTTGCCTGAAGTATTGGATCCTTTAACATTTGGTTAACGATACTTTTTGTATGTTTACTAATTAATTTTTTATCTCTTTCACTTAAATGTGGCAGCTTTCTTTCTAGGCTACGCATTGTTTCACCTTGGATGGATAGTGCTTTTTCACGTAGTGCAGTGATAACAGGAACAATACCTAGTAAATGGAGCCATTGATAAAATTCAACCATCTCTAGTTCTATCATCATCATGATTTTCTCGGCAGCTTTCTGGCGCTCTTGCAGGTTTGCTTCCACAATTCCTTCTAAATCATCAATATCATAAAGGAATACACTATCTAAGTCAGCTATGGAAGGATCAAGGTCTCTAGGAACAGCTATATCAACCATAAACAATGGGTTACCTTTACGGATTTTCTCTACTGCACTCATCATTGATTTATTGATTACAAAGCTATTAGAGCCAGTTGAACTGATAACAATATCTGCATCAAGTAATGCACATTGCAATTCATTTAAAGGCATTGCTTTTCCCTCAAACTTATTAGCTAGTGTTTCCGCCTTTTCTAGTGTGCGATTTATCACAGTAACATTTTTAGCACCGTTACTATATAAATTCTTTATCGCAAGCTCTCCCATTTTTCCTGCACCTAATATAAGCACATTTTTATTGTGTAATGTACCGAAAATCTTTTTAGCTAGTTCAACTGCAGCATAACTTACCGAAACAGCATTTGCTCCGATTTCTGTTTCCGTATGTGCTCGTTTAGCTAATGTGATAGCTTGTTTAAATAGTTGATTAAACACAGTACCTGTGGAATGAATAGATTGTGCTTCTAAGAAGCTAGAACGCACCTGACCTAGTATTTGTGTTTCTCCGACTACCATGGAGTTTAATCCACAAGCAACTTGGAAAAGATGGTTAATTGCTCCGTCTGTTTCGTACACAAATAAATAAGGAACAAACTCTTCTTGTTCCAATTGAAACCATTCTGCTAAAAATTGTTTTAGGTAATATCTACCAGTATGCAGCTGATCTACTACTGCGTATATCTCCGTACGGTTACAGGTTGATATAATTACATTTTCTAAAATGCTTTTTTTCTTTTGCAATTGACCCATCGCTTCCCCTAATCGCGAAGTATCAAATGTTAAGCGTTCACGTATTTCAACTGGGGCCGTTTTATAATTAAGTCCTACAACTACTATATGCATGTTTGAAATGACACCCCCATAAATCTTTTTTATCTAATATCATTAATTTATAATTATTATTATCATGTAGTTATTATAACAAATTTCCGTCACAAATGTGTAATAAAATACAAAGTAAATGTGAACAAAATGTGAAATCGTATGGTAATATATAGTATTGAAAAGGCTAAAAGAATTATACTTACGTTATTTACTAGTTATAGTTTATACATATATCTTATTATTATCTATAGTATACGAAACTTTAATTATTTGTTCACCACTCAAGTACAGTAACAAATAATTCGACTGTATTCAAGAAAAGTTTACTGGAAGCGGAGGAAATAATGAAAACACAGAAATGGTTCTCTGGAATCGTCCTAGTAGGTTTTGGATTGTATTTTATTTTGAAGAATTTTAGTATTACTCTTTTCCCAGATTTCTTCTCCTGGGCTACTTTATTAGTAATAGTAGGTTCGGCATTTCTCTTCCAAGGATACGGAGGGAAAGACTATGGTTCCATTTTACCCGGCGTTATACTAACTGGCTTTGGTCTTCATTTTCATTTAGTAAACAAATTAGCGATTTGGCCAGACCATACAGGAACATTTATTTTAATTATCGCGTTAGGATTTATCCTACAAAACCAGAAAACAGGTCAAGGGATGCTAAACGGTATTCTTTTCCTTCTACTCGCGGTCTTATTACTTTTTTATCAAGATATTCTTGGCTCCTTAACCTTTTTAAAGGTAAGCTCTCGAACGTTACATACTATAATACCAGTTCTGTTTATTCTAGTAGGGGGATATTATTTACTTTCCAAAAATAGAAAATAGAGATGTCTCGACACTGTTCCCTTTCTCCACTGCTTATCAGAGAAAGGGCACGGCGAGACATCTCTATTTAATTTTTCGCTAAATACTCAAGTAGTGACCAAACTTTATCCTTACCTTCTCCTGTTTCAGAAGAAAAAAGAATGAGGTAGTCCTCTTCGCTTAATTGCAATGTTTCTCTTGTTACTTTTAAATGTTTTTGCCACTGTGATTTTGAAATCTTGTCTGCTTTAGTAGCAATAATAATACAAGGAATATTATAGTGTTTTAAGAATTCATACATCGTCACATCATCATTTGTTGGTGGATGTCTTACATCTGTAATTAAAACAACCGCTTTTAATTGTTCTCTAGAGGTAAAATACGTTTCTAGCATTCTTCCCCATGCTTCTCTTTCTTTTTTAGAGACCTTTGCATATCCATATCCAGGGACATCTACGAAATGCATGATCTCATTAATCAAATAAAAGTTCAATGTTTGCGTTTTTCCTGGCTTAGACGATATACGAGCTAACGCTTTACGACCTAACATTTTATTAATAAAAGACGATTTTCCAACATTAGATCTCCCTGCAAGAGCAAATTCTGGAATATTGTCTTCAGGGTATTGATGTGGCTTTACTGCACTAATAACTATTTCTGCTTTATTTACTTTCAAAGATTTACACTTCCGTTCAATGCATGTTTTAATACTTCATCTACATGAGAAACAAGAATAAAGTCTAGTTCCTCTCTTATACTTTCAGGTATATCATCTATATCTTTGGCATTATCTTTAGGAATAATGATCGTTCTTAATCCTGCTCGATGTGCTCCAAGTGATTTTTCCTTCAAACCACCAATCGGAAGAACTCTTCCTCTTAGTGTTACTTCTCCGGTCATCCCAACTTCTTTCTTAATTGGTTTACCAGATAGAGCGGAAACAAGGGCTGTAACCATCGTAATACCTGCAGAAGGACCATCTTTAGGAACAGCACCCTCAGGAACGTGGATATGAATATCGTATTTCTCATGAAATTCAGTATCAATACCCAATTCTTTTGATTTAGAACGAATATAGCTAAATGCAGCTTGAGCAGATTCCTTCATAACATCACCTAGTTTACCTGTTAACACCAGTTTTCCTTTTCCTGGTGCTAATGATACCTCAATTTGCAAAGTATCGCCACCTACAGCTGTATATGCTAAACCTGTTGCTACACCGACTTGATCCATTTCTTCTGCTTGACCATAGTGGAAGATAGGTTTTCCTAAGAATTCTTCGATATTTTTCCCTGTAATGATTACCTTTTTCTTTTCAGTCGAAACAATCATTCTCGCCGTTTTTCGACAAATTTTAGCTAATTGTCTTTCTAAAGATCGCACGCCTGCCTCACGTGTATATAAACGAACAATCTTTTGAATTCCATCTTCTCGAATTTGGATTTGACCTTTTGTTAAGCCATGGTCTTTAATTTGCTTTGGTAGCAAATGATCTTTAGCAATATGAATTTTCTCTAACTCCGTATATCCAGCGATAGAAATAATCTCCATTCGGTCACGAAGAGGTCCTGGGATAGTCGAGAGATCATTTGCTGTTGCTATAAACATAACTTTAGATAAATCATATGTTTCTTCAATGTAATGGTCACTAAAGTTATGGTTCTGCTCAGGATCTAATACTTCTAGCATAGCAGAAGAAGGATCTCCTCTAAAATCATTAGACATTTTATCTATCTCATCTAAGAGGAAAACAGGATTTATAGTTTCGGCTTTTTTCATACCCTGTATAATTCTACCTGGCATTGCTCCTACGTAAGTTCTTCGATGTCCTCTTATTTCCGATTCATCTCGAACTCCTCCTAAGGATATACGTACAAAGTTTCGATTTAACGAACGAGCTATCGATTTAGCAAGACTTGTCTTCCCTACACCAGGAGGTCCTGCAAGACAAAGAATCGGTCCTTTTAAGGAATCAGTTAACTTTTGAACTGCTAAATATTCCAATACTCTTTCCTTTACCTTTTCTAGCCCATAATGATCGTGATTTAACACTTTTTCTGCTTTGATAATATCTAAATCATCTTCGGTTGCATTTGTCCAAGGTAAGGCTAATAGCCAATCAATATAGTTACGAATAACAGAACTCTCAGCAGAGGTGGATGGAATTTTCTCATAACGATCTAATTCTTTTAATGCCGTTACTTTGACATGATCAGGCATGCCTGCTTTTTCTATCTTTTCTAAAAGAGTACTTACCTCTGCACTTTTACCATCTTTATCACCAAGTTCTTTTTGAATGGCTTTCATTTGTTCGCGTAAGTAATATTCCTTTTGCGTTCTTTCCATGGATTTTTTTACGCGCTGACCAATTTTTTTCTCAAGATTAAGCACTTCTTTTTCGTTATGAATGATATCAATCACATAATTCATTCTTTGTTTCGGATCAAGGGTTTCTAAAATATGTTGCTTTTCTTTTAGTTTGATTGGTAAGTGGGAAGCAATAATATCTGCCATTCTCCCTGGCTCTTCCATATCAGAAACAGTCGCATATGTCTCTTGTGATATTTTTTTGGATATCTTTATGTATTGTTCAAAATACTGCAGCATTGTTCGCATTAAAGCTTCGTCTTCTACATCTTTTGTATTTTTTTCCTCATGAAACGAAAGACTTGCTGAAAAGTATCCATCTTCTTCTAATAACTCTTCCATTTCAGCTCGTTCAAGTCCTTCAACTAAAACGCGAATGGTTCCATTAGGTAGCTTTAACATTTGTTTTACTTTTGTTAATGTACCCATTTTGTATAAATCGTCTTCAGACGGTTCATCTATATCGATATCCTTCTGCATTGTAAGAAAAATTAAATGGTCTTCTACCATAGCTTTTTCAAGGGCTTGCACTGACTTATCTCGACCAACATCTAAATGAAGTACCATAGTTGGATACACAAGTAATCCTCGAAGCGGCAGGAGGGGTACTATTGTTTTTTTATTTTCCTCCATGTCGTTGCACCTCCAGCTTAAAAATCCTCTGTTATTATTATTTCTAGAAGTAATTCTACCTTTCTCTAGACGCTAATGCTTTGTACAATTCTATCTTATTTATGAAGAAGTGTCTATTAACTAGGATTATTAGTCCAAAAGGATAATTAGAACTCTAAATATTTTCAATTCACTTTGTACAAATGGTCATTACATCTTTTGAGCGAAATTTCGAAAAAGAAAGGGAAAAGGACATTTTCTCTCCATCCTTTTTTCTATCAGCATTTATATTAATTAAAATGGCTTATTTTCGTCTTTTCCATACAACAAATACAATATTCCTTAAAAAGAAATCTCCACTCTTCAATTATATAATAAATACTCTTCAGAATAAAATGAATAAACTAGTAAAGCCTTTATCAAGCAAGTGATAGAATGTTTCAGACTTGGGATGGATAGGCTAAAAAGGGAAGGTGAATGCATGAAATTTATTATGAAAAAAGTTATAAAAATATTTGATCAAGTAGACAAATACAATGGGATTACCAATGTTTTAGGAATGGGAGATCCTCATGTTGTGAAATTAGATAATCAGTGGTGGATGTTTTTTGGAGGTTTTCAAACTAATTTCAAAAATAATATTTTCACAGCTACATTACCAATTGGCGAGCCTTTAAGTAATAATAATTGGACAATCACAAGAAATGAGCAGCATTCCCATAAAGCTAAGGCTCTTACAAATAATTCCCCTAAAGGCGAATGGGATTCATTCGGCTACCATACACCATGTTATGTAAAAGGCATTGAACCTAATGGAGCATTTGTTGAAAGGGTATATTATGCAGGCAGAGGTTCAAACAAAGTAGTTGATAATAACGCGCCATATGCTATTGGATTTTTGGAGAAAAAGGGAAGTGAATGGTTTCGTCACCCTTTACCTGTTATAACGGGAACAGAGGAACTTCCTAATGTACTAGAACCTAATGTTAGATTTATAGAAGGTATGTGGAGAATGTGGTATGTAACCACTAAGCAGGAAACAGGGAAAAACGGATTCCCTCAATATAGAATACTTTACAGTGAAAGTAAAGACGGCCTATCTAATTGGTCAAAGCCTCAAGCTGTTTTTATAGAGAATGAAAATTTCTATAATGCCTCTGTACATCCGTCTAATAATGCTCATGGTTTTGAAATGGTTGTTTGTAGAAGTACAAACTTATATGGAAGAACTCCTTTTCCCAAACAAGGATTATGGATTTTAGAAGGCAAGGAAGCTAATGGAGATCGAATAAATTGGTCTGAATCACCACGATTAATTCTCGATTCTGATAAGGGACCTGAATGGTATAGAAATGGAGTTGCTAGTCCCATAGGTCATTATGGCGAATCCGAATATGACCAAGATACATTGTATCTTTTCTTTACCGGTTTACATAAACAGCGTAACTGGCTAAGGATTGCATTATATTGCTTAAAACATAAAAAATCTCTACCATTTCCTTCTCCATTTTACTTTTCAGTCGGTAAATTGGAGTTGAAGAAAGTACGATAAGGTAATCTGAAAAGATCCAAATATATTATAAATTATTATGGTCTTTACAGAAATCACTGCTCTAATCTTTTAATAAAGGAAAACCCTAACTATTTTAGCGAAGGTTTCATATCGCTTAATAGTTAGGGTTTTTTTTACGTCTAAACTGTATTTTAGATAAATCTATTCTATTTTCACTCTTTACTATATGCTCTCTTTCTTTGATAACTCCACTGTTGAAGCAGGTATAGCGTCTTCTTTCCAGCTTTCTTTCAGTAATGCATGCTCTAATACTTCGTTTAATGTACTAACTGGAATAATCGTAATTCCTTTTATTTCTTGTAGCATTGCTTGCATATTTTCCTTTGGAATTATGACTCTTTCTACTCCAGCGGCTTTTGCTGCTTTTATTTTTGCTACAGCACCACCAATGGCTTTCACTTTACCATGAATACTTATTTCTCCAGTCATCGCAACTTTACGGTCAATAGGCTGTTTGTAAATAGCAGAGTAAATTCCAGTCGCCATTGATATCCCGGCCGATGGACCATCAATTGGAACTCCTCCTGGAAAATTCACATGAATATCATATTGATTTGCTGGAACATCCATAGATCGTAACACTGTAATTACATTCTCAATTGAACCACGAGCCATACTTTTTCGTCTAATAGACTTCCCTTGTCCACCAATGCTCTCTTCCTCTACAATTCCTGTTATGTTAATAGATCCCTTTTCGTCTTTAGCAGGAATCACTGTAACTTCTATTTCTAATAAAGCACCAGTATTTGGCCCAATAACAGCCAATCCATTTACTGACCCTATTTGAGATTCCTGATTTATTTTTCTTTCCATTCTAGGTGATAATTGACTAGAATTTACTACCCATTCTAATTCTTCCTCTTTAATAAAATCTCTTTCTTCTCCGATAGCAAGACCTGCTGAAATCTGAACTATATTAACGGCTTCTCGGCCGTTTCTAGCATAATCTGAGAGTGTATCTAAAGCTTGATCACTTATAGTAAGATTCACTTTGTTAGCTGCTTTTTTTCCAATAGTAACTACTTCTTCTTTTGTTAATTCTCTAAAGAAGACTTCCATACATCTAGACCGAATCGCTGGTGGTATTTCATTCGGTGTCCGTGTCGTCGCTCCAATTAATCTGAAATCAGCAGGTAATCCATTTTTAAATATGTCATGAATATGTTTCGGTATTTGTGTATTTTCCTCATTATAATAAGCGCTCTCTAAAAAAACTTTTCGATCTTCTAATACTTTTAAGAGCTTATTCATTTGTGTAGGATGTAATTCCCCAATCTCATCTATAAAGAGAACACCACCATGAGCATTTGTCACGGCACCTTGTTTCGGTTGAGGAATTCCCGCTTGTCCCATCGCTCCTGCTCCTTGATAAATAGGATCATGTACAGAACCGATTAAAGGATCTGCAATTCCTCGTTCATCAAAACGCGCAGTAGTTGCATCTAATTCTATAAAGACAGAGTTTGTCTTAAAAGGGGATTTGTCATACTTTTTTGATTCCTCTAGCACAAGTCTTGCTGCTGCTGTTTTCCCAACACCAGGGGGACCATAAATGATAACATGTTGTGGATTAGGGCTGCATAAAGCAGCTTTTAACGCTTTAATACCATCCTCTTGCCCTACTATATCTGCAAAGCTAGTTGGTCTCACTTTTTCTGATAATGGCTCCGTTAACGAGATGGATCGCATCTTTCTTAGTTGGTCCATTTCTTTTTTGGATTCTCGGTCAATCGATACCTTTTGAGTTCGTTGGCTCTTCAATAAATTCCAAAAATATAGACCAATGATGATCCCAAAAAATAATTGTACAAATAACGCTATCTCCGCCCAACTCATATTCATAATACCTCCTGAGACTTGATGTTTTTTTAATAAGTAGGCTAGGCTTTATGTATTGCTGCAGAAACATTTTTTTAACAAAGCCATCTCTTAAAAAGTAGTATCTCCTTTCCTTAGTTGGAATAAACAAGATTCTTTTTAAAAGTATGGAAGAAAATTTATAGGTTCTTCTTTACTAATAAGAAAATAAACAAAAAAAAGAACCATCCTACCAAATTTGGTAAAAATGATTCTTCTCTTAACTGTTGTTTATGCAGAAGTTTTTGTTTCTTTGTCTAGGATAGTTCCATCTTCTAGAACAAGCTTTGGAGTAGCGTTTTCAGTTACCGTTTCTTTTGTAATAATACACTTCACAATATCATCACGAGATGGTAATTCAAACATAACATCCAGCATTATTCCTTCAATAATAGAACGTAATCCACGCGCACCTGTTTTTCTTTCAATTGCTTTCTTTGCAATTTCATTTAATGCATCTGGTTCAAATTCTAATTCTACATCATCTAGTTCCAGCATTTTTTTATACTGTTTAACTAGAGCATTTTTTGGTTTAGTCAGGATTTCCATTAATGCATCTTCATCTAGTTGTCCTAGACTAGCAATAACAGGTAGACGACCAATAAACTCTGGAATTAATCCAAAACGCAATAAATCTTCAGGTAACACTTTAGATAATAAATCTTTTTCTTCTGTCTCCGCTTGCTTCGCGTCTGAACCGAATCCAATTACTTTTTGACCAAGACGTCTTTTAATAATTGGTTCAATTCCATCAAATGCTCCACCACAAATAAACAGAATATTAGTAGTATCAATTTGAATAAACTCTTGGTGTGGATGTTTTCTTCCACCTTGTGGAGGCACACTTGCTACAGTACCTTCTAAAATTTTTAAAAGTGCTTGTTGTACTCCTTCACCAGATACATCTCTTGTAATAGATGGATTTTCTGATTTACGAGCTACTTTATCTATCTCGTCAATATAGATAATTCCTTTTTCCGCTTTTTCCACATCATAATCAGCAGACTGAATTAGCTTCAAAAGAATATTTTCTACGTCTTCTCCAACATACCCTGCTTCAGTTAAGCTAGTTGCATCTGCAATAGCAAATGGTACGTTTAAGATTCTAGCTAAGGTTTGTGCTAGTAAAGTTTTACCACTACCAGTAGGTCCGATTAAAGCGATGTTACTCTTAGACAATTCCACATCATCAATCTTACTGTTAGAGTTAATACGCTTATAATGATTATAAACTGCAACAGAAAGTGCCTTTTTCGCTTGGTCCTGTCCAATTACATATTCATCTAGAATATCACGAATTTCTGCTGGTTTCGGAACATCTTTAAATTCTACTTCTTCTTCCGTCCCTAGTTCTTCTTCCACAATTTCTGTACATAATTCGATACATTCATCACAAATGTATACTCCTGGTCCAGCTACTAATTTGCGGACTTGATCCTGCGTTTTCCCACAGAAAGAACATTTTAATTGTCCTTTTTCATCATTAAACTTAAACATGTCTTCACCCCTTAAAACTAACTTTGTATATGTTTACCGTTACGGATTATGAATCTTCATGGAAACTCTTTACTTCTTACAACAGTTATGTATTGAATTGTAACACAAGGTACCTTCGTACAGGAAACAATATACCTTGAGAGAAATTACTACTAAATAATCCGTAACATAAAACGTATGTACTTACATAAGCATAACCAGATTTCACATCTTTAAGTCTGGAAATATTACTCTTTCTCTGTTAAGTAGTCTTCCTGTACTTGTTGTTTGGAGTAACTAATAGCTTATTACCCCTTATTATATGTATATTAACATTAATATAAAACTAAGGCACGAAATAGTCGCGCCTTAGTTTTTATTTTCTTCTATTATGCAACAGTTTTACTGTTTTCTACAAGGAAATCGATTGCTTTTCTAACTTTAAGGTCCATTTCAACGTTTTCTACGCCACCAAGAGCTTGTTTAATAGCATCTACAGGCATATTATACATTCCAGACATATTTTCAAGTTCAGCATTTACTTCTTCTTCCGTTACTTCGATGTTTTCAGCAGCAACGATTGCTTCAAGTGTTAAGTTTACACGTACACGCTTCTCAGCATCTTCTTGCATTTGTGCTTTTAAAGCAGCTTCATCTTGACCAGAGAATTGGAAGTAAAGTTCAAGGTTCATACCTTGCATTTGAAGACGTTGTTCGAATTCATTCATCATGCGGTCGATTTCTGTATCATACATCGCTGATGGAATATCCATTGTTGCATTTTCAGCAGCTTTTTCTACAACAGTATCACGTACTGTGTGCTCTGCTTGGTGTTTTTTATCGTTCTCTAAACGAGTTTTAATTTTTTCTTTTAAATCAGCTAATGTTTCAGCTTCTTCATCTACATCTTTAGCAAATTCATCATCAAGTTCAGGAAGTTCTTTTCCTTTGATTTCATGAACTGTTACTTTAAAAGTAGCAGGCTTACCAGCTAATTCTTCTGCATGGTATTCTTCTGGGAAAGAAACTTCTACTTCTTTCACTTCACCAGTAGCAACTCCTACTAATTTTTCTTCAAAACCTGGGATAAATTGTCCTGAACCAAGTTCTAATGAGAAGTTTTCAGCAGTTCCGCCTTCAAAAGCTACTCCATCTTGGAAGCCTTCGAAATCAATCACAACTGTATCGCCTAATTCAGCAGTTCCTTCTTCTTTTACTACTAATTCAGCTTGTTTTTCTTGAAGAGCTTTGATTTCTGCTTCTACATCTTCATCTGTAACATTTGTATCAACTGCTGGTACTTCTAAACCTTTGTACTCACCTAGAGTAACTTCAGGCTTAACTGTAACAGTAGCTTTGAAGATTAATGTTTTACCTTTTTCGATTTGTTCTACATCGATTTCAGGACGATCTACTGGATCGATTCCTGTTTCGTCAATTGCATTAGCATAAGCTTCTGGTAAAAGAATATCGATTGCATCTTGGTATAAAGATTCAACACCAAAACGTTGTTCGAACATTCCACGTGGGATTCTACCTTTACGGAATCCTGGAATATTTACTTGCTTTACTACTTTTTTGAATGCTAAGTCTAAACCTTCGTTTAGTTTTTCAGCATCTAATTCAATTGTAAGAACCCCGCGGTTCCCTTCTAAAACTTCCCATTTAGCTGACATACTATTATTTCCCTCCAACAATCTATTCTACTTTTTCATTACTTCTTTGAATGTTTAGATAGAACTTTGTCTTTAAGTTACGTTTAGACAGTATTGTCATTCATAACCTATTTTTTCTAAAAAGCAATATCTAGTTAAAATATACATCCTCGCATTATCTAAATGCAACCATTACATTATATCATAGGTTCTAGTTGTTTCAACATCCAAGCCTAAATATTAGGATAAGAAATTTCCTCAAGTCTTGAAATGAACTGTTTTGCTTGCTGTAAATCTTCTAATTTAATTTCATATAAACTTGATATTATAGCTGATTCTTCCTGTCCAAAATATTCTGTGACAATGGAATGATAAGCAGCAGCCCAAGTATCAACTGAGTAATTTTCCAAAGGAAAAGGATACAATAGAAAGCTTTGCCGGTCTACTAACAGTCTAATGTTTTCAAACAAAACTGGGTCATTACTTTCTACCTTATCAATTAATATCTCTATTATGTCAGCTTGTTGTATTTGATTTTGGATATCCTCTAGTTCAGAAGGAATAACATTTATAATTCTATCAAATTTTTGAATACTTATCTCTTGGTTATATTCTTGTTCTTTTAATATATTTAAAAGCATTGTTTTTAGAAATGGATTACTTTCTTGAGACTGTAAGAATACCTTTACTTCTTCTATATAAGAACGAATATTTTGTTCGGAAAGATTGGCAATAAGAAGCATTTGTTCATTAGGATCTTGAATGGATTGTAAGTGTAATGGTTGTACATCACGTTCTTCTTTAATTTCTACTTCTATACGATCAGAGAGCACCATTTTTCTACTAAACTCTAGCATTTTAGAAAAATGCTCCATTCTATTAGCTGGGATTTGATGATCTTCTAATAAAACTTCTATTGTTGTAACAATCTCCTGATATTCATGTAATTGAACGAGAATCATGATGTATAAATCTAATACTTCGATGTATTCACCTGATCCATCAGCAAGCATTTCTTTCGCAATTTCTTTTGCTTTTTGTAACAATCCTAGCTCAAAATAAGCAAGTACAAGGCCAATTTTTGTTTCACTATTAGCAGGATTAATGGTTAATGCCTCTTCTAATAATGGAACGGCCTCTTTGTATTTTTTTTGTTGAATAGCATCTAGTCCTTTTTCTAACAATCGTTTATCTAAATTGGGGAAAAAGAAAATATTATTTTTTTGTTCAGGCTCGTTCTTTTTCATTTATTTAACCGCCTATACCATCTTTTTGTTGCTAGTGTAGCATTACTTCTTCTCTAACTGCAACAAGTGGCTGATTTCCACATAAAAAAGGGCATTCTTTTTTAAGAATACCTCTTTTTATATCAATTATTCTCATATGCTAAGATGGCTTCGTCGTATTGTAATGTAATTTCGATTTCGTCCCAGCCGTTTACGAGCATTTTCTTCCAATAAGGGTGAATGGTAAAGGTAGCTTGAAAGCCACTTTCATCTTCGACTGTTTCGTTTTCTAAATTAATATGCAAGGAATACGGTTGATTTTTTGCTGCTGTTAGTAAATACTCCACCTCTTCTGGAGTTAATTGAACTGGTAGCATTCCGTTTTTTAAACAGTTCTGATAGAAAATATCAGCAAATGATGGAGCGATAACTACTTGAAATCCATAATCGTGTAATGCCCATGGTGCGTGCTCTCTTGATGAACCACAACCAAAGTTCTTATTGGCTATTAGAATAGATGCTCCTTGATTTTCTGGAAAGTTCAATTCAAATTCTGGATTTGGCTCTCCATTTTTCAGATAACGCCAATCAAAGAAAGCAAAGCGACCAAATCCTGTTTTCTCTATTCTTTTTAGAAATTGCTTCGGAATGATTTGATCTGTATCAACATTCACACGATCCATTGCAACCGCCTTTGCAAATAGCTTTTTAAATCCACTCACAAAAGTAACCTCCTTTTAGTAAGAGCAAGCATTACATCTACATGTATTTTTTGCATGCTATATTCCTGATTCTTATACTAGTTCCGCTGTTGTTGATTTTCTTATATCAATAAAGCGACCGTTTAACGCTGCTATTGCTGCCATTGCAGGACTAACTAAATGAGTTCTTGCGCCAGCGCCTTGTCTTCCTTCAAAGTTACGATTGGATGTTGATGCACAGTGTTCGCCACTTGGTACCATGTCGTTGTTCATACTTAAACACATACTACAACCAGCATCTCGCCATTCAAATCCAGCTTCCGTGAATAAAGAATGAAGACCTTCTTGTTCTGCTTGTTTTTTTACTTGTTGTGAACCAGGTACAACAAGCGCTCTTACACCAGGAAATACTTTTTGTCCTTTAATGACATTTGCCGCCTGTCTTAAATCTTCTATTCTTGAATTTGTACAGGAACCGATAAATACATGTTGTATTGCAATATCTGTAATAGCTTGCCCCTCTTTAAGTCCCATGTAATCTAAGGCACTTTTTAGAGCTCTACGATCTGTTTCTTCTGCGAAATCTGCTGATGTAGGAATAAATTCATCTACTTTTGCTGTCATAGAAGGATTGGTACCCCAACTAACCATCGGTGCAATATCATTTCCATCAATAATGATTTCTTTATCATACACTGCATCATGATCTGATACGAGTGAACTCCATTCTTTAATGGCTGCCTCATAATTTTCAGGAGCATACTTTCTTCCTTTTAAATAGGAATAGGTTATTTCATCTGGACTTACTAATCCAGCACGAGCTCCTCCTTCAATAGACATATTACAAATTGTCATTCGCTCTTCCATCGAAAGAGAACGGATAACATCTCCGGTGTATTCTATTACATGTCCTGTTCCAAAATTGACTCCATATTTGGATAATATATAGAGAATAACATCCTTTGCATTGACACCATATGCCAAGCTTCCATTCACTTCTACCTTCAAAGTCTTTGGCTTTGTTTGCCATAAGGTTTGAGTTGCTAGTACATGCTCCACTTCGCTTGTTCCAATTCCAAATGCAAGTGCTCCGAACGCTCCATGTGTTGAGGTATGACTATCTCCACAAACAATTGTTTTCCCAGGCTGAGTTAATCCAAGTTCCGGTCCTATCACATGTACAATCCCTTGTTCAGGGCTATTTAAATCAGCTAATGGAACATTAAATTCTTTACAGTTTTTTTCTAGGGTTGTCATTTGATTTAATGCTACTTCATCGTCTACTTTAAATCGATTTATTGTAGGAACATTGTGATCCATTGTTGCAAAAGTTCTATCTGGACGTCTTACTGTACGATTTTTCATTCTTAATCCTGAAAAAGCTTGCGGAGAGGTAACTTCATGTACTAAATGCAGATCAATATAGAGTAAATCTGGTTTCCCCTCTTCTCTATGCACAATATGCTTTTCCCAAACTTTATCTATAATGGATTTGCCCATTGTTAACCCTCCATTTCTCCGATCGATCCTTATTTTCTTAAAGCCTTGTGGATTTTTTATTTAATAGCACTACTATTTACTAGCACATCTATTTCTTTTCTTACTTCTTGAACCATTTCTGTGGTGGAAACTAGAATAGTATTAGGAGCTAGAATATCTCTTGTTCTTATGCCTTTATTTAACACATTTTTCACAGCTTCTTCAATTACACTGGCTTCTCTTTCTAATTGAAAAGAAGTTTTTAACATCATACTTACTGATAGGATAGTAGCTAAAGGGTTAGCTATATTTTGTCCTGCAATATCTGGTGCAGAACCGTGTATTGGCTCATATAGATATGGGCCACCCTCTGACAGACTTGCGGAAGCAAGCATACCTAAAGAGCCTGTTAATACAGATGCCTCATCACTTAGAATATCGCCAAACATATTTTCTGTTACCAACACATCAAATTGTCTTGGATTACGAATTAGTTGCATAGCTGCATTATCTACAAGCATATGCTCAAGCTCTACATCTGGATAATCTTGAGCTATTTCATTGGCAATTTCTCTCCACAATCTACTAGTCTCTAATACATTTGCTTTATCCACTGACGTTACTTTTTTCGATCTTGTTCTAGCTACTTCAAACGCTTTTTTAACTACTCGTTCTATTTCTTCTTTTTTATATACTAGTGTATCAACTGCTCCTGGTTTTCCATCTACGGTTACTCGTTCACTTGGAGTTCCAAAGTAAATACCACCTGTTAGCTCTCTAACTACCAACAAATCTACTCCCTTAATAACTTCCTCTCTTAAAGGTGAGGCACTTGCTAAGCTTTCAAAGTATGTAGTTGGCCTTAGATTAGCAAATAAGTTTAATTCTTTTCTAATCTTTAATAACCCTTGTTCTGGACGCATTGGAACCGGAAGTGAATCCCACTTCGGTCCCCCTACCGCTCCTAAAAGGATAGCATCACAGCTTTTGCAAAGAGAAACAGTTTCATCTGGTAATGGCGTTCCTGTCTTATCTGTTGCACATCCACCTATATCACCATATTCTAATTCTACTTCATGACCAAAAGCCTCTGTTATTGTATGTAAAACCTGAATAGCACCAGCTACTATTTCAGGTCCAATTCCATCTCCAGGTAAAACTGCAATTCTTTTCTTCATACTTAACCGCTCCTATCTAAAGCATCTTGCTTAAACGATTTCTAACATTTTTTCTTTTGCTAGAATCACACGATTAATCGCATTAATATATGCTTTAGCTGAAGCCACTAAAACATCTTGATCTAAGCCTCTGCCTGTTGATTCTGTTTGTTCAAATTGAATATTTACAAACACTTGTGCAAGTGCGTCTCTACCAGCACCTAATGACTGTATGCGATAATCCTTGAGATTTACTTCTCCATCTATGGATTTTTCAAGAGTATTATATAAAGCTTCAACACTTCCAGAGCCTTTAGCTGAATGACTAATGATTTCATTTTTTTGATTCGAAAGTTTCACATACGCTTCTGCTTCATTTTCATTCATATGCTGAACTTTCACTTCCACTAGCTCATAGTATTTTTCTTCCTTAGCTAGTTTTTCTTCTAAGACAATAGCAATAATATCTTCATCTGTTATTTCTTTTTTATGATCTGCAAGATCTTTAAAGGCAATAAATAAATCCTTCACATCTTCGTCATTGACTTGTAGACCAAGTTCAACTAATCTTGCTTTAAAGGCATGACTTCCAGAATGCTTTCCTAATACCATATTATTAGTATTGTTATAGCCTACTAGTTCAGGGGAAATAATTTCATATGTGGATTTTTCTTTTAAGACACCATCTTGATGAATTCCTGATTCATGTGCATAGGCATTTCGTCCAACTATGGCTTTATTTCCAGGAACCACCATCCCAGTTAATTCACTAACAAGACTACTAGTACGACTAATTTCTTTTAAATTAATTCTAGATTTTTCACCATAATGATCATTTCTAATATGAAGCGCTACCACAATCTCCTCTAAGGAAGCATTACCTGCTCTTTCCCCAATACCATTTATAGTACACTCGACTTGAGTTGCGCCATTTTCTATTGCTGCTAATGAATTAGCTGTTGCCATTCCTAAATCATCATGACAATGAGTAGAAAGAGATACTTTATCTATAGAAGGAACATTATTTTTTAAATATTGAAAAACCTCACCGTATTCATTCGGCGTTATATAGCCTACTGTATCTGGAATATTAATAATTCTTGCTCCCGCTTGAATTACTTCTTCTATTATTTCTGCTAAAAATGGAAGCTCTGTGCGACAAGCGTCCTCTGCACTCCATTGTATAATAGGAAAGCGCTCCGCTGCATACTTAACTGCTGATACCGCTCTCTCTACTACTTGTTCTTTTGACAATTTCAATTTATATTGTCGATGAATAGGACTAGTGGCAAGAAACACATGTATTCTTGGTTCTGCCCCACCCTTTAATGCTTCCCATGCTGTATCAATATCAGAAGTTACCGCTCTAGCAAGCCCAGTGACAGAACTATTTTTTATGGTATTAGCAATTTTTTGAACAGATAAGAAATCACCTTTAGAGGCAGCAGGAAAGCCTGCCTCTATGATATCTACATTTAATCTTTCTAATTGCTCTGCAATGACGATTTTTTCTGCCATATTTAAATTTACACCAGGAGACTGTTCGCCATCTCTTAAAGTAGTGTCAAATATCTTAATTTTTGCCACTAGCTACCACTTCTTTCTTTCGAGAACTTTTTACAAATGGCATCATTGCGCGTAGTTCTTTTCCTACTTTTTCAATTAAATGTTCACTTTCACGAGCATTAATAGCATTAAATTCTGGACGGTTTGCTTGGTTTTCTAAGATCCATCCTTTAGCAAATTTACCTTCTTGAATATCAGTTAATACTGCTTTCATTTCTTTCTTCACATCTTCTGTAACGATACGTGGTCCTGTAACAAAATCGCCCCATTGTGCCGTATCAGAAATAGAATATCTCATTCCTGCCATTCCATCTTCGTACATTAAATCCACAATTAATTTCAATTCATGTAAACATTCAAAGTATGCTAACTCTGGTTGATATCCAGCTTCTACTAATGTTTCAAAACCTGCTTTAACAAGAGCAGTTAACCCTCCACAAAGCACTGCTTGCTCTCCGAAAAGATCTGTTTCTGTTTCTTCTTTAAAAGTCGTTTCTAACGCTCCTGCACGTAATGCCCCAATAGCTTTTGCATAAGCTAATGCAAGTTCTCTTGCTTCTCCACTTACATCTTGATAGATAGCGAATAATGCTGGTACACCTGCTTCTTGTTCATACGTTCTTCTTACTAAATGTCCTGGACCTTTTGGTGCTACTAATAGTACATCACTTTCTGTCGGAGCTACGATTTGATTAAAATGAATGTTAAAACCATGTGCAAACATAAGTGCTTGATTCGTTAAATTAGGCTTAATCTCTTCGTTATATACCTTTGTTTGTAATTCATCTGGAAGCAAGATCATTACGATATCTGCATTAGCAGTAGCTTCTCCTACAGAATATACATTAAAACCATCTTCTACTGCTTTATCCCATGATTTACCTTTTCTAAGACCGATAATTACATTTACACCACTATCTTTCATATTTAAAGCATGTGCATGCCCTTGTGATCCATATCCAATTACTGCTACTGTTTTCCCTTCAAAATATCCTAAGTTTGCATCTCCGTTATAATACATTTTCGCCATTTTATTTCTCCCTCTCGTTTGTAAGTTTAGTTTATATAAATTTTAATTAAACTATAGAATAAGTGTTTTTCTGATTAGTTGCTTTTTGAGATCCTCTAGGGAATGCTGTGGTTCCAGTTCTTGCTAGTTCTTTAATTCCATAAGGTCTTATCAACTCAATAAAAGCTTCAATTTTTTCAGCTTCACCAGTAATTTGAATAACAATGCTTTCTTTGCTAACATCTATCACTGACGCTCTAAAAGGTTCGATAAGCGAATATAATTCATGTCTTGTTTGAGGTGTTGCCATCACTTTTATTAAAGCTAATTCTCTTGCTACAATAGCTTGGTCTGTGATGTCTACTACCTTTAAAATATCCACTTGCTTATTCAGCTGTTTAGTAATTTGTTCAATTACTCCTTCACTTTCTACATGAACAACACAAGTAATTCTTGATACTCCTTCATGCTCCGTGTGTCCTACTGAAATACTTTCTATGTTGTAATTTCTTTTAGAAAAAAGATTGGTTATACGATTTAGTACACCTGATTTATTCATAACGGTTAAACTAATTATTTTCTTCATGGTTTAATCCCTACCATTTCATGTAGACCTTTGCCTGGTGCAATCATTGGAAATACATTCTCATTTGGATCTAAACGGAAATCAAGCAATACTGGTTCTCTGACATTCAGTACTTCATCTAACACCTTGTCAGCTTCCTCTACTGAACTAATTTGATAACCCTTAATTCCATATGCTTCTGCTAATGCTACAAAAGATGGTTGGAAAGATTCTTTACTATGAGAAAAACGAGATTCATAGAAAAACTCTTGCCATTGTCTCACCATACCTAATGCCTGATTATTAAAGATAATAATCTTTATTGGTAAGTTAAGTTCACGAATTAGTGCTAACTCCTGACTACACATTTGGAAACCACCATCACCGCTAATAGCAAGAACTGTAGCTTTTGGATCTGCTAGCTGTGCTCCAATGCTAGACGGAAGACCAAATCCCATTGTGCCTAATCCTCCTGAAGTTACCCATCTATTAGCTTGTGTGAAGCGATAATATTGAGCTGCCCACATTTGATGCTGACCTACATCAGTTGTAACAATGGCATTACCTTTCGTTTTATCAAATAATAGCTCCATTACTTGTTGTGGTTTCAGTTGATCATTTTCCTTATAAAAATACGGATACTCATTTTTCCAATTTTCAATCTTTTTTACCCATTCGTCATGCTCAGATTGTAATCCATTTTGCTTAATTAGCATCGTAAGTGCCTCTTTTGCATCTCCTACGATGGGAATTTTGGTAGGAATAATTTTCCCGATTTCTGCTGGATCAATATCAATATGAGCAATCGTAGCATTCGGAGCAAAATGTGCTAAATTCCCTGTTAATCGGTCATCAAATCGTGCACCAACATTAATTAATAAATCAGCCTCATATAGGGCCATATTAGCTGCATAACAACCGTGCATACCACCCATTCCTACAAAAAGGTCATTATCAGCAGGGAATCCTCCTAAACCTAGTAGAGTGTGAACAACCGGAATGTTTTGCTGTTCAGCATACTCTTTTAACTCCTCACTAGCTTTTGCGAATATAACTCCTGCTCCAGCTAAAATAACAGGTTTCTTCGATGCACTAACAGCTTCTGTTAATTTTCGAATTTGTAAATAGTTTGGCTGCGTATTAGGTTGATACCCAGGAAGATCTATTTCCTTATCTTTTGGTATTTCTGTAATAGTAGCTGCTATATCCTTAGGAAAATCTATTAACACAGGACCTGGTCTACCAGAAGTAGCAATATAGAAAGCTTCTTTAATTGCTTTAGGAATCTCCTCTAGACTTCTAACTTGGCAATTATATTTGGTAATAGGTGTAGTAATACCTAATATATCTGCTTCTTGAAAGGCATCTGTTCCAATAACACTTGTTGCTACTTGACCTGTAAAGACTACAAGTGGAAGGGAATCCATCATTGCATCTGCTAATCCTGTTACGATATTAGTTGCTCCAGGACCAGAGGTTGCAATGACCACTCCAGGCTTACCTGAAATTCTTGCATATCCTTCTGCCGCATGAATTCCACCCTGTTCATGTCTTGGAAGCACATGAAATATATTTGAATCATAGATTTTATCATATATAGGTAAAACGGCTCCTCCAGGATAACCAAAAATAAATTCAACATTTTCCTTCTCTAGCGCTTGTAATAATAGATCGGCACCTGTTAACGGTTTTACTTGAGCCTTTGCATTTTCAAAGGCAGTCTCCTGTAACATTTGTTTAACCTCCCTAAATAATTTATTCATACATTTTCTTCTATCAAAGATCTCTAATTCCTGTTCAACCTAAAAAGACCTTCTCACCCCCATGTTTACTAATGTATTAGTAAGCAAAGGGGTGAAAAGGTCTTTTCTTTCCACGGTACCACCCTCATTCATACATCAAAAATAGATGTATGCACTCTAGTGAACAGAATGTTCTTTTTGGTAACGAGTGAAAACACTCGGCTAGCTCTAATCGGTTAAAAACCTTTCAAGCTAACACTCTGAGGTGAGTTCATTTCTATCTGGTTCACCGGTTTTCAGCATACACCGGCTCTCTGTGGAATCCAGAATAAAAACTACTTATCCTCTTCATCGAATTATCGTATTATGGTCATTTTTCAAAGTGATTAATATTTATAGAAGTGCCATTATAATATTCTGGCACTAGTAGAAGCATTTCTAAGCTGTTGAAATATTTGTATTTTGCTTTCGTTGAGGTTATATTACGCTGATTTTAAAAAGTAGTCAACACCATTTTTAAGAATTATTTGATTATTTAAACAAAAGGACTTTTATTGTATACGCTTACAATATTGATATACCAACAAAGCATGTACTTAGAAAATTGACAAAAAATTTTTTCTATTCTGTCACTAACATAATTGCCCATCATTTTTTTGGATAATTCTTTTCTTTCAGATTTCATTATAATGCAATAATTACATATTTAACAGTATCCTGTTATATAATCTAACATAATATTCCGAAAAAACAAAAACCGTTTATAGTAAACGGTTTCAAAACTTTTTTTATTAATAAGCTGCTGAAACATCCTTTATCCAAGATAGACGAATTTGAAGCATATTTTCCTGATCATCTTTTATATCAATCGTTTGGTCGTTTAAATTTAATTTTTGAATTACCCCTTTACATGTTTCTAAAAAACCATTTTTATAGTAATTAATTACAATCAATCTACTTCTACTTAATTCCATAAGTATCATAAAAATCACTGACTCCCTTGCATATATTATTTCGTTCATCTATTCACATAACATTATTATCACGTATTAACTTTCTATGATTTTTATTATACACGAATAAAGTAAACGTTTTCAAGTGTAAATGTATATTTGTGCACATACTTTTTCTGTTGCTCACAGTTTGGTCAAATTTTACATATATTAAACCTTTTTCTTCATTTCCATTGAAATTTTTATATAACATCTACTTGTAAGGAAATAGTACATCTAATAACGAATGGACTTTACCACTTTCAGAAAATTCCAATCAAATTATTTCAATAAAGTAATCATACCTTATGGACGAACTTGTCTGTTTAAACTTATAAAATAGCGGGAAACTAACTATTATTACAATTAACGGAGGTATCTAATATGGGAAAAAGTTTAGTAGGTATTTTTAAAACTTCTGAAGAAACAATTGAAGCAATCAAAGAATTAACGTATAAAGGATATTCTCCCAAGCAAATTTCTGTCCTTTCAAAAAATAATGACCTTTCCTTTATATCAAATGAAACTAATGTTGAGATTCAGACATCTACAAGTATAGAAAGCGTGGAGCCCACGTCCTTTTTAGACAGTATGGATAATCAACAAGCAGAAGCTGATGGAAAAGCAACGGAATATGAGTCAGAATTGCAAAAAGGAAAATATTTAATTTTTCTAGACTCTAGTATGGTGATAGAAGAACAGACAGTGGATCATACAAGCTTTGATAATAACGAAGTAGATGTTATGCCATCTCAGACAATGAATACAACATTTGAACGTAAAAAGGTAGATTAACATAAAAAAAGCTTATTCTTTAAAAGAATAAGCTTTTTTCTCATTACGTCCCAGGAGAGATTCGAACTCCCGACCGTACGCTTAGAAGGCGTATGCTCTATCCGGCTGAGCTACTGGGACATGCATCATTTTGTTTTCTACAAACTTATATTACCATACTTCACTATATTAAGTAAATGCGTCCCAGGAGAGATTCGAACTCCCGACCGTACGCTTAGAAGGCGTATGCTCTATCCGGCTGAGCTACTGGGACATGTATGTAAAACATTTAATGTGTCATCAGGACATTACTTATTATATGACCAATTGAACCTTATGTCAATAATATTTTAAACTTTTTTTCCTAAAGAGAAATATTTTCATTTCTCTTTAGGTAGTTTACTTTAGATGGAAAAAACACGCTTTAATTCAGGTAATAGTCCTTTGTGAAGATCATACACATTTGTTACATATCTGTTCTCTTCTATTGTTAAGATCACATATGTTTGTTCTACCCTTCCTCTAGGAAGTCTGAGGCTACCTGGATTAATATATAAAATATCTTCTATCATTTCCATTCCTAATAAATGTGAATGACCAAAACAAACGATATTTGCTCCTATCTCTTTTGCTTTATAGGACAAATTTGTTAAACTCGATTTCACACCATATAAATGACCATGTGTCATAAAAATATTCTTACCCGCAGCATTTTGTAAAGTTTGAGTAGGATATCTTTCCTCATAATCACAATTTCCTTGAACCGTCACATAGCCTTGCATCGCTTTTTCGTCTTTAGAAAGTTCTGAATCCCCACAATGTAAGAATAAGTCTACTTCCTTTTCATGTCTATCCTTAACTTGGCCAAGTTCGGAATGAAAGCCATGACTATCACTTACTATTAGTACATTCATATCAATAACCTTCCTTTAAAAAATATCTTGTATTTGCATTTTTAATTGTTGAATTGCTTTTGCACGATGACTTATTTTATTTTTAGTTTCAGGTGGTAATTCCGCCATTGCTTTTTGCTCTTCTACTACATAAAAGATAGGATCATAACCAAATCCATATGTACCTTTTTTTTCTTCCATTATTACCCCTTCACACGCCCCTGTAAAAGTCAGCGATTCTTTTTCAGGGATAGCAACAGCTAGTGTACAGCAAAAACGTGCAGTTCTATCTTCTGAAGGCACAGTCTTTAACTCTTCTAAGACCTTGTCCATATTATCTGAATCATTTTTTTGCTCTCCTGCATAACGCGCTGAATATACACCTGGTCTTCCATCTAAAGCATCTATCATAAGACCAGAATCATCGGACAATACAATTTTATTTAAAATATTAGATATAGTCTCTGCTTTTAATTTTGCATTTTCCTCAAAGGTTGTTCCTGTTTCTTCGACATCTTCTAATTCTGGAAAATCCAATAATGTCTTCACTTCATATCCAAGCGGCTCAAACATTTGAACAAATTCTTTCGCTTTACCTGGGTTCTTTGTTGCGATAATAATTTCTTTCATAAAATTCTCCTTTATTCTTACTAACTTACATTTCACCTACATTTAGTTTACTACTGAAAAATCTTTGCGTCCACTTATGCAAAATTCCTCCTACAAAAAAAAGGATGGCTTGTATAAGCACACCCTTTCTTCTTATATAATTAGAAACTTCCTGTATTTACATTTTCAGGACGTGTTACTGGCTCTGTTAAAGATTCTCCCTCTGCATTCACTAAGTCTGCTTCTCCATTAACCGTGATAGACACACCTTCAATTCCTTTTTGCTCTGTTAAGGATAGTACAATGGAATTCAACACTTCATCTGCTACTACCTTCTCTTCACCTTCTAACCCACTTGTATAAATATTTTCATTAAAATTCAAGGTTACTTTTCCATCTGCTACTACTGGATCATCTAACAGTTTTACATCATCTGTTAAGAAACTCATTAAGGAAGAAGCTCCACCAAGGCTACCTGGCCCTTCGATTAATTCACCGACTGCTGAAGCAATATTATCTTCTTCTGCATTACTAACACGCTTAGTTACAGGGACATAATAGTAAGAATCCATTTCTCCACCTAGGTAATATACCGTTAATGGTCTAGTATTTGCGATATCTGTTACGTTTTCTGTATCAATATTAATCCCATCTGCACGAGTTAATTCCCCTTGAATTGGCGTTTTATTAACTGGCATTTCTGTTAGTTCTTTACCAGCTACAGTTAGCTTAACAGAATCAATGGTATCAAATTGTGTTAGTGTCCATGTAACAGATTGTAAAATCTTTGATTCATTTTCTGCTTCATACTCATTAAACGCACTAGAGAAATCAACTGTTGCAACCTTGTCCTTAATATTTACAGTAACTTCCGTATTTTCTGGTAGTACAGCTTGAAAGTCATTAGGAAGTAATTCGGTAACTTTTCCACCTTTGACTAAATACTCTAAACTTTCCTTTGCTACACTATTGGTTTTTGGTAAGTTTAATGTTTGTGGAACGATATATCCATATTTGTCCATTAAATATAACTCAACAGGCATTGTTTCTTCTGTTGCTACTTCACCTGTTGTTTCCTTTGTTGAATCCTTGGCAGCATCTTCCTCATATGTAGTATTTTGAGGTGGGTCTACACTTTCTTTCCCTCCTAATAAGCTACAACCAGAAATTAATACGGATGATATAATAACCGCTGATACAATGGTCATTTTTTTGGTATTCTTAGACATCTTTATCACTCCTAAGACAGTTTGTACTAATATATATACGAGCCTATTTTATTTTTAGACCGCCTTAAAGAGATTTTTCTAAAATTATTTTAGCCATTATAAAAAAAGAATAGTATTTTCACTATTTATTCCAACTTGCGGAAAAATAATGAAGTACTATTCTTAGTTTTTTCTATAATACAATTGTTTCTACTGCCTCAATATCTTGTTCCAACCACTTAGATGCTATCTTCATAAACATCTCTTTAGAACCAGTTGTGTAAAAATGATGCTTCACTTCATTATCAGATGTAGCTAATTGGTCCTGATGATTTAGAATGGTACTAACTTCTCTTGCTGTCTCCTCACCAGAGCTTATCACTTTCACCTTTTTCCCCATTTCCTCACGAATTACTTTCTCGAGCAAAGGATAATGGGTGCACCCTAAAATGAGAGTATCTATAGATGTATCTTTTAATGGAAGTAAGGTTTCTGCAACTATCTTTCTTGCAACTGGACCATCATATTCTCCACTTTCAACTAATGGTACAAACTTCGGACACGCTAAGCTGTTCGTTTGTACCTTATTATTGATCTTCTTCAGCGCTTTTTCATATGCTCTGCTTTTAACTGTACCAATAGTGCCAATCATTCCAATTTGTTGATTTCTTGTCACTTTAATAGCTGTTCTGGCCCCTGGAATAATGACACCTATTACAGGAATAGGAATGCTTGCTTTTATTTCTTCTATAGCCACCGCAGTAGCCGTATTACATGCAATAACAAGCATTTTTATATTTTTCTCGAGAAGAAAGCGCGTCATTTCCCAAGTAAAAGATTTCACTTCTTCACCTGTTCTCGGACCATATGGACAACGTGCTGTATCACCTAAATAGATGATATTTTCATATGGAAGCTGGCGCATAATTTCCTTTGCTACTGTTAATCCACCAACCCCAGAATCAATAACCCCTATCGCTCTTTCCAAAAAAACCGCCTCATTCTTATCGCATTTCTTGATGTAATCGTAAGAAATGTTTCTTTAAATCTTCCATTTCCTCTGTTGTATATTCCCCTAAAACTTCTTGAAGGTACACTTGACGTTTTTTTATTACTTCATCAATTAATCGCTTTCCTTCTTCTAAAAGATGTATTCTAACAACCCTTCGATCATTCGGATCTTTTACACGTTGAACCAACTCATTTTTTTCCATACGATCAACTAGATCTGTTGTCGTGCTGAATGCTAAAAACATCTTATTAGAAAGTTCACCAATCGTCATGTCCCCATCTTCAAATAACCACTGTAAGGCAACAAACTGTGGTGGTGTTATCGTATAGTTACTTAGAATCTCTCTTCCTTTTTGCTTAATAATCCCACTAATATACCTTAACTCTTTTTCAATAGTAGCAATATTATCTAAATACTCTTTAGAGTTCTTTAATTCTTCCGTCATATTGAATACCTCTCTACTTTAGATATACAGAAATATATAATTTCCGACATTTTTCGTATCTTCATTATATCAATTATAATCTACAAATGTGAAATCGTAAACTTGTTATGCGGTATGTCATATAGATTTAGAAAAAAAATATTATATTTATAGCATTGTTTTAGGCTATGAGAAAAAGGACAGCAGATGAGCTATCCTTTTATTGATTAAATGGAATATTTTAGAGGTCAATGAAGTGTGAATGAGCAGGTAATACATGTCTAATTAACTATTGATTATATCTGATATGTTGCAAACTACACGATACCATCATCATTAACGTAAAAAATGAATTATTCACATGTAAGCACTATGAGAGAATGTGCTGCCTTTGAAACCTTTTTGTTATGTAATCGTATTAGTTACTATAGATAGCTAACAATTGGAGGTATAGTAGATGAGTGTTGTATCTGGGTCTGGGGATTTTTTATCACTAATATCATTATTTTTTGGTTCATTGTTTTATCTAGTCCCTATAGTACTAATCATCATTGCAGTAGTTAAGTTTTACAAGTTAATGAAAGAAAAGAATGAGATTTTAAAGGAAATTTCTAGAAAGCTTGATGATCGATTGGATAAAAAATAAACTATTAAATTTTTTTGCATTTCAAAATATCATTAGAGGTGATAGGAATGGATACGAATTTGCATTGTAGAGATTGTGGAAGTACTACCTTTGCTGAAGGATCTTTAGAAGGATATGCTGCCGTTCGACCAACAGATAAAATATTTTCTACAGGCTCTCCGATAACTGTTTTATTTTGCAAGAAGTGCGGAGAAGTAGTCTCTATGAAAGTCAAACAGACTGAAAAATTTCAAGCATTATAAGTATTTTAAAGGAGTTGGCTATTTATAATGAGCATTATACCGATTGTAACCCTTCTCATTTCTTTACTACCTGCCGTTTTAATTATTATTGCAGTAGTAAAGTTTTATCAGTTATTAAAAGAAAAAAATGACATTCTCAGAGAAATCTCAAGTAAGCTTGATCAGTTAAAATAATGTCTTTAGAATCCTACTTAATCTGTAGGATGTTTTTTCTCCTTACACTTCTCATCATCCTTATTCTTTACTACCCTCTCCCTTAATTTAAAGAAAATGACCCGTGTAAGTGTTGTTTGTCTGACTATGACGCTTACACAGATCATCTTCTTCATTATAGCTCTAGTTCTCCCATTCTTAGGAGCTCTACAACAGCTTGTGAACGTCCCTTAACGCCCAGCTTCTGCATAGCATTAGAAATATGATTTCGAACTGTTTTCTCGCTTATGAATAAATCGCTCGCGATTTCCTTAGTCGTTTTATCTTGGACTAACAGCTCAAATACTTCTCTTTCTCTTTTTGTTAATAATGGCTTGTGAGTAAATTCATTCTCCTTCAAGTAGTGTAACCCTCCTTGCCTTTGCCAGCTATGAACTTTGGGATGGGTATAGTTATAGTCTGAATATATTATGTAGGGAGACTCCTTGGAGTGAATGGTTTTAGGGAAATTGGGGAGTATTTATTTATCCTAATAAAACTTAAATTTAGGATGCAGAATTCTCTTTCCCACAGAACATATCGGAATAACGATTTATTTCCTTATTACTCATTTTAGTTACGTATTATAAAGAAGAAATACTCATTATTTTAAAGCCAATATGATTTTATATTCATATACATTCATCATCCAGATTATATCCTAAGCTGATATCTTCCTTTCGACTTCCTACCCTCCTATAAATTGAAATTCATTCCATTATTAATAAGTTTTATAAAAAAGGTGAGTATTTTATGAACTATACTCCAATTCCGAAATTATCCAACACTTACCCAATTGATTAATTAGCTTAATAAGTTATTAGATGTTTCTTCCTATTCTAAAAATGGTATAATTTTATTAATAATAACTAATTCAATTGTTTTTCTTATTTGTTTTCAAGGAAGTTTTGGTGATGACGATGAAACTAACTATTGACCATTTATCTAATTTACATAAAGACTTGCTAAATGGAATGTATTATGACTATGAAGAAACTAGTACCAAGCTGATAGACATAATTACCATTATTGGAAGCTTATTTTTCTATGATATTAATAATAATAAAAAGAGGAATGAGGCAACACTCATTATTCCAGTATTTGACCCCTCCTTCTGGGGAAAGAAAATTATGTTAGTAACCAATCTTTTTGAGTGGATCACAGATAAGCCCATTCAGCTTCAATTCGTAGAACAAATTTTTCATACACAACATGAACTTACTTTCTTATTGCCTAGTGAACTAGATATTTCCTTATTTTATGATGACTTGGAATCAATAGCTGGGCTAATTTTAGCTAAGGATGAAGAATTTGATTATATTCATTTAGTCAACAAAAATAATGACAAAGTAAAACAACAGAAATTGAGTTTATTCTTAGGAGATTCTATTTCTAACTCTTCGGAAATTATTCGAGGGGATTTAAAGCACTTTCATTATACTAAGGCTAAGCACTCAGCATCACTCAACCTTTTATTACTAACACTCGCTAGTGCAAAAGTATATTTTAACGGTGGAAAGAACGTAAACTTCTACCAAAGTAACAAGATAAATCTAGATATTGAACAAAACTCTTATCTTATCGATAAAGCAGCACAACCTAAAACCTATGAACTACTAAAAGCAATTTATCAATACGCATCACTTAATATTCACATTCAACTACCATTTCTGCATAAAACTAGGACAGACATTATTAAAGAATTACCAAAAAACTATAAATTACAGATTAAAAATACATCTGATTGCATCAAAAGAAAAACTAAAGAAAAAAATGCTCTAAGTTTATCATGTGGCATCTGCAAACAATGCCTTCAACGCAAAATGATGATGGCTGTTACAGAAAATGAAGTTTACGATGGATTCTATCAATATGATTACGGAACAAAAATAGAGACAATCAGCAATGACCGGGATCAAGAAATATTCAAAGAAACACTACAATCTTTTGAATCATTGAGTGCGTTAATAGAAAACAAACTTGAATCCCTATCCACAATTGAAGAAAAAGCAGCACTAGATTTTATTACCTCTTATCATAGCTTTATAGAAAAATATAATCCTAATTAGATAAAAGATTAATTAGAAGCCATACATTATCTTCTAGGAATAAGAGGAAAAATAAAAATATTTTGCAGGATGATTGGAGCGTAAGGGGTGAGACTCCTACGGGATTAGTGAACAGACGAGACCCTAAAGCGAAGATCATCCTCCTTCATTATAAGACTAACAATCTCTATATGCTTAAATTCCACATAATATAAGACCACTAGATTCCCTAGTGGTCTTTCCTCATTTAACGATCACTACCAAAGAAATCCTTAAACGCTTGAAAAGTAGTCTCTCTATTAAGCGCAGCTATAGAAGTAGTTAATGGAATCCCCTTTGGGCAAGATTGCACACAGTTTTGTGAATTACCACAGTTTGCAAGCCCACCATCACCCATAATTTCTTGCAATCTATCTTCTTTATTCATCTCACCTGTTGGATGAGAGTTAAATAGCCTAACCTGTGATAAAGGAGCTGGTCCCATAAAGTTTGATTTATCATTAACATTCGGACAAGCTTCTAAGCATACACCACAAGTCATGCACTTAGATAATTCATAAGCCCATTGACGTTTTTTCTCTGGCATTCTTGGTCCAGGTCCTAAATCATATGTCCCATCAATAGGAATCCATGCTTTTACCTTTTTAAGACTATCAAACATACGACTTCTATCTACTTGAAGATCACGAACAACGGGAAAGGTTCTCATAGGTTCCAGTCGAACTGGCTGCTCTAATTGATCAATAAGTGCCGTACATGATTGTCTAGGTTTTCCGTTTATAACCATAGAGCATGCCCCACAAACTTCTTCTAAGCAATTCATATCCCAGGAAATAGGTGCCGTTTCTTCTCCACTTGAAGTTACTGGGTTTCTACGAATTTCCATTAGTGCAGAGATGACATTCATATTTGGTCGGTATGGAAGAGTAAATTCTTGTACATAAGATGGTGAATCTGGGTCATCTTGTCTAGTAATTTGTAACGTGACGGATCGTTGTTCCCCCATGTTATTTCACTCCTTCTTTTTGCTTGGAATAATCTCTCTTTCTAGGTTTGATTAACGAAGTATCCACTTCTTGATAGTGGAAATCAGGTGCTTCTTTGGCTGAAACAAATTTCGCCATTGTTGTTCTTAAGAAGTCCTCATCATTTCTATCTGGGAATTCTGGTTTATAATGAGCTCCTCGACTTTCATTACGATTATATGCTCCAATAGTAATAACCCTTGCAAGTTGAAGCATATTTTCTAATTGTCGTGTAAATACAGCTCCTTGATTGCTCCATTTTGCTGTATCATGCATATTAATCTTTTGATATCTTTCTAATAGTTCCTGAATTTTATTATCTGTAGCTAATAGTTTCTCATTGTAGCGTACAACTGTTACATTGTCTGTCATCCATTCTCCTAATTCTTTATGAAGAATATATGCATTTTCTGTGCCATCCATTTTGATAATATCCTGCCATTTTTCCTGTTCTTCCTTTACAGCAGTATCATAAATAGAAGAGGAAAGATCTTCTGCACTTTTTTGTAGCCCACTAATGTATCTTACAGCATTAGGACCTACCACCATTCCGCCATAGATGGCAGATAATAGACTGTTAGCTCCTAAGCGATTTGCTCCATGCTGTGAATAATCACATTCACCTGCTGCAAATAAACCAGGTATATTTGTCATTTGATCATAATCTACCCATAATCCTCCCATTGAATAATGAACAGCAGGGAAAATTTTCATTGGCAATTTTCTAGGATCTTCTCCTGTGAACTTTTCATATATCTCAATAATTCCACCAAGCTTAATATCCAATTCTTTTGGATTTTTATGAGATAAATCTAAATACACCATGTTTTCACCATTAATGCCTAGTTTTTGGTCTACACAAACAGAGAAGATTTCACGAGTAGCAATATCCCTCGGCACTAAGTTGCCATATGCAGGGTACTTTTCTTCAAGAAAATACCATGGCTTTCCGTCTTTATATGTCCAAATTCTTCCGCCTTCTCCACGTGCAGATTCACTCATTAGTCTTAACTTATCATCACCTGGAATAGCCGTAGGATGTATTTGGATAAACTCTCCATTCGCATAGTAAGCACCTTGTTGGTAAGCAACAGATGCAGCAGAACCTGTATTAATAATAGAGTTTGTTGATTTTCCGAAGATAATCCCTGGTCCTCCTGTTGCTAGGATTACAGCATCTGCTCGAAACGTTTTTATTTCCATTGTCTTTAAATCCTGTGCTTTAACTCCTCGGCAAACTCCCTCATCATCTGTTATAATTCCAAGGAACTCCCAGCCTTCATACTTTACGACAAGTCCTTCCACTTCATATCTTCTAACCTGTTCATCTAGTGCATATAGTAGTTGCTGTCCCGTTGTCGCACCAGCAAAAGCTGTTCTGTGATACTGTGTACCACCGAAACGACGGAAGTCTAGTAATCCTTCTGGTGTTCTGTTAAACATTACTCCCATACGATCCATTAAATGGATGATACCTGGAGCCGCTTCAGCCATCGCCTTAACAGGAGGTTGGTTTGCTAAAAAATCTCCACCATATACCGTATCATCAAAATGCTCTAATGGTGAATCTCCTTCTCCTTTTGTATTAACAGCCCCGTTAATGCCACCTTGTGCACATACTGAATGTGACCTTTTTACAGGTACAAGGGAAAACAAATCTAATTGAGTACCTGTTTCTGCTACTTTTATGGCAGCCATTAAACCTGCCAATCCACCACCGACTATTATTACTTTCCCTTTCTTCATTCCTTTCACCACTCCTCTGATGCTAATATACAATCCTACTAATCTAGTACGCTCTTATACAAAAGCAAATATAGCACGCACACCTACAATGGATAATGCGATAAAAATGCCTAAAGTGACATATGTATTAATTTTTTGAGATTTTGGTGTAACGGTAATGCCCCAGCTGATACAGAATGACCATAATCCATTGGAGAAATGAAAGATCGTTGAGATAACTCCAACTAAATAGAAGATTAGCATCCAAGGATTAGCCAAAATTTCAGCCATCATATCATAATTTACTTCTTTGCCAAATTGTGCAGCTATCCTTGTTTCCCATACATGCCATACGATAAAAACCAGCGTAATGATGCCAGTTACTCGTTGAATGTAAAACATCCAATTTCGGAAATAACTATAGTTTTTGGTATTATTTTTGGCTGTAAAGGCAATATAAATACCGTATATTGCATGGTATAGAATTGGAAGTAGAATAATAAATATTTCTAAAAAATACCTAAATGGCAAATGTTCCATAAAGGCTGCAGCCTTATTAAAGGCTTCTGGTCCTCTTGTGGCAAATTGATTCACTACTAAATGTTGGATTAAAAATACCCCTACTGGAATCACTCCCAATAAAGAGTGAAGTCTCCTGAATAGGAATTCTCGATTCGCTGTCATAACTTTCCCCCTCTGAATAGTTAACATGGAAAATTTCAATAAACCGATTACATAATCAAAAATTCTTACAATTTAGTGACAATTTAATTGTACTCTTTAAAAAAAATGCGGTCAAGAAAACGGATACATAAAATAAAATTTCTTTCTATTTATTTCATTACCATATATATGTGGAAAGTAGAAAAAATATCCTACCAATTACACTCCGAATAATTACTAGCAAGGGTACAAATAATAGAAGGAATAAGATAAATCAGCTTCTTTGACAAGAGTGATTTAGGAAGAAAGAAAACATTTTTATACAGCTGATCTACGTTCCATGGGTGAGACTCCTGGGATTAGCGAGACAATCCGAGAAAAAACAGGAGCGTGACTCGTGAAGCTTGTAGATGAGCCACGTGGAAAGCGGACCTCTGTAACAGAAATCAGCCCCATATTCAGTGGAATAAATAAATTTACTACCCTGTTATATCATGTTTCTCTATTTAAGAGTCTTTCTACAATCTGACATGTTTCAACTTTTAATTTTATGATTTTTTTTCGTTTTTACAGTATACTAATGAGACAGATCTTCTTTAGTAGAAGGAAAGAGATATTTGCCTAAAGGGAATGAAAACTAACAGAAACATTTTATATTCAAAAAATCGATATAGAATATAATAGAATGGGAGAAAGAGGAGAGCATTATGAGTGATGTAACATCAATAGAAGAAGTAGTAGCAGATATTACAAAGGTAGATAGTGATCCATTAACTGTTCCTGCTTATGGCTATGAATTAATACGTGAAATTCTTATTCCTGAATTATTAGGAAGAGAAACGCCTGATTTGCTTTATTGGGCTGGCAAACGTATAGCACGTTTATTTCCTCTAGATAGTGTAGAAGAGTCTGTTTCTTTTTTTCAAAAAGTTGCATGGGGAAAATTAGAAATAGTGAAACAAACTAAAAATGAAGTAGTATATTCATTATCTAGCGAATTAATAGAGAAAAGGCTAAAAGAAAAAGGAAAATGCACCTTCCAATTAGAAGCAGGATACTTAGCACAGCAATATGAACACAGTAAAAATGTGATTGCAGAAGCATTTGAAGATCCTAAAAGAAGAAGCAATAAAGTAACCATAACTGTCCGTTGGGATAGTAAAGATAGTGTAGAATAGGAATTACCATCACATCTATGTATTTCATTGAACTTAACTGAAATACATACTGTCAATAAACACAGTATACTAAACTCTTACATTAGAGAAGCATACTGTGTTTTTTGATTTAAATTTTAAACTGATTGATATTTTGCTTTAACTCTTCTGCAACATGTGCTAATGAACTAGCAGATGCTTTAATCTCTTGCATAGCTGCAAGTTGTTCATCTGTTGTTGTTGCCATTTGTTCGGAATATACAGCATTTTCCATAGAAATCTCTAATAAATCATTAGCTGACACAGCAACCTGTTGCACATGATCTGCCATTTCACTAGCTAGAGTAGAAACTTCTTCTATTTGAGGGGAAATGCTTTGTATTTTATCGATAATATCAATAAATGTGTCTGATGTTTGTTGAGAAGCCTGAATACCCTTTTGAACATGTATAGTAACGTCCTCCATGCCCTTCGCCGTTGTAATAGTATCTGTTAGAATATTATTTACTATGTCTCCTATTTCACTTGCAGATACCTCTGATTGCTTAGCTAATTTACCAACTTCTGCAGCAACTACAGCAAAACCTTTTCCTTGGTCTCCAGCTCTTGCCGCTTCAATTGCTGCATTTAATGCAAGTAATCTTGTTTGTCCTGCTATTCCACTAATCACATCTACGATAGATTCTATTGCTTTCGTTCTTTCATGTAAATTCTTCATTTGTTCATTAGCAGTTTCTACAGAATGAAAAATTCCATTCATTTGCTTCACTGTATCATTAACAGATGCTTCTCCTTCCATTGCTTGTAAAACAGTCGTGTTACTTAAACTAGAAACATGTTTGACATTATCTGCTACTTTATTAATATGGTTGGAGATATCATTTAAGGACTCCGAGTTTTCAATTAAGCGCTTACTTTGACTTTCTGCACTACTAGCTACATCTTGTATAGTTGTTGCAACGAATTCGGATGACACAGTCGTTTGCTCGGAACTTGCTAAAAGTTCTTCAGATGAAGCAGCAACCTGCTCAGACTTTACGTTAACTTCTGTAATGATGGTATGTAAATTTTGTGCCATATTTTTAAATGCTAAAGCAACTTGACCAATTTCATCTTCTCTTTGAATTTCTACTTTTTCCGTTAAGTTTCCTTCACTAACTAGAATGGCAGATTTTTTTAATTTATTTAAAGGGCTAATAATAGATATAATGATAAAGTAGACAAGGAATCCTCCAATAAGTAGGGAAACCAATATAACTATGCTAGTCTGCAGAAGAATAGGAAATGTCATTTCATTGATTTCTGATTGATTAATTACTCCCGATATTTTCCATCCAGAAGACATATTGGTTGTATACTTAACTATATAATCGTCATTATTTTCCTTCCATTCTGTCATTCCACTATTGCTTTTATAAAGCTTTTCTATATTTTTGTCTTTTTCTATATTTCCAACTTCTTTCGTTGGATGTGCAATGTAGTATTTCTCAGGATTAAGAATCATAATATATCCTTTTTCCCCTATACTTACATTCGAGATGACATTTTTTATATTTTCTAAGCTTACTTCCATTCCAAAGACTCCTGATCGGTTCTCTGCTTCCTTAGAAATTGCTACTACTAAATTTCCTGTTGCAATAGAGAGATAGGGTTTAGAAATAATAACTTTCCCTCGGTTTTCTGAAGCTTCTATAAACCAATCCTCTTGCCTAGGGTCATAGCCACTTCCTAATATATTTTGAGGGGATTGAATCATTTTTCCATCAAGTGTTCCAAAGAATACACTTTCTAAATCTAAATTCAACTCCATAAAATCATCAAACTCTTGTTTAAACTCTGAAGTAATACTGTTATCATTTTCATCATAAATGAGAGATTTAGAATAAATAATAGCCTGTAAGATTCTTGGTTCTAATGTGTTATTTATTATTTCATCTACAATTTTCACATTTTCTTCCGAGGTACTGATGAATTGTTTGTTCATTTCACTCCTTGCTTTTGCATACGAGAAACCACTAATAAGCAAGCTCGGAACAATTAATATTAATGCAAAGGAAATGATTAACCTTCGCTTTACTGTGAATATTTTCCCATTTAAAATGCTAGTAATTTTTCTTGATAGATGACGAAAGTATTGTTTTTTCACATCCTACATCCCCCTGAATAGTAAAATATACCCTTTTATTCATTCTATCATAATATAAAGCGCTTCCATTTTCATTTTTTGAAAATTGTATGTCTAAATCGTGACAATTCAAAGGGACTAGATTAACATGTTAATCTAGTCCCTGATTTCTACAACTTATGCATTTACGGTAATCTTGCTAAGCTCAAAGGCATCATGTAATGTTTCTACTGCTTTAACCATATTTTCCTTTTCAATAACCGTGGAAACCTTAATTTCTGAAGTGCTCACCATTTTAATAACAATTTCTTCTGATGCAAGTACTTTAAACATGTCTGCTGCAACGCCTGGATTAGAAATCATACCAGATCCAACAATGGATACTTTCGCTAATCCTTGTTCAGAAATAACTTTCTCATAGCTCAATGCTTCCTTGTTTGCTTCAAGTACTTTCAGTGTTTCGTCTAAATCGCTATCTTTTATAGAGAAAGATACATTCATTGTTTGATTGTTTGTTAAGCTTTGAATTATAATATCCACATTAATATGATGTGCTGCAAGTGTTGTGAAAATAGTAGATAGACTTGTTAATGGATTCTTTAATCCTAATACGGTAACACTTGTAATATTATCTTCAAAAGCAACTCCTCTTACAACTAAACCTTGTTCCATTGAAACTTCCTCCTCGATGATTGTTCCTTCTTCTTGTTCCATACTTGAGCGTACTATTAATGGTACTTGATAGTTTTTAGCATACTCTACTGCCCTTGGGTGTAGCACTCCTGCACCTAGATTTGCTAATTCAAGCATTTCATCGTAGGAGATTGCTAATAACTTTCTTGCTGATTTCACGTAACGAGGATCTGTTGTAAACACACCTGTTACATCTGTATAAATATCACATTTATCTGCTTTAAGACTTGCTGCAAGTGCAACTGCTGTTGTATCAGAACCACCACGACCTAGTGTAGTAATATCTCCTTCTATCGTAGAACCTTGAAAACCAGCAACAATGACAACTTTACCTTGCTCTAATTGTTTCTGTACTCTTTCTGTCTGGATATTTAATATACGTGCATTACCATGAATATCCTCTGTTTCTATTCCTGCTTGCCACCCTGTATATGAAATCGCTTCGACCCCTTTAGCCTGCAATGCCATAGCGAGTAAACTAATGGTAATTTGCTCTCCTGTTGATAGCAATACATCCATTTCCCTTTTAGAGGGCTTACTAGTAACTTCATTTGCTAAAGTTACTAGAGAGTCTGTTGTTTTCCCCATTGCCGATACGACAACTACAACATCATTGCCACGATTTTTTTCTTCTATCACTCTTTCCGCTACATGAAGAATTCTTTCTGCACTACCAACCGATGTTCCACCAAATTTTTGTACAACTAATCCCACAACTTCTCCCTACCTTTTCTCATTATTCTTAGAGGTTGTCTATAATCTTCCCCTTGCTTTTATTATTTTTTGCAATAAAAAAAGCAATGAGAACGTCTCATTGCCGTGCAGTATGTATACATTAAGATGCACAAACAGTGAGATAGCTCTCCAAAACAGTTCCTTGTTTTGACAGTCTTACATTTATTCAATGCAAAACCAGTAAAGAAATCAATGAGACATTCTTTACTTCGGCGATCTATCCCTTTCATAATTCTTCACGGAAGCTCATCCTTCTCCGAATTACTACTCTTGAAGCTCGCACCTCTACCTTCACTTATTCAGTTATAAGTTGAAATTATTATAGCACAGTGTCTTAAAAACGACAATCACTGTTTTTCTTCTTTTAATCTTTCCATTAATTGCTCAGCCACATGAAGTGGAATCCCTGCCTTTTGAAAATCATCCATAGACGCTTCTTTCATTTTTTTTACAGAACCAAAAGTTTTTAAAAGAAGCTTTCGACGTTTCTCACCAATCCCTGGTATATCATCTAAAAGGGATTGAAATGCATTTTTTCCACGTAATTGGCGATGAAAAGTAATGGCAAAACGGTGAACCTCATCTTGTATCCTTTGTAATAGATAGAATTCCTGACTATTTCTTTCTAAAGGAATGATTTCTAATGGATTTCCATAAAGCAATTGAGAGGTTTTGTGCTTATCATCCTTCACTAACCCAGCTACTGGAATATCTAAGCTTAATTCATCTAGCAGGATTTCTCGGACCGCTTCTAAATGTCCTTTTCCTCCATCAATTAAGATTAAATCTGGAAGCGGCAATCCCTCTTTTAGTACTCGTTGGTATCTTCTTCGAACCACTTCTCTCATTGATTCATAGTCATCTGGTCCTTGAACAGATTTTATTTTATATTTACGATATTCTTTTTTAGCAGGCTTCCCGTCTATAAAGACAATCATAGCCGATACAGGATTCGTACCTTGGATATTACTATTATCAAATGCTTCCATTCGCAGTGGAGCATAGATTCCCATTTGGTTACCTAAATTCTCTACTGCCTTAATGGTACGATCTTCATCTCTTTCAATTAAAGCAAATTTCTCTTTTAATGCATTCTTAGCATTTTTACTTGCTAGTAGCACTAAATCCTTTTTCTGTCCTCTTTGTGGCTTTATTACTTTTACTTGAAGAATCTCTTCTACCATTTCTCCTTGAATATCATCAGGAATATAAATCTCTTTTGGTTTAAAATGGTTTGCTTTATCGTAGAATTGACCTAAATATGTTAGCATTTCTTCTTCTGGTTCTTGATAGATAGGAAACATACTAACATCTCTTTCAATCAATTTCCCTTGGCGAACAAAGAATACCTGTACACACATCCAGCCCTTATCATAAGCATAACCGAAGATATCTCGATCTACTAAATCAGTCATCATCATTTTTTGCTTTTCCATCGTTGCTTCAATATGAGCAATTTGATCTCTAAATTCTTTTGCACGTTCGAAATCTAATTCCTCTGATGCTGCCATCATCTTTTCTGATAATTCTTTCTTAATATCTTTATATCCACCATTTAAAAATTTTGAAATATCATCCACAATAGCTTTGTATTCTTTCTCTGATACATCATTCACACAAGGTGCTAAGCATTGTCCTAAATGATAATATAAGCAAACCCTGTCTGGTAGGGTATTACATTTGCGCAAAGGATAAATTCTATCAAGTAGCTTTTTTGTTTCATTTGCTGCTTGAGCATTTGGATAGGGTCCAAAGTATTTTCCTTTATCTTTTTTTACTTGGCGGGTTGTAATGAGTCTCGGATGTCTTTCTGCTGTAAGCTTAATAAAAGGATAGCTTTTATCATCCTTAAGCATAATATTATACTTTGGATCATGTTTTTTTATTAAATTTAATTCTAAAATTAATGCTTCTATATTAGAAGACGTAATTATATACTCAAAGTCTTCTATTTCATTTACTAATCTTAATGTTTTTCCATCATGTGAGCCTGTGAAATAGGAACGAACTCGATTTTTTAAAACCTTAGCTTTACCGACATAAATGATCGTTCCTTGACGGTCTTTCATTAAATAACATCCAGGCTGATCTGGCAAGATCATTAATTTATGTTTAATAATATCGTTCAATTAGTTCCCTCCCTGAATGAAACCATACCTTAACCTTCAAATAATCGAACATGTATACTATCTTTATTATAGGTTATTTCAAGTATTCATCAAGAAAAAAGCATGTGTTGGTAATATTTTTATATTAGAACAAGGGGAATTTAGATTCCCTTTTCCTTCATACAAAGGTTGTATCTTTGCTTTTGTCATGAAAAGGTTTTAAAGGTACAATCACAAATAAAAAAAACGTAGGTAAACCAATTGCATGGTTTACCTACGTTTTCGTGTTTTTTCCTAAGAATTAAACGTGTTTTGCTAATAATTCAGAAAGAGCTTCTTTTGGTTGGAAACCAACTACTTTATCTACTACTTCTCCTTCTTTAAGAACCAATAATGTTGGGATACTCATAACACCGAATTGAGATGCTGATTGTTGGTTTTCATCTACATCTACTTTCACGATTTTTACTTTATCACCGATTTCACCATCAAGTTCTTCTAGAACTGGAGCAATCATTTTACAAGGTCCGCACCATGGTGCCCAGAAATCTACTAGTACGACACCTGAACCTGTTTCTGTTTGGAATGTTTGATCTGTTGCATGTGTAATTGCCATTATATATATGCCTCCTCAAAGTGTTTAACTTATAATATCGAAAGTATACCATGGTTTGATAAAGGATACTAATAATATGTTTCAAACGTTATGTTTTCCAAATAATGCTCCATCCATCCAATATTATTCCATACTTTCTTGGTTCCATTCCTTTATTAAAGCAGGAATAACATCAAAAATATCTCCTACTAGGCAATAGTCTGCATATTCAAAAATGGGGGAATGCGGATCCTTATTAATAGCTATTATGGTTTTCGCTGATTTAACTCCTATTAAGTGTTGAATAGCACCGGAAATTCCACAAGCGATATAAATGTCTGGAGCAACCGTTTTACCTGTTTGTCCTATTTGAATAGAAGAATCAGTAACTCCCAGCTCTACAGCCCCTCTGGATACACCTACCGCTCCTCCAAGTTTTTGCGCAAGCTGTTCGACAAGCTCAAAGCCTTCCTTAGTTTCTACCCCTCTTCCAGCACCAACAATTATCTTTGCATCTGTTAAATTACTTTGCTCTTTTTCACTTTGGACTAATCTACTAAGGGAAAATACAGGTTTTTCTATTTCCACATTCATAGCAATTACTTGACTCTTTTTGTTTTCCATTTTAGATATACTTGACCAAACCTTTGGCTTTAGTGTAAGAATATAGGGTGTTTCTTCTATTTGTAGATACTCCGTTAGTTTTCCTGAAAAAGCAGGTCTAGTTATTTGTAGCTTATTTTCTTTCATTTCTAAAGTTTCAACATTAGAAAATAAGGGGATATTTAGTCTTTCACTTATATAAGGTGTAATTGACCTCCCTATCTCTGTATGACCAAACACTATTATTGTTGGTTCCAAGTTTTCTATCACAGACTCTACCATGTTATTCCATGTCTCAATGGAGAATCTAGATAGAAAGGGGGATTCTACTGTTATAATTTTGTCTATTGGATAATAACTTAATTCTTCAGCATGCTTTTTTACATCTTCCCCGCTTAATAAGACAATCAATTCAGCCTTTCTCTTTAAATGCTTTATGGCATCTATACATTCTAATGTTATCGATTTAATGCTATTATGATACACTTCTCCAAAAATAAGAATCCTTTCTTTCGCCATTTTTTCCTCCATTTACAAACCTATGGTAACTCTTGTTTTATAATCTTTGCTAAATGAGCTACTTTGGTAGAATTGTCTCCTTGAATCATGTGTTTAGTTCTTTCTAATGGTGCATAAGAATAATTTTGAGCGTATTCAAATGACTTTTTCTCGCTATTAACGAAGTTGAAATCAATTTCTTTTTTCTTCGCTTTGATTACACCAGCAATGGATACAAGTCTTGGCACATGGAGACTTTGTGGGATTGTCACTAATAGTGGAAATTGTCCCTCATATGTTTCCACATCAAATTCGGAGCGTCTTGTAATACTAACTTTATTCTTTTCTTGTTCTATTTTTATTGTATTTGTTAAATAGGGAATATTTAATATTGTAGCAACTCTAGGACCAACTTGACCTGTTGCTCCATCTGTTGAAAAATCTCCTGCGAGAATAAGATCATAGTCCAGAGAGCTTATATACGCTCCGATTATTTTTGCTACTAAGGAGGAATTGGATTTTTCATCCCCTATATCCATTAACACAGCTTTATCAGCCCCCATTGCAAGTGCGGTTCTTAGTTGTTTTTCACCTGTATGTGGACCTACCATTAAAACTGTAATAGTTCCTCCATATAATTCTTTTAACTGAAGAGCCTCTTCTAGTGCTATACAATCAGGAGGATTAATGATATAGCTACTTTCGTTCATGGAAATCTGACCATTCTCTACTTTCAATTCTTCTTCCGGTGATACTGTTCTAGAAAGTAAAACAATCATATTCATTTATTTATTCCTCCTTACCTTATTCACTATCAGACTTTATTTGTGCTTCTGTTTCTTCCTTTAATTGTCTTCTTAATACTTTACCTATTGCTGTTTTCGGCAATTCTTCCCTAAATTCATACAATCTAGGTACTTTATAAGAAGCAATCTTACTTCTCATATATTGATTTAATTCTTTTTCTGTTAACTCTGCACCCTTTTGTAATACGATAAATGCTTTTACTGTTTCTCCTCGATAAGAGTCCTTCACACCTACTACAGAAGCTTCTAAGACAGCAGGATGTTCATATAACACCTCTTCCACTTCACGAGGATAAATATTAAATCCACTTGCAATTATAATGTCTTTCTTACGATCTACAATATAGAAATAGCCTTTCTCATCCATATAAGCTAGATCTCCTGTTAACAGCCAACCATCTTTCAATACTTTGTTTGTTTCTGCTTCGTTTTTCCAATAGCCTTTCATAACTTGTGGACCTTTAATTCCAAGCTCCCCTATTTCTCCTGGCAAAAGTGGTTCACCTGTTTCTAATGAGAAAATAGCAGCATCTGTTCCAGGCCATGGAACACCGATAGAGCCTTTCACTACCTCATAATCCCAAAGAAAATTCACATGTGTTACAGGTGATGTTTCGGTTAGCCCATATCCTTCTACTATTTTGCCACCTGTTTTTTGCTGAAATTTTTCAATCAGTTCCATTGGTAACGGAGCAGAGCCACTAATTGCTCCTTTAATAGACGAGAGGTCGTATTTCTCGATATCAGGGTGATTCAATAAGCCTATATAGATAGTGGGAGCACCAGGGAATACAGTAGGCTTTTGTTTATCAATGGTTTTAAGAGCAGTGGTAGCATCGAACTTAGGAAGAAGAATCATCGTATATATTTCCATTACAGATAAAACCATTACTGTCATTAAGCCATAAACATGGAATAAAGGCATAATAGCAAGCAGTTTCTCTTTACCTTTTTCCATTTTATAAAGCCATTGTCTGCACATAGCAGTATTCGAAATTAAGTTTTGATGAGTTAAAATGGCTCCTTTTGGAAAACCGGTTGTACCACCTGTATATTGAAGAATCGCAATATCTTCTTCAAAATTTAGAGGTACTGCTAATGGATTTGCATCTTTGTTTTTTAATATGGAAGAGAATAGATGGGTTGAATGGGAGGGTGTAATGCTAGGTGATTTACCTTGTTCTTTTGCTTGGATAAATGGATATACAACATTTTTAGGAAACGGAAGAAAGTCTTTAATGGACGTCACAATAACATGCTCTAAATTGGTTTCTGCTTGTACATTTTTTACCCTATTATAAAGAAGATCTAAAGTAATAATTGCTTTTGCATCAGAATCCTTCATCATAAACTCAATCTCTTTTTCTTGATAGAGTGGGTTTACTGGAACAACTATAGCTCCTGTTTGTAAAATAGCATAGAAGCTAATAACTGTTTGAGGAATGTTCGGTAGCATCATAGCTACTCGATCTCCTTTTTTTATCCCTAATTTCTGTAAATATGCGGCTAAGACAAGTGTTTTATTATATAAGCTCTTAAAGGTCATTTCTTTCCCCATAAAATGAATAGCTTTGTGTTTTGGGTATTCTGTTGCAGCATTTCTTAATATTTGTGGTAAGGTATCCGCCTGATAATATACATTCTTGGCGATATGATCTGGATAAAGTTCTAGCCATCTCTTATCTGTTTCCATTGCAATTCCTCCCTTAAATTTTTTGTACTAGCTTATTATATGGAGATAGGAAAGGTTCGGCTTATTCTAAGTCGCCTAAATTGTAGAAAGGAGTTTAAAATGGGCAAAAAAATAGGTGCAAACCGCATCATTTTACGGTTTGCACCTATCTCAAAGACTTACACTTCATTATTAAGAGATACCAGCACCTACTACAAAGGAAAGTCCCACTGAAATAACCATGGATAAAAATCCTACTGCCCGATTATCATTTTTAATTTCTTCATCAATTCTAAATTTTGGAGTCAAAAATTCAAAGATAAAATAACCAATTAGGAGCAAGCTAAATCCATAAACTCCCCAAACTATCATAGTTATCAAGGAGTCATTATGCATGATGGAATGTCTAAAGATATTTGCAATTCCAAAAATCTTTCCTCCAGTTGCCATTGCAACAGCCAAATTCCCATTTTTAATTTCTTCCCAGTTGTTATACCTTGTAACAAGTTCAAAGACAGCTAAAAACACAACAATGCTTAAAATGACAACACTATAATCTCCTGCTGTTTTTACGTACTCATTTTCCCAAAATTGATCCATCGGGCTTCCCCTCTCCCCTTTTTGATTCTAATCTCTATTTAAATTCAACCACTGTCACACCACTTCCGCCTTCACCAGCATCCCCAAAACGAATTTTTTTAACAGAGCGATGATTTTTTAGATACTCTTGCACACCTGTTCGTAATGCTCCCGTTCCTTTACCATGAATGATAGAAACACGTGGATATCCAGCTAACAGACTATCATCAATATATTTTTCTACTCGTGCCAATGCATTTTCAAATCGTTCTCCTCGTAAATCAAGCTCAAGACTAACATGATAGTCTTTACCTTTAATCGTCGCTAATGGCTTTGTTTCTACAACCACCTTTGGAGCTTTAATAAATTCTAGGTCTTTCTCTTTTACCTTCATTTTCATAATTCCGATTTGAACTTGCCATTCCTTATCAGAAACTCTCTCTAACAACTGTCCTTTCTGGTCAAAGGTAAGAACTTTTACTTCATCACCTGATTGGAAAGCATGGTTCGTTTTAGATGGTAGTTTATCTTTTTTGATAGCAATCTGAGGGGTTGCATCTTCTAATCTTTTTCTAGCATCAATTAATTCATGTTCTTTTACTTCTGCATGCTTTTCAAGTTGCATTTTTCTTAACTCAGAAATAACCTCTTCTGCTTCCTTCTTAGCATTTTCCACGATCTGTTTCGCTTCTAGTTTTGCTTTTTCCTGCAGAGAGTCTTTCTTTTCATAGTATTCCATTACTTGCTTCTGTAAATCTTTGTGAAGCATTTCAGCTTGCTTTAAGTAATCATTTGCTTCTTCTTGATTTTTTTCTGCTTGTCTACGACTTTCCTCTAAAGAAGATATCATATTTTCAATTTTATTAGTCTCTGCACTCACATGTGACCTTGCCACATCAATAACTGATTTATTTAACCCTAACCTTTTGCTTATTTCAAAAGCATTACTTCTACCTGGTACTCCAATTAATAAGCGATAAGTAGGACTCAAGGTTTCCACATCAAATTCAACACTTGCATTAATGACTTCTTTTCTATTATAGCCATATGCCTTTAGTTCGGGATAATGCGTTGTTGCAATTACTCTTGCTCCTCTACTATTTACTTCATCTAGTATAGAAATCGCAAGAGCAGCACCTTCTTGAGGATCTGTTCCAGCTCCTAATTCATCGAATAAAACAAGACTACTTTGATCGACTTCTTCTAATATCTTAACAATATTCACCATATGCGAAGAGAAAGTACTTAAAGATTGCTCAATGGATTGTTCATCCCCTATATCTGCATATACAGCTTTAAAAACGGCCATCTCAGAGCCATCTAGAGCGGGAATTTGAAGTCCTGCTTGAGCCATTAACGTACACAGTCCCACTGTTTTTAGCGTTACTGTCTTACCACCTGTATTCGGACCAGTTATAACAATGGAAGTATAGGTTTCTCCAAGGGCAACATCGTTTGCTACTACTACATCTTGAGGAATTAATGGATGCTTTGCCTTCAATAAAGCTATTCTTCCTTCATTATTAATGGTCGGTTTAGTTGCTTTTAATCGGTGAGCGTACTTAGCCTTTGCAAACATAAAATCTAGTTCTGTTAATATGGATACAATATGTAATAGCTCTTCTTCAAATTGTGCAACAATACCTGTTAGCTGTAAAAGAATGCGATCGATTTCCTGCTGTTCTTTGACTCTTATTGCTTGTAATTCATTATTAAGTGTAACTACGACTTGTGGCTCAATGAATAACGTTTGGCCAGAAGCACTTTGATCATGAACAATACCACCATAGTTTCCTCTATATTCCTGTTTCACTGGAATAACAAAACGATCATTACGAATGGTAATAATGCTATCTGAAAGCATTTTTTGCGCGTTAGAAGAACGAATCATACTTTCTAATTTCTCTCTTACACGAGACTCATTTCTGCGCAACTGATTTCTTAACGTCCGAAGTGTGTCACTTGCACTATCTAGTACTACTCCTTGTTCATCTATTGCCATTTTAATTTGTTCTTCTACTTCATTAAGAACTACTATGCTACTCGTTAATGTATATAGTATAGGCACTGCTTCTTCTGCATGAAACTCTTCCATAAACCGTTTCATTTGTCTGCTCACATGAACAGTACTGGCTATATGAACAAGTTCTAAAGGACTAAGCATTCCACCAATCGAAGACCTTCTTACATGTGCCCGGATATCATGAATTCCATCTAGTGGAATACTTCCTCTCATACGATATACTTTCGCAGCTTCATCTGTTTCTGCCTGCCATTGAACAACTTCTTCATAGTTTGTTGATGGTACTAATTGCTCTGCTTTGTCTCTTCCTAGAGAGGAATAGACATGCTCACTTAATTGAGCCTTGATTTTATCAAATTCTAACGTTTTTAATACTCTTTCCTGCATGGAGTTATCTCCTTTGCTACCTAAAAATAATAGGGTTAATTATGTTTTTTATTATATAAATAGTTCAGTAATTCTTCTTTTGTCATAGCATTTAAAACAGTCGATTTTCTTATCCACCCTTTTTTCGCCGTAGACACACCTATCTTCATATTATGAAGTTCATCTATATGATGGGCATCTGTATTGATTACAATTTTCACTCCAGCTTCTTGTGCTAGTTGAATATACGTTGCACTTAAATCTAAGCGATTAGGATTACTATTTAGCTCCAATACTGTATTCGTTTCTTTTGCTAATTGGATAAGACTTTCCATATCCACTTCATATCCGTCTCTTTTTCCAATTTTCCTACCAGTAGGATGTGCTATAATATCCACATATTTATTCTCTAATGCTGTTTTTAATCTATTCATAATTTTATCTTTTGATTGCGTGAAAGAGGAGTGAATAGAAGCAATAACGATATCTAGTTCACTTAATAATTCATCCTCATAATCTAATGTCCCATCTGGTAGGATATCCATTTCAATACCAGCTAAAATCGTAATATCATCGTATTTTTCATTTAGTTTTCGTATTTCATTTATCTGTTCTCTTAGTCTTTGAGGGGTTAGACCATTCGCTACCTTTAAGTATTGGGAATGATCTGTTATAGCCATATACTGATAGCCCATCTTTCTATTTGCCTCAACCATCTCTTCTAGTGTATGAGCACCATCACTTGCAGTAGTATGCATATGCAAGTCACCTTTTATCGCATCAACAGAGATCAAATCATTTTCTTCAGAAAAACGCTCTACTTCTTTTCCATCTTCTCTTATTTCCGGGGGAATATAAGGTAACCCAAAATATTCATAGAAAGCTTCTTCTGTTTCAAATGTTTTAATCTCACCTGTTTCATTATTTTCTACTCCGTACTCACTAATTTTTTCTCCACGCTCTTTAGCAAGTTGTCTCATTCTAACATTATGGTCTTTAGAGCCAGTAAAATGATGTAAAGTAGTGACAAATTCAGCGGGCTTTACTAAGCGAAAATCAATAGAGACATCATAGTCCAATCCTAGTGTAATGCTTACCTTTGTATTCCCGGCACCTATTACTTCTTTAATATTTGGTAATTCTAATAATTTAGCTTTGACTTTTAATGGCTCATCTGTCGCAATGATGAAATCTAGATCTTTAATCGTCTCTCTTACTCTTCGTAAGCTACCAGCTCTAGAATAACGAGTAACTCCCTCCATCTCTGCTAATTCTTTCTCTATGGAAACAGCTATTGGAAGCATATATGCAATAGGCAGACGATCAGGCCTTGATCCAACCTTTTGTAACGCTTCTAGAATTTTTTCTTCTGTTTTCTTTCCAAAACCCTTCATTGCCTGAACAGCTCCAGAGTTACATGCTTCTTTTAAGTCTTCGGCATCTTTAACTCCAAGTTCCTTATACAGTCTTGCAATCTTTTTACCACCTAAACCTGGAAGCTGCAAAAGTGGTATTAAGCCTTTCGGAACTTCTTCTTTTAATTCGTTAAGGACTGAAGACCTGCCTGAATTTATGTATTCTTCTATGACAGCAGCTGTTCCTTTCCCTATACCTGGTAGTTCTGTAAAATCATTTATCTCCTCCACTTTTCTTTCGCTTGCTTCTAAACTATTCGCCGCTTTTCTAAAAGCAGCAATTTTAAAGGTATTATCACCTTTCAGTTCCATATATATCGCAATTTGTTCTAATAGTCGAATGACTTCTTTACTGGTTATACTCATCTAATCACCTACAAATATTAAGATATTGACTATTTCTATCATACCATGAACAGATAAAATACTATACTGATGATAGATTTCCAAAAAGAATACAGAACATACTAAAAACTCTTTTAGCTAGTTAAATGGCTAAAAGAGTTTTGTTTTCCATTAATTAAGCATTGTACTCCACCCAAAGATTTTTTACTTTTTCAGAAAAGTATGGAGTATTTTCTATCATCCATGCTGCTATAGAGGACTCGCTTATGAAACTTTGAATACCATCTACAGGAATTAATACAGATATAAATAAAAGAAGAAATAATAGCAAATAGGTTTCTACAAAGCCTAAAAGAGCACCTGCCCAAGTATTTAACTGCTTTAAAATGGGAAGACTAGCCACAAAATCAATCATACTACCTATAATCTGCCAGATTATTTTTACCACTACAAAAATAATAATGAATGCGATTGCTCGGTAAAAAACATCTTCCATATTACTGGCTTGGAATAAGGTTTGTAAAAAATCATTACTCCCTGTATTTGGATATGGAATCCATAGTGTTAATTTCGTCGAAAGAGGTATGTAGTATTTATTCGCTACAATAAATGCAACAATAAATCCAGTTAAATAGATAAATTGCATAATAAAGCCCCTCTTTAACCCTCTTAAGAGACCAAAAAGCAGCAAAATTACTAAGATAATATCCAACATGAACTATTTCAGTCCTTTTCTCTTTTTAATTCATTCTCTAGTAGCTCTACTCTATCTAATAATTTTATATAGTCATTTACTATATTAACAGCTGTTAATACAGCTAATTTATTGGAATCTAGAATGGGATTCTTTCCTTGAATCTCGCGCATTTTTTTATCCACTATGGAGGCAACCAACCTAACATGACTAGAAGGCTCTTCCCCTATTACTACATATTGTGTTCCGAATATATCAACATTTGTACGATTTTTGGGGGTATCTGACACACCTATGCCTCCATTCTAAAGAATCCTAGACTCTATCATATCATGAACTAATCTTGATAGGGAAGTCATTACACTATTTTATGTGGGAAGGACTAAAAGTACCTATGTCATTAAGACTAGAAAAAAGCATCTTTAAAGTGATTCACTCTAAAGATGCTTCTCTTCACTTATCCTCTTAATACGGCCCCAGTTTTTTCTTTTACTGCTGCAAGTACTTTATCATGAGCTTTTGTAATAATTTCATCTGTTAATGTTTGTTCAGGATCAAAATATTTTAAAGAGAAGGCAATGGATTTCTTTCCTTCTTCCATTTTGTCCCCTTCATATAAATCAAATACAGAAACCTCTTTTAATAAATCTCCACCAGCTTCAGCTATGATTTTTTGTATGTCACCTGCTAATGTTTCCTTCGCTACAACAAGAGCAATATCTCTTGTTACAGATGGGAATCTTGGAATGGCAGTATAATGTAAATCTTCTAATTCTACTGCAAATAATTTGCTTAAATTTAATTCAAAGCAATATGTTTCTTTTAAATCTAGATCATTTTGTACTTGGGGATGCACTTGACCTAAGAATCCAATTACTTCTCCATTCAGAACGATTTCAGCTGTTCTTCCAGGATGCATTCCTTCCTTTTCACTCCTAGTGAAATCTACTTCTTCAAGCACCCCTAATTTTTCAAAAAGTCCTTCAAGAATTCCTTTCACGACAAAGAAATCAACTACTTTCTTTTCTCCTTGCCATGGATGGCTACTCCAAGTACCTGTAAGTGCACCAGCTAGATGCTCTCTTTCTTCTGGAAGTTCATTTCCTTCCTTACTTAAGAAGACAACACCTGTTTCATATACAGCTAAGCTTTCATTTTGACGAGCAGCATTGTACTTAACCACTTCTAGTAGCTGTGGAACAATACTTTGTCGTAATAATGCACGTTCTTCACTCATTGGCATTGCAAGCTTAATTGGTTGTCTTTTCTCTAGAGCAAAAGCTTGAACTTTAGACTCATTTGTTAAAGCATAAGTAATAGCTTGGAACATACCTGCTGATTCTAAGAACCTACGTGCCATACGGCGTTTTTTCTGATAAGAAGTTAAGCCTCCAGGTGTAGATGATCCAACTGGTAATGTTTTAGGAAGATTATCATATCCATATAATCTAGCTACTTCTTCAATTAAATCTGCTTCAATCGTAATATCATTTCTTCTTGTTGGAACCGTAACAGAAATGCTAGTACCATCTACCATTGTGTCAAATTTCAAACTTTGGAATATTGCTACTGCTTCTTCTACAGTTAAAGCTGTTCCTAAAGAGCGATTGATTTTCTCCATTGTTATAGAAACCACTTTAGATTCTGCTGTTAGTGTATCCACTGCTACTTCGCCTTCTACCACTTCTCCACCAGCATATAAATGTAGTAATTGACATGCTCTGTCTGCAGCTAAGCGGACACGATTCGGATCAATACCTTTTTCATATCTTGCACTAGCTTCACTTCTTAAGCCAATTTCTTTTGAAGATTTGCGAATCACTTTACTATCAAAATAAGCAGATTCTAATAATACAGTTGTAGTATCTGATTGAACCTCTGAATTAGCTGCACCCATTACACCGGCAACGGCTACTCCTACTGTTCCATTTGTAATAAGAAGAGTATCTTCTGATAATGTTCTTTCTGCTTCATCAAGAGTGACAATTTTCTCTCCACTTTGTGCTCTTCTCACATGTATTTCTTTTGAACCTAACTTGTCATAATCAAAAGCATGCAATGGTTGACCATATTCAATTAAAACATAGTTTGTTATATCCACTACGTTGTTATGTGGTCTGATTCCAGCAGCCATTAATTTTCCTTGCATCCATAATGGAGATGGTGCAATGGTAATATTCTTAATCACTCTCGCTGTATAAAGTGGTACATCTGCATTATTTTCTACTGTAACTTGCACAAAATCAGCTGCTTTTTCAGTACTTGTTGGATATGTTGTATCTGGTAGTGTTACTTCTTTTCCTAATATTGCTGCTACTTCATAAGCAACACCTAGCATGCTTAAACAATCTGCTCGGTTAGGAGTTAACCCTAATTCTAGGACAGCATCATCACGTTGTAAGTATTCTAGGGCATCTGTTCCTACTTCTACATCACTTGGGAATACGAAGATTCCTTGTGAGTACTCTTTAGCAACAATCTTTCCTTCAATTCCAAGTTCTTGAAGGGAACAAATCATACCATTTGATTCTTCTCCACGAAGTTTAGCTTTTTTAATTTTAAAGTTTCCAGGAAGAACTGCTCCAACTTTCGCAACAGCAACCTTTTGACCTTTATCCACATTTGCTGCTCCACAAATAATTTGAATAGGATCTCCTTCTCCTACATCTACAAGACACTTATTCAATTTGTCAGCATTAGGATGTTGTTCTCTTTCCACTATATATCCGATTACAACATTTGAAATGCCTTCGTTTAATACTTCTACACCCTCTACTTCAATTCCGCTTTTTGTAATTTTGTCAGCTAAATCGTTCGGGTTAATATCTTTAATATCTACATACTCTTTTAACCAATTATAGGAAACTAACATTTTTTCTCCTCCAAACTTAATATTCCGGCACTGAAAATTGTTTTAAGAAACGAACATCATTTGTATAGAAATGGCGAATATCATCAATTCCATATTTCAACATAGCAATACGCTCTGGTCCCATTCCGAAAGCAAATCCTGAATATTTCTTAGAATCAAATCCAGACATTTCTAACACATTAGGATGAACCATTCCAGCTCCTAAAATCTCTATCCAGCCTGTTTTTTTACATACACTACATCCTGCACCTTTACAGATAAAGCAAGAAATATCTACTTCTACAGAAGGCTCTGTAAATGGGAAGAAACTTGGACGTAGACGGATTTCTCTATCTTCACCGAACATTTTCTTCGCAAAAACTTCTAATGTTCCAATTAAATCACTCATACGAATGTTTTCATCTACCACTAAGCCTTCAATTTGCATAAATTGATGAGAGTGGGTTGCGTCATCATTATCACGGCGATACACTTTACCTGGACAGATGATTTTCACTGGACCTTGCCCTTTATGCTTCTCTAATGTTCTTGCTTGCATTGGAGATGTTTGTGTACGAAGCAACAGCTCTTCAGTAATATAGAAAGAATCCTGCATATCTCTTGCTGGGTGATCTTTCGGTAAATTTAATGCTTCAAAGTTGTAATAATCATTTTCCACTTCTGGACCCTCTTCAATGGCATAACCCATTCCAAGAAATAAGTCTTCAATTTCTTCTACCACTCTCGTTAGTGGATGGTGGTTTCCAACTGAAACTGGACGTCCAGGTAAAGAAATATCAATTGTTTCTGAGGAGATTTTCTCTTGAACTAGTGCATCCTCTAATGCTTTTTGCTTTTTCTCAATATGTGCTGTGATTTCATCTCTAACCACATTGACAAGAGCACCCATTTTTGGTCTTTCTTCCGCAGAAAGTTTTCCCATCCCTTTTAAAACTTCTGTAATTGGACCTTTTTTTCCTAGGTAAGCTACTCTGATGTCATTTAGTTCTTTCATATTTTGGCTATTTTCTATACTTTTCAGCGCTTCTGCCTGAAGCTCTTTTAATTTTGCTTCCATATTTATTTCCTCCTTCTACAGGTTCATGAAAAATTCGGCAACAAAAAACCTCGCCCCCTAAAAAAGGGACGAGGTTATATACGCGGTACCACCCTAATTAACTTGTAAAAAATAAAAAACAAGCTCACTTCATTTGGATAACGGTATTATTACCGGCACATCTTTACATTCTCTAGTAAGTAGATTATGGTCCCGATGCCAACTCAGGAGGTGAACTTCATTGATGTTTTTTAATAAAAATGCTTTCAGTCTATGGCATTTTCTCCCTAAATTGAAAAGTCATCAATTACTTTTCTCCATCATAGTTTTTATTCATGTATTTTGTACTTATTATAATATATTTTTCATTCGTTTTCAAATGCCATTTCCGCTTTTATTATAGCTGGTTGCATAAGTTCACTGTTTACAAGTAAACAGCAACACTATATCATATAAAGACATTTTCAATAACTGAATTATTTAAAGTGATACATTAAAATACCTGCAGCTACAGCTACATTTAAAGACTCACTTTGACCAAAAATCGGGATATAAAGATTTGCATCTGTTTTACTTAAGACTTCTTTACTTACTCCATTTCCTTCATTACCAACAATTAGACAGAAGGAATCTTTTCTTGTTTCTAATTCTCTATAGTTTTTCCCATTTTCCAGGGAAGTACCATATACAGATATCTCTCTTTCCTTAAGTTGAGGAATGGCTTCTAGTAAATTTGCCTTTACAATAGGTAAATGAAAATGACTTCCTTGTGCTGAACGAACTACTTTGGGATTATATACATCTACTGTTCCATCCCCAATAATAACACAATCTATTCCTGCAGCATCAGCAGTTCGAATGATTGTCCCAATATTTCCTGGATCTTGAACTTGATCTACAGCCATAAAAGTCTTTGCTTGTTTTAAAATCTCATTATTATTCAACTGCTTACAATGAGCAAAAATCCCTTGTGAAGTTTCTGTCTCAGATAGCATGTCTATTATTTCTTTTGTTACTAATGTTACTGGAATATCTCCATAATCCCATGATGGCATCTCTATTTCCTCTGAAACAATGAGATGTATAATCGCATTTGATTTATAAGCTTCTTCTACAAGATGAAATCCTTCTACTAAAAAAGTTTGTGACTTATCTCTTTCTTTTTTAGTTAGTAGCTTTTTCCATTCTTTAATTTGCGGGTTTTTTGCCGAAAGTATGTGTTTCAATTTAGTATTTCTCCTTCATTTCCATAAACAGTAAGTAGTCCATGGCAGTATACCCAACCTAGAAGCTGACCATTTGGTTGGTTCCTATTTTTTTATACTATGTATCCTATTCTTCTTTTCGTATTATTAAAAACCGACTAACTTCTCTCATTTCTTGCTAGTTGGTAACACTCTGAACTCCATTGTAACTTACATGAAGATTTACTTTTCTTCTATTATATCGTAAATAATGGACATAATAAATGTACAAAAGTAAATGCTATCTAATAGATGTTATGTTTTCATCTTGCATCTTCATTTTTGTGCAATCTAAAATACTACAACTACTTAATGGAAGGGAGTCACTTATCGTGAATTTAAATTTACGTAATGCGATTATTCATAATGTATCTGGTAACTCACAAGATCAATTAAAAGAAACAATCGTAGATGCTATCCAAAATGGCGAGGAAAAAATGCTTCCAGGCTTAGGAGTATTATTCGAAGTAATCTGGAAAAACTCCTCAGAAAATGACAAGGTAGAAATGCTCCAAACACTTGAAGATGGATTAAAATAACAGAAGAAGGAGATTATTCTCCTTCTCAGGCTGTCGAGAAACACCTCTATGGAGTAATGGGAGAATATAAAGTTGTATATTTAAACATGCTGCTGAATAGGGGGATGATTTCCGTTACAGGGGTTCGCTTTCCGTGGGGCTCGCGCTGAGCCGCGGTCTGCCTTTGGCCTGCAGGGTCTCAGCTGTCTCGCAGATCCCACAGGAGTCTTCCCCCTTCCACTACAATCATCTGGATAAAAATTCTATTTGATCTTTCTAATATACTTTTTCTACAAGCTGAGAAGGAGATTATTCTCCTTCTTTTATATTTTTTTTTTGAAACTTTTTATATTTCTTACACGTATTATGCTATAACCATGATAAATATAGAATATTCTTTATGTTTATTTTTTCTAAGGAAAGGTTATATGCTATACTACTCTTACTATATACGAAAAAAGGTGAAGGAATTTTGACAAAGAAAAAATTTCATTACTGGCTATTGCAAATATTATTAATTGTAGCCATTATTTACATTTGCACCAAGATCTCATTCTTATTTCAGCCAGTTGCAGTATTATTCTCCACATTATTTGTACCAATTATTATCACAGGCTTTCTATATTTCCTTCTTAATCCGATTGTTCGGTTTCTACAAAAAGGAAAATTACCTAAATCACTAGCCATTATTATTGTATATGTAGTAATCATTGGTCTTGTTATATTAGCTATAGGTAGTATTGTACCTATGATTAGTGCACAGATTACAGAATTATTTAGCAATATACCTAAATATGCAGATCAGGCCGTTAAGTATTTCAACTATCTAAATGATACAGAACAATATAAATGGGTCATGAATCAAGAATACATATCTATAAAAGATATTACAGAGAATTTGAAGGCATATGCACAAACTATCCCTAGTAACTTATCCAATGGAATTGGTGCCATTATAAGCACCATGACAAATATTACAGTCACTATCGTTACTGTTCCATTTTTATTATTTTACTGCTTTAAAGATGGGGAAAGATTCCCTGAGGCACTGTCTAAATTTTTCCCAGCCTCTTATCGAAAAGAAGGCTTAAAAATTATTAAAGATACAAGTACAACATTAGCTGCATACATTCAAGGACAGGTTATTGTTGCTTTATTTGTAGGAACGTTAGCTTTAATTGGTTATCTTATTATCGGGCTTGACTATGCGCTTGTTATGGCACTAATAGTAGCCGTTACAAATATTATCCCATATGTAGGACCACTTATTGGAGGAGCGCCAGCCGTTATTATCGCTTTATTCACTTCTCCTACACAAGCATTATTAGTCATCATAGTTATTACAATAGCTCAACAAATTGAAGGAAATGTCTTATCCCCTTTAATTCTAGGCAAACGATTAGATACACATCCTGCAACGATTATTATTTTATTATTAGTAGCTGGTAACCTAGCAGGTATTCTAGGAATGATTTTAGCTGTTCCAACTTATGCTGCTGCTAAGACGATCGTTGTTAATATTATTCGCCTTCTAAAAGCAAGAAAAGCAGCTATATTGAATGCTCAAGATCCACCATTTAAAGATCCACTAATTTAAAAGGAGAAGAACGATCGGAATCGTTCTTCTCCTTTTTTATATTTATGCAAATGTCAGTTCGTTAACAGTTTCTGCATCTAATTTTTTAATCACTTCTACAATAAGCTTTACTGCATTTTCATAATCATCACGATGAAGCATTGCTGCATGTGAATGAATATAACGTGTTGCAATGGTAATCGATAAAGCTGGTACTCCGTTATGTGTTAAATGAATAGAACCAGAATCCGTACCTCCGCCTGGTACACTGTCAAATTGATAAGGAATGCTTAATTCATCTGCTGTATCTGTCACTAAATCTCTTAAACCTTTATGAGAGACCATGGAAGCATCGTATAAAATGATTTGTGGTCCTTTCCCCATCTTACTTAATGCTTCTTTCTCTGTTACTCCAGGTGTATCACCCGCTATTCCAACATCTACTCCAAACGCAATATCTGGTTGAATTAAGTGTGCAGATGTTTTTGCACCACGCAATCCAACTTCTTCCTGTACAGTTCCAACACCATAAACAACATTTGGATGTTCTGTATCTTTTAGATTTTTCAAGACATCAATTGCAATAGCACAACCGATTCGATTATCCCAAGCTTTTGCAAGTAACATTTTTTCATTATTCATTACTGTAAATTCAAAATATGGCACAACCATATCTCCTGGTTTTACTCCCCATTCCATTGCCTCTTCCTTAGAGGATGCACCAATATCAATAAAGATATCTTTTAAATCAATTGGTTTTTTTCTAGCTTCTACTGAAAGAACATGTGGAGGTTTAGAACCAGTAATACCAGTAATGTCGCCTTTACTTGTTACAATAGTCACACGTTGAGCCAACATTACCTGTGACCACCAGCCACCCACTGTTTGGAAATAAAGAAATCCTTTATCATCAATTCTAGTAATCATAAAGCCAACTTCATCTAGATGGCCAGCAACCATAATTTTAGGACCATTTTCGTTCCCAACTTTTTTAGCAATTAAGCTTCCTAAGTTATCTGTAGTTACGTCATCTGCATATTCAGATATGTATTTCTTCATTACTTCTCTTGGTTCTCTTTCATTTCCAGGAATTCCTTTTGCATCTGTTAACTCTTTTAGCATCGTTAATGTTTGATCTAATTTTCCCATTATTTCGACTCCCTTAATATAATGTTCAATATTTATTATACTAGAAAATGAAACTAGCACAAACTTTTAGCTATATTTATGTTACAACAGAATTTTTTTATTATACAAATATGCTGTAATTCCTTTTATTCTAAAATTTTTATAAAAAATATTTTTAATTTGAAACTTTTTGCTGATTTCTACGTATATCATTAGCTAATCCTGAAAAAATAGATTACTGGAGGCTTTATTATGGTATGGCTGGTTATTATTTTACTTTGTGCTGCGCTGATTTTCTTCCTTTTTCGCTTCATTTCATTTACCCTGAGCCCTGAAAGAAGGCTAGCTATGGCACAAAGACGAGGAAATTTTTATTTATTAGATAAAAAAGAGAATGTAAGAATGAATTTCTTATTAACCTATAAAGGTCATTTATTTGAAGGAGAGAAATATGCTACTGGTACCACTGTCGACCATATTCTAGTATGGATGACAGATCCCTATAATACGAAATTATCAAATGATGATGTTACATTCATCCACCAGACTATACAAAATACTTATCCCTATGCAAAGATAGAATTTAAAAAGCATAAAGAATAATAGAGATTAGTAAAGGAGATACCTTTTACTCAAGTAAAAAGGTATCTCCTTTTCTTTTCTATCCTCTTGCTTCTTTAAAAAACTCATTCCATTTAATAATGGTCATTTTCTCTCTTAGAAGGTAAACAAGAATTCCTAAAGCGAATAAGATGATAATAATCATCGTAAAAGTGAATTGACTGATAAACTGGCCAAAAATGGTATAGAAGAAGGCTAAAGGTATATTACTTAAAAACGCACCCTTCATATAGCTCTTCAAGCTCTTCTTTTTTTCTAAGATACAAAAGTTCAATAAATGATAATGAAAAATAGGAATTAACCTTAAAATAGTTATTTGCCCTAATGTCAAGTTTCGATATTCTCCAAACCAACGTTTTTTTAGATTAGATAGCCTAAGATGTGTCTTAGGCAAGCGATGGATAACACCATAAAAAAATAGACAGTTAATGGTTAAACCAATTATGGAGTAAACGGTGCCCCATGTAACTCCAAATAACACACCACCTGCAATACACACAAGGATAGGAGGGATAAACAAAAATTGTCTGAGTGTATGAAACAAAATAAATATAATTGGTGCTAAAATTCCACCCACTTCAAGCATTACAAATAGAACCGCTAATTGTTCTTCCATCTAATCACCTTCTGAATAAAGAATCATGCTGTTACTTCATTGTATAAGCAGTTCGATGACTTTATGACTAAACAAATAAAAAATTAAGTACAATCCCTATTTCTAGTATAGAAAGGATAGGCAGTCCATATTTAAAAGAAGTATGTTTCGTTTTATGACGGAAGGATAACATCCCAGCATACATTCCTATTGCGCCAAAAAGAATGGCAATCATCCATAGTTTTTTCTCACTAATGCGATAAAGATGTTTTATAGCTCGATTTTTATCACTTCCCATTAATATATATCCATAAATATTAATGCAGATAAAATATAATAAGAACAAAATCACAACTTACACCACCTTCTAAGATCATCCTGTATCGATATGCCTTACAAAACATATCCTTATAAATACAAAAAAGAAGGTATAAATACCTTCTTTTTTAAAAAACTTATTTTAAGTTTTGTTTTGCTACAGTTGCTAATTCAGCAAATGCTTTTGCATCACTTACAGCAAGTTCAGCAAGCATTTTGCGGTTTACTTCGATACCAGCAACTTTTAATCCGTGCATTAAACGGCTGTAAGAAAGACCGTTGATACGTGCAGCTGCATTGATACGAGTAATCCATAATTTACGGAAATCACGTTTTTTCTGACGACGATCTCTGTATGCATACATTAGAGATTTCATAACTTGTTGGTTTGCAACTTTGTATAATGTATGTTTAGAACCGTAATAACCTTTTGCTAATTTAAGAACTTTTTTACGACGTTTGCGTGTAACTGTACCGCCTTTAACACGTGGCATATTGTTTCCCTCCTATATTGAAAAAAATTACTTAATGTTATCTAATAAATGACGAATGCGTTTGTAATCTCCAGAAGATACTAAAGCACCTTTGCGAAGTTTACGTTTTTGTTTCGTAGATTTGTTTGCAAATAAGTGACTAGTATAAGCGTGTGAACGTTTTAATTTACCAGAGCCAGTCTTTTTGAAACGCTTAGCAGCTCCGCGGTGAGTTTTCATTTTTGGCATTTTGTATTCCTCCTCGTTACTTGTCGTTTTTAGGCGCTAAAGTCATGAACATGCTTCGACCGTCCATTTTCGGGTGTGATTCCACAGTGGCAACTTCTGTACAAGCTTCTGCAAATCGCACAAGTACTCGTTGACCAATTTCCTTATGTGTAATAGCACGTCCTTTAAATCGGATGGATGCTTTTACTTTGTCGCCTTTTTCTAGGAATTTAATTGCATTACGAAGCTTTGTATTAAAGTCATGCTCATCTATAGTTGGACTTAGGCGAACTTCTTTAATATTAATGATTTTTTGGTTTTTACGTGCTTCTTTGTCTTTCTTTTGTTGTTCAAATTTGTATTTACCATAGTCCATGATACGAGCTACTGGCGGTTTCGCATTTGGCGCAACTAGAACGACATCAAGATTTACACGTGTTGCAATTTCAAGAGCTTCAAATTTCGTTTTAATCCCAAGCTGTTCTCCATTTTGGTCAATAAGACGAAGTTCTCTAGCACGAATACCTTCATTTAAAATCATATCTTTGCTAATAGTTAAACACCTCCAAGGATAATAGACGAATACAACGTTCGGGTCAAGAATTTGCTATCCTAGTGTATCTCTAGTTTAGTTACTAATTGACACTTGACTCCCAAGTTGACATCGTAGGTATTGAATATTATTTATCATCCAAATAAAAAAGTGTGGATGAATAATCACCCACACTTACGATAACATAGTAAGACCTAAAATGTTCACGTAATACCTGTTAACTACTTGGAATCTGTGTCAATCAGGTGAGAAGCGGGTGCTTCTTCTTTTCCTCAAACTCGTATTCAATTTACCTTAGTAACTATATCACAACTGAAATGTATAAGTCAACGAAAGAAATATCACAACGAGAAAAATTTTATCAAAATAATGCATGCAATGCAATACTTTTTATGCATATTTTCTGGAAAGGTGGGAAATAAGGCTTAAAATAAGCATTTATTGAATGAATTAAATAGCTTTCTTTTAAACGCAGAACTATTTCCACTGACTAGTTTCACTTTCCAAAAGCATGGTACTAAAATCACAGTACAGCACCAATACTGTTAGGAAAAAAGCTAACTTTCCCTATTCATATCATTCACTTAAATTGATTTTTTTACTTCTTGTGTTAAACTTTCTAAAAATTCCACATAAGAAACTGTTTCTGATTTCTGTTCTCCGTATTTACGAACGTTTACGGCTTTGTCTTCTACTTCATTATCTCCAACAACTAGCATGTAAGGAATTTTTTTCATTTGTGCTTCACGGATCTTGTAGCCAATTTTTTCGTCACGCTCATCTAATTCAACACGGAAACCATGTTTCTGTAAGTTTTCCTGTACTTCTTTTGCATAGTCAAAATGAACAGATGGTGAAACTGGAATTACTTGTACTTGTACTGGTGATAACCATGTAGGGAATGCACCTTTGTATTCTTCAATTAAGAAGGCTACAAAACGCTCCATAGTTGATACAACCCCTCTGTGGATAACAACTGGTCGGTGTTGTTTTCCATCTTCGCCTACGTATGTTAAATCAAAGCGTTCAGGTAGTAAGAAATCCAATTGAACTGTTGATAGTGTTTCTTCTTTTCCAAGAGCTGTTTTAACTTGGACATCAAGCTTAGGGCCGTAGAATGCTGCTTCTCCCTCTGCCTCAAAATAATCTAGTCCAAGATCATCCATTGCATCCTTTAACATGCTTTGTGCTTTATTCCACATTGCATCATCATCAAAGTATTTCTCTGTATCTTGTGGATCACGATAAGATAAACGGAAAGAGTAGTCTGTAATATTAAAATCTTTGTACACTTCTAGTACTAAGTTAACTACTCGCTTAAACTCATCTTTAATTTGGTCTGGACGAACAAAAATATGAGCATCATTTAAAGTCATTCCGCGTACACGCTGTAATCCAGATAACGCACCAGACATTTCATAGCGATGCATTGTTCCAAGTTCTGCGATACGAATTGGTAATTCACGATAACTATGAATATCATTTTTATACACTACCATGTGGTGAGGACAGTTCATAGGACGAAGAACTAATTCTTCATTATCCATTTCCATTACTGGGAACATATCTTCTTGGTAATGATCCCAGTGTCCTGAAGTCTTATAAAGATCTACACTTCCCATGATTGGTGTGTAAACATGGTTATAGCCTAGTCTCTCTTCTTTATCAACAATATAACGTTCTACAATCCTTCTAATTGTAGCACCTTTTGGAAGCCATAATGGTAAGCCTTGTCCTACTTTTTGAGAAGTCATAAATAAATCTAATTCTTTCCCTATTTTACGGTGATCTCTTTCCTTAGCTTCTTCTAAAAAGCGTAAGTGATCATCTAAATCACTTTTCTTAAAGAATGCAGTTCCATAAATACGTTGAAGCATTTTGTTATCACTGTTACCTCTCCAGTATGCGCCAGCAATGTTTAAAAGCTTAAACTCTTTTAATTTCCCAGTCGAAGGAACATGTACCCCGCGACAAAGATCAATAAATTCTCCTTGTTGATAGAGAGTAACTGTCTCATTTTCAGGAATTGCTTCAATTAATTCTAATTTATACTCATCGTCCATTTCTTTAAAAAGCTCCATCGCTTCTTCACGACTAACCTCTTTACGAATAATTTCTAAGTTTTCATTAATGATTTTTTTCATTTCTTTTTCAATAGCAGGTAAGTCTTCTGGTGTTACAGATTGCTCCAAATCGATATCATAATAGAATCCATTTTCGATAACTGGTCCTACTCCAAGTTTCACTGTACCATAGATTCTCTTAATCGCTTGTGCCATTAAATGGGCAGAACTATGACGAAGTATTTCTAGTGCATCTTGGCTGTCTGGAGTGATAATTTCAAATGTAGCATCCTCATTAATAGGTCTTCTTAAATCATATAATGCTCCATTAATTTTTCCAGCAAGAGCCTTCTTCTTTAGTCCAGGACTTATAGAAAAAGCAATATCTTCCGTTGTTGTACCTTTTGGAAACTCCTTAATAGCTCCATCTGGGAAAGTAACTTTTAAAATCTCTGACATGAATTTTCCTCCTTTAAATTATCCATCTATTCTTAACATGTAATACTTTCAACGTATTTAAGCACGCAAAAAAAACTCGTCCCAATACAAGGGACGAGTTTTCATCTATAAACACGTGGTTCCACCCTAATTCCCATACTTTTCAAAAAAAGCATGGCTTTAGAAGATACAAATAACGGCTGTATCCCGTCAATCATTACTAAGTTCCCTGTTCCTGATTGAAGTTTAAAGGTGGTAAGTTATCTTATCGTGTTAGGAAGTTCTCAGCATTTCTTCCCTCTCTTTGAACCGTACAAGAAAACTATTATCCTTATCATTACATGTAAAATTATAGTTCATTTATGTACGTTATTATATGCTACTCTAAACATAAAATCAAGCCTTCTAAAAGAATGTTATTTCGTTTCCCATTGAGTCATAACCCGATGAAAAAAATCGTCTTTATCCATTAATTGTACTCGCTCTTCAAAAATATTAGTAATAGTACGAACGATCGCTTGCTCTCTATCTTCTGTATATATATAAATGATTTTAGGGGCTAGTGCAAGAAGCGGGCCTAAGGAGTATGGATCAATATAGAATGGCTTATTTGAAAAATTCCTCTTTTCGTATAACATCATTAACTCTTGCTGTGTAATTTCACGGTAATCGGCATCAAAAAATTGTATTTCTAAATCAATAAATACATGTATACATTGAATCTTAGCATTTTTATCTATTAAAGTATGTCTTAAAGCATCAATAAATACTTGGTAATCTTGCTCCATTTTATACTCATCTATCGATAATGCTATGTATTGATCCAACTTCTCTAGAAACTCTTTTAGGCGGAATCTTACAAAGGAATCAAAGGAAAAACACATGGATGTTTCTTTCAAAAAATTATCCATACTATTTTCTAGGCTCTCTTTTATTTTTATCTCTTTCGTAAAAGGAATAAACCCCTCTCTCTCCCCGTCAATTAAGCTATGCATAACTTCTAATATACAGCGCTGTTCTAGCTCATCCATAAAATAATACTGCATTTGTAAAGTATCACTCGCCCAATCATCTGCTTTAATCTGAAGAATAAAATCTGATAGACTTTTCTTAACCATAGACAATTCTATTTCCGATTTTAAGGAAAGAAATATACCCTCATCCTTTTTTCTTTCGATTATCATGTGTTGATCTATATATTTAAAATGTCGTTTCATTATTTTCATTAAGTTTCGTGCATCTTTTTCATTTTGAAATTCTATTTCTATCAACAAAATCCCCCCTTATCTAAAGAAGTCCTTGCTTAAATGTATATGGAGGAATACTTGAAAATAGAAGTGAAAATAAAAAAACAAAAAAGAAGCGAGAGACAGAAATCTCCCACCTATAATAAAAATAATAAAACACCAAAAATAATAATATATATAACAAAATAACCTAAATAAAGCTTTCTAAAACTTAATTTATATAACTCACTTTTCCTCTTAACATAGGAAAGCAATCGATTATTTCTTGCTATATAAGTAACCACCAAACCAATTAAAACTAACCAAAGGATTAACTTATAAAAACCAGGACTATAAAATTGTTGAAACAAGGGGATAAACAATATTAACAGGGATAAAGCTACAATCCATAAAAATATCTTGTATTTTTTTATTAATTGCTTTTGTGCATTTGTTATTTCATTCAATGAAAAATTCTCCTCGAGGTACGATTATTATACTTTATTCTAGTTTCGTTTATTGTTTCCTTTTACATGTACAGGAGTAGCTAAGTAACGAATTCTTTCCATTACTCTCATCGCTTTCATCTTTTCTTCCTCTCCTCTTTGGGAGTAAGTTAGGTGATGCTCTAGACCATAAAAGTCAAAGTTAGAGGTAAAGAGTGTAGGCAGGTTTTCAAGCATTCTAAACTGTAGAATAGGACCCAGAACTTCATCTCTAATCCAACTAGACATAGTCTCTGCTCCAATATCATCTAACATTAGAATAGGCTCTCTCTTAATTCCTTCAATCTTCTCATTTAATGTACTATCCGCAATAGAGCTTTTCATTTCTCTAAACAATTCTGGTACATACACAATCATAGAAGATACCTGCTTTAGAGATAATTCATTTGCGATAGCTCCTAATATATAGGATTTCCCTACCCCAAAATCACCGTATAAAAATAACCCTTTTTGTCTTTGACCTTCTTTATACTGTTCAACAAATTGAATGGCTGCATCCACCGCTTCCATCCTTTGATCATCTAAATCTACTTGAGAGAAAGATGCTTCTAAAATATCTTTAGGGACATATAGGCTTTGAATAAGTTTTTCTTTTTTTCGTTGGTTATCTTGAATAACCTTTCGTGGACATTCTTCATACTGAATATCAATATTTCCTCGTATAATCACTAGTTTAGGATGGTAGCCTTTCATCATATTGATGCAACCTCCCAAATTAGGGCATTTGTTACACTCTTTACTTTGATTAGCATATTCAAAAAGCTTAACCATTCCCACTTCCATCATTTGTGAGGTAATCTCGTCTTCATGCTCTCGTATAAAGGCACGTACATCTGGATGAGCTAACACCTGTTCTTTCATCGCTCGATATCTTTCTTGAAATCCTGTACCCTTTCCAAGCTTTCTCAGGGTGTCGTTGATTTTTTCCACTGGGGATTTCACCACCTATTTTCTTAAATTTTTTATCCGCTCTTCTAGTTCTTGCTTTTTCTTTGAGATTCCCTCTTCATTATCAGGAATTTGATTTACTTTTTCCGTATCGATAGGTTGTCCATTTTTCTGTTGTCCTTGGCCAAACCATTCTGGTATTTTTTCTGATCGAACAATTTTTCGTTTTGTCGTATTTGTTGGATTTTTCTTGCCTTCTGCCCACTCCATATATTGCTTATGTTCCTTTTTAGCAAGATTCATGGCGTCTTTCACAGTTTTAATATTTTTTCTAACCCACTGTCCTGCTATTTTATCAATATAACCTTTTGTAAGCTTCATATCTGTTTTTAGCATGACATATTGAATTAAGACATTGATAACTCCAGGCAATAATTTTTGCGTAAACATGATCTCTTCAATGATCTGCAAATCTGCTTTGGAAGGCTCTACTCCTCCAGAAATATCTTTTAATACGTCCTTTGGAGAAGTATGATCCAAATAATAAATTAGTTCCTCTTCTTTCGTCGTAGGAGCTTCTATAGATGAATACTCTGCTTGTGGTTGTGTTCGTTCTACTAGCTTCGGCAACAAATTATTATGCTGAAATTGATACCAGTCTCTAGCTGCAATTCGAAGCTCTTCTATGTCAATCTCATCCTGCTCATTAATGGCACTAATAACAATATTCTTCATTTGAATAGGATCAATTCCATAAATAAAAGCAAGGTTTTGGATCGCATCTTTTACTTTTTTAGTAAAAGCTTTTTGTGATAGCAACGATTCATGTATCCCTACATAGAGTAATTCAAAATCAAAGGAATCATCCTGTATTTGAATTCCAGACTGTTCCTTTCGACTTATCCACTTTTCACTCTCTTCTTCTAGATCCTCAAGCTCATAATTTGCACGAATGGCGCTTATATGATCAGACATAAATACGTCTTGGAAAGCTTTCGTAACAGACACATATTCTTTCATATCTGGTGCTTGACCATCTGAAAAAAACTTTTTCAATCGACTATATTGATTTTTTCCTATTTTTCTATATAAATAAACATTTAAAATACCATCTAGAAAGAATTGTGCAGGAGATAGAGGTGGCTGTAATTCATAAACAAAGGAACGATTATCCTCTTCTTTCTTTAAATACGTTTTTAAAAGTCCCATACCTTCTAATTTCATTCTTGCATCATAAATCTCTTTTAAGCCACAACTCATAAAGTTCATTAAACTGTGATGTGTATTAGATGTTGCCCATAAACGATTTTCTTCTACCTCTGCCCATAAAGTCATATATAACCCTAAACATTTAGTACCTATTAAAGGTTGATAAAGAAAGGTAATAATCTTACGGTCATAATCATTTATGAGTCCATTGACAGCCACTTGATATCTGTCTACTGGCAACAAATCATGCCAATGCTGAGACATAATGATCATATCCTTTCCATACTTTCGTACATATAAATATACTACTATGTGATACATTTAGGCAAAAGGAAAAGGGACTGTCCCAATACAAGGTTCAGACCCCATGAGTGTATATACCAAAATAACGAACACATAAATTTAAACATTGCTAACCTACTAGTTGCACTTAGTCTTTCTTGATTAATTCTTTTAATTCTTCAATAAAGACATTTATATCTTTAAACTGACGATATACAGATGCAAATCTCACATAAGCAACTTCATCAATCTTTGCCAGTCGATCCATCACCATTTCTCCAATTGCTTCGCTATTTATTTCAGAAGCAGCATTACTTCTTAGCTCTTTTTCTATATCAGCTGTAATCTCTTCCAACTGCTTTAATGCTACAGGTCTTTTTTCACATGCTTTAATTAAACCTCTTAAAATTTTATCACGACTAAACTCTTCCCGTGTTCCTTCTTTTTTCACAACTATTAAAGGAATCTCTTCTACCTTCTCAAAAGTAGTAAAGCGATATCCACATACTTCACATTCTCTTCTTCTGCGAATAGATTTATACTCATCAACTGGTCGTGAATCCAGAACACGGGTGCTATTATGTTGACATGATGGACATCTCATTATGAATCAGCTCCGAATTCTTTTTTCCTTGTATATTCTTAATTCTGATATTATAATAAAATATTTGCTTATACAAGTATTAATATCTATTCACAAGGGAATACATCCCATTTCTTTAATATTTCCTTCGCTTGGTTTATAGCATTCTCTATTGATTGATTATTATTAATTATTTCATCTGCTAATAGCCTTTTAGAAGATAGAGGCAATTGAGCATCCATTCTATTCCTAGCTTGTTTAGCATCTAAATGATTTCTATCCATCAAACGCTCTATTTGTACATCCTCATCCACATACACAAGAATCGTTTTATCGACCATGCCTTCTAACTTGTTTTCATAAAGCAACGGAATATCCAAGATAACTAATGGGAGACCTAGATGAATAGCTTCCCCTTTTTTTTCTTCCATTCTTCTTCGTATATCTGGATGAAGAATACTATTAAGTACTTGACGCTCCCTTTCCTCATTGAAAACAATCTCTCCTAATGCTTGTCGATTAATTGTCTCATCTGCATGAAGGATGTTTTTCCCAAAGTGTTCCACAATCTTTATGTATGCCGGTTCCCCTTTTTCGACTGCTAATCGCGCTTCTATATCGGCATCTATAATCGTAATCCCTAATGATTTATAATAAGAAGAAACGGTGCTCTTTCCACTAGCAATTCCACCTGTTAGTCCAATTATTAAAGTCACATCTTCCCCTCCTTGAATTTATTTTTTCAATATGTACTTACTAAGCCTCATGCAGCAAGAAGACAACAAAGTGATTTTAATTGCCTTCTTTTTGCATCATGCTTACTTAAATGTATTAGCTTTACATAATCTTATAATTTAAACATGCCTATGATAATTAATATAATTCCAGGAATAAAGGCAAACCTATCCAACCGACTTTTCGCTGATAATAAATTCCCAGAAAGTATTCCTAGCGATACAAAGGACGTACTCATAACAATAACAGCAAGTGTTAAATATATGGGAGAAAAACCAAGCATAGAAGCTCCAATACCCGCACCAAAAGCATCTAACGACAAAGCAAATCCTAGCATAACGGCTTCTAGCCCTGTTATAGTCCCAGACTTATCAAAATCTGCCGATAAAGGCTTCTTTAATATATTAATGACAATACCTAATGATTTTATCTCAAAATTAATAATGTGTTTTTCTTCCGTTACTACCTCTTTTTCCTTCGTCGGCTTAAAGAATTGATAAATGATCCAGCCACCTAAAAGTATTAGAATGATACCACCAATACTTTCTGCTAAAGAAGGGGAAAATATCCTTGTAATAACATGACCTAAGAACATCGCTGACAGCAGTGTAAGTCCAGAACAACATGCAATAATTAAAATGGAATTTAAAGGTATTTTCATTTTACGTAATCCATAAGTTAGACCAACACTAAACCCATCAATACTAACAGCAATCGCAAGTAACAATAGGGAAATAACCTGGCTCATAAGATAAAGCTCCTTCCAAAGAAATAGTAATATACTATATGGAAAGAGCCCATCCAATGTTATTCAGGTAACTAGCATTATTTAAAGTGTTCCCGTAAAGTCACTTACTTTTGACATGTTGGACAAAAAACAGTTCCTCTGCCACCAACTATGATTCTTTCTAATGTGCTTCCACACACTTTACATTCTTGCCCCTTCCTACCGTATACATAAAGCTCCAGCTGAAACATCCCAATTTGACCTTGTGAATTAACATAAGATCTAATGGTACTTCCACCTTTTTCAACTGCTTCAGAAAGCGTAGAAATAATTTCTTTATACAATCCTTCTATTTCTTTGGTGGTAAGGGTATTTGCTACTCTTTCAGGATGTATTTTACTTCGAAACAGTGCTTCATCCACATATATATTCCCTAACCCTACCACTATTTTCTGGTCTAACAGAGCAGTTTTAATACTTCTAGTAGTCTTAGCCAATTGCTTTGTAAAATTATCAATTGTAAAGTCTTCTGCAAACGGCTCAGGTCCTAATTGGGAAAGAGGCATAGCATGTAACTCTTCCCCTTTTTGAAATAAATGCATGGTTCCAAACTTACGTACATCTTTATATCGTAGTTGAGTGTCATCTTCAAAGTAAAAAATAACATGAGTATGTTTATCTACAGGCTCGTTTTGCTGAAACAACCCATATTTACCTTCCATACGCAAATGGGAAACGATGGTGAAGTCTGTTGTTTCAATCAGTAAGAACTTCCCTCTTCTTTTAACATCTTCTATCCTCTGTCCAATAAGTGCATCAGAGAATTCCTCGACATTTTCAGGCTTCTTAATCATTTTCGCCCAAGATACAACTACTTCTTTAATGACTTTATATTGAGTAAGTTGTTTTAAGGTTTTTCTAACTGTTTCAACTTCTGGTAATTCTGGCATAGAAACATCTCTTTCCTTTTATTAAATGGTTTCCTTGCATAATTAATAAGAACAATTATTAAAATAGAAAAACAGTAAAGCCTTTACTTAGCATCATACCAAGTTTTTCCGTAAGCATAATCTACTTTTAAAGGTACACTTAGTTCAACTGCATTCTCCATTACATCTGGTACTATTTCTTTTAACTTTTCAATTTCGTCAGCAGGTGCTTCAAATATAAGTTCATCGTGTACTTGTAGTAATAGCTTTGCTTGTAGGCCTTCTGCTTCCAATCTTTTAGCCATTTCAATCATTGCTTTTTTAATAATATCTGCTGCACTTCCTTGAATAGGAGTGTTCATAGCTGTTCTTTCTGCAAAGCTTCTTAAATTAAAATTCCTACTTGTGATATCTGGTAAATATCTTCTTCTTTGGAGTAATGTTGAAACATATCCCTTTTGTTTTGCTTCTATCACTACTTCCTCCATATAGTTTTTCACACCAGGATAGCTTTCTAAATAACGTTCAATAAATTTAGCTGCTTCTTTTCTAGTAATATGAAGACTTTGAGAAAGACCGTAATCACTAATTCCATAAACAATCCCAAAATTGACAGCCTTCGCATGTCTTCTCATATTAGAGGTTACTTCCTCTGCACCTACATGAAATACAGACATAGCTGTTTCTGTATGAATATCGTGATCTTCCTTAAATGCTTCTATTAGCCTCTCATCGTTTGCAATATGTGCGAGAACTCGAAGCTCAATTTGACTATAATCCGCTGCAAAAATAACCCAATCTTCTTCAGTAGGTACGAAAGCTTCTCTAATTTTCCTTCCTTCTTCTAATCGGATAGGAATGTTTTGTAAATTAGGATCAATAGAGCTTAACCTTCCTGTTTGTGTTAAGACTTGGTTGAATCTAGTATGAATTCTGCTATTATGAACTACTTTTTGTAGTCCTTCAATATAAGTAGACTGTAATTTCCCAAGCTGTCTATATTCTAAGATTTCTCTAATAATTTCATGTGAGCTAGCTAATTGCTCTAGCACATCTGCTGAAGTAGAATAGCCAGTCTTTGTTTTCTTTACAACAGGTAGTCCTAATTTTTCAAACAGAATGACACCTAACTGTTTAGGTGAATTAATATTGAAGGTGTCTCCTGCTAGTTCGTAAATACGACCTTCTATCTGTTTTAATCGTTCTGTTAACTCCAAACCCATCGTTTTCAAGCGTTCTGTATCTACTTTTACACCTGTTGATTCCATATCAGCTAGCACTAGGCTTAAAGGCAATTCTAAATCATAAAATAATGATTCTTGATCATTTCTTTTTAGCTCTTCTTCCATTTGTTCTTTTATTGCTTGTAAGCTAAGTGCTTTTCTCACAATATGTTCAGAAAGGAATTCTGCTTCTGGCACCTTCCTTTTAGCACCTTTTCCATAAAAAGCTTCATCTGACTGTACACCTTTATAATGATACGATTTTGCGACTGAGGCTACATCTTCTATCGTTGCAGAAGGATCTGCTAAATAAGCAGCTATTAATACATCAAAGGTGATACCTTTTAGGTGAATTCCCTTATGCCTTAGTGATACTTCTGATTTTTTCGCATCATATACCATTTTTTCTTTTGTTTCATCTTCAGCCCATTGTTTAAAGTCTTGTGAGTCAAGTACTAAATCTAATGGCAAATAGAATGCTCCATTGTCATTTAAAAGAGCTAATCCTAAAATTGGTGCATAATGATAGTTATCTTCTAAAATTTCTACATATAAGATATTTGTATCAGCAAAAATGTCAGGTGTTATCTCTTCAACAAATGTATAGTCTATTTCATCTAATTCTAGATCTTCTTCTTCCGTTGTAACTCCTAATTTATCTAATAAAGAATTAAATCCTAATTCTTTAAAAAGAGGCTTTAATTGCTCTGTTTGCATTCCTGGAAATTCAGTATTATCTAAAGTAATAGTCAATGGAGCTTCTCTGGTAATGGTCGCTAATTCTTTACTCATAATAGCTTGATCCTTAAATTCTACTAGCTTTTCTTTTAATTTCTTACCACTTACTTGTTCAACAGAACTTAGTAGATTTTCAAGCGAATCAAATTCCTTTAGAAGCTTAATGGCTGTTTTTTCTCCAACTCCTGGTACTCCAGGTATATTATCTGAACTATCTCCCATTAACCCCTTCATATCTATGATTCGATCAGGCGTTAATCCGTACTTTTCTTTAATATGTTCAGGTGTATATGCTTCTATATCGGTAATCCCTTTTCTTGTTATATAAACGGTTGTTTTATTAGAGCTAAGCTGTGTTAAATCCTTATCTCCAGAAATAACAATGACTTCATAATCTTCTTTTTCTCCTTGAAGAGAAAGAGTTCCAATGATATCGTCCGCTTCATAATTTGGTAACTCATAATGATAGATACCATAAGCTTTTAATAGCTCTCTTATATAGGGGAACTGCTCCGATAATTCAGGAGGAGTCTTTTGACGCCCACCTTTATATTCACTAAAGGTTTTATGACGAAAAGTAGTTTTCCCAGCATCAAAGGCTACTAAAACATGGGAAGGGTTCTCGTCTTCTAAAATCTTCATAAGCATCATGGTAAAACCATAAACGGCATTTGTGTGTACCCCTTTATCATTATTTAATAATGGCAAAGCGAAAAATGCTCGATATGCTATACTATTTCCATCTATTAATATTAGTTTCTTTTTCAAGAAATCACATCCTCAATCCGATTTGGTATGTACTTTTTATTACTATCTATTTTACATGACCAATAACTAAATGTAAAAAAAGCAGAGATTACTCCGCTAAGGTAATCATCTCTAGTATTTGTCTCTACTAGAGGATGATATTTACCATAAACGAAACAAACTCTGCTTCCTTTATATATTTTCACAAGTTATACAACATAGGGAAAGCCAAAAGCGGGGTAGCTTTTAGCTTATGACCTTAACCTAATGGATAAGGGGGACTTCATCAATTATTGTACCAACCAATTGTAAATCCCCCATAAAATAAATGTAAAACTAGTGTAAATCCGAAAAGCGGAAGGCACCCGTTTAGGAACGGAGGGACTGGAGCACTTCGTATGAGATATAGGAAACACAGTGAACGCTAGTGAACTGATGTTGACTTATCGTAAGAAGAAGTGTGAAGTCCTGGAGTTCCTGGGTGCCTGGAGCTAGACAATCCGAAAAGCGGAAGGCACCCGTTTAGGAACGGAGGGACTGGAGCACTTCGTATGAGATATAGGAAACACAGTGAACGCTAGTGAACTGATGTTGACTTATCGTAAGAAGAAGTGTGAAGTCCTGGAGTTCCTGGGTGCCTGTAGCTAGACAATCCGAAAAGCGGCAGACACCCGTTTAGGAACGGAGGGACTGGAGCACTTCGTATGAGATATAGGAAACACCACTTATCCAATGAAGAAATGTGACTCTTTAAAAAGGAAATTCTTTGTTTAAAGTAATAGTAAAAGTGGTTCCTTCTCCCACCTTACTATCCACTTTAATAATTCCTTTGTGAATTTCTATTAAATGCTTTACAATAGCCAAGCCTAGACCCGTTCCCCCTGAATTTCTACTTCTAGCTTTATCTACTCGATAAAAACGCTCAAAAATCCTTGGAATCTCTGCTTGCTCTATTCCTATACCTGTGTCTTTTATTAATATATCTATCTTCTTTTTCTTCTCTATGACACTTACGTTAACTTTTCCATTATTAGGTGTATAAGAAACCGCATTTGAAATGAGATTTAAGAATACTTGTGTTAAACGACTTCGATCTCCCTCAATAGGAATAATGTCGTTCTCTTGGTAGAAATTCAATTCTATATTTTTACTTTCTGCTTTTCCTTCAAGCATCTTGGTTGCTTTGTTCAACACTTCTATAATATTGAATTTCTCCTTGTTTAAGGAGAAATGATGTTGTTCTAGCTTAGAAAGATCTAGTAAATCTTGAACGAGTGTTTGCATACGATCACTTTCTTTTAAAATAATCCGTAAAAACTCTTCCAATGTATGTTGATTTTCCATCGCTCCATCTAGTAGTGTTTCTGAGAATCCTTTAATAGAAGTAATCGGTGTTTTTAATTCATGAGATACATTTGCAACAAAGTCTTTACGTATTTGCTCTAACTTTTTCAGTTCCGTAATATCATTAAATACAATTAATATTCCCATCCACTTATCATTCGTACCAATGATAGGAACACCATAGACTTGAAAATTCTTCTTCTCATTGTTTATATCTAACTTCATTTCTCTTATAACCTTATTCTCTGTCATAAAAATCTCTTCTGCTAGATCAATTACTTCTCTATACGGAATTACTTTATAATATTGCTTATATAAATAATCCGTAGAGCGAACAGAAAATAAATCTTTATATGATTTATTAATTAAGTTTATGTATCCCCTACTATCAATGAGAAGCAAGCCACTTCCAATGCTCTCTATTAATGTACCTAAACGATCTTCTTGTACTTCTTGTGCTCTTACAATCTCTTGCATATTTTTAGCGATTTTATTAAGAGAAGAACTTAATATACCCGTATCATCCATTCGATCCTCATAGGTTCTTGCATGATAATTTCCATTGGCTATATCCACAGCCACCTTTGTAGAGAATTCGATTGGTCGGATATATCGATTAATTAATTTATAACATATTAAGAAAATACTAAAGAATGCAACCAACAAAGAAGTCAAAATAACCCAACCAAGTACCTTATAGGTATTTTCTATATCAGCTAATGGAGTGCCTATCACTAAATAGCCTTCACTCGTTAGGTTTTGTTTGTAAAAGTGAAAATCTGAATCCCCACTTACTTCCACAACCGTAGTATCTTCTTGATTCCCTATACTAGAGATAGAATCCTCTACTTGATTCAAATACTTTGAATATTTATCTGAGATATCTCCCTCGTTAATAATAGCTTTCCCAGTTTGATCAACTAAGGTTATTTGTACATCTAGCGTACTCGCATAATCTTTGATCAAACCTGCTGGTATAGAAAAAATGTCCCCTTGGTTTTCTATTACATTCACTAGCAGCTGGCTTTCTTGTTTTATTCTAGCATCATACGAATCAATAAAAGCCTTCTTATTGAATTCGTTAATAAAAACTCCAACTACTAAAAATACGATAAAAATGGTAAAAAGGATGCTCGTTAATAGACGAGATGTAAAACTTCTCATTTTACTTCGGTTCCTCTAATTTATAACCTAACCCACGAATCGTTTTAATATAAATTGGCTTCTTCGTGTTTTCTTCAATCTTTTCTCTCAAATGACTTATATGTACGTCCACTATTCTTGTATCTCCAACAAAGTCATAGTTCCAGACAGCACTAAGTAATTGATCTCTTGTTAATACTCTACCTCGATTTTTTACGAGATATAATAATAATTCAAATTCTTTTGGAGTTAATTCTAAAAGATCTCCTCTAAAATAAGCTTCATAAAAGTTTGGTAATACTTTTAATTCTCCTATTTTAATAGTTTCTTTTTCTTCTTCTTGCTCCTCTGTAATAGGTAGTGCCTGCATTTGCGTACGTCTTAGAACAGCTTTAATTCTAGCAATCACTTCCCTAGGACTAAATGGTTTAGTCATATAATCATCTGCACCAAGCTCCAGTCCAAGTACTTTATCGAATTCATCATCTTTTGCTGTTAACATTAGTATTGGTGTTAAAACTCTTTGCTGACGAAGTTCTTTACATACATCCATGCCATCTTTTTTTGGCAACATTAAATCTAGTAATATAATGTCAGGATTAGTAGTGAGGGCCAGATGCAGTCCTTCTTCCCCATCCATTGCAGTAAGCACTTCATATCCAGCCTGCTGTAGATTATATTGTAGTAACGTTACTATTGATTGTTCATCATCTACTACTAAAACTTTTTTCTTCATATTCAGCCTCCAAATATGTGAATTCCCCTAAAGTCCCCATATAACTTATATTCATTATAATATAATGTACAAGGGAAATGGGAAAAAACATTTCCGACTGTAAACAAACTCTAAAAAGTGGTATATATTGCTTACCTCTCCTTTTATATAAGAGTATATATAGAAAAGTATTTATCCAACAAAATTACTAGTGGTTGTATCCTCTAATTCACATAAGATATCTCTAATATCACCATAATTCTACATTTCTATATATACTTAGTTGTCAACAGAACGAAACATACTTAATCATAGCCTTTAACTTTTCATTGGTCAAAAAAAGACTTATTTCCTGAAAGATAAATCTCTTTGGAAACAAGTCTTTTTCTATGTAATTTAGTTTAATACTGTTAATACATTACGAACAGATGATACAGATTTATCTAATGCTTTTTTCTCGCCATCTGACAAGTCTAATTCAATAATTTTTTCTATACCATTCCCACCTAAGATAGTTGGTACCCCTAAATAAAGATCGTAATATCCATATTCTCCTTCTAGATAAGCAACAGTAGGTAAGATTCTTCTTTGATTTTTTATAATTGCCACACACATATCAGTAAGAGCGGCTGCAGGGGCATGATAAGCGCTTCCATTACCAAGCAAATTGACAATTTCTGCACCACCATTTCTAGTTCTTTCAATTATTTCTTCTATTCTGTGTGAAGGGATCAATTTTTCTAGTGGAATTCCCCCAGCATAAGAATATCGAATGAGCGGTACCATATCATCCCCATGACCACCTAAAACAAAGCCAGTTATGTCTTTAACAGACAAATTTAATTCCATCGCAATAAAACTTCTAAAACGGGCGGTATCAAGAACCCCTGATTGCCCAATTACTCTATTTTTAGAAAATCCTGATTCCTTATAAACCGTATAAGTCATAGCATCAACAGGATTTGTCAATACGATAATAATACAATTTGGAGAATATTTTACTATTTCTCTCGTAACAGCTTTCATAACTCCTTGATTAGTCTGAACTAAATCATCTCTACTCATACCTGGTTTTCTAGCAATTCCAGCTGTAATAATAACTATATCTGAATCCTTTGTATCTATGTAATTTGAAGTACCGATAATATTAGCATCAAATCCTAGAACTGGACTTGCTTCAAACATATCCAATGTTTTTCCTTTTACAGACTTTTCATTGCGAGGAGTATCTAATAATACAATATCACCTATCTCTTTTTGTGCTAATAGAAAGGCGGTTGTTGCACCAGTATATCCTCCACCAATAATAGAAATTTTCTTGCGCCTACCCATAATTCATTCCCCCTTGTGAGCCATGAAAACATTGCTTGCATAATCAAAAATTTCACCCAAATGAAATAAAAGGTAGAAGGCATCTTTAATTCCCTTCTACCTTTCTACTAATTCTTATCCCATGTTCTTAATTAATTCATCTCCGAATTCAGAACATTTAACTTCAGTAGCACCCTCCATTAAACGTGCAAAATCGTATGTTACAACTTTTGATGCAATTGTTTTCTCAACAGAATTTATAACTAATTGTGCTGCCTCAGTCCAACCTAAATGTTCTAGCATTAAAACACCAGATAAAATAACAGAAGAAGGATTCACTTTATCTAGTCCTGCATACTTTGGTGCTGTTCCATGAGTTGCTTCAAAGATGGCATGACCAGTCTCATAGTTAATGTTCGCACCTGGTGCAATACCGATTCCACCAACTTGAGCAGCTAGTGCATCAGAAATATAATCACCATTTAAATTCATCGTTGCTACAACATCAAATTCTTTTGGACGCGTAAGAATTTGTTGTAAGAAGATATCAGCGATAGAATCTTTTATAATAATCTTACCTTCTGCCTCTGCTTCTGATTGGGCTTTATTTGCCGCATCTGATCCTTGCTCTTCTTTAATGCGATCATACTGTGCCCATGTGAACACTTTATCACCGAATTCTTTTTCAGCAAGCTCATAACCCCAGTTTTTGAAGGCACCTTCTGTATATTTCATGATGTTACCTTTATGTACTAAAGTAACTGATTTGCGTCCTTCTTTTATAGCATAATTAATAGCTGCACGCACTAAACGACTTGTTCCTTCTTCCGAAATTGGTTTAATACCAATTCCTGATGTTTCTGGGAATCTAATTTTGTTTACTCCCATTTCTTCTTTTAGGAACGTAATCAATTTATTTACTGCTTCTGAACCTTTTTCATACTCAATTCCTGCATAAATATCTTCTGTATTTTCACGGAAAATCACCATATCTGTATCTTGCGGTCTTTTCACTGGAGATGGAACACCCTCAAACCATCTTACAGGACGTAAACAAACAAAAAGATCCAATTCTTGACGTAGTGCTACATTTAAAGAACGAATACCTCCACCTACTGGCGTTGTAAGAGGTCCTTTTATAGCAATTAAGTACTCCTTAATTTCATCTAATGTTTCAGAAGGTAACCATTCTCCTGTTTTATTAAATGCTTTTTCTCCAGCATATACTTCTTTCCAGACAATCTTCTTTTCCCCTTTATATGCCTTTTCGACAGCAGCATCTAGAACTCTTTCAGAAGCTGCCCAGATGTCTGGTCCAATTCCATCTCCTTCAATATAGGGAACTATTGGGTTTGCTGGTACGTTTAGTACTCCATCTACTACTGATATTTTTTCTCCTTGCATGCATATCCCTCCGTATATTTATTACTATTTCTACTGTAAGTTACAGATAGAAAAAGCACTAACACCTATATATAACAAGCTAAAAAAGCTAATTATACGCTCTAAATTATGAAGCTTTGTGAATAGCCTACAATACAAGTATAACAAAATTCTATATTTTTGGAATCATCTTTCATTTAACGTTGATTTACAGGGATATATTCCAAGCGTTCTGGACCTACATAATCGGCTCTAGGTCTAATAAGACGATTGTTTTCATACTGCTCTAAGATATGAGCTAGCCAACCTGAAACCCTACTTACTGCAAAGATTGGAGTAAATAGATCATGATCTATTCCAAGACTATGGTATACAGATGCAGAAAAGAAATCTACATTAGGCACCAGGTTCTTTTCTTCTTTCAGTAATGATTCAATTTTTATACTCATCTCATACAAATGAGATTCTCCAGATAAGTCTGTTAGCCTTCTAGACATTTCTTTCAAATGCTTGGCACGAGGATCACCTTTTCGATACACTCTATGACCAAATCCCATTATCTTTTCTTTTCGTTCCATTTTCTCTTTAATATACTCTTCTACTTGGTCAACACTACCAATCTCTGATAACATTTTCATTACTGCCTCATTAGCTCCACCATGTAATGGACCTTTTAAAGCACCAATTGCTGATGTAATACCAGAATATACATCGGATAATGTTGCTACACACACTCTAGCTGTAAAAGTGGAAGCATTTAGTTCATGATCGGCATGAAGGACTAAAGCTTTATTAAATGCTTCTATAGAAATATTTTCAGGTTCATTTCCAGTTAACATATACAAGAAATTTGCAGCAAAACCCAAATCCGATCTAGGAGCCACAGGATCTAATCCTTTTCTTAATCTTGAAAAGGTAGTTACAATGGTTGGGATTTTCGCTTGCAGCTTAACAGCTTTCATATAGTTTGCATGATTATCCATTAAATCTGCACTTTCATCATAAGTACCTAGCAAAGAAACTGCAGAACGAAGCACCGCCATAGGATGTACTTCATTTAAAGGCATTAATTTCATTTGCTCTATTAAAGAAGGTGGAAGTTCAGCATTGTGAGCTAATAATTGCTTAAACTCCTTTAATTCTTCCATTGTTGGTAGCTTTTTATGCCATAATAAATAGATAACTTCTTCAAAACTAGAATTATTTGCTAGTACATCTATATCATATCCTACATATGCTAGTGAATCATCAATGATGGAACTTATAGAAGATGTAGTAGCAATAATTCCTTCAAGACCTTTAGTTACAGCCATACCTATCTCTCCTTTACATCTACTCTTTTAGTTAGTACAAATAAAGCTTAACGAACTCCCCTCTATTTACATCGTAGTTAGCCAAAAATGCCATTACATATAAACAGACAATTTGAATTACTCTAAAAGTTTACTATTTTTTTAGATTACATGAAAATGTACCTAAAAATCAATGAAAAAGGTATTTTTGGGTCTTAAACTAAGAAGGAGGGAGCTTAAAAAAAGATAAATAATGGAATTATAGCTAATTTGAAAATGCTTACATTTTTAAATAAAAAAATAAGTTATCTTGCTATTTTATTAATTGAGAAGATTGTAACCACATACTCATTATAAACAATAAAAAGGAAAATGTCTCATATTTTATACTTAAAAACTGTAGATATAGTAAAAATTTTTTTTTAATACTCTTTTTTACTATATTCTTCTTTCAACCTTTTATTCCAATATACACATTAATTTAATAAGATCTTGTTAGGGCATGGATGAATACCTTATGCCCTAACACCTGATAACATCATGTAATCAGGTAAACCAACCTGCCATTTTAATAGCAGCATATGCAATGCCCGCACCTATTAACGGTCCAACAGCAACACCGTTAAAAAGGGAAACAGAAAGTATTGTGCCCAATACAAGAGCTGTGGTAATTTGCGGGTCTTCTGACAATAAAGACACTCCTCCTTTTGCAAGCAAAGCAACTAAGATACCAGAAATAAGCGCAATCCATGCATACGGTGATTTAAAGGAGGTTGATAAGTCTTTAAAACCAATGTCTCCTGTTGCAATTGGGATTAAAACAGCTATCGTAATAATTGTTACTCCCCAATTAATTCCCTTTGTTTGAATATAGGAAAATACTTTCGCATCCAATCCTAATAATTTCATAGCAAGTAAGAATACAATGGCTATTAATAATGAATTATTCTTTGCGAGAATGGCTATTCCAAGTAATAAGTATAGAAATAGTGCTGGTTGACTGAACATTTCCATCCACCTTTATATCCAAATTTTCTTTTTCATTTCAAACACATTGTTCCTATCATGCTTACTCTCATACTATCCCTTATAATAAGCTATAACATTATAAAAAGGCTGCACGACATTATAAATCACTTTTAAACAAATTTCTAGAAGAACCTCAACAAGATAAAAAATAAAAGTATGTGAAATCACCTTAAAAAAGAAGGATTTCTACTTGTACATGCATAAATATAGTTTTATCAAGAATTAGTCATAAGTCACCGACGTTTATTCTAATATCTACTGGAGGATATGAATTGAATTCAACTTACATTAATCGTACCATTCGCTTTTTTATTGTTATTGCTGTTATTAGTGTATTATTTGTAAGCACGATTTATTTATCCAAGGTAACCTATCCATTCATTATTGGATTTCTTATTGCTTTTTTAATGAACCCCGTTGTTAATTTTTTTCAATTCAAATGTAAGCTTCCACGTGCATTTGCAGTAGTTTTAAGTATATTTTTTATTTTATCTCTTTTTGCTGGAATTGTATTTTTTTTAATTGCCGAAATTGTTTCAGGAGCTTCATACCTTGCGGATGTGGTACCTAAACAAGTAGATACCATTATCCAATATATTGAGAATCTAATCGCAGCTCAAGTGATTCCCATCTATAATAAAATCACCCAAACCTTTGACAGCTTAGGAACCGGCCAACAAGAAACCATAATAAATAATATTAAAAGTGTGGGAGAAGAAGTTGGCACAGTAATGAGTGACTTCTTACAAGCTTTTTTTCAAAATATCCCAATTATTCTATCCTGGTTTCCAAATGCCGCAACTGTCATTATTTTCTCCTTATTAGCAACCTTCTTCATTAGTAAAGATTGGGCACAATTATCTAATAAATTTAGTAGATTATTTCCTTCTAAATGGATTAATAGTGGGAAAACAGTATTTTTCGATTTAAAAAAGGCTCTATTCGGATTTTTAAAGGCTCAAGTTACCCTTATTTCCATCACTACTGTTATTATATTAATCGGTCTTTTAATATTACGAGTTGACTATGCTATTACCATTGCCCTCCTAACTGGACTAGTTGATATTATTCCTTATTTAGGAACTGGTTTAATCTTTGTACCATGGATTATTTATGAAGTGATTGTTGGCAATATGGGATTAGCTGTCGGCCTAACAGTATTGTTTATTTTAGTACTTGTACAAAGACAAATAATGGAGCCCAAAATATTATCTTCTAATATTGGGTTAGATCCTTTAGCCACCCTTATAGCTTTATTTGTTGGATTTAAGGTTTTAGGATTCATTGGATTAATCATCGGACCTGTTACACTTGTTATTTTATCCACCTTACATAAGGCTAATGTATTCCTAGATATATGGAATTATATCAAGGGAGAAAAACCTATATCGAAATAACAAAATAAAAGAAGCTCTACAGAATAACTCCTCTCTGTAGGGCTTCTTTTTTTATCAGCGATGAATAATGGTTACTCTATTTCGTTTTTGTATTGCTCTATGAAGATATCGTATTAAAAGAGCCTTAAAAAGCTTTCTTGTAATAGGAATTAAGATAAGAACTCCTACTATATCTGTAATGAATCCTGGAAATAGTAATAAAATACTACCTATTAATACAGATAAACCATTAATAATGGCATCTCCTGGCATGATTCCATTTTGAATCTGTTGTTGCACATTTTGAACAGCCTTTAAACCCTGTTTTTTCATTAGTATTCCGCCAATAATCCCAGTACCAATAATCATTAGTAATGTTTCTGCTATTCCAAAATAATTTCCTAAAATAAGAAATATAGTCAGTTCGAGAATAGGGATTACTAGCAAAAAAATCAAGAATGCTCGCATGATGTATAGCACCACCTTGTACAATAAGGATATTTCTATTATATCCTTTTTCTAAATATAAATATAGAAAAAAGGAATGTCTCACTATGAGAGACATTCCTTAGCTATCTATTTTTTAATATTAAAGTACGCTAGCATGTCCACTATATACATAGCCACTGCGAGAATCTACTGTAATATCTACTCCATCTTTTAAGATGTTTGTAGCATTCTCTACACCCACTATTACTGGAATACCAATTTCTAATCCCACAACAGCTGCATGACTAGTCAAGCCACCTTCTTCTACGATTAGAGCACTACATTTTTCTAATGCAGGAACCATATCGCGATCAGTGCCAGTTGTTACAAGTATAGATCCTTGCTTTACTTTTTCAAGAGCATCTTTTGCATTTTTAGCAATTACTGCTTTACCGAAAGCTGTCTTGCGTCCGATTCCTTGTCCTTTAGCAAGAATATCACCAATTACATGAATTTTCATGATATTAGTAGTTCCTGCTTCGCCAACTGGTAAGCCTGCTGTAATTACAACTAAATCACCATGTGTTACGATAGAGCTGTTTACACTTTCTTGTACAGCAACATCAAGCATTTCATCTGTAGACTCAGATTTATTACTTACACGAGGATACACACCCCATACTAATGCTAACTGTCTTTGGATTTTCCCATCATAAGTTACAGCAATAATTGGTGCTTCTGGACGATATTTTGAGATCATTCTTGCAGTATGTCCACTTCCAGTCGGAGTGATAACTGCTTTAACTTCAAGGTTTAATGCAGTATGAGCAACTGATTGACCGATAGAATCTGTAATAGATTGTTCCGAATCTTTGCTACGTTTAGACAAGATTTCTTTATAGTTTAAAGCCGTCTCTGCTTTTGAAGCAATGTTATTCATTGTTTGTACTGCTTCTACTGGATATGTACCAGCAGCTGTTTCCCCAGAAAGCATAATTGCATCTGTTCCGTCAAAGATTGCATTCGCAACGTCACTTGCTTCCGCACGCGTTGGACGTGGATTACGTTGCATAGAATCTAACATTTGTGTAGCAGTAATAACTGGTTTACCTTGAGTATTACATTTCTTGATTAAAGATTTTTGAACTAATGGCACATCTTCTGCAGGAATTTCTACACCAAGATCTCCACGAGCAACCATTAATCCATCAGATACTTCTAAAATTTCATCAATATTATCCACACCTTCTTGGTTTTCAATTTTAGGGATAATATGAATATGGGAAGCATTGTTTTCTTTTAACAATTGTTTAATTTCTAATACATCTGATGCGCGACGAACAAATGAAGCAGCGATAAAATCAATACCTTGTTCAATACCAAAACGGATGTCATTAGCATCTTTTTCAGTGATTCCAGGTAATTTAACTGAAACCCCAGGAACGTTTACACCTTTTTTATTTTTTAGTGTACCTGTATTAAGAATTTTTGTATGTATTTCACCTGCTGCGTTATCCACACCTGTTACTTCAAGACCAATTAAGCCATCATCAAGTAGAATTTTGCTTCCAACTTGAACATCCTCAATTAAGCCTTCATATGTTACAGAAAATTTTTCCGTTGTACCTTCTACTTCTTTCATAGAAACGATAATATCGTTTCCTGATACAAGTTCAATTGCTCCATCTTTCATATTGTTTGTACGAATTTCAGGACCTTTTGTATCTAATAAGATAGCAATATTACTACCTGTAATTTCAGCTGCTTCACGGATATTTTTAATTCTTGCACCATGTTCTTCAAAGTCACCATGTGAAAAGTTTAAACGTGCAACGTTCATGCCTGCTTGCATAAGTTGAGTTAATTTCTCTATACTTTCACTAGCAGGTCCAATAGTACATACAATTTTCGTTTTACGCATTACAAATAACCTCCGATATTAGATATAAAATATTTTTTTACATAAATGAAGGGATTTAAGATTCTTCTACTACAAGAATAAAAATCTTAAATCCCATTCATAGGATCATTAGATAGATAATTCTTTAGATAGGTGGTAAAGATTGCTGTCTATTGTATGTTTGCGGCCAAGTGCTTCAATGATATCGTAATCTACTAAAGCATTCTTTTCTATTCCAACTGCTCTTCCGCCTTTACCTTCTACAAGTAGCTCAACTGCATATGCTCCTAAACGACTAGCCAATACACGGTCAGATGCAGTAGGAGATCCACCACGTTGCATATGTCCTAAAACAGAAACACGTGTGTCAAAATCAGTGTTTTCTTCAATTAATTTACCTACTTCTACACCACTCGCCACGCCTTCAGCAACAACAATAATACTGTGCTTTTTGCCACGCTCTTGACCTTTTTTCAGACGAGCAATAATCTCGTCAATTTTAAAGCCTTCCTCAGGAATTAAAATTGTTTCTGCTCCACCTGCTAAACCAGCCCATAAAGCAATATCTCCAGCGTTTCTTCCCATTACTTCAATGATAAAGGTTCTTTCATGAGATGTAGCTGTATCACGAATTTTATCGATAGCATCAATTACAGTATTAAGTGCTGTGTCGAATCCAATAGTAAACTCCGTGCCAGGAATATCATTATCTATTGTACCAGGCACACCTACACAAGGATAACCTTGTTCAGTAAGCGCCTTCGCACCCATATAAGAACCATCTCCACCGATAACAACTAGTCCATCAATGTTGTGCTTTTTCAGTTGCTCAATTCCTTTTTGTTGTCCTTCTTTTGTTTTGAACTCTTCACAGCGAGCAGAGAATAAGAATGTTCCACCACGGTGAATAATATCGCCAACAGAACCAACTTCAAGTTTCTTGAAGTTACCACTGATTAATCCTGCATATCCTCCAACTACTCCATATACTTCAACACCATGATATATTGCTTTACGAACAACCGCTCTAATTGCAGCATTCATTCCTGGTGCATCTCCACCACTTGTTAATACGCCAATTCTCTTTACTGTCAAATTAATCACCTCTAAAGTTCTTCTAGAAAAACTATGTAACAAAATATACATATACTATTATATAACAAAATATTAAACTGCAACCTTTTTCACAAATTGTCCATATAAAAGATATGCATGGCCAGCATTTTCCAGTAATATAGAAACTACTGATATTTCTATTTTTCTATACTATAAACCATTCTAACATATCATGAAGATACTTGTATCTCAACTTATTATGATAAAAAAAATAAAGACGGAATAATTAGTAAAATCCAAAATAATATTTGTCTATGTTTATTATTCTATTCTCCTATACAATAGTATTTTAAACCTATTAGAAGCTAAATATCAAGGCAAATTTATAGGATGATATCGATAACAATATTATCATTTACTAATTCGTGCTTATGTAAACCTCTTTCATCTATTCATAAGAAAAGATTCAAATAATAGTATTCCCCTTTTTAGCTGGATTACTGCATTTGAATCTTTCCTATTATTGTTATTTACTCAAGTATGAACCCATTTTGTTAAACTTATCATATCTATGACTAACTAGTTCTTCCTTAGTCATTGTTCTTAAATCTTTTAAAGATTGGTATAGAACCTTATCCATTTGTTCGGCTTGTTCTTTTATATCTTGGTGAGCTCCACCTTTTACTTCTTTTATAATAGAATCAATAATTCCTAATCCTTTTAAATCAGGAGCTGTGATTTTCATTTTTTCTGCCGCTTGTTTCGCCTGTCCAGCATCTTTCCATAAAATAGATGCAGCTCCTTCAGGAGAAATCACAGAGTAAGTAGAATTCTCCAGCATGTGTATATGGTTTCCGACTCCAAGTGCTAAAGCTCCACCACTTCCACCTTCACCAATGACAATACAAATGATTGGCACTTCCATAGAAGCCATTTCGAACAAGTTTTTTGCAATTGCTTCACTTTGTCCTCTTTCTTCTGCAGCTTTACCAGGATATGCTCCTTTTGTATCAATAAAACAGATAATTGGGCGATTGAATTTATCCGCTTGTTTCATTAAACGTAATGCCTTACGATACCCTTCTGGATGTGGCATTCCAAAGTTTCTGCGAATATTTTCTTTCGTATCTTTCCCTCTTTGATGACCAATAACTGTTACAGGTAAACCTTTATATTTTGCAACACCTGCGACAATTGCTTCATCATCCCCAAACCCTCTATCTCCATGCAATTCAAAGAAATCAGTGAACAAGTGAGAAATATAATCTAGTGTAGTTGGTCTATTTGGATGTCTTGCTATCTGTACACGATCCCAAGGCTTCATGTTATTGTAGATATCATTTTCAAGTTTTTCTAGTCTTTTTTCTAACTTGTCAATTTCCATGCTTAAATCCACATTTGCATTAGCGGAGAATTCTTTTAGCTCGCTAATTTTGCTTTTCAGTTCATTAATTGGCTTATCAAAAGCTAATTCTACCATTCAGAATCACCACCATTCTGATGAATATCTAATACTAAGCTTAACTTCTCTTTTAATTCTAGCCTTGGTATTACTGCATCTAATTGACCATGCTTCAGTAAGAACTCCGATGTTTGGAAGTCCTCTGGAAGCTCTTCTCTAATTGTCTGTTCAATAATTCTTCTACCAGCAAACCCAATAAGAGCCCCTGGTTCAGCAAAATTATAATCACCAAGAGAAGCAAAACTAGCCGAAACTCCACCAGTAGTTGGATGTGTCATGATCGTAATATACAGACCACCATTATCACTGAATCGTTTTAATGCAGTACTTGTTTTAGCCATTTGCATTAAACTAAGAATTCCTTCCTGCATCCTTGCTCCACCAGAAGCAGTAAAGATAATAAAAGGTACAGAAAGCTCGTCTGCCTTTTCAATAGCTAATGTAATCTTTTCTCCTACTACGGAACCCATACTTCCCATACGGAAAGTAGAATCCATAACAGCAATGACTACTTCCTTACCTTCTATTTTCCCTGTACCTGTAACAACAGCTTCGTTTATTTTTGTCTTTTTAATATCTCCAGCAATTTTTTCTTCGTATCCTGGAAAATTCAAAGGGTTGCCTGTCTTAATTTCACTATTTATTTCAACAAAAGTTGAATCATCTATAATACTGCTTACTCTCTCCATGCCATTCATCGGTAAATGAAAGCCACAATTCAAACAAACCTTTAAGTTTTTCTGTAACTCTTTCGTGTACATAATTTTCTTACAGTTAGAGCATTTAGTCATAATACCTTCTGGTAACTCATTTTTTGATAACTCTGAAGGCAATGTTGCATATTTCATTTTTTTTGATTTAGAAAAAATTCCCTTAATCAAATGGAACCCTCCCCATTATTAACATTTTGTATTATTTTCCAAGACTAATCCATTAGTGATGCAATTACTGCATGTCGGAAATAAAACACTTGCATATAGACATTCAAAAAATATACTATTTCGCATAAAAAATATTAGTAATATGTTTATAAAAAATAATGATTATATTAGTGCTTTATGATCTTTCTTTCAATTCTTTATACACTTGCCATAGTTTTTTTTGATCTTTCTTTTCTAATGCATGCAAAATGGTTAGATAATCTTCTTTCGCCCATATAATTTCAGGAAATTTTAAAGATTGATAATACTCCTTTAATATTGTCCATAAGCGATGAATAAGAAAGTTATCTGCAATGTTTATTATTTTAATAAAAAATTCATTTTCGTTGATATCCTGATGATGCTTCACCCAATTTTTTAGGGCCTCTACTTCATTATCTGCGATTTTTCCCATAGCAATATCTAATGCATTTAATTGGATATAGTTTTTGGTTTCTAATACGTCACTCTTTGCTTTTTCATTCTGCAAAATAAATGTACTGATCAACTCAACCAAATTATGTCCTTCAAAATTCCGTAGAAACGTTCCTTCTCCCTTCCTTGTTTCAATAAGGCCTAATAACTCTAATGCCCTTAATGCTTCTCTGATAGAAGACCTGCCTGCTGGAAGGGACTCGCTTAAGGCTCGCTCGGAAGGAAGTTTATCGCCAGGTTGAAGTCCATTTGTGTTAATCATATCTCGAAGATGATTAACAATATCGACATATAATTTGGAGTTTTTAGAAGCAGTTTCATTCACTTTTTGTCATCACTCACTTCTTTTGCCTAATTGGCCATTAATAGATATATGAATATATTCTCTGCTTGTATACTGATTAGTATTATCAAACAAGTGGTCTGACCAGTTAGCTTCTTAAACAATATAACAACTTTAAGAAGTTGTAAAGTTATTCTGACAAGATAACATGGTTAGCTCCAAGGAGTTTTGTTAGTTCCTCAAGGCATTTCCCATTCGGAAAAATTTTATATTCATTATTCAATATTATATTTTTTGCAGTATCTTCATAATGAATAATAACTGGTGTAGAACCTGGATATTTTTTTATAATTCGGAGTATATCCCCCTTTAAAGATTCCATTTCTTTTTCATTTCTTGATTTAATAAATAACTTATGTGTACTTTTTGGAAGTGCTTGGACTTTTTGTTCCATAGATTCTACTAATTGAACAACTAACTGTTTTTTATTAAACCTTTCTTCCACTTTCCCTTCAATATAAACAATTTTGCCATTAGCCAGAACAGATTGTCCTTTTTTATAAACAGTAGGAAACACTACCCCTTCCATTTCTCCACTTGAATCACTAAAGTGCAAAAAAGCCATAGGTTCTCCCTTTTTCGTTCTAATACTATTCACATCCGTTACATATAGAACAGACTGATATTTCTGTCCATGCTGCATATCTATAATAAAAGTTGTCTTTAAATCTTTGATGAAATCTTTGTAAATTGATACTGGGTGATCAGATAAGTATAATCCTAAAGCACTTTTTTCATATGTCAATTTATCTTCTTGCTTCATTGGATCCACTTCAACATATTTAGGCTTGAAGAAGAAATCTTCTTCATTAAATAAGTCATGTTGATCCGCTTCTTCTGGATGAACTAATTGTGCATGCTGTATGGCTACATCTATTGTCGCCAAGCAGGTTGCACGATCCTGACCAAATTCATCAAAGCAACCAGCATATATGAGAGATTCTAGTACTTTTCTATTAATCACTTTTGGTGATACTCTTATGCAAAAATCAAATATATCTTCGAATTTTTTATGCTTTCTAGCATTAAGAATCTCTTTTAAAACATTTCCCCCAATTCCTTTTATAGCCGCTAAACTATATCTAATTTTGCCCTGTTCTACTTGAAAATGATAATGACTTTTATTAATGGATGGTGGAATTACATCTACATTCATTTCCTTTAATTCATTAATAAAGTGTATTAGTTTCCCTTCGTTCCCTGTAGCTGAAGACATTAAAGCTGCCATAAAATAGGTAGGGTAATTTGCTTTTAAATAGGCCAACTGATAAGCAATCATACTGTATGCTACAGCGTGACTTCTATTAAATCCATAATTAGCAAATCGCACAATTAATTCATAAATTTCATTAGCTGTTTGTTCCGCATAGCCCTTTAGTTTAGCTCCGTTTACAAAATGAACTCTTTCTTTAGTTAGTACGTCCTTTTGTTTTTTACTAACAGCTCTACGTAATAAATCTGCTTCTCCTAAAGAAAAGCCTGCCATCTTTGAAGCTATTTGTATAATCTGCTCTTGATAGATTATCACTCCATATGTACTTTTTAAAATTTCTTCTAAATCTGGATGATAAAAGTTAATGGACTCTTTCCCATGCTTGCGATCAATATAGTGAGGGATATTCTCCATTGGTCCTGGTCTATACAAAGCATTAACAGCTACAATATCTTCAAATTCAGTTGGATTCAAGCTTTTTAATACTTTTCTCATTCCTTCTGATTCTAATTGGAATATTCCTGTAGTTTGCCCTTTACTTAACAGGTTATATACTTTCGGATCATCTAATGGTAGGTTTTTGATATCCACCTTTTTATGGTTAGAGCGACTAATCATATCTAGTATGTTCTGTAGGAAAGATAAATTTCTTAATCCTAAGAAGTCCATTTTTAATAATCCTAGTTCCTCTAAATATTCCATACTATATTGAGTTAAGTAGATTTCCTCATGTCCTTGAAGAATGGGGATGACGTTCACTAAAGGCTTATGACTTAATACGACTCCTGCTGCATGTGTAGAGGTATGTCTAGGAAGTCCTTCAATCTTACATGCTGTCTCGAAAATCCTTTTATTCTTCGGAGATTCTGCAACAAACTGTTGAAGCTCCTTTGATTCTTTATAACTGTCTTTTAGTGATATTCCTAGTTTGGAAGGTATGGTTCGAGTTAACGCATCTAATTCCTTTACGGAAAGTCCAAATACTCTTCCAATATCCCGCAAGGATGCTTTAGCTGCAAATGTCCCAAACGTTATAATTTGGGCAACATGCATTTCTCCATACTTTGCTTTCACATACTGAATGACATGATCTCTTTTATTATCAGGAAAATCAATATCTATATCAGGCATTGAGATACGCTCTGGATTTAGAAATCTCTCAAACAATAAATGATAGTTAATAGGGTCAATTTCTGTAATAAATAGAACATAAGCTACTATAGATCCAGCCGCTGAACCCCTACCAGGTCCTGTTAGTATCCCATTTTCTCTTGCATATTTCATAAAGTCCCAAACAATCAGGAAATAATCACTGTAACCCATTTTATTAATAATCTCTAATTCATATTCTAAGCGACTTACATGCTTTGGCTCTATATTCGAGTATCTTTTCCTTAACCCTTCCATACATAATTCTCGTAAAAAGGCTTCCGCAGATACCTCCTGATATGGAACAGGGTACTTCGGTAAGGAAGTTTGAAATTCGTCCATTGTAACTTGGCACTCTTGTCCTATATACCACGCATTCTCTAGCACCAATGGTATATCGCTAAATAGTTCAACCATTTCATCAGAACTTTTAAAATATTGTTGATTAGTGGTCCATTCATTTTGATCAACATCTGCTAATTTTTCCCCTTGTTTAATAGTACGCAGACATTCATAAGCGAAATGATCTTCTTCTTGTAAATAACAAACATGATTAGTTGCCACAATTTTTATTTCGTGAGAATGACCAAGCTCTACTATATGCTGATTTAGTTCGTCCTCCATAGTCAAACCATGTCGTTGAATAGATAAGAAAAATTGATTTTGTTCAAAAACAGATGTCCATAATTGTAACACTTTTGTTGCCATTTCTATATTCTCTTGAATGATATATTGTTCTATTTCTCCCTCCAACCCTGGAGAGATCGCAATTAATCCTTTTGAGTAGGCTTTTAACCATTTAACTGGTATACCACCTTGGTTATTTGTCGCAACTGCACTAGATATTTTTAACAAATTAGAAAATCCAACATTATTTCTTGCTAATAGTAATAAGGAATAGGTCTTTTCTTTTTCCCATTCACTTATTACATCTACTGTTAATCCAAGTATTGGTTTTATATTATTTTTGACTGCTTCTTTATAGAATGCCTGTGCACCGAACAGCACATTTCGATCTGTTAATGCTAAAGATTTATATCCCATTTTACTAGCATTTGTAACTAAGTCCTTAATCGAGATAGTACTAGATAAGAGACTATAGCTACTAGCTACTTGCAAATGTACGAAAGACACTTATTTTCACCACACTCACTACACATTATTTTTTATGATTAACACTTATCTGACATGAATCTATTTTTTTATTAATTATAGTTGTTTAAGCTAAAAAAAGAAAATATGTTCTATTTTCATTATAAAAAGGATAATACACAATTGACTACTCGGTTCTTTGGAACAGAAGAGAAAAGAAATATAGTTGGAGGTTATTAGGCAGTTAGAGATACTAGAAGCAACCTTTTATCAATAATACCTTTACGAAAATAATCATATTCCTGATTACTCGTCCATATTTATAACAATATATCATTTAAACCCGCAAAAGATATCGGAACAATCTTTTTTAGAAAAAATTATTATAATATGACGAAATGGAGCGGTTAAATTATGAATCAACAACCCTTCTTCCCTACTTTCATTGAAAGCTACTTTATTGCATTAGGTGTAATATTAGGTGGAGCCCTATTAGGTGGACTAGCCGCTTTTTTAACTGGAAAACCATTACTTACTGAAATCATTAGAATATCTAGTATGATTAAAATTTGGGCTATAGTAACAGCTATTGGCGGTACCTTTGATGCCATAGATACGATTGAAAAAGGGATCTATGATGCTGGTACGAAAGATTTATTTAAACAAATTCTATTAATTGTATCTGCATTTGGAGGAGCACACACAGGGATTACTATTATTAAATGGATTACTCAGGAGTATGTTTAATTATGCGTATTCCACCCTTATATAACAATCGAGCAATACAACGATTATTTGCAGGTATGGTAATTGGAGGCGTAATTAGTTGGTGTATATTTGTGTTTATCTTTGGTGTATGGCAAGAAAGATATAGCACAGAATTAAAGACTCAAAAAGCTACCATTGAAGATTTAGAGAAAGAAAAAAAAATCTGGCAGGAGGAATTTTCCCAACAGAATAAATCGACAGAAGAAAAGTTGACAGTTGAAAGCTTAGTAGTAAAAATAAACAGCAAGGATAAAGAAAAATACAATATTCAACCATTTAATGCAGTAGAAATGGAAGATGCAATTAAAGAAGATTTAACTGCCATTATGGCAAAGGATCTTGATATGGTGTATAAAAGTCGTGCATTATTAAAAAAATCCATTGAGAACAAAGTAGTGACCTCTGATAAAAAGCGTTACAAATTTAAAGTAACGGAATTAATCATCTATACGACTGTTCATGTAGAACTAAGCGTAACCTTTGCAGATTAACGAAAAAAGTGCCTACAAACCTTGTTATAGACACTCTTAAGGCATTATTTACAGATTTCTTCCAAATCATGGATAACCGAGATAGAGTCATTCCAATGATAAATACTAGCTCCAGATGCTAATGGATGGCCACCACCGTTGTATTTTTTGGCTATTCCATTAATAACTGGACCTTTAGAACGTAATCTTACTCTTATTTGATCCTCTTCTTCAATGAAGAACACCCAAGCCTTCAAGCCTTTTACACTTCCTAGAGAGCTAACTAAAAGGGAAGCTTCAGATGGAATGGCATTAAACTGATGCAAAATCTCTTTCGTTAATTTCATTGCAGCTACGCCATTAGAATGAACTTCAAAATTCTGATAAATATATCCACCTAACTTTACAATATTTGGTTCTAATTCATACATTTGATCATACATTTCCGTTCTAGAAAAAGAATAGTTAATTAAGTCTCCTGCATAACTAAATGTTTTTTCAGAAGTACTAGGATATAAAAATCTGCCAGTATCTCCTACAATCCCAGCATATAAAAGTCTAGCTGCTTCATCACTCATTTGTAATCCTTTATCTTTACCAAATAAATAAAATTCATAAATTAATTCACTTGTAGAACTAGCCGTTGTTTCCACCCATACAATATCTCCATAAGAATCGTCATTTGGATGATGATCTATCTTAATGAGCATCTTGCCGTAAGTGTACCTTTGGTCACATACTCTTTCTTGGTTTGCTGTGTCACAAACAATAACTAAGGCATTTTCATAAACACTATCCTCTATTATGTCTAGTCTTCTCAAAAAATGAAGTGATTTTTCTTCTTTCCCAACTGTATATACTTTTTTCTCAGGAAAAGAAGTTTTAATTATTTCTGCTAGACCACCTTGAGATCCATATGCATCAGGATCTGGCCTTACATGTCTATGTAATATAATCGTGTCATGTTCTTTTATCGCTTGCAGTATCTTCTCTTTCATTATTTTCCTCCTATCAGCAACACTTAATGACGATCAATTAATTGACACATCATCATTGCTTTACCTACTAATGTACCTTGATTAAAAACTTCTACATCTACTTTCCCAAATTTCCTTCCCACTTCTAGAATATTGGGAGTTACTTCAATGACACTATCCATTTGTACAGGTTTTATAAAGTAGATTGTCATATTCTCTACAACTAAGTCTCCCTTTTTAAATCCTCGTAATATACGATTGGCAGCTTCAGAAACGATTGTGGTAAATACTCCATAAGAAATGGTACCAAGATGATTAGTCATTTGCGGAGTGATTTCACAAGTAAAGGTTGTGCTTCCATGCGACTTTTCTTTAGCAAGTAATAATTGCTTTGTTACAATATCATCGATGGTTTCCCCAATTTGTGGCTGACGTTGATTCATCTGCAAGGCTTTTAAAACATCTTGCCTGCTTATTATTCCTTCTAGTTTATTATAGTCATCTACCACTGGAAGTACTTCAATACCTTCCCATACCATCGTATGGGAACAGGATGCTACACTTGTTTTCCCACTTACAGTCATTGGCTGTTTTGTCATAATTTTATCCATTGTCATATCCAAAGGTTTTCCAATAATATCTTTAGAAGTAATCATTCCAAGTACTTTCATATTGTGATCAACAACTGGAAACCTTCCATGCAAGGTTTCCTTATTGTACTGATGCCACAGCGCCACATTATCCGTTGTTCTTAAGCAAATTGTTTTTTCTAATGGCGTTAGAATATCCTCAACTAGAACAATTTCTTTCTTTATTAATTGATCATAAATGGCTCGATTAATCATCGTCGCAACAGTGAAGGTATCATAACTTGTAGATATGATTGGGAGTTTTAATTCATCTGCTAAACGTTTCACATGTTCTTCTGTATCAAAACCACCTGTTATTAAAACCGCTGCACCCGCTTTTAAAACATGCTCATGTGCGCGAACGCGATTACCAATAATCAGTAAATTACCTGCTCCTGTATATCTCATCATAGCTTCTAATTTCATTGCGCCAATAACAAATCGGTTTAACGTTTTATGTAGTCCTGCTCTTCCACCAAGCACTTGACCATCTACAATATTAACTACCTCTGCATACGTTAGTTTTTCAATATTCTCCTTCTTTTTCCGCTCTATTCTAATTGTTCCGACTCTTTCGATAGTGCTAACATACCCTTTATTTTCTGCTTCTTTAATTGCTCTATAGGCTGTCCCCTCACTAACACTAAGTGCCTTCGCAATTTGTCTAACAGAAATTTTCTCTCCTACTTGAAGTTCGTCAATATAATTTAATATTTGTTCATGTTTTGTCGCCAAAAAACCACCCTCTATTAGAAAAGCGCAGGCATCGTATTTATTGTCTGTTGCAAAGACAAGACGCCATCTTTTAATTGTTATTGTTTATCGTTGTTTTACTTATTCCTCGATGTAAGTACCTCTATAAATCTTAACAAGCAGTCCTTAATAGGCATATCTATTAAGAACAACTTTTTATATAATATATTCCCTATATAGAAAGAAAAAACTTTTTATCATTTCTTCAAGCCCTTTATATCTTTATTATAGTTGTATTTACTAGTGGAATTCAATTACTTATTCCGTTGTATCTAATCCATTTAAGAGATAATAACCATAGTAGAAAATAATAGCTAGTACAACCAAAAGAAGTTTCTTCTAGTTATACTAGCTATTATTTTATTATTGATAGTACTGAATTCGCTTTCTTCTTTGAACCTTATTTGTAGATTTACTTGTAGCTTGCTTTTGCTTTTTTGGTGTATAAAGTAAAGCAGTTAAATTCCCTGCCATCACCAATAATGCAAAGACGAGCCAAGATATAGAGAAAAGCCCTTCCATCCCATCTGCAAGTGGGGAGAGCCTTGGAACTCCATAGTATAATAAGACTCCACCTAATAAAATACACAGTAAGTATCTGTTTTTATTCATGCCAGCAAAACCTCCTTAGCATAGTCTATGCGGACAACCTAGAAAAAAGTATCTATTCATTCATAAAGCTTTGCTAATTGACAACCATTTCGTCTTACTAAACATTTACAAGGCTACTTATTGTTGTTAAGCTATAAAAGTATTGAAATAAACAAAAAAATAATCACACTTATTGTTAGAGTAAGCTACTTTTTACGCATGATTATTTGGAGGTATGTATATGAAAAAACTAGAAGCACTATCAAATTGGATGGAACAAGAAGATATAGATTTTACGTTCTTAACTTCTACAGATAATATTTTTTATTTCAGTGGATTTTATAGCGACCCACATGAACGATTATTAGCATTAATCCTTTTCCCTAAAGAAGAACCTATTTTAATCTGCCCTTCTATGGAAACGACAGATGCTAGAAATGCTGGATGGAGTTATGAAATTATTGGTTATAGCGATACAGAAGATCCATTCCTAGCTATAAAAGAAAAAGTAAACGCTAGAGTAAACAAAACACATAAAATCGCCATTGAACAGGACCATATGAATGTTGCTAGATTTAATGCTATTCAGTCAACATTTCCAGAAATTAAAACCTTTTTATCAGTTGAAGAGGTTATTAATAAACAACGAATGCTTAAATCTCCTGATGAATTAATGAAAATAAGAGAAGCATGTAAATGGGCTGATTTTGCTATTGAAGTGGGCTGTAACGAAATTTCAGAGGGTAAAACCGAAATGGAAGTTCTAGCAAGCATAGAATATGAATTAAAGAAAAAAGGGATAGGCAAAATGTCCTTCTCCACTATGGTGCTAACTGGAACAAACGGCGCATCACCTCATGGAACACCTGGCGAAACTGTCATAAAGAAAGGGGATTTAGTTCTCTTTGATTTAGGAGTAGTTGTAGACGGATATTGTTCTGATATTACTAGAACCGTAGCATACGGAGATATAACTAATAAGCAGCACGAAATATATGATACTGTTTTGAAAGCCCAGCTAGCTGCTTTAGAAGCTTCTAAACCTGGAGTAGCTTGTTCAACTGTTGATTTGGCTGCACGAAACACGATTAGAGACGCAGGATATGGGGATTACTTCCCTCATCGTTTAGGACATGGCTTAGGAATTAGTGTGCATGAATTTCCATCATTGACAGAAACAAACTCTCTTCTGCTTCAAGAAGGCATGGTATACACAATAGAGCCTGGCATTTATGTACCTCATGTAGCTGGAGTACGCATAGAGGATGACGTTTATGTAACAAAAGATGGTGTGGAAATATTAACTAAATTCCCTAAAGAACTACAAATTATTGGTTAAATTTTCTTAGGGCATATCCGCTATCAACAAATATTTTGTTTGTTGATTACTTATACGAATTACAGATATAAAAATCCCGAATTATTAAGCAAATTCTCTTGTGAATACTGCTTAATAATTCGGGATTTGTTTGTTCTGAAATACTTCTTATTCAGCCTCTTTTTCTTTTAAATAAACAGAATCAATTGCTCCATCATTATATACATCCATCACTTGTGCCGTTACTTCTTCCATCCCTTTTTCTTCTAACTCGAATGCACCTATACTGCTTTTTCTTTTTTCCATGACATTCTCTCCTTATTTTTCATAAAGTAAATCTACCAACCGAATGGCAGTTTATAAAATATTTGATAGTACATCTACTATCCTTATATGTGAATAAATGCAGCATATATACAATGCTTTAATAAATTCTTCATTATTATGACAACGAGAAGTTAATCTTATGCAAGAAAGGGTATGGATAAATAAAAGAAGGAAAAGGAGTTGGATCTTAATGAAGAACATGTATAAAAATATCATTGTAGCTGTAGATGGATCAGAGGAAGGAGATAAGGCATTCCATAAAGCACTCTCTATTTCATTAGAAAATCAAGCCAGACTAATTATTGCTCATGTGATAGATACACGTTCCTTTGCTACAGTAGCAGCATATGATCAATCTATTGCTTCTAGAGCAGATGAATTTGCTAATGATTTATTAGGCAAATATGAAAATGAAGCTAAATCTTCTGGGCTAGAGCATGTTGTGAAAGCAATAGAATTTGGTTCTCCAAGATTTGTTATCCCAAAAGAAATTTCCAAAAAATACGATGCAAATCTTATTGTTTGTGGAGCAACTGGTTTAAACGCAGTAGAAAAATTTATTATTGGTAGTGTTTCGGATGGAATTACACGTAACGCTCCATGTGATGTATTAGTAGTTAGAAATGATTAAATAGAAAGTCCCCCACTAAATAGTTAGCAAAGCAGCTAATTGGTGGGGGGACTCTTTTATTTCATTGCCTCTTTTTGAAAGGAAACGCAATGCTTTGCCTTCTCAATAGCTAATTCTATTTGTTTAAACCCTGTTCCACCTGCACTATTTCTTCTCTGTACAGCTGTTCTAGGATCTAAGACATGATAGATATCTTCTTCAAATAAAACACTCGCTTCTCTAAATTCAATAAGCGATAAATTCTGTAAGTAGCAACCTTTATTTACACAATAAAGGACCAATTTACCTACTACTTCATGTGCCTCTCTAAATGGCATTCCTTTATTCGATAAATAGTCTGCCAACTCGGTAGCATTAGAGAAATCATTCTTCGTAGCTTGCTCTAAATGATGAACATTTACTTTCATTGTATCCACCATACCAGCAAAGATTCTTAATGAACCTACAACTGTCTTAACAGTATCAAACATACCTTCCTTATCCTCTTGCATATCCTTGTTATAAGCTAAAGGCAATCCTTTTAACACCGTTAATAATCCCATTAGATTTCCATAGACTCTACCTGTTTTCCCTCTAATTAACTCTGCCATATCAGGGTTCTTCTTTTGGGGCATAATGCTACTACCAGTTGAATAGCTATCATCTAAATCAATAAATTTAAATTCTTGTGATGACCAAAGAATGATTTCCTCACTAAAGCGAGATAAATGCATCATTAGAATAGAGCTTGTAGATAAGAATTCTAGGATAAAATCTCTATCACTCACAGCATCCATACTATTTTCATAAATATTATCAAAGCTCATTAATTCTGCACTAAGTGTGCGATCAATTGGAAAGGTAGTTCCCGCCAAAGCACCTGCACCTAATGGCGACACATTAATTCTTTTTAAATTTTCTTGGTATCTCTGCTTATCTCTTTCAAACATCCAAAAATAAGCCATTAGATGATGAGCAAAAGAAATGGGTTGTGCACGTTGTAAGTGGGTATACCCAGGCATCAATGTCTCTATATGTTGCTCAGCCTTGTCCAATAGAACCACCTGTAGGTCATTTACAAGCTGGACTATTTGTTTCACTTGACGTTTTAAGTATAAATGCATATCAGTCGCAACCTGATCGTTTCTGCTTCGTCCAGTATGCAGTTTTCCTCCAACTGGTCCAATTAACTCAGTTAACATGGACTCTAAATTCAAATGAATGTCTTCCAGTTTAACAGAGAATTCAAGTTCATCATTCTCTGCTTTAACTTTTAATTGTTGTAAGCCATTCTTAATTTGAACTGCTTCTTCTTCAGTCAATATCCCTGTTTTAGAGAGCATTGTCACATGAGCAATGCTCCCTTCAATATCTTCTAAAACCAATTCTTGGTCAAAAGAAATGGAAGCTCCAAATTCATCTACCCATTCTTCAGCAGACTTAGTGAATCTGCCTCCCCATAATTTCTTCACACAGTCACCTTCTTGTTAGATTCCACAATGCTTTGTACTTTTGTTGGTAAGCCCCAAAGTTTAATGAACCCTACAGCTGCTGCATGATCAAATTCATCGTCAGAAGTATAAGTAGCAAGCTTTTCATCATATAATGAATATGGTGATTTTCTTCCTTCTACGATAGCATGACCTTTAAATAATTTAACACGTACCGTTCCAGTTACATTTTTTTGCGTTTCTTTTAGGAATGCCTGTAAAGCCTTTGTAATTGGAGAGAACCATAAACCATCATAAATTACTTCTGTGATTTTCTTTTCGATTACCGGTTTAAAATGTGCTACTTCTTTTACTAGAGTGATATCTTCAAGCTCTTTATGTGCTTGAATTAATGTTAATGCACCTGGACATTCATAAACTTCTCTTGATTTAATTCCCACAAGTCTATTTTCTACATGGTCAATACGTCCAACACCATGTTTACCAGCAATCTTGTTCAATTCTAGGATTAAATCTGATAGTTTATAAGATATTCCATCGATACTTACAGGTACTCCTTCTTTGAATTCTATTTCAATGATATCAGCTGTGTCTGGAGCGTTCTCAAGACTTACTGTTAAGTCATAAGCATCTTCTGGAGGTGCAGCCCAGGGATCTTCTAAAATTCCACATTCATTACTTCTTCCCCATAAGTTTTGGTCAATAGAGAATGGGCTATCTAGATTAATCGGAATAGGAATATTCTTCTCTTTTGCATAAGCAATCTCTTCTTCACGAGACCAACCCCATTCACGCACTGGAGCAAGAACCTGTAAGTTTGGATTTAAAGCTTGAATGGACACTTCAAATCTTACTTGGTCATTTCCCTTTCCAGTACAACCATGAGCAACCGCAACCGCATTCTCTTTTTCTGCCACTTCTACTAGTTTTTTAGAAATTAACGGTCTAGATAAAGCTGATACAAGTGGGTATTTCCCTTCATATAGTGTATGTGCCTGCATAGCAGTAAGAGCAAAATCATTGGCAAATTCTTCTTTTGCATCAATTACATATGATTGAACAGCTCCAACTGATAATGCTTTTTGTTGAATGAATTGTAAGTCTTTCCCTTCTCCAACATCTAAACAACATGCTACTACATCATAACCCTGATCTTGTAACCATTTAATTGCAACAGATGTATCTAAACCACCAGAATAAGCTAATACTATTTTTGGATTTGCCATTTTTGTTCCTCCTATATATACGAATATTTATTCATTAATTTATATTTTTATTCAAAAAAACTATATTAATCACTTTAACAAGTTTTGCTAATAATTTCAATAGAAATCTATAAAAATATAAAAAAACTTATTTTTATGCAATATACATAAGTTAAAAGCACTGTTACAGCTTAGGAAGAAACACTATATAACGCAGTATTTTTTATATACCCTCTATATATACATATTTCTAAACAACTTAAACCATGCATAAATTTATGCATATATATAAAAAAGAGCCGTTATGCAACAGCTCAGCCTTTATGCAATTCACTTATTATATGAGTTATTTCTGGAAGGATTAATTTATTCATAGCAAGATGTACAGCACCTGAGGAACCTGGCATAGAGAATACTGCTGTAGTTTGGATACTTCCTGCAATAGCCCTTGATAAAATGGCACTTGAGCCTATATCCTCTGTAAAGCTCAGTAATCTAAATATTTCACCAAACCCAGGTAACTCTTTTGTTAACAATGGAGCAATAGCTTCTATTGTTACATCTCGTTTCGATATACCAGTTCCACCATTTACTAAGCATACATCAATATGCTCTGCATTTACCCCTTGTAAAACCTCTGCTGCTATTTGTTCTTTTTCATCCTTTATAATTACGTGCTCTTTTACTACATGATTATTCTGTACTAGTAAATCTCTTATTAAGTGGCCACTTTTGTCTGTTTCCATTGTTCTTGTATCACTTACCGTAATAATTTTGCATCGAACGGTAGTAAATGCCTCTGAAATATGAGTTAATTTATTCACATTAGCCTCCTACTAATTAGTCTTTATAACCAAATGCTTCGATTCTACATGTTGTAATAGTAAATGCTCTTGATCTTTACTGAATAAGTAAAGTCTATGCATAGGTCTTGTCATTGCGACATAGAGAAGTTTTAACTCTAATTCCTCTAATGCATAAACCTCTTCTAATGTATAAATAATCACAGCGTCAAATTCCAGACCTTTAGAAAGATAGCTTGGTACAATGATAATATGATTTTTTTCTAATTCTTCGTTCTCCTGCAATAGCTGAATTTGAGAGATCTTTCTTTTTGCCAATTCTGTAAAGATACTTCGGCATTCCTCCTCTGTCTTCCCAATTAATGCAATAGACAAGTAGCCTTCCTTTCGTAAGTGATTAATTCTGTCTATCATATAATCCACTAACTCTGCTTTCTCTGAATAATCTTGATAAACTGGTTGTAAACCATGTCTTACAACTGGTATAACTTTTGGCAATTCTTTCTGAATTAAATGCAAAATCCCATTTGCTACATTCATTATTTCTATTGTAGTACGATAACTTTTTTGTAAAGTCATATAATTAGCTCTTGGAAAAACTTTGGTTTGTAGTGTTTTCCAATCTTTTAACCCTCTATAGGAATGGATTCCTTGAGCTAAATCTCCTACAAGGGTAAACATATCTGTTTCTAATCCTTCCTTTAAAGCATATAATTGCAATTCACTATAATCCTGCACTTCATCAATGACAATATTTTTGGCTCTGTATTCTTTATCAATCCCAAATATCTTTGATTGCATATAGAAAAGCGCACCTAAATCCTCTGTTTCTACTTGCTTTTTCTTCAACATTTTTTGTTGAAAAGTTACTAAATAATCTAATTGCTTTTCCGTCAAAGAATTGTTAGCATATTTTTTTAATCGCTCTTTATCTTCAAATAATTGTAGATAGTAGCCGTATAAAGTATTCGTCTTCATCGTGTTCATATATTTCCTAACAGCACTTGCTGCTTCTTTTTTTACTTGTATAATTCTTTCTTCTTTTGTGTCTAGGAAATAAACTACTTTTTCTTTTCTTATTTCGTCCTCTGTAATTTTTAGTGCTCTATCTAAGGCATCTTCATATTTATTTACTAGTTTATCTAGGATAATTTTTTTCTTTCTTTTTAAATCAGCCTGAAGAATGCTCTTAATTTTTTCCTTCCTTTTAATAAATGGAAGATAATCGTATTCATCCTTAAATAACCTTTCTAACTTCCTTGCACCATAAAGAGGAAATTTCTCTATGCGAAATTCTTCCTTTGGGCTCATTCCATCAAGTATATCTATTAAATACTGATCCAGAATAGTTTTAAACATTAAGGATCCTTTGAATTCTGCTAGCCATTTGATCATTTCTTCTGACTTATGCTTATGTTGAATAAGAGCGATTAATTTCTTATTTGATTCTATTACCTTTACTTTCTTTCCAATGCACATTAATACATAGTCCTTGTATGTAGTCTGTCTTATTTTTTCTACACCTAAATCTGGTAAAGCATCTGCTATGTATCCAATGAACATATTGTTTGGAGCAATAATCATTAGCTGTTCTGGTTGAAAATATTTGGCATATTGATAAATAAAGTAAGAGATTCGATGAAGAGCAATGGTCGTTTTTCCGCTTCCTGCTGCACCTTGAACAATAATAGGCTTATTAAGATCTGCTCGAATGATAGCATTTTGTTCGGCTTGAATGGTTGATATTATTTCTGTTAAACGCTGATCTGCCTTTCCAGCAAGAGATTGTTGTAATAGCTCATCCGTAGTGGTTAAATCAATATCTTGATAGTGTATTAGTTCTCCTTGTTCTATTTTATATTGCCTTTTTAAGGATAAATAGCCATCGATGGTTTCGTCGTTTACGTCATAAGAGACTTCTCCTAAACGACCATCATAATACACATTGGCAATAGGGGATCGCCAATCTACAATAATAGGTTTTTGTGTATCTTTTTCATAAAGAGAGGTTTTTCCTAAATAATAAACTCCTTTGTTTTGTTTACCTTTTATTTGATAATCAATTCGAGCAAAATAGGGAGCATTCATTATTCTTTTTAGGATGTTTAATTCTGTCGTAGCGAGCTGAAGAAATTTACTATTTGTTAAATAGTTAATATAACTTAAACTACTATCTAATGCTTCTTCATTACTAATGGATTCTTTCACACTTTGTTTTAGTGTTCCTTCGTTTATTTGTGCTTCTTCTAAAACTAAATTCATGTAGTTCTTTGTATATTCCAGTCTATCTTTTTCTTGGTCCCATTCTTGTTTAGATAAATCTTCCATGTTATTCTCCTTTCTTTCAATCAATTTTTAACCTTATGATGTTTTTTTCTTATAATGAAGTAGGTTGATTCTTTTTTTGCAACATAAGCTTTACTTATAGATTCTAACTATCCATATCTTTATCCATTTAGGAATCAAATGAAATACAGTATTCAAAACGAATCAAGATTGATTAATTAAATCCTTAAACCATCTTATCGGTATTTGATTGTACATGTAAGTACTTTTTCTGTAACAACCACTTACGATTTTTATCTTTAATTATGTAAGTTTTTAACACTATGTATATATTTTAAACAGATGTTGGTAGAAAAGAAAACAAAGACAATCCTTTTACAGCAAAAAATACTGTAAAATAGATTGTCTTTGTTTCAATTAAGGATTATTTAGCTATTTAAGATTAGATATTTCCGAATCTTACAACGTCACGAGCAATCATTACTTCTTCGTTTGTTGGAATAACTAAAACTTTTACTGGAGAGTGAGGATAGTTAATGAATGACTCTTCTCCAGAGATTTTATTTAGTGTTGGATCCCAATAAACTCCCATAAATTCTAAGCCTTTAAGAACGCGAGCACGAACTACTTCACTGTTTTCTCCGATACCTGCAGTAAAGATAATAGCATCTACTCCATTCATTCCAGATGCATAAGAACCAATATATTTATGAATATTGTCTGCAAAGATTTGAAGTGCTAATTCTGCACGATCGTTACCTGACTCAGATTGTTCTGTTATATCACGTAGGTCACTTGAGAATCCAGAGATACCGAGTAATCCACTCTTTTTATTCAATACTTGTAGTACTTCATCAGCAGACTGATCTGTTTTTTCCATGATGAATGGAATTAATGCTGGGTCAATATTACCAGAGCGTGTTCCCATTGTAACACCTGCAAGTGGAGTGAATCCCATAGATGTATCTACAGATTTACCACCTTCGATTGCTGCAATACTTGCTCCATTACCTAAATGACAAGAGATTAGGCGTAATTGATCAATTGGGCGACCTAGAAGTTCTGCCGCACGTTGTGATACATACTTATGACTTGTACCATGGAAACCATATTTACGAATTCCATATTGCTCATAATATTCGTATGGAAGGCTATATAAATAAGATTTTTCTGGCATAGTTTGATGGAATGCAGTATCAAATACAGCAACTGCAGGTACATTTGGTAAAACTTGTTGGAATGCACGAATTCCTGTTAAGTTAGCTGGATTATGAAGTGGTGCTAATTCAGAAAGAGATTCAATTTTATCGATTACAGCATCTGTAATTAGAGCTGAATCAGCGAACTCTTCGCCTCCATGAACAACACGGTGTCCAATACCTTGAATTTCATCTAATGATTCAATAATTCCTAGGTCAGTTAACTTTCCTAATAAAATTTTAACAGCTACATCATGATCAGGAATTTCTGTTACTTCTTTAATTTTCTCTCCGTTTGCAGAAATATTGAAAACTGCATCATTTAATCCAATACGCTCGATTAGACCTTTTGTAATTACTTCTTCTGAAGGCATTTCGAATAATTGAAATTTTAGTGAAGAACTACCAGCATTAATTGCAATAACTTTTGCCATAAAATATTTTACTCCCCTTTTGTATAACAACAATTTATTTTATTTGTCTGACGTTGAACAGTTTGCCTTATCTTACAGACAATATGACTTCTCTCAGTTTTCCATTAAAACATTGTACTAGAAACATTTCAAGCCGTTTATGATTGTATTTCCGCAATTTTTGGCTTTTTTAGGTTTTTTTCGCAAAAATGACATGAATTCCATTGAATTTCTTCTATATAATAGAAGAAACTGTTTTATAACAAAGCTTAGTCATTTTTATTTTCTTTTATCCAGGTTTCTAGTTCCCCTAACACTTTTTCCATTGCCTTCATATTAGAAAAGCTAGGCACATTTGCAAGTAAAACTTGTTTTGGTGCTTTTATATCATTCCCCCTTTTTTGGAGAATCAATATACTTTTTGCTGACTGTTTATTGACAAATAAGGTGGAAGGTAGTTGTAAAATCCCCTGTATATGAACAGTTTCCTTAAAATAAGCATGTAGCTTTGGAGCCTGCTCTGTTTCAAATAAATTATTAGGTATAACAAAAAATGCATAACCACCTTCTTTAAGATAATTTATACTTTGTTCTATAAATAAATGGTGAGCATAGCTGTGTCCTGTATCAGCTTTTAATTGATAATCATTTGCGCGTATATCATTTGGATAGTAACCTACTGGTAAGTCACTAACAATAATATCTGCTGGATCAATGAACAAATGCTCTAAGCTGTCTTGGTTAAAAAACTCAATCGGTTGCTCCTGCATATTGGCATTTACATAGGCTAATTGTAAAAGTAAATCATCGACGTCTACTCCGTATGCAGAAATTTGCTTGTCAGGCTGATGATTCATTACGGTTGTTAATAAATTTGCAGTACCAACTGCTAAATCAATTAATCGAAAATGAGTAGCTGTATTAAATTTTTGTACCAAATATCCAATGAACATGCCAATTGTATCTGGTGTCATTTGGTGATTTGGTTGTGTATTTTCTTTCATTCCCTTTAAAATGACAAGCTGAAAGCTCTTCCTTAATTCCTCTTTACTATATTTTGAAAGATTTACAGACTCATAAAGCTTTTTTAATCTTTTTTTGTTTAACTCACTTAATTCTTCTTGAAGGATAGCCTCTTGAAAAATATTTTCTCCTGTTAAAGCTAATGCTTCTAAATAAGAATATTCTAATTCCTCTTGAATAATTAATGCCGTCTCATTAAAGACAGTGAATAATTCCTCGACTGGAGATATTTGCATTTCTTCATCACCTAACTATCTAATTTTTTGACTGTTCTCAGTATTTCAGAACCAATCCTTAAAGAAACAAACACTACTAACTACTATATTTACAAAGAAAAAGAGCTTGTCCGCTTATTTGGGCAAACTCGTTTAGCCTATATCTTTCCGAGACTGGTGCTTTCCATGGGGGTACATCTACGAGCCGCGGTCTGCACTTACGCTTCTGAATTCCTCTCAATCTGTTGCGTAAATCCGGTAGTAATCTACCGGTCGCCTCTCTAAACTAATATATTATTGACTATAAATATTTTCTAAAAGACCTTACAAAAAGGTGAGTATCTTTCACCAAGATTCACCTTTTTGTGTATATGTACGATTACTATTTTGCAGTTTTAATGGCCTCGATTGCAGCCTCATAATCTGGATGATTACTTCCTTCGCTTACATACTCTACGTAAGTAACTTTATTATTAGAATCAACTACAAATATCGCACGAGCGAGTAGACGCAATTCTTTCATTAATACGCCATAAGCTTCTCCAAATGATAATTCTTTATGATCAGAAACTGTTGTGACATTCTCTAACCCACTTGAAGCACACCATCTTCTTTGTGCAAATGGAAGGTCTACACTAACTGTAATTACTTCCACATTTTCTAATTTGGAAGCTTCTTCGTTGAATCTTCTTGTTTGTGTATCACATACACCTGTATCAATGGATGGAATGACGCTAAAAAGACGAACTTTACCTGCTGAGCTGTTTAAAGTTACTTCAGACATATCATTTGCAAGTACTGTAAAATCAGGAGCTGTATCCCCAACCTTTACTTCATTACCAATTATAGTAACTGGATTATGCTTAAATGTAATAGATGGCATTGTCCAAATTCCTCCCACAAATGTTCTTTTAATCACATCATATCCTATATAGCTTCATTTGAAAAGAAATTGAACTAGAAGTATGCTAGCTTCTACATAAAAAATTCGTTTCACAAGCAGTAAGCATTTCAGTACTGCTGTGAAACGAATGAAATTTTATTAGAATTCAATATCTTCCTTCGGTTGTTCATTTTGATTTGCAGATGAAGAAGAATCTTTATCTTTTTTCGCAAACATTTGTTGAATTTTATCTACTGCCTGTGGAGCAATATCTAATAATTTCTCATAGAGATGTGTACTTTCATCAAGATGAACCATTTTTACTCCTTGGCCGTTTACAATTAAAAAAGCAATTGGTGTAATACTAACTCCACCACCACTTCCTCCTCCAAATGGATGCTTTGTTAGAGGTTCATTTACAGAGTGATTCTCTAGAGTAAATTCACTTCCACCAGCAGCAAAACCAAATCCAACTTTTGATACAGTTAGTATAACACTACCGTCCGGAGTTTCCACAGGATCTCCTATGATTGTATTAACATCAATCATTTCTTTTAAGTTTTCCATTGCTGTAGTCATTAGCCCTTGAATTGGATGATCTGACATGTACTATTCCTCCATTTAATTTACTATTTTGGGATAGATGTTTCATTTGTCTTTAGATTTGGGAATCCATCTTTCCAAAATTTCACTAGTTTAATTCCTGCCATCATAGCATGCCCTATGCGAAATTGAATCATACACGTAAATAAAGTTTCTGAAGCAACTCCTTGAAATTGTGGATAAATGTTTATTTTCGGCATATTAGCAAGCTTCATATATTGACTAATAATCCCGATAATTCCTCCTTTACCTGCCCATATTGCACCTGTCACCATCCCTGTATGAGCCGCGTCTCCTAAGCCAACAATTGTACTCCATTCCATATTCTTGATGGTTAGCTTAGATAAGAAATACTTCACGATACGGTGAAGATTTACAACATGCTGTAAAACTTCCTTTGTATTAGAAAGAATATTTATTAAATCATGTGCTCCAAATTGCTTTGTGTCCTTCTGGATTGGTTCTTCTGCATTACCTATTTCCGTTTCGTCCTTCACTACAATGGTTGGAGAATCATCATCTATTTTTATTAAGGGTATTTTCTTTTTTATTTTTATCAATCCAAAGAATAACCTAACTTCAATTGTTAAATCATCATTATCCTTTTTATGATAATACCTAACATATATTGTAAGTTTCAAAATACTAATGAATAGAGATAATAAGACCAGACTACCAATAATAATAAGTATGATGTAGAGAATATTCATAAAAAACACTTCCCTTCAGCCTTTTATTATTGGATAAAATAGAAAAAAATAAACCTGCATGCACGCAGGTTTATTTTTTATTTTTTATAAAAGGATGGCATAATAATCAACTATAGCAACTCTTGCAAAAAATTTCATCGATCATGTATAACTGTTGTATCTGCAAATATATCATGCAAGCCTTGTTTTCTTGGTAGGAAGGCAACAAGTACATACAGAATTAATAGACTTCCAGAGATGAATCTTCCAATCCATTCTCGAAAAATAATAGTGCTCCAAGATAATTTTTCCTTCTCAAAGGAAACTACTTTTAAACCGAATATCATTTTTCCTAAGGTTTGCTTTAAAAATTTTGTCATTAGTACAAAATACAAATAAAAAATAACAGCTGTACAGATATTTGCAATAGAGAAAATTCCCCCTTCATGTAAAGGGACGTCTAGTACACGTAATACAGGATAAATTAGGATACGATTCACACTACCTATAATAATTAAGTCGACTAAATAAGCCCAAAAACGCATCCAAAAGCCTGCATATCTATCCGTATCCAATTGCATTTCGTTTTTTTCTGGGGAAGATAGAGTTTCTTCTACTTCTTGACTCATTATTGGCGATGTAGTCGTTATATCCTTTACTTCCTGCTCAAATTGTGGTGCATTATTTTCATTTCTATTTTCTTGATTCATCTTTTCCCCTCCTACTCTGCATATAAATACATCATGCGAGGAGAGTTAGCATTTGTCACAACTTTTAATATATTCGCTAATTCTCTGTCCTCACCAGTCATCAGTTTTTGAGCTGTCATGGAAAATAAGGATGGTAATCCAACATTATCAGAATAACTAATAACCGATGCATCTTTTATATCTAAGTCAGTTTTCATTTGCTCTACTACGTCATCAAAATAACCAAATTCATCGATTAATTTTAAATCTTTTGCTTGGCGACCATCATATATTCTTCCATCAGCAATGCTTCTTACTTCTTCTTCTGACATTCCTCTACCATCTGCAATAACCTTTACAAAACCACTGTAAGAATTATCTATCATTGTCTGCAGAATTTGTCTCTCATCTTCTGTCATTTCTCTAGTAGAACTCATAATGTCTTTATATTGTCCACTTTTAATTGTGACAAACTCTACTCCATATTTCTCTGCTAGTCCTTCAAAATTATATCCGCTCATTATAACTCCAAGGGATCCTGTTAATGTTTCAGCACTAGCAAAGATTTTATCAGCAGGTGCTGAAATATAATATCCTCCCGATGCAGCCATTGAACCCATAGAAACATAAATAGGTTTCTTTGTTTCTTCTTTAATCTCCACTAATTTATCATGAATTTCAGCACTTTCCACTACTCCTCCACCAGGAGAGTTTACTTTCAGTATAATCCCTTTCACATCAGGATCTTCTTTTACATAATCAAGCTCTTCTAAAAATGCCTGATGGTTATATCCTTCTGCTGAAAAGAAAGAACCAGATTCTCCCGTATCTTGAATAGTTCCGTTCACTTCTAAAACAGCGATCTTATCAAAACCCGTACCTTCTTCTATGTATTCTTCTAAGAAAGGAGTATCCTCTGCTCCGACCATTTCACTAAACATTCCTTCTAAGTCAGTTGTTAATGCGACAGATGCAAGACTTGTTACTATTGAAACTACAAAAATAAATGCAGCAATAATGACTGCTGCCCAGCGTTTTCCATTCATTTCATTTTTACCTCCTTTTTATTTCCATTATGTATACGAATATCCATACAAAATGTTTCAAGAAAATTCCTTATTGTATAAACTTTACTTAAACCACCGTGTTCATTCCTTATTCATTAAAGTGAAATGCCCTATTTACCATCAGTAAATTTTTTAGATAATTTTACAAATTTCTCGCCTTGGTTACAACTAAAAAAAATGTGTATTTATAAAAAAAAAGAAGGAGAAAATCTCTTTCTTAAGCAATACTTTTTACTTCCTTATGCTTTCTTGATTTAGAAAATAATTTAGTTTTAGATAGAGAATAAATCGTTAGTGCTAACCAAATAAACATAAAGGATAAAAGGTGCGAAGATGTGAATGGTTCATGATAAACAAATACACCAAGAATTAATGTTAGTGTAGGTGTTAAATACTGAATAAATCCGAGCATAGATAATGGGATTCTTTGTGCTCCTTTAGCGAAAAATAATAAAGGAATGGCCGTTAAAACACCCGAAGTCATTAGTAATACATCTAAACTAGCTGAAACATTAAGAAAAGCATGGTCACCCTTGATAAACAAATACCCTAAATATAATAGCGCAAATGGCGTAATAAACATCGTTTCTAATGTTAAGCCAATTTCTGAATCTATTTTTATTAACTTTTTCGCTAACCCATATAATCCAAAGGTGAGTGCAAGTGAAATAGCTACCCACGGAAATGCCCCATGAGAAAAAGTAATAATGAATACGCCAATACCTGCTAACGCGACTGACACATATTGAATTTTAGAAAGCTTCTCTTTTAACACTATTATTCCTAAAAGTACACTCACAAGTGGATTAATATAATACCCTAAACTTGTTTCAATAATTTTATTGGAATTCACTGCCCATATGTAGATAAACCAATTACATGATACCAATATGGAGGCAATAAAAAGCATCAGTCCTTGTTTTTTGTTTTTTTTAAAGGACAGTAGAGTTTGGTAGAATAATTTCCATTTACGTGTAAATGTAAGAATGATAGCCATGAAAACAAAGGACCAGAGTACACGGCTAGCTAATATCTCGTCAGCTCCAACTCCTTGGAGGTTTTTCCAATAAATAGGAAATAAACCCCAAATTAGATAAGCAACTGCTGCATAAAGTACTCCATTTCGAATATTATTTTTTTCCATTATCATCTCTTCTTTCTATTATCGAAATATTCCATATTATATAGATAAATAGAAATAGTTACAATGCTTTTGGTGAAAATAGTTACAAATCTTACTAAAAATAACTCCATCCTAGATATGAAGATATAATACTCCTCTATTTAATTAAAGGAATTCTCATACATTATTTGGTTTCCTACAATCGTCTTAGCAATTTTTATGTTTTCTATTTGAGAAGGTGGTACATCGAAAATATCCTCATGAAGTACAGTAAAATCTGCGAGATACCCTTTTTCAATTTTCCCTCTATCTCCTTCATGGCAAATAGCATAAGCACTTCCTAATGTATATAAACTTATTGCTTCATAAATGCTCAAAGCTTCTTCAAGTATATATCCTTGCCCACTCTTATCCTCCTGATTCGTTCTCGTTACTGCAGCTTGAATACCTGCCAATGGATTCACACTTTCGATTGGGGCATCTGAACCTCCAGCACAATGTAAACCTTCCTGAAGTAGTGTTTTCCATGCATAACAATAAGATAAATGGTCTTTTCCTAATCGATCTATCACCCAAGGAAAATCCGAAGTAACAAAGCTTGGTTGAATATCAAGGATAAGAGGCAAACCTTTTATTCTCTCTACTAAATCTTCACGAAGCATAGTTGCATGAATGAGTCGGTCTCTTCCAAAACCTCTTAATGGATTAGCTTCTATTGCCCTAATTACCATATCAAATGCTTCATCACCGATAGCATGAACAGCAATTGGCACTTCTTTGTCTCTTGCTTTTTTTACCAATTGATTTAACTGTTCCTGTGTGAAAATACTAACACCATTTGTACTTGAATCATCATGATATGGCCTACTTAACAAGGCAGTTCGTCCACCAAATGCTCCATCAGCAAAAATCTTCATGCTTCCCAGTTCTACCCATTCACTTCCTCCTAAGTATTTCCCACCACTATTAATCATATCTTGAAAAACCTCATGGTGAACGAGCAAATGAGCTCTAAAATGATTTCCTTCTTCATCTATAACTTTTCTAAATGAACGATATGTTCCTTCATACCCATGATAATAATAAAGATCCTCTGTATGCGCACCTGTTAATCCTAATCGATAAGCATCTTTAATCCCTAAACGTAGGGCATTTTGTACATACTCATCTGACACTTTTGGTAAGATCTTCGTTATTAATTCCTGGGCCTGTTCCTTCAGTAATCCCGTTGGCTCCCCTTCCCTATCTTTTTCTATAACACCGCCAAAAGGCTCTTGCGTTGCTCTTGTGATAGTCGCAAGCTTTAAAGCATATGAATTTACTGCTATAGCATGTTTGCAAACTCTGTTTAGAACTACAGGGTGATTTCGAACATACTCATCAATATCCGTTTTAGAAAGTACACTTTGCTCTTCCCAAAGATTTTCATTCCAACCATCCCCAATAATCCATTCTCCTTCTGGTTTATTTTTGGCGTATTCCCGCAATAGCACTAATGCTTCCTTTTTAGATGAGCAAGCGGATAAATCTAATCGCATTAATTTTTCCCCATGACCTACTAAATGCATATGACTATCTACGAAACCTGGGAATAACACTGTGCCTTTAAGATCTAACCCTTCTTGAATCGCGTCACCATATTTTTTTTCTAATTCATTCTTCTTTCCATAATCTACAATGAGGGATCCTTCCGTATAAATAGCTTCAACCATATGTCCTTCTTCTTGCATCGTGTAAATAATACCACCAAAAATTAGCTTTCCCATGTTAATCCTCCTCTTATATTATAAAAAGGGACTCTCATAACCTAATAGATTATTGAGAAACCCCTTTTTTTCATGCATTTTCTAGCACATACTCTTATTAATTAGTAGATTTCTTTTTCCATTCATTATCTCTTAACTCTACTCTTCGAATCTTTCCAGAAGTAGTTTTAGGAAGCTCCTTTAAATACTCTATTTTCCGTGGATATTTATAAGGTGCAGTCAGTTTCTTCACATGATTTTGCAAATCCTTTGTCAATTCTTCAGTTTCCTCTATACCATCTTGAAGGACGACAAAGGCTTTTACAATATTGCCTCGAATAGAATCAGGGCTCGCTACAACCGCACATTCCTTTACTGCTTTATGTTTTACAAGTGCATCCTCTACTTCAAAAGGCCCTATTGTATATCCAGAACTAATGATAATATCATCACTTCTTCCTTCAAACCAGAAATATCCCTCTTCATCTTTCTTCGCACGATCTCCTGTAATATAGTAGTCTCCTCTAAATTGACTCTTCGTTCTTTCAGGCTCTTTTAGATATTCTTTAAATAATGCCGGAGTATCTTTATGAACAGCAATGTCTCCAACTTCTCCTACTGCACATACTTCTCCGTCTTCATTCACAATTTCTACTATATTTCCCGGAGTAGGTTTCCCCATTGATCCTGGACGCAAATCAATCCCTTTTGTAATTCCTAATAGTAATGTATTTTCTGTTTGACCATATCCATCTCTAACATCTAATTGAAAATGCTCTTTAAAAACATCAATAACTTCTCTGTTTAATGGTTCCCCTGCAGAAACAGCACTATGAAGGCTAGGTAAACGAAAAGTATGTATATCTTCTACTTTTGCCATTAATCGATATTCTGTTGGTGTACAACAAAGAACATTCACTTCGTATTTTTCTAAAAGTTGCAAGTATTTACGTGCATTAAATCTACCATGATAGACAAGACCTATTGCCCCTGACCCTAAAACAGATAACAATGGACTCCAAACCCACTTTTGCCATCCTGGGCCTGCAGTAGCCCAAACTAAGTCACCCTCTTCAATACATAACCAATTAGGAGCAGCTGTGCGTAAATGAGCATATGCCCAGCCATGTGTATGCACTACACCTTTTGGATTACCCGTTGTTCCGGATGTATAAGAGATAAAAGCCGTATCCGTTCGTAATGTAGGTTCAATCTCTAATTGATTAGATGCGCTATTTGCAGCTTCCTCTAAATGAATCCACCCATCTAAAGGCTTGCCTAAAACAAAGCGCTTAATTGTACTTACTTCCTCCACTAAATTTAATTCCTCTATGTATGGGTAATAACTAATTACCGCTTTTACTTCTCCATGTTTGATTCGGAACTGAAGATCTTTTGCACGCAGCATTTCTGAGCTTGGCAAAATAATCATACCTAGTTTTAATGCAGCTAAATATACTTCGTATGCATGCACAATACGGGGTACTACAACTAGTACAACATCACCTTTTTTTAATCCTTCCGCTTTTAATACATTTCCTATTTTATTTGCTTGTTCCATAATGGAAGCATATGTAACTTCCTTTATATTGCCTTCTTCATTCTCCCATTTTAATGCCAATCTATCTGGATTTTGGGCATATTTTTCAATTTCTGATACAAAATTATATTGTTCTGGAGCAATTAAATCCTCTTGATTCAACATGGTGAATCCCCCTATTTCAAATTCAGTAAAAATACTTTTATCATTATACTATTTTACCTATTATTTTTGAAATATTTTTACTTTTCATCCGAGATTCATCGGATATAATACAGCGTTTTCATACCTATCTATTAAAGAGCTCTAGCGTTTACACACATGGTTATTTTTCTTCCATTAATTTTAACTACTAGCATGAATATAAACGAAGAAAAGGAGTAAGGCAGTTGCCTTACTCCTTGTAGCCAAGTATTCAATTATTTTGTATAACCACCTAATTGTTGTTCAGCCATTTGAACTAAACGTTTAGTGATTTCACCACCAACTGAACCGTTAGCACGAGCTGTTGTTTCAGCACCTAGGTTTACACCAAATTCAGTAGCGATTTCATATTTCATTTGATCTAGTGCTTGAGAAACACCAGGAACTAATAATTGGTTTGAACTGTTGTTGTTTGCCATGTGTATCACCTCCTTGTTGATAATAGAATGTGTAATACACATGGCATTCATTCGCTATATTGACTGGTAATTGTTCACATTATTATAGGGAAAAACTGGTGGCAGGCACTTTTCCTATAGTACAATAAAAACTAACGCTTAATTAGAACAAGTTTTCTATTTCTTTTTCTAATGAATCTGTGTTTCCTTTAAGGATCATTGTTTCTACTTTCTTTACTGCCTCTTGTATCATAGGCTCAAAATCCACAAAGCTTTCATAAAACTGCACTTTTTCTTTTTTGGGTTTTGTTTTTGGCGAGGCTGGCACAAAAACTGTACAGCAATCCTCAAATGGACGAATAGATATATCATGTGTATCAATTTGTCTTGCAATCTCGATAATCTCCGTTTTATCTGATGTAACTAATGGTCGAATAATAGGAGTACTAGTTACATCATTTATTGCATACATACTTTCAATCGTTTGGCTTGCAACCTGACCTAAACTTTCTCCAGTTATAATAGCAAGTGCTTCTTGTCTTTTTCTTAATTCATCTGTAATCCTTAACATCATTCTTCTTGTAGCTGTCATCGTATAATTCTCAGGGATTTGCTTATGAATTAATTGCTGTATTTCCGTAAAAGGCACAATATGCAGAACAAAATGGCCATTAAATTGAGCTAACTTGCTTGATAGATCGATTACTTTCTGCTTAGCTCTCTCACTCGTGAAAGGAGGACTAAAGAAGTGAACTCCTTCTACCTCTAATCCTCTTTTCATGGATAAGTAGCCTGCAACTGGACTATCTAGACCACCTGATAGCATTAACATTGCCTTTCCACTTGTCCCAGAAGGCAATCCTCCTGCACCTTGGATATTCTCGCATGATAAATAAATCGCTTCTTCTCTAACTTCTACTTGTAGATTGATATCTGGTTTTTTGACATCGACTTTTAGAGTAGACATGTTTTTCAGTAGATAACCACCTACCAAATGGTTAAGCTCATTTGTATCTAATTCAAATGTTTTATCTGCTCTTCTAGCACTAACTTTGAAGGATGCTCCTTCATAAAATACACTTGAAACTAACTCCAAGGAAACTTCTTTCAGCTTGTCTAAATCTCTTTCTAGCTTTATAGCAGGGCTGAAGGATTGAATTCCGAATATATTGGTAAGAATTTTGGTAATATCCTTTACATTCTTCTCCCCATTTAATAACACATACATTCTTTCTCTTTTCGCTTCTATCCTTACTTGAGGAAAGCTTTCTAAAGCTAGCGCTATTGTTCTTCTTAATTTATCAACAAATTGTTTTCTATTTCTTCCTTTTGTAGATAATTCACCATATCTAATTAATATACGATCATAATTCACTTCGTTACACCTCTTAGCCATTCCATTACTTGTTTGATTTCTTTTATTACCATTTTCATTTCTTCCATTGTATTATCATACGAAAAGCTTACTCGGAAGGAACTTTCTGCTAGAGGGATTGGTATCCCCATCGCCAACAACGTCTTACTTACATTATTTGTTTTTGAAGAACAGGCACTCGTAGTAGATATAAAAATACCTTTATCCCCTAATGCGTGTACAAACACTTCCGCTTTCATACCATCTATAGAGAAGTTAAGGATATGAGGGATACTCTTATCCTCACTAGGAGTATGGATGGTTACTCCTTCCATACTCGCAAGCTGCTTCCGCATGAATAACTGAAGCTCGCGCACCTTCTCCAACTTATTCTTTTGATTTTCCATTTGCATTCGAAGTGCTTTGGCTGTAGAAACAGTTCCCGCTACATTTTCTGTTCCACTTCTAAAGTTACCTTCCTGCCCACCACCTAACAGCAAAGCAGGCAGTCTTTTTCCATCTTTTACATACAATACACCATTTCCTTTTAACCCATGAAATTTATGAGCAGATATGGTATATGCATCAATATTTGCTTTACTTAAGGCTAATTCTTTTTTTCCTATACCTTGTACTCCATCTACATGATAAAAAATAGTTGGGTAGTTCTGAAGCAATGCTCCTATTTCTTCAATTGGTTGTATAGAGCCTATCTCATTATTCACATGCATAATGGAGACAAGAATCGTATCTTTTCGTATTGCTTGCTGTAGATCACTTAAAGTTACTTGACCAAATTCATTTACAGGTAAATAAGTAATAGAGAAGCCGTCTTTTTCTAACTGTTCCATTACTTTATAAATAGAATCATGTTCTATACAAGATGTAATAATATGATTGCCTTTATTTTTGTTAAGATAGGCAATGCCCTTTATCGCCGTATTATTTCCCTCTGTTCCACCAGAAGTGAAGTAGATTTCATTACTTTTCACTTCAAGCATTTTAGCTATTTGTTCTCTAGCCTGTATTAATAGCCTCTCTGCTTCCATTCCTATGCGATGAATGGAGGAGGGATTTCCGAAATATTTATGCGATACAGTCGCGTATGATTGAATAACTTCTGGAAATGGCATAGTTGTTGCACTGTTGTCTAAATATATCATAGCCTTTGCATTTCCTTTCTTATAATTCACTAAATAATTAGTAACTCAACTTTCGCATCGAAAAATGTGGGATAAGTTCAACAAGCAGTAGTTGCTGATGTCATTCAAGTACGATCATTGACACAATAAAAACACATGAAAAAACACCTATCCGTTTGGTATAGTTGATTTGTCTAGAATCAAACATTCCATACAGAAGAGGTGTCCTCTATATGATAGCGAATAATGACCAAACTAAGCAACTACCAAATGAAATAAAATCTACCTTTAAAGAATTAAAAGTATTGAAACATCTTAGAAAAGCTGGAATTACCAAGTCTTTTGGCTTTACCTGCGCTTATTTATTTCAGCTCATTTTCTGTTTGATCTTCGAAAATAAAAACTGGTTTCGAACACTTGAAAGTAAGAAATCTACCGATATTCCAGCTAAAGACGCGGTCTATCGTTTCTTAAATCGTTCCACTTATTCATGGAGAAGGTTTCTTCTTTTATTAAGCGCA
>NZ_WEHU01000012.1 GCF_009183415.1 Bacillus sp. B1-b2 | reverse complement strand
TATACTGTTTGAACGTATTGGCCCAGTTGAACACGAATAGCGATCGAAGTTATCTACAAATTAGCCGCTATTTAAAAGCCGCTTTATGGAAATCCGCAAACATTTGGTTACGCAAAATCAAAGAAAAGTGCGTGCCATAAGGGCTGTAACAATCGTTGTTGGATAAGTCACAGGTTATAGTAAAAAAATGGATGTTTACTACCTTAGTTTTGGTGTTTTCATTTTTTCTTAAAAATATGGAAAATGCAAAACTGAAAATTCAGAACTTATTTATGCGACACTAGTGATTTTTTCTGTATATTATTAATTAGGGCGCCTCAACCTAAAATAATTAAAAATCTCATAAGAAAAGCAAAGGTAGGGTGCCTGTCAGTAGGTAACTTTGTTGTGATAATTCAATATAGTTTTAGTTATATTAATTAATTTTCGGTTCTTTTAACGACTCTCTTTTTATAAGCATAGAATAAATAATTTGGAGCATTCGGGTCCAACAATGCCTCCTTGCTACAATTGACTAGTATTTTGTGATTAACCAACGATTCTTACACCTCGAAACAGCCCTTAGCAAAATTACATATAGCTTGTATTACCAGGAGGATTTCTTTTTTTATGTCTTAGCTTTTACCTGCACTTTCTTTTTTTCTGGTGAATGAAATAACAGCCCAAGTGGCTAACTGATTGAATGGTAGAATTATTCATATATACACCAATCTCAGCAAAGAAAAATCGTAGAAGTATCTCATGGTTAAGTACTATTACCTCACTTTAAGCTTTTGTAACCCTACTCATTTTATTGAACAAGATCATGTCGATGTAATACAAGAATTTTTATTGGCATTTTTAAATTATCATATGTTTTATCATACGGACTCTTACATAAAATTTCAGATGTTTAAATTGGTAATGGCAACATTTTTAATGGCTCTTTGCTGTAAAGCGTCAAAAGGACATGTACATAGAGAAAATCTAGTTCGAACAATTTTCATGCAAACCTGGCATTGTAATAACCTGAATCTAGAACAATTACCTTCGCATTTTTTACAAATTCATTGTTTAAACGATGGACTTGTCAAATCAATATGCGTTACCTTGGCACATTGGCAGCTGTAGCATACGACGCAATAAAAAAGTTATGAAGGAGATCCAATACGATGTTTAGAAAATCTTCCAAATTCATCATGTTGGATGCACAACGTTCATTATTTTTGGCTATTTCTTTCTTTCTTTTCCTCAATCTTCTTCTGTTCTATTTTTAACTTGTTTACACTTTTATCCCATGGGCTTTAAGTCTTTTATCTCATTGACAATCCTTGTTTCACTCACAATAAATCCTTCCTTGTAAATGAATCAAATGTAAACAATGATGATAAAGCCCCTCACATAACGTTGTACCTTGTAGAAATTGCGAAAGAATTTAGAGATAATAGAGTGATTTGGGATTTTTTCTTGTGAAGAGATTCCTACATCTAACAATAGGTTGCACTTTGTACTAATAATTACATGTAAATTGAAATGATAAAAACCTTCTAAATAATGACTCAATAGGATTTTCACTAATGATCAAAGCATCATACGTCATTTCATAGCTCTTTCAATTTTCTACTAATTCTACAATTAAATAGGTGAAGTGCATACAAAAATCGATCGTTTCCATTGATTTCACGAGGGATTTAAATTATATTTTCACATTTTATCCACATATAATATTGTTTTTCAATAGTATGCCTAGGGTATTCTTTCCTATACTATAAAATTCAACTCTATAGATACACCTTCCCCTGTAATAAAGTCTTATTTAAATCATGACATATAATTTCAATCAGTTTCATAATTAATAAAAAAAAGGTTAAAATAATGACTAGATATAGTAATACTATATCTGATTGCCTAGCTTAAGCTTATTATTAGAATGCTAATTCAAACTTAATCATTGATTTTCTAGAAACTGCCAGCTAAATTTCTTTAAAAATCATTGATTTTTGCGTCTAATTTTTGTTTACTTAGATTAGAAGTAAATTCATTATTTATTGAATAGCTATTAGTACCTAACCAAACTTATTGTTCTAGATAATTTTTGTGATGACTTTCTATTTTCTATAGTAAGTTAAAGATTGAAAGTATAAGCTAATTTTTTACCTAGTACAAGTTGTTACAAAAAATTACAATAAATTTAAAAAATACAATAACAGCTAATATTTTTTTTTATTTATGGTATAATGCTATAGGTTAGCATTATTCTTTAATCCTGAAGAAAGACGAAAATCTGATTTCTAACATACCAACAATAAACATACAAACATTATTAATTAATACCGAAAGGAAGTATAGTAAATATGACAGAACTTGCAAGAGCGAACGTTAACAATAGATATCATGTAAGCGAACCTTTTAAAGAAAAAAAGTTTTATAATATATATAAACGAACATTTGACATTTTTGCCTCTATATTAGCTTTAATAATCCTTTTCCCTATATTTTTTATTGTAGCAGTTTTAATAAAGATTGAAGATCCTAAAGGCCCAGTATTCTTCTCGCAAGTGCGTGTTGGAAAAAATGAAAAATTGTTTAACATGTATAAATTTAGATCAATGGTTACTGATGCCGAGGATAAACTTCAGGAATTACTTAAATACAATGAAGTTAATGGTGCTATGTTTAAAATGAAAGATGATCCAAGAATTACAAAAATTGGGAAGTTTATCAGACAAACTAGTATTGATGAGTTTCCTCAATTAATTAACGTCCTCAAAGGTGAAATGAGTTTAATTGGTCCAAGACCACCTCTTGTTAGAGAAGTAGAAGAATATACAATTTTTGATAAACAACGTTTATATATAAAACCTGGTTGTACTGGATTATGGCAAGTTAGCGGAAGAAGTAACTTAAGCTTTAAAGAAATGGTAGAACTTGATTTAATATATATTGAAAAAAGAAGCTTTCTTTTTGACCTAAAAATAATTTTAAAAACCTTTGTTATATTACTGAAAAAGGATGGAGCTTTCTAACATTACTATTTTTTCTCTAAAATAAGTTATATTTCTTAACTGAACACACCTATAAGTAAGCACATGAATATGATAATTTTTCATACTCCCTTAAGGGGAGTATTTTTGCATCAAAAAGAGGCTTTACAACATAATAATCGTTGAATGTAGTAAAATTATCTAAAAAATATTCATGCTTCACTAATACTCTTTATGTAAAGTGATTTTTTTTACTAACTTATTTATTTAGAGAAAGAATGATTATTAATAATATATCAACTACCCATTTTACTTTACACTCTCTTAATTTTTAAGCAAGCATGGAATAGACCCACCCTATTAATTATATGGAACCTAGGTTATTATTTTGTTAACTTTTCAAAAGAAATAAAAAAACTGGTAAAGATATCGACCAAGAAAACTTTTGGTATAGGTCAATCTTATTTATCCAATTAATCTAGAGACTTTTCTAACTTCGCATATAGCCATCTAGGAAGCATAAAATCAGCGCTTCACCACAGAGAATGAAATGGGTTCAGAACTGTCAACTGGTTCTACGGCTGAGTTTGAAGAAGATTGGTCAAATGACCTTTTGTGCGTGAGAGCCCGTCCTATGGCTTACTCCAACTGCCATGGTGCACTATTGACTGTTGGCTCCCTTACTGAAAACACACATGGTAGAGATTATTCCTATCTCTGTACTGCACCAGCCTCCAATAATAATGAGAACCATATAAGGAGGTTTTCGCTAGACATAGTCATAAAAGAGCGTATGGTTTGGATATTCATATGGACAATTTTCTTCATGTATTTTGCCACCAGAAGAAAATGCAGTCAAACGTTTTCTAATAAAACTGTTTTTCTATTTCAAGTTGCTGGACTAGATAAACAACACAGAATAATACCCATCCACGGAGAGCAAGAGTGTTTACTGGAAACCTATTGTGAATATTACTAGAGGCTGAATGTATTGAGTCTTTATAATGCCCAACACATATGAAGAAGTTTCCAGGATGTAAAACAGATGTCAAGGATGCTGAATGAATTGCCAAACTTCTTTGTCATGGGAACTTAAAAGCTAGTTTCACCCCAGATTGGAACCAACGGGGACTCTTTGTACTAGTTCGGTACCTTACTTCATGCAGTATTCCTCCAACATAAATGAATATACTTACTTCTTTTTCTTTAATGGATTCTGTCATTTTTCAATAGCCTCCACTGTTTTTTAAACTGCCTTATATTCTCTAACTTTCTCATCCAGTAGTGAACCTGGATTTAGTTAAGATTATAAAATTTACATCTCTCCTTTTGAGTCTTGTTACTAGATCGGTAATGGATGAATCTTTCTTCCCGATCGATTCTCTTTTGATTTTCTATACATCAAAAGAGAATCCTTAATCTATAATTCAGGGGATTATCGCATTAAGAGAATTTCTTTAATAGATGGAGTGTATTTGACGCTTACAATACTACTTAAAGAAATTTTCTGCGAAAGATGGCTGATTGGGTTTCCTTAAATCAAAACTACTATAGAATCTCATCAAGAACAAATGAAGCAATTAATTACAAAAGTAAAATGGTGTAAGGGAAAATTCAATAAATTTGAGTCTAATAGCGAAAAGACACCTGAAAAGCAACTAGCTTTGAATCTGTTGAATGAAGTAGAACAAGAATCTAATTCACATATTCCCTGAACCAACTTTAGAAATGATTACCTATAAAAGAAAAATGAAACTTGTTTATAGAGAAATAATCCAACAGAACCTGGTTACAGAAACGAATGAATATCGATTGTCTCATGAGGTCCAGGTTTACCTTCAATATCTATTTGGGAAACTTATTTATATCGATATATTACCGATGAAGCAGCTTTCGATAAGTTACTCCCGCGGTCACCAGTACCAGTACCACCTAATTTTTTTAAATCTTTTCATAATAAGTAACTACGTCATAACAAATTCCCGTCTATGTTTTTTACCCTTATGTATATTGTACGATTGTTTGTAAAATCCTGATTCTGGCGCCTTGTAATTGGCTAAATCCTTGTTTAATTAATTTTAATTGCGTATTCCATTTATATTTACCATTGATGAGAAGTACTAAAAAAATCAAAATTTCATTAGAATTTTTAGGTAAAATAAAACAATGTAATTTATTTTTATTATAGTTATTTCATGTGTCTATATATGTAAGATAGCTACTAATTACAAGTTTTCTATAAAAAAAATCCTCAAAATTATATTTTGAGAGATGGTTATCCTTTAATGGGTACGTATTTATTCTTGTCTCTTATAAGATATATTTAGCAATAAAAGATAATATTTATTGCTAAATATAATTAATTTCTTTCTTATTATAGTCTGTCCTTGTTTCCCAAAAATAATGAGATTTAGATATAATAATAACTTACAGATATAAAAATATAAGATACATATCTATTAAGACTAAACTTATTAATTCATTATCCTAAAAGTTGACCAATGAGTATCCAACTCATATAAAATAATTAATTAATTTCCCCTAGTTTGAAAAAGGGTCGAAGTCAACTTTATATTTTTAAGTTTAATAGCAGGTTTTTCAATGATGTGCCAAGAAAATATAGCAAATATTAGAGTTAATGGTAATGCAATAATAAAATTAAAGTAAGGGCTAATCTCATTATTAAATGTCATAGTTATCAATTGTTGTATAGGAAAAGCATAGATGTACAATCCATATGAAAAATCTCCATACTTACTAAAATTATGAAAAACATTAGTATATGAAAAAGCTAAATACATGATCAAATAGGTTCCAAAGACACTAAATGCTATCTGAAAATAATCAAAATATGTTAAAACTATAAGAGAAACTAAACTAATAATTGCACTATAATTATTAATATATATTTTATCCCTAAATAGATAAACTAACATACCAGCAGCATAAAATGCAAACAAATATATAAATCTTACATCTATAGGAAAATACTGTAAAAACAGAGCTACTAAAGTTATTAAATATAATGGTAATACAATTCTCTTTTTCAATAATCTCAATACACCCAGCATAGCTACTACTAAATAAAAAATGAACTCAAAATAGAGTGTCCACAAAGACCCATTAATTCCCCCATGTATATTGTTCTCAAAAACTCCTGGTAGAATATCTCCCCAATATACTAGGGTAATATTCTTAAAATAATTGTAAGTTTCTGGATTATTAAAGTATGCATTTAGTGAATATGATGTAGTTAAAGGTCCTAACACAAATACAGTTAACAAAATAACTACAATCAATCCCGGGAAAATTCTTAGTATTCTTGCTTTTAAATAAGTAAGAGTGTTCTTAGATTTATCATAACTCATGGTAATTAGAAATCCACTTACTATAAAAAAGATGTATACAGCTATTGAACCAAAAGTAGATTGACCATTGGTTAATTTTACAAAAGGTTCATTCATGTCATTACCTAATGTTAAAGGAAAAGCATGAGAAAATATGACTAATGTAGCAGCGAAGAATCTGATTATATCTAGATTATTTTTCCTCCCTTTAAATATTTCATCTATGGAAAAACCTTTATTCCACATTACTATTCCACTCCCGCTGATTATATTGAAGTTTTTTGAAATTAACAAAACGATCACTTACTTTACTAAACTTACTAATAACTAATTTATACCTACATCAAATTAAATGCATAAAATAAGAACCCTAGTTTATATCTCAAATAACAGTTCTGCTTTTATACTTATCCCTTGTCACTTTTCTAATAAAGCATGCGAAATAAAATATTTTATACATGGTAAAAGTCTATACAATCTTTTCATTACATCAATGAAAGGTTGTCACTTATCTATGTGACAACCTTTTAGAGTTATCTATTCTGAGAAGAAGAACTAATAAATGAATTTATTTCTTCCCATGAAGAAACTTCTCTATAAATATCTTCATTAGTAATTTCACTGCCTGTCTGAACTTCAATAATTTCTAGATCAGATAACGCCTTAATTGAATGTCGTGAGTTAGGTGGTAACTTCACAACATCTCCAGCATTAACTATTTCCTTTTTTCCATCCAATATTAAAATACCAGTACCTTGTATAATATTCCACAACTCACTGCGTTTTTTATGATAGTGGTAACTGAGATTTTCTCCCTCAAAAATACAAATTCTTTTTGTAATGACTTCTCTTTCTCGATCATATTTATTGAAGTCCAGTATCTTATACCATCCCCACTTCCGCTCTTCATACATTGGAATTTGATCGTATTCATGAATATAATCTTTTAATCTTGGACTAGCGGACTTATCAGAAACTAAAATTCCATCTGGTGATGCCGCAACAATTATATCTGAACAACCTATAATCGTTACCGGAATATCCAATTCATTAACAAGATGTGTATTTATAGAATCTTCACTAATTTTCCCCTTACCTGTAATTGATGTTGCTACTTCTTCAGTCAGAGTATTCCAAGTACCTAAGTCTTTCCAATAACCTTTGTATGGTAGAGCAACAATCTTTTTAGACTTTTCAACTACTTCATAATCAAAGCTATTTTTTGGTAAAGAGTGATACTGGTTAACTAATTCATCGTATACAGTTGGTAGACCTTGACTTTCAAGTAAGGAAATAATATATCCTAATTTAAATGCAAAGACCCCACAATTCCATAATCCGTTTTCAAGGATAAGTTGCTTGGCTATTTCTTCAGTGGGTTTTTCTCTAAAATGACTCACTTGAAAATACTCTTTGTTATCGTTCGAATCGGTAGGGATAATATACCCATACTTTGATGATGGATATGTGGGTTCTACTCCTATTAAAGCTATTTCAGCATCTGTCTCTTGGAGAACTCTTTCCAGATTACAGACACTTTCAAAAAAACTATTCTCTACATATGAATCTACCGGAAGAATACAAACAACTTCATCTAGGGGTATTTTCTTATTAGAGTATAAATAAACTGCTGATAAAGCAATAGCAGCAAATGTATCTCTTCGTTCAGGTTCTATCACTATAGGAACATTTTCTCCGATTTGATTGTAAATCATATCCACTTGAGACTCACTAGTTGCTATAACAGTATCTTTGTCCAAGTTCAAAGAATTAAGTTGCATAAATACCCTCTGAACCATTGATATACGTTCTTTATTTTCGTTTTCAAGTACTTTTAAGAATTGTTTAGACCTTGAATCATTCGATAGTGGCCATAATCTTTTACCTGATCCACCGGATAATAAAACTATATTCAAATTAATACCTCCTTTTATTCGGCACCAATAATTTTTTCAATATAATTCATCTGACCTTCAATGCTGAAGAGTTCTTTTGCAAATACAAATCCTTCCTTTGCAATAACTTTTGACATATCGTTATCATGAAATACGTCTATACACTTCTGTGCAAACTCCTCATCATTATCAGCAACTAATAAATGTATATTATCTTTTAAATCTGTACCCTCTATTCCCTTCGAAGTTGTAATAATTGTCTTGTTCATTAATAAAGATTCCACTAACTTTATTTTGACACCAGCCCCCTCTAATAAGGGGATAATAATAGTTTGAACTTCATTGAATACTGCTTTTAAATCTTCAACATAACCTAATACTTCAATTTGATCACTTTTGAAATCTTTAAAAGCTTCAGCACCATTTCCTACTATTTTAAGACGAATAACCTTATTTTCTTTTACGATTAATGGCCAGACATTTTTTAAAAACCATAATAAGCCACTTTTATTAATATCTAAAGTGAAATCCCCAAAAGCTAGAAATCCATTATTACTACTTTCTACATTGGGAAGCAATCCAGCCGTCGATATCGGTACACTTGCTGGTAAGAATTCCACTGTATCTTCACCGTATTTTTTAGCGAATTTTTCCTTTTCACTCTCTGAAATGAATAAAAGTTTCTCAAAATAATCATTAAGACTTTTTTCAATTTTGTTTAACCTTTTCGAATCAAAAGTAAATAATACCTTCTTTAAATAGCTTCTCTCTGTCTTAGCAAGTTCCAAATAGTACTCACTTTCTATATTGTGCATTCTCAAATAATTTTTCTTTGACTTAACATTCTTATTTGTCCAAAATGGTAGCATAAATTCAGACTCTGCAAAAGCAATGTCATACTCTCTTTCAGATAAAAAGTAACAGATTTCTTTTTTATATCTATTTGCTGAAGCTATAGGATATTTTAAACTATTTTTTAGATTTGTTCTCTTTTTGTATAAAAATAAGTTAACATTCTCTGGGAGGTTTGACGGTACTTGTAATTGGTCTTCATCATCAATTGCAATAACATCCACAGTATAACCCAAGTAACTTAATGCAATAATTCTTCCTAAAATGTCTTGTGAACCACCAATTTTATTTTTTCTCCATGGGTTTTTCAAGGACATAATTAATATTTTTTTCATACTTTCTCCTTTTTAACAAAACTCTTAAACTTAGCACCTATACTTAAAATCCTTCTTGGGATAGTTTCACCATATTCCTCAAAAAATACAAAGGCCATTGCTATAAATACATAATAATTAGTGACCCTAAATGTATCTATGTTAAAACCAATGAAAAGTAAACCAATTAATACTGTAAGTATAAAAATTAGATCGTACTTCTTTTCAAATTCACTATTATTAAATCTTTTTAACAGATTCCAACCAGTTACGAATAATGATCCCCAAATAGATAACCATAATAGTAATCCGATTAGCCCAGTCTCTGCAAATATTCTTGCATATAAACCATGCACTGGTGGCCAAGGGGATCCTATTTCTTTACTTGCCCATTGTGCGATCTCCGTACTTCTTTCCACAGCATTTTCAGAAACAAAATCTGGCATATAAAATCCATATTGCCCTAATCCTATTCCAGTAATAAAGTTTTGTAACCCCATTTTAATTGCTGCAATTTGGGAAGATAATCTAGCGGTATTTGAAAGATTATTATTATCAAACAAAGATACAATAATTTGAAACGGCTTTATTCCAATCAAAATTAAAATCAGTAGTAATACTAGAAGTAGAATAAATGTAATAGCTTTTCTTTTTTTCATAAAGTTAATAGTTTCATTTATTAACATGTTAAGACTATATTTTTGACTGTTTTTTAAAATTAAGTAAATAAAGAAAATTATCTGTATAAGTATAATAATGTATACTGTTCTAGAAAATGTTAAATACGTAAGGACCAAACTATACGCTAACAAAAATTTATAAATAAGTTTTTTTGTAAAAAAAGAATTTCTAATTAGCCAAGGAATAATAAGTACTAAATAGGTGGCAAACCATGAGGCTTCTCCGGATACTGATCTTATTCTAAATTCATCTTCACTGAGTAGATAGTTCAATATTCCAAATGCATGTATATACTTATCTATTGAGATCAAGAAGTCCGTAACTATTTGAATTTTTAATCCATGAAGAATTTCTAGAAAAGAATATATAAACGGTAATATTAAGGAGATGGATAATACTTTTTTGATTTTACCAATCCCATTTTTTTTCATTAAGTTGTATAAGAAAGTTAATATAATTATCGAAAAAAATATAACTATAATTTGTCCAGCAAATTTAGAAATACCTGTTCTTCCTTTAAAAGTGTTTGAGAGAATATCATCCAAGTTTACTAATCCACCAACTATGACCCAAACTATAAACAGAACAAAAAATATATATGAATAATTTATAGGTATATATAACTTTCTTCTTAATACTAAGGATAAAATTAAATATAGTGGAATGGAAAAAAATAATACATAGAAAGGTCCTTCAAAAGCCATTTCACCGAATATGCCTATTTTATATGGTAAGCCATTAATAGGAATACCTACAAAAATTAAGGCTAAAAGAATAAATTCTAATATAATAATTTTCTTCGAAGAGTCTTTATTTTTCATTAATATCCCCCCCCTCTTCGCTGCTATTTCATATAGGCTGATAGTTTTTGTTTTATGTGATGTGGAAAAATGGTATGTCTTTTACCTAAATTATACGAAATGAACTTAATCCCACTTTCAACTATGCTATATGGTATTAAACTAATTTTTTTATTCTTATAAAGATATTTTATCTGGTTAAAAACCATTTTAATTCCTTCTTTTTCATTAGACGCCATACTCAAAAGATGTTCAGTTTCTTGAAATGCCATTCCTATGTCAAAATATCTTTTGGACTGTTGTTTAAGATTATAATTATGAGAGTGGTACACTTTTGCTTCTGCGTTATAATATACATAGTAGTCATTTAATATTGCCTCAGAAGCTAAAATCATATCTTCGTTTAAAATAATTTTTTCTCGAAACCCCTTAAATTTTGTAAATAAGCTTCTTCTATACATACTGCAGACATTTGAATTGAAAAAGGTTTTAATTCCTAATTCCTTAATTTTCTCTTTGCTTTTTAATATTGATACTGAAGGATAATTGAAATTTCTTGCAAAAACTTCAAGTGGAGCTGCATCTGATTTTGGCAGTTGTCTTGCAAAACTAATCATGACTTTTTCATCTTCAAAAGAGGAGATCAAGTTCTCAATTAGGTACTCATCAGCTGGTATTGCATCTTGCGTCATATATAACAAAAGTTCTCCAGTTGATAAGGTATATAGTGCGTTTCTAGTTCCTCCATGATCAAACTCTTTATTTGGAATAACAATTACCTTTGTCTTTGGAAATTTTGTCTTCACAGTTTCAACTGTATGATCAGTTGAACTTGAGTCAATAATTATTACTTCTAATTCATTTTGTTGTTTTAACTTTTGGTTGTATATTGCCCTTAGTAAATCAATTATATCTGTACCCGCATTATAAGTAGGTATTAGTACTGATACTTTCATAATTCCACACCTTTAATTTCTTATTTATGTTAATTATAACTTTCCAGTTTTCATTATAATCCCATCAAAAAACGCCTTTATTATTAATTTACTTCTATTTATTTTATTGTCCTGTTTTTTAATTAGTATTTTCAAATGACTCTTAATAAGTTTTAAAAACAATAATAATGTAGCAGTTATTATCTTAGCCATCGACTGTGTTCTTCTTATCATAATATATGAATTTCTTATATAATAGTATTCTACGTAAGGAGATAGATTATCTTCACCACCAGATGAAATAGATACTTTGTGATAAACTACTGAGTCTGGAACGTAGACTATTTTCCAATTTTCTTGCTTAGCTCGTATATTCCAATCAGTCTCTTCATAATATAAAAAGTAATCTTCCTGCATTAGTCCTATAGAGTCAATTAACTCTCTTTTAAACAATAAACTACACCCTGTTACATAATCCACTTGAAAAGAACTATTATATTGTCCAATATCTCTTTCTTTATAACCTAAATGCTTGGTTTTCCCCGTCCAAGTATTAATTGTACCGCCTGCATACCAAATCAAATCAGTATCGTAATACAATATTTTTGATCCAACAATACCTGTCTTGGTATCTTTACTAATAGCTTCTACTAATGTACTTAATGAGTTTGCCTCTACAACAGTATCGTTATTTAACATCCAAATGTAGGGATAGCCCATTTCATAAGCTTTTTTAATAGCAACATTATTCCCACCAGCAAACCCTAAGTTAGCACCTGACTGCATGAATGTTATTGGCAAATTAAATTTATTCATCATATAATCTTTTTTTAAATCCTCAAATGAACTGTCTTGTGAATCATTATCAACTATAAAAATGTGATAATCTGGATAATTAAGTTTTTCCAAAGATTCAAGACATTCTACTGTTAATTGATAACTGTTCCAATTAAGAAGAACAATAGCTACAGAACTATTTCCCATCATACTTTTCTCCATTATTTTACTTTCCCCTTATTTCTTAGTAAAGCTTACAGCTGATTTTCCCCTTGTTCTATATTTAAGATATAAATAATACCCTGAAAAATAGAGAAAAACGTAAGCTAATCCCACAACCAATATATATACATAAGGATTATTTATTTTTATAAACTGGCATATTAAAACTGCAATTATAGCAATTACAGCTAAAATAGATATCCTGTCCCACTTAATTTTCCATTTAATAAGCTTTTTTGTTGATTTCCAAACAAGTAAACAGTATATGAAATAGCTTAGAAGAGTAGTCCAAGCTGCACTTTCATATCCAAATTGCGGAACAAGTATAATATTTAACGTAATTTTAACAACCGTCGCGATTCCTAAGAAAACACTCATTTTTTTTGTTTGCTCAAATAGTTCTAAACCTTTATGACCTAGAGTAGAAATATTCATTAGCACTAAGCCTAATACAACTGGAGTAAGTATTTTATAACCTGCTAAATACTCCTCTCCTAATGCAATTGATGCAAATGGTTTTGCAACTAAATAAGTGCCTCCTATAATGCAAATTGCGATTATTGCAAAGATATATGTCATATTTTCTATTGTATCCTCAATTTTATTAATATCTCTATCCTTACTCGCCCATATTTTATAGATAACTGGGAATGCTGCCAATGTTATTGGTGCATTCAATATAGATGAAAATCCTGAAATTAACATATAATTAGCAGTATAAACTCCTACATCATAGCTTCCTAAAAAGAATTGAATAACAAATCGATCTCCTACAACAAGTAATTGAGAGAATAAAAACCAAAACATCATGGGGATACCATATCTAGAAAACCTTTTAATATGACTATTTAAAGTCTTTTTATCAGTTACTTCTTTTTTTATACTTGAACTTAATACCATATTTACTTTCTTATATAAAGGTAGGAAGAATAAAAAAGAGGCTATAGCATCCGCCCATATTAAAAAAACAATATTTTTTTCTAATGTAAATACTAGAATACATGCTAAAATTAACCTAAAACTATTTCTGAGTACTTCAAGACGTCTATAGGAACGCATGTCCATACTAGATGGTAAAATAGGTGTTAATAATAAAGTTAGAGAATTAAAAATTAGATAAACTACAAGAGCCAACACAACTAAAATAAATTTATTAAAAAATAATGCTGTAATTATTATACTCATGAATCCTATCGTTAAAGCTATGATTGAAATTATCTTAGTAATCTTTTTTATTATTTCAAAATATAGACCTGGTTGTTTCTTTTCTATATATTCAGCATAGAAACGACCAATAGGTTGACCTGCCCATTCTACCATCATGGTCATTAATGGCATAATAATTGCAGTTGCTAAACTGTAAATACCATACTCATCAGGTGTAAATACCCTTGTAAATATATACGACCATAATAAAGCAATAAAAGCTGGTATTAGTTTTGAGGGAGCATATCCAATTATATCCTTAACGAATTTCTTATTATCATTACTTTTAATGCTAGTTGTGTCCAAAATAAAATTACACTCCTTAATAAATTAAAAAATTCATCCTACTTTAATAAAAATCATTGTACGCACTTACGAATTATATCAGACAAAATTCAACATTTCACTATAAATTATGTCTATAAATTGCAAATTAGAATTATTACTTTGATTACGGCATAACATTATTTCATTGAAAAAATTGCAATTAAGTAGTACTTATTAGATTATAATATCTATTGGAAAGACTGAAAAAACAACTCGCTTTACTAATTTTCTAAATATCTCTTGACATCTAGTAACTTTCAACTTAACTTGGTAAAGATAGGATAATTTGAGACAAAACTTATCATAATATAATTATCCCTTATAATAGAGAAATTAGTATTTTTCAACTTACATTATACAATAAAGGAGAAACACTATATGAAAGGTATAATCCTAGCTGGTGGAAGCGGAACAAGGCTCTATCCACTAACCCTAGTAACAAGCAAACAATTATTACCAATAAACGACAAACCAATGATTTATTATCCACTTTCCACATTAATGTTAGCTGGTATCAATGATATTCTTATCATTTCTACCCCGGAGGATACTCCTCGGTTTGAAGCATTACTTGGTGACGGTTCACAATTTGGAATCTCCATACAATATAAAGTCCAACCTAATCCAGATGGACTTGCTCAGGCTTTTATTATTGGAGAAGATTTTATTGGTGAAGATTCAGTTGCTATGATTTTAGGAGATAATATATATTATGGAAGCGGCATGCGTAAAATATTACAGCGAGCTGCACAGAAAGAAAAAGGTGCTACAGTATTTGGTTATCATGTACAAGATCCTGAAAGATTCGGTGTTGTTGAATTTAATGAAGATGGAAAAGTTTTAAGTGTAGAAGAAAAGCCAGAAGTTCCAAAATCAAACTATGCCATCACCGGTCTATATTTTTACGATAACCGCGTTGTAGAAATTGCCAAAAACGTTAAACCCTCTCATCGTGGTGAGCTAGAAATCACTTCTATAAATGAGGCATACCTTGAGTTAGATGAATTAGAAGTTGAACTACTTGGAAGAGGATTTACTTGGTTAGATACTGGAACACATCAGAGTTTATTAGATGCTGCTAATTTCGTTCGTACCATTGAAGATCATCAAGGTATTAAAATTGCAGCTCCAGAAGAAATTGGTTATATAAATGGTTGGATCTCAAATGATAAATTAGTGGAACAAGGAAATCTATATTCAAAGACAGGTTACGGTCAATATTTACTGAAAGTAGCTAAAGGAGATATTAAATACTAATATTACATAAACTTGAGGTGTTATTATGAAAATTACAGAAACTTTTATTCAAGGATTAAAAGTTTTAGAGCCTAAAGTATTTGGCGATCATCGTGGTTGGTTTATGGAGACCTATAATGAAGGAACCTTAAAAGAAGCTGGGATTGATATTCAGTTTGTCCAAGATAATCAATCTTTTTCTGCTGCAAAAGGAACACTTCGTGGACTACACTATCAATTAAACCCTAATGCACAAACAAAGTTAGTTCGCTGTACAAAAGGCGCTATTTTTGACGTGGCAGTTGATATCCGAAAAGGAAGCCCCACATTTGGTAAGTGGTTTGGTCTAGAACTATCTGCTGAAAATAAAAAACAATTACTTATTCCACAAGGTTTTGCTCATGGATTTATGACCGTTACAGATAATGTAGAAGTTCAATATAAAGTCGATAACCTATACTCACCTGAGTGTGACCGTGGCATTATATGGAATGATTCTGAAATTGGCATTGAATGGCCTTTAGAAATCACTCCTATTCTTTCTGAGAAAGATGAAAAAGCACCTTTATTAAAAGATGCAGATAATAATTTCACATATGGAGAAGATAAATGAAGATCATTGTAACTGGATTCAGCGGTCAACTAGGACATGATGTAGTTGTTGAAGGAAAAAAACGCGGTTTTGATATAGTTGGTATAGGACAAAAAGAACTGGACATTACGGATGAAAAGAAAGTAACAACTTTTGTTCAGTTGCAAAAGCCTGATGCTATTATCCACTGTGCGGCTTATACTGCTGTTGATAACGCTGAAGATAATAAAGAAGCTTGTTTTGCTGTAAATGTAAAAGGTACAAAATACTTAGCATCTGCAGCGAAAGAAGTAGATGCTAAATTTATTTATATTAGTACCGACTACGTCTTTGAAGGTACAGGTACTGATCCTTTCACAGAAGATGACTCAGCAAATCCAGTTGGCTATTATGGACTAACAAAGTACGAAGGCGAAAAATTAGTGCAAAGTCTAATAGATAATTTTTTCATTATCCGCATATCATGGGTATTTGGAATTAATGGAAATAATTTCATTAAAACAATGCTTAGATTATCAGAAACGCGTGATGAGTTAAGTGTAGTTGGAGATCAATTTGGTTCACCAACCTATACGTTTGACTTAGCTAAACTATTGTTAGATATGGTTGTAACAGAAAAATATGGCATATATCATGCTTCTAATGAAGGGTTTACAAATTGGGCAGAATTTGCTAAGGAAATCTTTAAAGTTGCTGGTAAATCAGTTAGAGTAAATAGTATTTCCACAGAAGAATATCCGACAAAGGCAATTCGTCCAAAGAATTCAAGAATGTCCAAAGATAAGCTTGAAGCAAAAGGGTTTAAACGTCTTCCATCTTGGCAGGATGCTTTGAGCCGTTATGTAGTGGAATTACAAAATGAGGTGAAATAAATGACAAAGAAAAAAGTTTTAGTAACAGGTGGAGCAGGTTTTATTGGAGGTAACTTCGTACAATACATGGTAAATAAGTATCCAGAATATGATATTTACAACTTAGATTTATTAACATACGCTGGTGATTTAACAAAGCATAAGTCAATTGAAGAAAAAGATAATTACCACTTTGTTAAAGCAGATATTGCAGATAGAGAAGCGATCTTTGCTTTATTTGAGAAAGAAAAATTTGACTATGTTACTCATTTTGCAGCAGAAAGCCATGTGGATCGTTCTATTACGAACCCGGAAATCTTTGTAGTTACTAATGTACTTGGAACTCAAGTATTATTAGATGCGTCAAAGCACATTGGCGTTACAAAATTTGTTCATGTTTCAACTGATGAAGTATATGGAGAGTTAGATTTCGATCCATCTACATTCTTTACAGAAGATACTCCTCTTCAACCAAATAGTCCTTATAGTGCAAGTAAAGCATCTTCTGATATGCTTGTTCGTGCATACCATGAAACATTTGGTTTACCAATTAATATTACTCGTTGCTCTAATAACTATGGTCCTTTCCATTTCCCAGAAAAATTGATCCCTTTAACTATCTCTCGTGTGTTAAATGATCAAAAAATTCCTGTTTACGGTGATGGTAAAAATATTCGCGACTGGTTACATGTATTAGATCACTGTGCCGCTATTGATTTAGTTTTACATGAAGGTGCTAATGGCGAAGTTTACAATGTTGGTGGACATAATGAGCGAACGAACTTAGAAGTCGTTAAAACTATTATTAGCACATTAGATAAATCTGAGGAGTTAATTGAGTTTGTTACAGACCGACTTGGTCATGATAAACGCTATGCAATTGATCCTACAAAATTAGAAGCTTTAGGTTGGAAACCAACCTATACTTTTGAATCTGGCATCGCACAAACCATTCAATGGTACTTAGACAACAAAGAATGGTGGGAACAAATAATTAGCGGTGAGTATCAAAACTACTTTGAAAATCAGTATACCTTATAATTTTTTAGAAAAGAAATCAATCATAATTTTGGTTGCTTTCTTTTTTTTATCATTTTTATCTTTCCTCTCCTTTCTGTTAAGATAGAGGAAAGGAAGGGAGATTCTAATATGGAGAATAAAGAAGGCAAATTAGAACAAGAATTAGAGGTATCAGCTAAACATTATTCGGAGGATAAGTTTTGGACAAAATTAAAGAAGTTTGGCAAAAAAGCTGGTTCTTCTGTGGTTTATGCTGTTTTACTTCTATATTACACCCTACAAAAGCCAGAAGTACCGAAAAAAGCGAAAGCGACCATCATTGGAGCTTTGGGATACTTTATCCTTCCAATTGATTTAATTCCCGATTTTGCAGTTGGTATTGGCTTTACAGATGATTTAGGTGCTTTAGGAATTGCACTTATTCAAGTAGCCATATATATTGATGATGAAATAAAGATGAAGGCTAAAAACAAGCTTGCAGAATGGTTTGGCAACAATGTAGATACTTCTCTAATTGATAAAAAGATTAACTGATCAAATCAGTTAATCTTTTTGCAGCACACTATTAGAGAGAGAACTTTTTACTTAAAGCTTTATCAAATAACTCTTCAAGTTGATTCGTTCCTTCTATTTATTTTATAAGTATTCTTTTTCCATATTCACATTACTTCTTACTGTATTTATAGGTCGTACTAATTGTTCAATCTGCTCTCTTTTAGACTCAAAGAAAGGTGGTAAAGACAATTTCTCTCCAAGTGTTTCGTATGGTTCATCTTCCATAAATCCAGGGCCATCTGTTGCTAGTTCAAACAAGATCTGAGGAGCTACATTAGAGTAAAGTGATCCAAAATAAAATCGCTCAACATATCCTGAGTTCGGTAAGCTGAAGCTACTTAACCGTTGTTGCCATTGTTCTAATTCTGCTCGATCCTCTACACGGAATGCAGCATGATGAACAGTGCCAAACCCTTGTCTAGCTTGAGGTAGGGTATTATTATACTCAATAATTACTTGTGCCCCATTGCCTCCCTCTCCCATTTCAAATAAATGAAAATCTCCCTCTTTAGCTAGTTCTTTCATTAAAAATACCTTTTCTAATACTTCCTTAAAATAGTCTAGATAAGAAGTTCGAACAAAGATAGGACCAAGTCCAGTAATAGCATATTCTAAAGGAACTGGGCCATTCTGCCAAGGAGTTCCTGATTCCACTCCATTATTGTTTTCATCCGAGATTAATTGATATTGTTGTTCATCGAAATCAACAAAAGATAATACTTTTTTTCCAAATTGCTCTTGAATACCTTTGTGGTTCACTTCATATTTGTTAAAACGTTTTACCCAATATTCCAATGCTTCATCAGATGGAACTCGAAAGGATGTTTTAGAGATTTCGTTTGTCCCATGTATTCCTTTTGGTATTCCAGGAAAATCAAAAAAGGTCATATCTGTTCCTGGACTTCCTGTGTCATCTGTAAAGTATAGATGGTATGTTTGAATATCATCTTGGTTAACTGTCTTTTTTACTAAACGTAATCCGAGTACATAGGTAAAGAATTGGTAAATTTTCTCTGCACTGCTAGTGATAGCTGTAATATGATGCAATCCTTTTAATTCATTCATTATTGCTTCCTCCTTATATTTCCTGATTTGTTCTTTCATTATATAGGGCAAATTTTTGTATTATACGCATATCGCAGTTAGTATCATTCATTTATTTCGAATTCGAGATAAATGACTAAAAAAGATTTTTCATTTCGAATATCTCAATCTCAAGATAATATTAATTCATTATACACATTCTGTCAACACATTTGAAAAAGATAGTAGGATTCTTCCTACTATCTCAGGCTGTCGAGAAACCCCTCTATGGAGTAAAGGGAGAATATAAAGTTGTATATTAAACACCCTGCTGAATAAGGGATGATTTCCGTTACAGGGGTTCGCTTTCAGTGGGGCTCGCGCTGAGCCGAGGTGTACCTTGGCCTGCAGGGTCTCATCTGTCTCGCAGATCCCACAGGAGTCTCACCCCTTCCACTACAATCATCTGGATAAAAATTCTATTTTATCTTTCTAAATTACTTTTTCTACAAGCTGAGATAGTAGGATTCTTCCTACTATCTTTTATTTTATAAGAACAAGCCAACAATTGTAGCTGTTAAAGTGGATACTAATGTGGCTGATAATAGCATTTTAAAACCAAATTTTGCTACAATTTCTGCCTTTTCTCCATTAATTGCTTGAATGGAACCTGAAATTATTCCAATACTAGAAAAGTTAGCAAAAGAAACTAGGAAAGTGGAAACAATCCCCACTGTTTTTTCTGGTAACTCTGAAATAAGTGGTTGAAATTGCAACATAGCTACAAACTCATTTGCTGCCAATTTTGTTCCCATAACAGAACCTGCTGTTAGAATATCACTACTTGGAATGCCCATGATCCATGCTATTGGAGCAAATATATAGCCTAGAATTTCTGTAAAGCTAATACCTATTATGCCTTCAAAGAAGCCATCAATTAAAGCAAGAAGTCCAACATATGCTACTAACATTGCAGCAACAATTAAGGCAACTCTCCCGCCATCTAATGCTCCAGCAGACAATGCGCCGAAAATGGAGTTAGTATTAGAGACATCATTAATATTGATTGTTTCATCATCATCTTTTTTTATAGGTGCCATAATGGTAGCTATTATTAAGGCAGATAGCGCATTTAAAATCATAGCTGCAAGTACATACTTTGCAGGAAGCATTTCCATATATGAACCCATAATAGAAGCCGACACAGATGCCATAGCAGAAGTACAGACAATAAATAACTTATTAGCATTCATTACATCTAAGTGCCCTTTAATTGCTAAGATAGATTCTGATTGCCCAAAGAAAATAGAGTTAACACTGTTAAATGTGATAACTTTAGACAAGCCTGTAATCTTCGACAGAGCTCCTCCAATATACTTAATGGCTAATGGTAATACCTTAATATGTGTTAATAAAGAAAGTAAGGTGGAAGTAAATATAATAAGCATTAATACATTAATAAAGAAGACACTGCCTCCTTCTGGTACAAGACCTCCTGTAACAAAGCTAACACCTTCATATCCATAACTCAGCACCTTCGTCACACCATTTGAAGTTGCTTCTACTACTTTAAGACCGAAAGTAGTTTTAAACATAATGAGGGCTACAACAAATTCCAGAACAAATAAAATAATAATTGCTTTATAATTAATTCCTTTTTTGTCATTAGATAGTACAAATGCTAGACCCAATACTATTAATAAACCTAATATACCAATTAAAATAGACATATTTCCTCCTCCAAGTTTAATGGAGCTTTTTATCATAAATTATTTTAAAATAATTTTTCGCACCATTAGAAATAATACATATTTTTTGATGTTACCTTATATACTATTGAAAGTCATCCCTAAATTTAGAAATCGCTAAAGTAATAAGATTCTCTTTCTTTTTAAAAATGGCACTAAAATGAATTATACAAATATACTTAATTATTTTAATAGTGGGGTTACTCCTAATCTTTGAGGAAAAGTATACAAAAAACCTTCAAGACTTTTGTCTTGAAGGTTAATGGAACTTTCATTTCATCTAAGCTGCTGTTTTATTCTCTACTTCTATTTCCCCTGTACGTAGAGATGGAAGCATATTAAATAATATATTTAAAAGGATTGCGGTAAAGCTTCCCGCTACTATTCCACTTTGGAAAAGAAGGCGAACACTATCTGGAAGCTGACTAAAGATATCTGGTACTACTGTTACTCCAAGCCCCATTCCAACAGAGCAAGCAAGAATTAATAAGTTCCCCTGCTGATTAAAATCTACCTGACTTAACATTTTGATACCATATGAAACAACCATACCAAACATAGCAAGAGATGCTCCACCTAGAACTGCTGTTGGAATTAGTGTAGTAATAGCAGCTATTTTCGGAATAAATCCTAATACAACCAAAATGATACCTGCTGCATAAATAGCACTCTTCGTTTTTACACCTGTTAATTGAACTAACCCAACATTCTGAGAGTATGCAGTATATGGAAAGGAATTGAACATACCGCCAATGATAGAAGCAAGACCTTCTGCTCTATAGCCATTTGCTAAATCTTTCTCTTTAACCTTTTTATTAGTAATATCGCCTAATGCAAGGTAAACACCTGTCGATTCAATTAAACTTACAATAGCAACTAATGTCATAGTAATGATAGAAGTAAGGTCAAAGGTTGGTGTACCAAAGTAGAATGGTGTTATCCCATGAATCCAGTTAGCTTCACCCACTTCCGCGAAGTTCACCATGCCCATCATAGCAGCAATAATAGTGCCAGCTATAATACCAATAAGAATGGAAATCGTTTTAATAAAGCCTGTCGTATATTTATTTAATAATATAATAATAGCTAACACACCAAATGACAAAATTAAATTTTGTGGATCGCCGAAACTAGCACTTCCTTCTCCACCTGCCATATCTTTAATAGCAACAGGAATTAACGTAAGACCAATAATAGTAACAACAGAGCCTGTTACAATTGGTGGGAAAAACTTAACTAACTTACTAAAGAATGAAGCAATGATGATAACAAAAATTCCTGAAACAATAATAGCACCATAAATGGCAGATACACCTTGCTCTAGTCCAATAGCAATCATTGGGGAAACTGCTGTAAATGTACAGCCTAACATAACTGGTAATCCAATTCCGAAAAACTTATTCTTCCAAACCTGCAATAAGGTAGCAATTCCACATGTTAATAAATCAATTGAGATTAAATAAGTAAGCTGTTCTGGTGTTAGTTGAAGAGCTCCACCAACAATAAGTGGTACAAGAACAGCACCAGCATACATAGCTAGAACATGTTGAAGACCTACAGACCAAGTTTTACCTGTCATTTTTTCCATTCTTTTATCCTCCTATTGAATACCTTCTAGTTGTCTATTTGGAGCAAATGTTACTTTCCCTTCTTCTAAGGAAGCAATTCTTGCTAAAGATTCCACTCGATACCCTTTTGCTAATAACTCATCTGCTCCTTTTTGGAATGACTTTTCAATTAAAATTCCTATTCCACTAACATTTGCTGAAGCTTGTTCTACTATATTTGCTAGACCAAGTGCTGCTTGTCCATTTGCAAGGAAATCATCAATAATTAATACGGAATCTCCTTTTTCTATATACTTAGTAGAAACAGTTATTTCATTGGATTCATTCTTAGTAAAGGAATATACGGTTGCAGTATATAAATCACTTGTTAAAGTAAGAGATTTTCTTTTTCTAGCAAAAATTACTGGCACATCTAATGCAAGACCTGCCATTATGGCTGGAGCTATTCCGGAAGACTCAATCGTTAATATTTTTGTTACTCCTGCTTCCTTAAATAATCTAGCAAATTCCCAACCAATTTCTTTCATAAGGTGAGGGTCCATTTGATGGTTGATAAAAGAGTCTACTTTTAACACCTGTTCACTAAGCACAATACCTTCTTTTTCAATCTTTTTCTTTAATAATTCCATAAAACAAACTCTCCCCTTTTTTGGTTTTCCCTGAATAATAAAACAAAACAGCCGCTTACTCTAACTAAGAGTAAGCGGCTGTTTTGTAAACAAGCAGAATAATAATACTGCTCTATTTATAAAATGAATAGAGGCTTTAACGCCCTATCATTGCTCTATGCGCTTACTCGTAGTCAGACAATTAACGGTTATCTGGTAGAAACTCGCAGGCCATATCCCTGCTATTATACGAGTATAATTTATTATTTTGTAAGATTATTTAACAACATATTGGATTATAACGGATTTTTTCCTAAATGAAAATAGAAAATTTACTAAGGATCATTATTTCTCGTTCTTTTCTTACAAAACTCGCACAAATACATAGGTATTTTATAATATTTATAAATTCCAAAGTAATCACATTTACAAATCGTCAGCATGCATCATTAATGTTTTCGCCATTGCTTGAATTTTCTCCATATAAGTAGAAGTATATTTTATAGCTTCTGCCTGCTCTTCACCTATTGAAGCGATATTCTCTATTAATTCATTAATAGAGGCCGTTGTTTTCCTAATTTGTTCCATTGTATCGGAAATGGTTTTGGTAGAAGATACTGTTTCCCTTGAAAACTTTCTAATTTCATTTGCTACTACTTCAAATCCCTTTCCTTTCTCACCTGCTCTAGCTGCTTCAATCGCTGCATTTAATCCTAATAGATTTGTTTGATCTGCCACTTTTTTAATGATTGATAGAAGATCACTTGTTTTCCCTACATTAACATCTGCATCTTGAGAGTGATGTAAAAGTTGACTTGAAAAATGTACTAGCGATTGCGATCCTTTTGAGATATTGTTTAGTTGATCTTGAGATTGAATTAATGAGTTTAAGATATCATCTATACTGCTTCTTACTTCCGTATGTCTTCTTAACTGAACAGCAATGCCACCAATAACTTCTCCTTTTAAATTCATTATCGGCTCAGCAGTCCCAATAAACTCAAACCCATAGAAGTCGGCTGGAACTTCTGCTTTTAATTTCTCTTTCTTTTTAATTGCAGCAAATAATGGTTCATTTTCTTGCAAGAGCTGATTTTTGACAATCTTTAAGTCCATTGTTAAACCAGGAAAATAAGCAATAAATTTTTCTTTATCACATATAGCAATAGATAAATCCGCTGGGATTGCACTCTTAATAAGCGGAACCATAGCAATAACTTCTTCTAAGGTATTCACTTGATGAAACATATAATCATTCTCCAATCCTTGCTTTGGTAGGGTCTTAAATATAACACACTGTTGATTTCCATTACATGTAAAATCATTTACAGGAAAATGCTATAATTAGATTATAATACTTTATAGTATTTTCCAAAAGTGAGAAATTTAGAGATAAATGTGGTGATAGTATGTTTAAAATCTTATTAATAGAAGATGATGGAACCTTATTACATGCAATTAAAGAGCGTTTAGAGCAGTGGTCTTATCATACCCATGGAATAACTGACTTTAATAAAGTGATGGAAGAGTTCACAGAGCAAAAGCCTCATTTAGTAGTAATTGATATTCAATTGCCTAAATATGATGGATTTCATTGGTGTCGTCTCATACGTAATCATTCCAATGTTCCCATTATCTTTCTTTCTTCACGAGACCATCCAACAGATATTGTTATGTCCATGCAGTTAGGGGCAGATGATTTTATTCAAAAACCATTTCACTTTGATGTATTAATTGCAAAAATCCAAGCAATTCTACGAAGAGTATACAATTATAGTGTAGAGCCCTTACAACTCAAAACATGGCGTGGAGCAACTATTGATTTAGAGAGGAATATGGTAAGTTCGGAACATGGCGAGGTAGAGTTAACTAGAAATGAAATATTTATATTAAAAGTGTTATTAGAAAATAAGAATAAGATTGTAACTAGAGATTACCTGATTAATGAACTTTGGAATGACAAGCGCTTCGTTAGTGATAATACTCTAACTGTTAATGTGAACCGTTTACGAAAGAAGCTAGATGAAGTGTATCTTGGTCAGTATATTGAAACAAAGTTTGGACAAGGATATCAAGCAATTGAAGGAGTTACTTCATGATTACTACATTTTTATTAGAAAGAAAAAGCTGGATTCTATTCTTTATTATCATCCAATTTCTTCAGCTTTTTATTGCTCATTTAGATCCGTCACTTTCGCTAACGTCTATGCTATACATAGGTTTTATTAGTTCTATACTCTTTATCTTTTTTTTATTTTATCGCTATCACAAAGAAACCCATTTTTTTAAAGCCTTATCTGATAGAGAAATCACTATAGATTTAAGCTCACTTCCTGATGCTCATTCGCCGTTTGAAAATATCATAGAGAATAGTATGGTTTCTCAGATAGAACTTCTAAAGAGAGAAAATGAACAAAGCAGTTTACAATTAGAACAAGAAAAAGACGAACTACTCTCTTGGATACATGAAGTAAAAACACCTTTAACTGCTCTCCACTTACTAATTCAACAACTTAGCGTTACTGATTTAAAAGCCCAAATAACCTATGAATGGCTGAGGATTCATCTCCTATTGGATCAACAACTGTATCATAAAAGAATTACCTTTATTGAAAATGATTTATATGTAGAATACATTCATTTAGAAGATCTTTTATATGACGAAATGAAAACCATTCAAACATGGTGTATTCAAAAAGGGATAGGTGTAGAAATAAATTTAGAAGTAAAAGAAGTTCTTACAGATAGTAAGTGGCTAGCCTTCGTCTTAAGGCAACTTCTTACGAATGCCATTAAATACAGTAATAAATCTGATATAATCATTACCTCTTATAAGGAGAATGGACAAGTGCATCTAGCCATTAAGGATGAGGGTATTGGTATTGATATAAAAGATATGCCAAGGATTTTTGAAAAAGGCTTTACCTCTACATCTAAACATCATAATAATTATGCAACCGGCATGGGCTTATACTTAACTAAGAAAGTCACAGATGCTCTGGATATCTTCATAAAAGTAGAATCAAAGCTTCTTCAAGGATCTACTTTTACGCTTATTTTTTCTGAGAAGAATGAATTTGATCAACTATTATAAAAAATTTGAGGCATGGTGACAAAAATGTCACATGCTTCTTTCATTTGTTAGGAAAAGAAAAGGAAGAATTTTTAAGCATTTTTTATAATGAAGATATCAAGTAAAGGAGTTGGTTATTTATGAATATATTAGTAGCATCAAAAATACATAAAAGTTATGGAGATAAATATAATCGTCAAGATGTACTCAAAGGGGTGGATTTAAATATCCATAAAGGAGAATTTGTTAGCATAATGGGAGCATCTGGCTCTGGAAAAACCACCCTGCTGAACGTTCTTTCTTCCATAGATCAGGCAAGCGGCGGAATGATTACCATCAATAATAAAGAAACAACAAGAATGAAAGAAAAGCAGCTAGCAGAGTTTAGAAAGCATCATCTTGGGTTTATCTTTCAAGACTATAATCTACTAGATACCCTTACCGTAAAAGAAAACATACTATTACCCTTGTCTATTACTAAAACACCTAAAGTAGAGGCTCATAGTCGCTTTGACTCCCTTGCAAAAGAATTAGGTATTCAGGACATCAAGGATAAGTATCCAAATGAAATATCTGGGGGACAAAAGCAACGTACATCTGCAGCCAGAGCATTCATTCATGAACCTAACATCATTTTTGCAGATGAGCCAACAGGTGCTCTTGACTCCAAATCAGCCTCAGATCTATTGAATAAACTCAGTCACTTAAATAGAGAAAGAAGTGCTACCATCTTAATGGTTACTCATGACTCAGTTGCTGCTAGCTATTGCCACCGTGTTGTTTTTATTAAGGATGGTCAAGTATATACTCAGCTAAATAAAGGGGAGCAAAATCGACAAGACTTCTTCCAAGCTATTATGAAAACACAAGCTATACTAGGTGGGGTTCATCATGAACATTAATCAGTTAATATTCCGAAGTCTAAAAAAGAATATAAAAAACTATTTTTTATACGTATTTGCTTTAATATTTAGTGTTTCCCTTTATTTTTCTTTCGTCACACTACAGTATGATCCTTCCATGGATATTGCTAAGGGATCCATTAAAGGAGGAGCTGCTATGAAGGCCGCATCCATCCTGTTAGTTGCTATTGTGTCAATTTTTTTGCTATATGCTAATACGCTTTTCATTAAACGGCGTAGTAAAGAAATTGGTTTGTTTCAGTTAATTGGATTGACTAAGAATAAAATATTTCGTATCTTAACTATGGAAAATCTAATTCTCTATTTTAGCTCTCTTCTTTTCGGTATATTTATTGGTTTCTCATTTTCCAAGCTTTTTCTTTTGATACTCATTCATTTAACTGGTGTAAACGACCTTGCCACTCTTCAATTTTCGAAAGAGGCCTTTGTTCAAACAATACTTGTATTTTTCTTTATCTATTTATTCATCATGCTAATCAACTATACCTTTATAAAAAAGCAAACGATATTAGCACTATTTCGGAATACTTCTTCTACGGAAAATAGAAGGAAAAACATTTCAATCTGGGAAATGATTATTGGAATTGCAGGTTTAGCTTCCATTATTGCAGGTTACTTTCTATCATCTAAATTGTTTGATGGAGATTTTACTTCCATAAATGAGTTAGTAATCGCCATGATTTCCATTTTAACTCTAGTTATATTAGGTACTTACTTCTTCTATAAAGGGTCCATCAGCTTTATTGCAAATTTGAATCGAAAAAGAAAGAAAGGCTATTTAAATATTAATGAAGTGTTATCTCTTTCTAGTATTATGTTTCGTATGAAATCTAATTCTATTTTATTAACCATTATTACCACTGTTTCTGCATTAGCAATTGGTTTTTTATGTTTAGTTTATATATCCTATTATTCCATTGAGAAAAAGGCGAACGAAAGTGTTCCTAATCAATTTACCTTTCAAGATGAAGCGAAGGCTTCAATCTTTCTAGAGAAGTTGTCTAAGAAAGAAATAGAATACAATAAAGTAACCATACCCGTTTTACAAGTGGAGATGAACTTAGAGAATATTCTAGAATCAAATTTGGGAGAAGTAGGTTTTGATTTGTCTAAACAACAATTACCAGTAATTAGTGAGAATAGTTTGAAAGGCATTGATATAGCTGAAAATGAAGTGCTATTTACTGGCTATAGTAACATTTTAGAGAAAATAATGAGTTTTAAAGATACAGGAGAGATTACTGTTCAGTTAAATGGTCAAAGTAAATCGCTTTCCTATTTAGGTCTAGAGAATAATACATATATCTCCATACGATTTACTGCTGGAGGGCTGCCGACTGCAGTTGTGGATGACACTCTGTTTCATTTACTAGATGAAAATAAGAATCCAAATATTCAGCTAGACTCTTCGGTTTATATCGGCATTGACATGAAGGATAACGGTGATTGGAAGGCAGCTAATGACTTGTTTATTTCCTTACAAATAAGTGATTCAAACAATGAGTCACGCATGGAATCCATAAAAGATCAAATGGCTAATATGGGAGTAATTATATTTATTGTAGGTTTTCTTGGCCTCACATTTCTTATAACTTCTGGATGTATTCTCTATTTTAAACAAATGGGCGAAGGAGAAGAGGAGAAGTATTATTATACCATCCTACGTAAATTAGGCTTTACGGCGAAGGATTTAGTAGGAGGGATAAAGAAAAAACAACTGTTTAACTTTGGTATTCCTCTCTTAGTTGGATTATTACATAGCTATTTTGCCGTGCGTTCTGGCTGGTTCTTTTTTGGAACAGAGTTATGGACACCAATGTTCTTAGTTATGGGTCTTTATGCTTTGCTATATTCTATTTTCGGCATATTGTCTGTAACGTATTATAAAAAGCTAATTAAAGAAGCATTATAAGGAAGAAGCTCCCAATTTTTGTCTTGGGAGCTTCTTCCTTGTTCATTCAATTGTTTAGTTTGCTTCTTGATTCCATCTGAAATATTCTGCATCGTGATGCTCTGATTTGATGGCAGAATGAAGAAATGGTTTAAGGTCAATCGGTTGATCGCTTTTTTCTGTTAGAGCCTTAATATGCTTCCCCATCTTCTCTTTGTTTTCAGGGGAAACTAACCCAAATGGCATTTCGGCAGCTCTACCAAAATAGATACTAGCTGTTTTATGAGCTAACTGCACCTTTTTACTATTTATTAGATAACGTTGATTTGGAAGAGTATAAATAGTTTCCCAATCACTTACTGTTTTAAATTGTAATTTTGCCAAGTGTTCTCCAGCAACAGAGATAAGGATAACATCTGGCTGTAAATATTCTACCAGTTCATGCCATAGTTGTACCCCTTCTGTTTGAAGGTCTTTTTTTGCTTCTTTCGTTAAACTATCCCAAGTTGGATTAGTAGCAAGTGGTGAGCAAATATCTGTATGCAATACTGTATTTTCTTTATTTCCATAGAAGCTTGCATGTAAACCATTTAATAATGGCTCAAAGGATTGATCGTACCAAGCTTTATATGGGTCTTTATCAAAATACTGATCAAGTGCAGTAATATATTGTTGATTGAATTGATAGTGATGGTCTTGTTTCATAGATTGAAACCTTTGGAAAGGGTCAGGGTCAGGGAAATCACGCCTAGACGGATTTAGACCAACTGTTATGATGCGGATAGGGGAATCGAAATATTTTTTGCTATTTCCAAAATACATAATGGGCATAGAGGGATTAACTAAATACGTCCTCTCTTTTTTACTTTCAAACATGTTCCAATATTTTTTAATTAATTCGGTTTGTACTGCCTGTTGAGTAACAATAAAAATCATCCTTTCGATTTAGTAAAGCAAGTAAAGCATTAGAAAGAGATTGCTGTCTATCTTCCTCTCTATTATATATTATATTTACTATTTTCGTAAAGAATACGCAAACTTTTCAAGAAAATCTTCTAGCATAAAACGACATTTTTCTTGAGGAAAGATGTCGTTTTTTACAGAAAAGATACACATGTAGAAACTACTTTGTCGCACTACCTATTTCTAAGAATCCCCGCAACAATTTTACACTCACAAAAATTTATTAATCATTTCTCTCAACACCAAAGAGAATAGCCCAAATGCTTGTAGCATGGGCTATCCTCTTTATGATATTAAATTAAGTCTGCAAATTCTCTAGCTATTCTCTCTAACGCTTCTTTTATCATTGGTCTTGGTGATGGAATACAAATTCGCTGGAAGGACACCCCTTCTTCTCCAAACTTACTACCATCCTCTAAAATAACATTAGCTTGATGATAGATTCGTTCATGAACTTCTTCAGGTGAAATTTGGTATCCAGAAAAATCCATCCACATAATATAGGTTCCTTCTGGAATAGTTACTTTAACCTTTGGCATATGTTCAGCTAAAAATTCTTTCACCATAATCATAGTACCATCCAAATATTCTTTGAGCTCCTCTAGCCATTCTTCTCCATCATTATAAACAGAAATCAGTGCTGAGATGGTGAATGGAGATGCTAACTGATGTCCCATTGTTTTAATAAATTTAGTCTTAAGCTGTGTATTAGGAATAATCATATTTGTACAATGAAGACCTGCTACGTTAAAGGTTTTATTGATCGCTGTACACGTAATTAGTAACTCACTATTCTCTGCTACCTTAGCCATCGGAGTAAATGTTTGATTGCTACGAATTAAATCTCCATGAATTTCATCAGCAACTATTAATACTTGATATTTAGCACATATATCATATAAACGTTTTAATTCAGAAGGATTAAAAATTCTACCAGTCGGATTATGTGGGTTACATAGGATAAACATCTTTGTCGATTCTTGACTAGCTTTATTCTCGAAATCTTCAAAATCTATTGTATAGTATCCTTCCTCATCTCGCTTCAACGGGTTATTAACAACAACTCTCCCATTATCTTCAATAGCAGAAGTAAATGGAGGATAAACTGGCCGCTGAATGATGATTCCATCTCCTTGTTGTGTGAATGCGCGAACAGCTTGATTAATGGCATATACAGTACCCGGACTAAATACAATAGATTTTCGATCAATTTCCCAGTTATGTCTTTTCTTAAACCAATGTTGAATTGCTTGAAAATACTCATCTGGAAGTATGGAATAACCATAAATTTGGTGATCTACCGTCCGATGTAATGCCTCTACTAAGCTTTTGGGTACAGGTAAATCCATATCTGCTGTAAACAATGGGATTGTTTCTTCATCATAGCGCTTTGTCAACCCAAGCTCTTTTAGAGTATTTCCCCCATCCCATTTAATAGAATATGTATTTCTACGATTCACTATTTCATCAAAGTTATTATTCATATGTCTCACCATCCTTCTTTTATTTATCCCCATTATAGCAAAAAGAAGGATGGTACCCATAAAGGGAAGTTCTGATTATTATTATATTTATCTATTGTAAGGATTGATCTATTTTCGCAAACACCTTTTGACATAAATGATATTGTATGAAACCAGCAACACTAAAGGCGATGAGAATAAACATAGGAATTGCTTTTACTGCTAAAAATAGAAGAAGAAATACCCCAAATAATAGAATGGTTGTTGGAAAATAGGCAATAGACATTGCGAAAGAGTTTTGGATTGTTTTTTTTAGTGATAATTGATAATGAGAAAGGACTGGAAAGATGTATGCTGCTATACATAAAAGCAATAGGGAAACCACTATTAAAGGTACTAGCATCATCATTTTGAGTCCTGTTTGATCTTGATTTAAATAATATAAATTAAAGAATAAGAGAATACTATATCCAATGTATAAGATACCTATGATAAAGCTATATTTGAAATTCTCTTTAAAGTAATAAAAAAAGTTACGTACACTACTTGTATCTTGATGCAATTTCCATTGCCGAACTACACAAAGCATAGCGGAAGTAGCCGGTCCAATTGTTAGAATTGGCAAACTACAGATAAGCCAGAGAGCATTTAATATTAGTAAATTAGCGAACTTTTCAACCACTCCATAAAATTTACTATCTAGTATATTCATCTACTCACTTCCCTTACTCATTATTAAATGGATTCACCTTTTACAAGAAAATATTCTAAATTAGGTGACTCTATATATTCAAGATTCTCTCCCATTTTACTCACCAGGCATTCTACTGCTTTAATTCCTATTGGTTCCACTGGATAATAAATGGTTGTTAAGGTCGGCTGTATGTACTTTAAGACATCAATACAATCAAACCCCATTAAACCTACATCCTTAGGTATTTCTAATTGGTGGCTCTTTAAGTAATTCATCACTTCTAAGGCGTAATAATCACAAGAACAAATAATAGCTGTTCGCGCTTTTTTTATATTCCATTTATCTAGAGCTGAAATATAATCATGCTCTTTAATAATATGTAGCTCTTTTATATTATTAGATTCCAGAGCATCCAAGAAACCACGAAACCTTTCTTCTTGGGTATAAATATTACTTAAGCCCGCTTTTCTTAGAGGTGGACATATGTAAATATAAGAAGAATATCCTTTTTGTAAACAATATTGAACTCCCATTCGCATGGCTTCTCTTTCGTTGATTCCAAAGTGTTGAAAGCTTTCAGATATATAATTAAATATAGTGACAATTGGTATGGATAAACTATGTAAATAGGCTTCAAAATCTTTTCCTTGATTCACTGTAAATAGGATAATTCCATCTACCTTATGATTAACTAAATATTCTATACACTCCTTCTCACTAACTGGATTTTTATTCGTTAGTGTAATGTAGACATAATACCCAAGCTCCTTCGCCCTTCGTTCAACCGCATTTAATAGTTGAGCAATGGAACGATTATATAGATCAAACAAAACAAGCCCTAATGTCATTGATTTACCTTTAACAAGACTTCTTGCTGTAAAATCAGGGCGATAATGTAAGGCTTTTGCTGCTTCTAATATCCGTTTCTTTGTTGCTTCTTTAATGCCAGGACGATTGTTTAACGCTCTATCCACTGTTCCTGCAGATACACCACAGTATTTCGCAATATCCTTCACTGTTATTCTCATTTAAATTCGCCAACCTTTAAAATCACTTTTTCTTCTTTTTTTCTATATATATGAGGAAATAGAAGAGTCATACTACAAACAAGTAGCATCTTCTTCTATCCTCAAATAAACTTGTTCTTATTTATCCTTTCACAGACCCAATCATTACTCCCTTATCAAAGTACTTTTGAATAAAGGGATAAATAATGAGAATAGGAAGGGTTGATACAATAATTACCCCATACTTAATTTGATCTGCATACTTCTGTGCATATCCACCCGCAGCACCACCAGAACCTGCGCCTTCAGAAAACACCTGATTTGATAAGAGAATATCACGCAATACAATTTGCAATGGCTGTAGGCTATAATCTCTTATATAGATCAAACCAGTGAAAAAATCATTCCAGTGGCCAACTAGATAATACAAGCCTATTACAGATATAACAGCCTTTGATAAAGGAAAGGCAATTTTTCCAAAGAACTGAAAATGCGAGCAGCCATCCATTTGTGCAGCTTCAAATAGTTCTTTAGGCAAAGAGCTTTCAAAAAAGGTTCTAGTAATAATCAGATTAAAAACATTAACAGAAAATGGAATGATGAAAACCCACATATTATTGATTAAGTTAATTTCTTTCATTAAAAGGTAGGTAGGAATTAATCCTCCATTAAAGAACATCGTAAAAACAAAGAAAAACATCAGATACCTTCTAGCTTTAAATTCTTTGCGTGACAATACATATGCTGCCGGCAAGGTTAATAACAAGTTAACAGCTGTACCTACAATGGTATAGATTATTGTATTTCTATAACCAATCCATATTCGACTATCTTGGAAAATCTCCGTATAACCAAATAAACTAAATCCTTTAGGATATAATGTAACCTGTCCAGTGGCTACTAAGGTTGAATCACTAACGGAAGCAATGACGATAAAATACAGCGGATAAGCAATGATGAGGACAATAAAGACACAAAGAATAAAAATAACCAAATCAAATATAAAATCAGACGTAGATTTTCCTTTTAAGCTAAGAAGTCTCATTCTACTTCCCTCCCAACACTCACTATTTTATTGTTTACCATAAACTAATATTAGAAGTCTTTTTCGCTATATAGTTCATCATTAGTAAAAAGATAAAGTTGATCAGTGTATTAAACAATCCAATTGCGGCAGAGTAACTAAATTGATTAGAGATAATACCAATCTTATATACATATGTCGCAATTACTTCTGATACAGGTAAATTAAGAGGATTTTGCATTAAGAATATTTTCTCAAAGCCAGTATTTAAAATATTTCCCATACTAAGGATAAACAATATAATCATCGTTGGAACGATAGCTGGTATATCCACATACCGTATCACTTGCCATCTGCTTGCTCCGTCAATTTTAGCAGAATCATACAATTGGGTATCTACACTAGCAAGTGCAGCTAAATAGATAATACTGTTCCAGCCTGCATGCTGCCAAATATCGGATAATACATAAACAGGAACAAATGCACTTTCCGAGGCAAGCAGGTTAATATCAAAACCTAGTGAGCTAGCAATATGTCCTACTACACCAGAGTTAGGAGATAAAAGTACATTAATCATTCCAACCATTACTACTAGAGAAATAAAATGGGGTAGATAAACCGTAGTTTGAATGGCTTTCTTCCATCTTTTCCAGACAACCTGATTAATAATTAATGCTAAAATGATAGGAGCAGGAAAGCCGAAGATAATAGTTGCTAAGCTGATCACAATCGTATTCTTCATTAGATCAGCAAACATATAACTATTGATGAATTCTTTAAAATAATGTAATCCTACCCATTCTCCGCCAGTTAATCCTTTCGTAAAATCATATTCACGAAAGGCAAGCTGTACCCCGTACATAGGAATATAGTTAAATAGAAAGATAACAATTATGGCAGGTAAAATCATAATCCAAAGCTGATAATCTCGTTTTATGGAACGAGTAAAACCCTTTACTTTCTTTGGTTTCGGTGCACTCGAATACTTTAAATCTACTTTTTCTGATTTTGTATTTGTAACAGCCATTGTTCTACCTCCCTTTTTGGAGATGCTAATCCTGTTCTTTTTCTTTAGAGATTAGCATCCCACCTAGTAGTTATTTACTGCTTGCTTTTATAATCATCGTAATATTTTTGCATAATTTCTAGATTTTCAGGCAATCCCGTTTTCTCCGCATTTTCTACATACTCATCCCATTCTTTTTCAATACCGCCTTTTGTAACCCACTGAGAGAATTTTGCCATGGAAAGATTCATTAAGTTTGTATTATTGAGACTTAATTTAGAATTATCTTCTTTACTGTATTTAATAAACATTCCCGGGAATAAGTCATTTTCTTGATCAATTGCTTCAATGCTTGGCATAAATACTTCTGTTTGCTCTCCCACAGATTGCATATCTGTTCCTAATTCAAGTTGTAAGTCATCCGGAATATACATTGGTCCATTGTCCGCAAATGTGGATGTCCATTTCCATGTTCCCGGATCCATTTTTTCATCGGCTGGAGGTAGTACTTTATAGGTTCCATCTCCATTATCTTCAATATTGGTACCTAATGATCCGAATAATACTTGCATACTAACCTCCGAATCATATAAAGCGTTTACAAACTTCAATGCTGCTTCTTTATTTTTTGTCTGTGAAGAGACAGTAATCATGTTCATTCCATAATTTAAATTATTATAATCATATGCCCAGGTTACTGTAGCAGTTGAATCACTAGTAACCTTTAACGGTGCTAATGAAGTATATTGTGGAGAAATCTCATTTCCAAACCTATCCGTTAATTCCCAACCATACGTATAACCAACCTTAGCAATATCCCCTTCTCCACGAGCAACTGATTGATATTTAGTATAATCCTGTGTAAATACCTCTTTATTAATAAGTCCTGCAGCATAGCATTTATTTAAGAATTCAACAAATTCCTTATATCTTTCATCTACTAAATAGCTCTTCACTTCTCCATCTTCTACATAATAACCTTGACCACTTCCATCAGATACATTTATTCCAAAGCTACCTAAAAGAACATTTGGCTGAAAGTAACCAAATCCGCCTGTTCCAACTGGTGAAAAGTCCATTGGAATTTCATCATCTTTATCACCATTACCATTTGCATCTTCCTCTTTAAATGCTTTTAATACTGTATATAATTCATCCCAAGTTGTAGGTTCTTCTAAACCAAGATTATCTAACCATTGTTTATTAATAAATTGCCTTGTAGCAGTTGCTGGCCAAAATCGTTGATATTTTGGGAGTCCATAAATGGTTCCATCTGTTTGTGTTGCCATTGCCTTTGTATCAGGCTTTGCTTCAAACATTCCTTCTACATTAGAAAGTGCATCAAGATCATCGGATAAATCCTCAAATAATCCAGGAAATTGAACAATATCTGCATCTGTTATAGCATTAGGTCCAATAATTAAATCCGGAATATCTCCTCCAGCTAGTAAAGTACCTTTCTTCTGATCCCAATCTGCTGTCACTTCTTGCCATTCTATCTCTATGTTTAATTCATCTTCTAGCTTGTTGAGCCATTCCATTTTAGTCACATCTTGGGTTAAAGGATGTTTGGTGATGATTGCTGTTAGCTTTTGTTTACCATCTTCTGTTACTGTTGTTTCTTCACTATTATCTTTACATCCAGCAAGAATACCTATAACTAGCGAAAAAGATAGTGCACCATATAAATACTTTTTCAACTTACTTACCCCCAATTTAATGTTTATTATTGTCCTTCCCTTCCTTTAATTGCTAAATGGCTCCTTTCTTTACTATTATGTAATTGTGAACGTACACGATTTATGTTTATGTTCACATTAACATGCTCATTTTAACAAGGTTGATATTTTACTAAACAACTAAGTTGATAGAATTTCTATGTAGTTATGCCTGCATTCCTAATTCTAAAAAAACTAAATTAATTAGGCTTTTACCAAGCTTTAAAAGGAGATTTGTTGAAATGAAAGACGTTTACGTACACGAATAAAAGTAATGTGAATCATTCATTACCATTTAATATATGATGATGTTTTTATGAGGATATTTATTGATGAACACAACGTAATGATAGCGCTTTCTTTACTTATAATCAATACTTTCCCCCCTAGATTCCTTCGACAAATTTCTATACAAAAAATGCTATACAGCAAGAGAAATTTCTCCTACTGTATAGCATTTTAGTAATCTTCATTTGTGCTTTTTATGCTTTTTTTCGTCTTTGGATAACAACCAAGCTAATACCTACTACAAGAATGATAGCACCTGCTAGAATCCAATTATAAGTGGAACTTGCAGTATTAGGAAGCTTACTGCCAGATGAACTATTTGTGTTAGTAGATTTAATGGTTTCTCCAGTGTTTGTTTTACCTGTATTACTTGTACTTCCTTTATTTTCAGTCGTACCTGATGACCCATTATTACCTGGTGAGCCAGTTCCTTGATTACTTTCTTCATTAGTTACTGGCAACTCATTAACAACAATGGTTCTTTCTACAGAGGTTTTATTTCCGGAAGAGTCTACAACTGTATATGTGAGCGTATAACCTCCCACATTGTTTGTGTCTACTTCTCCTGAGACTGTTACATTGTTTGTTAAATCTCCATCTACATTATCTTTTGCTAGGTAACCATGCTCTTTATATTCCTCTCCTTTTAGAAGAGTAATAGAATGACTACCCTTAAGAGATAACTCTGGTGCTGTTGTGTCTTGAACTTTAATTGTTCGATTAGCTGTTGCTGTATTACCAGCAGCATCTGTTACTGTATATGTTACTGTGTATGTTCCTACTGCAAATCGAAGATCTCCCGAAACTACTACTTTGTCTGAAATATTACCGTCTACTATATCACTAGCCGTAAAGCCAGGCTCTAAGTAGGCTTGTCCAGACTCTAATGTAATTGTTTCCTCGCCAGAAAGTGTAAGGATTGGAGCAGTTGTATCTTGAACAGTTATCGTTCGTACTACTACTACTTCATTACCACTCGAATCTACCACGATATAATATAACTCGTATTCTCCTGTAGTTGTTGTGTCAACATAACCATAAACTTCTACTGATTCAGTTAAATCACCATCTACTATATCTGAAACCGAATAGCCTTGTTCTACATATTCTGATCCAGCTTCCAATACTACATTTTCTTCTCCATCTAATGTCAATACAGGAGCAGTCGTATCTACTACTATAATGGCACGAGTAACACTATAACTATTATCACTGGAATCTGTGACAGTATAAGTTAATGTATACTCACCTGGTCTAATAATATCAACCTCGCCAGAAACTTGCACTTCCTCTGTTAAATCACCATCAACATTATCTGTGGCTTCAAAACCTGGTTCTACATATTCCGTTCCAGCTTCCACTTCTACTGTTCCATCTGTCAATGTAATATATGGTTTTTCTTCATCCACTACATGAACAGTTCTTTTCACTTCGGCAGAATTTCCAGCTTTATCTGTTACTGCATATGTTAGTACATATTCACCTGGTTTGTTTACATCCAGGGAATCTAAACCATGTACTTCCACTAACTCTGTTATATTCCCATCTATATTATCGGTTGCAGTAAAGCCTGGTTCATTAAAGCTTGTTCCTGCTTGAAGGACAAATGGATTATCTCCACTTAAAGTGATAGAAGGAACATCTGTATCTACATTAAATGCGTTTGAAGTCCACTCTATTTTATTTCCTAATAAGTCTTGTCCTCGAACATGTAGATAGTACATCCCACTATGTCCATCTAACGTCAATGTATCTCCATTTTTAAATGGTTTCCATGCATCTAATTCGGTAACAGAACGTTTCATTCCTTTTGCTGCAAGTAAATCTTTATCAGCAAGATCATTTGATGTAGACCATAGATATTCTAAACTATCCTCTTTTGCATCTGGAACCGAAACTGTTACTGAAACGTTATTTGTCACTTCTTCAGAGCCATTATTTTCTCCTAGGTCAGGAGTAGGTGCCTCATTGTCCACCTTAAACGTCTTGGTACTTGTAGCTCTTACTTCTTCAGGAGTTGCAACTGTAACCTCTAACGTATAGTCTCCAGAAGGCAGATCCTCTGGAAGCATAAGTTTAAACCCTAACTCTTTTTCTTCTAAATCAGAAGTATACTTCTCTTCAGAGGAGACAACTGTCTCATTTTTATCATTTAATACATTAGCTGTTACTGTAATTTCTCTATCTAATGCTTCATCATCACTTGTAACAGATAAATCAAGTGTATTAAATCCTTCATTGCTAGAATAGATATCTTGCAATCCATTCACTTCTACCTTTGGTTCGTGGTCATCATAGGATAACTGAATCTGTGCAACCGTATTATCTTCCGATTGACCAACAACACTAAAGCTCAGACCATATTTAGGTACATTGCGCCCAGCATAGATTAAATCTGGATTAGAATAATCCTTATAATCATTAAATGTTGGAACAGCTGGTTGAGAATCTAATGTAATATTGTATAATCCCATCCCTAAATTCATTGAATCTGTTGAATTTAAAGAGAAAGCAGCATCTTGAATTTGATATCTAGTACTAAATACTGTATTTCCAGTATCTGATCTTTTAGCAGAAGCTTGATGTGCATCTACTACTCCTAGGAATCCATCACCTGGATGATCTCCTACCCAGTTATCCGAATATTTATTGTCTACATACCAAACAACCATACCAGGATCTAAAGTCATGACAGAATCGCCTCTAGCAATACGCCCAAGTGCTGTATCTGCTGCATCCCAGTTTCTCCATTCAATTAAATAATAGTGCTCAGATGTAATTGTACCATCAGACTTCGTAAATCCTTCTGTGTTAAAAGCAGATGTATCAGATTCGGCATCATCGAATACTACGGCTTCTCCATCTACTTCAATTGCAAGATCATCAACGTATAATCCAGGTAATACAGCTGCAACATCTGTCCAATAATTAATCTTCAATTGAATTTCTTTCCCAACATAATCGGAGAGACTAAAGTTAGCTTGAATCCACCCATTTGAATTACCAGTTATCCCAAATCCAGGATTTTGTTCATTTGGATTATAAGTGGTTGTAATTACTTGCCCACTATCATTAACTCCAGGAATGGTTACCCAGCCTGTCCCATCATTTACTTGAACAGATGCATAGTCCCAATCGCTCTCTATATCATAATTCGCTTTAAAAGAAAACTCTGCACTTTCTGCTTCTGATAAGTCAACAGTAGTGATTAAATCATTATTTAAATCATTGCCACTTCCACTAAAATACTCATATTGACCGCTTGGAGGTGTATTGATTTTCGTTACTTTATTAGGCAAAGTAACTTTAATTCCATCAGCATTTGTACCTTTTACACTTGCTTGGTCTAGATTCAGTGTTTTAGTACCATTTTTTATATCTTCTAAACTATATTCAACATCTTTAAACCAGTTAGAATTTGGCCATTTATCTTGAAGAAACTCTTTGTTATGAGGACTAAAACCAGTTGGTTCTGTTCCATTAATCATACCAGCCCAACTACCTGATGACATAATACTCCAGTAATCGGTTGGTGCTCCTACTCCATCTGCTGTATAGTTTGTATCGTATTCATCTGGAAGGCCTAAATCATGTCCAAATTCATGAGCAAATACACCTGTTGCACCATCCTCTGGTTGAATAGTGTAATCGTATGCAGCTAAACCCCCGCCCCAATAAGGAACTTCTGCATCTCCTTCTGTCCCAGGTATAACCGAAGGACTTGCTAAACTCCAGCTATGTGACCAGATGGCATCAGCACCAACTCTACCACCTCCAGCTTCCTCTCCTGTACCAGCATGTACAATCATTAAGTGATCAATAATACCGTCTGGCTCACGATAATCGCCATCACCATCTAGATCATATAGATCTTCTTTATCAAATTGAGATAAATCAATGTTTGGATCGTTTGCAGCATCTTCCAAAGCTTCTTTTACTAGATCTCTCGGTCTGATATCGCTTCCATCCGCAGTTGGATAGTTTGCACCATAATAAGCAGCAGGATGCTTCGCTCTATACCAGTCAGAAACAGCACCATCAATAGTATAACTACCACCAGATTGCTCCTCATAGAAGGCTTTCATGGTAATAAAGTCTTCTCCATTCCCACCTTTGTAAGTGGAGTCACCGAAGACCATATCTTCATAATGCTCTTTTGTATAATCATCATATAAAAGGACTGGATTATCTTCTGCTGTGATACTACTATTAGGGTTATCTGGGAAATCAATCAGTAAAACTAGTACTTCATCTGTAATTACTTCCCCATTCCACCCTTCTTCTTCAATAGATGAAGGGGCCTTAGCATTTGCTGCTACTTTTCCCTGTTTCGATTCTTTCGGGACACCAGCAGCAACTGCTTCAAGTCCAGCTTGTTTTTGGATTTCTGATCGAACTTCCTTTGGATCTTCTTCCATCGTTTTGGCCTTATCAGCACGTACTTTTAGATAAGCATTCAATTGATTCTCTTGCTCTTCTTTAGAAGCACTAGAGTCAATAATGCCCTGCTCTATTAAGGAAGATAATAGTTTTTCTTTGTTTACCATTCCAATATCAAATGGACCACTTGCATGATTAGTCATAAAAGGTAGTGTTGAATCATCATGTGTATGTACTACAGTGTTAGATTTTGCTTCCACCTTGTCTATTTTGCTAGCAAATGGAGCAAATGAACTTACTACTAAACTAGCTGATAAAACCGAAGTTCCCATTATTTTTTTCCAATTTAACATATTTCAAGTCTCCCCATTTTTATTTATGACAGGTATCTTTCTCCCTCCTTCTTCCTGTCACTTTATTTTCTAGTAAAATAGTAATATAATGTAATTTTCAGAGATGTCTGAATATTAATATAGCAAAAAGCAATAAAAATTTGAATATTTATTTCAGAAAATAGTAATAATTCATACTATTTACTCACATACTATTTTTATATCGAAATAATTATTGGTATTAGACTAATCATAGATATTACTATCGCATCATTCTATTTACATTTTTCAACATATTTCGCCTTTAAATTTTAATTTTAAATTTGTAACAAAAGGGGGAATAATAGGAGGTAAATGAAAAGGAGGATTTTGAATGATTTTAAAAAAAGGAGTTTATTTTGCTATTTTTCTCTCGTTAACTGGTTGCTCTTATGAAGAAGGTACGAAATTAGCAAATTCACATTCTGAAAGTGGTGTCGAAAAAGAAGAAGATACTCCGCTTGAGACCTCTATAAGTAATGATGAACCGAGTCTAGAAATAACAGTGCCACCTAAAGAGGATCTGAATAGTAATAAAGGCTCTACTGATGTATTAAGCAATCTAGAAACTTCTATAACTCATGAACAAATTAGTACAGATAATCACTTATATTTTCAAATAAAAAATACTTCTGAGCACTCTTTCACTTTTCACTTTGAGACAACTCAACAGTACCTCTATAAGATTTATAAAGAAGATGGGGAAATAGTGGAAGAACAGGATAACTCCATTATGAAAAAAATACCTTCTACATACTTTTTAAAACCTGGTGGAAGTGTTAACTACAAGGTTTCAACAAAAAAACTCTCTACAGGTACTTATAAAGTCATTTTCACCTTCTTATCGAAAGAAAAAACAATAAAAAAATCATTCAACTTTACCGTTAAATAATTTTAAAATAGGAAACATTACCCTTATCTCCAATCTGTCCTACTTCATTCTTAATAAATCTTCTCCTACTTAGGCGATTTCTGGTAAAATAGATATTAAAAGATACGAGGAGGATAATATATGGTTGAATTCTTTAAGCTCGTTTCTGATATTGTTAATATCTTTCATGAAGTTCTACAGGAATTAGCAAGAAGTCTTGGATTTCAAGCAACAGATAAAGAGTTACACTTATGGATTATTGGACTTATTGGCATCATTTCGTTTTTTTTCGTACAGCTTCTCTTCAAACGACTAGCAAAATGGAGTATCACGAGCATTTCTTTTATCTATACCTTTACCATGATTTTAGTTTTAGTATTTGCCATTGAAATACAACAAGGAATAACTAATAGTGGAAATGTCGAGTTTGCCGATGCAGTAGTAGGAATTTATGGATTTTTGCTCTTCTTTGCAGCGTACCTTTTCATCAGACTTCTATTTTACGGGATGAAAAAGCTTTTTAATAGACATTCCAAAGAAATAACAGTGGATGATTCTTCATCTGATAATACAGATCTTCCTATTTCTAGGAGTAAAAGATATCAGAGTAAATAAGCAAATAAAGGGACAAATTCTCCTATCATTTCTAGAATTTGTCCCTTTCTCTTCTCATATATAACCAATTGCATTCTGTCGTAGCATGTCTTCTAATTCTATCGCATTAACAGGTTCAGAAAAGAAATAGCCTTGACCTAAGTAACAATGATAATCTAACAATAAATTAATCTGATTTTCCTCTTCAATTCCTTCTACAATAACATTCAAGCCAAGATTATTGCCCATCTCTATCATTGTTTTTAATATGGTACGTTGATTATCATCATTAAGATTTTCCATAAAAGCTTTATCTATCTTAATAGAATTGATTGGTAGTTTTTGCAAAATATATAAAGAAGAATAGCCCGTTCCAAAATCATCAATGGATATTGATATTCCTAAACTTCTTAACTGACTTAATATTTTCGTAGATTCCTGTATATCCTGCATAATACTCTCTGTTATTTCTAATTCAATAATGCTAGTAGGTAAAGAGACATTCTCTAATGTTTTTTGCACATTTGCTATAAAATCATCTTGTTGTAGCTGTATAACAGAGACATTTACTGAGATGGTTAAATCCATAAAACCATTCTTTCTCCAAATCTTAATCTGTTCACACGCTTTCTTTAATACCCAATTACCAATTGCAATAATCTGCCCTGTTTCTTCTGCTATAGGGATAAATTCCACTGGGGAGACAAGTCCTAATTTTGGATGTTGCCAGCGAAGTAATGCTTCAACACTAATGATTTTTCTATTTCTTAAATCTACTTTTGGTTGATATAAGAGGAAGAATTGATTTTCTTTTACCGCTTTACTTAGCCCTTGTTCTAATAGTAGCTTCCGCTTAACGTTTGCCATCCGTTCTGAATGAAAATGCTGGAAATGATTTTTTCCTGTTTCTTTTACATAGTTCATAGCAATATCTGCGTTTCTAAGTAATTCTTCTGCTGATTTTCCATTCTCAGGATAAATACTACTACCAATACTCGTTGTTACCATTATTTCACAATCAGAAAGGAAAAATGGGTCACCAAACTGCCTTACTATCCTTTTCGATTGTTCTACACAATATTCTTCCGTTGTATTGGATAGTATGATTACAAATTCATCTCCACCAATTCGAAAGAGGTATTCCCCATTACTAATGAAAGATTCTAGCCTTTTCGCAGCCTGAACTAAGATTTGATCTCCTTTGTCATGTCCTAATGAATCATTTACTGTTTTAAACCGATCTAGATTAATTAATAGAATGCCAGTATTAGTGTCCTTTTTACATCTTATCAAGTGATTTAAGATTTCTAGAAAACTAATTCTATTTTTCAAACCAGTAAGTGAATCATGATTAGCTATATATGTATACTCTTTTCTTAATTTTTCATTTTTATTTAGCACAAAGGACTGGTATATAATAATAAAAAGAAGCAAAACGGATAATCCTAAGCTTATTGCATTAAATTCCCATCTACTAGTAAAAACTAAAAAAAGAAGCATTATGATACTTAAGTAAGGAAAAATAGAGATTTCCTCTTTTGCTCTATCATATACCATGTTCTCTTGGTGAGCGCTCTCCCTCTTCCGATCATAAACAGCTGCATAGCCAATAAATAATAAAGAAAATATCCAAAAAACATCTAAAATAGTACCGTATTGGAAGGTATTATGAATAGAGGAATAGACTAAGTATGTATCAGCAATAACCTGAAATAGAAAACCACAGCTAATTGTCAGCATTAACTTTTTCTCAGAACTGTATTTTGTAACATAATATAATACCGATAAAACAAATAAAATAATGATATTTGTGATTGGATATCCTAATGTTACCAGTCGTTTAAAAAAGGAGCCAGTAGTTGATTGTAATAGAGGCTGAATTAAGTAATCAATGCTAATAGAAAAGATAGTGATTGCATATATGATCATGTAAAAAAATTGAAAGCCAATAGAAACTTTCTTACTCACTGCCTGTATCTTAACAAGTAAGGCTGTTATGAAAAATAAATAGGCTATAAACCATAAACTATAAGAAATAATGGTCTGATTAATCATCCCAAACTTTAGTTGTCCATATAACCAAATAAAATTGGACAATAAATAAAATTGGACTCCAATCAGAATAAACCTCCAAAAGAGTTTTTTCACGCTTTTATTCTTCACTAAGGACCATATCCAGTAGAGACTAAATAATCCTGCTCCTATTTGCATGATATTTAATCCTAAAGCTATTAACCATTTGTTATCATAAAAGAGAATATTCCACCCCATGAAAATAAATAGAGTGCTAACAAATGTGAATCCTACTATTCTTTTAACACTCCACATGTCTTCTCCTCACTATTACTGCTTATTCGATTGCGCTCGTCATATTAACAGCTTTTAAGAAACATTATTTATTTCATCAGGCTTATATGATTTAGAGCATTAAGCAACAATCTTATAAAAACTGTAATACAAGATAAAATATAGTACTATTTTACCATCATTTGAAAAAATCTAACAATATTTTTCATGATATAGCCTATATTTATAGGGATTTAAATGAGAAAGAAAGCAAATATGTAAATGTCAAAGTAACTATGTGCTGCTATGACTGTTTTTATAAATTTATAAATACCCTATTTCTAGATTGCGGCTGTTTCAATCTTACAAAGTCATTGTGAGGAGCCTTCTAAGAACCGTTCCTCTTCATTTTTTTTGCTTTCATGGTTCTGATACCTCTTTAATGAACCGCTTTTTTAATTAGTTGGAGTTATTAAGATAATAGAAACAGTTTTCTGAATGCACAATAACCAAGTTAATTTAGCATTTCAGTCTGTTTACACTTATGATAGAGACTCTTTAGTGTAATACCAGTAGTTATTAAGAGGAGCAATAACAAAGTAGATAGGAGATAAAAAGAAGTGTTAGGATAATAGGAGAATTGAATATAATAGTAAATAGAAATGCCTATTAAAATAGTTAAAAACATTTCAAATACAAAAGCAACTAACATGAACATGATATATGGATATACTATCCCTTTATGATTTACATGTTCCAAAGTTATCCCTTCCCAAAAAAGATTAGCCAATCTATTTTCTTTCATGGAGTCCACTCCTTCGGAAGAATAGTTCTTCCCCTTATTTATAGACTATCTCCCGGCTCTTCATGAAGTCTTTTACCAACAGGCACTCGTCTTATCATCCTAATAGATGGACTCTCTCTATCCGTGAGACATTCTATAAATAATTCTATGATTCTACTTTGGAAATATCCCTATTAAATGAAGGTTTGTTCATTGTCTTGTTTTGCTAAATTGTGTAAGATAGACTCTTATTAGATCAAAAAAATTTATGTCCTGAGGTGCTAATATGTTTACAATGAATACCTATACAGACCGTGGAATGAAAATGGTCAAGTTAGAAAATAATGCACTACAATCTAAACTACTTCTCTCCCTTACTAGAGGAGGCATGATTACGGAGTTAACAATAAAAAATGAATCTCTCTTGTATATGGATAATGATTCTTTCTATGATATGAGTAAAAGCATTCGGGGTGGCATTCCTATTCTTTTCCCCATTTGTGGAGCTTTAACAAATAAGCAATATAGATGGAACAACCATACTTATGCAATGAATAATCATGGATTTGCTCGAGATATGGAGTGGGTCGTTGAAAGAACTGAACTAACAGAGGATTATGCTGAGATTGATGTAAGTTTAACTTCAACACAAGAAACCTTGGATGCCTTTCCATTTGCTTTTACCATTCTATTCACATACACACTTAATGCTTCTTCACTTATGATTAAGCAACAATTTATCAACGATTCAGAAGACGAAATGCCAATATCCGCTGGTTTCCATCCATATTTCAAAGGAAATCATAAGAAAATTAACTATACTATTCCCTCTACTAAACGCTTCGATTACCATGATAGACAATGGAAGGATAAAAGTGGTTTTCCAACTGAAGTATCCCTCCATGAAGCACAGGTTTTCACTGAACTAAAAGAAAATGTAGTAATATTCCAAAATGAAAATCATTCTTCTATTCAATTAACCTTTAGTCCAGAATATAAATATATAGCTGTATGGACAGAGAAGGAAGAAGAATATGTATGTATCGAGCCTTGGATGGGCTTGATGGATGAGATAAATACAAATAGAAATATAACTACCATCTCACCAAAAAGTGCATTAGAGACAAACTTTACGATAGAAATGCTATAAAAAATGAAGATGAATAATTTATGTGGCATTAGTCTGTCGAGAACTTGCATAGGTAATGAACTAACGGAATAGGGGATGATTTCTGTGGGGCTCGCGCTGAGCCGCGGTCTACACATGCGCCTGCAGGGGCTCAGCTGTCTCGCAGATCCCACAGGGAGTCTCACCCATGGAACGTAGATCATCTGGATAAAAATTCTATTTTATCTTTCTAAATTACTTTTGCGTCAAGCTGATGCCATAGATCTTTTTGGGATGTTAGTTTTCTTAAGTATTTCATTGGTCAACCTGTTCGAAAGGGATAGAAGACTTTCAACTGTCTCATTACAAAATCCAATATCACCGCATCGATTTTAATTTTACTATTTACATTTGAATAGGTGACGTACATACAAGCTCTCTCGTTTTCTATTGAATATACCAGGGGTTTCACCGTTATTTTCACTTTTTTTCCCATAGACAATTTTGTTTTTCAACATTATGAGGATGAGGCCTAATTCGTTTGGCCTCATCCTTTCCTACTCTCACTTATAAAGATCTCGACTCTTATAGCCAGCTGCTAAAATTACGTTCTTCCACATTTTTACCCGTCATTCATATAAATTCAATCCAAAATCCCTTCATTTATTTTTCTCCAATTATCTTTGAATACAAGTTTACTATTCTTTCATTACGTCTATATAGAGAGAAAGACGAAAGGTGTGATTAAAATGGTTACAAACAAAGATTTAAAGGATAAAACGGTTGACCGTGATTTTAAGGTTACAGATGAACAAAGGAAGGTAAAAGAGGAGAAAGAAAAGAAAAGTAAAAAAGAAGATAAGTAATTAGCCTTAATAAGAAGGAACAGTCTCCTTCTTAACAGAAAGTAACTGTTCCTTCTTAATTATTGTAGATTTTCACTTAACAAATCATGTACTTTTTCTTTTTCTTCTTCAGAAACAATCAAGTAATATGTTTCTCCTGGTGGGGTCCCTTCTCCAGTAACTTCATATTGTTCAATAGATGATAATACTTTTCGATAATTTTTTTGGATATCCATCATTTGATCAAAAGCAATATTTGTTTTAACATTTTTACCTAAAGCATCTAGGATTTCTTTGAAATTTTTGACAGAGGAAACACTGGTTGCTTTATCAATAATACTATTTAAGACCTTACGCTGTCTTTCATTTCTTCCAAAATCACCGTTAGGATCCAAATGACGCATTCTAATAAACCCAAGTGCTTTGGCTCCGTTCAATTTTATTTCTCCCTTTTTATAATGGTATCCTGGTTTATAGTATCCTTCATCATACCAGTCCAAATCATTTTGAACTGTTATGCCTCCAAGAGCATCAACAAGTGCGCTTAATGCTTCCATATTAACTTGGATATAATAGTCCATATGAATACCAGTGAAATCTTCTACAGTAGCTTTTGCCATATCAACTCCGCCATAAGCATATGCAGAATTAATTTTTGTCACTTTTCCTTTTCCAATGATTTCTGTTTTAGTGTCACGTGGTATGCTTACTATTTGCATTTTTTCTTTTTCAGGATTAAGTGTTAGTACCATAAGTGCGTCGGATCGTCCAACGTCTCCTTCTCTTTCGTCTACTCCCATAAGTAAAATAGAAATTGGTTCTCGCGCTTCTAAAACTTCTTCTTTTTCTTGACTATTACTATTCTTATCTTCCTCAGTCGGAGTATACATGTCTTCAGCTGTTTTTTCTACACTATTATAAACATAATAAACATATGACCCTAACACGATGACAATTATTGCCAAAACGGTAAATATAGTATATCTAACTCTTTTCCTATTAATTCTTCTTTTTGCTCTCATTTTAAACTCTCTTTCTTTTATGTTTTATTTCAATAGTTTCTTTAATCCACAATCTTAAAAATAACATATACTTGAAGTATTATAAAGAAAGAAAATGAAAAAATGATGAAAAAAGGATTATTTTGGAGAAAAATGTATTATTAACTCAATCTTTGTATCAATTAAAACAAATAATTTCAACAAGCAGTATTTTCTAACATATAATAACAACATTCCATGTTAGAAAAATAATCACAAATGTATACTGAAGAGGTTTCTTTTTATATAATAGCCAATCATGGCACATCTATGCATTGAATAATATCTCCCGTTTAATGAACTAACTACATTAGTAGTAAGAAGATATTTCGATATCTTCTTACTGGACTTTTAAAATACACCCCAAGTGCTGGAGCATTCCTACTCCTCCGTCATTTGCTGCACTTCCCCCAATACCTATTAATATCCTTTTTACACCATGTCAAGAGCATGCTTAATTATGTGTAGAAAACAGGCAATTTCCCTTATCTTCATTTATTAATGTTAAGACATAGCATGGTGTTTGTTATCAAACTTCCATCCTGGGAAATAAAACTGCATTTCTATTAAATCACCTCGGGAATTTAACCCCATTTCATTTGCTTTTAAAATTAGCATAGGTACCTATCATCAAGGAACAATTCGTGCACTAGAAAAGGTGCTATTGTTTCTATCTATATAATGGAAAAAGCGACGGAACCAGGTATAACTAAGAATGATTGGATTAAGCGAGGAACCAGATCACTCATTGCAGAGTTAGTTCGGGTAACAGCAGAATTTCTAATAAGTCAGGAGTTTTCTATCCAAACACTGTATATCTAATACAGACTAATGATTAAGAGAGGTTAGCAGATAATGTAACCTCTCTTCTCTTATGCATTGTTATTGCCAACCAATTAATACAAGGAAGCCAATGATCCATATCATGGGAATACAATGAATGATAATAGTATTCTTGTTTTTCTTAATCTGTATACCCAGCCTAAAATGGAACATATAAGCACTGCTACAGGATAAAGACCAATTCCCCCCACAAAAGCAATATTAGTAAATCCAACACCATTATCAAAGCTCATAAAGGATAATCCAAACACAATTAACCAAGGTAGCAAGCTTGCCACATATATTACTTCACTTATAATCAAAAAGATAATCATTTTTTTACTCCTTCAAACAAGTACGTCCTGCCTAATCATTTGTTTTCTGCTTTATTTAGCCCCACTCACTTTCAGGTGCCCAATAGAGAATATTAGTGCTGCTAATCCTAACCAGAAGGATTCTCCTATTATAGCGGCAAGAAAGAATATACAACAAGGTAGTACTGCCATTGGGATTGGAATAAGCAAAAAAGAACAAAATAAAAAACTATACTTTCTTCCATTAAGGAGATATCTTACCCAAAGAAAGTAGTATGCACAAAGACAAAAAACTAATAACATCCACCAAATATTCAATGATATAAATTCTATTGGGGTAGTAATCACAAAAAACAGACAACTTACTTGCCCTAGTCTTTCTATTGCATAAAAGAAGAAATGACTCTTATTACTTTCAGTGGGAACATCTTTTGGTGGGAATAAACTTAAAAATAACAAATTAGGAAGAAGTAATAATACACTTATCAACAAGCCATTATAGGAGACTAATAGAGACATGGATTCTCTCCTTATTTTATTATTAACGATTTTCAAAGTTATTAGTAGCTAGTTAAATGGTAAGATGATTCTAATTCTTAACTCACCATCTCAAGCACTTTCTCTAATAGAACAACTTTATCATTATTATAATCACTAACTGTCGCTCTGGATATAGTTATATGTATATATAAATAACTCTCTAATATTCAAGCACAACGAAAGTCTACTTTCTTGATTATTATAGGTAATAAAGCATAGAATATAAGCGTAATCAATGAAATTGGGAAGATTAAGATGAAGGAAAAGGAGTTGCTTATTTTGGCTCAATCATTACAAGGTAAAGTTGCTTTTATTACTGGAGCAGGAAGAGGGATTGGAAAAGCAGTGGCTATTGCTCTAGCAAAAGAAGGTATAAATATCGGATTATTTGGTCGTACAGAAGAGTCACTTAAAGAGGTTTCTATGGAGTTAGAGCAATATGGTGTTCAATCATCCTATGCAATCATGGATGTATCCTCTTTAGAGGATGTTGAAAAAGCTATAGAGAATGTTACTACTACATTAGGCAAAGTCGATATTCTAATCAATAATGCGGGAATTGCAAAGTTTGAATCCTTAGTGGATATGGATCCTAGCACTTGGAAAGAAATTATTGATGTGAATTTAATGGGTCCATACTATGTAACAAAGACTGTACTGCCTCAGCTAATAGAAAAAAATGCTGGAGATATTATTAATATTTCCTCTACAAGTGGCCTTAATGGTGCTGCAACCTCAAGTGCTTACAGTGCATCTAAGTTCGGATTGATTGGAATGACTGAATCGTTAGCGCAAGAAGTTCGTAGAAACAATATACGTGTTACTGCCTTAACTCCTAGTACTGTAGTGACTGATTTAGCTGTCGAAACGAACTTAATAAGTGGAAATCAAGACAAATACATGCAACCAGAAGATATAGCAGAAATAATTGTTTCCCAATTAAAATTAAATCCTCGTATTTATATTAAAAATGCTAGTATGATAGCTACTAATCCATTTTAATGTAAGTGTCTCCTTGAGGTTAATTACCTGTAGAAGAATAGTCGGAGGATTTCCGACTATTTTATTTTCATCTTGAAATATAGCTCCAATAGGCGGAGTTTTTCCGACTATTTACTATAAACGCATAAAATATATAGATTTTTCTTTACTTAACCGGAAAAACTCCCCTTAATATCCTCAAAATAGGAGTTAATCTGCACTTAACCGGAAATTTTCCGCTTATTTTTCTGATTGCTACAGTTTTGATGGTGTGCCAAACATATTTTAGCACCTAAGGAATTGGCCAGGGGTTTCTTTTCTAAAAAAGAAGTCTGGAATTGACCAGGCTTCTTCTTATTTATTAACGCATATTTAGTTCGTTTGGATGTGGCCCTTTACGTCTGTTCTTATTAATGCCATTTATTTCTCTCATCTCATCAGCACTTAACTCAAAGTCAAAGACTTGGAAGTTTTCTTCAATTCTAGAAGGAGTAACTGATTTAGGAATAACAATTGTGTTATTTTGCAAATGCCAGCGTAATACCACTTGTGCAGGAGTTTTTCCTTTTGCTTCTGCAATGTTCGTAACAACTTCGTCTTGCAAGACCTCTCCACCTTGGTCCAGTGGACTCCATGCTTCAATAAAAATATCATGATCAGCACAAAATTCTTTTAATTCTGTTTGTGCTAAATATGGATGACATTCTACTTGATTAAGTACTGGCTTCACTTCACACTCTTTTATAATACGTTCCAAATGCTCTATTTCAAAGTTACAAACGCCAATTGCTTTTACTCTGCCATCTTTATAAAGTTTTTCTAATGCTCTATATGTATCCACATACTCATCATACTCAGGAGTTGGCCAATGGATCAAATACAGATCAATATAATCAAGACCTAATCTCTCTAAGCTTTCATCAAATGCTCTTAACGTGTTTTCATATCCTTGATCACTATTCCAAACCTTTGTTGTAATAAACAAATCTTCACGAGGAATAGAAGAATCCTTGATTGCTTTTCCAACACCCTTTTCATTCTTATAAACCATAGCGGTATCAATGGAAGTATACCCAACCTTAAATGCCGTACTAACTGCAACTGCAGCCTCTTCATCTGCAACTTGCCATACACCGAAACCTAGCTGAGGCATCTTCAAACCATTATTTAATGTAACAAAGTTCATTCTACACACTCCCTTATTCTTAATCACTTACTAGTGTACCGTGCTAAAAAAATTATTACAAAAATAATGTTCTCCCTTTAGAAGAAAATCATACAAAAAAGGCTATCCTTTATAAACTCTTAGGAATAGCCTTCTAATTAATTAATAAAACTTAACAATTTTTTCTAATGGTAATCTACTTGAGTTAAAAGCAGGTGCTTTTGCTTTCCCTAAAGCAATTAGAGTAATTGGGAATTGATTCTCTGGAAGTTCGAAACGCTTTGCAAACGCCGCTTTATCGAATCCACCCATTACAACTGTGTCATATCCACGCTCTTTTGCTAATAATAGAATTTGCATAGAGATTAAACCTGCATCATGACTAGCAATTTGAGATAACACTTGCTGTGGAAACTTAGAATATGAATTATAAGTATTAGCAGCATATTTTTCTGCAGTGTCTTGATCCATATATCCTAGAGCAACATTTTGTGCATAGATATTTTCTGCATTTTCATATGCTTTTGTATCTCCTAAAACTGCAATAATAGCAGATGATTCTTCAATTTGTGCTTGATTATTTCCAATAGCTCTTAATTCCTTTTTCATTTCTTGATCTTGAATGACAATAAATCTCCAAGCCTGTAGGTTACTAGAAGATGGGGCACTAGAAGCAATTTCTAGAATCTCTTCAATTTCTTTCTTTTCTATTTTATATTCAGAGTCATAAACTCTAACTGATTTACGTGCTTTCATAACTTCTTCTAAATGGGACATTTTATCTCACTCCTTCTAATGTATCGATAGTACATTGTATATAAAAACTAACTTATCATTAGTAAGTTAGCTTGTCAAAAAAGTTGACTTACTATCTGTTTAAAGTATTAAATAGATTCATACACCATTCATATATAGCTCTTTAATCTACTTTTTAATTTTTCCTTCGCACCCTTCTTCCACCATTTTACTGCTGATAACGAAACCTGCTCTTTCTCCGCAATTTCTCTTACAGTCAGTTGATAAATAAAGGTATCGATCACCCATTTTGTCTCATATTTAGATAATCCATAGCAAAGTCCCCTCATATAGTCTTCCTCTTCTTTGTATAACTCAGGACTTATTAGTAAGTCCCAAAACTCATCTTTTGGATAAGCACTCCTATCTGCTTGTCTTCCTCTTTTCTTCAGTTCATCTAGAAAACGACCTCTCATATGCCGATACAAATAATTACTATATTCCCCCTTTTCTTGGTTAAAATTTTCACTCGCTTCCCATATACTAATAAGTCCCATTTGCATAAATTCATCTTTATCCTTGTAAATAGCTAATTTTTTAATCATGTGATGAATCATTGGTGTAAATTCACGTACTAATTGATCATAGCTTTTCCTGTCCACAAGCTTTTCCTTTCAGAAAAGTACTTTTCTTCTGTTTTCCTAGGTAGCTTTACATTACTAAAAAGTAATATTTTATACCTCTATAGAAATAAACAGAATGCTTCATAGAAACGAAATATTTCTTTTATATGAATGGCATAAGTGGAAAAATAAAACGTTAAACTTGCAAAATAATTGTAATTTAGTGTTTTACTTATATAAATTCATGGGTAAAAACAACTAACTAAATAGCTAGCTCTTGGTATTCCATTCGGAGTTAGTTTTAAGAATATTAAAAATTTTTCAATGTTATTTCAACTTAATTCGCAAGTGTGTTCACACCAGTAATGACATAGCCCCAGCTAACTTTACAAATATTTCCTTCGACGTTTTACACTGTTTTTCGACTGCAAATTTATTTGACAGGCGCAAAAATGTTCGCGATAATTGGAAGCATAAAATTTTTGGGAGGGGTTGCGTGAATATTATTGAAACATTTATTTCAAATGGAAATACGTTACTTTGGGGGTATGTACTGATAGCACTACTGCTTATACTCGGTATTTACTTCACCATTGGCTCGAGGTTTGCACAAGTAAGGTATATTAGCGAAATGTTCCGACTACTAAAAGTCAAGGAAAAAGAGACCGAAAATGCTAGCACGAAACAAATTTCTTCTCTACAAGCATTTTTTGTAGGGGCAGGTACTCGAATTGGTACAGGCAATCTTGCAGGAGTAGCCATTGCCTTAGCAATTGGAGGACCTGGAGCAGTATTTTGGATGTGGATGGTAGCCATTCTCGGTAGTGCCAGCTCTTTTGTTGAAAACACTCTGGCACAAATTTATAAAACGAAAGATAATGGACGATTTAAAGGTGGTCCTGCTTACTATATGAAAAAACAGCTTAATAAAAAATGGATGAGTGTCATTTTTGCTGTTATGATGATCCTTTCATATGGTACCACCTTTAACGCAGTACAAAGTAACACAATTGCAGTTGCATTAGAAAATTCCTTTGGTATCAGCCCAATCATTGCTGGAATTGCATTAGTTTTTCTTACTAGTTTAGTAGTATTTGGTGGTATTAAACGAATTGCTGATATCTCATCAATAATTGTTCCCTTTATGGCCTTTGGCTACATTCTCCTTGCAGTCTTTGTAGTAATCACAAATATTACAGAGATTCCTCATGTTTTAGCATTAATTTTTAAGAGTGCTTTCGGTTTGGAACAAGTAGTTGGCGGAGGTATTGCCGCAGCTATTATGAATGGAGTAAAAAGAGGACTTTTCTCCAATGGCGCTGGGATTGGCGGAGATCCGATAGCTGCTGCTACAGCATCCGTATCCCACCCAGCTAAACAAGGATTTATTCAAGCATTAGGAGTATTTTTTGATACATTGCTTGTATGTTCAGCCACAGCATTTATCATACTAACCTCTAATGCATATGGAACTGGCCTGACTGGTATTGAATTATCACAAGCTGCCATGGCTGAGCATTTTGGCACTTGGGGCGGAATGTTTTTAGGAGTAGCCATCTTCTTATTTGCCTTTACTTCTATCATTGGCTGTTACTACTACGGAGAAGCTAACTTACCATTCATCAATAAAAGTAAGATTTTCTTACAATTTTATCGTATATTAGCACTAGGAATGGTCATGTTCGGTGCGGTTGCAAATTTACAAATTGTTTGGGATTTGGCAGACTTTACGATGGCCATTATGGCAATTGTCAACCTAATTGCCATTGCAATCCTTGGTCCTATTGCCTTTAAAGCCCTTGACCATTATATGAAGCAGCGGAAATTAGGAAAAGAACCTGTTTTCTATCGAGATGACATTAAAGGATTAAATGGCGTAGAAGCTTGGCCAACAAGAAAAAAAGAAACAATAAAAGAAGTTATATAAGAGAAGATAATTAGTAAAAAAGAGCTTTGCCAACCAGGCAAGGCCTTTTTTACTGTGATGAAGAACAATGTAGCAATTGAGTATAAGTTGAAACCATTTGAAAGATATCGGTAAACCATTGGATTTGAACTTAGCAGCTCAATTCAAATCCACTTCATTCAAAAAAGCGCAGAGAGTGAATCTCTACGCTTCAAACTATCAACAACCACTAAGATTGCGGTTGTTGTTTTACTCATCTGTACTCCATCAATGTACGTAACGACTTCTAGAGTTCTTATAATACCTTCTCCAAGAAATCTCTTGTTCGCTCATTTTGAGGATTCCCAAAAATCTCCTGTGGTGTCCCCTCTTCTACGATAAAGCCTTTATCCATAAAAATTACTCGATCTGCTACTTCTCTTGCAAATCCCATTTCATGAGTAACAATGACCATTGTCATTCCCTCTTGTGCTAGCTGCTTAATAACATTAAGTACTTCGCCAACCATTTCAGGATCTAAGGCACTAGTAGGTTCATCAAATAGCATAATATCAGGGTTCATTGCTAGTGCACGGGCAATCGCTACCCTTTGCTTTTGACCACCAGATAAGTTAGCTGGTCTAGCTTGTGCTTTATCCTTTAGTCCTACTCGCTCTAACAATTCAAGTGCTTTCGCTTTTGCTTGTTCTTTTGTAGCCTTTTTTAACTCAACAGGTGCAAGAGTAATATTTTCTAGAACCGTTAAATTTGGAAATAAATTAAAGTGCTGAAACACCATTCCAATGTTTTCTCTCACTTTGTTTATGTCTGTATTCTTATCTGTTAGATGTGTATTATTAACCAATACATCTCCACCAGTTACTTCTTCTAACATGTTCAAACAACGAAGAAGTGTACTTTTTCCAGATCCAGAAGGTCCGATTAGACATACTACTTCGCCTTCTTTGACTTCTAAATCAATTGACTTTAATACTTCTAAACTTCCATATGATTTCTTTAGATCAGTTACTTTAAGCTTGGCCATTTTTAATCCTTCTTTCTAACACATTTGAGACTTTGGTTAAAATGATAATTACAATAAAGTACATAATACCAACGATTAACCACATCTGGAATGACTCAAGGTTTCTAGCGATAATAATCTTTCCACTTTGAGTAAGTTCATTAATTCCGATAATGGATAATATAGAAGTATCTTTCAACGTGATAACAAACTGGTTAATAAAAGATGGAATCATTAATTGTACTGCTTGTGGTAAAACAACTTTAGCCATTGCTTTTCCATAAGGAAGACCTAAACTTCGAGCTGCCTCCATTTGACCTTTATCAACTGATTGAATTCCACCACGAACAATTTCCGCCATATAAGCACCCGCATTTAAGCTTAGTGTTATAAGACCTGCAGCGACTGCAGAAATTCGGAAATCTAGTGCTGCTGGGATACCAAAGTAAATAAAGAAAGCTTGAACAATTAAAGGTGTACCTCTAAATATATCAATATAAATGATAGCTAATGTACTTAATACTTTGTTTTTTGCAATTCGGAATAAACCAAACATTATACCTAAAATAGTCGCAATAATTAATGAAACAACTGTTAAAAATAAGGTCATACCTAACCCAGAAAGTAGGCTTGGCATACTTTCTTTTATTAGCCCAAAGAAGCCTGTATCTACTTTTGCTTCATCAGATCCTGTTTCTAGATACTTGTCCAAAATCTCTTGGTATTCACCAGAAGCCTTAAGGTTAGTAAGTCCGTTATTGAACATCTCTAAAAGTTCCGTATTTTGTCCTTTAGAAACAGCAAATCCATATGAAGCACCTGCTTCTTTATCTGTAACACTCTTTAGTCCATTTCCTTGCTTAATTCCGTAAGCTAATACCGGATAATCATCAAATACGGCAACAGAGTTCCCTGTACGTACGTCCTCATACATATTTGCTGAATCATCAAATGTAACAATTTGAAAACCGTATTGATCTTGAATACTTTCAGCAAAGCTAGCTCCCTCTGTACCTGTTTTAACCGCTACTTTTTCGCCTTTTAAATCTTCATAAGAAGTAATATTGTCATTTTCACTATCAACAGCCATTATGATGCCTGAATCAAAGTATGGATCAGAGAAATCAAACTTCTTTTGTCTTTCCTCTGTAATGCTCATACCTGCGATAACAGCATCTACTTGTTGTGATTCTAACGCTTGAACTGCTGCATTAAAGCCTAAAGGCTTTACTTCATATTTAAATCCTTGATCTTTTGCTATTGCAGCTAAAAGATCCATATCTATCCCAACAAAATCCCCATTAACATCTTGAAATTCAAATGGAGCAAAGGTAATATCTGTGGCAATCTGATAGGTTTTCTCCTCTGCTTGAACCTTAGAAGTAGGAAGGATGATATTAAATGCAGTAAAGATAACTGCGAAGAATAATATAAAACTGGTTAACCTCTTGCTTACTTTCATATATCTAGCTCCTTACAATAATGTATGATAAGAACAGAATTTGCTCTTTCCAATTTTCATGTCAGAAAATCTAACAAAAACATAATTTACATAATACTATGTATTTGAAGAATTGTACAGATAGGATTTTTTCACAAGTATCAAGAAGCTTTCCTAGTAAAGCAAACTAATAACAAGGGAACTTTATGATTTTTATTATTTCTAAATAGAGAAGAATAGATGCAAACATTTTCATTTACTACCTAAAACAATATAAAAAGTAATAAAGGAAGTAGAATTTACATTGCAAAATATACTTATATTATTTAATTAAGATAGCCTCAAGAGGGCACATGAACAACTAAGCTCTAACCATCAATGCATGGATTTAGAATCCTTTTTTACTGATTATGATAAACATCTTATTACTACTTCCCATGAACAATTGGATCAACCGTTTGTATTTGAACATGCAAACAGATACTTCTTAGTAAATTCCATTGACTTTGTGTACGAAGAAGGACAAGCAAAGTTACATGCTCTTGTTGACATTACTCAGGAAAAAGAAAATGAAAGGCTAATAATTCGAATAGAAAAAATGCCGACTATACACATAGTCGACATTTTCTTACAAACCCTTTATTAATTATGTTCCACTTTCACTCTTTTAACAAAGAAAGCAAGAACTAAACCAATTACAGCAATAATGATAGCAAAGATAAATGATCTATGAACACCTTCTGTAAATGCTAATAATGGATTTAATGGGTTAGCTGGATCAGCAGGGCTGCTTAAATAAGCTTTAGTCCCTGAAGACAATAAGGATATGGCAATAGCAGTTCCGATTGCACCAGCAACCTGTTGCAATGTATTCATAATAGCTGTTCCATCTGGATATAATTCTGGCGGTAACTGATTTAAACCATTAGTTTGAGCTGGCATCATTATCATTGAAACACCCACCATTAATACAATTAACATTCCAATGATAAAACCTTTTGATGTCTCTAAATCAATCGTAGATAAACCGAATAACGCGCCAATAACCAATACAAGACCAGGAATAACTAACCATCTAGGTCCGAACTTATCAAATAGCCCACCCATAATTGGAGATAATAATCCATTCATTAATCCACCAGGAAGTAAAAGTAACCCTGCAGTAAATGTGCTAAGTGCTAATACATTCTGTAAGTAAAGTGGTAATAAAATCATGGACGAAAGCATAACCATCATAACAATTACTACTAAAATTAAGCCAAGTACGAACATTGGATATTGAAATGCTCTTAAGTTAATAACAGGCTGCTTCATTTTCAACTGACGAATTGAGAATAGTAATAAACCTAGTACACCAGCAACTAAGGCAATGATTACTTCATGACTTCCCCAGCCTCCGCCTTCACCTGCACTACTAAATCCGTAAACAATTCCTCCAAAACCAATAGTAGAAAGTATGATAGATAAGATATCCATTTTTGGTTTAGTAGGAGTTGTAACATTTTGCATAAAGAAACTCCCAAACACAAGAGCAACTACTAAAAGTGGTAAAGAAATCCAGAAAATCCAGTGCCAAGTTAATGATTTCAGGATTAATCCTGAAATAGTTGGACCAACAGCTGGAGCAAAACTAATTACTAACCCCATTAAGCCCATTGTTTTCCCACGATTTTGTGGTGGGACAAGTACTAATATTGTATTAAACATTAACGGTAATAGTAGTGCTGTTCCAACCGCTTGCACAACACGAGCAATCATTAGTATGGTAAAAGTTGGTGCAATTGCTGCAATAACTGTCCCTACAATAGAAAAAATGAGTGATGTAATAAATAATTGTCTAGTTGTAAACCATTGTAGTATTAATCCTGATACAGGAACTAAAATACCAAGTGTTAATAAATATCCTGTTGTTAACCATTGTACTGTTGTTTCCCCAATACCAAAATCACCAATAATACTTTGTAATGCCATATTAAGAGCAGTTTCACTAAAAAGACCAATAAAACCTGCAATTAGGAATGAAGCAATAATAGGCATTGTTTTTATATCATCTCTAGCAATAGCTGAGCCATTATTAGCAGACATATCAATATTCATTCTTGTGTTTTCCCCCTTTTAATCTGTAAAAATTATTGTTTCAACAACATTTCTAATTGATTGGAAATACATCGAAGTGGATAACTACTTTTATTTGTAACAGCAAGCATGCAACCACCCTCAATTAAAGCATTTAGAGTGACCCCTAACTCCCTTGCTTGATCTGCATCAAACCCAAAATCCTCTAGCCTTTTTGTATAGAGATCTTGCCAAGCATTAAAGGTTTCTGCACAAGCTTTACGTAAAGACTCATGTGTACTGGCAGTTTCTGATGCAATTAAGCTAATTTGCAACCCTTCTACTTCCATGCTTCCATGCTGATCACACATATTGGCGATAGAATTCACATGGAGTTGAAATGACTCAATAGCTGACTCACCTTTACACAAGTCTTCTCTTGTCTTTTCCAGAACAAGCTCTTTCATGCGCATAATAGCCTCTCTTGCAATTTCCTCTTTCCCGTTTGGAAAATGATAATAGAGAGAACCTTTTGGTGCACCACTTTCCTCAATGATTTGCTTGAGACCTGTAGCGTGATATCCTTGTAGTTGAAATAAATGAGTAGCAGTCATTAGTATTGCATCTCTTTTACTATTTTGCTTCTTCACGTATAATCATCTCTTTTTTGTAGAATAAAATTATAACGACTGGTCTACATAATAATAATGCGATGTTATTTTTATGTCAAGATAATCTAGGTATCTTTTTTACATTTTAACTATGTATATATTATTAACACCTCCTGATACGTTCATTCTCATTATGTCTAATAAGATACTTGTTTTCCACATTACATCTATTAATTTTTTGTAAATAATTTATCAACAGGTTCATCATTTAGACAGGAAGAATTTCTATAATGAAGACATTACACAAATTAAGATAACTAGCTACTGTGGAGCACTTTCACCTATACATTACCGTTACTGGTAATCACCCGATATGGAATACATAAAAAAGGAGGGAAATTGAAAACCATCCCCACCTTAGCACTTAGTAAATATTCTTCTTTACCAAACCTAATACAAAACATTTCTCATATTGATTGATTTATTTATTTTTTCTTCTTTCCATGTGATCGCTTTCCTTTAGATTTACCCTTGCCTCCACATGACTTGCTTCTTTTAGACTTGCCTTTGCCTCCACACGATTTGTTTCCTTTAGACTTGTCTTTGCCTCCACACGATTTGTTTCCTTTAGACTTGTCTTTGCCTCCACACGATTTGCTTCCTTTAGACTTGCCTTTGCCTCCACATGACTTGCTTCCTTTAGACTTGTCTTTGCCTCCACACGATTTGTTTCCTTTAGACTTGTCTTTGCCTCCACACGATTTGCTTCCTTTAGACTTATCCTTGCCTCCACATGACTTGCTTCCTTTAGACTTGTCTTTGCCTCCACACGATTTGTTTCCTTTGGACTTGTCTTTGTCTCCACACGATTTATTCCCTTTGGACTTGTCCTTGTCTCCACAGGACTTATCCCCTTTGGACTTGTCCTTATCTCCACAGGATTTATTCCCTTTGGACTTGTCCTTGTCTCCACAGGACTTATCCCCTTTGGACTTGTCCTTATCTCCACAGGATTTATTCCCTTTGGACTTGTCCTTGTCGCCACACGATTTATTCCCTTTGGACTTGTCCTTGTCTCCACAGGACTTATTCCCTTTGGACTTGTCCTTGTCTCCACAGGATTTATTCCCTTTGGACTTGTCCTTATCTCCACATGACTTGTGACCTTTAGATTTTCCTTTCTCATTTGATAATGTTATGTCAGTTTGCTCCCTACTTTCTTCTACTGGATTATTATTCAAAAAAGATTCTAAACCATTTTTCATTACGTCTTTTATAGCTTCTTTTATTAACTGACTTTGGCTCAAAACTCCCACCACTTTCATTCAATTTAGTACAGTCTATGCTCTGTGTGAAAGTACTGTTTAGACTCCTAACCAAGTTAGAAAAATTTATATTAGCCCATTCTGCAACTTTCTAGATAAACACACATATCGTAAAAATAAATAGTGAGAGGAATAAATAGTATGAAATCATATAACATTTATATTCAACCTAATGATTATAAATATTTGAGAAGTAACGTCTGGACCGATGAATATGTACCAGGTTATTTAAAAGATGGGAAAAACAAGTACCAAATAGATATTTCGTATCGTGGACATTCTATAAGGAATTATGATAAAAAATCATATAATATCTTATTTCAGAATCCCCATACGATAAAAGGTGCACATGAAATTCATCTGAACGCTGAGTCTAAAGATCCTTCTTTGATTCGAAATAAACTTTCTTTAGATTTTTTCCATGAGATTGGTATTATAGCTCCGCAATCTCAGCATGTTACCTTAACGATTAATGGGCAACGAAGAGGATTATATCTTCAGTTAGAGTCTTTTGATGAATATTCATTACGAAGAAGGAATCTAGCAAATGGGAGCATTTTCTATGCCACAGATGATGATGCGAATTTTTCACTTTTAACAGCTGAGGGAGATCCTAAATTGGAATTATTACAAGGCTACACGCCGAAATATGTAGTGTCGAAGGAAGAAAAAAAATTATTCGCAGAGCTAATATTAAGTCTTAATACACTTTCTAACCTGGAGTTTGAAGAAAGAATTCCTAAAATATTGGATGTAGACAATTATTTAACATGGCTTGCTGGGGTTGTCTGCATACAGCATTTTGACGGTTTCGACCATAACTATGCCATGTATTATAATAGTTCGACACAATTACTTGAGATCTCTCCATGGGATTGTGACGGAACATGGGGCAGAAATAGGCATGGAAATTCACTGCTTTATGATGTGGTACCAATACAAGGATATAACACCTTATCTGCAAGACTACTTCATATTAATCACTTTAGAAATAAATATAAAGAAATAGTCGAGAATATATTAAGCAATCAGTTTACTATTGAAGCACAAAATCCTATAATTGAAAATTTATTCTCCACTATAATACCTCAACTCGAAAACGATTATTCTACAGTACAAAACACTCTTGAAAAAGAAAAACAGCTTATTCTTACATTTATCGAAAACAGAAATAAATATCTATATAGCCAGTTGCCTATTATTTAGTCCACCTATACGGAATGGTCATTAAAACCTCGCTCTTCGCTTCTTCCAAGAGAAGTTTAAATATATTTACACGAACTATTAGACTAATATCCCTTGTAGGAAGTTACCTAGTAGTTCATGTACTTTCATTAGCTGAGTTATTCCCCATTCTTTTTCCTTTTGTTATTGTGATTTCTGGCTACAATTATGGATATATCATTTACCAAACACTGTGAAAATCAGTAAAATAGGCAATTGCAATAGTACCTTATCTTCTCTCGGCACATATACATACAGGGAAAACATCATGGGAGGGAAAATGGGGAATGAATCTGGCACTGTTACAAACATTAGTAGGAAAAGTAGTTAAGGTCGATAGAGGTGGCCCTGAGTCAAAGGTTGGTAAATTAGTTGCTGTAGGAGAAGATTTTTTTACAATCTTAATAGAAAAAGACGGAATTGTATATTATAAAATGCAGCATGTAAAAAGCCTTACTGAAAATGCAAAGAAAAGTCTTCCATTTGAACTTGAAATTCCAGCAGGTTTCGAATTCAAATATAGCACTTCTTTTATAGGTATACTTGACTCTCTTAAATATTTTTGGGTTAAAATTAACCGCGGTGGTAAGGATAGCATTGAAGGAGTATTAGAAGATATTACTAGCGACTATATTACAGTTGTGTCCAATGAAGAAATTATTAGACTATCTACATTCCATATCCGTAATATTAGCTATGGATTAGTAGTTGAAAAACCAGAAAAAGAAGAGAAGAATGAAGAAAAGAAAGAAGAGAAAGATTCTAACAAAGAAAGCTAAGAATACAACTATTATCTTCATTAGAGTTAGAATTATATAATCGTTAGAAGGCTTTAATAAGCCTTCTAACATTTCTTCTTTAGGTAAGAACACATATTAGAGTGAGGAGGTTTATATAATGAAGGAACTGAGTTTTCCCCAAGCCCTAAAACAATTAGAAGGCTACAAAGTTAGAACATTTATCAATCATTCAGAAATAGTGGATGGCATTTTAATTAAAGCGGAAGATGACCATATTGTACTACAAATTGAAAATAAAATTTTTTATTATTCCTTTAATCAAATTCATGCCGTTACAAAAAATGCAAAAAACATCTCGCAGCATAACTCTGTACTGCCTCATGAAAGTAAACAATATTTACTCGATATATTACATGAATTTAAATATAGTTGGATCACTATTCAAAGCATCAATAATCAGTTTTTCTCAGGTTTATTAAGCAGAATAACAGATGGATATGTCATGCTCATAAACGAGGATGACCAGATTTATATACAAAAATCTTTTATTGTTGGCGTTTATAAAGGCAATCAAGAAGATATCGAAAATGAAGAAAAAGAAGATTCTTTACAAACAGACAATGTAGACCAAAATTTAGCTATTCAGGAGGAAGAGAGTAGTAGTTTAGAACCTCAAAGAACAGAAAGTCAATTAGAAGACACAGAATCTTTTTCTCTGAAAGACTCTCAAACGGACACTATCCATGCAGAAGATCCCCAAACAGAAGAAAAACTTATTTTAAATGAAGAGAGCCCTATCCAATCTAATCATACACTAGACATACTTAATCAGAGCCTTAAAGAAAATAACATTACAGAGCAAGATAATAATATAGAAGATGCAAACATATTACCTTTAGTTGAAGATATTACACCTACTGCAGTTGAGATAGAATCCATCAATTCTTCACCTGACAATCAAAATAAATTCAATAATAGCCCCTCAACTAAGAATATTTTCGATTTAAATATGCTTCCACTACTACCTAGAAAAAAGAAAGATTCCACCGAGAATGTTAAAAAGAAAGATTACAGCATTATGCCAAAAACAGATAACTTATCCGATTATATTTCTCATCCATTAAATCCACTAGGCAATTCTAATTTACATTTACAAAGAAAAAAAGACCAACAAAACCCACAACCTCAAGATACTATTGAAGAGCCAGCATTAAACATCCGTCCAGTTAACACAATAACAATAGACTTAAAAGAACAAAATTACCAATTAGAAAAACAATATTATTCTCTTATGAAACATGCCGAGTTTATGTATAAGAAATTGAGGAATGAGCGCTTAAAAAAGTAATGTCCTTATTTAATAGCTGATAGATTGGAAGATTTCAAACTAATTGAATGTTTCCAATCTATCAGCTATCCCATTAAGAAGATTATATATAAATCTCTATTTCAGATTACTATATATCCAACATGATTTAAAACATAATAAAGGAGCTATAAGAAATGAATAGTTTCAAGCACTTAATTGATGAGGATGTGGATGTAGAAATTTCCGGAAAAACATATTTCTCTGGTATTTTAATTGATAATGGACTAGATATATTAGTTCTTTACAATGAGCAAAAATACATGTATATCCCTTTACTTCATATACACAATATCAAAAAGCGAAGTAACTTAGAATACTCGCTTGAGAAACCCTCTGCTGAAATGCCTTTTCAAATGGAGCAAGAATCAATTTCCTATCGTAAAATATTAATGAACGCCAAAGGGCAATTCATCGAACTATGTGTTACTGGAAATAGATCTATACATGGTTATATTACTAATGTATTGAATGACTATGTTCTTTTTTACTCTCCAGTTTTCAAAAATGTCTTTATTTCCTTACAACATATCAAATGGCTTCTGCCTTATAACACAAATCTAACACCCTATACTTTAAGCAATGCAGACTTACCAGTTGTTCCTTCCAACATTCCGCTATCTCGTACTTTTGAAGAACAATTAAAAAAATATACTGGTCAATTACTCGTTTTTGATTTGGGAGACAACCCAAACAAGATTGGATTAGTAAAAAGCATCTCTAATAATATAGTGGAACTAGTAGACGCTGAAGGGCAATTAATATACTGGAAACTTTCCCACTTAAAATCTGTTCATTTATCTTAGAATTTTATGCTATTATAATCATATATTTTAATATATTCCCCTAAGATAAACTCTTCCAAAACTTTTTTGTCTTAGGGGATTTTTTGTTCTTTTATTTTAATTGAACTACATCATTGCGATTTACATAAGTATTCTTTTAAAAACAAACGAACGGCCTTAGACCTATGGTATAGTATAGTATAGAGCTAATGCCGCTTAAGCTGTTTGTATTTGTATGTTCCCTACTGTCTTCTTGCTACTTGCTTTCATTTGTATGGTTAATTATTACTTTTAAGTAATCTACTAAGCTTTAGAATCTGCCTTCATCTTATTTTAATTAGTAAAAGAATAAATCTAACCAAATATATAGAATCACAATGGAAAAAATTACAGTTGCTGGGATCACGATAAGAGTAACCTTCATATAATTCCCCCATGAAACTTTTACATTATGTTGCTTTAAGATATGCATCCAAATTAATGTAGCTAGTGTTCCTGTAGGAATCAACAATGCTCCTATATCACTACCAATAATATTTGCTAGATATAAAGTTTGTAGCACAATCGGTTCTAAATTCATTTCTGTCAAAGTAAACGTACCAATCATTAAAGCAGGATGATTATTAAAAACATTTGACATGAGTGTTAATATCGAACCCATAATTAGACTTACTTTGAACAAATGATCATCCATTATCGGTTCTAAATGTTGCACTAAAAAATTCGTAAGTCCAATATTGTGGAGCCCATAGACAACAATATACATAGCATAAGCAAATACAAAAATATCCCACGGTGTTTTCTTCACCATATCACTAGGATTGATTTTCAAGTAAAACCATCTCCACCCTAAAAGGAGAACAGAGCTACTTACTGCAACAATTGAAATAGGAATATCATAATAGGAAGCTACAAACAGGGCAATTCTTACCAGAAAAATAAAAGCGAATACACCAACCATTAGTTTTGATTGTCGCTTCAGATCTTCTACATTCGGTTCTGAGTGTAATGGATGCAAGGAAGGAATCTTTCTATAATCTATATTATTCTTAATAAGAGGTATTTTTTTGGGTAGGTGTCTATAAAAGACTCCGAGCAGAATGAAATAGAGGAATGCCAGACCAACTATCCCTGGGATAAACATCATGGCAGTTTGCATATATAGATCTAACCCAATCATATTTAACGATATTAAATTAACAATATTACTAACCCCAATAGGTACACTAGAAGCAGTGGCAATAAGTGCACCACTTATTAAATAAGGAAATTTCTCTTTTTGTTTCAACCCAATTTTTCTAAAAAGCATTAATAAAACAGGAGTAGTAATAATAATGCTGCCATCGTTATTTAGAAATAAAGTCATAAGAAAGCAAAGAAGGTTAGTAAGCCAAAAGAGTCGTATACCAGATCCTTTTGCAGCAATCAATAATCTCGTAGCAGCCCAATGAAAGAAACCAATGCTCTCCATTGTCAAGGCCATAACCATTGTAGCAATTATGGTTAGCGCGGCTCCGGTAACCTTTGATCCAATATCTGCGACATCAGCTAACGATACACTTCCGCTTATAAAGATTAACACAGCACCAATAGTTGCTGCTGTTGCTTCATTCATGCCTTTCGGACGAAAAAAAATAAGGATCATCGTTATTAGAAAAGAAATTAATGTAAATATAGAAGTTATATCATTCAAAATATACACACCTCCAGGCTATTGAACTACGATTCATATTTTCACACTCCTTCATTTGTCTTTAATCCATGCTTGTACTATATGATACGTTAACTATACAAATTTGATATAAACAATCATCTAGTTGTTCCTAAAAATCAACTAGTATCTTTATAAGGTAAATGACCTAGTAAGATACATTTACTAATTTCTTAAACGCATTTTCATAAAAATAAGGTTGTACTACCATTCAGAAAGTGAATAATAGTACAACCTTGCTCAATCAAGATATTTTATAGTCAATCCTTTATACTCTGTTAATGTTACAAATTTTCTCCATTCGAACATATTACTTCTTTATACCAATCAAAACTCTTTTTCTTCGTTCTCTTAAAACTTCCATTACCATAGTCATCTAAATCTACATGTATAAAGCCATATCGTTTACTCACCTCAGAAGTAGAAACACTAATAATATCAATTGGTCCCCAGCTTGTATATCCCATTAACTCTACACCATCAGAGATAGCTTCTCTCATTTGTACAATGTGCTCTTTTAAGTAATTAATACGATAATCGTCTTCGATAAAACCATTCTCGTTTGGTTTATCAATAGCACCTAAACCATTTTCTACAACAAACAATGGAATTTGATAACGGTCATACAGTTTATTCAAAGTAACACGTAGTCCAATTGAATCAATCTGCCATCCCCAATCAGATGATTCAAGATATGGATTCTTCAATCCAGAAAATAGATTCCCAGGAGCTCTTTCCCCATGAGGCCCAGCACTTTCTACTAAAGACATATAATAACTGAAAGAAATATAATCTACTTTATTTTTTAAAAGGATATCTTCATCTGTTTCTTCCATTACTATTTCAATATTATTCTCTTTAAAGTATTCTTTAATGAAGTTTGGATAGTATCCTCTTACTTGTACATCTGTATAGAAGAAATTCATTTGCTCTTGTTTTAATGTTTTTAACACGTCATGTGGATTACATGTTTCTGCATATGTTTCTAATCTTGCCAGCATACAGCCAATTTGTGCATCTGGATTAATCTCTCTACAAAGCTTAACAGCTAGTGCACTTGCAACAAACTGATGATGTAACGCTTGATAAATTGCTTGATCCAAGTTTTCAAATCTATCTGTAATTAAACCTCCACCATTATATGGTGCTAATGCAATTGCATTAATTTCATTAAAGGTTAACCAATATTTCACTTTATTACGATATCTAGTAAATACGGTTTCTGCGTATTTTGTGAACATATCTATGACACGTCTATCTACCCAACCATTAAATCTATCTACAATAGATGCAGGCATTTCATAATGAGATAAAGTTACTAATGGCTCTATATTATATTTTGCAAGTTCATCAAAAACATCATCATAGAATTTTAAGCCTTCTTCATTAGGTTGTAAATCATCTCCATTTGGAAAAATACGTGCCCAAGAGATAGACATGCGGAATGTTTTAAACCCCATTTCGCCAAATAAAGCAATATCTTCTTTATAGTGTTGATAAAAATCAATTCCCCATCTTTTTGGATAAAGTCTATCTGAATCTTCTTTAAAAGCTTCTAAAAATTGCTCTGAAGTAACATGTACAGCATTATCTCCGTGACGTTCTTCTTTTGGAATAAAAGGAATCATATCAGCAGTTGATAGCCCTTTACCTCCAAGATTATAACCACCTTCTAGTTGATTGGCAGCTGTTGCGCCACCCCATAAAAATCCTTCTGGAAATCTTTTTGCCATTGTAGTACACTCCTTCTTATTTTTTTATAGTAAATAACACTTCTTCTGCTTGAATTTCCTGATGTTCTATGTCTGTTTTATCAATAGAGCTATATTGATCACTATTTGTCATAATAACTAATGTCACCATTTTATAGCCTTCACTTCGAATTGCTTCTCGATCAAATGTAATAAGTTCTTGCCCTCTTTGCACCTTTTGCCCTTGTTCAACCTTTACATCGAAATATTTACCTTCTAAATTAACGGTTTCAAGTCCAATATGAACGAGAATTTCTGAACCATTTTCTGAACGTAGACCAATTGCATGCTTTGTTGGATAGATCATTGCAACAGTTCCGTCAAATGGAGCTACTAATGAATTTTCAGAAGGCTCAATTGCCATACTTTTTCCTAATATCTCACCAGAAAAAGTTTTATCTGGGACTTCTTGAAGTGGTACCACTTTTCCTGTTAAAGGGCTGCTTATTTCCTCCCTTTCAGTAGAAGAAATAGCTTCCACTTTATCTTCGTTCTGTTCTTGTCCTTCTTCTTCAGCAGGAACATCTTCAAATCCTAAAACAAGTGTCATAACAAATGCAATAATAAATGCCACAATAATAGAGATGATTGTATACACTAAATTCATCGAATTGGCTGGATCAATATAAACTGGGAATGCCTCTAAGCCTTGTAGAATAAAGCCAAAACATTTTACTCCAAAGTAAACAACCATTCCACCACTTACAGCACCAGCAATCATGGTCGCATATAATGGACGCTTAAGCTTTAAGTTCACTCCAAAAACAGCAGGCTCTGTTACACCTAATAATGCAGAAACCCCTGTAGAAATACCAAGAGATTTTAATTTTTTATTCTTCGTTCTTAGAGCAACAGCAAATGCAGCACCTGCTTGTGCTAAACTATTTACAATATTTAATGGTAAAATAGCAGTATCATAACCATATTTACCCATATTTTGCAAGATTATTGGAGCAAAACCATAATGCATACCAGTTACTACAAACACAGGCATTAAACCACCTATTAAAATACCTGCAAAAACACCACCATGCTCATAAATCCAGGCAACCGCGATTCCTACATAATCTCCAACTACAAATCCGATTGGACCAGCAACAATTAAAGTAAAAGGAATCATAATTAGGAATACAATAGTCGGCGTTAATACTACTTTTACGGTATTAGGAACTATTCTATTAACTACCTTATAGACATAACTTAAAACCCAAACTGCTATAATAATCGGAATAACGGTTGCGCTATATCCGATAAATGGAACTGACAATCCTAAAAACTTTAAGCCAGCCTCACCACTTGCAACTCCAGCTGTAATAGTTGGATAAAGTAAAGCACCTGCTAACGCCACTGCTAAGTATTCACTTACTTTAAATCTTTTCGCAGCTGAAATTGCCAATAAGAATGGAAGGAAATAGAAAGCTGCATCAGAAATAATTGTAAAAACTTGATATGCATCACTTTCTACTGAAATCCAGCCTAACACTTGCAATAAAGCAAGTATCCCTTTCATCATTCCAGCCCCAGCAATAGCTGGAATAACTGGTGAAAACACCCCAGAAATCATGTCAAAAAATCTACTTACTAGCTTTTTCTTGCTTGCACTTGATACATCATCTACACTTGGATTACTATTACCTACTAAAGCTTCTACTTCTTTGAATACTTCCATTACCTTATTTCCAATAATGACCTGAAACTGACCATTTTGAAATTGAGCACCCATTACTGCGGAAATCTTTCTGATACCTTCCACATCTACTTTGTTTTCATCCTTGACATGGAATCTCAGCCTTGTAACACAGTGCCAGGATCTTGTGACATTTTCCTTACCACCAATTTTTTCTATAATGTCTTTTGCTAATTGTGCATTACTCATTTTCTTTACTCCTATTCTGTCATCTATTTATTTTGCACAAAATAAAAAACCTAAATATATTAAAAGAACAGTAGTTGTTCTAAAAATATACTTAGGTAATGCCTGATTGAACAGTAACACCCTAATTTGTTGCTTCTCTTCTGGAAGTCATACGATGTATATGAATGGTTAAATAGGCAAGCTCATCATTAGAGCATTGCCAGTTATACTCTATGTGCAAATACTTCTCAATCTTCTTTACACAATTATAAGCATCTGGATATCTTTCTTTTATAATGTTATATAAGGACGTAATTTCTTCTACTATTTTTTCTTCATGATTTAATTGCCTTAAAATAAAATAGCGTAAATGCGTGAGTAGCCTTGAATAGTTAATAGAATCTTCTTGTATTTTCATTTGATAATGATAGCTAATGATTTCAAGAATTTTATTTGTAATTTCTGCTATTCGCAAGGTTTCTTTCATCTCTTCACTCTTATGCTGTGCATTCACAAAGTGTAAAGCAATGGAGGTTGCTTCATATTCAGGTAAATCAATATTCGTAAATCGCTTAATTAATTCGAGAGCCTTCATCCCTATCTTATATTCTTCTTTGTAAAGATTTTTCACTTCCCAATGAAGGGGATTCTTTATTAATAAGCTATCCTGATACCTTTCTAGTGCGAAATTCAAATGATCAGCCAATGTGATAATAAATGCATCACTTAATTTCTTCTGCAATATATCTTCTCCTAACCGAATAATTTGATTTGTTAGGAAAATATAATCAGCAGGAATACTATTTAGTATGCTTGTTAACTGATTGGATTCAGGAGAATCTAATGAATATATTTTATCAACTAATTTAGGTTCAATTTCTTCATATTTTTTCTTGTTAAAACCAACCCCTTTTCCCATCACAATGATTTCGTTTCCACTATTATCTAAGGCAAGAGCAACATTATTATTAAATGCTTGTTTTAATTTCATTGATAATCCCTCTTATTTTATGAATAAAATAAAAAAACCAATTACAATCGTAAGAACATAGTTTTCCCTAGTTCTTTACAATTATAATTGGTTATGCCTGATCGAATCAGTAACAATCCTAAATTTTGATTTTATTTTATCATGTAAAGAAAACGTTGTCAATGATAGTTTTCCCACTATTCTTTACCCATATTAACTAAACTCACCACTTTGAAATTTGTTAGAAAAAGAGTTTGATTTATATAGCTTTATGCTTCTCCACTTGAAATTCCCTTATATCAGGCCTACCTATCGAATAATAATTTAGACCTGCTTTTTTAGCGCCTTCTAATGTGAAACAATTCCTACCATCATATATGAAAGGAGTTTGCATTTTTCCTTTAAACAAGTCTAAATCCATGCTTTTTATTTCATCCCACTCGGTAAAAATAAAGCAAAGATCTGCGTTATCCACCGCAGCTTCTGGGGTTTCTTCGTACTTAATTTGTGTAGGATACAGCTTTTTAAAATTCTCTGCTCCCACAGGATCATAGGCATGAACTTCTGCTCCCTCACTCAACAATAGCTTTATATTTGGAATAGATGGAGCATCTCGCAAGTCATCTGTACCTGGCTTGAATGTGAGCCCAAGAACAGCAACTTTCTTTCCTTGAAAAGCTGAAAAATCATTGCGTGCTTTAGAAATTAATTTAAACTTTTGTTTTTCATTCACTTCAATAGCAGCTTTCACTGTTCGTAATACATATCCTTCCTCTTCTGCTAACCAATGCAATGCCTTTGTATCTTTTGGAAAACAAGAACCCCCATAACCAATACCCGGGTTTAGAAATTTGTCACCAATTCTCACATCATAACTCATTCCTTGCGTAACATCCTCTATATTTGCTCCAACTGTTTCGCATAGATTAGCAATATCATTGATAAAAGAGATTTTTAGTGCTAAAAAATCATTAGATGCATACTTCACCATTTCTGCACTACGACGATTCATTACTACTATTGGTTGGTTGAATGGTTCATATATATTAGTAAGAACTTCCCTAGCATAGTCACTTTCGACACCTATAACGATACGAGAAGCACGTAAAGTATCTCTTATAGCTGTTCCTTGAGATAAAAATTCAGGATTAGATGCAACTTCAACATATACATCTTGTTTCAAATGCTGTTTTACAAATGCCTCTACACGGTCATTTGTACCAATTGGCACAGTTGATTTAATTACTATTAAACAGTCACGTGTCACTGACTCCGCAATTTCGCGAGCCACATTAAATACATAATTCAAATTTGCTGATCCATCCTCATTTTCAGGAGTGCCAACACCTATAAAGATGACATCTGACTTTGCATAGGCACTTTTATAATCTGCTGTAAATGCTATTCTCTCTTTATTTCTTTCCATTAAAACATCTAACTCTGGTTCATAAATGGGCGAAATACCTAGGTTTAAGAGTGTTATCTTCTCTAAAGACTGATCGACACATGTAACCTGATGACCTAAATCTGCTAAACAAACCCCTGTCACTAAACCAACATAGCCAGTTCCCGCCACAGTAATATTCATTCTAATAATCTCCTTATGTAGTATTTAAACATACTCTTGGACTATTATTATTTTAGAAGATTTTTATATTCTCTCTATATTTTTTTTGTATATCTTTATTAAAACCATGTAAAGGATAAATAAAAGCACAGAAGAATAACTCCTGCGCCTGATTATAAGTCTTATTCATGATGAGTTTTATCTACTTTTTCCTTTATATTTCGCTTATTGCCTTTACTGTTATCTCCACTTATTTCTGCCGATTGGTTACCTCTTGGCGAATTCTGATTTTTACTTCCATTATTGAATTTCTTCGTCATTATTATGTTTCACTCCTTTCTTTAGTTCTATTAGGGTTTCCTTAACACTAGAAATTTATTAATTCATTTCGAGTAGTAAGCTAACTCAAAAAAGATATTCAAGCTATTATTACTTGAATACCTTTTTTGAGTTTTATAACAAAAGCATTAAGCATCCATCACACATCTAAACCCAGTATTCCCACTAGAACTATCCATTGTATTACTTGTTCTAGCAGCTACGCGATATCTATTGCAATAGGAATCATGACAGAGATAAGAGCCACCTCTTAATGATTTAGTGTTTCCCATTGGCGGTCCTTTAGGATCTTCTAATGAATCCTTTTGATGATAAGTAGGATGAAACCAGTCTGAACACCATTCCCATACATTACCTGCCATATTATAGAAGCCATAACCGTTACTCACAAAGCTATCTACAGGGGCTGTCCCTAAAAATCCATCTTCTTCTGTGTTAATCCTCGGAAACTCTCCTTGCCAAATATTACACATGTGCTTGCCGTTAGGATGAAGCTCATTGCCCCAAATATATTTATTTTGTTCCAATCCTCCACGAGCTGCAAACTCCCATTCCGCTTCAGTTGGAAGTCTTTTACCTGCCCATTCACAGTAAGCTATGGCGTCATTCCATGAAATATGGACAACTGGGTGATTCCATCTATTTTCTAAAGAGGAGTTCGGACCTTCAGGGTGCTTCCAATAAGCTCCTTCCATCACACGCCACCAAGGTGTGTTTCTTGGGACTCTTGTGTAGGTTGCAGCATCACGCTCTGATAAAAGTAAATGAAAGACAAAAGACCAGTCGAACTTTTCGGCATCTGTTTTATAATTAGTCTCCTCGACAAAACGTGCAAATTCTTTGTTGGTGACAGCATATATATCCATATAAAACGGACTAACTTTGACCTTTCTTATTGGACCTTCTCCGTCTAAAGGAAAACCGTCTTTATCTTCAGTTCCCATTAAGAACTCTCCACCCTCAAGAAAAATCATATCTTCTTTTTTCGGTGTCTCACTCTTTTTAATAACTAATTCTTCTTCATTTAATTCTACAAAGTCCATAGAACTTCTACTTGCCGTACAACATGAATTTACTTTTATATCCTTTTCCATAGCTATCACCCTTCTAGAATATAAATGCTCCTACAATACCTGCCCCCAATATAACAAATAAAGGATGTGCTTTCCATCTCATTAAGAAATAAAGTGATACAAGGCATATTAATAATAGCCAGATCATTTCCATATTAATATGGAAAGAAATAACATTATTGGAATAGGCAAATTTAATGGCAGCATAAGCAATTAAACTCGTAACAATTGGTCTTAGCCCATAAAAACCCGCTTTAACAAGTTTATGCTCATTTACTTTCTTAAAGAAAATTGCCATCAATAATATAATTACCAAGGATGGAATGGTCATAGCTAATGAAGAAATAATTCCACCAGGTATTCCTGCTAGTTGATAACCAACCAAAGTTGCGCTATTTGTAGCAATTGGTCCTGGTGACATACCTGCAACTGCCATGATATCTGTAAATTCACTTGTATTTAGCCATCCTCTAGAAGATACTCCTTGTTCAATGACAGGAATCATAGCATAACCACCACCGAACGAAACAGTACCAATTAGAAGGAAAAATAAAAATAATTGAATAAGCATAAGATTCTCCTCTTTCTAGCTTGCTTGATCGGTTTGGCTAGCATTAGTCTGCTGCTCTTCTTTTTCAAACTGAACCACAATTCCTAGTTTCTCTTTTATCTTTGTTATCAAAATCCCAAGTATAGCGCCTAATACAATCACTAAAATAGGATGAAGCTTTAATATAATCATTCCTAAAACCATAATCATAGATAATATTGCTGTAGATTTATCAATAATAGATGTCTTACTAATTTTAAAAGCAGCATACGTAATTAAAGCTACTACAGCCCCACTTATTCCTTTAAACGCTGCATTTACATACGTATTATCTTGAAAATATAAATATAAACTACCTAATGTTACAACTATAATAAAGGTTGGTATAAGTGCTCCGAACATGGCTATAAGTGCTCCAAGTATTCCTCGAATCCGATAACCAATATAAATGGAAGCATTAATTGCAATAGCCCCAGGTGCAGTTCCTGCTAAAGCTAATGTATCCGAAACCTCTTGCATTTTCATCCACTTTTTTCTAAAGACAATTTCTCTTTCAATAATAGGTATCATGGCATAGCCACCACCGAAAGTGATCGGACTCATCCTAAAAAACACCCAAAAAATTTCTAACAATGATACTTTTTCTTTCATGATATCTCCCTCAATCTATTTTAAGAATAGAACGAATGAGCTTCCTGTTCTTTATTTATATCATAACACACTTTTATCCATTTTGGATAAAAGTAAACATATCTTTATAAAATTAATATTTATCCAACATTTATATAAGAAGAAAATGCAGAATTTCTATTTAATAAGAACCTACTTTTTCCCCTACTTCAACTTTTTAGCTCCTTTGTTAGCACAAAGGAGCCCATATAGTATTCTAAATTACTTACTATTTTTCTCTAATCCCAATCGCACATATTGTTCTTCTGGTGCATCACTTTTTTGCATTAAATCCACCAATTTCTTACTCATTTCTATCTCTAGTTTATCGTCAACAATAGGATTCTCCTGTTGTGGATCCTTTTGCAGATCAAATAACAAGTTTCCAGTCTTAAAGGTGTTGTACCAGTTCTTCACAGGGATCTTAAGATGTGGTGAATTGTTTGTAAAAGCCGTTCCTGGTACGAGTTCTGCATCATTTATTAATTCTTGACTTAAGAATCCTCTCATATTGGTAACCGCTAATGTATGGTTGAATAATGGGCCGTTCTCTTCATTAGTAGAAGCTCTCATATACGTGTATCTACCATCATGAATATTTACATAGGAGCCATGTGTTCCAAATAATACAGTGTCATGATTTTTTTCTTTTTCTTTCTCTAAAACTGGAAGAAGAGAATTTCCAAGAACCATAGTATTTTCAAATGGAACATTAAAGTAATCCATCAAAGTAACTGGAATATCAATGGTCTGGGAAAGCGCATCACATCTAGTACCAGCCACTGTTACATTTGGTACATGAATAAAGAAAGGTATATGAATAACTTCCTCATATAATGGAGCAATGTTTTTTCCAATCCAATTATGTTCTCCTAATAAGAAACCATGGTCAGTATCGACAATTAGCATGGTATCTTTCCACATATCATGCTCATCCATATAATCTAATATCTTTCCAAGATGGTAATCACACATACTAACTAAAGCAGCATATTCTTTTTGAAGAGCTTCGAAATCTTTTTCTTCGTAATCTCCTTCATTTACAGACTGATATGCTGGCCAGTAAGGTATATCCTTGCTATCTACACAATCATAAATCTTCCTATATTTTTCTGGCACATAGAAAGGTTCATGTGGATCGAAGCATTCTATTTGTAAGAACCAATCATCTAGATCTTTATGTGATTGTAAGAAGTCAAGACCGGCAGCAATTGTTTGAACACTAGACATATCCTCTTCCTTTTGCTGTCTAGTTCTATTTGCATAATGCTGAAGGACAGATAGGCCATTTTTATTCATTTTATGATTATTCTCATTTGGAAGGGCTTCGCCTCTTGCAATCCATCGATCCCCTTCCTGCCCACGAAATCCTTCCCAGGTAGAATAGCGATTATGATAGGTTGCTCCCCCATCCTCAAAATAGTGGGAGTGATCTGTTACTAAGTGAGTATATATTCCATCTTTTTGCAAGTTTTCAAACACAGATCCATCAAATGACTCAAGTGGTCCCCACGCACGATGCAAGAAATTATAATTACCTGTATGCAATTCCCTTCTTGCAGGCATACAAGGCATACTCCCTCCATAGAATTGATCAAATGTAACCGTCTTTTCCTGTAAGCGTTTAAAATTAGGTGCATATACCCATTCATTATTATAATTTGGAAGAAAATTTCGAGATAAAGTATCAAACATCACCATTACTGCTCTCATATTATTTCTTCTCCTCTCATCTAGTAAATTATTATTATTTTTATTACTTTCTATTATATAGCCTTTTCGCTTATTTTTGGCTTGATGCGTTCAAGTTGGGAAATTACCCGCCATTTTGGGAAAAGTTATTTAGTGTTCGTTGAAATACCCCACTGTGATATTTATCATAGTAGTTTCAAAAATCTTTATGCTGTAATAAAGAGATACAAAATCATCTAAGGTGGTAATCTAGAATGAAACAAAATCTACTTTCTGCACCAATGGGAACTGTCCTTTTAAAGACTGTATCTGAAGGCTGTAATCTAGCATGTGATTATTGCTATTATAGTAGTCTTGAGAATAAGAACAATATTCAAACCTTTGATTTGATGGTTTTAGAGAAATTTATTAAAGAATATGCCGATTATAGCACTGGATATATGTCTTTTGCATGGCAAGGAGGAGAACCTCTTCTCGCCGGTCTTCCTTTCTTTGAAAAAGTCATAGAATTGCAAAAAAAATATGCCAAAAAAGGCACAGTAATAAGTAATGCCTTGCAAACAAACGGTACGCTTATCACAAAGGAATGGGCAAAGTTTTTTAAGAAATATAACTTCCTAGTTGGCGTAAGTCTTGATGGTCCTGCCGAAATACATGATAAAAGAAGACCAAATCGTGGTGGAAAAGGAAGCTTTGCTCAAGTAATGAACAGTATTCAGCATTTAAAAGAGGCAAGTGTGGATTTTAACATACTTACAGTCATTCATGAAGATAACGTGTTAAGAGGCCAAGATTTAATGAACTTCTATACAAAAGAGGGATTCCAGTATATTCAATTTATCCCTTGTATGGATTTTCGCTCACAAAATATCCATACACCAGGAAGGTTTCTAATTACACCACAGGAATATGGTCAGTTTCTCTGTGACGCATTCGATATTTGGTTTAATGAGGGAACTCCTGAAACCTCGATTCGTTTTTTCGATGAATATTTAAGTGTCTCCTTACATCAAGAAGGTTCCTTATGCACGCATAGAAAAGCATGTCCAAAAATGTTAGTTCTAGAGTCTAATGGAAATGCCTATCCTTGCGACTTCTATATAGATCAAGATTTATGTTTGGGAAATATCGGAACAGATAGTTTAACAGACATTCTAAATAACACCATTTATGATACCTTTCTAACGAAGAAAGAGAATGTATCATCTAAGTGCAAAGAGTGTGAGTTTTTTAAATACTGCCATGGTGGATGTCCGAGAAACAGGAATGAGCAGGAAGGGAAGAATTTCGATTATTTCTGTGAAAGCTATCAAATCATCTATGCTTACTCAACCAATCGCATGAAATTATTAACAAATACTATTAAAGGTCAATGGAAGAAACAATTTATCCAAACTGGTCACACGCTTCCAGATCGAAATGATATGTGCTTTTGTAGGAGTGGTAAAAAGTATAAAAAATGTTGTGCTTTATTACCCGTTTAAGTAAAAGACATCCTTTTAGTGAATAAGGATGTCTTTTTTATTTCTATTAGAAAAAGGGAAAGTTCCCCTCTCCCTTTTTTACTTTTATACAGTTACTGTTATAATTTTCCCACCGAAATCAACGGCTTGTTCATCAGCAACAATAATCTCTTTATACTGATCATGATTTGTAACCACAACTGGTGTAACAATAGGATATCCTGCTGCCTTAATTGCTTCTATGTCGAACTCTATCAACAGTTGGCCTTTTTCTACTCTATCTCCCTGTTGGATGGATGTAGAATAATATTTACCCTCAAGTTGCACTGTGTCCATTCCAATATGCATCAAGACTTCTGCTCCAGTATCTGTTGTTATCCCAATAGCATGCTTTGTTGGAAATATTGCGGAAACCGTCCCATTAACAGGAGAAACTAATTTGCCTTCTGTTGGAACAATGGCAACTCCTTTTCCAAGTAGGCCAGAAGAGAATGCAGCATCTTCAATACCAGATAATTTTTTCACTTCTCCCTTTAAAGGACTAGCGATATCTTCATTGCTAATAGTTATCGTTTTATTTTCCGTTGTATCTTCTTTAGCAGCAGCTTTTTGTGCTTGTTTCTCTAGTTCTTCTTTTTCTTTCTTTCTATCAATTCCGAAGAAGTATGTTAATGTAAAACCTACTACTAAGTTAGATGCCATTGCAATAACTGCACCCCAGAAGCCCATATCTAAACCGCCATCTGGGCTAATTTTTGTTGGAAGACCAAAAATCCCCAGTCCGCCCATCATATATGCTTTTGTACCCATGATTCCCATAATTACTCCACCTATAGCAGATGTAATGAGGGTGATGATAAAGGGTCTTTTTAACGGAAGTGTCATTCCATAAAGTGCTGGTTCTGAAACCCCGAATACTGCAGAAATAAATGCAGGAATACTTAACGTTTTATATTGCTTTTGCTTTGTAGCTACTAATATACCTAATACCACACCTGCAGTTGCTAAAGATGTTGCTGAGTTAAATGCTAAAATGTAATCACTACCGTGTACACTAATATTGTTGATCGCAATTGGTACTAATCCCCAATGCAACCCGAACATAACAAATACTTGCCATAATCCACCTACTACTAATCCTGTAAGAATTGGACTTAAATCATATATCCAAAGAGTTCCTTCTCCTAATAACTTTCCTACCCATGTTGCAATTGGTCCAATGACAATAAATGTTAATGGAACAATAACTAATAAAGTTAAGAATGGTACTAAGAAGTTTTTTACAACATCTGGAATAACCTTTGCTAACCATTTTTCTATTTTTGAACCAACAAAAGTTGCTAAAATAATTGGTATAACAGATGACGAATAAGACATTAAAATAACCGGAATACCTAGAAATGTAATATGAATTGGTGATTCAAATAAGGTGCCAGCAAACAGCGTGTAAAGCGGCTCACCAGCTGTCAAACCGGCTAAGCTTGGATAAACTAATGAAGCTCCTATTGCCATACCAATAAAATGATTACCACCAAACTTCTTCATTGCTGTATAACCTAAGAACACGGGGAAGAAGTAAAATAACGAATCTCCTACTGCATTTAAGATGTAATAAGTTCCTGTTGTATTTGCATACCATCCTAATGCCACAAATAAAGCGTTGAACCCTTTAATCATACCAGTTGCTGCTAACACACCTAATGTTGGTGCAAAGATACCAGAGATCATATCTATAAATTTATTAAAAAGTCCTTGTTTATCCCCCTGAGTATCTTCATCAGTTGCAACTTGTGTTTTATTTTCAAAACCCCCAATTGCAACTACGTCTTTATAAACGTCTGGAACATGATTTCCAATAACTACTTGATATTGTCCACTGCTTTTCATAACGGTTATAATATCATCCATTTCTTTTAAGACTTCCGTATTCGCTTTACCTTCATCCTTTAATTTAAAACGCAAACGTGTGATACAGTGTACTACACTATTAACGTTTTCTTTTCCACCGACATTCTCTATTATGTCTTTTGCTAATTGTTCGTATTTCATATTTTCCTGCCTCCCCTATATTTGCTTCCTGAGACAAATCCATTTCTGGACTAATAAGCTACTAATATTGTGATCAAAATTAATTCTCTTATCATGTATATCATTTATGAAAGCGCCCTCTATACGTATTATATGTTATTGCATTAATTTTTGGAGACCTTTTCACTAGTTTGGGAAAGCGCTTCATAGTTTGGGAAGTTATTTTAAAACCTATAAGCAATGAGAAAATCATCCACATTATAAAAAAACCTTGCCGTTTTAAAAGACAAGGTTTTTAAGAAGAAGCTGACCATATAGGGTACTTTTTATATTCTTCTATTAATAAATTCTACATAATTGTAAACAATTACTTCAATAATAACGTGAATGGGACTATATAAGGAATAGATAGCAGTATCCGTAGTGGGTGCGTCTATTTGTGCATTTATGTGAAAGGTAGAATTATTTGCTAACCAGTTATTTTCACTAGCTGTTATCCCTAGTATTTTGACATTCTTTAATATAGGTGTCGTTAACGCTTCCTTTAATAAAGGATTATTACCTGATCCTGAAAAGATAATTAGTAAATCCTTCTCACACATTCTTTCAATCATAACTTGATAAAGACTAGTATGCCCAAATGGCAGTACCTGCATCTCTTTTCCCATACCTAAGAACATTCGCTGTAATTCTGATGCTTGATTCTGTTGTGCCCATCCAGTCCCAATAATATAAATATGTTCACTTTCCTTAATAGCTCTAAATAGTTCTTCCATATTAGCGTTTTTTAAGTGCTCTATCGTATTAGTAACACTAGTTATAATCCGTTCATCTAGATTACTATTTTCTACCTGTTCATCGGAGAAGAAATTTCCCCATTTCATAAAGTTCTTTAATTCTGTAAAACCGGAAAATCCTAATTTCTGTGCAAATCGCAGAACCGAAGATTTAGATGTTAGGCTATTATTCGCAAGTTGGTTAATGCTTAATTTATGGATTATTTCTTTATTTTCTAAAATGTATTTGGCAATCGCAAGCTCTCCTTCACTTAGAGAAGCATACTTTTCATTAATAAGGCCTTCTAGCTTCATATGATTGCCCCCTTCTACTCCTATATTATTAGTTCATCATATCATAACTTATACTCAAAACGGATAAAAGCATTGAACTTACATTAACTATCTTTTCTTGGAAAATAAAAAAAACATGATTTCTCATGTTTTTTATCTTATGTTTGTGAATTTAAATATGAATTAAAAATCTCAATAGCTCCACCTAATGCAACCGACTTCTCTCCTATAGTGCTTTTTTGAATGGTGATATTGGTATTTATATATAGGTTGTCTTTTATCGTTTTCACTACTTCTTGATAATAAGCAGGATACTGGTAAATCAGCTTACCATGAAGAAACACTTTTGTTGGATGTAAAATATTTATTATATTACTTAAACCAATACCATAATAGGAAGCAGAACGTAAAACAATCTCTTTTACATTAGTGTCATTTTTTTCTAATGATTCCATAATATACTCAAATGCATTAACCTGATTATCAGATACAGTCAACCCTATTTGCTCTTGTATTTCTTTTATTAATGCATCATAAGTAGTATATGTTGCTAAACATCCTCTTTTTCCGCAACTACACTCTTTTCCATTGATATCAATTACAATATGACCAGCTGCGCTAGAATCACCAGCTTGACTATTACCAGAGAGTCCTCTTTCTAAAAATCCCGTTCTAACCCCATACCCATTAATGCAATAAAGAATGGAATCCTCTACCAAGCTATTTAAGTAATATTCAGCATATGCAGCTGTATTTGCCCCATTGTTTAGAGTAATGGGCACAGAAAATTCTCGTTTCAACATTTGCACTATTGGTACATCAAGCCATGCTTTAGCTACAAAACTATCAGGGTTTAAAATAACTCCTTTTTCCCTATCAAGTGGTCCCACAGAACCAATCCCAATTCCTAATAATGTATCTTCATTTATTTGATGCTTTTTTAATATTTCCTTTAAGGAATCAATTATGTCTGGAATCACCTTTTCAGGAGTATCCTCTCTATTTAGCTTAAAATGAATTCTCTCTAATTCTTCAAATAGCATATTTGTTAACATTGCAGTTACATGGGTTCTTGATATATCAACACCAATAATATAAGCAGCATCTGGTACGATTGCATAATAGGTAGGTGGCCGCCCACCAGATGGCTCTCCTTTTCCCACATTTAAGATATATCCTTTATTCTCTAACTCGTAGATCATGCGGGTTAAGGTTGTTTGAGGAAGATGAAAGGCTTGGAGCATTTCAATTTTGGAAGTTCTTTTATGAGTATGTATAAATTTATATAGCTGCTTTTTTATATTATTTTTTTCTGAGCTATCTAATAAGAATTGCTTTAACATCTTATCACTCTGTTCCCTGTTTTTATTAATAATATATCATAGATAAGAGAGAATTTGGAAGATAATCTAGTAATATCAAATATGAATAGTAGGGATTTATTATAATGTTACTTTTTAACGCAAAAAAACCTTTCACCTATTTGACTAGATGAAAGGTTTTTCACTCTTTAGTTAGTTGCTAGGTCTAATAATACTTCTCCCTTTTTCACTTTTCCAGACATTACTGCTGTAATATCTGCATATGAATTGGTGTTTGTAATAATAACAGGAGTAATTACATCATAACCTTGGCCTTTAATTGCTTCAATATCAAAAGAAGTAATTTTATCTCCAACGTTAACTCTTGCTCCTTCTTCTAGATGAGTTGTAAAGTATTGACCATTTAATTGTACTGTATCTAAACCTACATGAATTAGAATTTCAGCACCTGTATCACTTGTAATACCAATAGCATGCTTTGTTTTGAAAAGTGTTGTTATAGTACCTGATACTGGTGAAACTACTTCTCCCACCTCAGGATAGATTGCAATTCCTTTACCCATTAATTCTTGTGCAAAAGTTGGATCATTAACTTCACTTAATGGTTTTACTTCTCCAGTGATTGGGCTATGAACTTGTGTAGAAGTGAAAGCAGTCGCTACTACTTCTTCTTTAACAGTAGTTGGAGCTTCTTCTTTTGTCCCTTCTTCTACAACGTCTTCAAATCCAATTAGATAAGAAATAATAGTTGCTGCTATGAAAGCAATTACTAAACCGATCATTGCATGAACAAATGTTGGTCCGATGAAAGCTGGGATACCTGGTAAACCTGCAGCACCTGCTAGAATATATGCTGCTACTTTTGTTATACCCATATATGCACCACCGACTGCTGCACCTAATAATGCTCCAATAAATGGTTTTTTCAGACGTACGTTAACTCCATACATTGCTGGTTCTGTAATACCCATTAATGCTGTAACACTCACAGAATAAGAAAGAGATTTAAATTTTGGACTTTTTGTTTTTAATGCTACTGCAAATGATGCCCCTGCTTGCCCCATGTTCGCTAAGAACATTGCTGGAATCATATAATCAAAGCCATTAACTGTAATATTGTTAATCATGATTGGAACTAACGCATAGTGCATACCTGTCATAATAATAACAGAGAATGTACCTGCTAAAAGAATCATCGCAACTAAACCTGCATTTTCAAATAAGAAGTTAATTCCAGTTGATAAATACTCACCAAGGATTGCTCCAAGCGGTCCTACCGTAATTAATGTTACTGGTACTACTACTAGTAATGTTACTGTTGGAACAACAATTAATTTTAGTGATGCATGTGTTACACGATCAATCCATTTTTCTACATAGGAAGCAATCCAGATTGCTAATAGAATTGGAATAACAGTTGAAGAATAAGTTGCAATCGTAACTGGTAGTCCGATAAATGAAATTGGGTCACCTGCTGCAAACAATGCCGATAAATTCGGGTGAAGTATAGCCGCACCTATTGCTGCCCCAATATACATGTTGCTTCCAAATTTTCTTGCTGCACTAACTGCTAGGATAATTGGCATGAAATAAAATGCCCCGTCTCCAATAACATTTAATATAGTATGTGTTTGACTTCCTTCTGCTACCCAGCCAAGTAATACAAAGATGGCTAGAATCCCTTTGATCATCCCCGCACCAGCGATAGCTGGTAAAATCGGAGTGAATACACCAGAGATAACATCAAAAATGGCACTTATTACATTTTGTTTTCCTCCACTTTGTGTACCACCACTTGATGCTCCATCACTAAGTTTGCTATTTTCTAAAATAGCTTTATAAACTTTAGGTACTTCATTTCCGATAATAATCTGAAACTGGGCACCGCTAATATTCGTTCCCATTACTCCGTCAAGAGACTCTAATTGTGAGCGCTTAACTTTGTTGTTATCTTTTAAATTAAAACGTAGTCTAGTCATACAATGGATAACGTTGTTAACGTTTTCTTCTCCACCTACAAGTTGCAAAATATCTTTGGATAATTTATTATGATCCATAAGGATACCTCCAGAATTTTTTAGGTATTTAATTATTTTCAAAAAGGATTGGGGTGGCCGCCCCGATTCTTTTTCGTTTAGAATTGTTTCATTTCCTAAAACAAGTCTTATTCAATAAAAAAAACCTAAACTACCTCTATACATAGAATATTAGTTTACATACAATAAAATATGCATTCTAATAATTTCTATTTAGTAAAGGTAGCTTAGGTTTTGCCTGCTTATCAGTAACAATCCTAAACCGAATAATTAATTTATGTTCTTAATTTACCACCGTACTAAAAATATGTCAACGTTTTCTTTTCTATTTAAAAAAATTATTTTATGACAGTTACAATTCGTTCTCCTACTGCCACATTCTCAACTTCTACAGTCAAAACATCTAGATAGCCTAAATAGTTTGTTACGATAACAGGTGTGATAATATTAAATCCAGAAGCCGTAATCTCTTGAATATCAAATCTACCTATTAACTCCCCTTGCCCAATCTGCTGCCCTTCTTCTACAAGAGTCTCAAAATATTTTCCGTCTAATTGCACCGTATCAATTCCTATATGAATTAATATTTCTACTCCATCATCAGATCTCAGTCCGATAGCATGTCCTGTTGGGAAGACAGTCGAAACAACTCCACTAATGGGTGCATACAATAACCCTTCAACAGGGATTATGGCAACGCCTTTCCCAATGGCCTCTGAAGCAAAAACTGGATCAGGAACTTCTGATAAAGGAAATAATGCACCTTGAAAAGGACTTTGAAGAATTATTCCGTTAACACCTTTATTATCATATTCCAGAGTGGTCAAATTAGGCTTCATATTATCATCGGTTTTATCCTCTTTAGCCTCAAATCCAATAATATAAGTCAAAAATGCAGCTACACCAAAGGCAATAGCAATACTTATAAGGAATATTCCAAATCCTTCTCCAAAAAATACGGGCAAAGATGCCAGTCCAGGAAAAGACATTCCAGCCGATTTAGCTCCAGAATATCCAGCAAGTGCACCTCCTATTCCACCTGAAACACAACCAATAATAAATGGTTTTTTATAACGGAGGTTTATACCGTATATAGCTGGCTCTGTCACACCAAAGATTCCAGCTAAGCTTGCAGAAGCAGCTATTGATCTTACTTCTTTCTTCTTCGCTTTTAACCAAACACCTAAAGCTGCTCCTGCTTGTGCGAATATAGCTGGGGTAATGATAACTGCCAATGTATCATAGCCAAAACTACTTAAATTATTGGTGACAATAGGTGCAATTCCCCAATGCAATCCAAATATAACTAAAATTTGCCATAAGGCTCCCATAAATGCTCCTGCAAGGACCTCACTACCATCATAAATCCATTCATACATATAGGCTAACCAGTCACTAACATAATTTCCAACTGGCCCAAACACTAACAGAGTAAATGGAACCATTATAGTAATTAAAACCATTGGAGTAAAAAAAGGGCGTATAGCAGCATGTGACCACTTGTTTAATAGTGGCTGAATTTTTGACATACTATATACAGCCAACACAATTGGAATAACAGAAGAAGAATAGTTAGTTAATAAAATCGGTATACCGAAGAAATCCAATTTTATTTCGCTCTCATAAGCAACTATAAGATCAGGATAGATAAGTGATCCTGCTATTACTACTGCTACAAAAGGATCTGCTTTAAATTTTTTGGCAGATGTAAATGCTAGTATAAGGGGTAAGAAATAAAATAAACTATCAGATGCAGCATAAAGTACCAAATATGCTCCATCCTCTTCAGAAAGCAATCCTATTGCTAATGCAATGGTTAATAATCCCTTTAAAATACCTGCTCCTGCTAAAGCACCAACCATTGGTGAAAATACACTTGAAATAATGTCAATAAATTTACTCAAAGGACCTTCTTTGTGAATAGAAAGGTTGTTTTTTTTCAATACATGATCCAAATCAGCAGTCTCCATTAATTCTTTATATATTTCGTAAACATCACTACCAATCACTAATTGAAATTGCCCACCTACCTCCATTACTTGTATAATTTCTGGTAGGCTTTCTAAAGCCTGTTTATTTGCCTGCTTTTTGTCTATTAACTTAAATCTGAGCCTAGTAGTACAATGTACGACAGAGTAAACGTTTTCTTCTCCACCGATTAAATCTAGTATCTTATTAGCTAATTGCTTATAATCCACTATAAATCCTCCTTGCTTAAATAAAAACCTAAATATTTGACTTAACTCAAGCATCCATTCACTTGCTAAGTCAGATATTTAGGCTTTCTCTCTCTATTTCTTTTGTTCATTCCACTCATGACGGTTCGTAACCCGTTGAATATGGATAATAAGATAAATTTTATCATCATTCGTAATTTCCCAATTATACGTTTTCCTCACAAAATTCGCGATTTTCTCTGTACATTGATAGGCATTGTCATACTTATTTTTTACTTGCTCGAACAGAAATACATCTGCTTCTTCCTCTGTTTTTTCTTTTCTCAGATAGCGTAGAGCAAAGAAACGTAGATGTGTTAGAAAGCGCTCATAATTAATAGATGTTTCATCTAAAGTCATATTGAAATGATATTTCACAATACTTAGGATACTATTTACCATCTTGGTAACATGTACAGCCGCTTCTACATTTTCTCCAGTCAACTGACTATTAACTAAATGAAGAGCAATGGAAGCTGCTTCATCCTCACCCAGTTTCACATTTGTCTCACTTTCAATAATTTCTAATGCTTTTAATGCTACTTTGAATTCTTGCTTATAGTATTTTCTTATTTCCCAAAGTAAGGCATTCTTTAATTCAATTCCTTGCTTATGGCGACTAATGGCAAAGCTTAAATGATCCGTTAGTGCCACATATAAATAATCATCTAATTTATAGGATAATTGCGATTTAGCGTACGTTAAAATTTTGTATGCAATATCAAGATATAGCTCAGAGGCATCTGCTAACAAATCTGCTAACTTATCAGAAACACCCTGCTTTTCTAGAACAAAGGTCTTCTCTACTTTTGATAAATCAACCATGTCCCCTACTTTTTTTTGAAAAGCTAGTCCTCTTCCCATTACTACAATCTCTTGATTATTAGCATCCTCTGATAGAATAACATTATTATTAAGCACTTTTTTTATTTCCATCTACACTCGCCCTTATATTTTGAATAATTTAGTCCATTCTATGGTCCTTCTTGGAGCAACCCTTATGTTTCCCTATCAGGGGGTAGATTCTCCACTATTAAAAAACAGTAACTTTACTACAAAAAAAACCTAATAAAATAATAGAATACCCTTTCAAGTATCCAATTATTCTTTAGGTAACCGTACTAATTTTGTTACAAACAACTGTAAACGTTTAATCTTTTTATAACATTTAGAAAAATGACTGTCAACTAGGTTTTTGTAAAGTGCAGTGGAATATAAAGAATAATTGAGGACTAAACATGTGATTTGAAACGATTTGTTAGGAAGTGGCATACTCCGTCTTCATCACAAGTTAATTCCGTCACTTCTAATGCTAGTTCTTTAATATGATCTGCTGCATTTTGCATCGCAACTGGCATGGAGACATATTGAAGCATTTGAATATCATTGTTACTATCTCCGATTCCCATTGTGTCTTCTACAGAAATGTGAAATCTTTCTAACATTTCCTTTATTCCTGTCGCTTTATGTACATTTGCTACCATTACTTCCACATTATGTTCAGAAGAGGAAGACGAACTAAAGTTTATTTCCTGTTTCATCTGTTCTAATTCTTCAATCCACTCTTGAATATGTTCTTTAGATCTAGAAAAGAAATAAAACTTCGAAAATTTGGTTCCTGAGATAGATTCCTTCCAAGAAATCTTATGTTCAATGGCTTCTTTTCGAGACAACCACTCATTAATCCCAACGCTTTCAGGCTTTGGATCTCTAATTTCATCCATCATATAGGTTTTATCCTGAATCAATGTCATTCTTTGCTCATCATATGGAAAAAGCTCATAATATACTTTATTTGCACGTGCTCTTTCCACTATTTTTTCAACTAATTCTAAAGAAAGGGTATGCTGAAATAATATTTCTTCCCCCACATATCCAGCCATTCCATTCGATGTTACATATCCATCCACTTGGAAACCTTCTGGAACAACGGAATGTATCTCATCATAGGAACGACCAGTGGCGATAAACACAAAAATTCCTTCCTTACGTAAATCATCAATTAGTTCTTTTGTCTTCAGACTAACTTTATTCTGATGATTTAAAATGGTTCCATCCATATCTAAAAAAATTGCTTTTGGTTTTTTTAACAAGTTATTTCCCTCCATTCCATCCTCTTTCAGTATACACTTTATTTTATATTGCCCCTACAAAAGATACGGAAATATACATTAAATTTACGTTTAATGAAAAAAAGTAATTGAGTTTTCACCCAATTACTTTTTAGCTCTTATTATATTTAAGCAGAAGTAGCCCCTTGACCACCATCTATACGGTAGTAAGATCCTGAGATAAAGGAAGCTTCTTCTGATGCTAAAAATGCCATTAAATTAGCAATTTCTTCAGCAGTTGCGTAGCGTTTTAGTGGAACAGATGCTTCAAATTGTTCCTTAGCGTTACCTTCATTCCCTGGCATTGCATTCGTTTCAATAGATCGCATCATTTGTGTATCTACTCCAGATGGCGCAACAGCATTGACTCTTACATTGTATGGAGCACCTTCTAAAGCAGCTGTTTTTGTTAAACCTATCACTCCATGTTTAGAAGCAACATATAATCCCATGCCAGGAGCTCCCAGTAATCCCCCATTAGAAGCTGTATTTACAATTGCACCACTTTTTTGTTCATTCATTACTTTTAATACATATTTAAGGCCATAAAATACACCTTTAAGGTTTACGTTAATTACTGCATCAAAATTTTCAGATGTTTGATCAACAAGATTAGCAAATGCTCCATTAATTCCTGCATTATTTATAAATACATCAATGCTACCGAAATGATCTTTCGTTGCTTGCACAAAGCTTTTAACATCTTCTTCTACTGCAACATTTCCTTCTAATAATAAAATATCATCACTATTTATTTCTTTAGCAATGTTTGTAAGATTCTCTTTCTTTAAATCCACTAATGCTAGCTTTGCTCCCTCATTAGCAAACTTCTTAGCAGCCGCAATTCCGATTCCACCAGCTGCACCTGTTATTAATACTACTTTACCAGAAAAACTCATAATAAATTCCTCCATTAATAATGTTAGTTAATCTTTAACTGCCCTTCTATCTCAGTATAAGACTTTTAGATTTACGAATCATTTATTTTGCTCATCATTTTTAAAAACTCTAAATGCGTTCACTCTGGCTGGCAATAGTTTAGGATTAATAGAAAAGTAGTTCCAATTCCCACATGGCTTTCTACTTTTATTTCACCTTTCATTTCACGAATAATTCGATAGGTTAAGGTCAACCCAACACCCGTTCCTTTATCTTTAGTGGAATAATAAGGAGTCCCTAATTGCTTCACCTGTTTTTCTGTCATCCCTATTCCATTATCACAGATTTTTATATACACCTTATCTGATTTCTTATAGGCTGCTATTAGTAACATACCCGATTCTTGCATGGCTTCTACGCTATTTTTCATTATGTTGATTAATGCTTGTCTAAATTCATTTTTTCTTCCTAATGAGACAAGACCTTCTTCAATAGTTGCCTCAATTTGTATATTATGTGTATATGTATAAGATTCCATAATATCTTTTATCTTTTTTAATTCTGACGTTATATTTAAATATTCGTGTTCCTCTTTAGTTAATGGTTTTGCCAAGGATAAGTAATCATTAATAATATCTTCTGTACGACTTAGCTCCCCTAACGATATTTCCATAAATTTCAATTGCCTTTCTGAAAGGTTCGTGTCCGTTCTCATTAATTGCAAGAAGCCTTTAACAGATGTCATCGGGTTTCTGACCTCATGGGCTACAGAAGCAGCAAGTTGACTTACTGTATTTAATCTTTCTGCTGCTTGTAATTGCATTTGATTGTCTAGTTGCCAATCATAATAATTTATAATATATACAACAATGGCTATTGTAGCTGTTGATAAAGTTACATAAAAAAACAATAAATAAACCTGTTCTATCCTTTCAGAATATAAAAGATATACTACTCTAGTGATTGTAATAAACCAATAAACGCAGGCTAGTAGAAAGAGTTTTCCTTTCAAAGAAAGCGCATCCAACTTTTAGTTAGATATATCATTATGGTGGAAGCAATGGAGTAATTTAACATTGTAATAAGAAAATGCATAGAGTAAGAAAAGTGGAAACACAGTAAGATCATAATTAACGCGATACCAACTCTCGTTCCTCCGTAAAAAAAGCCAATTATTATTGGAATTACTTTAAAATCAAATTGATAGCTATCTGTTATGCGGATGGGATTTAGCATGGTTAGTATGAGCATAATACTCAAAGCCACAAAGAATTTAGAGCAAATTTGGCTCCTAAAATTCTGATTCTCCCTAACAAACAAAAGATAACAAACCAAAGGCAGTACCGTAACTAATAAATGATAAGAAACATGTTCAATGGTCAGCACTTAAGACCAGCCTTTCTGGATATGCATGTAAAATTTCATGCTACTATTCAATTTTGTATGTATCTAAAAATCATCTAGGATAAGTTTCCAAATAATTGAACTGATGACTTAATGTAAATTTCGCTTTCAAACTTGTTAATTCCTGTATAAAATGAAAAAAAACGTTAGTTCCTTCAAAGAGGACTAACGTTTTCTCTTTCTACATTTATATCCTTATGCTCCCATTGTCTCTTTCAAAACTTTTACAGAATGAGCAAATTGTTGTTGCTCTTTTTCTGTAAGTGGAACTTCCATTACTTCACGAATACCATCTCTATTGACAACTGCTGGGGCACCTATGAAAACATCACTTTGTCCATATTCTCCATCTAAGTACACAGAGACTGGAAGAATAGCATTCTCATTCCCTAGTATAGCTTTTGTAATTCTTACTAGAGACATTCCAATTCCATAATAGGTAGCACCTTTACGATCAATAATATGATAAGCTGCGTCGCGTGTTTGAATAAAGATATCATCTAAATCTTTTTGGCTATATTTCTCATTTTTATTTAATAATGCTTCCATACTTTCTAAGCCAATTGTAGTACGGCTCCATACAGGTAATTCTGTGTCACCATGCTCTCCAATAATAGCTGTATGCACATTACGAGTATCTACATCGAAGTACTCACCAAGCATATAACGGAAACGCGCTGTATCTAATGTAGTACCTGAACCAATAACTCTTTCTTTTGGAAGTCCAGATTCTTTCCAAGTAACATATGTTAAGATATCAACTGGATTCGTTGCAATTAAGAAGATACCATTGAATCCACTATCCATTACACTTTTAACTATATCTTTAAAGATAGCTGTATTTTTCGCCACTAAATCTAAGCGAGTTTCACCTGGTTTTTGTGGGAGTCCTGCAGTAATAACAACTAAATCAGCTAGTCCACAATCTTCATAATTTCCACTCCATACTTTAACAGGAGATGGTGCGAAAGGTGCACCGTGATTTAAATCCATTGCTTCTCCTTCTGCTCTTCTTTCGTTCACATCTATTAAAACTAATTCTTCTGCTACCCCTTGATTAATGAAAGAATAAGCATAACTACATCCAACTGCTCCAGTTCCAATTAATACTACGCGATTAATATTTTGTTTTTTCATTTTAAATTTCTCCTCTGTTTGTTTTTTTATATTTTTTGCAGATTTAGTTATAAAATCATTTTAGATAGAGATTGTTATCTTAAAATAACATCCAGCTAATTATTCCAATTAGAACTAAGAGAATAAGACTGTATTTAATAGTGATGCTAAACAATTTACTTTCTTGCCCAGCTAATCCCACCGCAGCAGCTGCTACAGCAATCGATTGTGGAGAAATCATTTTAGCCATTGTTCCTCCCATTACATTCACAGCAACCATTGATTCTGGTACAATTCCAATTTGAGAAGCTGTAACGGATTGTAATGGAGCAAATAAAGAACCACTGTTTACTACAGATCCTGTTAGGAATACCCCTAACCATCCTAAGATTGGTGAGAATAATGGGAAGATAGAACCTGTTGACGCAAAAGCTAGTCCAAGTGTTGAAGACATGCCAGAATACGTACAAATATAAGCAAATGCTAGAACACTACAGATAGTTAATACTGGTGATAATAATTCTTTACCTGTTTCCTTAAATGTCTCACCTATTAAAGATTTACTAGATTTAAATAAGATACAAGCAAATATAATAGTAATTACAATTGCTGTTGTTGTAGATGAAAATAAATCTAGTTTAAACACAGCAGCATATGGTGTTGCCTCAGGTACAATTGGTGCTAGTTTTATGACATTGTTATTTAAAAACGGTATTGGTAATAAGAACACTAGTTTTTCTAAAGGACGGCCAACAATAAATAAGTTTTTCACAAAATTTAAGTTAAATAGTGTCACTATAATTGTTAAAAAAATGAATGGTAACCATGCATGTGCAATGGTGCCAAGAGAATATTTAATGCTTTTAGATTCTACTTTTTCTTTATTAATACGATAGATTTCTTTTGGTTGCCAAAATTGTAGAAATACTGCAAGAGCTATTAAACTAACAATAGCTGCAAAGATATCTGCTAAAGCTGCGCCTATGAAATAAAGTACAGCTGCTTGAGTGATTGCAAAGGATATACTACTTACTAGAATAGCTGGGAATGTTTGTTTAATTCCATTCATTCCATCAATGATAAAGATTAATAAGAATGCTACAACGATACTAAGAACTGGTATAACTAATGCTGTATATCTACCAACTAGAAGACCATCAAGTCCAGTTAGTAATGCAGGTACTGTAACTGGTATCCCCATTGCTCCGAATGATCCACCAGCAATATTTGCGATTAAACAAAGACTAGCTGCATATAAGGGTTTAAATCCTAAACCTACTAAGATCGCAGCTGTAATAGCAACTGGAGCTCCAAATCCTGCTGCTCCTTCTAGAAAAGCTCCAAAGGAGAAAGCAACTATTAAAACTTGTAAACGTTGATCTGATGTAATAAAAGAAATAGAATTTTCAATGATAGCAAATTTGCCTGTTTTAACGGTAATTTTATAAAGGAAGATAGCTGCAAATACGATGGATGCAACTGGCCAAATACCAGCAACCATTCCATAGAATGCTGACATTGCTACTAAAACTACTGGCATTTTGTAAAAAAGGATTGCAACAAGAGCAGCAACAATAATACTATATGCACCAGCAATATATCCTTTTAGTTTAAAGACAGTAAGCATTAGAATAAAAAAGATAATTGGTATTGCGGCAATTATTGCGGAAACCCAGATATTGTTCATTGGATCATAAACTTGATTCCATGGTGCCATGACAAATGTCACTCCTTAAAATTTGTAATATTATTGGTTACAGGTTAATTATATATTCTATCTTGTAAAATACATCACATAATTATGTCTATATTTTGAACACTATTATAAAACGTTTACAATAGACTATCTCCAGACAAAATTTAGACACAAATATAGAATTCACTTGTAGATTAACCTTTCTACTAAAAAATATTCTCAAGTTGTTTAACTTGATTAAAAATTCATTCTTTTCTACCATTAGAAATGTACATATATATAACTAGTGAAACAAAGGAGGAGAAAAAATCATGAGTAGTAAAGTAGCCATCATTACAGGCGGAGGAAATGGCCTTGGCAGAGCAGTTGCCATTAAGCTAGCTAAAGCAGGTGTTAATAGCACCATTGTCGATGTTTCGGAGCAAGCCGGTAAAGAAACAGTACGTCTAGTAGAAGAATTAGGAGCAAAAGCCATTTTTGTAAAAGCTGATGTTAGTAAGGCTGAGCAAGTGAAGAATTATGTAGATCAGACAGTAGAAGCATTTGGAACAATAGATATGTTCTATAATAATGCAGGGATATCTGGACCTGGAAAGCGATTTGCAGAAAACACAATAGAAGAAATTGATCAGGTTCTCTCTATTAATTTATCTGGTGCTTTATATGGACTTAAATATGTATTAGAAGTAATGTTAAAAAACGGTGGAGGTTCGATTGTAAATACTTCCTCTACTGCAGGTTTAGTAGGGCAAGAAACAGTTGGCTCTTATTCCGCTACAAAGCACGGAATTGTTGGTATAACCAAAACAATTGCAGCAGAATATGCTAGAGAAGGCATCCAAATTAATGCCATTGCACCAGGTACAACAGAAACTCCAATGGTAAAGGAATATCGTGAGAAAAATCCAGAAAACTTTAAACTTGTAGAGGCTGGTATTCCACAACGACGACTTGGTCAATCTGAAGAAGTCGCAGAATTAGTAGTTTTCTTATTAAACGGAGAAGCTAAGTATATTAATGGAGCAGTTGTTCCAATTGATGGTGGATTTACGGCTCAATAAAAAGCGAAAAAAAGAGGTACCGATAAAATATAGGGTACCTCTTTTTTTATGCTTTTTAGAATAGCTACTGTTTTCCTTTAAAACTATGACTTAATATTGCTTAAATTAACATACATTGGCTATAAGAGCTTAACACTTTCACCAAAACCCCTCCCGTAATCTATCTAAGTAGTAACTATCTTATTGCTATTGCTCATAAAAAATAGAATAGCCTAGTAAAAAAAATATTCTAATATCAAAACTCTTTAATTGACAAGTTTCGATAATAGAAATAAAATAGGATTGTTCACAAAATCGACATATAAAAAGAAACATAATGGGAGGAATTATTCATGGCAAACTTACAAGGTCAGGTTGCAATTGTAACAGGGGGAGCTTCTGGTATTGGCTTAGCAACAGCAAAAGCATTTCTAGATAAAGGGGCAAAGGTTGTTATTGCGGATTACAATGAAGCTGCAGGAAAAGTAGTAGAACAAGAGTTAAAGAAAAATTATAAAAACGTTTTATTTGTTACTACAAATGTAGCAGATGAGCAATCTGTTGAAAATCTAGTAAAAACAGCTGTTGATACTTTTGGTCAATTAGATGTTATCTTCAATAATGCAGGTATTGGGGTACAAACTCCTACTCACGAGTTAACTACAGAAGAATATAAACGTGTTATCGCAGTAAACCAAGACGGAGTATTCTACGGTGTGAAATATGCGCTTCGTGAAATGTTAAAAACAGGTGGCGGTGTAATCATTAACACTTCTTCTATTTTAGGATCTGTTGGGGAGCCAACCTCTATTCCTTACGCAGCAAGTAAAGGAGCTGTAAACCAAATCACTAAATCAGTAGCAATCGAATATGGCGATCGTAATATTCGTGTAAATGCTGTTGCTCCTGGATTTATTGAATCTGGTATGGTTAGTAAAGAAGCATTAGGTGATTTCTATGATGGCTTAGTAGCTAAGCATCCTATTGGTCGCTTAGGAAACCCAGAAGAAATTGCACATGCAGTAGTATTTTTAGCAGAAAATGATTTCGTAACAGGAACTACTTTGTTTGTTGATGGTGGATATACCGCTATCTAATATATGAAAGGAAAAAGTCAGTTGGTTGTCACCAATTGACTTTTTCTTCTATTATTATACTTTCTCCTGACGTTACCTTCTCATCAGTATAACTCTAACCTCTATCCCCTATAGACATACTAACTTCATTCAATAATGAAGCATAATCCACTGTTGCATAGTCTGTCACATCTACTTCAAACAGTACTCCTAACTCAAAAGTATCATACCCTCTAGTTGTGCACCTTCTCATAAATTCTTCGTAAGTTAATAGATTATCGGCGTCTTTACGATGCTCGAGGTTATCACCTTTTTTATACGATTTCACTATGTGACTTAAATGTCTACTTGTATCTAAATCACGATTCTTTTGCCTTTCAAAAAGTACATCTAAATCTGCTATCAACCGAATAGTAATAACTTGATAATGATACATTTCACTCATTCTTGAGATACTAGGTTTTTGCTTGTCACTGAAAGGATAATCCAAAATGACATTATTCCCCATTACCATTTGAGATTCCAAAACATCATAAAATTTTTCCCAAGCTAGATTGATTAGTTCTTCCTTTTCGTCTAAATTACGAAAGCCATAATAATCAAAGAAATCTTCTTTTATTTCATCTGGAGAAATAACTGTTAGAATTCCGAGTTTTTTCTTAATAATAGAACCAAGAAAACTTTTTCCTGTACCTGGAAAACCCGCTAATAGAATTAAGACTCTATCCAAAATATCACCCCATTACCAAAGAAAGAGAGTCCATCCTCATCCCATGCACTCTCTTTCTATTTTTACTTAAAATGGTGAAATGCTTTTATACTAAACTATTAATCTTGCCTTCTTTATTCATAAAGATATCGATTTTATGCTTCACTATTTCCTTTACTGCTTCATTACAAGGGATAATATTATGTCTTAAGGATTTATTTTCTTTCGTTTCTTCAAATTTCTGTTTAGCTGTTTTCGTCCACGTTACTAGTAACTCTGTTCCCACGTTGAATTTTCGAATACCATTATCAATTAATTCTCCGATATCCCTCTCATTAACCCCAGTACCACCATGAATAACTAATGGTACATCTACGATTGCATCAATTTCTTTTAATAGAGGGATATTTACTTCTGTTTTGGACTTATATTGTCCATGATTTGTACCAATGGCAATGGCAAGTGCATCTACACCAGTAGCTTGCACAAAGGCAAGTGCATCTTTCGGATCTGTATAAACTTTGTCACTTTCTTCTACATGAATTCCTTCCTCTGTTCCACCAATTGTACCGAGTTCTCCTTCTACAGAGACACCATGCCTATGTGCATATTCTACAACTGCTCTTGTTTTCATGATATTTTCTTTAAAAGGTAAGTGAGAGCCATCAAACATAACGGAAGTATATCCCTTATCGATTGCCTCTTTAATATCATTAAAGTCTCTAGCATGATCTAGATGGAGCACTACATCCACCATCTCTTTTTCTGCCATTGATTTACAAACTGCCACAAGATTTTCATGGCCAATATACTTCGCTGTATCAATACTTGTTTGAATTATAATCGGTGCTCCCTTTTCTTTTGCTGCTCGAATCATATCTGGAAGCATCTCCAAATTATGCGCATTAAAGGCACCTACTGTATAATTTAATGCTTCTGCTTTAGTTGTTACTTCTTTTAATGTAGTATACATACTCACTTTTCCTCCTTTATATTTGTTCCTATCTCGCACCACGAGTGACATCTTTTGAAATTTGCATTAATTCATCCATTTTCTTTAAGTAAACTTGTAAAGTATCCTGATCATTAGCTTTAAGAGCCTCTGTTCGTTTCTTGTTATACAGCTTTAATAACGTTTTATAGCTAGCACCAATTGATTTTTTTACTTCTAAGCTTTTTTCAAAAGCAAGAATGGCCTCATTCTCTTCTTCTAGTTCATCATAAGCTAAACCAATCTCTTCGAAAGCCTTTGCTTTCTCCACTTCTACTAAGGTAGTAGCCTCCGTGGTTTTAGTGGAAATAAACTGTAGCAATTCTTCTTTTCTCTCTTCTGTTAAAACTTGCTCTTGAATCTTTTCTGGAGCTTCTTTCTCTTTCTTTTTCTTAAACCAAAGCATCACAATCCTTCCTTTCTACTAAGATATAGTTAAAATGCTTTCATCAACGGACCAATAAGCCAAGCGTATAAAAGAGCTACTGTTACTGTATCTACATCTGTTGCTGTTGCATTAACAAAGCCCATGGAATTAAAGATTGTAACTAATAGTGCTGGTAATAATGTAATGAAGAATCCGTGAAAGATACCCCCTATAATGGCTCCTCGACGTCCACCTGTTAAGTTACCAAAGATCCCTGCTGTACCTCCTGCAAAAAATGCAGTTAAAATACCTGGTAGAATCATGGCTAATCCAAAGACTGGAAGTACAAACATAGCGATAATAGAACCAATAGTTGTTGTGATAAAACCTACGATTACTGCATTAGGGCTATATGGGAATAAAACGGGACAATCTAATGCTGGTTTTGCATCTGGAACTAATCGCATTGCAATACCTCTGAATGCTGGAACAATTTCTCCTAAAAGTAAGCGAACACCAGCTAACAACACATAAACACCTACAACGAATTGAATAGATTGCAAGAATGCATACATAATGTAGTTTGTTTCACCTGAAAAAGTAGAACCGAAATCTTCTCCTGCAAAAATTGCTGTAATGATAAAAAGTGGAACCATAACGGTCATTAAAGATAGATACGTATCTTGCAAGAATTCTAATTGAGCTGGTAGTTTTAAGTCTTCTACTGATTTTTTCTTTTCGCCTTTTTCTCCAAATACTTTTGCTACACCTGCTTCAAATACATAACCAATTGTGCAGAAATGCCCAAGAGCAATTTCATCCATTCCAGTAATTTTTCTAACAAATGGCTGTGCAATAGCCGGCATCGCTACAGCAAAGATACCTCCAATTAAACCACCTACTAAGATCAGTACAATACCTCTTAATCCTGCAAAATATCCGAATACAGTAGTCATCGTAGCCATCCAGAGAATTGCCTGACCTGTTAGGAAGATATATTTCCATCTCGTGAATCTTGCAATAAGGATATTAAAAACAAAGATAGCTAAGAAGGTTAACGCAATGTCACGCCCTAATCCTAATTCATTCATCGCCTGACCATTAATAGCTTCGATAGAAGGAATGATTCCCTGCATATTGAATCCTTCACTAAATATTTCGCCAAAGTAAACTAAGCTACCAACGATAATGCTTGAACCTGCAGACAAAACCATAAACCCAAGTAAAGTCTTTAATGACCCTGAAATAACATGACCTACTGACTTTCTTTGAAGAATTAGTCCTAGCATAGCAATCAAGGCAACTGTTATAGATGCTTGTGTTAAGATATTTTGAATGATAAAGTTTACAACACTCATCGAAATCCCTCACCTTATCTTTATAATTAAGCAATTAACCCTTTTTCCTGTAAAAATGGAGTGATTTTTTCTTCTATTTCCTGTTTAGATACAATGTTTTTCAAATAAATAATTCTTGTATGTTTTGGATCAATGGAGAATTTCTGAAATTGTGTTTCAAAATTTTGTGCTGTGATAATAACATCTGGTTTCGCTGCAGCTGCTGATGATATATCACTATGATCAAGCTTTGCATCCACTCCTAATTTATTTAGAACATCCTCTGCCGCCATTTGACAAGCAAAGCTGCTCCCTAATCCTGCACCACAAACAAACAATATATTAAGCTTTTTCATTTATTGCACTCCCCTTTAATTAGTATTTAATTTTTATACCATCTATCAATTTATTAAAAGTTTAATTTCATTCGATATTCAATAGTTCTTTTTTAAACGCTTTCAAATCTTCTAGTCTCAATAATTTATTCACTTTATCTCCATCATTGATTAACTCTACTAAGCTTCTCATAATATTTAAGTGTGAGTAAGAATCTACTGCTGCTAAGCAAAATACGATTTTAACAGGATCATTTTCTTCATTACCAAAATGTACAGGCTCTTTTAAGGTCATTACACTGACTCCTAACTTATGAACCCCATCTTCTGGTCTTGCATGTGCTAAAGCTAAGTTCTTTCCTATTACGATATATGGTCCATATTCTTCTACAGACTTAATCATTGCCTGAACATAATTCTCCCCTATGGAACCTTCAGAGACTAACGGTGACGCGACTCTTCGAATCACCTCCTTCCAATCTTTACAGTGTTGATGAAGTAAGATATTTGTATCCTTTAGGACATCCTGTAACATTGGCTGTATCTCCCTTGTATTAATTTTCAAGCGGTGTTCTTTAAATGTATTTACTAAACTTAAGTAGCTTTCCTTTGTCACTTTGCCATTACTAGTTCCCATTAGGCTTAATATATCTTGCAATAGCTTCGTTGCATCTAATTCAGATGACACTATTCTGCGCTTAGTCTCATTTTCTTTTAGGAAAGCTTTATTTTCTTTTTTATCACTATCTCTAAGAATTGGATTTAGTAAAAGCATTGGTTTCCTTTGTTGTTCAATAGGAATGGTTGTGAATATTAAATCCACATCTAATTTTCCTATAAAATTTAATTCATATGAGCTTAAAACAGCCACTATTTCTATATTGAATTGCTCCTTTAGATTTGCAGCAAGCAACCTTCCAGTTGAAATACCGTGATTACATACAACCACTGCTTGGTAAACATATTGTTCATCTTGCTTCATTCGACTAGTAGAAGTTGAAAAGTAAATCGTTAAAAAGGCAACTTCATCATTAGAGAGTGTCTTTTTGGTATACTCCTCTATATGTCTACTAAAGCTAGCTACTGCCTGATATATAGCAGGATAGGAATCTCTTATTGTATTTTTCAGAGGATTAAATGCTTTTACCTGATGCTTTGCTCGACTTAATAAGCCAATAATGTGTCTATACAAGCCTTCATATAAATCCTCTTCCTCTAACGAAAAAGGAATTCCCGTTTTTTTCTCTACATGGGCTATTAGCTGAATGGTTAATAATTGTGCTGAAACCCAATCTAAGGAATTGTTCATATCCTTAGAATGAAATGCTTCTACAGTGAACGTGATGTATTTAATTTCATTTAAGGAGGGATATAGATCAATTGCCTTACAAACTTCATCTATATAATGTCGTACTTCTCCTTCATTCAGCTCTCTTCTTATCTTTGCCACTTCACTCACTGTGTTTCCATCTCTTACTCTTTTAACCCAAACAGCTAACAGTAGAGTAAGTTGATTTCGATAAACATCATTCATATCCGGTCTGAAATTTTTCAAATGCTCCTCATAAAGCTCATGAAGTCTCCTAATTGTTTCTTCTCCTAGATAGTTGACCACCATCCGTTCAGAGTAGGACAATTCACTAATTTGATCTTTTCCCGACATTAGATTCTCCATAACTGTCATAGAGTTGATCACATCAAATAACATAGAACGAATGGATCTTTCCTCTCCTTGAAAGACAATTCCTTGTTTGGTAAGGCTGACCACATTCACTGCGTATTTATCTAGATATTGGCGCAGTTTTCTCATATCATCGTCTAACGTACTTTTAGAAACTTGTAATACTTCTTCCATTTCGTATAACAATGTGACCTTGGAAGACTCTGCGATATTTAATATTAATGCTAGAAAACGTTCTTCAGGTAGGAAATAATCTCGCTCTTTCTCACCATTAAGCTGGGCTAATAAATGCTCTCCATCATGAATAGGTATCGGTAGTTTCATTCCAATTCCTCTCTTAGTAGAAACAAGAGGGTAGCTATTATTGGAAAGGTAATCATTTATCAAGCCTAATTCATTTCGTAAAGTACGCTCACTAATATGAAATTCTTCACTTAAATCTTGAAATGTTAAATAGGTATTTGCCGTTAGAAACCTTTTTAAAACTAGCTTTGTTCTTTCCTTCATGAAGAGTAACCCCTTTCATAATTTCATTATAGTTTCCTAATTGATAGAAGTTTAGTATATGTTTTTGCAAGTTTACTTTGCAAAAATGTAAACGCTTAAAATACTTATGTAGGTTTATCATATTTTCATTAACATATTAGTTTATTATGCCAGACTTTGTAATAATATTAATGGTATAAATCTAACTTCATTTTTAAATATTTGAAGAATCTTATTCTAATGTAGGAAATAAATTTTCTAGGGGCCACTGTGTGCCCTTGCCTACAACTAACCTGAAGGAATCATTCCAGAAGATTTTTGAAATAGTAAGAAAAACAAAACAAAAAACCCGAACTATTAGCCTTATTGCCTAATAGTTCGGGTGTATCATTGGCTGATATGCCCTCTCCAATCTAAATCATGATATTTTTATAGAATACTTGTAAAATAAGTACCACCTGTGGGGATGAGTGGTTTGCTCTGCGACTAAAAGTCTTTCTTTGTTACTTGATTAAATCCTAAAGAGCTACTGAAGGTACAGCTTCTACTAGTCAGATCCCAAATGCCAACTGTTTATGCGTTTTTCTAGCTTTCCTTCTTCCCCTGTAAATGAATCCATACATTCCATACAGCTATAATGTTTATCTTCTTCTATTACCGTATTCCAGCTTACATCTTGAGTCCAGTAGATTCCAAAAAGTTAAATAAGCGGAGGAATTCCGGCTATTTCGTTCCCTATGTGGAAAAGTAGTTCCATTAACCGGAGATATTCCGGCTATTTTCTAAAAACATAGGAAATCGGATGATTTTTTGTACTTAACCGGAATTTATTCCCTTATTTCCTACAAATTGAGCACTTTTTTGTATTTAACCGGAAATTCTCCGCCTATTTTTATAAATTGTGAATATAGCGAACAAAAAATTACTTTGCACCATAGGGAGGTTTTTTTACTACCTCGCTATAAGCCTTTTGAAACCCTAGGCATTAGCCTAGGGTTCTCTCTTTTTCTATAAATAATGCTTTCACGTTTACAATTTATCCTCTCTCCATGCTAATACATTCTCACTCTGATAGACAGCTGCTTTTCCAACTGATTGGAATAATTTCATTTTATATTTCACCACTTCTTTTGCTGCATCAATACAGGCAGGGTAGATAGCATTTGGATCCCATAATTCAGTTTCTGCTAAAATTTCTCGGCACTTTTTGTAAAATGCATGTTTATAATCGGATGAAATATTTACTTTTTGGATACCGATTTGTACTGCTTCTGCAATTTCCTCGTCTGGATTAGCAGATCCACCATGTAGGACTAATGGGATATCGACTCTAGACTTAATGTCTTTGAGAATATCCATTCTTAACTCTGGCTTCATATCTTTTGGATAAATGCCATGACAGGTTCCAATAGCAACAGCCAATGTATCAACACCTGTTTTTTCTACAAATTCACTTGCATCCTCTGGTCTTGTATAGATTACTTCTGATACCCCGCCTTCGACTGATGTTCCTGTATTTCCAATCGTTCCTAATTCTCCTTCAACAGAGACACCTAACGGATGACTTATTTCAACAATCTGTTTTGTTAGTTTAATATTTTCTTCTAATGAAAGGAGAGATCCATCAATCATTACAGAGCTAAACCCAACATGAATAGCACGCATAATATCTGCTAAACTTCCACCATGATCCAAATGTAATACAAATGGTACATGGCTATTTTTTATTCTTGTTAGTACATAGGAAAAGAAATCATCTTTCACAAATTCTAATTCTGTTGGATGAACAGCAATAATGGCAGGTGAGTTATTATTTTCTGCTTCTTCCACTACTACTCTTAGAAAATTACTATCTGCTACATTAAAGGCTCCCACAGCAAATTGATGCTCTTTCGCTACTTCTAATAATTGCTTCATATTTAATAACATAAAATCTCCTCTTTTCATCTATTATTATAAGGATTTACCTTCTGATCCAGCTAAACGAATATAATACTTTACTATTTCTTTACCAGCTTCCATACTTCGATGAATGATGTCAAAGTAGTCAAGTTGATTATTATTTAAGTTTTCTCTTACACTATTTGCTTGCGCTTTCATAAAATCAGAACCAACATTTATTTTATTAATACCTAGTTCAACGGATTTCTTAATATTTTCTTCCCCGGATCCTGATCCTCCATGTAAAACTATAGGCATACCTGTTTCCTTTTTTATTTTTTCTAAAATATCGAAACGAAAAGGTGGTACATACCCATCTGGATAATTACCGTGGCTAGATCCATAGGAGATTGCTAATGCATCAATACCTGACTCCTTTGCGTATCGAATAGCTAAGTCTGGATTTGTATACATCTCATCTTCTGTCATATGGTTAGAAGAAATAGAACCAATACTTCCTATTTCGCCTTCCACACTAGCATCAAAAACTTGTGCAAATTCAACCATCTTCTTGGTAATCGCGATATTTTCTTCTATTGGGTAAGCAGAAGCATCCATCATTACACTAGAAAATCCATCTCGTAAACAGCGCTTAACAAACCCAACATCTTTTCCATGGTCTAAATTCACGGCAACTTCTACACTTGCTGCATTTGCCATTCTAATAATAGGCTGTGTTAATAATTCACTTCCTAAATGCTGTATTAAATGATCCTGTAGTAAATCAATGATAATAGGTGACCTTAATTCCTGAGCTGCTGCAATAACCGCTTTAGCTGTTTCCAAGTTAAAGCAATTTATGGCCATAATGGCATATTTACCTTTATTAGCGCGCTCCAGCATTCCCTTCATAGAAACATACATTATTAGACCCTCCTTTTATTGCTGTATGTTTATCTCTACTCCAAGCCATCTCCCTATCAAAAGGAAATCTTAACATCTGATAAATCTACTTCCTCTTCTTCCATTGAAGACTGATCTATTTCAGCAGCTGGCTCCTTTTTCCATAAAAACAACATCAGACCTGTAATCAAAGAGCCAATCAATAAAGCAACACAGAATAATAATGGGTTTGTCATTGCTGGGACAATAAACATTCCACCAGAAGGAACAGGTGAACCTACTCCCCACATCATCGAAAATCCTCCACCTATAGCAGCACCTAATGTACAAGACGTTACTACTCTCACAATGTCTACAGCTGCAATGGGAATAACACCTTCCGTAATCATACAAACACCCATTGGTAATGCAATTTTAATATTATCCTCTTCTGATTTTGTATATCTTTTCTTTCGGAATAGCTTAGAAAGCCCCCAAGAGATTGCGACACCAAAGGGAGGAACCATGGATGCCAATATTTTTACAGCCTCTGGTTCATAAATTCCTTCTAATAAAAGTCCATCTGCAAAAAGGGATGCCACCTTGTTTACAGGTCCCCCAAAGTCAAAGGCTGCCATCCCACCTAAAATTGCTCCAAAAACAAATCGCATGGAACCCTGCATACTTGTTAAGAAAGAAGTTAATCCATCTGTAGCCCAAACTATCGGTACTCCTAGCACGAAAAACATAAGTAATCCAATAACTAAACTCGAGATTAAAGGAATAATCATCATTGGCATTAATCCTTCTGCCCACTTTGGTACTTTTAAATTTTTTCTTAAGAATAAGACAAAATAACCAACTATGAATCCACCTAACATACCGCCTAAAAATCCAGCACCTATTGCATTCGCAATTAAGCCCATTAATAATCCTGGTGCGATACCAGGGCGATCTGCTATAGAATAAGCGATCGCCGCAGAGATGACAGGAGCTAGTAATCCCATTCCAAGGACTCCCAATGAGACAAGAGCTGATGGAATATCAAAGGATTCTTTATAATTTTCGATAACAGTACCACCAGTTAGATTTCCAATTGCGATTAATAAACCAGAAGCTACTACAAGCGGTAACATAAAACTAATGGCAGTTAATGCATGTCTTTTTATCTGAAGTTTTTTTAACATGTATAAGACCTCCTCACTGTTTTTTTAATTCAGCTTCAATCTTTTGATACAGTTGCTTCGGTGCTTTAATGGCAATATGAGTTGGAATCTCGACAATCTTCTTCCCTTTAAAGCGTTCTTTACCACTTATTTTAATATCAGCAGCAATAATGACTAAATCTGCTTCTTTAATTTCTTCCTTTGTTAGTTCATTTTCAATTCCAATAGTACCTTGTGTTTCAATTCGAACTTTATGACCTAATTCCTGACCAGCCTTGATTAATTTTTCTCTGGCAATATACGTATGAGCAATTCCTGATGTACAAGCTGAGATTCCTACAATATTCATATTCTAATCCCCCGTTTCATTTGATAAGCCTTCAGTAGATTTAGATAGTATTTTTTAACCATTTATAGAAAGTACTTCTAAAAATGCTTCTTTTGTTTGGAGTGTCTGAAATTTTTCCATGATTTCTTCATCAGCAAGAAGAATCGCTACTTTCTGAAGTAGCTTAATATGGGTAGTTGTTTTGTCAGAGTCTTTTACTGCAAATAAGATAATAAGATTTATTGGTTCTCCATCTAACGATTCCCATTCTACCTTGGTATTTGTCCTACCTATCACTATGGAAGTTTTTAACACATACTCCGATTTTCCATGAGGTATGGCAATCCCCTTTTCTAGCCCAGTTACTCCTTCATTTTCACGAAACATAACATCCCGTATAAAACCTTCTTCGTCAGAAATGCAACCGTTTACAAAAAGTATTTTTGTTAATTCTTCAATTACTTCTGTTTTAGTTGTTGCCTGTAAGTTTAATTCAATCAATTCTTTTGAAATAACCTTACTAAAATCTAAATTTTCCATGCTTATCTCCATCACCTTAACTCCTTATTGTTATTAATTTGTATTGTATTGAATAAAAACTATTGATTATAGTACTCCCGAATAAACTGATCAATTTTATACTTATCCTCGTGATTTAGAATGGGGCTCACAAGAATAGTAGGTTTATCAATAATACTGTGTCTTTTAACAGTTGAAATAACTAACTCAACATCCTCATAATCAGACTTTTTAATACGCTGCTGAGCAATAATTTTCTTAATATGGATATTAGGGAAATTACGTCTGATTTTCTCACTTAGAAGATGAGAAGATCCTATTCCACTTGTACACTCAATTAAAATTGGTATTTGATTAGCAAATCTATCATCATATGATATTTGAAAATAAAGGGTTATATAGCCAATTTCTTCGTCTGTAAAATCTCTATTGACCAGCCCTTCTTCTTTTAATTCTTGTGCACTTGTTTTAATAAACTCAAATATATAACTAAAATTAGCTTTAATCGATTTTAATATTGGATTTATAATATATATTTCATGGCTTATACGGTAAACCATCGCATGCATATGCAAAGTTAAGCGTTCTAATAATTCACTATCCTCTACAAAACGATATCCACTGTTTTCTGTCACTCTAGTGACCAAGGCTCTTGCCAAGTTAGTTACATCCTTACGCATATACGCCTCTGTATCTTCATTTAACAAGAAACGTGAATTTAATTTAAAAGCCTTTAAAATATAGTAAAGAGTATGAATATCTTCTTCTATTAACTTCATGTTATATAAAACTTCCATTTTTCTGACGATATCTTTTGTTATTTTGAAGATGGGACTACTTTGATCCATCTCTTCATATATCATGACATCTTTTATAAGAAGACGATGTTTCATTCCATGTTTTTCTATCATAGAAAGAAGGGAACAGAATAGTGTTAAATAATAAGGCTGATCTAAACTCATATCATGCTTAATTTGAATCTCGTGTAATATTCTTTTTATTTCATATAGCTTATTATTTTTCACTTGTATTCCTTTGAAGTGCTCTGGAATGTCGTATTGACGAAAGGGATCACCAATTTGGGTTAAATAACATTCAATGATGATGGCCATGAGACGATGAATAGAAAGTTGATCACCTTTAATATAAGTACCGTCACTATTTTTTTGTAGCTTCAAGTGATAGTTTTTCAGAATCTTATCAATATAATTAAAATCATGAAGAATGGAGCTTTGACTAACAAAATATCTTTCTGAAATCTTTTGAATAGAGGTTTTACAAGGTGCAATGGAAAGCAGGAATAACATTAAATTTAAACGTCTTTCTTCCGTGCAATCAAATGTATATGTTTCGAGGGTGTCAGTTTCACTATTTGATTCTAGATAATAACCTTGGTTTTCTCTTTTTACTAACCGACAATTTGTTAAAAGCATTTCCGATATTTGCTGCATATCTCGATAAATCGTTTTCGGGGAAACATAAACCATCTTAGCTAACTCTTTAGCCGTTACATATCGTTTCTCCTTTCTTAATATTTCGAGTATTCTTGTATGACGTTCGTGCATGTAGTCACTCACGTAAGCCATTCACCTCTTTTCTATACTCTCTATGTACATTATCTTATCAACTTGGAAGCGCATTCACAATTACAAAAATTATAAAATAATGATGTCCCTATTAGAATGACGTCATCTTCCATTGCTCAGAAAGAGCCTTATAAATATCTAAACTCATGCTTCTATTGGTTGAAAAGCATGAGTTCTCTTATCGCAAACAAAAACAAGCAAGCATGAAACAACTTACCCGTCTATTTTATCTCCATTTATAATTGTTTCTTCTCTTTTATTAACCGATCTTTATCCATTGTTCCAGGTGGCTGTTCAAGCCATTCGTTTTTAATCATTAAATAAGCTATGTCCTTTGCATATTGTGCAATTTCTAAAGATAGGCGTTCATAATTTACTATTAGATCACTTCTTTGACTAGCAGCTGCAGCGGCTGCATAATTTCCTGTACCTGCTGCAGTTAAAAAACCTTGATGAAAGATAATTAATCTATCCGAAAAAACCTGATCTGTTGAATTAGTAATAGAAACATCCGCTGATATTGGTGATTGTGTATCATTATCAATTAAAGTAGAAGTAAATATTTTTGTATGCTTCTCTGAGATATCTTTTCCTTGTATCATTAATTGTTGGACTTCTTTTCTTGGAGAAGATTGACCAAAGCTAGTACTTAACTTGGCCCCTATTAAATTGTTTTGGATATTCATATGTAAATGGCTTAACTCTACCGTATTGAGTGGACGTTTAGTTGAAAATGGGTTTAATCCACTCAAGTAGCTTTTGCTATCAACATAATCTGTCTCCTTTGGATAATCAATATATGGAGAGCGAATGAACATTCCCTTTTCAAGTAATACTTCGGAACTGTCCTCAAACAAATCTACTGTATGATGAAGTGCCTTCTTAAAAATAGTTCTTACATCTTTTCTAGCAGTCATAGATAGAAAACCACTATAGCCAAGCATTCCGGCTTTAGACATATGATTTAAATAGGTAAGCATAAAGGGGTCTGTATAAAGCCGTCCAGCTTGAATATTAACATCACTTTCTGTAAATCCATTTGGAATAGGGATATTCTCACTTTGAAACAAGTTTGTTAACTTTTCAAGGTGATTAGTAGAAATATCTAGCGCTAACTCAATAATTTGCTTTATTGCTATATCCTCCACATTATGTTGAAAATACCTTAGTATTTGAATGGACATACTATTGTTTAAGTAGGAAGTCCAAATAGACGCTATCTCTGATGAAGTAAGAAGAATGTTACTATTTTCATTCATTTTTGAACTCCTTTCAGCATTAAGATATTATTTTTATTTCTTATTTTAAACAAATGAATGAAAACTATTCTAAACATTTACCAAGCCTTACTACCAAAACCACTTATATTTTGATTAAAATAGCTCTGCCAATAATCTATAACTTTGTATTTTATCTTCAAACGAGTATACATTTGTGATAACCATAAATTCATCTGTCTGATAATACTCACTAAGGTGCATTAAATCCGCTTTTACTTTTTGCTTTGTTCCTACGATCATTCTTTTTCTATTCTCTTTTATTATTTTATGATCTTGTTCTATAAGTATAGTTTTCTTTGCATCTTCTGTACTAAGTATCTTTGTGCTTTTTCCCTTTGAAATAGCTAACAACCACAGATCCTGACTCAGCGCGAGTTCTTCTGCCTTCTCCATTGTTTCTGCACAAATAATAAAGATACAGATATTTGCTCTAGGCTTATTTAATGTTTGAGAAGCTTGGAAATGCTCATAATAATATTCTATAGCTCTCTTCCCATTTGCTGGAGCAATAAAATGACCGAATGTAAAAGCAGTTCCATTTTCTGCTGCTACCCTTGCACCTCTATGGGTAACACCAAGTAACCAAACGTCTGGAACTGTATTTGTTATTGGATAGGCTATCACTTCATTCGTTTCTTGATTATTATGCAAATAGCCTTGCAAATCCTTTAATTGTCTTGGAAACTCATTCAGGCTTTTACGAAGCCCATCAGTTAGTGCCAAACGGGTTTCTGCATTTCCTCCTGGAGATCTGCCTATTCCTAAGTTAATTCTACCTGGGAATAAAGCTTCTAATAGCTTGAAATTTTCAGCTACCTTATATGGACTATATTGTGGCAATAATACTCCGCCAGATCCTATTTTTATTTTGCTTGTTTTAGAGGCTATATGAGCAATAAGAATTTCAGGTGATGTACCCGCTATTCCGTCTGTATTATGGTGCTCTGCCACCCAAAAACGAACATAGCCAAGCTCCTCTGTTATTTGTGCCAATTTGACTGTATTTTGTAAAGTTTCTTGAGCAGATGCCCCCATGCTAATGACAGATTGATCTAGAACACTTAGTTTCATTTTCGCTCTCCTTTCAATATAATTATAATCATCATGACATATTCAATAACGTCTCTTATATTATTTTTTCCAATATATCATCAAAGAAAGAGAGAGTATATAAAAACACATGGAATACATCTAAGGGGTTCCGTTTAGGGAGAGAAAATAGCAAATAGCATTATAAATAGCAGGCTAATTCGCAGAAGAATTAGACCTGCTTTATTTGTTGTTATATCAATGTTTTTATACAATTTCGGGGTGAATAAGCACCTCAAATAGCACCTTAATTAACAAGCGTACAATAATTATTGTACAGCTAAAAAATGAGGTGCTAATTAGGGTGTTAAATGACTTGTCAATCCGCATCCTGTTCTTGTGGATATCAGCTTCTATTGAGGAATTGTGTGATACAATTGTAAATAAAGGATATTCCATTAAAGGGGAGGATTATTCAACAAGAGTGGAAATTTAAAATTTCATATTGGGGAGAGAGAGATGAAAGGATTAGTTTGGACTTTGATGCTTTTTTACTTACTCGTTACCGTATTTTGGGTAGCAAATTCACCATATTTATTTTCTCTGTGGGGAGTAATGGTATGGTTGATATCGATTTTGTTAGGTTTTATTGCTTTTAAGAAGATAAAAGAAAAAGAGATTATGAGGAAACTTATGTTATATTCAACATCCTTTATGGTGTTTTTGCTTATAGTAACAGGTTTAATACATTTAGCGGTTACTTCTATGCCGTAATTGATGTTCAACTAGCGGGGACTTTAACGGAATAAGAAGTTATTAAAGACATAAAAACCCAGAGTCATTAGTACTCTGGGTTTTTTACTGTTAAATATAGTGCTATTTACATCGTTATTTCTGCTGCTAAGTGGGGTGGGATTTAAGGTTTTCCCTCTCTCAACGGAACCCGTTAGAATACATCTCTAGGTTTTTTTAGTAATTATGCAAAAAATGACTCAAAAAAACAGGTGGATTGTGAAATCTCCACCTGTTTTCTTTCATACTAAGAACGTTTTTGTTTATTTCTTGAAGAATCTTCCTTCTTACTACCTGTCTCTCTTGTAGTAGTCCCTTGTCCTTCTACTTGAGATGAATTTAAACCAATTGTTGATGGATCTGCTTTTGTTTTTGCCATTGTACTCACCTCCAATTTTAGTTTTCCAAAAAAGAAGGATCTTATGATATCATTATCTGCACCATAAATTTAAGAAGGCAAGATATAATTTCTACAATAAGTACTAGTGAATTTTCTTAAATACAACAAGCCCCTTCTAATGAAGGTATTTGATCTTATAATTACTCAAAAAGTTATACCGGTTAAGATTGTATCCTTTTCTCTTCTAATTCTGCAACGATATCCTTATGAATGCTATCCAGCTTATAAAATGAAATAGCGATGATTTGCAGGATACTTATCAAAATAGGAATAAAGAAGTAACTAAAATTAATAGAGCTTTTAGCAAATCCACTTACATTCTCTGCATTATATCCAACAAGAGCCAATAAATATCCAACTACAGCTCCACCAATTGCCATTCCAACTTTAGTAGCAAAGCTGTAACCAGCATATAAGGTTCCTTCAGAACGCATACCAAACTTCCACTCATTATAGTCTACAGAGTCTGCTGTCATTCCAAAAACCGATCCTGCACCTATTCCATTGAATACATTAACTATGAAGTAAACGGTTACAAAAATGGCTGTTTGGCTAGAGAAAAACGGCAGTATGCACATTCCAGCAATAAAGATTCCTAGTGTTAGAATATTACCTTTTCTATGTCCAAATTTATTCAGAACAGGTGTTGTTATGGCAGCTGATACCAACATTGAAACATATAATAATGGCAACAGAATTGAAACCATTGCAGGATTACCCAATACTTGTATACAGTAATAAATTGTTATAGATACAACTGCGCCAATCTTAATAAATAGTAATAATGAGAACAACATGGTAGATACCCAAGGAGTATTTTTAAAAGCACTTTTATAAGTATTTCTTAAACTTTGCTTCTCTTTAGATGGAGCTATAACTTCCACATATCGCTCTTTACAGTTTTTAATGATTAATGTAAAAGCTATAATTCCTAAAATTGAATAAATAATTGCTGTGAAGAAGAAACCTCTTTGCTCGTCACCTTGGCCAAATGCTCCCACCAATGGCATTGTACATGCTGCCACTAATGTATTTCCTATTGCCATACCACCCATTCGGAAACTCGATAGTTGGTTTTTTTCACTTGAATCTCTTGTCATTAAAGGCATTAGTGCGCCGTAAGGAATGTTTACAACAGAATATAAGAGCCCCGTAATAATAAATGTAATATATGCATAAATAATCTTGCCTGAATCTGAAAAATCAAAGGATGTAAACGTTAATACATAAAAAAAACATAAAGGTAGTATCCCAAAAATAATATATGGCTTAGTCCTGCCCCATTTCGAATTAGTTCGATCAATAAATCCACCAATAACAGGATCTATGATTGCATCTAAAATTCTTGTAACAAGTAGCAATGTACCTGCTGCTGCAACCGGTACTAATGTAACATCTGTATAAAAGTATAATAAAAAACTTCCCACTAATCCCCAGATCATATTCGAAGCAAAATCACCGCTGCCATAACTCATTTTTTCTATCAGACTCATTTTTTTGCCATTAACTTGCGTCTTTGGTATTGAGATGATCTCTGCCTTATTATCCATTATAAAACACTCCTTATTAATTCTTTTAGATTCACTTATCTTTTACATCTCTCATTTCATCCGATTAGAATTTAAAGCATACTAAAACGCTTTTATTTCCCTTGTAATTATTCACCTTTTTTCTTTGGTATCCAAGCACATAATTATATTGATGATCCCCCTTTAGAATGTGAATTCGGTACTTGATTACTTTTATACTTAATAAAGTAATCAAGTAGATGACACTAGTTTGATTACGCTTTCATTTTAATACATCTTGCTTACTATCACTTCCTACTTTTTCACTTAGTAGTAATATCCATTTATTCATTTTCTCTGGAAATAAATGAACCAGCTACAGGGTTTAAAAAAGATTACGCAATAATTAATCTGTTCATAAAATTCATTCCTATAGTTTTTATTAGACTACTAGATATACAAAATGGCACCCAGTTATTTTCATAATCTGAGTGCCACTTATTTTACAAAATCGAAACTTCATTATAAAAAGTACCTCTATTTAATAAAAGAGTCAGCCTTCTAATACTCTACTGATTTCATTGTTTGTGCAGATTCTCTAGCCAGTTCCATTACTTTTAAAACTTTTCTAATCTGTTCAGGTTTTATCTCTAACTCTTCTTTCCCTTGAAAAGCTCGATAATAATTATCAAAGAACATTCGATGTTCGGTTTGTACCTCTGGTAATTCTTCAGTTACTAAACGGCCTTCAGGAGGAGGTCCAAACGAGCGAGTCGGTCCTGCATAAGACATGGTAATTTTTCCAGGTACATTCTTTAGAAGTTGAGAAGTTCTAGTGATATTTCCTTCTATATTGAATCCGTCAATATTTAAGCTCCCTTTATCTCCACCAATAAACCAGTGACGCTCAAACCACTTCTCTTTTGTAGACAGATAATAGGTACCTAACTCTAGTTGACCCGTAATTCCATTAGCAAATTTAATTATGATATGGAAGTAATCATCCACGTCTTTGTTAATGACATTCTTAATATCAGCAAAGACGGAAACAATCTCTGAATCAACTAAATTTAGTAACTGATCAATTAGATGAACGCCCCAATCATATAACATCCCTCCACCATACTCAGGAAATACATGCCAATCATGCATATTTCCATTAAACCCATAGAGGGTTGACTTTATGGTATAGACATCTCCTAAAGCCTGTTCTTTGTAAACCTTTTTAGCAGTTTGATAATCTTTATCCCATCGCCTTTGGTGATGAATAGTAAATCGAACATTCGCTTCTTTTGTAACTTCTACCATTTGATCAAATTCTTCTACATTCATTGCTGCAGGTTTCTCACAAATGATATCTTTCCCGTACTCAGCACTTTTCTTTACCATTTCTAAATGAAGATGGTTAGGAACAGCAATAATGACTGTATTTATTAATGAATTTGATAGCAATTCCTCTAATGAATCAAAAACTTTAATCTCTTCTTGAATATCTTCTGTCTGTTTAGCTTCTATATCGTACACACCAACTACCTCGGCATAATCAAGTTCGCTAAGCATATCTTTGTGACAATGCCCCATAAATCCGTAACCAATAATTCCAACATATAACATGAATTACAGCTCCTTTTTATTTAAGGACTTCCATTTCTAATGTTCTTGTTCCAGAGAATGGTACTGGAATATATGGCACCCTAGAGACTTGTGTAAGTTTAACTTTGTGTTTTCCTTCCGATAAACCACCTGGTTGTTTAACAAAGATAGTTCCTGGATCTCCATACTCCCATTTATAAGTAGTTACCGTTTCCATTTCATCTAATGTAAAGAAAGTTTCTCCATCTGGAGAGAATGCAATTTTCTCTCTTTCTACTGGTTGATCGTCCAACTCAATTTGGATATCATGAACCATGGATAATGGAATACCTCGATAATACGTAATAAATGTCTGCACTTGATAACCAATAACTTCATCATCTTTCACAACATTACTTAGAGTATTATCTTTCAACACATAATTATCAAACATGACTTATTCAACTCCTTCAATGCATTGTTTTAATAATTCCTGATGTTTGCGTACTTGAGATACAGCATCTACCTCTATTCCTGGTAAAGCAAAACGTCCACCTTCGTACTCACTTGCTATATATCCGTTATAATTCTTCGCTTTTAAGTAGTCAATTAACTCCTTATAAGGAATGGAATATTCCGTGCCATCTTCCATTATTTCAAAGAACTTTCCATGAAAGTGATAGATATAAGGCATGTATTCATCCATGACAGAGAAGTCATTTTGTTCATAGCCATCTGAGAATAATAAATACATTCTATCTGTTCCAGACTTAATTGCTTGGCGAATATTCTCTGGTAATACGTCTTCTGAGCTTTTCCCACGTGGATCTGATCCAGCTTCAAAAATGGAATCAATATATTCTGCAATTTCTTCCGACAATCCTTGATCTTTAAAGAATGCAGTTGATACTCTCGGATGTTTTTTGCAGAAGATACCTGTATCAACAACTAAACCACAATAAGGAGATTTCAACTTCAGCATGATATCTATATATGCTTTTGTCTTTGGATGATCAAAACCCATTCCTGCGTGGATTTCCTGAGCTATTGCTACATCTAATTCTTCACATAATGGTATGGCAGCTTCTATAATATCTGCAGGAGTAGCTGAAACTAAACGAATTAATTTTATGCCTAATTTATGTGCTAAACGTATCTCATCTTTTAGTTGATCTAGATTTTCACTCTGCGTTCTTTCTCGATTTTTATATAAATTTGTGTTAATGAATATATCATTACATACAGGGTCTACTTGGTATTTTCGAACTAAATGTCTAAAATCTTTAATATCTTCCTCAGAAACAAAAGGTGCATTTTTCAACATCTGATCACTAATAATTTCTACACCTTCTACCCCTAATTCACTTAATTCCTTCATGCAATCTTCGAGATTTAATTTGCCACGTACATATTCATCTTGATAACTGTAAAGACTTACAGCTCTTTTAATTCTTGCCATAATGATCCCCTCCTTCTTATAGTTCCACTACTTTACCAGTTTCTGCAGATTTATAAATTGCTTCTAGAATCTGAGTAACTACTAAGGCTTGTTCAGGTTTTACTAAGGGCTCAGTATCATTTATAATTGCATCTACCCATTGAATAGCTTCTGCATCACGTTGCTCTAATTTTCCACCTTCGAATCCAAATACACCGCCAGCATCAGAAGGCTTCGTTTCTTCCAACTGGTTATGTGCAGCTTTATTGAATACCACATAACCTCTATCAATAAATGCCTGGCCAAACATCTCCGCTCCACCCTCTGTACCGCATAGTGTAACTTGAGCTTCTTTTGGATTAATCATATTTAATGCCCATGCTGCTTCCAAGAAAATCGTAGCACCATTTTCCATTTTAATAAGACCAAATGCAGAATCTTCCGTTTCAAATGTTTCTGGGTTCCAAGGACCGAACATATTAGCCTCTGGATTGTTTTTTAGTTTTGCATAAGTAGAACCTAATACTGTTTTAGGCTTATAATTGTCCATATACCAAAGTGTAAGATCCAGTGCATGTGTACCAATATCAATTAATGTCCCTCCACCTTGCTTTTCTTTATCAGGAAATACTCCCCAAGTTGGAACACCTTTACGACGTACAGCATGTGCTTTAGCAAAGTAAACTTCACCTAATTCACCTTTTTGACAAGCATCATAAGTTGCTAGAGAATCTGCTCTAAATCTATTTTGATATCCAATTGTTAATTTCTTTCCTGTCCGTTTTGCCGCATCTAACATTTTCTTTCCTTCTTCATAATTAATTGCCATTGGTTTTTCACACATTACATGTTTTCCAGCTTCTAATGAATCTACTGTAATAAATGAATGAGAGATATTTGGTGTTAAAACATGTATAACATCAATAGACTCATCTTTTAATACTTCTTTATAATCTTCCGTTACTAAAGAGTTTTCTACACCATATTCAGCAGCTGCCTTTTCAGCACGTTCCAAGATAACATCACAGAAGGCTACAATTTCTACTTTATCTTTCAATTTTGCTAATGCAGGCAAATGTTTTGTATTGGCAATTCCTCCACAACCTATTATTCCGAATTTCAACTTTTTCATATATTAATGTCCCCTTCTATTTGAAAGTGTTTACAATTTAGATTTTAATGGATTTCTAAGGAAACTTCTTATTCATATTTGATGAAAACTTCTGTTTTATTTAACTATTTAACAAAATAATAAAATAAAAAGGATAAAAATGTGTTGTTCATCTTTATCCTTTAAATAATTTTAAATTTAGTATATATAATCAACTTCAATCAACATTACTTCATGTGGATAAAGTAGCTCTTTGATAACTAATCTATCGCTTTGAACATTAACTTCCTCCAGCGTCATTAATGGCAAACAGGTTGAGCGATAATAGGCAATTTCTTCTTGCTTAATATGGTGGTTTTTTTCAAATGTACTTAACTTATCTATAATACTTCCATCCTTCTTATTAATTACTCTCTTTTTCATTTTATATTGCCCTTTTTTCATACCTGTAATATTTACTTGAAATGTTCTACTTTCCCTATTGTATAAATGTTCGACGTCCTGATCATCCTTCATACTTTTCTCGCTTAGGAAATTGTTCTCTGCTCCAATATGTGAATAGTGGTATAACAATACTTGTAGTCTCTGTCCTAACTTTCTAGTAACAAAAATTCCATCTTCTTGATGAAGCAGTTGATTACCTAAACTATTCAAAAATTCAAAAGCAAAATAAGGAGACTTTTGAATTCCGTCCCTTGAAATTATTCCTGTTCCCCCAAATAGCAACCTTTTAGAGTCTTCTGAGTAACTAAAAATATCAGAAAAGAGCCAATAACTCATTTTAGTATTATGCTCCATGTTCTCTATAAAGTTCTTTATCAAATAACTTGCTTTAAATATACTATCATTTATTGACGCTCTACTAGAAACTGTACAATTGAACTCTGCAACTATTAATTCTACATCGGATTTTAATTCTCTGAAATATTGAAAATTATCTCTTATTTTCATGTAAATATAATGTTCATCTGATGAAATCCTCGTTTCGGAGAACGTATGATTACATTGATCTAAAGGAAATATAGTAAAGGTGAGAAAATCCGGTTTAACATCTAACTTTAACCATTTTTCAATTAAATTTACTGTATCTTCTTCATCTATATCTAAGCTAAAACCTCCTCCTCCAACTTTCACCTCAGAGGCAACCTGTTTAATAGCTCGATATATCACTGTAAAATAATCTAAAAAATATTTATTTCCAATCATAGATTTATCCAATTGTTTTACTCCCTGAATACTGTTAAGTACCTTTTCACTCGGCTTCCATAGTTCAAAGTACCAACTAGATACCTCCTCATATCCAAATTTATTGACACAATGTGAGACAAACTCCTTAACTATTAATCCCCATTCATCAATTGTTCTGCATTTCTGACTAAACGAGGATGCATGAATAGTAAACTCTTTTCCTATAATCATTTTTGGTTTAATACCTAAGTCTAAAAATGGTTTCATTTTGTTCTTAATTAAAATCTCAATCACTCGATCAACTTTTCCAAAGTTCAACAGTTTACCATCAATCTCATCTTTCTCAATAATCATGTCATCACTTAAAATGCCCCAAACTCTACCATACTTAAATGGAATACTAGTTTGCATTAATCCTATTTGCTGTTCTAAATTTGCTAATAATATATCTGCTGCATAGCCAATATTTATAATCTCATTCCAATTCTTTGTGTAGTTTTTATAATGGTTAGCCTGAATAGTAATTGTATCTTCTAAATTTGTATTAATTGTATCCTTTAACTTGTAAGATACTACGGCTTCGCTATTTGGTGAAAGCTTTTTTAAACCTTCTAGCACTGATATAGTATTCTTGCCAATCTGTGAATCATCTTTCTTTATATAATTTATTTTTTTATAATCAGAAGGTGTTATGCCAAACGCAGCTTTAAAAGACTTATTAAATGAATTTACATTTGAAAAACCATTATTAAAAGCTACTGTTGTAATGAACTCATTGGTTGTTTCTAGGTCTTTTTTTACACCTTCTAATCTTCTCCTCATAAGATATTGCGTAAAAGAGATTCCAACTACTTTTTTAAATGTCTTTGATAGGTAGGGCTCTGATATATAAAATAATGCAGCTACTTCTGATAAAGATATCTCTCGTGAATAGTTCATATTCAAATATGAAATTACTTCATTTATTCGAGCGTTAAATTTCTCTTCTGAACTGCTCTTTGCATGTTTTTTCCTAAAATACTTCTCTAAATAAGCAATTACTCCAAAATATATTTCATACATCGATGAATCATTATCTTCATTTTGAGAAAAATAGATTCTTAGAAAGCTATGTAGTTTTTTGGATAGCTCTAATTCTATAGAGGAATGATGATTATTTGAATGACCACTGAAATGAGAATGATGATTTCTCCATTTAAAAAACACGTTTTCATATTGAAAAGATATTAGAACTACGTTTCCCTCCAGTTCTATTATTTCATAAACTTTAGAAGGTTCTAAGATTATAAACTCTTCCCTTTTCAAATGAAATACATCCACAGATTCGCATACGGATGCTTGGCCTTCTATTACATAAATAATCATGATTTGCTCTGTAATAGGCTGTAATATTTGATTTTGCTCTAATATATTTACTTGAACTAAATCCCATGGCGAACTAAATCTCACCTCATCCACCCCTCATATTAACCATAATGTGGTACTTAATAGGATAAATTCTTTCTATACAAAAAGAGAAAGAAGAAAATACAATTGAGCAAATTGTTTTTCTCCTTTCCTCTGATTTTTAAAAAGTCTAGGCAATCATTTTCCCTTCCATTCAAAGATACTACTCATACAAAATACTTTCTCAAGTAATTCTTGCTAATGATAATAGAATCTTTTCTTCGTTCAATTGACTCTTCAAAAGCCTTGTCCTCCACTTCAATAACAGCATACCCCCGATAACCAATATCAGTCAGAGCAGATACATAGCTATCCCAATTCACATCTCCAAAACCTGGTAACTTTGGAGATAAATATTGAAGTGGTGTTGCCATAATTCCCACATCATCTAATTTATCTTTATACACTTTGATATCTTTAAAGTGTATGTGGAATATTCTTTCCTTAAACTCATAAATCGGTTTTAGATAATTAATTTGTTGCCATACAAAATGAGAAGGATCATAGTTTAAACCAAAGTGTTTGCTTGGGATCAACTCAAAAACCTTTCTAAAGATAGCAGGAGTTGTCATTAAGTTTTGCCCACCTGGCCACTCATCTGTTGTAAAAAGCATTGGACAATTCTCAATAGCAATTTTAACATCTAGCTCTTCAGCCAACTCGATGATAGGTTTCCATACTGTTACCACCTTTTCTAAATTTTCTTCCACTGTTTTAAATTGATCACGTCCTAAGAAGGTGTTTACAAACTGGACGTCTAAACTTTTTGCAGCCTCTAAACATTTTTTAATATGAGATACATAGTAATCAGCTTTTTCTCGATCACTGTCTAAAGGATTAGGGTAATAGGCAATTGCTGATATTTCTATCCCTTTTGATTTAGTGTAGCTTTTTACATATTCTCCATCTAAGTCGTCTACATTAATATGTGTTACACCAGCATACTTTCTCTCCGCTTTCCCCGTTGGCCAAGCACATAATTCCACACAAGAAAACCCATGCTCTGAAGCAAAATCAATTACTTCTTCAAAAGAACATCCATCTAAAATAGCACTGTTAAATCCTAATTTCATTATCTATTCCCCTCCAATTATTTATTTCTAGAAATCTATAAATATAATTTATCCTTCATTATGAAAGATGAATTGGTTCCTTACGGATAGCAGATTCATAAAATTGATCAATAATTTCCATCATGTATACTCCATGTTCAGCTGGAGAAATTAATTCTTCTCCATGAAGAATACATTGAACAAAATGATCAAATTCATTCATTAAATGGCTAGTAGAATCTAATATAGGAGTTATATTTACACAAGTGTCAGCTATCTCAGAATAAATTTTCAACTCACCATTAATTAAACTCGCACCACCCTTTGTGCCAAGCAATTCTATTTTTGTAACATCTTTTTCAATATTGGAAGCCCAACTAAATTCAAATTGCACAGATGCTCCATTATTCAGACCCATAAAACCAATTGCTGTATCCTCAACATCAAAAACTCCGTTTAAATTTCCTCTATAGCCATTTCGGTTTCGATTAGTTGAATTATTAAAATGATTATACGTCGAACCTGTAACATAGGTTGGGTTTGGCATGCCCATTAAATATAAGGCTAGATCTAAATAGTGGACACCTAAATCAATCATAACCCCTCCACCAGCAAAATCCTTATTAGTGAACCAAGTACCTCGTCCTGGTATTCCACTTCGTCGACTCCACCCTGCTTTTGCTCGATAAATTTCACCTAAACATCCTCTATCTATGAAACTCTTTAAAGTAAGAGCTTCTTTAGTAAACCGATTATTTAATCCAACCATTACTAATTTGCCAGATTTATTTTTCGCTTCTACAATTTTCTTTGCAGAATCTGCATTGACTGCAAGTGGCTTCTCACAATGGACATGAATACCTTGCATAAGAGCTTGTATAGTAATTTCTTCATGGGTATAGTTTGGTGTACAAACACTTATAAGATCTAACTCTTCGTTCACTAGCATTTCCATATAATCATTATAAATATTGGTTATGTTGTACTTATTTGCTAATCTATTTGCACTTTCAATATTTACATCACATATAGAAACAAGCTCTACATTAGGAATATTCATATAATTATTTAAGTGCTTTCTTTCTGCATTACTACCAGCTCCAATAATTCCATACCTTAATTTTCTAATGGTCATATATTCTGCTCCTTCCACCTAAAATAGTAATTTCTTCATATAGTCAATAGTGTAGTCAATACCTTGCTCACCTAACTCACCAGTCCATATAGATGAATGAGGCTCTATACTTAAACCTCCTGTATAGCCCTTTGCACGTAATAATGAAATAAATGATTTCCAATCTGTTTGATCTAAGCCTGCTGGAGGATCATCAACTCTAGTCCCGTTAACGATTAAGGATCCCTTTAAATGAACATGGTTAAAACGATTTCCCCAATCTAGAGTTTCCTGTAAATAATCCCCACCATAATATCTACTATGGGATGGATCAAACTTAATTCCTAATTCATGTAAATGACCATGAACAATTCTCCAAGCTTCAGGATTATGCACAAAATTCACTTTTCTACAGTTGTAAGAGGAAACATTTACCCCTCTTTCTTTTGCATATTCTATTAGTCGAGAGAAAAAGACAATCGCTGCTGTACAGTTTTCGTAGTATGAAAGGTTGTCCACAAAGTTGCAACCGCTAACAAAATTAATGCAACCTAATTCACTTGCTACATCTATTAATCGATAGCAACTTTCCAACTCCGCTTTTATGACATTACCTTTTTCATCAATACGAATCGATTTCCATCTACCAATAGAGCCAACTTTAACTTTATATTTGTTTTGCCACTTTAAAAGGTTATGACGATTTTGATAGAATTCTTGAACATCTTGACCTTCGTTTACACATAATTCTATAAAAGCTAATCCTTTCGTATTAGCTGATTGAAAACTTGATTCTATCGGGCTTGATATAATGCCAAGTTGCATAATTCAGGCACTCCTTTAACATATAATCTTTTAAATACTATTTAATTTAACAATTTTCTATTTCATTATATCGTTAGCTTAACGTTATTTCTTTCGAGCTATTAACCAATAAACCAATGAATTTCATTATTTTTTCATAAATTCCTGATAATAATTAAATAAAGAGGTAAAAAATATGGTGTGTATTTTTTACCTCTCCACTATTTTTATTAACTTTGATTATGGTTCACCAGAGAAGCAGCTCCTATTACTCCTGCCTCATTGCCTAATTGAGCTAATTTTAGCTTTGTATTATTTCTAATTTGTGGAAATGTATATTTGTAAAAAAACTGTTGGACACCATTAATTAAGATATCACCTGCAGCCGAAACACCACCACCAATAATAATGGTTTGAGGATGTAAAATATTTGCAATGTTGCTGCATGCTAAACCTAGATAAAAAGAAAATCTATCTACAACTACTGTAGCCAGATCATCCTCTAGCTTAGCTTGGTCAAATATAATTTTTGCTGTAACTTCTTGTCCATCATCAATTAACCATTTCAGTTTAGAATCTCCCGTATATTCTTCGGATAATTTTCTTGCTAAACGAACTACACCTGTAGCACTTGCTACGGTCTCTAAACATCCAACATTACCACAAGTACACGTATAGCCGTTTGGATCTACATTAATATGTCCAATTTCACCTGCAGCACCGAGCCCATGAATTATATTACCCTCTGAAATAATTCCTCCTCCAACACCTGTTCCAAGTGTAATAAATACGACGTTTTCGCCACCTTCTCCTGCACCCTTCCAAGCTTCTCCTAAAGCAGCCACATTCGCGTCATTATCCATATAAAAAGGAATATTCGTTCCTGCTTCTATCTGTTCCTTGACTGGTTGTAAAGTGTGCCAATTTAAGTTGTAAGCACCAATTACACTACCTTTTTCCACATTTACAGATCCTGGAGATCCCATACCAATTCCTTTGAAATCACTATGTTGTAAACCATGTATAGATAAGTGATGATTAATGGAATCAATAATATTAGGAATTATCTTCCCTCCTTCATCTTTAGTGTCTGTCTCAATACTCCACTTCTGCTGTATTACACCTTCTTCTGACAAAATTGCAAATTTCACAGTAGTCCCACCTAAATCTACCCCTATTAATTTTTTCATTCTTCTCACCTCTTCAATGAATTCTGTCTTTTTATACATTACGTTAAATTTTAGCTTTTCTATCCTGGATTTCCCTATCGCTTTATTAACCTAAAAACTTGTATTTTTGCCTCCTTTAAAATTAGCTCCTAACTTTAAAGGTGTAATTGCTAATTATCGATATATAATTCTTATCTTTTATTTCTCACTACCCGAAAAAGGTCAGAAAATCAACTGATTTTCTGACCTTTTTCATTACTTATTCCCTAATAACATATGAATCTCAAAAAGACGGACTTCATGGGGCTCTAATTCTCTTTCAATTACAATAGTATTTTCTTCAATTATAATATGCTGAACTTTCATATCTGGAATACAAATTTGTTTAAGAAAATCAACTTCATCTTGTTTCATATCCGTAACTGCTCCAAACTTAAGCCACTCATCTAAAATGCTTCCATGTTTACGGTTTTGTTTATGTTCTTTTATTCGATACCTACCATTAGGAATACCCTTTATCTCAAGTGTAAAAGGTAGAGAGTCATTGTCTTCAAAAATATCGTATTGCTCATTTATCCCCACACTTGCATCAGGATGTAAATAATAAGAGTTCTTAAAATGCTTATAATTAAAACATAATACTTGATACCTATCTCCTGATTTTTTCGTTACAATAAAATTATCTCCCTTTGCTACTATACTATTACCTAATTGTTTTAAAAGAACAAAAGCATGATAGCTTGGTTTTTTTATTCCACTTTTAGTAATTAGCCCAGCTCCACCATGCAAAATGTTTTTCGAATCTTTAAAATCACTGAAGATATCAGAAAAAAGCCAGTAGCCAATCATATTCACTTGATTTTCCTTTATATTATCTAATATATTTTTCACTATATAGGAGGCCTTAAAACAACTGTCGTGAAGATAATCGCGATTAGATACCGATATATTCCACTCTGTAACATTAAGTTCTAGATTAGAAAACCCTGTATTGCTTAAAATCTCTCTGAGTTTACTTAGTTTGTTTTGTACAAAAATTGGATTAGCCGACTGTAAATTTCTTTTGGATCCATGTTGTTCTCTACTTTCCATTTCAATTGGATATAAGTAAGCAGATAGAAAATCAGGATGCACATCTTCTGTATACCATTGTTTTATAAATGATACTAATATATCTTCTGTTACATCTAATGTTAATCCACAGCCGCCAACTTTAGCTAAAGGAACAAGTTCTTTAATGTCATTCCTTAACACACCAAAAAGTTCAAAATATTTTTTGTACTTCCCTTCATTAATGAGAAATGTATTTGTATTTCTATCATTATTTACTATATTTTGCTCGTTACGAATCGGGTCAATATATGGATTCCACAGTTCAAAATACCAAGTTTCTACTTCATCTACTCCATAACGTTCCATGCAGTGTAGTAAGAATGTCTTGATTAAATTTTTCCATTCCTCTACATTTCTCCTACGACTAATCTGAACATTGATTGCCTTCTCAATCGATTTGGAAATTATTTTCGGCTTTGGACCAAGTTCAATAAAGGGTTTCAAATTATTTTTTATTAGAAAATCTAGCAATTTATTTACATTATTAAAATTATAGGTTAATTCATCTTCAGAAGAATCTTCAACATTCATCTCATCACTGAATATCCCCCAAAATCTAGCATATCGAAAGCCAATATCACTTTGCATAAGTTTAATTTGTTCCTGCATATCTGAACTCAAAATATCCTTAGCATAGCCTATATTAATAATATTCCCCCAATTTTTTTTATAAACATCTATATTTCTATCTATATATGCTAGTTGTTTTTTACCTGGTTTAACTTCACCATTCTCTACCTCTAAATACTCACGCAGCTCTGTTAAAACTTCATCATTTTTTTCAATAACTAACTCTGTTTCTACTTTTTGAGGTTGCATAATTTGCTTGAAATAGTGCTTTCTAAATTGACCTGGTTTCATTTTATAATAATCATTGAATACCCGGTTGAATGCAGCCAAATTAGGAAATCCATTATCTAGAGCAATTCGAGTTATCGAATAATCTGAGTTGATTAACTCATCTACAGCATGAGCAAGACGTATTTCATTTAAGTACCGAGAAAAAGTCATTCCTGTTTTATTCTTAAATAACCTAGACAAGTATGGGCTGGAAAGATAATGAGCACTAGCTACCCCTTCTAATGTCAAAAAGTTGCGATAATGTGCCTGTATATATTCTTTTATATCAGATAATCTGTTGTTGGAATCATCTCCATATAACTTATTTTTCATTTCTAAGGCATTTTTATTAGTTAAGTAATACGCTTCCAAAATAGAGATTAGTTTGAATACTTTACTTAAAAATCCAACTTGAAGGTTATTTGATTGCTTCAAATACACAGAAATTAATTCTTCCATCACCTTGCGTAATTCCAAGTCTTGAATTAAGGGTCTTTCTATTGTATTACATGTAAAGAGTAATTTACTTTGAGCCAAAAGCTCACTCAACTTTATATAGTCCAACTGGAATAAGATAAATAAGTTTTCTTCATTCGATGTGAAAGAATGTAATTCATTTGAATTAATTAATAGGAAATCAGATCTTCCCAAATCGTATTCCTTTTTTTCCACACATACTTGTAATCGGCCTTTTATAACATATATTAATTCAATATCTTTATGGGCATTTTCCAAACTATCTTCTTTGTTTAAAACAGAAATGATTACAAAATCCTTTAACAACTGATTTATTGTCATACTCAACTAAATCCTCTCCTAATAAAAAGAGCAAACTAATTTTTGGTAACTCTATTAACTATAGTATACTACAAAGAGAAAATTAGGTAGATTATGCTTATCTCGCAAAAGAAAAAAAGAATCCTCAAATTGGATTCTTTTCATCTACTTGTATTAATTAATAAGTTACAATATTTCTCCATTAGAGGCTATTACATTTTTATACCAATTAAAGGATTTCTTCTTAGTCCGTCTTAAACTTCCATTACCATCGTCATCTAGATCAACATAGATAAAACCATATCTTTTACTCATTTCACCATTACTTGCGCTTACTATATCAATACATCCCCACGTAGTATAACCCCAAAGGTCTACTCCATCTTCTATTGCAGCTTTTAAAGCTTTAATATGTTCTCGCAAATAAGTAATTCTATAATCATCTTCAACATAACCATTTTCATCCGGTATATCTTTCGCGCCAAGGCCATTTTCTACGATAAATAAAGGTTTTTGATAACGATCATATAATTCATTTAATGTAATACGTAAAGCTAGTGGATCAATTTGCCATCCCCATTCACTTGTCTCTAAATAAGGATTTTTCAATGAAGGAACAATATTTCCATCTGTCTGATCCTTCATTTTTGGATCTGCACTAATTAAACGTGAAGAGTAGTAGCTGAAGGAAATAAAATCTACTGTATTCTCTCTTAGTATATCTAAATCTCCGTCTTTTACATCTAATACAATATTATTATCTTTAAAGAACTTGTTACTATAGCTTGGATAATAACCCCTAGCTTGAACATCAATAAAAAAGTATCCTTCTCTATCTGCTTTGTAAGCTTTCCATACATCATTAGGGCTACAGGTATAAGGATATGTTTTACCAGCGCCTAACATACAACCTATCTTAAACTCTGGATTAATTTCATGTGCCATCTTAGTAGCTATAGCTGATGCTACTAGCTGATGGTGAGCAGCTTGATATTTTACTTGCTCAATATTATCATCCTCTTTAAAATCTATTAACCCTCCAACAATGGGTAGATGGATAATCATATTAATTTCGTTAAAAGTCAGCCAATATTTCACTTTGTTTTTATATCTTCGAAAAACTACATTGCAATAGTTTTCGTAAAAATTTACTAATTTTCTATTCTTCCAGCCACCGTACTTCTCATACAATGCTAAGGGTGTGTCAAAGTGATTAAGTGTTACTAATGGCTCTATCCCATATTTCAAGCACTCTGAAAATAAGTCATCATAAAATGCTAACCCTTCCTCATTAGGTTCTAAATCATCCCCATTTGGAAATATCCTTGCCCAATTAATAGAAGTTCTAAATGTCTTAAATCCCATCTCGGCAAACAGAGCAATATCTTCTTTATATCGATGATAAAAATCAATCGCTTGATGAGCAGGACAGTATTCATAATGTGTATTTACTGCTTTTTTTATATCTTTAAGTGCACCCCATCTGCCATGATTTGCATTAGGTAATATATCCGTTAAAGTAAGTCCTTTACCGCCTTCTAAATATGCACCTTCTGCTTGATTGGCTGCAATAGCCCCTCCCCAAAGAAAGCTATTATTCATATCTATCTTCTCTCCTTTACCAAGTTCTATCTATACTTAAAGTAGAATGAAATAATTTTTTATTTATTAATATTTGAAGAATAGCTTAATTCGGTTTGATTTTTTTCTCTATAAAACAGTAAAGTACTAATGAAAGCTGCTAAAAAAGACCCTATCATTACAATAACAATAACTATTAATCCTGTTGGGACTCCTGATCCTTCAGATTCTATGAAACTTGGTATTGCAAAGATTCCTTGACCACTTATTTGAAAGAGTTTCGTGCCAGTGTAGCCAATTAGGCCACCACCAATCCCCGAAATAATACATACAAGTCCTAATAATTTCTTATTGGTGATCAGAAACCCGTATATTGCTGGCTCTGTAACTCCTACTATTCCAGCAGATATACCAGCAGATAAGGCCAATCCTTTTTTCTTCTTATCTTGAATTTTTAAAGCCATTGCTAGAACTACACCAGCAGCTGCAAAACTATGACCAGTTATCATTGGTAATATTACATCGTATCCCATAGTAAAGTAATTTGCGAATGCTATAGGAACAACTGCACCATGTAGTCCAAATATAACTAAAGGAATCCACAAAGCACCTACAATCCCACTAACAATAGCTGGACTTATCTCATATGTCCCTACAATAGCCGACCCAATTGCTTCACTCAAAATAACGGCAATCGGTCCAATAACTAAAAAGGTAAAAGGAACAATAATGATTAGCGTAAACATCGGAACAACAAAGCTTGCAATTACTGCAGGTGTGATTTTTTTAATTGCTTTTTCTAATTTTGATGCTACATATGTTGCTAAAATAACAGGAATAATTGTAGCGGAATAATTCATTAAAACTACTGGAATACCAAAAAATGTGGTAAACACAGGTGATTCAAATGGTGTCCCTACAAAAAGTACTTGTAAAGGCTGACCGCTTAACAATGTACTTATAGTCGGATATACTAAACATGCACCGATTGCCATACCAACAAATTCATTCATTTTAAACTGTCTTGCTGCTGTAAATCCTACAAAAATAGGAAAAAAGTAAAACATACAATCTGCTACAGTATAAAGCAGTTGATAGGCTCCACTATCGTTAGCCATCCAGTTTAATGCCGTTGCTAGAGCTAAAAAGCCTTTAACAATACCAGTCGCAGCCATTATTCCAATAAGTGGGAACATTATGCCTATAAAGGTATCTAGTATTCTATTCATTGCTGACTTTTTCTCTGCATTTTCCTCCACTAAATCTACCTCTGAAGAATGATTATCTGTTTTTAAATCTGCCATCTTTACTACAACTTTATAAACATCTGCAACGTGATTTCCTATAATTACTTGATATTGACCACCAGCTTGAATGACAGAAAGGACACCTTCCATGTTATTTAGCCCTTCGGTATCCGCAATGGTTTGATCCTTTAGAGTGAATCTTAATCTTGTGGCACAGTGAATAAGAGAAGAAATATTCTCTTTTCCTCCTACTTTTTCTATTATTTCCCCTGATAATTTTTCATACTTCATAGGATTGAACCTCCAATATAAAATGATAATGTCTAAAACTTAGGACTCTTCATTTTTGTATACCTTTTCATTATTATTCATTAAAATATATATCTACCTAACTTTTCCTATATAATCTGCTTCTTTAGCATAACCAAGCTCTTCAATTAATAGTTCTTTTCCTTCATCTATTTTAGTAAATATAATAATAATCGAAGGATCCTTTTTTTCCTTTTGCAATAATTCTAGATTAATAGATGCTAGTTGAACCTTTTCATTCACCTTATCTCCTTCTTTAACAAATATCTCAAATGGTTTTCCCCCTAAACTTACCGTATCAATACCCATATGAATGAGTACTTCCTCACCGTTAGTTGTAAGAATACTTATTGCGTGTTTCGTTGGAAAAACACTGACAATTCTACCCTCAACTGGTGCAAATACGTCGGAAGATTCAGGTATAACAGCATAACCATCTCCCATCATTTTTTGAGAAAATACAGGGTCTTCAACACTTTCAATTTGTACAACTTTCCCACTAGTAGGTGCAAAGATTTTTGTAATAAGGTTCTCTTTGTTTTTTTTATTTTTATTTTTATTTTTATTAAGAAAACTTAGCATAGTATTACTCCCCCCTTCACCTATAATCTTAATTAACTTTATTCTGTATAAAATATAATTTTAAAATTACCTTAACTTAATAATATATGAATAATCTCCTCTCAACCTTTTAGTAAACGCTATCACACTTACTGACTGCGCTTACAAGTTCTATAATACTTGTATTTCATTTCTTTTTCTTACCTTTTTTTATCCTATTAAGCAATATTAGAGCACCTTAATTAATTACTATCTACAGATTATTAACTAGGAGGTTAATAATTGACATATAAATTTTTACTATCTATGTGTTCAGTTTAAGTAATAGAGAAAACATATATTTTATTTCAGATGACAAAATTATTATTATAAGTATTTACTGAACTTGCAATTTTTTAGACGAAAAAGCTTTCTCCATAATTTTTGTGTCTTTTTTTACTCTATGTTTCCTTTAAGCATAATGGTTGAAAATATAATCTACTGGTGGTATTTTTTAAACAGTAAAAATTATGTATGGAAAGAAGGAAGATTGGTATGAAGGACTTGTTCACCCCTTTTTCTTATAAAGATTTATCGTTACAAAATCGGGTAGTAATGCCACCAATGTGTCAGTATTCTGTAGAAAATAAAGACGGAATTGCGACTGATTGGCACTACGTTCATTACGTAAGTAGAGCTATCGGTGGTACAGGATTGATTATTATAGAAATGACAGATGTAGATCCTGATGGACGAATAACCGATTATGATCTAGGTTTATGGTCAGATGAACAAATTGCTCCTCTGAAGAGAATTGTCGATGCTTGTCATTCTTATGGAGCAAAGGTAGGTATTCAAATTGCGCATGCAGGAAGAAAAGCTGAAGATGCCGAAAAGCCTGTTGCACCATCTCCTATTGCTTTTGATGAAAACTCAAAAACTCCAAGAGAATTAAGTGTGACAGAAATAAACGTAATGGTAGAAAAATTCAAGAATGCAATTGCTCGCGCCATTCAAGCAGGTGTAGATACTATTGAACTACATGGAGCTCACGGCTATTTAATTCACCAATTCCACTCTGCCTATACAAACAAACGAACAGATGAATATGGCTTAGACCGAACTAAATTTGGTGTAGAAGTAATCAAAGCTGCAAAAAGTGTTATGCCAGAAAACATGCCATTAATTATGCGTATTTCTGGAAAAGAATACGTAGAGGGCGGCTATGGTGTAGAAGAAAGCATTGAAGTCTCTAAGAAATACAAGGAAGCTGGCGTAGATATTTTCCACGTTAGTGCTGGTGGAGAAGGACCAATTGCAGCAGCAGGAAGACCTGGAACTCATGTAGGCTATCAACTACCATTAGCACGTGCTTATAAAGAAGCTTTAGATGTTCCAGTAATTGCAGTTGGTCGTTTAGATACACCTGAACTAGCAAATGCTGTTATAGGAAATGAAGATGCAGACTTAGTTGCAGTTGGAAGAGGCATGCTACGCAATCCATATTGGACATTAGAAGCAGCTTCACAATTACAAAAAGAAACAGCTATATCAAAACAGTATACTGCAGGATTTACTAGAAAATAAATAAAAGCTTAGAAACAGAGCAAGAGATATATTCTCTTGCTTCAGCTTGTTGAAAAAAGAGAATGTCAATGATAATGCCTCCAATTTTTATATCATGAGTGTGTCGAGAACTTGTATAAGTAATCAACTTGCTAAATAGGGTTTTGGTTACTGTTACAGGCGTTCAGTTCGCTTTCCATGGGGCTCGAAGATTTAGCGGAGGTCTGCCTTTTGCCTGCAGGGTATAAAGCTTTCGCAGATTCCATAGGAGTCCCACCACTGAAACATAAATCATCTGTATAAAAAATAAGCGGAGAATTCCGACTAATGGCAAATATAATGTTAATTTCCTTGCTAATAAGCGGATTTTTCCGGTTAAGTAAGGAAAATTCCTCCGATTTCATGTGTTCTAAGGAAATAGGCGTAATTCTCCGTCTATTTCCTTTGTTTTTCATGGAAGTAATGATAATAAGAGGATTTCTACGACTATTTTTCTTAAAGTAGGTTTTTCCAAATTCTTCATGTTTGAAGCATCATACATTATTTCATAGCTCGTCCGATTTCCTACTATTTCCATATTTGAATGGGTGAAGTACATAGAAAAAACCCTCGTTTTCCATTGTGTTACGAGGGGAGTTATCTCTATTTTCACAAATTGTCCATAGACAATTTTGTTTTTCAACAGTATGAGCAAGAGATATATTCTCTTGCTCTTTTATGAAAAAATTAACAAAATAATATTTAGTACCTTGCAATGAATAATAGTTGATGATATATTATAGCTAAGAAGTTGTTTTTCAGTACTGTTTATTATTTAGTACTGAATAAAATATAAAAGGATGATTCATATGAATGTTCAATTTAAAAAAGGTGTATTAGAGCTCTGTGTGCTTGCTCTATTGGATAAAAAGGATCGCTACGGATATGAACTTGTGCAAGCTATATCCCATCAGATAGAAATTTCTGAAGGATCTGTATATCCCCTTTTAAGAAGATTAACAAAAGAAGAATACTTTACTACTTACCTACAAGAATCTACAGAAGGTCCATCTCGAAAGTATTATAAATTAACAGAAAAAGGAAGGATATATCTTCAAGAACTCTTATTAGAATGGAATGAATTCACAAATGGAGTGAATGAACTTATCAAGGAAGGTGTTAATCCATGAATAAAGAACAATTTTTAAAACAGTTAGCCATATCACTGGATAAATTAAGCAAGCAAGAAATACAAGAAATTCTAAAGGATTATGAAGAGCATTTTGCATTCGGATTAGAGGAAGGCAAAACAGAAGAAGAGATTTCAGCATCACTTGGATCTCCACAGCAAATCGCTAAAGAAATAAAAGCTACCTACTATATTGAAAAGGTAGAGAATAATAGAACAGTTGGCAATGTCATGCGAGCGATATGGGCAGCAATTGGTTTAGGCTTTTTCAATCTTATTATTGTACTTGGTCCCTTCATTGCAATTGCTTCTCTTATCTTTTCTGGTTGGATTGCAGGTATTTCCTTTATACTCTCTCCACCGTTAGTGATTATTAGTGCTATTCTCCAACTCGATTCCTTTGAGCTATTTGAACTGTTTGCTTCCTTGGCTCTATGTGGATTAGGTATATTCATTTGCAGGGGTATGCGCAATGTTACTAGATTATCCATAAATGGCCTTGTACGATATTTAAACTTTAATGTATCTCTTGTGAAAGGTGGATTAAAAAACAATGAATAAGAAAAAAATCTCCTATTTAGCAATACTTTTCATTATTGTTGGTACAGTTGGCGGACTTTTAACCTTCCAATTTAGAGAAAAAAATGCCTCCTTTTCGGAAAATAAAACAATAAACAGTAATTCTATAAACTCTTTAGAAATTAAAGCAGATAATGCAGAAATAGAAATTGAACCTACCAAGAATGAAGAAATATCCCTTGCACTAACTGGTGAAAATAAAAATACACCAACATTAACAGCAGAAGTCAATAATTCCAACCTTGTCATTAATGTTAACAAAGAACATGCATTTGATCTATTTACCTTTGATTTTTACTCAGAACCTACTACACTAAAAATACTCCTTCCAGAGAAAGAATATGAGGCTTTACATGTAAAAACAAATAATGGTGCAGTTGCTATAAATGATGCAAAAATTAATACCTTACAAGTTAATACCGATAACGGACGAATTGTACTTCAAGATCTTCAGACACAACAAACGGAAGTTCAATCCCATAATGGAAGAATATCCTTTGAATATGTAGATGGTACCATTAAAGGTGAAACGAATAACGGGAGGGTTTCTTTTAAAACAGCTGATTTAGAACGAAACATACAATTAGAGTCTAATAATGGCAGAATCGAAGTAGAAACTGATAAAGATCCGATTAATACAACCTTTGATGTTAGTGTTGATAATGGATCAGTTGATATCTTAAATCAATATAGTGGTAGTACTGTTATTGGAGATGGCACGAATAAAATAATATTAAGAACAGATAATGGAAGAGTAACAGTTTCCAAATAAAGTAGTCCCTTCTGAATACAATAAGCAAAACAGCTAATAAATACGCACTTTGTGTATACTAGTTGTTTTGCTTATTCCTCTTATAAAATAACTACTTTAGACACATCCCTACTTAAAATAGCTATATATTCTTACTAACCCCTTATGCTAAAAAATATATGTATTTAACTTTCCTCCATTCTATCTCACACTCTTTATTAGTAAATAACCTTTCAAGAAATCTACAATACTACTGGAAATAGTATTATAATTTACTTAACAAAGACCAAATCATGGTAAACATTCCATCTTAACAACAGGTAAAGGGAGATCTCAATGTGGAAAAGATAAAAAAAGTAAGTATTCCTAAAGAGAGTAGAATAATTGTCATTTCTGATATTCATGGAGAGATACATCTTTTTAAAAAGTTACTAAAAAAAGTGGACTTTACAGAGAAGGATTACCTAATCATAAATGGAGATATGTGTGAGAAAGGTGAAAATAGTGCAGAGGTTGTTCATTTAATCATGAGTCTTTCTACTAACAATTCAAGAGTTCATATCACGGAAGGTAATTGCGATGCATTAGTAGAAGAGCTTCTAGACGAAAACCCTCAAATCATAAACTATTTACTTCATAGAAATTCTATTATGAAGGAGTGGCTAGAGGCAGTTGGATATATCCTCACAGAGACTTCAACTGCACAAGAAGTAAAAGCAATTTTATTGAAGCAATATAGAAAAGAAATAGACTGGCTAAACCAGCTACCAACTGCTATAGAAACAGAAAATTTCATCTTTGTTCATGCAGGTTTAGAGGATATATCAAACTGGCAAGATACACCTAGAAAGACAGCTATCACTATTCCTTCCTTTTTGAGTAAAAAGCATCAAGCCAACAAGTATGTGGTAGTTGGTCATTGGCCAGTTATCAATTACTCCACAGATATTCCATCCGATAATCCTATAATAGATGATAAGAAAAAAATCATTGCAATAGATGGCGGAAATGTAGTGAAGCAAACGGGACAGTTAAACGCACTTATTATAGAAAATAAACATTTTTCATACACATATGTCGACCACTTTCCTACTAAGATAGCAGTCAAAGATTTTCAAGCAGCAATAAAATGTTAGGTTCCATTAATTATCCTAACTACTCTATTATTCCTTTAGAAAAAATGGAATACTTTACTCTTTGTAAACAAGTAGAAACAGGATTTGAATACTATGTGAAAAATGAATATATTATCTCTGGAGAAGATGGATACTGTGTGAAAGCCGATGTATCCTGTGTACAACTAAATGTTACAAAAGGAGAGAAACTATCTATAGTAGACGATACATGTAGAGGATATACTTTAATAAAGAAAAATGGCTTATTAGGGTGGGTACCTCAAGAAACATTTAGGTAGGGATACGCTCATATGAAAAACAAATTGTCTATGGACATATATTGAGATTTTGTAATGAACCAGTTGTAAGTCTTCTATCCCTTTCGAATAGGTTGACCAACGAAATCCTTACAAAATCTAATATCCCATAAAGAACTATGGCATCAGCTTGAAGCAAAAGTCATTTAGAAAGATAAATTAGAATTTTTATCCAGATGATTGTAGTGGAAGGGGTGAGACTCCTGTGGGATCTGCGAGACAGCTGAGACCCTGCAGGCCAAAGGCAGACCGCGGCTCAGCGCGAGCCCCACGGAAAGCGAACCCCTGTAACGGAAATCATCCCCCTATTCCGTTAGTTCATTACCTATACAAGTTCTCGACAGACTAATGCCATATAAATTATTCGAATTCTTATGGACCTATTCTTTTTTCAACAAATTGAAACCGACAAAGAACTTGTACTTTGTTGGTTTTCATATTTCGAAGTGAAATAAGTGTAAAAGCATATAATTCTGAAATAACCATTAAACATACTACAGCAAAACTCTTTCCACTTCATATCAATCAAAGAGATTCTTCAATCACCTTTTTATACCAATCGAAAGAATCCTTTTTCATTCTTTTCATCGATCCATTCCCTTCGTTATCACAATCAACGTAAATCATTCCATAACGTTTTTTCATTTCTCCAGTTGTGAAGGAAACAATATCAATAATTCCCCAAGGTGTATATCCTAGTAAGTCTACACCATCATAATTCACCGCTTTTTCTAGTGCATCTATATGTGCATCTAGATATTGAATTCTTTCTGGATCATGGATAGAACCATCTTCTTCTACTTTATCTATCGCTCCAAAACCATTTTCTACAATGAAAAGTGGAAGTTGATAGCAATCATAGAAACGATTCAATGTATATCGAAGACCAGTTGGATCAATTGACCATCCCCAGTCACTTGATTTAATATACGGATTTTCAACAGAGTTCATTAAACCACCGTTTACGATATCTCCAGATTGACCGTTTATCACATCACTCTTCACAGTAGTAGACATATAGTAACTAAATCCTAAATGCCATATTTCAATAGTTCATCAAACACGTCATCATAAAATTTTAGCCCATCCTCATTCGGCTCAAGCTCGTCTCCTTTAGGAAAAATTCTACTCCAGCCAATAGAAGTTCTTATAATTCAATCTAACTAGAATGAATAAATGGGGTATAACCATGTTAAATTACCAACAAATCGCACATGACATAGAAGTATATATAGAAGAAAACAACCTAAAGCAAGGAAGTAAGCTACCAGTTATCGAAACATTGATGGCACAGTATAGTGTAAGCAAAAGTACCATTACAAAAACATTGGATTTATTAGAAAGAAAAGGCATTGTTTTTCAAGTACGAGGAAGTGGAATTTTTGTAAGGAGGCAAAATAGAAAAGGCTATATAAGCCTTCTCTCTAATCAAGGCTTTAAAAAATATTTGGAGGATTTCTCCATTACATCAAAAGTATTGGAGTTAGATATTAGAAAACCTACATTAGAGGTAGCTTCTAACTTACAAGTTGATATCGAGGAAGATATCTATTATGTAAAACGAATTCGGTATATCGATCAAAAAACTCTATGTCTAGAGGAATCTCATTTTAATAAATCCATTATTACGTATTTAAATAAAGAGATTGTCACAGAATCGATTTTTCATTACATTACAGAAGCATTAGGATTAAAGGTTGGATTTTCTGATTTATATTTTCATATAGACCAATTAAGCAAAGAGGAAGCTGATTACTTAGGCTTAGAAGAGAACTTACCTAAATTAGTAGCAGAAAGTATCTTTCACCTTACAAACGGCCACCCTTTTAACTATTCCATTGTGACGTATAACTATCAACAATCGCAATTTTTCGTGCAAGCTAATAGTCAGTTTTTGTAAGAAGGAAAATGGAAATTTTAAAAAAGCAACTTCAAACAAGGGATATACATTGCCCTTGTTTTTTTATTTTTCTAAATAAATTTGCAAAGCTTATTTCTTTTCTCTTTTCAAGTAATTTAAATATAAATTGAAAAGTTCCACGCATAGTTTTTCATCTATTATAAAAAAATATGCTTAGGAGGTTGGATATGAACTTAAAAGCATTTTTAATAAAAATGACCATTTCAGTAGTTGCCTACACCATTGGCTTAGATTTATTTTTTGACGCAAGCTTGGCAGAAATTCTATCCTTTAGTTTGGCTTTAACCATTATGTCTTTCCTTATTGTAGACAAAATGATCCTTCCTACTTTAGGCAGTACCAAATCATTAATAATTGATTTCTTTCTGGCTTATGGGATTGTTTGGTTATTTGGAAATATTGTCTTAAATAATTATCTACAAATTGCTTGGGGAAGTATTATTTCTGCAATCATAGTGACTATTGGAGAAGTTTATGTTCACTACATGCTACGCCATACTGCTGCTGAGGAAGAACTTATTATTCCACAATCCACTATTAACAAGCTTGCTTATGGAATGGAAATCTCAGAAGAAAACGAACCAATGAACAGAGATGATTATAAATATTCTAATAAGAATGAAAATGAATAAGGTATTTAAACTAAAAGATAGGACATAACCCTATATTTACATCCAGAAATATATCCATTTATTAAAAAGCAGAAGGTTGACTTCAAAAAATTATTCTCTAAATAACTTTTTTGAAGTCAACCCTCATTTCATTAGATATACCTATCTTTATATACAAATAATCTGATATTTTATCATCTCAATCCATTTCCGATTACCAAAAGGAAGCTTTTTAGGGTATCCATGTTTAATTACAAATTAGTATATTAGAGCGAAAGACCAGACATAAAAATTCTCTCTCTTGTACTTATGAAAGAATCTCGACAAATTTGCTTCACCCTAGCATAATCCTGCTCACATAAAGCTGAATATATAAATTGATTGATTTGGTTAGCAGAGTAGTGTTTTTGTTGTGGGGTCAGTCGCCAATTGACCATTGCCATTCGAACAAATTTATCTTTTAAGGAATCCATAAAGTCTAACATAATTTTGTTATTTACAGTGGAAATCATACAACGGGTAAACAAAATGTGGTTCTGAATATAGTTATAATATTCGTCATTCTCTTCTGCTTGTAATTGTTGGTCTAAGTAACATTTCAATTCTTCTAAATTAAAGCTAAATCCTCTTGTAACAACTTCTTCAACAGTAAACTCAGTTAAAAATAGAATGACTTGACTAATTTCTAACGCTTCTTTGAGAGAAATTTCTTTCACTATAATCCCTCGATTTTTCATAGAGGTTAAAAATCCCTCTGACTCTAATCGTGAAATAGCTCCTCTGATAGGCGTTCTACTCATATTAAATTCTTTTGCTAGTATGTTTTCCGACAAAATTTCCCCTGGTAAATAATGAGCATGAATTAATTTTTCATGGATTTTTGTATATGCAATTTCAACCAATGATTGTTGTGCCATTCTTCCAAAGTCCTTTCATACTAAAGTACCATCTCTCTATCATCCTATAATAATCCATTTAAGTATATTTATGAAATAAATTGTTAAGAATAGGAATAAAAAAAGAAGTGTAGGAACACTTCTTTTTTCTATCCAAGTACTTCTTATAGTATAACAGTTTCCTCTTGATGTAATAATCGTTCCTTCACTTTGTCTATAACATCTTGATCCACGTTTTTGGATAGTAAATATTGGTCAAAACTTTGATAGTTTTGAATAATATAATCATAAGCAAGTATGATATTATCTCGAGTAGAATATAAAAATTCCTTTGGAACGTTCTCATACACGGTCTCTAGATTATGCATGGATTCTAAATTAGAATAAGTGACCTCATAGTTTGAAACTATATCTTTCTTTTCTACTCCTACTAGTCCTAACAATAGCATAGCTAATAATCCCGTTCTATCTTTACCAGCTTGACAATGAAAGATAATGCCACCTTCTTCCGCATGGCCAATCACATCAAAAATTTTCTTTAACATATCATTTTGTTCTAGCAAGTCAACATAAAATTTTCCAATAGACATTTCTAAGGCTGTTGAGAAGGTAATATCCGAAACCTGTGTCGTAATAAGTGGAATATTATGATAGTCACAAAAATTTTCTTCAGCAAGTGGATTTTTATGAGTTGCCAGTTCATCTATTCCTCTTAAATCAATAATGGTTTTTACTCCATAATCCTCTAAGAACTTGATGTCGTCTTTAGTGAGCTTACTCATATCACTAGACCTTAAAAAAGTATGCCATTTCGTTTGTTGTCCAACTTGCGTACTATATCCACCTAGCTCACGACAGTTCTCAATTCCTTTTAGTGGTAATCGAACCCAATTTAATTTTGCATTCTTCATTTTTTTGTACCTCCTAATTTGTTTTTCCAAATTTTATTGTGTTCTTGATCTTAGTCATCACGAGTTCAATTACAATCATGAGTAAACAAATCATGATAACAATCGTAGTTGTTTGTCCATAATTGTATGTATTAATGGCTTGGTTTAAAAGTAGACCAATCCCTCCAACACCGATGATACCTAATCCAATGGACTCTGAAACATTCATTTCAAAACATACGGTAATCCATGCTGTAAAAGCGGTAATACAAAGCGGAATCAGTCCGTGACAAATGATTTGGAACCAAGAGGCACCTGTTGATCTCATAGCTTCGATTATCTCTGTTCCTGTCTCTTCAATGCTCCCAGTAAAAGTTTTAGTCAGGTAACCAACTGCAGAAATTAAAATCGTAACAAAACCTGATACATTGCCAAATCCAAGGCTTGCAATGACCATCAATCCCCAAACCAATGCAGGAACGGATCGTATAATGGCGAAAAATCCTTTTATAAAAATGGCGACATATGGATTAGGTGCAATATTAGAAGCTGCTAAAAAGCTTAGTAAGATAGCTAATATGATAGCCACAAACAAGGTTAATAAAGCTAATGATAAACTAGTTACTAAATTCAATAATGCATCTGGAACGATGGAGAGATCAATGGCCATCATTCTCCCAATTACTTCAGGAACATTTTCTAAACGTTCATAAAACTTTTGGAAATCTAAGTCAATAACCTTCACTGAAACTAGGAATAATACTCCCAATAGGAATACAAGAAGAATAGTTTTACTAACACTTCCTTTTGCGGTAACACGAATTTGTTCCATTACTAGCCTCCTTCCCTTTGATTAGACAATTCTTTTACGAATGGAGTTGGTTACAAACTCCGTTAACAAAATAATGCTTACAACAACCGCTATGATTGTAAGTGCCTCATCATATTTAAATAAATTAATATTAGTAGTAATTAAAACACCAATACCACCAGCACCTACCAGACCAAGTACAGCGGAAGCTCGAACGTTAATTTCGAAAGCAAACAATGTCCAATTGATCCATGCTGGAATAAACTGAGGAATGATACCATGGAATAAGATTTGAAGATAACTAGAACCATTTGCTCGTAATGCTTCTAGTTTATCTTTAGATATCTCATCAATGGATTCTGCATAACTCTTACTTAGAAAACCAATTGTTACAAGAATTAAAGCAAGAACCCCCACAATTCCTCCTATTCCAAATATATAGACTAATAAGGCTCCCCAAATAATAAATGGTATATTTCGTAATATGGAAATAAAACTACGTGTAATTATTCTTAAACTCTTAAATTTATTGGTATTTTCAGAGATTAGAATGCCAAAAATAAAAGCTATAAACGTAGAAAAATAGGTTGAAATAACGGCATATCCTAATGTGTCCAATACTGCTGGGATATATTGTTTTATATTTTCTAAGCTTGGTGGAAAGAACTTTTGAAAGAAAAACATAATAAAATTAGGCAAGCCCCAAAGCAACTCTACAAAAGAAATTTCTAGGTAAAAGACAGAGAAAATCAATACAGCGAGAATCACTGCTATAACAGCATATATTTTCTTTGAATTCCTTTGATGAATGGGTATAGTAAGTGGTGTATTATTCATCATTTTGTCCCACAGCTACTAATATCTTCTCGTTCTTATCTATCATCGGTTCAGTTTCACTTTGTAGCTTCATCTGAGATTCTTTTCCTTTGTAAATCTTCTGAATGATGTCATCTGTTAACCTAGATGGTGCCCCATCAAAGACAACTTCACCTTTTTTAATTCCAATAATTCTAGTTGCAAACTTTTTAGCATAATCTACTTGATGTAAATTAACTATACAGGTTAATTTCTTATCCTGAGAAATACTATGAAGCTGCTGCATGACAATATTGGCAGAGATTGGATCTAGTGATGCAATCGGCTCATCTGCAAGCAGTAATTTCGGTCTTTGTAAGATGGCACGACAAATTCCAACTCTTTGCATCTGGCCACCAGAAAGCTCATCTGCACGTTTATAAATCTGATCTTCTAGTCCTACCTTCTTTAGCAGTTCAACAGCCTCTTTCTTGTCCGCATAATCATATAAGCCAAATAAACTCTTATATAAAGGGGTATTGCTTAGTTGACCATGCAACACATTTTTGATGACATTGGTTCTACCGATTAAATTATAGTGTTGAAATATCATTCCAATCTTTGATCTTACTTTCCGTAAGTTTCGTCCGTTTAAATTCTCAAGGTGTTGGCCATCGAATACAATTTCTCCTTTTGATGGGTCAACAAGTCGATTTAAACATCGAATAAAAGTAGATTTACCCGCACCAGATGGTCCAATTACTACGATAAATTCTCCAGGATAAATATCTAATGAAATTTCATTTAAAGCTAGCGTATTTTCACCATAAACTTTTACTAAGTTTTTAATAGATAATAGTGTTTTCATCGGCTCATTCCTCTAATGCATTTATTTCTTCTAGCATGGTAAGAGTAGAATCATAATAATCTTGTTCAGTTGCTACAAATCTAGCATTTGGATCACCATGAACTGCTTCAAAATATTTCTCATCTTCAAACGATACAAATGCTTCTCTTAAAGCTGTAATAAAATCCTCTGGTAAATCTTTTCTAACGATATACGATGCATCTGGAATATCGTCTGTTCGACCAATAATTTTAAAATCGTCTTCTGAAATCGTACCTGCATCAATCATCATATCCAGCGCACCCCCTGTTACTGCAGCTGCATCATAATCTCCCATTTTTACACCCATAAGGCTATTTGGATGAGACTGTGAAAAAGTTACATTTTCAAAGAAGTAACCAGATTGCTCCACTAAAGCTGGATCTAGATTAAACTCTTTAACTAGTGTTCCCTTTGGATATAGATAACCTGATGAGGAAGCTGCATCAACAAATGCAAAGTTTTTCCCTTTTAAATCCTCTAAATCATTAATTTGATCATTATCTTTTTTTGCAATAAATGCTGTATAATAGCTAGTTCCCTCTACTTGAGGAGTGACTAACAATTCAGCACCAGCCAATTGATTTGCTTGATAATAGCTCATCGGACTACCAAGCATGACATCTAAATTACCACTTGCTAAAGCTTCAATTCCAACCGCATAGCTTCCGCCCTCATATTCCTTTACTTCAATACCTAATTCCTCTGATAGATATTCACTGAGATTTTTATGCATAGAGGCTACTTTAGGATTGTTTTCATTTGGCATTTGAACCAAAGTCAATTCTTCTGGCCATCCCTCATTTTTAGTAGTGGCTGAACTTTCATTATTTCCACATGCTGCCAAAGTAGATAATAGCCCTATTGATAATAAGAATGTTGATAATTTTTTCTTCATTTTGTACATCTCCTTCATCGAATTTTTCTGTATTCATTTTAAAAATGACATCATGACTTTATGAAAAACTATTATTCCCAATCCAAAATCCACTTCCTAAGTAACTAACTATTAACTCTATGTAACATTTGCAATCAGAGCTCATCCACCTCACTGGTATTCAAGTTGTATACAACTAAAATATACAAAGAAATTGTTAAGATAATTTCCACTTTAAGTAAAGATTAAATGAATAAATCGTAAAGAGATGCTAATTAATAATCTCTAATAAGATACAAGAAGCACTTAAATGAAGTAAGAAAATCTGACAAAAGACTAGTAAATATTTAATCAGTATATTATGTTTACTACATGCATTTATTAGCTTTTTCGGGGTTTCCGAGGTAATCTCGAGAACATGCCCCTATTACTATAAAGTTCGTGTTTTATTCTACTAATCTCTACAAAATCCATTACTACCGATTTTTTTCGACAAAATTCCGCACATTCTATTGAAAATAACCAAGATAATATGTATAATAACCAATATCAATAGTTTGGCAGGTGATTTTTCATCGATACTAATGAAATGAAGAGATTTCTTTCCCAAATCTATAATAAAATCTCTAAAGAACTGTTTGGTGCTGGTACTACCTTATTAAAGGTGACGATTGACCAAAATGTAATTACACTTCAAGCTAAACATCCTCGTGCATCTCGGTCTGCTGCTCTTGAAGGGGAGATACCGAGCTTAAAAAAAGAGGTAGACTTTCATTTATCCTTACTTTTTAAGAAAAAGCTTAAAGAACAACTAGAAGCAAATACAAAATGGAATATTGAAGCGATTCTTAGAGATTACGATTCGTTCACACAGCTTGCTTTTACAAATATTGTTTTGCAAAAAAATTAAACTTTGGATTTCTTCTTGGATTTATCTAAGCAAGAACGCCGATATATACAAAAGATAAGTTTAATCTTTGTTTACAAAGAAAAGACAATCTTAAGTAGAAGAATGATTCTATTTAAGATTGTCTTTTTTTGCTAGGTTGCTTTTCCATAAATGTGCATACAACCTTTTCATATCATCAGGCCAGCAAGGAAAATGTTACACCAATTTAATGAAACCAATCGGAGGGAAAAACATGAAAATCAAAAAACTATTTAGTGCAGTAGCAGCATCATCTCTATTATTATTAGCAGCTTGTGGATCAGACGATACTACAAGCAGTGAAGGAAAAAAAGAAAAGCTAGTTATCTCCACTTGGGGATTCAATGAAGATTTTTTCAGAAGTGAAATCTATGCTCCATTTGAAAAAGAAAATAATGTAGAGATCGTTTTAGATACAGGTAATAATGCAGACCGCCTAAATAAGGTTCGTCAAGGAAACTCAGATGTGGATGTTATTTTCCTATCCGATTATTATGCGCAACAAGGAATTGCAGATGAACTATTTGATACTATAGATCGCAGTAACATACCTAATCTAGAAAATATTTATGAGTCTGCAAAAGCTCCACTTGGTGAAGAATATGGTCCTGCCTACACAATTGCTCAATTTGGAATTGCTTATAATCCAGATGAAGTAGACAGCCCAATCACGTCTTGGAAAGACTTATGGAGAGATGATTTAGCTGGAAAAATTACTATTCCAAGCATTACTTCTACTACTGGTCCAATGATGGTAGATATAGCATCAAAGGTTAATGGAGAATCAACATTTAATGAAGATACTGCTTTTGAAGAATTAAAAACATTAATTCCAAGCGTTGTAAAAGAATATGGTCAAACATCTGAATTTGTAAATATGTTCGCACAAGGAGAAATTGCTGCTGGTCCTATTATGGAAATGTATTTTGCAGACTTACAAGACGCAGTTCCTAATGCAGAGTTCATCTCTCCAGAAGAAGGCGGCTATGCTGTAATGAATACGATGAATATTGTAAAAGGCTCAGACCAAAAAGACCTATCGGAGAAATTCATTAACTATATCTTAGGAAAAGAAGCACAAGAAAAATCTGCTAAGAACAAAGTAGATTCGCCTGTAAACACAGAAGTAGAACTATCCTCTGAAGAAGCAGAAGGGTTAACTTATGGCGAAGATGTTATTTCTAGTTTAAATACGGTTGATATGAAATTTGTAAATGATAGCTTAAAGGGTTGGATTGATCGCTGGAACCGCGAGCTTGTTCAATAATGGAAAAGAGGGTCATCATGAAAGAAAAGCTAATATTGGATGTAGATACTGGCATTGATGATGCTATTGGCATTCTACTTGCCGTTAAAAGCAAGAAATTCGATATCTTAGGAATTACTACTGTAAATGGTAATGTATCATTAGATCAAGCTACCATCAACACTTGCAAAATACTAGATCTATTAAATTCTAATTCTATACCTGTCGTAAAAGGGGCTTCTACTCCCCTTCTTCGTGAACCTTTCTTTGAGCATCGAATTCACGGAGAAGATGGTTTAGGCGGTGCCTTAAAAGATACAGATGTCACTCACCCTGTCAGTGATGGCTTTGCACCTGACTTTCTAATCAATTCCATCTTAAGTTTCCCAGGAGAAGTTACTTTAGTGTTTACAGGTCCCTTAACCAATTTAGCTCTTGCTATTAAAAAATGTCCTCAGATAACCAAACATGTAAAAGAGGTTATTTTCATGGGCGGTGTAGTAAAAGGGGGTGGCAATGTCACGCCAACCTCTGAATTTAATAGCTATGTAGATCCAGAGGCTGTCAAGATAGTGCTGCATGCAGGCTTCCAGTCTCTTACACAAGTTGGGTTAGATGTGACAAGACAAGCGCTATTAACAAAAGACCATATTAAGTTACTAAGCGATAAAAAAATCGCCGATTATATTGATCAAAGCACTAGTGATTATCAACAGAAATATAACGCCAGATATGGAGTCCATGCTTGTGCCATGCATGACCCACTTGCAGTTGCTATTGCGCTAAATAAAGAACTGGTGCAAACAGAATGGCATTATGTAGATATAGAAACGAGGAGTGAACTATGTGATGGGCAGCTTGTGTGTGACTTCCAAAACCGTTTAAACAAACAAGCAAATTTACTGGTTTCCTTAGAAGTAGATAATGAAGCCTTCTTTAAAATGTTTATTGATATTTTAAATGGCCATTTTGAGGAAAGGGAGTGAGAACTTGAAGAAAAGATATTTATATTTACTATTGCTTCCAGGAGTTTTATTTTTAACCGTATTTTTAATCATTCCGATATTATCCATGATCGGAACAACCTTTCATAATGAAGGAAGCTTCAGTCTAGAAGGTTATATAACCTTCTTCAAAGATGATTACTTTATTGACATTCTTTTCACTACATTACGCGTAAGTTTACTCACCACGCTCATCTGTATACTGATTGGATTTCCAGTTTCTTATTATATTGCAAAGCTTCCAAGCAGAAGAAAAGCCGTACTTTTACTATTTACGATTTTCCCTCTATTAACAAGCCCAGTTGTTCGCTCTTTTAGCTGGATGATTATCTTAGGAAAAAATGGTGTATTAAATAAAGCTTTATTGAGTATTGGGCTTATACAAGAACCACTTAATATTTTATATACTCCTAATGCCATCATTATTGGTTTAATTCATTTATTTCTTCCTTTAATTATTGTCACATTAGTGGGTGTAATGGAGAATATCGATGGTGATTTACTACGCGCAGCAGAAAGTCTTGGCGCATCTAAACTTGCAGCTTTTATGAAAATCATTGTGCCATTATGCGTTCCTGGACTTGTAATCGGCAGTATCTTAGTGTTTGTGGGTAGCTTTACGGCATATACCACCCCTGCACTTTTAGGAGGAAAACAGCGCGTTATTTCCACCTTTCTTTATCAAAATGCGATTACATTAAATGATTGGAAGCTTGCTTCTATTGTAGCTACTATCATGATTGTAGTGACCTTTATCATTATTTCCATTATGAACGGCGTTGCAAGAAAATTAAATCCAAAGGGGTAAATGTGTATGCAGGAGAAACATAGAGGATTGGCCCTGTTTACTATCCTCGTCTTTATTTTTTTACTAGGGCCACTTGTCATAATATCCATTACTTCTTTCGAGAGCGGAAGCATTTTGAAGTTCCCTCCAGAAGAATACTCTTTTCGTTGGTATGAAAATATCTTCAAAGTGGAAATGTTCTTAACTACATTTAAGACTTCTATTTTGGTTTCATTACTTGGAAACATTTTAGCATTATTACTTGGGGTACCCGCAGCCTATGCGCTTAGCCGCTTTAACTTTGCAGGCAAAGGAATTATAAATGCTATATTTGTTTCTCCTATCCTTATCCCTGGGATTGTACTAGGTTTTTCGTTCTTACGCTATATTGTCGTAACATACAATCTACCTATCTATTTATCCCTTTTTATCGGACATACCGTTATCATGCTTCCATTTATTATTCGTGTGATTTCTTCTAGTTTATCAAACTTTGATTTTTCTATCGAAGAAGCGGCACTTAGTCTTGGGGCAACACGGATAGGGACGTTCTTTAGCATTGTTTTACCAAACATAAAATCAGGCATTATCGCCGCTGTGATGATCGCCTTTTTAGAGTCTTTTAATAACGTGGATATTTCTGTTTATTTGACAGGGCCTGGAGTGAGCACCTTCCCAATTCAAATGCTGTTATATGTAGAAAATTATTTTGATCCTACCGTTGCAGCAATTTCTGTCATGTTAATGTTGATTACAGCCATCTTTATGTTCGCAGTAGAAAGATTAATGGGCTTGTCTTATTTCACGAAAAGATAATGGAGGATAAATATGGCTTTATTTACTTTAGAAAATGTATCAGTAGCATATGAAAAGAAAAATATATTAAAAGATTTTAATTTAAGCATAGAAAAAGGACAACTTGTTTCCTTACTTGGTCCAAGTGGATGTGGAAAAACAACTACACTTCGATTAATTGCTGGTTTCTTAGAAGCTAGTGAAGGAAAATTTATGTTTGAGGATAAGGATTATACAAAAGTCCCTGTAAACAAAAGGAACTTTGGGTTTGTATTTCAAAACTATGCACTGTTTCCTCATCTATCTATATTTGACAATATTGCATTTGGTTTAAAATTACGCAAGGTTGGAAAAAAAGAAGTCGAAAAACGTGTACATCAAATGTTAGAGATTGTGAATCTAAAAGGATTTGAGACTAGATTCCCTGGGGAATTGTCAGGTGGACAAAGACAGCGTGTAGCAATCGCAAGAGCATTAGTCATTGAACCAGATATCCTATTATTTGACGAACCTTTAAGTAACCTAGATGCAAACTTAAGAGTAAACATGCGTGTAGAAATCCGTAGAATTCAACAGGAGCTAGGAATAACAACCGTCTATGTATCTCATGATCAAGAAGAGTGTTTTTCCATATCTGATCAAGTAGCCATTATGAATCAAGGCGTGATTGAACAATTGAGTGATCCTGCAACCATTTATAAATATCCAGAAACAAAATTTGTCGCTGATTTTATTGGTTTTAAGAACTTTATCTCTTTTGATAGCCGTAGAACAAATGGTGACAAAATAGAATTAGAAAAAGCAGGCTCAATCTTCACTGTCAATAGCCATGCTCATATGGATAACCCGAGTAAGTTAGTTGGTGCCATTCGTCCAGATGATTTTATTTTAGAAGCTAATACAAATATCATCGCAAATAGTATTCAAGGAAAAATTAAAATCACTACATTCCTAGGAAGAAGCTATCAATATGTGGTAGAAACTGCTCTTGGTGAATTTACAATCAACAAAGAAATGGTGCAGCCATTCCAGAACGGACAAAGTGTAACAGTGACTATTCCTGAGGATAAATTGGTTCTTGTGGAGTAGTTAGTGGGATGAGTGATATTTTGGGGATGTTAGTATGGGGGGAATGGCTTTAGGGGGCTTTGATTGGCCTTCTCTCTTCTCTTTTCATTTGAAAATCTGGGGATGGGCTCTGAGCTGGATTCTCTCTTCCCTTTTTACTTAAAAACGGGTAGGCGGGCTCTGAGCAGGACTCTCTCCCCAACTACACACAAAACATCTTTAAAAAGAACAGCTAAGACTATCAAATTACAATCACCACTCTTATTAAAACTATTCTACAATGTATTTTTCCCATATAGGTTTTCACTTTCCCCACATTAAGGGGATGAAGGAGGTTTTACTTGTGCAAGTAGACACACTCGTTTTAAATGGGATGGTGTTTAATAGCTATTTCAAAGAATTTCGAAATGAAAACATAGCAATAAAAGATGGTAAATTCTTTTATGTTGGACAAAAGGGTCTGGATTTTTTCCAAGCAGATGAGGTTGTAAGTGCTGATGAAAAATATATTATCCCTGGCTTAATCGATATCCATTTGCATATTGAGAGTACGATGGTAACTCCTGCAACCTTCTCTCATGGTTTAATAAAAAACGGAGTTACCACCATTGTTCCTGAACCACATGAAATGGCAAATGTATTTGGTATTTCAGGCGTAAAAGAAATGATTAAAGCAAGTAAAAACCAAGCTGTTGATATGTTCTATGGTATTCCAAGCTCTGTTCCTGCAACAACAATGGAAACAACAGGTGGTGCCATTGAAATAGAAGATATCGAAGAATTAATGCAAACAGAGTCCATTAAGTGCTTAGGAGAAATCATGAATTATTATGATGTGCTCACTAAGCCATCTAGCAAAACAAATCAAATTCTCTCCTATATTCGTGAGCACTATCCTCAATTAATTATTGAAGGACATGTTCCAAAATTACTGGATACGGAATTACAAGGGCTTGCTTATGCTGGAGTTGGATCTGATCATACACATCAAACAGTTGAGGGCATGAAGGAACGAATAGCTATTGGCATGTTCCTAGAAATCCAAGAAAAATCAATGACATCAGAAGTAATGAACTATTTAATCGAAAATCCTGTAAAAGAGCATTTTTGCTTTGTTACAGATGATGTCATGGCTGATTACTTAGAACAAAATGGACATTTAAATGTTTTATTGAAAAAAGCAATCTCCATGGGAATGTCTAAGGAGGATGCTATTTACGCATGTACCTATACCCCTGCAATGCATATGAGAATGTACGATCGAGGAGTCATTGCTCCTAGTAAAATAGCAGATTTTCTACTAGTTGATAATCTAGCTGAATTTACTCTGAATGCTGTATATAAAAATGGTAAAAAAGTGTTTGACAGCCAGTTACCATATGTGCAAAATGCAACACTTAAACAATTCCCTGCTTCATTCTATGAAAGTGTCAAACTTTCTCCACTGCAGGAAGATGATTTTGATATAAAGCTGGAGAGCAATCAAGATTCTGTTACAGTCCGCACAATAGAGGTTCAAAACGGTTCTACTTTTACTAAAGAGAAGCAAGCTACATTGCCTGCGATAGATGGTAAACTAGCATGGAGTGAGAGCCCATATAGTCTTATTAAAACCTTTGAACGATATGGAAAGAATGACAATAGAGCCCACGGGTTAATTGGTGGAGATATATTAAAAAGAGGTGCGGTTGCTACAACCTATTCTCATGATAATCATAATCTATTAGTAGTTGGCAAAGATAAGAAGGATATGCAACTAGCTGCTAATGAGGTAATTAAAAACCAAGGTGGAATTTGTTGTGTTCATAACGGGGAAATACTATCAATGGTACCACTTCCTGTTGGAGGAATTCTTTCAGAAGAGCCACTAGAAGTGATTTCCTCCCAAGTAGAAAAGTTAACTATTTCCTTAAAATCACTTGGTTATGAGCATTATAATGTGATCATGTCTTTAAGCACCTTGTCCCTGCCTGTTAGTCCAGCTTTAAAGATTACAGATTTTGGGTTAATTGCAGTGAATGAAGGGAAAGTTGTTTCTTTTGAATTGTAAGCAAGGGAAAGTTCTTACGCATCTATTAAGAAATGCGTGAGGACTTTCTTTTTGTTCACTCTTCCTTCTCTTTCACCATAACTTCTCCTAAAATGGTCGAATATTCTACACATATAAAAGGGAAGAACTAACTGCTTTTTAGCTAGCTGTTCCCTTTTCATTTTCAAGAAAAATTTTCCTATCGTATCTCTTTCTCACCTCACCTCATACAAATACACATGCCAATAACTTTCCTCCGATTCAAACTCCTTTAAAAATCTTAAACCTGTTTGCTCAGAATTATTAACAGGTAGTGCAGAGAGAACATATTGTCCGCCCATTGCCTTAAGCTGGTCTACATTAAGCGTAAGATTATTTATTTCTTTTTCCGAGTTCTTAGAATACTGATAGTTTTTCCCCAGTTCATCCACAAAAATATAGCTTCTTCCACCCCAATCATCAAAATATGCCTTCAAAGCATTATTTTTGTTTAGTTCTGGTTCAATAATTTTTCTAAATTGATTCTTATATGTTAGTGGATAGATATTGCTATAAGAATCTAGTGTATATAGCCCATTATATTGAGCAACATTTGGGTGCATACCAATGCTAACTACTCTATATTGATCAAGGGGTTGATTAATATACCTTTTTATTTGGTCAAATTGCTTCGTTGCAAAGTATGCTTTATAGGTTGGTTGATTTTGATATTGAACTTGTTCATTGTATGGAACTAATACAGCAAGCTGAGCAACAAGTAATAGATAAACCAATCTTTTTCCATATCTTCTATTATCCCAAATCATTTTTAATGAGAGTGCAAATAAAGAATAAATAATCATTGGGCGAAGATAATGAAATCTACCAAAATTAAAACTTGTAAGAATACCTACTTTTTCCTTTAACGGCTGCCATCCTTCATAGAACCAGAAGGCATACCAAGTAGATAGGAAAAGATTTAAGATATGTAACAATACAAATAATTTATGCTCTTTCCAGGTTTTCTTTATGATGACTACGACTAAACAAATAAGAGAGATTGGTAGAATGATAAATTGGTGAATCGTTCGGTCCTGATTATGACTAACAACATAATTTTTACCAATCAAGCGTATGGTTTCTAAAAAGTTATTCTTTGATTGAAAAAAAACATCTCGATTTGTTAATGCATCAGAAGCTGGCATTATCATGGAAATCACTAACCGATAATCAATAAGTAAATACACACCTGTCATATAGGCAATTGCTAGGAAAAAGAACCAATTCCACTTTCGCTTCACTATTACATCATACAGCCATAAAAGCCCTATTCCTGCTAGGAGAAAGAAAAAACCAATGACAAAAGTTGAAAAGAATGGTAATAGTGTAAGTACTATAAAGTCCTTCCAGCTTCGTTCCCCTTGACGGATATTTAGCATGCTCCATAAAGCTAGTGGCATACCAAGAATACTAAGCATTCCAGAAGGCCAATAAGGAGTTATACTAAAGGTTAAAGCAACACCAATGGTAATCAAAAAGTGTTGATGATGCTTTTCTTTTAAAACATACTTCTTTAATAATAAATACAATCCTAGAAATGCAATAAACCTTGTAATAGCTTGACTGAAGCCGTAGGCAATCATAGGATCAAAAAGTTGAAATAAAAACACCATCGCATAGTATTCAGAATAATAGGTATCTCTATTAAATTCTCCATTCATTATTTGCTCTACTGGTGTATTAATAGGAGCAAACGCAAGGTCATTATCTTTTATGACTTGATACCAGCCTAAATTGGAATCTAAATTATCATGTACACGCATATGTGCATTTTCATTTAATAGGAAATAAGGCGATACCCATAGCAAAATAATGATCAAAGAAATCACGATATATGTTTGTTCTTGTTTTACATGCATTTTTATTTTGTTCATTTTAGAGCCCTAGTATTTTCCTCTCTACTTGGGAACACATAGTATTTTTGTCCAAAGTAATTTAATAACGTATAAAATCCACTACCCAACAATACGGCAATTTCATCCATATAGTCTTGTAAGCTGTTCATTTCCCCTATGAAAAATCCTACTATTTCTAAGCCCACTTTATAAGCAATTAAATAAGATAGTAATACGACAAAAAGAAAGCGGACAGCACTTGCTGCTATTCTGGAATCACTTTTAAAGGTGAAGCGTTTATTCAAAAAATAGCTAATGCAAGCACCTATTGCATTTCCTAAGAAAGTTGCCACCCAGTATGGCAACTGAACTATATTTAAAAAGAGATAGATACAAGATAATCCTATCATGGTATTAAGAATGCCCACTAGCAAAAAGGTGAAAAAGGACTTGTCCATCATTTATTATTCACCATAGACTTTTTTTTCATATGCTTTGATACGTTACTTTCTACTATATATCGAGGTCGACTTTTTACTTCTTCATAAATCTTTCCTATGTATTCTCCAATAAGCCCAATACTAATTAGTAAAAGACCTCCGATTAACCATAGTGAGATCATAATAGAAGCCCAACCCGATTCTGTTTGACCAGTGAATTTTTGGATTAAAGTGTATACACCTGCCACAACACTAATAAGGGAGAAACAAAATCCAATTAATGTAATAAACCTGATAGGCTTTACACTGAAGGAAGTAATGCCATCTAATGCAAATGCTAACATTTTCCGAATAGGATATTTCGACTCACCAGCTGTTCTGGCAGTTCTTTCATAGTAAACTTTAGTAGATTTAAAGCCTAATAAAGGAACAATTCCTCTTAAAAAAAGATTAGCTTCTTTAAAACGAAGCATTTCTTCAATAGCTCTTTTACTTAATAACCGATAATCAGCATGATTATAAACAACAGAGAGACCTAGTTTTCCCATTAGTCGGTAGAATACTTGAGCTGTATTTCTCTTGAAAAATGTATCACTTTCACGCTTACTTCTAACTCCATAAACCACTTCGTTTCCTTTTAAATATTGAATAACAAACTCTCTAATAACGCCTATATCATCTTGAAGATCTGCATCAATACTTATGACACAATCGGAAAATTTCGCCGCTTCCTCTAATCCTGCTAACAATGCTCTTTGGTGCCCAAAATTTCGAGAAAGCTTAATACCACTAACAAGTGAATCGAAATAGGTTGCACCCTCAATCTTATCCCAAGTGGAATCCATACTCCCATCATCAACAAAAAGCAGCTGACTATCACCACTTATTAATTGTTGTTGAATTAAATCAGCTAATACATTTCTGAGCTTCTTATAGCTTTCGTCAAATATCTCTTCTTCATTGAAGCATGGAACTACAATTGTTAATAGGGTTTTGCCCATTGGCTGACCACTTCCTATTCTTCATTCTATTATTTTTTATATATACCCAGAAAGTGTATTTCTATGACGAGTTATCTACAATAAAAGTATCAAAAATTAAGAATAAAAATGTATAATTAACCATTATTTTACAATAAATTAATTATTTTTAGAAATAAGATTTATAGCTTGTAAGCTCTAACAGAATATTTTTTAGCTTGTTCTTGTTATATTAATTTTATGTATAAATTGAAAAGGTAGTGAAAATATGATTGTTCTTTTTAATTGTGAATGACCTTTTTTCTTCCTACCCACCATTTCGGGCTTTCATTCCTCTTATGAACGACCTTTTTCTTTCCTACCCGCCATTTTGGGCTTTCATTCCTCTTATGAACTACCTTTTTCTTTCCTACCCGCTATTTCGGGCTTTCTTTCCTCTCATGAATGACCTTTTTCCTTCCTACCCGCCATTTCGGGCTTTCATTCCTCTCATGAATGACCTTTTTCCTTCCTACCCGCCATTTCGGGCTTTCATTCCTCTCATGAATGACCTTTTTCCTTCCTATCCGCCATTTCGGGCTTTCATTCCTCTCATGAATGACCTTTTTCCTTCCTACCCACCATTTCGGGCTTTCATTCCTCTTATGGACGACCTTTTTCTTTCCTACCCGCCATTTCGGGCTTTCATTTCTCTTATGAACGACCTTTTTCTTTCCTATCCACCATTTCAGGCTATCATTTCTCTTATGAACGACCTTTTTCTTTCCTATCCACCATTTCAGGCTATCATTTCTCTTATGAACGACCTTTTTCTTTCCTATCCACCATTTCAGGCTATCATTTGGTCTTCTGTCAAGAAAGTAGACACAAAAAAATGAGATATTTTTCTTCTCCAGCTACTACCGCACTTCGTTTGGTGGGGTGTTAGAAAGAATCACTCAAAAATCATGACTGATCCTTTCTAA
>NZ_WEHU01000011.1 GCF_009183415.1 Bacillus sp. B1-b2 | reverse complement strand
AGATACATATTCTTTATACTCTTGTGAAAAGTGCTTTCCCATATTTTGAACACGTCCTTTTAAATGATAGTTTTATTATAATAAATTCTCATTTATACGTGTCCACTTTTTAGACTAACTCTATTTTTTCTTACTTAACCGGAAAAACTCCGCTTATTATCCTCAAAATAACAGTTTTCCTGGATATAACCGGAAATTCTCCGGTTATTTTATTTGCTATTATTGAAAATTTGGTTGGTGCATCAAACATTATATTAGCACCAAGGTAAAGTTGCTTTAATCCCTCACTGTAAGCTATTTGGAACCCTTCGCATAGCCATAGTCCAGAGTTTTATTCTGTATATAAGGTTTAAACAATGTTTATTAAGGACCTCTCTTTGCTCGGTTTCATACTTTATCTTTAATTGATTATCCATTTCTAAAAGCTGCTATCCTTCTTTCTATATCCCATCTTTTCATTTCCATATCTTGTTGGTTTCCGATACTTTTTTCTTTTACCTCGTGATAATTTGGTTTCCTCATATAATCTGGTATAATTTCTTTCCTCATTATTTTTTTCTGGTTACTTCTTCGTTGGTGTGCTTTATTATCTTGATATACTTGCATTAATGTATGTACTTCTTCAACAGAGTTCACTTTTTTCTCTGCCCAATTTCTCAAGATGGTGTCCACATAAGAGAAAGTTTTTGCTCCACGCTCCACTGCTATTTCCATTGCCTTAAGAACAAGCTCCTCACTAAGGTCTTCACACCACATCTGTATCTTTTGTGAAATATGCCCTGCAATTATTCCAAATCCATTCTGCTCAAAAAAGTGAAATGGGTTCATGCTTACTTGTTTATTTACTTCTTCTTTTAATATATTTGAAGTACTCTTTGGTATTGCTCTTTCATCATGAAAATGGAAGCTTTCATTTTGAAAGTTCGAACTCTTCATTTTAGTTTCTGATAAATCAATGGCTAATCGAGAACCTTCAAGATCATAACCTAAGCTAACTAGATCTTCTTGTATCTTCATTAAATTAAGCCGATATTGAATAGTTTTATCCCAGCGAAACTTAGGATTAGTCCTAGTAATTAGCCAATTCATTTCTACTAATTTTTGTAGATAGCGTCGCATAGTAGCCTCAGAATTAGTTATCATACATTCTTCTGCTAATTCCGCTGCAGATTTATAAATCCAACCATGCTTATGCTCTAAATTAGGCTCCATACTATTGTGAGCAAGGCACTCCTTCTCTTCTTGAATAAACAAATCAAAGTCAGTAATACGTTCAGACCAATACATCATCTGATTCAACACAATAGCCAATTTATAATCACCAGTTAGCTCCACAAGCTCTTCTTTTATGACTACCTTCTTTGTTCGCGATTTCATAAGATTCTCTCCTCTCTACTACACAGGTTCTTCTAATTACTGTCACTGTTAAAATCAACTTAGTAACAACTTGTCACTTTATATATAGATAATCAGACGATAAAAGGACTGGTTTTTCCAAAAAAAATTTTTTCAAGGTTAAAAGTGTTTCTGTTTAATTTAAGAACTGTTGTAACAATAGTTAATATATCTGCTGGAAAATTTTATTTCTTTTACTACATAAACTTAGTAATTTTTGAAATTAATTTCTCTTAACTATAATTTCTAAAATTACCGAATCGGTAGAATTAATTAGAAGATTTATTCCTTTTACATAATCATAATGAGTTGAAAATTTAGTTATACGTGGTCTTCAAACGTTAGTCCCTGGTGTGCCTGATTGGAGAGCAAGTAGAATCCCAAAAACTTTAATGATAGTTATTCCGATTTAGCCTATAATAGGAGTATTAACATTTTGGAAGGATATTCATTGTGAAAAAACAAAAACCTTGGTATCTCAGAAAAAAATTTCTATACTTTATATGTATCATTACACCACCAATCGGTTACATTGTATTGGTTACTAATCTAAGAAAAATTAATCAAAAAGAGAAAATTAATCTCCTCACTGTTTCAACTATTTTGACAGCTATATGGGTTTTGAAATTTTTACCTAAAAACATAGAATTATATATTTGGGGTTTTATATTAGCTATATTGATAGGCAATTTTATTTTAAAGCGTTTTAAGAGGGATAAGTAATAAAGTTAGAGAAAGCGACACTAGGATACATAGTTACTTGTATTTTAGTTACACTATGAGGATTATTTAGTTTTTTAGATCCTATTACTGCTATACGCGTATGTTTTAGAAATGAAAACTTACAGCATCATTTATTGAAAAATTCTTTTAGAAACGTTGTGGTTGGTATACTTTACCCTGTTGTTATATGGTTACTATTTATTAAACTTGTTTAATAAATCTATGTACTGGTAGAGTAAGAAAGTAATCAAACAATATATGATTTATTACGAATACTATATATTATTCCATTGGAACTTAAAAAAGATGACCCCCTGTTCAATACAGAGATCATCTTTTTATGGCAGCTTAGACTTTTAAAAAATGTCCTTTAGAATGGATACACTTTATTAAACAAGTTGGGCTGTTTTATTTTTATATGTATTAGTTTTTGTGCTTTTATTTTCTATTGGTTCACTAGTTCTTCCATTTTTTTCTTCCTACAGGAATTCTATTGTTCGTTTAAAGAATCGTTGATTAACATCAAAAACGTTTCAAATAGCTCCTTGTCACTTTGACCAAAAACTGACTTTATTTTATCTATAAATTCCCTAGGCACATTATATCCTTCCGTTATTACTCTATAAGCTTTTTCTCCCGCAAATTCGACTACCTCTGAATCATTATGGTCTAGTAATCTTATTATCTTATCAAGATATTCAACCATGACAGGTTCCTCATAAATCTTATCATGATATCCTTCAAGACCTCTTATAATATCTTCAGCTTCCTTGCTACTTACTAATTCTCTAACTTCTTCCAAGGTAAATGTAATTACACCATCTACTTCACCATCCTCTTCCACTTCATGAATATATAAATGTTCTAGCATTATTTCAAATGAGTCATAAATTGTTATTATTTGATCTTCATCTGTTTGTATAAATATAATCTTAGGCTCTTCTGAACTATTATAATCAAGTGCTAGCCATTCATGTCCATCTCCACTTAGCAAAATAATATTCTTTCTGTTAATCTCCCATTCTTTAACGTAATAATCCGTTTCCATTATTCCTTCCTTCTTTTTAATACCTAATAAATGATCTATTAGGATATGATCATCATCTTCCCAACGATTAAGAGAAATGGGCAATGCATTATAAAGTAAATCTCCTCCATTCTTTTTCTTTAATAGATCTATATACGCTTGTGGAAGTTTTACATTAAAATGTTTTTCTGCAAGATTTATATCTTCATCAGTTAACTTCTTTAAAGTATAGCTACTTTCCCACTCATCATTCCAAATTTTCATAGACTTTAATCTCCTTTTCTATAGTTAAGTATTTATTGCTCCCAGAGTTGGTATACTACTACGCATCACGAAAACTCTGATTTATCTAAATATAGAATAATTTTTAACAGAGGGGAAGAGTGTTTGGTCAAATTAAATAAATCCAAAACAAAAAACCCTTAATTAATAAGAGTTTCTTCTACAAATTCTCTACATCACACGCTTAAACATCTTCTCCATCTCATAAGTAGAATACTGCACAATAATCGGTCTTCCATGTGGACACGTAAACGGATCGGACGAATGACGTAGCTCATCTAGTAAACTCTGAATCTCATCATTGCGCAAATGACGGTTAGCCTTAATCGATCCTTTACAGCTCATCATGATGGCTGCTTCTTCACGCAGTTTCTTGATATCCACTTTTTTCATGGTCAACACTTGTTCAATCATATCTTCAATTGTTTCCTTCTCTTCTCCTTTTGGAAACCATTGTGGATGGGATCGCACTAAGTAGCTTTGTTGACCAAAGGGCTCAAGAAATACGCCCACTTTCTCTAATTCTACTTTATTTTCTTCAATTTTCATCCATTCGTCTAAAGAATAATCGAGTGTTAGAGGAAGAAGCATTTCTTGGAGCTCTTTATGCACTTCTCCTACTTTTTCTCGATAAAACTCATACTTAATACGTTCTTGAGCAGCATGCTGATCAATGATATATAATCCTTTTTCATTTTGGGCAAAAATATACGTTCCGTGCATTTGTCCTATTGGATAGAGTGGTGGTACTCTTGATCCCTCTACTACCTCTGCCACTTCGACTTCTTCCCATTCCTCTTCTTCCATAACTGGTGGTGAAGGAGGATTTACTTGAAAAATAGGTAGCTGAAACTCCTCTTTTTCTTCTATCGCAAATGTTTGTTCCCTTTCTTCCACTATAGGCTCATCCCAAGTTTCCCTCCCTTCTTCTTTTGGAAGAGAAAAAGTGGTATCAAAAGATGGAACAGATACTGGAATAGAAGGTTCTCTTACTGTATCAAAACTAAAACTCGCTTGCTCTTCTTTTGGCACAGGCTTCTTCTCCCGAATGAGTCCTGCTGGAATTAATTCTTTCTTTTTAAAAGCTGCTTTAATGGCATTGCTTACTAATTCATGCAACTCTTGTTCTTTACTAAAGCGAACTTCCATTTTTGATGGATGAACATTGACATCGACTAAAATGGGATCCATTTCTACATTTAATAAAACGATTGGATATCGGCCAATTGGAAGTAACGTATGATAACCATCTTGAATACTGCGAACCAAGGAGTAATTTTTAATAAAACGGCCATTTATCATCGTAGATATATAGTTTCTAGATGCTCTTGTTATCTCTGGTAATGCAAGATAACCTGTGACAGTGAAATCAAGAGAACTTGCTTGGATCGGAATCATTTTCTTCGCAATGGCCAAGCCATAAATACTTGCGAGAACTTGTCTTACATCTCCATTTCCATTTGTATGAAGAAGCTTTCTATCATTGTGCACTAGGCGAAAGCTAACTTCAGGATGAGCAAGGGCAAGACGATTAACAATATCCGTTATGTTCCCAAGCTCTGTATGAATGGATTTCATGTATTTTAAACGTGCAGGTGTATTAAAAAATAAATCACGAACAATAATCTCCGTTCCTCGTCTGCTTGATGCTCCCTCTTGTTTCACAAGATGACCACCTTCAAGCTCTACCATTACCCCTTTTTCACCCGTTGATGTAGTTAGGGTGACTTGAGAAACAGAAGCGATACTTGGTAAAGCTTCGCCCCTGAATCCCAATGTTCTTATGCGAAAAAGATCGTTTTCGTCTTTAATTTTGCTTGTTGCATGTCTGGAAAAAGCGGTTAACACATCTTCTTCATCAATTCCTTGGCCATTATCTAGTATGCGAATACTTTGTAATCCTGCCTCTTCAATAAAGATTTCTATGGAAGTACTTTTTGCATCTATGCTATTTTCTACTAATTCTTTGACAACAGAGGCTGGCCTTTCAACTACTTCACCTGCAGCAATTTTATTTGATAGTGCATCATCTAGTTGAATTATTCTTGCCATTTTTATCCCTCTTTCTTAATCGTTTCTCACCTTTTTTTGCAAATCATACAGTATATTCATTGCTTGCATAGGTGTCATTTCTAATATATCTAAAGATTTTAGCTTACTTACAATTTGCTTCTCTTTTGAATTTGTCGTCTTAACCTGCTTTTTCTCTTCTGCTTGAGAGTCGAAGAAAGATAATTGAGCTTCTTCTTTTTTGTCTTCTACTTGAACAGTCTCTTTTACCACAGACACTTCTTTCGTATACGTCTCTGTTTGTTCAAGGCTTGCGAGTAGTTCTTGTGCACGCTCAATTAATGCTTCTGGAAGTTCTGCTAGCTGTGCAACATGAATTCCATAGCTTTTATCAGCTGCTCCTTCTTTAATCTTATGAAGGAAAACTACTTTCCCGTTTTGTTCCATTGCACTTACATGCACATTGCTAAGGGATGGTAATTCTTGTGCTAATACAGTAAGTTCATGATAGTGAGTGGAAAATAATGTTTTTGCGCCTACTTCATGATGAATATATTCAATAATGGCTTGAGCAAGTGCCATTCCATCATAGGTGCTTGTCCCTCTTCCTATTTCATCAAATAATATTAAGCTATTATTTGTTGCGTGAAGAAGGGCATTTCTTGCTTCCAACATTTCCACCATAAAAGTACTCTGGCCTGAAATAAGATCATCTGCAGCTCCTATTCTGGTGAAAACTTGGTCAAATAGTGGCAGCACTGCTTTTTCTGCTGGAACGAAACAGCCTATCTGAGCAAGAATGCTAGTTAAAGCAACTTGACGCATATACGTACTTTTACCTGACATATTTGGTCCTGTAATGAGCAGTAATTCTCTTTCTTTATGCATCGTACAATCATTTGCTACATAGCTTTGTGAGTTCATGACCTTTTCTACTACTGGATGACGACCATTAGTGATAGAAAGATTTCTATCTGAAGAGAATGAAGGTTTCACATAATGACGGTCTTCACTAATAGTGGCAAAGCATTGTAAAACATCTAGCATACTTACCGTTCTTGCCAAACGTTGTAGTCTTGGAATATACTCTTTGACTGTTTCACGAATGTTAGTGAAAATCTCATATTCTAGTTCTACCATTTTCTCTTCTGCCTGTAATATAAGACCCTCTTTTTCTTTTAGTTCTGGAGTTATATAGCGTTCTGCATTGGCTAGGGTTTGTTTACGCTCATATTGACCCTCTTGTAATAAATGCACATTTGCTCTCGTTACTTCAATATAATAACCAAATATACGGTTATAGCCTATTTTCAATGATTTAATGCCTGTTTTCTCGCGTTCCTGTCTTTCTAATTGAGCAATCCATGTTTTCCCGTTTCGGCTCGCATCTCTGTAGCTATCTAATTCTTGATGATATCCATCTAAGATGATATTTCCTTCTTTGATGGATAATGGTGGATTCTCCACAATGGATGATTCTAATAAATCAGTGATATCTTCACAAGGATCTAGCTGATTAGCAAGATTACTTGCTTCTTCTGAACCAAGCTCTACAACGATTTGCTGTATGATCGGTACTTGCTGTAGTGATTTTTTTAACTGCACTAAATCTCTAGCATTTACATTCCCAAAAGCAACTCTTCCTGCTAGTCTTTCTAAATCATACACTTCTTTTAACTTTTCTCTTAAATCTTGTCTTTCAAAGTAGTGACCAATCATGGTTTCTACTAGATTTTGGCGGTATTGAATTTCTTCTTTATTTAATAATGGACGATCAATCCATTGCTTTAAAAGCCGTCCCCCCATCGCTGTTTTCGTTTCATCTAACAGCCATAGTAAAGAACCTTTTTTTCCTTTAGAACGGATAGTCTCTGTTAGCTCTAGGTTTCTTTTGGAATGGTAATCAATCTTCATAAATTGATCCATTACATATACAGAAACTGGCTGCAGGTGATCAAGACTTCTCTTTTGTGTACGGTGAAGATATTGAAATAAACGGGAAACAGTTTTCTCTATCGATTCGTCTTGAATATCCTGTAACAAAGATGGCTGGATAGATGTTACTTCATTTTCAATAGATAATGTCACTGTGTTTCGTTCTTGTAGCCTTCTACGGAAATCTTCTGGAAAATCACTTGCTATTACTACCTCTTTTGCACCTGAAGTAGATAATTCATTCAGCACTGCCTCTATCCCACTTAAGATAGTTGCTTTGCTTTCTCCAGTGGAAAGATCTGTATAAGCGAAGCCAAATTTCTCATTAAAAAAAGCTGAGATTGTCGCTATATAGTTATTTTCCTTATCAGATAAATTCTTTCCTTCCATCATCGTACCTGGTGTGATAAGTTGAACAACTTCTCGTCTTACTACACCTTTTGCTTGCTTCGGATCTTCTGTTTGCTCACAAATAGCAACCTTATAGCCTCTTTCTACTAATTGCTCAATATAGTTAGGTGCTGCATGATGAGGTACTCCGCACATTGGAATACGATCTTTGCTTCCACCATCTCTGCTTGTTAACGTAATCTCCAGCTCCTGTGACGCTTTAATCGCGTCATCAAAGAACATTTCATAAAAATCTCCTAAACGAAAAAATAAAAAGGCATCCTGATAATCTGCCTTTACCTGTAAGTATTGTTGTATCATCGGGGTATATGTTGTCATAACTTCCTCCAAAGCTCCAGTTCATGTCTATTATGCTAGTATTATACCATAAAGAGAGGCATATTTTCAGTGGAGGGATTTGGGAACTTTAAAAAGAAGATTCGCGAATTAATGGAAGTTTTTCACGAATAGAAAAAGTGTTTTCGCGCATAAAGCAGTAATACTGTTTAACAACAAAAGAAAAAAGACTAGGAAAAGCTCCTAGCCTTACTCTTCTTCTCCGCCTACTAGAAAATCTGGATTTAATTCTTCAAATTCTTCGTCTTCTACCTCATCTTCAAACCATGCATCATCATCGTCTTTTCCACAATGGTCTGTGCAAACTTCTACACAAATTTTTGTTTCTCCAATTACTTCTACAATGAATTCTCTCTCTACATGAACAATAATTTTGTTGCCATTTGGAGAAATAACAGCTTCAATGCAGTTCGGCTGTTGTAATACGCGAGCAATTACATCATGGTCTTCTAAGCAATCTGGATCACGATACTTTAATTTCACCACATCTGTATACTTTACGCGCTCTGTTACTACTTCCGTTTGTGTATTGTCATTATAAGAATACCAAACGTTGATATCATAATATCCACAAATTTCTACTGTTTTACCAACCTTTTCTGCTTCATACGTATGGTTGATAATCCAGCAGCCCAAAATACTTGAAGGGCTGTTATCTGGGCAAATCGTATGATTGGATTTTGTAAACTTGCGTCCTTTCGCTACGACTGCCTTGGTAATAATCTCTCTATATTCTCCCATTTTCGAGCGAAACCTCCTCATTCATTTTCATTTCATCCTATGCGGGATAGGAGTCTAGTGTGCGTTAATTTTTAAAGACTATAAGTAATGCTTAAACCTACTTCATTGTATGAATGAAATGGGTAAGTGTGCCGATTGAGACGATTTTTCTAGACTAATCCATTAATTTCTAAAGAAGAGAACCGCTTTTTTTACTTTCTTCTATAAGATCACCCTTGATTACATAAGCTTTCAAACACTTTCACTAAAAAATACGCGTTTTAATCAATGCATTCGCGGATACAGCTTGTTTCCTTTTCTATATACTGTACTATACAGAAGGGGGTGAGGGAGTTGGCAGGGTTATTTAATAAAAACGATAATACAGATTTTAAAATTAATGTAAATGGAAAAGATGTTTCTGCTGAAGAAGGTGCACAATTAGCGAAAGAATTCTTCAACAAAATGACATCTGAAATGGGTGGAATAGTAAATAAAATTGCTAAAAACACTACAGGTGTTGAAGCACTAAAAGAGAAAATACCTTCCGATATTAATTTGGATTCCATTAAAGAGAGAATTATGCCACATGTAAACGTAGATTCCTTTAAGGAATATGTAAATGAAGAGACACTTAGTAAGTTACAAGAAAAACTACCTGTAATCGATGCTTCAAATGATGATGGGAATATTAAATTAAATGTAAATGGTAAGCCTCTCTTTACGCTTAACCTTTCTGATTTTATTAAGAAATAAGTCTTTAAATATCCTTGAAAGGAGGTGAAATCATATGTTATCTAACACATTTGATTGTAAAAGAGGGAATGGTTCTGTTTTAGGTACAGATGATGTAACTAATTCTAAAAGCAAAGCAATAGGAAACAAAGGCACAGAACTACGCGGATTCACTAATGCAACTCAAGGTAATGGTAACCTTGCTAACCAATTCTCTGCTGCTGGTGCTGCTGGTGGTGCTGCTGTAGGTGTAAACTTATTGAACTTCTTTATTGGTGGTATCTTAGTAAATGCAAACATCGCTGGAGATGCAACTGCAAGCTCTTATAACGGAAACACTCCTGAAATGATCAACGAAGGTTAATTCTTCTCACACTATTCATTCATGTAGCATAGGATAAAGGGCAGCTTCACTTAGGTGAATGCATGCCCTTTTTTACATAAAAAAGTAAGGGGTGATATGATGGATAAGTTTGAAGATAACTCAACAACTGGTTTAACGGCTGAAAAATTAAGAGAACTTGGAGTACCCGAATCGTTAATTGATAAGATATTAGAATCTGGTGGCCCGTCTGTGAATACACATGCAGAGGGTGGAAATGGTGGAAGTGCAGTCAGCCTTACGTATGTAGATAATTATTCTGTGCTGTTCCTTGTCTATACCTTTTTGCTTCAAAGTACAGAAAATAGTAACTCAAAGGATCGAGACACAAAATATTTAAACAAAGCACTTCTCCAAACATTACAAACGGCCATGAAAGAGCAGCAAGAATATCGCAAAGCATTTTTACAAGCAATCAATGTCCTTAATAACCAAAATAAATAGAAAGAACGGTCTATCCCCCTTTGGAACAGACCGTTCTTTTTTATACACTGGTATTTTTACCGCTATACTTAAAAGTACCGTTTATTTATTATCCTTCTCTTCATTGGAGAGAAGGTCTTGTTCTACTTTATTAGAAATGGTTCTTGTCACCATTTGAAGCAGATCATTTACTTCTTCTTGTGATTCTCTAAAATCACTCACAATAGGTAAATCATCAATTTCCCTCTGCAATTCATCTATCTTTGCTTCGGTTTCTTTCCAAGCAGTTACCTTACCATAATGCTGTAAATTAACTGCTTGTTTTTGTAATTTTTTTATTTGAGCAATACGATCATTCACCTTTTGATTAAGGTTGATTTGTTGTTCTGCTCGTTTATAAAATTCTACTTCCTCTGTCTCACTAATCATTTTGGCAAGGGCTTCTGTTCGTGCTAGAATATCTTCTTTGCTATATTTAGCCATTAGTTTGCCTCAACAGCTTCTAGTACCTCGATCATTTCCCCTTTTAGAGACCATGTTCTAGCATCTGTGATTTTCACTTTTACTAATTTACCAATAGCTGATTTTGGTCCAACAAAGTTCACTAATTTGCTCTTACGTGTATATCCAGCAAGTACGTCTGGGTTATTCTTACTTTCCCCTTCGACTAATACCTCTACCACTTGATTCTCATAGCTCTTCATGGATTGTGCTGACATTTCATTCACAAGTGCATTTAAGCGTTGTAGACGCTCTTTTTTCACTTCCATTGGTACGTTATCTATCATTTTTGCCGCTGGTGTACCTTCTCTTGGAGAATAAATGAACGTATATGCAGCTTCAAAACCAACTTCTTTATAAAGAGACATGGTTTCTTCAAATTGCTCATCTGTTTCATTTGGGTAACCAACAATAATATCTGTTGTTAACGTTAAGTTTGGTATAGCAGCCTTCATTTTTCTTACTAATTCTAAATACTGCTCTCTTGTATATTTACGAGCCATAATTTTTAATACATCTGTTGAACCAGATTGAACTGGTAAATGAATATGCTCTACAAGATTTCCGCCTTTACTTAATACTTGAATTAAATGGTCATCAAAATCTCTTGGGTGACTTGTTGTAAAACGGATACGAGGAATATCAATCTTGCTAATCTCTTCCATTAGATCGCCTAGACGGTAAGTAATGTCTGTGAAATCCTTCCCATATGCGTTAACATTTTGACCAAGTAAAGTAATTTCCTTATAACCTTGAGCAGCTAATTGGCGTACTTCCTGAATAATATCCTCTGGACGACGACTACGTTCTTTTCCACGAGTGTAAGGAACGATACAATATGTACAGAATTTATCACAACCATACATAATGTTAACCCATGCTTTAATTTGCCCATTACGTACTTTAGGAAGGTTTTCAATGACATCTCCTTCTTTAGACCATACTTCTACGACCATTTCTTTAGACATGTATGCTTCTTGAAGGATATTAGGTAATCGGTGAATATTATGTGTACCGAAAATCATATCAACTTGTGTGTAGGTTTTTAGAATCTTGTTAACTACTGATTCTTCTTGGGACATACATCCACAAACACCGATTAATAGATCTGGTTTCTCGATTTTCAAGTGTTTTAAGTGCCCTAGTTCCCCAAACACTTTATTCTCTGCATTTTCACGAATAGCACAAGTGTTAAGTAAAATAACGTTCGCATCATCCACTGTGTCTGTTGCTTCATAGCCTAATGCTTGGAAAATACCAGCCATTACTTCTGTATCATGTTCGTTCATTTGACAGCCATATGTGCGAATATAGAATTTGCGACCTTCACCAAGTCCACGGAATTCTTCTGAAATAGCAAAATCAGCTTCATAGCGAATTTCTTCTTTTCCACGTTTTTTTGCATCTTTTAAAGATGGTGCTTTATATACGGTTTGGAAGTATTGACTATAATCTTTTTCAGGTTTTTTATCTACTGTTAATGCTTGACTCTCTAATCGTTGTTTTTCGTTCATTTTACCATTACTCCTCTCTTATCGATGCGAAACCATCCATAAGCTTTTGTTAAATGCTAGTTAATTTATCATATGCTTATTTCTTTTATAGACATATTTACATTATTCTAGTATAAGCCTTTCGTGTTTTGAAAACAATAGGTAGGTTTCGTGTACATTTTTTCCCCATACTTAAAGAAGCAACAGGATATTCTGTGCTTCTACTTTGGTAATCTTTTAACCATATTTTTATACAAAAATTTTTCTACTTGGCTAGCACTATAGTATTTAAGTAGTTCATTAATAAGATTAGGGTACGCCTTTTGACTCTCTAATCCTTTGACCGTAGTAGTGATTCCATCAAAGTCTGATCCAAACCCCACATGATCCTCTCCACCTAACGAACAAACATAATCTAAATGCCGTAATATATCTGTCAAGTCTGCGAAATCGGAGCAACTCAAAAATGGAGGTACAAATGTAATACCTATTACACTTTTTAATTCTATTAATGCTTTAATCTGATCATCTCGTAAATTACGAGGATGCGGACATAAGCTATAAGTATTAGAGTGAGAAGCATACGGGTGATCCGCTGTTTCTATCACATCCCAAAATCCTTGTTCCGACAAATGAGAAACATCTATCCAAATCTTCTGTTTATTTAATAGTTTTATCACTTCTGTTCCAAAAGCAGTTAATCCACCCCCACGTGGTTCAAGTGCTCCATCCGCTACAGCATTCGCATAGTTCCATGTTAACCCAACAGCCGATACACCAAGTCTTAATAGAGTTTTCAGCTTCATTAAATCGGTTCCAATGGCATCACAGCCCTCAAGTGTTAGTAGTGCTCCTATTTCCCCTGATTGTAATTGATTTATTTCTTCCTTTGTCTGCACATGTTTAATTTCTGGATTAGGTTTAATAATCTTTTCGTGAAAAATATCTACCATTGTTAGAGCTGCTTCAAACTGCATATCTGGATGAACACTTTCTGGTACATAGATGGCAAAGGACTGCACTTTAGCGCCACTGGATAAAAGTGTTTGCTTTGTCACATGTAGCTTATCACTATTTTGAAACTGAATGGTTTTATCCAAAAACATTTTAAATAATACATCACAATGTCCATCAAAATAATACAAGTACTCCACTCCCCAAATATCTATTTATCCCTTATTATATGCTACTATTAATAGCGAGAATATATCTTTTCATAAAAAAAGTGGTCTCTAAAAGGGCTCGCACGAACGATTTACTCAATCGAATATGCTACTTCCTTTTTGAAGAAACCACCTTCTTACTAGTATCTGTAGTAGAATAACATTTGGAAAGTATGTATCTATATTTCTACTTTCCTTCTTTTCTTATGTTCACCTATTATCTGGGTTCTACAATAAGCTTGATAGCGGTTCTTTCTTCGCCATCAATCACAATATCGGTGAAGGCAGGGATACAAATTAAATCCACTCCGCTAGGTGCTACAAATCCTCTTGCGATAGCTACTGCTTTAACCGCCTGATTTAATGCACCTGCACCAATTGCCTGGATTTCTGCTCCTCCTCTTTCTCGTAGAACACCTGCAAGTGCACCAGCTACAGAATTGGGACTAGACTTTGCTGAAACCTTTAATATCTCCATTTCTAGCTCCTCCTTGTTTAACCCCCCCGAATGTTACATTGAACACATCAGGATATATATCATTCCAATGTTACTATATTCCAGCTTTCATACACTTATTCCAGCTTGGACATAAAAACTTCAAATTAATTGTTTGAATTAGGTATGTGGTGATTGTTGTTCTGACTGGGATGGTTTGTTTTTTTTATATAAGTCTGCATTTGTAATAGTATGTGCGTGTTTTTGTTGGTATGACATTATTGGGTGGAGTTTATCATTAGGTTTTGTTGTGTGGGGTTGGGTTGGGTTGGGTTGGGTTGGGTTTGGCTGATTTTGTGGTTTTGGTGGTGCTTAGGCTTTGTTGGAACTTCTTTGCTTACTTTTTAGGGCTTCGGTGGTGCTTATAGGCTTTGTTGGAACCTCTTCGCTTGCTTTTTGGGGCTTTCGTGGTGCTTATAGGCTTTGTTGGAACCATTTTGCTTGCTTTTTGGGGCTTTCGTGGTTTTTATAGGCTTTATTGGAACCATTTTGCTTGCTTTTTGGGGCTTTCGTGGTTTTTATAGGCTTTATTGGAACCATTTTGCTTGCTTTTGGGGGCTTTTAATGGTGCTTATAGGCTTTATTGGAACCACTTTACTTGCTTTTTAGGGCTTTAATGGTGCTTATAGGCTTTATTGGAACCACTTTACTTGCTTTTTAGGGCTTTCGTGGTTCTTATAGGCTTTATTGGAACCACTTCGCTTGCTTTTTAGGGCTTTCGTAGTTCTTATAGGCTTTATTGAAACCACTTTGCTCGCTTTTTGGGAATTTCGTGGTGCTTATAGGCTTTGTTGGAACTTCTTTACTTACTTTTTGGGGCTTCGGTGGTTCTTATAGGCTTTATTGAAACCACTTTCCTCTCTTATTGCTGCCTTTGTAGTTCTCAGGACACTTCTTCCTAAAAGTCTGTAATAGAAATCTCCCCCATACTTCTATTTTTCCTATTAATAGGTTAAATTCCTTTCCATAATTATAGTGAAAAAAAGACCACTCTAAAAAGTAGTCTTTTCTCCAAGTCTATCTTTACGAAAAAAATGGATGATCATCATTTATTAGTATGCGATCAATTTTCTTCGCTTTACCAGTCTTTTTATCTACCTCTATTAAACAGCCACTTAATTGAGCTCTTCCATCCTTTGGTGGCTCAAATCTTGTTGGTAGATTAGTAAGAAATCTGTTTAACACTAATTCTTTATCCATCCCAAGAATAGCGTCATATGGCCCTGTCATTCCAACGTCTGCCATAAATGCTGTTCCGTTTGGAAGGATTCTGTTATCTGCTGTTTGAACATGTGTATGTGTTCCAACTACTGCTGTCACTCTTCCGTCAAGATACCAACCCATTGCTTGCTTCTCACTAGTTGCCTCTCCATGAAAATCAACAAATATAATATCTGTGCGCTTCTTTGCTTCCTCTATTAAATAATCTACTACAAGAAAAGGGTCGTCACTAGGATTCATAAAAGTACGCCCCTGTAAGTTAATTACAGCTACTTCTATATCATTTATTCTTACAAAAATCATCCCTTTGCCAGGATTGTTTTCTGGAAAATTAGCTGGTCTTACTAAGTATTTTGCATCATCAATAAATTCAAAGATTTCACGATTATCCCATGTATGATTTCCTAAAGTAACAGCTTGGGCACCAACTTCTAAAAAGCTTCGATAAATTTTATCGGTTATCCCTTTGCCTCCTGCAGCATTTTCGCCATTAATTATCGTCATTTGCGGATGGTATTTCTCTTTTAATTTTGGGACATACTCCTTAATCATATCTCGACCCATTGAGCCGACTACATCACCAATAAATAAAATATGCATTTATTTCTTCCTACTTTCTTTATTCACTATGTAACAGTTTAACATATATCCTCAAGTATTTAGTAACCTATATCCACTAATTGTAGATAGCTTTCCAGATAGTAGAAAGCAAGTGTATCCTCTCAAAATAAAAAACGGTGCAAACAGCACCGTTTTTTTTATTTCGCATATTCGACTGCTCTTGTTTCTCGGATAACAGTAACCTTAATATGTCCTGGATAATCTAGTTCTTCCTCAATTTTCTTGCGAATATCGCGAGCTAATCGATGTGACTCTAAATCATCTACAATTTCTGGTTTCACCATTATTCTAATTTCACGACCAGCTTGAATAGCAAAAGATTTTTCTACACCTTCATAGGATTCCGAAATTTCTTCTAATTTCTCTAGTCGACGAATATAGTTTTCTAGAGTTTCTCTTCGTGCTCCTGGTCTTGCAGCTGACAATGCGTCAGCAGCAGCTACTAGAACAGCAATAATAGAAGTTGGTTCGGTATCACCGTGATGGGAAGCAATACTGTTTATTACAACAGGATGCTCTTTATATTTAGTAGCAAGCTCTACTCCAATTTCGACATGGCTTCCTTCTACTTCATGATCAATCGCTTTTCCAATATCATGTAGTAAACCAGCTCTTCGTGCAAGTGTTTGATCTTCTCCTAATTCTGCAGCTAAGATTCCAGATAACTGAGCTACCTCCATACTATGTTTCAATACATTTTGACCATAGCTTGTACGGAATTTCAATCGACCAAGAATCTTAATTAAATCAGGGTGTAGACCATGAACTCCCACTTCAAAAGTAGTTTGCTCTCCAATTTCGCGGATATGTTCATCCACTTCTCGACGTGCCTTATCCACCATCTCTTCAATTCGAGCTGGGTGAATTCGCCCATCCTGAACTAATTTATCCAGTGCAAGTCTTGCTGTTTCTCTTCTTATTGGATCAAAACCAGATAGTATAACCGCTTCTGGTGTATCATCAATAATTAAGTCAATTCCAGTTAATGTTTCAAGGGTACGAATATTACGTCCTTCTCGACCAATTATTCGACCTTTCATTTCATCATTAGGAAGATTAACAACGGAAACAGTAGTTTCAGCAACATGATCTGCTGCACATCTTTGAATAGCTAGTGACAGAATTTCTTTTGCTTTTTTATCAGCCTCTTCTTTAGCTCTTGTGTCACTTTCTTTAATCATGATTGCAATATCATGTGCTACTTCTTGCTCTGTACGTTCTAAAATGATGGACTTAGCTTCTTCGCGAGTTAAGCTAGAAATACGCTCTAGCTCCGTTTGTTGCTTGCGAACCATCTCGTCCACTTTGCTTTCCATCTCTTCCATATGCTGTTGTCTTTTATTTAGAGAATCATCTCTCTTCTCTAACATTGTTTCACGTTTATCTAATGCATCTCCCTTACGATCAAGGTTTTCCTCTTTTTGCAATAAACGATTTTCTTGTTTTTGTAGTTCATTTCTGCGATCACGAACTTCTAGCTCTGCTTCACTACGAAGCTTGTGAATCTCATCCTTTGCTTCTAACAAAGCTTCTTTTTTCAATGCATCTGCTTCACGCTTTGCATTTTCAATAATTTGTTCAGCAGTCATAGTTGCATTGCTAATTTTTGCATTTGCATTGGACTTTCGAATAGAATATACAACAAAGCCAACAACCACGGCAATAATGATTAGAACAAGCAAAATGGAGATGAGCATCATTGGATCCATCATTTTCACCTCCTCTTGCTATAAAATTGTGTTCGTTACGATTTTAAAAGTATTGGCTTAATGTTTTTCTTTTTCAATCGAAAATTCTCCCTAGTTCCATCCTTTGTATCTAGGTTTTTCATACTTATAAAAATGTAAATTATACAATTTAATTGTATAGTTGTACCAATTCATTGTCAAGACCTTCAACTGGTAGGATTAGCCTAATTCTCTAGGATGAAACGGCTTACCTAATTTGAGTTAGAAAGGTAAATAAGCAATTTACAAAAGGAAGAATTTAGTATTTTATAGACTTTATGTATTATTGTCAAAATATAGATTGATTAAACTCATTCTCATCAAAAAAGATAACGTTCATCGTTTATGTACATGATCGTGTGAACGACTTCAGAAAAATAAATGTCTTGTTCTACATTGCACAAAAATTTTTTTGAGATAATTATGTGAAAAATAGCAATGAAGATATTATTTCTTCATTGCTATTTTTTATTATCCTATTAATCAATTAAACCAAGTTGTTCTTGGTCTTCCTCTTCGTTAGGCTTTAACGTCACTTCTTTATCTAAGCCATAATGGTCACGAATTTTTTGTTGTATCTCTAGACGAAGAGATACATTCTCTTTTAGGAATAGTTTTGCATTTTCACGACCTTGACCAATTCTTTCATCATTGTAAGAATACCAAGATCCACTTTTCTGGACAATTTCAAGTTCAGAACCGATATCGATAATTTCTCCCTCTTTAGAGATACCTTCACCATACATGATATCTACTTCTGCCACTCTAAATGGAGGTGCTACTTTATTTTTTACTATTTTAATTTTCGTTTTATTACCAACCATTTCTGTTCCTTGTTTCAGTGTTTCAGCACGACGTACTTCCAAACGTATAGATGAATAGAATTTTAATGCTCTTCCTCCAGGAGTTGTTTCTGGATTTCCAAACATTACACCAACTTTTTCACGAATTTGGTTAATGAAAATAGCAATCGTTTTAGACTTATTAATTGCACCTGACAATTTACGAAGTGCTTGAGACATTAAACGAGCTTGAAGACCAATATGTGAATCTCCCATTTCCCCTTCAATCTCTGCTTTAGGAACAAGTGCTGCAACAGAGTCAATAACAAGAATATCTACCGCTCCACTACGTACTAATGCTTCCGCAATCTCTAAAGCTTGCTCTCCTGTATCTGGTTGTGATAGTAATAGTTCATCAATGTTAACACCTAATTTTTGTGCATAAACAGGATCTAAGGCATGCTCTGCATCAATAAATGCTGCTTGTCCACCAGAAGCTTGCACTTCTGCAATAGCATGAAGTGCAACTGTTGTTTTACCAGAACTTTCAGGACCATAGATTTCGATGATACGTCCTTTTGGATATCCACCTACACCAAGTGCAGCATCCAATGCTAGTGAACCACTAGGAGAAGTTGAGATAACTCTATCTGCTTGTTCTCCTAATTTCATAATACTACCTTTACCGAATTGCTTTTCTATTTGTTTTAAAGCCATTTCTAACGCAGCTTGACGATCGCCCAAAAAGTTCTCCTCCTTATATATAAAAATGAACTATTTTTTAATAGATTCATTTGTTGTGCAAAAGATTTCTATATCTAATATAACTTCTTTTTCTCTATTTGTACAGCAAAAAGTAGAACATTCATTCGTTTTTTTATAACACTCTATTAAAAAGGGAAGGACGTAAGTAAATACCATTTACTTACGTCCTTCTCCATCTTAACATTATTGATTTAATTCTCTTAACAAGAAATATTGACCATATTTTACACTTCTTGTACGATTGCCTTCTCTTGTACCACTTAATAAGATTTGCTCTACCTTTGTTTTTCCTTTTACAGAGATCCCGATATAGACAGTTCCTACAGGATGACCCTCTAATTCATCAGGTCCTGCAACACCAGTAAAACTAATTCCAATATCTGCACCTAGTAAACTTGCAACATTTTCCGCTAGTTCTTTCGCACACTGTTCACTCACAACACCATGTTCTTTAATGGTAGATTCTTTTACTTGTAGAAGATTTTGCTTTACTTCATTTGTATAACAAACGATTCCACCACTAAAAATCGAGCTTGCACCAGGAATATTCGTCATTTGCTGTTGAAACATTCCACCTGTTAGACTTTCTGCAGCAGCTACTTTTAAGCCTTGCTTTAATAAAACATCCGCTAACTCATTCATAAGAGTAGTATCATCATATCCATAGAAAAATTCTCCCACTCGGTCGAAAATTTCCTGCTCTGTTTTTTGAATAAGATTTTCTGCTTCCTCGATTGAATCATGTTTACATGTAATACGTAAAGTTACTTCTCCATCACCAGCAAGAGGAGCTATCGTAGGATTTGTTTGGCCATCAATTAAATCTAAAATTTTTGTTTCTAATAGAGATTCTCCAATTCCAAAGAAACGTAAAACTCTCGATAAAATAATATCCTTGTTCGATAGTTTTTCCTGTATTGCCGGATATCCATATTGAACAAACATTGGCTGTATTTCTTTTGGAGGTCCTGGCAATAACATATAAAAGCGTTTATCCTTCTCTAAGAACATACCAGGAGCCATTCCATGATCATTCGGTAGGACGAGACTGTCAGCTAATACTAATGCTTGCTTTTTATTATTTTCTGTCATGGTACGCTTTACTTTATGGAAATATTCTTCAATGGATTGAAGTGCTTCTTGATCAGAAATCAATTCCTTCCCTAAATGAGTAGCAATCGTTTCTTTTGTTAAATCATCTTTCGTTGGACCAAGGCCACCAGAGAAAATAAGTAAATCAGCTCGCTCTTCCGCAATGCGAATGGCTTCTTTTAATCGATTGGCATTATCCCCTACAACCGTGTGATAAAAGACATTCACTCCTATGTCAGCCAATTGTTTTGAAATAAATTGGGCATTCGTATTTGCAATCTGTCCTAGAAGTAGTTCAGAGCCTACTGCGATAATTTCTGCATTCATTCTTACTCCCCCATTCCTTGTTCTCCCTATGTCTCTTAAAAAACTAATTCTTATCTATTTAGAAGATAGAAATACTTTTTTATTTTTAGCAAAGTAATCCCAACCAGACCAGATAGTAAAAATTAGCGCTACCCAAAGCGCAATTATATCTACACGTAATGAAATTAATTGAAAAATCATATTATGTAATAACAAAGCAGAAATAGCTACAATTTGTGCCCATGTTTTAATTTTCCCTAACATGTTCGCAGCTACTACTTCTCCTTCTCCAGCTAAAATGGCTCTTAGGCCAGTAACAGCTGTTTCTCTACTTATTATAATAATAGTGATCCAAGCTGGTGCTAATTCTGCATCAACGAGTACAATTAGAGCAGCAGCTACAAGTAATTTATCTGCTAAAGGATCTAAAAACTTCCCTAGAGTTGTTACTAGATTATATTTTCTAGCATAATACCCATCAATCCAGTCTGTAGTGGATGCAAGAATAAATACTAGTGCCCCTACAAAATGTTCTACAGGTAATGTAGCACCAAGTAAAGTCATTTCTCCCCAGTTAAAATCTACTAGTGTAATCACTAGAAATATTGGGATTAAAAGAATTCTTGATACGGTAATCTTATTTGGTAAATTCATCTTTTTTCCTCCGTTACTAACTATAAACTTCTTTAATTTAATCAAACAATAGTATTATACCTTATATATAGCCCGAATAGCGAAAAAATAGTCATCAAAATGATGACTATCTTAAGTGCTAGAAAAAAGCTATACTTACTGTGGTGTTTCCTTTACATACTTAATGCTAATATCTTGTCTTGATGAAGAATCACCAAGATCTACTTTTTCATCATTTACATAGAGATCCACTTGACTGTTCCCGATGATGATTAAAGCCGCTTCTTCCTGTGATAAGTCTACTTCTTTCGATTCTGTTTGACCACTTTCAAGTATGCCTTGGAAGAAGGAATAGTTCTTACCATTTTGTATATCTGTCCACACTTTTCCTTTTGCTACTAGTTTTACAACAAATTTTTCAGCATTTTTCAGTTCAAAGGTTGTTGTTCTACCTTCTGTACCCACATTTGTTATTTCTTGCTTAGGTTTTTCTTCTTCTGCTGGCTGCTCATCTATTGTAGTATTTTCTTCTTCTACTACTTCTTCGCTGCTGTTTTCTGTTTCTTCTGCTTCATTTTCCTTTTCTGTTAAGGTATCTGACTTCTTATATACAGAGTCATTTACTGTTGTATTATTCTCCACAGGATCGGAATTAGAGTCCTTAGAATTCACAAAATACCAAATCATAAAGATGATCCCAATTACTACAAGAACAATTAAAATGGTTGGAAGTATATCAAACACTTTTGAGTTTTTAGAATCAAGCGTTTTTCTCGAATTCACTCTGGATAAATTTTGAGAGATTTCTTCATTCACAGGAGATGGAATTTCTCCTTCAAATTCTTCAAACAACTCTTCTGGCGAGAGATCAACTGCCTCTGCATACTGTTTTATAAAGGCCCTTACATAAAATTTACCTGGCATCATACTATAATTACCTTCTTCAATGCCAGTTAAATATCTTACTTGAATTTTGGTAATTTCCTGTAGCTCTTCTAACGTTAGCCCTTTTGCTACTCTAGCTTCTTTTAAACGATTTCCTAATTCACTCAAATATAACACCTTCCAACTTACTAAAAATCAAAACCTTGAAATTCACTACCTAAAGCAAAAGCATTCTTTTTATGAAAATCGTAAATAATTTCTTCTCCTGGCTCATGTCTTAGCTCAATAATATAATCAAAATCTTCTAATGTGTATTCTGTATTATGTACAAATGCATCTGGATGTTCTACTACTTTAATAAAAGGCAACTGCATGACTTCTCTGATTACTGCCCAGTGGCGTTCATTTATTTGCTTAGAGGTTACTATACCATCAATAATAAATAAATTATTATCATTATATTCACCGTGCATTAAGGATTGGCGAATCGTCTGCTTTAATAGAGTGGAGCTAATTAAAAGCCACCTCTTATTTGCGTTAACACTTGCAGCAACGATAGATTCCGTTTTCCCCACACGAGGCATTCCTCTTATTCCAATTAACTTATGGCCCTCTGTTTTAAATAATTCAGCCATAAAATCAACTAATAGCCCTAATTCTTCCCGAACAAAACGAAACGTTTTTTTATCATCTGCATCTCGTTGTATGTATCTTCCATGTCTGACTGCAAGCTTGTCTCGTAATGTTGGTACTCGAAGCTTAATTACTTTTATTGTGTCCATTGTATAAAGAATAGATTCTAGTCTTTTAATCCGTTCTTCATCTTTTGCTAACATCAATAGACCTCTACGTCCATCATCCACACCATTAATCGTAATAATATTTATTGAGAGCATACCAAGTAAAGAAGAAATATCTCCTAATAAGCCAGGTCGGTTTTTTTGAATTTCATATTCTAAATACCATTCCTTTTGTTCCAAAAAAGTCCTCCTCACGAGTTGCTAATAGGTGACATGATTCTTTTTTTACATTCTACTCTATCATAAAGGATAAGGGGAAATAATCAAAGAAAAAACAGGGAAATCCACAAAAAATATTGAGATGAAGTTAGTTAACAGCAAGTATTATGTATTCTTGTTCATTACTTTCATTAGCTTTGCTAATGATACTAGATATTCTTACAGATTTAACATGACTTTAGCTTGCTTTTTTTTGAAAATCTAATGTAAAAAAGGGAACTTAATAAATGGGATTCATTTCCTATTCATTAAGTTAACCCTATTTTTATAAAAACCTATTTTGTGCCGTTATTTTGAACTAATTTAACCATCATGTTAGCAATTGCATGCTGCTCTTCTTCAGAAGCAACAGACCATAAATCTGCTAAGATTTTTTCTTGGTCATTTTTAGGTTGTACTTGGTTAGATAAGTAATCTCCAATTTGGAAAGCAAGATCTCCCACAACCTCTTTGTTCATTCCTTCGTTTTGTGCATGGTGAAGACGATCACCTAAGAAATCTTTCCATTGATCCCAGTTTTCTAAAATAGACATATGAAATACTCCCTTCCTTACCTTAAGTGTATTACATAGGTTATTTTGGATACTTTCTTGTAATTATATGCATATAATTTTATTGGAAAAGTATTCTCATACATTCCATCCACCGTTCAGTGACATCACTTGCCCTGTCATATAAGAAGATTTATCTGATAGCAAAAATAAAACACTTTCTGCAATTTCCATTGGCTGACCTAATCTTCCCATAGGAATTTCTTCCATTAGCATCTGTTTATCCGCTTCTGTGAATGTGTGTAACATGTTTGTATCTATTGCTCCAGGAGCAACGGCATTAACACGAATCCCATTGTATGCTAATTCCTTACTTAAAGCTTTGACAAAGGCAATTTGCGCTCCTTTAACAGTAGAATAGGCCACCTCCATAGCAGAGCCAATTTGACCCCATATACTCGATATAACGATAATACTTCCTTGTTGTTTAGTGAGCATCTTTGGTACTAAGTCTCTAGTTAATCCCATCATGGAATGTACATGAATATTCCATAATTCCTCCCACTCCTGATCATGATTATCTACAAATAGCCCGTATGTACTTATTCCACTTGCATGAATAATGCCATCTATGGAAAAGACATTCTCAAGAATTGCTTTATAGCCCTTTTTTTCTGATAAATTCGCTTGGATGGCTAGATATTCGCCACCATACACTTCTATCTCTTCTATTAACTGTTTAATCGCTTCCTTGTTTTGATGATAATGTAAATATAGAGAATATCCTTCTTTCGCCAATAGCTTTGCAATAGCTTGTCCAATTCCACCAGATGCACCTGTAATTAAAATTCGTTTCCCCATATTGATCCCTCTATTTCTCTTGAATATACTTGCAAAAATAGAGTCAAATCTCACCTAGTATCGTACTTGTGAGATTTGACTCTTTAACTTCCTTATTTAGGTACTACTTGACAAGTTGTTAGTCTATCTTCTGCAATTAATCTATTTGCAGCATATTTAATATCCTCTATTGTAATTTCTTCTAAAGTTGGCACCACATCAAATAAGTTCATATCATTAAATGCATAACGTGTAAATTGATTAGCAATATATTCTGGTGAATTTACCGCTCGAAGAAATGCACCTATTTTTTTCTTTTTCGTTCTTTGTAATGTTTCATTGGAAAATTCAATATTTTTCGCACTTCTTAATATCTCTTTAATTGCATTCTCCAAGCCATCTGGATTACTAGTATCTCCACCAATCATCGCGAAGCCAAAGCCCTGTTCCTGTGTATAGTCATAAGAAAAGGTATCATCAATTAAGCCCTCTTGGAAAAGATGTTGATAGTTTTCCGAGCTCTCACTAAATAAAGCATCTAAAAGTAGGTTAATACTCAACTCATTCTTCAACATTTCTTTACCAGACTGATTCACATCGATTGCCTTTATGCCCACCAAGCATTTTGACGTGTGTACATTCATTTTTAACACTTGCTTTTCTTGACTCACATGCTCAGGCTCTTCCTCAAATTTCCTCTTAATTTCACTATGGTTTTGATAATCCTTCTTCGCCTGATTTTCCTTTATTTTTGCTATATATTCCTCTGGCTCTACAGGGCCTATGATGAAAAGGAGCATATTACTTGGATGGTAGAATGTATGGTAGCATTCATACAGCATATCTTTTGTAATATGAGAAATGGATTCGATCGTACCAGCTATGTCAATTTTAACTGGATGATGAACAAACATATTTTGAATTAATCCAAAATATAACCGCCAATCTGGATTATCATCATACATCGTAATTTCTTGACCAATAATTCCTTTTTCTTTCTCTACTGTTTTTTCCGTAAAGTAAGGATCTTGAACAAAATTAATTAACGTTTCTAAATTCTTCTCGACATTTGAAGTGCTAGAGAATAGATAAGCTGTTCTTGTAAAGGAAGTAAAGGCATTAGCACTTGCTCCATTTTTACTAAAGTCCTGAAAAACGTCGCCATCTTCTTTTTCAAATAATTTATGCTCTAAAAAGTGGGCAATTCCATCTGGAACCTGATTAAAATCATTTCCATCTAGAGGAATAAAGGTATTATCAACAGACCCATACTTTGTAGTAAAGGTACAAAATGTTTTATTAAATCCTTTTTTTGGTAAAATATACACCTTTAAACCATTGTCTAATTGTTCATAATATAATTCCTCTTGCAGCTGTTCAAATGGTATCTTTTCCATTAAGCATTCCCCTCCGATCCAGTTAAGAAATAAACAGTATCTAATTCTATTTTACTAGCAGCCGCAATAATTTCTTCTCTTGTTACCTTACTCATTGCTTTCAACCATTCTGCCATGTCCACATAGCTATCACTTACACTGTTATGATAGAATAACTCGACCATTCCTCGAGATGTATCTAGTGTCTCTAGCATTTGATTGTGAATGACTGCTTTTGTTTGCATCATTTCTTGGTCTGTGAATTCGCCTTTTTTCATTAAGTCCATTTGCTCTTTGATAATCTTCACAGCTTTTTCGTAATTTTGATTATCAATACCTGACATAACTAATAGCAGTCCTTTATGACTTTCTAAACGACTAGCTGCATAATAGGCTAAACTTTCTTTTTCACGTACATTTAGAAACAGCTTTGAATGAGAAAAGCCGCCATATATACCGTTTAATACTTGTAATGCAAAATATTCAGCATCTCCATAAACGATATTTGTTCGGAATCCCATATTCAATTTTCCTTGTTTAATATCTTGAACTTCACGAACTTCTTTTACCTTTTCTACAGAAGAAAAATTTCTTCGGTCAATAGATTGCGCGTTTCTTTCTTTAAATGGAAATATTTCTTCTATATAAGTAGAAACATCTGAAACATCTAAATCTCCAACCATATAAACATCTATCTGGTCTTCTGCTATTGCTTGTTGATAATATTGATATAGCGATTGTGGGGTAATACTGTCTACTTCCTCTTTATCTCCATAAACACTAATCGCATATGGTTCGTTCTCACACATAATATCGACAACACGCTGATTAGAATAGCGCATTTTATCATCAAAGATGGATTGAATTCTTTGTTTAAGCGCTCTTTTTTCATTATCAACAATACTTTGTTCAAATGCTCCATCTGTTACATTCGGATGAAAAATGACTTCAGATAAAAATTCTAGACCTTTTCTTAATAATGGCGAAGGATCTGATAGAAATTTCTCATTTACTATTTCCAACGTGAAGGAAACAATATGATATTCACCCTTTTTAGAAAGGTCAATAAAAAAGGTTGCTCCATATAATTCCTCTACATAAGAGCGAAGTTTTGTCGTCGTATTATATTTTTCTGCACTATTCTGCATCACATAAGGAAGCAATGCCCGGTGAGTTACATTTTCTTTAGCAATTGGCGTTCTCCACTTAACAACAATGTTATTTGTTTTAAACTTATCTGTCTTGACCGTATGTAATTGAAAGCCTTTGAATTTCGTTATTTGTTCCGTTGCGACACTCATAACATACCTCCTAATTAATCTACCTCAAATAATACACTATTTCCTAGTATTTACTCCAATTATAAGGTTATTCCCTGTATCTATAGAACATTAACATTTTTTCTATAATATCTACATTTATATGCATGGAATATTTCCATCTTATTGGGGAATATATAGAAAATACTAATGAATAGAATGGAGAACGTAATGAAAAAGCTTGTAATTATTCGTCATGGAGAGAGTCTTTGGAATGTAGAGAACCGCTTTACCGGGTGGACAGATGTTGATTTATCGAATGTAGGCTTAACAGAAGCACGAGAGGCTGGCATTATCCTTAAAAGAAATGGTTATATCTTTGACATAGCTTATACTTCCTATTTAAAAAGAGCTATTAGAACACTTTGGATTCTTCTTCATGAAATGGACCAAATGTGGATACCAGTACATAAAACCTGGAAGCTAAATGAACGGCATTATGGTGCATTACAAGGTTTGAACAAAACAGAAACCTCTCAAAAATATGGAGAAGACCAAGTACAATTATGGAGAAGATCCATGAATATCCAACCACCAGCTTTAACAGAAGATGATCCTAGATATGCCATAAAGGATCCTAAATATCATGATTTGAAAAGGGAAAACATTCCATTAACAGAAAGCTTAGAGGATACAGAAAAACGGGTGCTCACCTTCTGGAAAGAGGAAATTGCACCTACTCTTAAAGCTAATAAAAAAGCAATTATAGCTGCACATGGAAACACTTTACGAGCAATTGTTCATTATTTAGATCATGTATCCTCAGATGGTATTGCCTCTTTAAATATTCCAACTGGTATTCCACTTGTCTATGAATTGGACGATGACTTACATCCAATTAGACATTATTACTTAGGAATTGATGGGGAAGTACCTGCTGGAGTTATTCCTAAGCATATTCCGCCAGAGTGGTTAGACAAGGAAAATATCAAAGATCCAACAGTTAATGTACAGGAGGAATAGAGAGAAATTCTAAGTTTGGATTCCTCTCTATTCTTCTTTTCCAATATTGACTTGCATCCTTTGTTAATTATCAAGATGAAAACCAAATTTATAAAGGAAATGCATATCTATGCTAGATTACTGCTGTGATTTAGGTTTTTTTTTTTGTTGTTTTTCCTCCGCTAACTCCAAAATAATTCCCTCTGGTCCTCGAACGTAGCATAACTTATATCTTTCTTCATACTGCTGGTCTCACTAAAGATATAAGTTCCCTTCGTTTTCAATGTAGCTACAACAGCTTCAATATCTTCAACTGCAAATGCAATATGTCGGATACCCAATGTATTTGCACTGGATTGCTGAATACCTTTATCATCTGTCGGTGTATGAAATTTGATTAACTCAATCCATGTTTGACCGTTCGGCAATCCTAATCCTACACAAGCTACTTTAACGTCATGAAGCCCAATTGCATATCCCATTAAGTCTCCTTCCATTTCCCATTCCCCTTTCACCTCAAGTCCAAAATCAAGAAAAAACACTTTAGCTGCTGAAAGATCATTGACGATTACACCAACATGATCTATTCTATTGAACTTCATCTCCCACATCTCCTTTGGTCTATTTTTTCCATGCGTAGATTCTTAGTTTCACTATTCGATGTTTTAGTTCTGCATTCCTTCCTTAAGTAAACTGCTTGTTACTTTAATAAGGGAAAAGCTATTCTTTGTTATTGACTATCGCCCCCGTTACTTTAAGTACATTACTTCACAATCTTTTGCTCACCAATAAAACTCAATCCCTTAATTGAATTTTCCATTCAAATAGACGCTTTCTCCTTAAAGAAAAGCGCCTAACTGTAGTGAATATATTATCCTCAATTATTCTTTTAATTTTGAATATTTTCGATAAACTCTATAGAAACTGCTACCTAGGAAAACAACCATAATGGCGGGAATCAACCTTAAAAGGGCAAATGGTGTCTCAAATAAAAAAGCTTTCCAAAATAATGAACCTTTCATATTCCAAAGACCTTCGGTTAAATATAAACCTGAATCTTTGTAAAGTATATATGAAACAAACAATAACAATAAACCTAAGCCAGATGAATAACCCATCAATCTTTTATAATAATTACTCATTGATTGGCGGTCTGAGAAGATTTCATTTTGATTATCGATTACTTTTTGCCAATATTTAATTCCACCAAGCGATGAGCCATATACATAACTCCAACCGAAGTCTTGATAAATCCCTTTGTAATCTTTGGACTTTTTCTTTGATAAATAATCTTGATAATCCAGTCGCATCACATATCTCTTGTCGGTTTTTTCGAAAGTATATATACCGAATCCACTAATATTTGTACAACGATAGCCTTTTTGTAATTGCTCGTTCAGCCATTGTTCCTCTTTTTCAATATCAAAAAACACCTTAAACTTCTTCATTTTATTCACTTCCTTCGTACAAGGATAAAATATGCAATAACCTGTTTTGTTCCACTTTCAAAATTGCGCTTCCTTCAGAAGTTATCATATAAACTTTTCTCCGACCCGAATCTCCAACAGGTTCAATCCAACCATGCTTACTCAAGTTTTCAATCGCACCGTATAATGTACCAGCTGCTAAAATAACAGAACCGTTACTTATCTTTTCTATCTTCTGCATTACGGCATAGCCATGGAGTGGCTCACGCAGAACTAATAAAATATAATGCATGGTTTCAGACAACGGTAATAATTTATGTTTCATACATTCACCCCCTTATTCAGTTCAGCTATATAGTTAAACTTAATAATAATATAATTCAGTTCAACTGAATAGTCAACAATACTTTTGAAATTAGGCAAAGAAACTTAAAATAAAGCGTTGAAATCAAGGAGAAATTCAATTTAAAAAGTCGCTTTTCCTCTTACGTAAGGAAAGCGACTTTTGGTGTTGTCTTATTTAATTAATGGATCCCTTATTGAACTGTATTTACTAATCTTTCTTTAAATAATCTACCATGTTTGTTGATTAAACAAAAAAAAGGATTGACTTTACACCCCCCATTCGTTTAAAAAAAGATTTAACAGTGTCAATTTAATCTATTTTTAATTAGTAAAGCTTAATTATTCATTCAAAAAAGGTTACTCCTGCAGTTTATTTATGAACAGTCATGATTTTATATGTTGCAATAATAGCTTTTAAAATCAAAACAATTTTCTTCGTCAAAGAAAGTTAAAAATTTCTAATCGGTACGCAATATTTCCAAAACAGCCAAAGGCATTATTAGGCACCTACATACAGTTTCAAAAATAAAAAAACAACATGTCATCTTAACAGGCTGCTGTTTTTTGATTCAATTTCTGTTCAACTAAACTCCCTCAATAAACAAACACTTATCTCTTAAATACTCAGTTTCTCTCACTATTTCTACATAACTTGTTTAGTCTAATAGATTTGGTTAGTAAGAACAGAGCCCAATCAAACAGTTTACGAGAAAAATGAGCGCAAGAAACTAGCCAACCTACGATAATTTTCTAAAAGTTGGAAGATTAGGTATGTACGCACCAATGGATGTCCACATATCTTATGGGGGTCTACCCTCCCAAGTCTCACAGAGTCTTCGCTCCCACATTCCTTCGTTCAACCTTTCCATAAGGTGGATGTCGGTCATGCTGCCCCACAGGATCTAAGTCCTTACGTTAGTTGCGTTGCCGACTAATCCCATGCTGATTTTGTCCGTTCATCTTTTCAAATCTATTTGTTAATAGTTAGTTTAATAGTGATTAAGCTGCTACTGGTTCTTGGATAAATGCATGCATATGAGGGATGTCCTTCAACATCTTCTCCTCTTGAAACACAAACTGTTTCTTACCAATAGAGAAGAGTATACGGATGAGCTTATTACACAAAGCAATTAAAGACTGCATCTTTTTCAACGGATTGTCAGGTCTCGTTGTGTAGTAATGATGTAGGGCTTTAAAGGCTTTGTTCTTGGCTACTAGAATCATAGATGCCCGGAATAACAATGCTCGTAATTTCTTTCGACCACGTTTGGTTATTCTAGTCCTCCCTTTATGCTTACCTGATGTATTTTCTTTTAAGCTAAGTCCAGCCAGTTTGGTTATTTGGCGTGGATGATTGTATTCACTCAAATCACCTACTTCAGCGAAGAAACCTGCCACTGTATCGCGTCCAATTCCTGTTATTTCTAACATTTGATCAACGCCTGGAATATCTTGAAGTAGTGTATCCAGAGTTTGGTCAAGCTCTTCGAACTTGTTTTGAATGAGTTCATACTTTTGGATTAACGTTCTTAATTCCATTTTAGCCATCATGGCACCCTGACGGATGCCAATCGAGCGATTGGCTGCTTCTTTTAAAACTTGAATCTTCTTAATCCCTATACTGCGTTTCACTGCTTGTCTAAGGTATTCTAGTAATTCTTCTTCTGTATATCTCACCAGTTCTTCCGGTAATGCTTCAAGCTTTAATAAATGAAGAGCTGCCTTCCCTTCCCAACTTTTAAAAACAGTAAAGAACTCTGGAAAATAACGATCAATCCAGTTGTGTACCTGTCCTTGCACTATTTGTAAGTCTACATTTAATAGATCACGTAATTTCTTAGCCACACGCAGTTCTGCGAAAACTCCTTGTGGTATCGTTGGTTCGGAGTATCTACCATCTTTGACTAGTTGTGCAATGACTTTTGCGTCTTTAACATCATTTTTAGTTGGCGAGTTATCGTCTAGCTCCTTACTGTGCTTGACGTGTAAGGGGTTGACCGTGACGAACTTAATCTGTTCCTCCTTTAGAATATGAGCTAAATTAAGCCAATAATGCCCTGTTGGCTCCATTCCAGTAATGACAGACTCCATTTCGTATGAATCTTTAATTTGAGTAATCCAATGAATAAATGTCCTAACTCCTTCTTGAGTATTATCAAAAAAGCAAGTAGAACCTAGCTCTATTCCTCGATAGTCCTGTGCTCTAGCTACGTGATGATGTTTGGCAATATCAATACCAATGACTAAGGTTTTAGGTGTAATTTGAGCTATTTTATGATTTTGGTTATAATTCATGTTGAGACCTCCGAATAGATATTTTGTTCCTTTTTGCTGGCCAGCTCAGGACACATTTATCTTATCAAGAGGTCTTCTTTCATTCAAACCGCATTTTCACTTATTACAGGAATGCTGCCCCTTTTCTCCCATAAGCAAGGTTTCACTTATTACAGGATTGCTACCCCTATAGCGACATTAGAGAAGATCTACCTTTTATTTAAGGAAAGCCCCCGTTGGTTGAAGAGTTAAAAAGGAATTTCGCCTATAAAAAATGGAATAAAAACCCCAACAGTAGAAGCAATTACAATTAACCAAAATGTTTTGGAGGTTAATCTTTCTTTCAGTAACCGACTTTCCTTTGATACAAAGGAGAGTACAACTGTATATAAACCTAAAAGCATAAATGATAAACCAAACCATACGACCCAAACGTTGCCCATAAATCTAATTCCAGCACTTTCATAAACATTTTTTAGAACATTATCAGTTAGTAAAAAACCAACAACTAAGAATAGTATAATTTCAATTGTAGTAATTAAATACATTTTCCAAATAGCCAACTCTTCACCCTCCCAACAACAACCAAATTTACCCATATTTATTATAACATTGTTCCTGCACTAAATTGCCAATTTACTTCCATAAACAATATTTCCTTACTACAGGAATACTGTCTGTGACTTTTAACATAGTAAATAACAAGAGAACCTAACTAGCTTATAATAATAGACTAATTTGGTTGGTTCATAATAAATTACTTTATTAAGTTTCTATACTATTCACTTATGTCACTAACTCAGATTAACCTGTATGTTTCTTACATTAAAGTAAAGTCGTCTCACCCTTATTTATTATTGTCCCTATACGCTCACCCTCTGAAAGTCTCTTCATAACACCAGGTTCATTGAAATCAAAAATATGTACAGGTAGATCAAAGTCTCTTGCTAATAATAAAGCCGATTGATCCATTACTTTAATATTTTTTTGAACAACATCATTATAATTTAATTGTTTAAACATTTTAGCTTCATTAGATGTATTAGGATCAGCAGTGTATACGCCATTTATCCCTTGTTTAGCTACTAAAATGGAATCACAATTCATTTCAACAGCCCTTTGGACACTAGGATAATCTGTTGTTACAAATGGCTGTCCATTTCCACCGCCGAAGATTACAATATATCCTTTATCTAAGTGTTGCATAGCCTTTAGTCTAATATAAGGTTCTGCAACAGACGGAGCGGGAACGGAAGTCATTACCCTAATTTCCTTTACTGTTTTACTTTTCAACACACCTCTGAGCATCAAACTATTAATAATAGTTCCTAGTGTACCAATATTATCAGCTTCTACTCTATCAATCCCCCATTTGCTGGCTAAGTTACCTCTAAAAATATTCCCACCGCCGACTACCACGCATACTTCAATTCCGATATTAGTTAATGATAAGATTTCATCAGTTATATGTTCTAAATTGTCTACACCAAAACTTTCACCTTCATTACTAACTAAAGCTCCACCACTTAATTTAAGTAATACTCTATTGAATTTGCCCATTTTATTCCTCCTCAAAAATAAAGGAGCCAAAGTGATTAACTTTAGCTCCGATTAAAAATATTAAAATGGAAGAACATAGATTAAATAACATCTTTTGCATTAACATAAAATCTACCCCTTCCATTTGTTTTTTCCATTTTATAACATGAAAATTGATTGTTCAAGTACAAATTTAATAGCTTTAACATCATGTACATTTGATTTATGTAAAATCAAACTTCTTTCACTAACTTACTTTGTTACTTTAATAAGGGAAAAGCGCTACCCCGTTATTGAAGAATCGCACCCGTTGAAGAACAACTAAGGTTTTTACTATGCTCAGGCTATAAATAAGTCGTCTGATTATGAAATTATTTATTAATTATTTACTTTGTAGTAACCTCTGCAATAAACTGTGTTCCTTGGTTTTATAGCTATTAAAAAGGAGTTGTAGATATCTGAAGAGGAAATTAATGAATTAAACCAACATATAAATAACAAGATTTCTCTGCTATTACCTGTTGTATAGAGGGACATAATAGCAGGCACAACAGATAATATAATAAAGGGCAAACTCATAAAAACCCAGAATCTCGATTTTGAGAGAGGTTCATTAGTATTTAGCCAAAAAAATATACCGCTAAATGTTAAACTGATATCACCTTTTTTGTATATAACAATAATATGTAAACATTCGTGAATGATGAAGACAAGAATACCTATTATGATGAGTGAAAAAATATTAATATTAGTGAATCCCGACCTAAAGAAATAGGGTATTAGAAATATAATTATCTGGAGTATATATACAAAATTCATATAATGTTTTCGATACCAATTATTCCGTATGAAAGGAGTCCATTCTGAAAAATCCATATTTTTTTGTGGTAAATGTCGAAACCAAATAATCATAGATAGATACTCACCTCCCTCATTTACTTTCTATTTCTTAGATCATTGTTCCACAATTCTGCCCCTATAGCGACAGAAGAGAAACGTTCCCCATTTATTTAAAAAAATAGTACCCGTTAGCCTAGTAATACAATCTTTTATATTCACCTACCTATTCGTTCAAGTATATATGAATAATTGTCAAGTGAAATAGTTGTTTGTAACAACCCAACATTCATCAGCCTTATAATAATTTTTATTTGTGGCAACTTTTGTTTAAGTACAATATTTCACATTTTACTTAAACTTGTAACTGCCTTAAAAAGCACAATATCCTTATGAGCTTCAATGTGCCCGTTCGTTATGTGTATTTCTTTTCTACTCCCGTATTTTTTTCAATAATAATACAGGTATAATGCTACCTATAGTTGAAAAGAAAAGATCTTCAACTATTAATTTCATTGTTGGAACAATTTCCGTAAAAATTATTCAAAAAGAGAGTTTACTTTCTGACCCTGAAAGTAGTCTTTGAATATTTTTCATATGTCTAAAAATTACCATAACCGACATTAAACAAACAAATATATTAAAGTAAAAAGTATGACCCCAAAATGGGATAAATGAAATAGCAGCAACAAGTATTGTAGCACCTATTGATCCTAAAGAAACATAACGAGTTACAGCGACTAATATCACAAAAAATCCAATACATAGAATTGCCAAAATCCAGTCAGCCATAAATAATACAGCCACTGCTGTAAGTGCGCCCTTACCTCCTTTAAACCTAAAATATATCGGCCAGTTATGCCCTATCACTGCTCCAGCTCCTGTCGCTAGAAGGCTTAAGCAATCACTAGCATCCCCCGAAAAAAAGGAAACATTTAAGTATAAGCCTATTAAACATGCAATAATGCCCTTTAATATATCACCCACAAGGACAAACGCAGCAGCAGATTTACCTAATACTCTTAAAGTATTAGTAAGCCCGGCATTTTTACTTCCATGACTTCTTATTTCCTTGCCATATATTTTCCCTACAATCACTGCAGTATTAAGGCTTCCTAAAAGGTAACCCAAAACTAACGCAACAAATATCCTTAAAACGTCCAACACTTATCATCACTCGCTCTCACTTATCTTTCTAGCAATAAAAAGCTTTACTATCCCTAATGTTAATATTCTCTTTTTAAAACTAGAAAACCTTCTTCAATTAAACTGCATCTTTTCTTTCATCTTTCACTAACCGTATTTGTGACACAAGAAAGGTTCTCTTCATTTATTACAGGAATGCTGCACCGTTTCTACCTTCATTATAAGAATGCTTGCCCAATTTCAGAGAGTTCTACTCTCGTTAATGAAAGTGCTCTTTAAACACAGCTCTAAAAAGCCTCTAACCCTTAGCAAAAAGGATTCGAGGCTTTTTCATTATTTAAAGGAACTGAAAGTTATTAAAATGAAATTCTTCCAACTCCTTAGTCGAGGTGCTTAATTAATTAAAGTGTGGTAATTAATAACTTCTGTCCAATATAAACGATATCCTCATCTAAATTGTTTTCTTCTTTTATCTTAGCTACAGTGGTATTATAACGTTTTGCAATGACTGATAAAGAATCTCCATTCACAACTATATAGGTTTCTGGCTGGGAGTTAACGACAACAGAGTCCTTTGTATTCGTTGGCAGCTTCAATGTTTGTCCAACATATATTACATCAGAAGTAAGACCATTTAACTCTCTTATTTTACTAACAGTAGTATTATTTCGTGCAGCAATGACGGACAAAGAATCACCACTAGCTACTTGATATATAAGTAATTCCGTTTCAAGTACTGTTGAAGCAGTTTCTGATGAAGTTGTTGTTATAGGCAATTTTAATGTCTGTCCTATATAAATGTTATCAGATGTTAGTTGGTTCAGCTCTTTTATTTGACTTACAGTAGTATTGTTCCGATTTGAAATCAGCCATAAATTATCTCCTGCTTTTACAACATACGTTTTGTATGAAGGAACAGTTGCAGGTGAACCTTTATCAACTGTCGATGTAACAGGAACCGTCAATGGAAGAACACTAGCGTAACTATTCCAAACCTCTACTCGCTCCTGTGTGATACTCCAATTGCCAATACCCCGAAGATTGTACTTGTTCACAAATGCTAACTTTTGCTTAATAGATTCTTCGTTTTCATACCAAATTATATAAGTACCAGGTGTCCATACACTCCCTCCGATTATTGAAATCGGGTCGCCTTCTTTGATCGTAATGACAGCTTTAGGCGATTTACTAGCTTCATCTAATACAACAGTACCATTATATTTCTTCACTAGATCGTCTACCTGTGTATTAGTGATTCCATACCCTCCATAAGATATCCCTTCTATCCAATATCGTCCATAGTGAGCAACTCCAATCACAATTTTTTCAGCACTCACCTGCTTATTTAAAGCATATTGAATAGAATCTTCTACCCAAGGTGCACTAGCTACAGGACCTGACATCCCACCTGGGTAACTTTCATCATAGCTCATAATCATTAAGTAATCAGCGTACTTTGCCAAATTAGTATAGTCATATGAACCATGCCAACCAGTTGTCCAGTCATTTGGATTTGCTGCAACTGCCACCGAAACTTCTTTTGATAAAGGTATCTTTTCACGTAAAAGTTTAACAAATTCTGTATAATTATCTCGATCGAGATCGGTTACATTCTCAATATCTACATTCACACCGTCTAAATTAAATTTTTCTATAGCATCGGCAATTTGCTGTGCTGCCAGTTCTCTATTTTCTAGCATCATCCTACCTAGGTTGCGGTCCCAATGGTTACTTAAAAATGGAACTACTCGAATTCCTTGACGATGCATTTCATTAATAAATGCTGTATCAACACTATTCGAAAGCTTTAATGTTCCATCTGTATTAATATCAAAATAGCTAGGGGATACCGTATTAATAGCGCTAGAAGTCTGATTTACAATGTCAACATATTGACTAGTATTCCCTGAGTATAAATAACCAAGGTTCATTACCTCACTCGCTGTCACTGGTAAGAGTATTTTTTGATTCCGTTCGACCTTGTCAGTTTCTAAATCATTTAGTTTTCGTAATACTTCAATAGTTGTATTATAGCGCTTCGCAATAATTTCCAAGGTATCTCCTTCCAAAACACTATACTCAAATAGGTTGAATGCTTCTCCTTCACTGCTATTACCTACACTATCTGTTTGTGTAAGAAAGCCAGAACGAATATCTTGAATATCCACCCCATTTAGGTGAATGGCAAGTGAATAATAACCATTCTTATCGGCTGTTGTAGTTGCATTGCTTAACTTCGTTCCTTCCGAATTCAGAAGATGTCCACTTATCTTGGCATACGGTTCAGCCATACCTATAATTGTATAAACGTTTTCTATACCGCCTAAATGAAAACCACTCTTCGAAATATCCAGGTTTTCAATTATACTATCTTTAACAATTGTATAAACAGTGGGATTTCCCTTATTTCCAACTTTGTCTGTTTGGGAAATGGTCATGGATAGTTGACCATCTTTCAAAATGGATAAATCAAAGTTCAAATTAAATCCATTATTTGAGACAGTTGCAGTTTTTGTAATGTCGGTATCACCATCACTGAGTATCACTTCAACATTGGTACCTTCCTCTTCACTTGTACCTGTAATAGAAAATTGACTTTGATTCTCTCTATTTACATAAGGAGGATATGCTAATGATACCTCTGTTGGTGCTTTAGTGTCCTTTAAAAGGTTTAACGTATCCAGTTCTCCTATATTCCCAGCAGTATCCATAGCCCTAAATGATAGAATGATGTTTCCATCATTAAAAGTACGAAAGTCGATAGGAATATCAAAGTTTCCATTTTTATCTGTTGTTAAGCTATAGGAAACACTTCTATTATTATCTGATGCGCTCATTTCAAGCTCAACAAAAGGTTCTGATATGCCACTAACTGTATAGTTGGACATATTTTCCTCATATATAGCTGGCAGTTCATTTAATGTGAAAATAGTTGGAGGTTTCGTATCTTTCTTTAATGTTTTAACAGTAACAGGGCTTTTGTTACCTGCTGTATCTATTTGCACCATTTTAATTACTACATCTCCATCATGTAGGCTAGATACATCAACAGGCATTCTAAAATCCCCGTTACTATCTACTTCTCCTTCCATAGTAAGCGTTTTTCCTGTACCATCTGATATTTCTATTAAAGTCTTTAAAGTAGGCTCTCCTAATCCAGTTAATAGAAATGCAGCTTGATTTGCTTCATTAATATCATTACTATTATTTAAAATAATGGGAACCGGAACTTGAGTATCCTTTATTGTCGTTAACTTCGCAGCTTTACTTTGAATCCCATTTGCACTTGTTTGTATTGCCGTGATGGTTAACGGCGAATCCTGTAGGGTACTAACATTTACCATGGTCGTAAAAGTACCATTCTCATCTGTCATAGCTGATGCTTTAACATTTGGATTGATACCATCAGAGATTACTATATCTACTGTTGAGTTTTGACGTGCAGTACCAGTTATTTGGAATTCTGAGGCTGTTGTACTGTTTATTTGCTGGGTAACATTCATCACTGGCGGTTCTAAACTTGCTTCTTTTGTAATAGTAAATTGTCTTTCTTTGCTAGCATTACCAAAAGAATCTGTTGCACGTACAATTATGGATAACTCACCATTCTCTAATGTGCTCAAATCAAAATTAGAACGAAATTCTCCAAGTTCTGTTGAAGTTACAGTGGAACTAACGGACGAATTCAATCTGTCAGAAACTGTTATATCCACGACTACATTCGGTTCTGTTACACCAAAAATAGTATAGTTTCGAACATTATTGATTGAAACTTGCTGCGTCGTATCAACCACTGGTTCAGATGGGGGCACATTATCAGTAGAATCATCACTCGGAATAGTCAGTTTTTGACCAACATAGATTATATTACTCGTTAGTTTATTAATAGTTTTTAATTCTTCAACGGTTATCCCAAATCTTTTTGCAATCAGGGACAAGGAGTCTCCCGATATTACTATATAAGAAGTTGCTTCAGTATTCTTTGTTTCAGATGGTGACGGTTGTATTTCTTGATTTGTTGGAATACTAAGAGATTGTCCAACAAAGATTACATCAGAGCTCAATTTATTTTGTATCTTAATATCCTCAACGGTTGTATCGTATTTTTTTGCAATCAAAGATAAGCTATCACCAGTGACAACCTTATATGTAATTAGGTTGTTGTATGTTGTTGGTGGTGTCTTTATTTCATCTATTGGTGGAGTTAATTCTGTAGTAATATTCCCAGATGAAATTTGTGGAATCTTTAACACCTGACCAATTTTAATTATATCGGTAGAAAGGTTATTTAAAGTTCGTACCTCCTCCACCGTTGTTTGGAACCTTTTTGCAATAACAGATAGAGAATCTCCTGCAACAACAGTATAACTCTCTTCCACTAATGTAGAGGAGGGCGAAGATATTGTGTTACTTGTTGTACTATTATTTCTATCAAGATCAGTCACTTGGGGAATCTTTAGCTTTTGACCGATCTTAATTACATCGGTAGTAAGTTGGTTATAGGTACGAATGGCAGAACTGGTTGTATGGAGCTTTTTTGCAATTAATGAATGGCTATCACCTGAAGTAACAGTGTAAGTATAAAAAGGTAGTTTCAGAACTTGTCCTACATAAATAGTATCCTTAGTTAGTCCGTTAACCGTTTTTATGTCTGATACAGTTACTGAAAATCGTTTCGCGATAGTGGAAAGACTCTCACCAGATTGAACCTTATATTCATCATAAAGAAATGCTGACTCTATTTGCCCTATTGTTGATGCACTAACCTGGTTATAATTAGCTCCTATATAGATGGTTGTCACCAACATTGTACCTACCATAACTTTGGCAGTGGATATGGAAATAAGCGAAAATTTATCACGAATCAAACTATTGATTTGTTCCTGAAGGCTAGTTCTATTCTTGTGTAAACGCCCAAGCTCATCAGAAAATTCCTCATAGGAAGGATTAAGATACACAATTAAAGTATAATCATTCTCATTTTGAATTAATTCATAGTTATTTATTTTCACCATTAACACCTCAGTTTTAATCTAACCTACCAATTAAAAGATTATTCCACGCGCTTGCTACTTTGAAGATATAAATTCCAGCAGCTACAAGAATATCAACTAGAACCGCTTCACCTTCTGTGTGAGAGTAAGAGGGTACGTCTTTGAATCCTTTTTAAATCTCATCTGCTGCTACATTCTTACTATCTCCACTTTATACTGCAGTAATCTTTTGCACTTGCTCTAATGGAACTTCACCATGGATTAACTTTGTCATTTTTTTGATAAGGTTTTAAACAGAGAAATATACAATTCATAAAATCAAAAGGTGCAATCAGTTAGATCGCACCTTTTCATACTGTTGAAAAACAAAATTGTCTATGGAAAATTTGTGAAAATAGAGATAACTCCCCTCGTAACACAATGGTAAACGAGGGATTTTTCTATGTACTTCACCCATTCAAATATGGAAATAGTAGGAATTTGGAAAAGCTATGAAATAATGTATGATGCTTCGTACCATAAAGAATTTGGAAAAAACCACTTTAAGAAAAATAGTCGTAGAAATCCTCTTATTTTCATTACTTCCATGAAAAACAAAGGAAATAGACGGAGAATTACGCCTATTTCCTTAGAACACATGAAATCGGAGGCATTTTTCTTACTTAACCGGAAAAATCCGCTTATTAGCAAGGAAATTAACATTATATTTGCCATTAGTCGGAATTCTCCGCTTAATTTTATCCAGATGATTTATGTTTCAGTGGTGGGACTCCTATGGAATCTGCGAAAGCTTTATACCCTGCAGGCAAAAGGCAGACTTCGGCTAAAGCTTCGAGCCCCATGGAAAGCGAATCGAACGCCTGTAACAAAATCCAAAACCTTATTTAGCGAATTAATTACTTATACAAGTTCTTGACACACTCATGTTATAAAAATATGAATTAGAGGCATTTTCATTGACATCATCTTTTTTCAACAAGCTGAAAAGGTGCAATCAATTAAATCGCACCTTTTTTATGTTTTATATATCCATATTCAATAAGAAGGTCTATCACATCGACAATCCTTTTTATTGTTTGAATCATTTATAACTTATAATTCCTGAAGTTCATTGACCGTTACAAACGTATAACCTTCGTTTACTAGTGCTTGTAAGATCCCTTCGATTGCTTGAAGTTCTTTACCAGTATCGTCATACATTGGATGCATCAAGATAATCGAACCTGGTTTAATATTATCATTCACATAATTTACTTTGTCAGAAGCAGTGGTGTAATAGGTATCTGGTTCGATATTCCAAGTTATTGTGTCTCTATTATGTTTATTTAAGTAATACGGCAATCCTACAAGTTTTTTCCCGTTTGGTGGTCGAAAATCAATTTCACCTTTATATCCAGCCTCTTGAATTAATTGGTCTGTTTTTTCAATTTCATCTTTGATAACGGAAGGTGTTCTTAATATCATTCGAATATGGGAATAAGTATGATTTCCAATTTGATGCCCTTTTTGTACTATTTTCTTAGTTTCCTCTGGGTGTTTTTCTATGTCTTGACCAATTAGAAAGAAGGTAGCCTTTGCATTATATTTTTCCAATAGCGGCAATATCTGATTTATATTCTTTGTTGGACCATCATCAAATGTTAAAGCAACCACCTTTTGATTTGTCTCCACCTGTTCGGTTAAACCTCCAAATAATTGGTATGTTCTAGAATTCATTAATTTATATGTACCAAGTAATAAAAGGAAAACTAACAGAATCACTATTCCAATAAATATTAATTTCTTTTTCATAAATATGTCCTTTCTATCTAGAATTTTTTAAGAGAATCTAATATTAACGCAGAAAACAACAAACCCTCCAAGTTAGTTTTATCTTAAGGTAAACGGCCCCTTTTCAACCATAAGCAAGAGAAGGTTTTATTTATTCCAAGAATGCTGCTCCGTTAGTTACATAAAGACTTTCACATTAATTGCATATTATATAAATGTGTGACAAAAGTAATTATTTCTTACCTTTTAGTTCTAAAAGTATAGGTGCTATATTTAGTAAGATAGAAACAATTGTCAAAAACCATAATGCCCTTTCCATCCCAGGTACTACATCCATTATAGCTGCCCAATCTTCCACTTCTACCCATACCGAAACAAGACTGTATTCTGCACAAAGTGTTAAGGCTGTAAATGCTAATCCTATCGCCATAGCAAGCTTATAATCCTTTCCTACTTTATACATATAAAGATTTATAAAAGTTGATACTATTGCAATAACTCCAAATATCATAAATAACATTACTAACCTCCATATATTTTATTTTTGTCGTGTAATACTACTAATCTGTATCATCTCTATTTTTTACCTTACTTTTTTATTAGACATTAATATTTCAAATCTTATTTTATAGTAAATGCCCTTCCTTTTGTGGTTTTTTATTAACAAACCTGACCTTATAGTGCCATAATACACGAACAGGTGCATTAATCCATCTTGGATCCATGCACCTGTTCGTTAAAGATTATGTATAATTATTTCGAAATTATTTTTATTTAAATACACCATTTCTGTTCGAACACCAATCTTCTAAGGCATCTTCGTGTTGTTTTGTGAATAATTTCGGGATTTGATCTATAGGGAAGTACTTTAACTCTAAAGTCTCCATACCATCTGCGGTAAGCTCCCCATCAATTGGCTTACATTGAAAAAAGTGAGTGATAGTCTGAGCTTTATCTCCGTTCGGAAACTCACTAGAATATTTAGAGTAGACACCAATAAGATGTTCGACTTCCACATTTAATCCTGTCTCCTCACGTATTTCTCGTTTAGCGGTTTCTTCAAGCGATTCTCCAAGTTCCATAGCACCACCTGGAAAACCCCACTCATTTCTATCTCCCCGTTTTTGTAAAAGAATTTCATTTTGTTCGTTATAAACAATTCCTCCAGCAAAATTAAGAAATATTAAATCGTGCCCCACTTTTCCCCGAATATAACGAATGTAGTCCTTATTTGTAGTCATAAACCCCTCCTGTTTATAGCCTCTATCTATTAGCGTTATTAAATTAACTTGCAACTTTCTACCATAAGTAAGGATTCCCTTATTACAGGAATGCTGACGGTTAGTACCGAATAAAAAGAGCTTGAACCTCTCCTTTATAATTTTACATTAATGGCCAATATGATCGGTATCACCACTAATTGGTTCTATTACTTTTCTATTATTGTCTGTTACAAGACTTTCCATTTTCTCAATGGATTCTCTCGAATATGAATAAAAGGCAATACCCAAAATGATGATAGCTACTAATACAATAAAAATGGTTTTTTTGATAGGTAATTCTCTCATCAGATTCCCCCTTCTCTTAATTATACAGATATTTAAGTAGAGTGGAAATAAATTCCTTATCCAATAATCCTAAACCTTTAACCCTTTAGACAACTTACTACCGCTCTTTTTTTCCTTCATTTATTACAGGAGTGCATTAGCTTTTGTGTATGTATAATCATTCAAAAAAAGAACACAATCATTATTAGATTACTGCTCTCATTAGGTACAATTTTGTTTATAAAAAAAACATAGTCTGCTAAAAAATCTTATTATCATTCAACCCTTATTTCTTTTACATTATATAGATTTCTATCATAATCCTTCTTCCATAAACCTTTATCAATTGTGACATAAGAAGGCTCTCATTTATTCCATTTCCAAGTGAAACTAAATAACTACCCTCCCCAAGAAAAAAAAAGTCTACTTACTTTTTTATTACCCAATGCTCATAAAGTTCAACATTAATTCCCAACTGTTTGTCTTCTATCCAATCCAAGGCTTTAAGAACTAACGGAGAAGCATTTTCTATCGTGACATCCTCCTTCGAAACCCATACAGCTCCAAGCGAGTCTTGCCCTTCAAATTGTAAAGGCTTGGTTAGCTCTCCATTTACTATTTTCACTTGATAAAAAACTGCTATATGATGAACATCAGTAAACTCTTTCCATCTCCAAGGGAGCATAAAATCTGTGACACCTAAATTTTGTTTGATCTCTATTTCAAAACCAGTTTCCTCAAGAAACTCTCTTTTCATTGCAATCGACAAGCTTTCTGCTTCCTCTAGACTTCCCCCAGGAAGGTCAAAACGGTTTATATATGGTCCTCCATTCTTGTTTATTACCAATAGCTTTTCATTTTCAAAACAAATTCCATAGACGCCAAAAGCTCGATGGTACTTTTTATATTCATCCATTCCCTTCCCACCTTTCGTTCATATTTTCTTCACAATTCTATCATCTTGTTCAACTATCCTGTCCCTCTACCGACATAAGAAATCAGTGCCATTTGCAACTGGTTCTATTTCATCAACCCAAACAAATACATTGTTTACAATCCCTGTTTTAAGGCTTTTTCCCAAGCAGATATAAATTCTTCTATTGTTGAATATCTTTCTGATCTATCTAAAGAAACTGCTCTAATGGCTACTTTATACAGCTCCTGTCCTCCATCCCACTTTGAAATGGAGCGATCTAGTTCTCCGCCTAACAGCCCAAATGAGATTGCTCCCATATTATATACGTTCGTTCTTTCATCAATTTTAGAACCTAACTTAAACTCTTCTGGAGACATGAATCTTGATGACCCCCACATTCGACCCATTTTATTAATAAATGGTTTTTTCTTATATAAATCAATATCACAAATCTTTGTTACATTATTTTTGAAATCGTATAATATACTCCCGTCGTAAAAATCAACTGCTACATAGTTATTCCTTTCCACATTCAGATGAAAGTCTACTATACTCTTAAATGACTTTAAACGTTGTTCAATTGGTAATTGTTTAAACCGATAAAAAGGAGAATCGGGATGATTATATTTATAAGGTGGCGGAAATGACCAATGGGAGTGAAGACATTCACCTTCAAACCACTCAAAAACCAACACATACCCATTCTCTACTTCAAAGTGCTCAAGTAAATTTATTAAGTGTTTATGTTTCAAATGTTCATATATGGGAATGGAGTTCTTTAATATTGCTATAGCATCTTCTGGTTGTCCTGTATATTCTTTCGTCTTCGCACCAGCATACTTTACAAATTTTCTTGTCCCATCTTTTTCAATTCCAAAACATATATTACCAGAGTCCTGTTCATCAAAAACACTGAATACTTCCCCCATATTTATAAGCCATTCGAAGTTATGTATTTCTTTTAATTGAAATGATACTTTATCTAAATTTATAACCTTCATTTCGTCCATTTACTCCCTCCATTTTCTTATAAAGACATATTCTGTTAATGATGAGGATTACCTTCTTCTACTCCCCTTTCGCTCCAAAGCAGCCTAAATAAAAAAGCATCATCCCTTTTACAATCAATGTGTGATTAGTTAAGTGTCTGCTATTTACCTCAGCGCTTTCCCTAATATCTTTGTTACAAATTTAGTTTTACCTTCCGTATAGGCAGTTCGGTCTTTTGCTGTTTTCGCCAACTTCATTTTTATCTCTTCATATTCTGCAACTGCTTCAGGATTGCTACGAAGGTAATTTCGAAATAATAAATGTTTAGCTAACTCTGTACTATCTTTATTACACACATATAGGTGGTGTTCCATCCAATTAGTATGTTTTCCATTCCAAGGAACTGTTTGATCTTTTCTACCAAAGGCTTCTCTTCCCTTAAAACTCCAATTCTCTTGATAATAATACCCTATTACTTGGAGGTTTTTTATAACAGTAGGGAGAACACTGTAATCTTCTATTACAACATCTATATCTAGAATTGGCTTTGCTCCAAGCCCTTTAACCGACGTACTTCCAACATGTTCTACACTTATTATTAAATTTCCTAAATGATTTTTAAGACTATCTTCTATTAATAAAAATGAAACTTCCCATTCTTCCGTTTAAGGTGAAATTTCAATACCAGTTGGATTATTCTCATTTATAAACAAAGACATCCCCTCCGAAATATTCAGAATTTTACTTTAATGAATAATCTTCTCCAAATAACAATGAATTCCTTTTTGAACTAAATTTACCCTCTTCTACCATAAGCAAGATTCCATTTATTACAGAAATGCTGCCCTATAGGATATTAAAAATAGGGCATCCCTTTTATTCAAGGAAAGCCATCGTGTACTCTCCCGTGGACCAACTATTTACATTTTATCTGTAAAGTGCCACAGCTTGCTCTAAAAATTTTACATATTTTGCAATAAAGCCTTTGGGCTCTAAAATCTTAACTTTATTACCAAATCCAGCTAAAAATTGATAAGCATAATGATTCTCAGGCAATTCAATTGTAACAAGGTAACTTCTTGCCGCTTTTTTTATAACAGCGTTTTTCCCGTATCTTTCAATAAATTGATCTCTTACAGAAACATCTATCGATAGTTGTACATGAACCAATTCTTTTTGTTCATTATGTTGTTTTTCATGATTAAATTCCTGATCAGTCCTTGGAACAAAAAGACCGTCTTTTTGGATATTTACTATCCTCGTCAACTTAAATGTTCGATAGTCTTCCCGTTCTAAACTATAACCAAAAAGGTACCAATGCATTTCCCTAAAATGTACCTTATAGGGTTCTACGAGTCTGTACGTTTTGTTTCCTATTTGATCCACATATTCAAATTTTAATAACCAATTTTTCTCAATTGCTTGCTGGATAAATAAAATTTCTTCGTTGATTTGGCTTCTTCCAGGCCAATCATAGAATGTTACATCAAGTGTTGGAGAAATATCTGCGCTAGTCATTCCTTTTATTTTTTGAATAGTCGTTTGAATCTCTTGATTGGTAATCAATCCCTCAAACCCACCTAAAGCTACCAGAATGTTTTCAATATCCTTGTGATTTAGTAATCGTTTATCGAATTTATACTCTTCCATTAGCGCATATCCCCCTTCAGCACCATATTCCGCATAAATAGGGATGTTAGCATAACTTAATGTTTCCATATCACGTTGAATCGTTCGTTTCGATACATGAAAAAGTCTGCTAAATTCAGTTGCCGAAACAACCTCTTTTTGTAGCAAAATCATCACTATCGAGATAAGTCTCTCAATTTTTTTCATTTTTCCCTCCAATATACGACATACATATGTCGCCTATGTCCTATTATACTTCAAATATGAAAAGGAGGAATAAAATATGAAAGCAGTAACTTATCTACAATTTGATGGAAGAGCAGAAGAAGCTTTGTCTTTTTATGAAAAGGCATTACAAGCAACTAGTGTAAAAATGGTGAGATTTGGTGCCTTTGGGCAAGATCCAAATGCCCCATTAACGGAAGAAGAACAAAACATGATTATGGAATCTCGTATGGAGTTTTCAGGAAATATTTTAATGATTTCTGATGTTCCGCCTTTTATGAAACCTGCGACTGGAGAACTCATAAAAGGAAATACAGTCTTAATTAGTATTATTGATGCTGATCCAGACAGGAATAAGCAAATTTTCGAAGCGCTTTCAGAAGGTGGGACTGTGATCCTCCCGATCTCTTCTACACCCTGGTCAGTAAGTTTTGGAATGTTAGTTGATAAATTCGGTATAATGTGGAAGTTTAATAGTGAGGCAAGTAAATTTCTAGATGGTTTTGTAGAGTAATATTATATTATTACTACTGTATAACATGAAGATAGTTGCCTTGAACAAATAGAGATTAATTAGCAAAGACAATGGATTAAAGATTAGGATTTCTAGCTATTGAAGGACTGCAATTCGGTACTTTACTAAAATAACTAAAAAAGCCCAATTTCTCCATTCCACTGAGAAATTGGGCTTATATATATGTGGAATTACATTAACGGTATAAATCCACATTTTTCTGATGCTACCCTTTATTAAAGTTGTTGCCATTATCATTAACAAATCTTTCAAGAAAAAGAATGCTTTTTTCCTTGCTTTCCTTCACCAAGTGATGAATAGGACAGATTTTTTTATTTGTCTATTTTTAATCATTCCATACCTTTCTCAAAAAAATCGATATGATATATGATTTTCTCGTAAACCTATTCAAATGCCAATCTATGAATCCTTCATTATTCTCCAAACCTTCTTTTACGTTAAGTCTCGAAAAATCTGTCCTATGATCTCAGCAAGTATAGTACCTATCTTTCCACTTAGAAATAAGCAGAAAGAATTCTATCCATAAAATTTAGTTTTTAACTAGAATCATAAAAAAATGTATATTGTATTCTATTTTCTCTTTCCTAGAAATTACCTATTATATCTTGTTATAACTTTATCTTAGTTATGGAATTAATTTCAATTGAAATTTCTTTTTTTAAACCGATATTAAGATTAGATAAATATTTTGTAAAGGAGTTCATCATTTTGAAATTTCTAAAAAATTTAAGTATTACTAAGAAGTTATTAATTATTATTATTGTAAGTGGTTTAGGGCTTAGTACAGTAGGAACACTAGGCGTTAGTTATATTAATAAAATGGCAAAGAGTTCAAATGAAATGTATAAAGATAACCTAATACCTCTAAACATGGTGATGCAAATCAGAGTAAATGCTAGAGCTAGCGATGCATATACTTTAGAGCTTTTAGTAACAAATGACCCTGAGAGAAACAAAGAATTAATCAAAGAAATCTCTTCCGCATGGGTGGAGATTAATTCACTAATTTCGGAAATTGAAAGTACGAACTTAACAAATGAACAAAAAAATCTAATAGAGCAATACAAGCAACGTGCACAAGAACTTGCTAAAAATAGAAATAATGTAGTGGAGCTTGCTGCTAACAATAGAAATGAAGAAGCGTACTCTTTATATCTAGGTCAGGTAGAAGAAAGTCGAGCGGCTCTTAATGATACTTTAAAAGAATTGCAGAAGTCTAACCTAACAACGGCTGAATCAATAGATACAGAGAATAAAGAAAGTAAACAAGAAATACTTATTTTTGTTACTAGTATAGTTGTTATAGCACTAATCATTTTAGTAACGCTAAGTATCTTAATTAGCCGTATGATAGTTCGTCCTATTAAAGAAGTTAAAGGCTTACTTATGGAAGCTGAAAAGGGTGACTTTAGGGTTAAGGGGAAATATGAATCCAAGGATGAAATTGGTGAGCTTACTTCTTCCTTTAACAATATGACAAATTCACTCCAAGCTGTATTCAGTACGGTACAAGACTCTTCACAACAAGTTGCATCTGCTTCTGAACAATTAAGTGCCAGTGCAGAGCAAAACAGTAACGCAAGCGAACATATTACTCTAACAGTTCAAGAACTTGCACTAGGATCTGATAAGCAGTTGGATACAGTCGAGGATAGTTCTATAGTTATTAGAGACATAACGGATCATACTAAAACAATATCTAATCATACAGATAAAATTACGAGAGAAGTTCTACATGCATCAACACTATCCACTGAAGGAAATAAGGCAATTCAAAAAGTAAATGTACAGATGAATTCTATTTATGAAAATGTAAATAGTCTTTCTAAGGCAGTAAGAAGTTTGAATGACAGATCTCATCAAATAGGTCATATTACTAACGTGATAACAGGAATATCAGCACAAACTAATTTGTTAGCATTAAATGCAGCTATTGAAGCTGCCAGAGCTGGTGAACATGGTAAAGGTTTTGCAGTAGTTGCCGATGAAGTAAGAAAGCTAGCGGAAGAATCAACTAATTCAACTGAACAAATTGCGAATCTTATACAGTTAATTCAAAATGATACGAATGTAACACTAGAAACAATGGAAAAAGCAGCGGAAGAGGTTCAATCAGGTCTTAATGTTGTGAACATAGCAGGTAGCTCTTTCGAGAAAATCGAACAAGCTGTAAATGGGATAGTTTCACAAATAGAAGATATTTCAGAATCACTTAAGAAATTATCAAGTGGAACAAACTCAGTAAATGAGTCCATTAAAAATGTAAGTAATGTTGCTCAAGAATCTTCCATGATTACTCAGAATATCTCAGCTGCAACAGAAGAACAGCTTGCTTCTATGCAAGAAATAACATCATCCTCACTGGCCCTTGCCAAATTAGCTGATGATTTACAAGTTATTATCAACCAATTTAAAATTTAGTGGTATAGTTCATTATTTAGCACCTTTTGTCTTAAAAAGAATTTATACTAGGAGTTACAATGAGAAGTGTCTTTTTGTTACTCCTAGTTTTTTTCTAAAAATCATCATCTTTTAAAAATGCATAAGCATCCCTTCTTTCATAAGCTAATTCTACGTTTTCTTTCTTCATATTTCTTAATGAAACCTTCCAAAACTATTAATCTTTAAAAGTAATAATATTTAATTCGACAAGAATTTATATAATCCATTTGCAACATAACTACCTCAATTGTTTCTTGAAAAATAATTCCTTTCAGTATTAATAAATTAAGCATGACTATAGGCGATTTAAACTTTTAAAATCATTTTATCTTTCATTTAAGTAGTAAATGCATAACTATTAACTTTGTAATAACAAAATCCTTCTTCTATAAATTTATTGTTCTGTACTATTATAACAATTGCTTATTTTTATAAGCGATTATACTTACTATGGGATAGTTGCTCATTTAGATTTTGAATAGTATCAGTATGCTGATTATTTTGGACGGAGAGTTGTTCGTAGAGATCTTGGTTAGCCTTGTTTAGTTGGAGGATATTAGATAAGACTTCTCTTTTAAATTCCTCGTAATTCATTTTCATTTCCTTTAATTCTTTTCTTAGTATAGATACATCTTTAAATAACTGCTCATTTACCTCCTGTTGTATATTTTTAAATTCCACTTTAGCTTTAAAAGAAAGCACAGTGTATTCTCCTCTCCATTTTAGGTTTCTGTCATTTATTTTATATATATGTTTTTCCGCCAAAAGTGAATGGATGATTGTCCAAGCATTCTACTATCAACTATATACATTTGTAGATAAATTAATTAAACTTTTTTGGAGTTTTGTTCCTTAATAACAATCCGTGACTCCATTCCTTTGAATAAAAAGCTTGCCCAAAACAAAAAGACCCCATTTCTGGAGTCTTTTGTTTTACTATTATCTGCTTCCTTTAATATAAGGAATACCAGATGCTTTTGGTGCTTCTGCACGACCGATAAATCCAGTTAATGCAATGATTGTTAATACATATGGTGCGATTAACAAGTACACATTTGGTATATCTTTTAGGAATGGGAAGCTGCTTCCTACGATACTTAAGCTTTGAGCAAATCCGAAGAATATTGCTGCGCCCATTGCTCCAAGAGGATTCCACTTACCAAAGATTAATGCTGCAATCGCCATGAACCCTTGTCCACTGATTGTAGAATGTGTGAAATCATTTGTAATCGATTGGGCAAAAACTCCCCCACCAATACCACCAAATGCTCCAGAAATGATTACTGCTGTATAACGCATTTTCGTTACATTGATTCCCATTGTATCAGCTGCCATTGGATGTTCCCCAACAGAGCGAAGACGTAAACCAAATGGTGTTTTATACATAACAAACCAAGCTAAGATAGCTACAATAATAGCTAAATATGAAGTCCAATATGTGTTAGAGAAGAAAATATCTCCAATTACTGGTATATCACTTAGCAGTGGAATATCTACCTTTTTAAAACCATAGCTAATTGTTTCTGTTTGTCCTTTTCCGTCAAATATTAACTTTACTAAGAAAAGAGAAAGTCCAGTTGCGAGTAGATTGATTGCTACACCAGAAACTGTCTGATCCGCACGGAATGTGATAGATGCAACAGCATGAAGAATGGAGAACACTGCTCCAACCACCATAGCAACAAGTAATGATACCCATGGAGTCCATCCATGCAATTTATCTGCAAAAAAGATATTAAATACAATAGAAGAAAATGCTCCCATTACCATTAATCCTTCTAGTCCAATGTTTACTACCCCTGCTCTTTCAGAGAAATTCCCTCCAAGTGCAGTGAAAATAAGTGGAGCTGCAAATAATAGCGAAGAAGGTATGACAATTAATAATACATCCATTAATCCCATTTACTTCTCCCCCTTTTTACTTTTATTTTTACTTAATCTATCCAATAATAGTCGAATCATGTAACTAGAAGCTACGAAGAATACAATTAACGCAATGATAATATCTACCATTTCATTTGGAACCTGTGCCTCAAGTGGCATATTTAATGCTCCAACCTTTAAGAAACCGAATAAGCAAGCAGCTAATAGAACACCTAGTGGTCCATTTGCACCTAGTAACGCAACTGCGATACCGTCAAAACCAACCCCAGTAAATCCACCTTTATTACTTACGTATTCAAATGTTCCTAAGCCTTCCATAACTCCAGATAATCCTGCGAATGCACCAGAGATAACCATTGCTAAAACAATGTTTCTGTTTACATTCATCCCTGCATATTGTGATGCATGTTGGTTAAATCCTACAGCCTTTAATTCGTATCCTTTAACTGTTTTATTTAACAAGAACCACATAATCAATACACAAGCAACTGCAATCAGAATTCCCCAGTGAAGACGGGAATAATCTGTAAGTTCTGCTAAAAAGTCTGATCGTAAACTTGCAGATGGAAAAATAGTTTCTGTACGATCTTCTTTATTAGTTAATACATTTCGAATTAAGTAGTTACTCACATGTAAAGCGATATAGTTCATCATAATACATACGATAACTTCATGTACACGGAATCTTGCTTTTAAGAATCCAGGTATGAATGCCCATAAAGCTCCCGCTGCTGCACCTGCTAAAACAGCAAGAGGTAAATGAATGATTGCTGGTAATTCGAATGCTACTCCTACCCATACAGATGCAAGCCAGCCAACGATTAATTGACCTTCTACCCCTATATTGAAAAGTCCTGTACGAAAAGCAAAAGCAACGGCTAAACCAGCTAGTATTAGTGGAGTAATCTGACGGACTACTTCACCAAAGTAATATACTTCACCAAATGCTCCATTCCATAATGCAGCATATGCATCAACTGGATTATAACCAGAAACAAGCATAATTAACGTTCCAACAATACCACCTAGTAATACAGAAATTACTGGTATACTAATTCTCTTTAATGTATTAGACATTATTGCTCCACACCTACTTTTTTAGCTTTCGATCCTGCCATTAATAATCCTAATTCTTGCTCTGTCGTTTCTTTCGGATCAACAATAGCAATGATTTCCCCTTCGAAAATAACGGCTATGCGGTCACTAACGTTTAATATTTCCTCTAATTCAAAGGAAATGAGTAGTACTGCTTTCCCTTTATCTCTTTGCTCAATTAAACGTTTGTGAATAAATTCAATTGCACCAACATCTAGACCTCTTGTAGGCTGTGCTGCAATAAGCAAATCAGGATCACGATCTACTTCACGACCAATAATTGCTTTTTGTTGGTTACCACCTGAAAGCGCTCTAGCAGGAGTATGTAGTCCTGGCGTTCGCACGTCATATTCACTAATTAAATCGCTTGCTTTCTTTTCCATAAATTTATGATTTAAAATACCAGCTTTTGAGTATGGTTGCTTATAATAGCTTTGTAAAGCCATATTATCACCAATAGAAAAATCTAATACAAGTCCATGTTTATGACGATCTTGAGGAATATGACCTACGCCACTTTCCGTGATTTTACGAGGAGTCAAAACACTAATGTCGTTTCCGTTTAGTGTAATACTACCTGAGTCTTTTTTGGTTAAGCCCGTTATTGCTTCTATTAGTTCCGATTGTCCGTTTCCGTCTACTCCAGCAATCCCAACAATCTCTCCTGCTTTTACCTCTAAATTCAGTGAATTTACAACATTTACTCCACGAGAGTCCTTCACATTGAGGTCAGCAATTTTTAAAACGGTTTCTTTTGGTTGTGCTTGTGTTTTATCGGTTTTAAACGTTACCTCACGGCCAACCATTAAGTTTGCTAATTCGTTTGCATTAGTACCACTTACGTCATATGTTCCAATACCTTCTCCTTTTCGGATAACGGTTACTCGATCACATACTTCCATGATTTCCTTCAACTTATGAGTAATAAGAATGATTGATTTTCCTTCTTTAATTAAAGTTCGGAATATGGAAATTAATTCGGTAATTTCCTGTGGTGTTAATACTGCTGTAGGTTCATCAAAGATTAAGATTTCTGCACCACGGTATAACGTTTTTAATATTTCCACCCTTTGTTGCATACCAACGGAAATATTCGCTACTTTTGCTTTCGGATCAACAGCTAAACCATATCTTTCTGAAATCTCTTGTACTTCTTTTTCTGCTTTTTTTAGATCAATTTTCCCCTTATTAACCGTTTCTTTTCCTAGAATAATATTTTCCGTTACAGTAAACGTATCAATTAGCATAAAGTGCTGATGAACCATCCCTATTCCTAATTCATTTGCAATATTAGGATTTGAAATATTAACTACTTTCCCACGAGCACGGATTTCGCCACGTTCTGGCTGATACAAACCGAAAAGAACGTTCATTAATGTAGACTTTCCTGCACCATTTTCCCCCAACAATGCATGAATCTCACCTTTTTTTACTTGAAGGGTAATATTGTTATTTGCAACAATACCAGGGAATTCTTTTCGAATGTTTAACATCTCGATTACATATTCCATTGCTTCCACTCCTTCTTACAACCTACAAAATATTCATTCTAACTTATGGCAAATTAAGTATTTCAAGAAGCAAAACCTTCATTTATACAGCATTTATAACTATATTACTATAATTTCACCAAGATAAAATTTTTAATAAAAAATAGAATTTAGCTTCTATTTTTTAGTTAAAATTCTAAATCTTAGTCGTAAAAAAGGAATAAGTGTTTGCTATGCAAATCACTTATTCCTGTATTAGCATTAATTACTAATTATTTTACAGTATCAGGAACAGTGTACTCACCGTTTTTAATTTTTGCAGTCCATTCTTCAATAGCTGCATCGATATCTGCTTTGTTTTCTACTTCTTCGTTAATTGTAGCAAGACCAACACCATCTTCAGCTAAACCGTAAACAGTAGTTTCTCCACCTGGGAAGTTACCATCTTTAGCTTTTGCAGAGATATCTTGTACTGCAGTAGAAACACCTTTTAATGCAGATGTTAACACAATGTTATGATCTCCTACTTTTCCTTCAGCAGCTTGGTCAGAGTCTACACCAATTGCCCAAATATAACTTGAAGGATCTTTTTCTTTTAATTCTTTAGCCTCTGTGAATAATCCAGCACCAGTACCACCAGCAGCATGGAATACTACGTCAGCACCAGAAGAGTACATTTTGTTAGCAATTGTTTTACCTAATTCTGGCTTATCAAAAGCACCAGAATATTGAGAATCTACTGTTGCTTCTGGATTTGATTCTTTAACACCAGCTTCAAAACCAGCTTGGAAACGAGCGATTACTTCACTTTCAACCCCACCAATAAATCCGATTTTGTTACTTTTAGTTGCTTTACCTGCAGCAACACCTGCTAAGAAACCAGCTTCTTGTTCTTTAAATGTAATACTTGCAACGTTTGGCTCATCTACTACAGCGTCAACAATTGCAAAATGTGCATCTGTTTGTTGTTTTGCAATCTCATCAATTGCACCTTCCATCATGAAACCAATACCAAATACTAAGTCAAAACCTTTACGAGTTAAGCTATTTAAGTTAGTAGCATAATCTGCATCAGATTGAGATTGAAGGTAATCATATCCACCTTCACCTTTTTCTAAGCTGTTTTCTTTACCAAAAGCTTGTAATCCTTCCCAAGCAGATTGGTTGAAAGATTTATCATCTACTCCACCTACATCTGTAACCATTGCTACGCTAAAAGAATCTTTTTCTTTATCTCCCTCAGCAGCATTATCATTTTCATCATTGTTACTTCCACAAGCTCCTAATACAGTTCCTGCTGCTAGTACTAATGAAAGTGCTAGGCCAAATTTACGCTTTTTCAAGGTTTGTACCCCCCAGTTTTTTGTATTGAAATGTTTAGTAAGAAGACCCTAAAAGTAGCTTTCCCTAGAATTATGAATAAATTCTTTTTCTTAAAACTTGAAAGCTAAATTTATCTGCTCGAAAATAATTGACAGAATAAAGAATTGGTGTATCCTTCTCATCATAGTGCATTTGCTTTAAAACAAGCAATGCCGTTTCAGGTTCACATTGTAAAATGGGAGAGACTTTGTCGTGATATCCAATCGGTTCGATTTGTGCAACAGCGTATGTAATATGCCTTTGACTATCCGATTCCAAGAATTGAAAAATAGATTCTTGATCGTATGAAAATCGTTCTGGTAAGAACTTCTGTGGTAGCTTATCCATACAATAAACAACCGGCTCGCCATTAGCTGTTCGAACTCTTTCGATACACAATAGCTCTTCCTCTTGTGAACTTGAGAAGCGTTTTACATCCTCTTCTGCCATGAGCAATGAATTGGAGCTTAGAAAAATTGTTCCGGGATTCATACCTGCTTGCTTAATCATGTTCGTGACACTACTTAGTTGCTCAATGCCAGAATTAAATAATGGCCTGCTGTTTACAAAAGTTCCAACACCATGTCTTCTGACAATAACATTCTCTTCTTCTAATGTTCGGAGCGCTTCTCGTAAAGTTGCTCTACTGACACCTAAGGTTTTCGCAAGTTCGAATTCAGAAGGGAATTTTTCTCTTTCTTTATATATTCCGACTTCTATGTCTTTTTTCAGACGATCCACAACCTGCAAATATAAATGTCTCGAATCTGATTTAATTAGCATGTGATGTTCCTCCAAAACAGTTCTAAGACATCAGACATCTGATGTTCAATCATTCCTACTAATCGAAAATACTATAACACTTTTTTACTAATAAATAAATAGAGTTTTAAGAATTTCGTCGAAAAAATACAGAAATAATTAATTGTTCGGAAATCAAACGGTTTCAACTGTATAAACTTCCCAAAAAACCACTAGTTTTACCCTTATATCATTATATTCTTTTGTTTTCATTCAGGATGGTAAGCAAAAAGAAAGCCTGAAATAGGTTATACTATTTCAGGCTTTCTTTATTGTATATTCATTTCTTCTGAGGATTTTGGCAGTAATACCGTTCTTGGTTTGCTACCTTCATACGGCCCAACTACCCCTCTTGCTTCCATTTCATCTATTAATCTTGCTGCTCTTGTATATCCTATTCTAAATCTTCTTTGTAACATACTAACAGATGCGGTTTGCATTTCAACTACTAAATCAACTGCATCCGTATATAAATCATCATCCACTTCACCAGATACTTCTGTTACATCATCTGGAATCATTTCTTCTTGGTATTGTGCTTTTTGCTGAGCAATGACAAAGTCTACTACTTCTTCTACTTCTTCATCAGAAAGAAAAGCCCCTTGTACCCTAACAGGCTTACTAGCTCCATACGGGAAGAATAACATATCTCCTCTACCTAGTAACTTCTCAGCACCGCCCATGTCTAAGATTGTACGAGAATCGGTTTGAGAAGAAACCGCAAAAGCAATACGAGAAGGAATATTAGCTTTAATAACACCTGTGATAACATCAACAGATGGACGCTGTGTAGCAATGATCAAATGGATACCAGCTGCACGAGCCATTTGTGCAAGTCTCGTAATAGCATCTTCCACATCATTTGAAGCAACCATCATTAAATCTGCTAACTCGTCTACAATTACCACAATAAATGGAAGAAGTGGTTGTTTTTCTCCTTCTTCTTTATTTTGGCGTTTAACATACTCATTATAGCCTTCAATATTTCTTGTTCCAGTGTGAGAGAATAGATCATATCTTCTTTCCATTTCACTAACTACTTTTTGCAAAGCTTGGGATGCTTTCTTTGGATTGGTTACAACAGGTGCTAGTAAGTGTGGAATACCATTGTATACATTTAGCTCTACCATCTTTGGATCAATCATCATCATTTTCACTTCATGTGGCTTTGCTCTCATTAGAATACTTGTGATGATTCCGTTAATGCATACACTTTTCCCACTACCTGTAGCCCCTGCTACTAGTAAATGAGGCATTTTATTTAATTCTGCACAAACTGCTTCTCCTGTTATATCTCTTCCAAAAGCAATCATCAGCTTCGAATCTACTTTATCATTTTTACTAGAATCTAGTACTTCCCTTAAAGAAACGACAGCCACTTCTGAATTAGGCACTTCTATTCCTATTGCGGACTTTCCAGGTATTGGTGCCTCAATACGGATATCTTTAGCTGCAAGTGCTAGTGCTAAATCATCACTTAGGTTTACTATTTTGCTTACTTTTACACCTTCCGATGGATGAACTTCATATTTTGTCACAGCCGGTCCTAAATGAACTTCTGTTACTTTTGCTTTTACTCCAAAGCTATGAAAAGTTCTTTCCAGTTTAGCAGCATTTGCATGAATTTGCTCGTACTCATTACTTTGATCTGTTTTTCTTGGTAGCTTTAAAAGTCTTAATGGCGGAAGTTGGTAATCTTCATTCTCTACCTCTGTGAACGTAATTGGTGCTATTACCTCTTCCGGCTCTTGCTTGGAATCCTTGCTTACATCTTGCTCTTCTTTGATTGCTTCTTGCTCATATGCAATATCTGCAAAAGTATTTATGATAGGTTCTTGTGGGTAAATTTCTTCTTCTTGGTTTATCTGATTTACAATGAGAGAAGGAGTTTCCTCTTCTTGATGTTTTGTTTCTTTTTTGGCTTCTTTCTGTTGTTTACGTTTTTCTTTATTTCTTTGTACAGATTCTTTCCAATCTTTCATATCTAATACAAATTCATTCCATTGATTCTTCATGAAGTTGCCAATACTAGACATGACTTTCTTAAAGGCTCCACTAACGGTTTTACCAGTTAGTAAGATAAACCCTATTATAATAACTAGAAAAGCAATTAACTGGGTTCCTACTGTATCAAATAAATAATGAAATAAAGCAAACAATACTGCTCCAATCATTCCTCCACCTAAATCTACATTTGTTGACTGACCATTTACTTCCATCCAAAACAGTTCCCACGTATTGAAGATAACACTCGGATTATTAAAGTTCCCTGTACTTGCCAGTAATTTAAATAACGTAACATGACTAAGCAATAACAGAGATGCTGTTATTAAATAAATTCCTACTAGTTTGGTATGAAACAAATAAGGCTTGTCCCTTTTCCACATTAGGAAACCAGCATAAATAATTAAGCCTATAAGGCTTAGCATATACCATGATCCCATAAAAAAGCGGAAAAAGGAGACCATTGTTGTACCAACTGCACCTAATTTGAGAATGGAAATGAAACTTATGGCCATAATCATCAAAGCGGTAAGTTCATATCGTATAGTTGTCTTGAGATGTTGTTTTTGTCTAGTTTTTCTTCTTTTTCTTTTAGCCATCTTATCACCTTATATTTTATATCGAATTTAATCACTTTCTTTTTTATGTATGAAAGAAAGCAGCCTAGTGGCTGCTTTTACCTCTTACTATATTATACCATAATTTATAAAAATACGATTATATGTGCGTAATTTTTGAACCAGGCTGAAATTGACTAGAAAGAAAGTGATTTGGGTCCGTACTTAATATGCGTATCACTTCATACTCACTTGTTTCTGTTCTAGCTACAAGGAGTGGAATACCATTATAATTAATAACCTGTTGTTGTTCAAAAGTTTCCTGAGAATAGGGAAAAATTAACTCCTCTGGCATCATGGTGTACATAATCATTGAATGATCCCTTCATTCTTTTCTGTATTATTAGCATCTATCAATTGATTTAACTTTGTCATGGCATCACCAACTCCACCTACTCCATCAATTAAACCAGAAATTACCGCGTCTTGACCGATAACATTTGTCCCTATATCACGAGTTAGATTTCCTTTAGCAAACATTAAATCTTTAAAATCATCCTCTGTGATTTTGGAATGCTTCGTTACAAATTTCACGACTCTCTCTTGCATCTTATCTAAATATTCAAAGGTTTGAGGAACACCAATAACTAATCCTGTTAAACGAATTGGATGGATAGTCATCGTTGCTGTTTCTGCAATATAGGAGTAATCACAGGATACTGCAATAGGAACACCAATAGAATGTCCTCCTCCTAATACTAGGGAAACAGTAGGCTTGGATAAGGATGCGAGCATTTCGGAAATCGCAAGACCTGCTTCCACATCTCCGCCTACTGTATTAAGAATGACTAGCACTCCTTCTATTTTAGGATTTTGCTCGATTGCGACGATTTGTGGAATTAAATGCTCGTATTTTGTTGTTTTATTTTGAGGAGGTAATTGTAAATGGCCCTCAATTTGTCCGACGATTGTTAAACAATGTATTTTAGAATCCTGAGATAGTTGTGGTACATTTGTCTGTCCAAGCTGCTGAATCTTTTCCATTAATCCGTTAACAGGCTTATCTTCCTTTGGCTGTTCTTCTGTATTATTATTATTTTGTTTAACCATATCTTTCTCCCTTTCTAAACATGATGGTAGTAGTATTAGAAGAGATCTCTTTTTTCATGCGAAAGAAAAATTGGGAAAAGTTCATGGTTATGATAGGTTGAGTGATTATAGCAGTAATTGCAAATTTGTAAACCCTAAGCTATGCATAGGATTCAAAAAAGCTTACAGCGATGGTAGGAAAAAAATTCATGCCATGGAATTCATAGAATATGCAGTAATCAGCAAAATAAACGGAGAATTTCCGGTTAAATGCTGATAGACACTTATTTTCAGGATAATAAGGGTATCTTTTCCGGTTAAGTTATGAAAAGTCCTCGTATTTCATGTGTTTTAAATAATCGGAATTTTTCCGGCTATTGGAGCCATTTTTCATGGAAATAACGAAATAAGGGTATTTTCTCCGACTATTTATCTGAATGGAGGCTTCCTTAATTCTCCGACCAATAAGATCACTCCGTCTTGAACCCAAAAGGAGTAACAAAAACAAATGTAAGATGATGAAGTATATCAATCCGTTTATGGATAAAGAAGCCGTGAAAAAATAAAATGGAGGTACCTTTAGGTTAGGCAGTAGAAGTAGTACAATTGTTGAACCTTGTAGTAGCTCTTTTGGACTTAGTCAGTTTTAACTGCAGAGAAACCACCCGTTCTCACGGGTGGCAGCTGTTGTTATTTATTTCTATATGGCTTGATTTCCATAATGATTGGTAAGATCATTGGTCTTCTTTTTGTTTTTTCGTATAGGAATTGGTTTAGGGTATCTCTAATATCTTGTTTAATGCCTGTCCAATCAAAGCTATCTTTACTAATGCTTTTTTCCACGATATCTTTTACTTTTTCAGCAGCATCTTCTAATAATTGTTCTGACTCGCGAACATAAACAAAACCTCTTGTAATAATTTCAGGTCCAGCAGAGATTTTTCTTTCTGCTTTATTTAAAGTAACTACTACTGTTAAGATCCCATCTTGAGATAATAATTTACGGTCTCTTAATACAATATTACCTACATCTCCGATTCCTGCACCATCAATTAATACATTTCCAGCAGGAATTTTCCCACCTACTTGAAGTTTATCTTCGTTATACTCAAGCACTTCGCCTTGCTCTGGCAAATAGATATTCTGAGGCTTTATGCCACATTCCTTAGCAAGCTTCTCATGTGCTTTTAATACACGATATTCACCGTGAATAGGGATAAAGAATTTCGGCTTCATCATATTAATCATGAATTTTAATTCTTCTTGGTTTCCATGATTAGAGCTATTAAATGTTTTATATCCTGCCATTAGAGTAGCCCCTGCACGATATAATTTATCAATTGTTTTCCCAACAAATACTTCACTACCAAGGAATGAGGAAGCAGCAAATAGAATAGTGTCGCCTTCCATAATGCTTACTTGCTTATGATTTTTCTTCACCATTTTTTGTAGTGCTTCAATTGGCTCGCCCTTAGTTCCAGTAGTAATAATAACCATTTGATTTAAAGGATATTCCTGCAACTCATTGTAAGTTAGAAGTGTTTCTTCCCCTACATGGAGGTAATTATATTTTGTAGCAATTTGTAACACACGTTGCAGATTTTTGCCTAATACCGCTACTTTGCGGTTTGTTTTTTCTGCTGCATCAATAATATGCTGAATTCTATTTAGATCTGTTGCAAAACAAGCAGCGATAATACGTCCATTTGTTTGAAGAAATGCTTCTGTTAATTGTTGAGTAACCGCGAAATCCGTTGTAGCGTATCCTGGCTTATCTGCATTTGTACTATCAGATAATAAACACAATACTCCTCTTTCACCAATTCTTGCCATTGCAGCATAGTCTGGCTTGTACAAGTCGCTTGCCGTCTGGTCAAACTTGAAATCACCTGTATGTACAATTGAACCTTCAGATGTATGTACGACAACTCCAATACTATCTGGAATACTGTGATTAGTCTTAAAGAATGAAACTTTAGAAGAGGTAAAGGTTAACACCGATCTCGCCGTTATCACTTCAAATTTAGCTTGTCCTTTAAAATCTTGTTCCTTCATCTTTTCCTTCGCTAATTCCGCAGTTAGGCGAGTCGTATAGACTGGAACATCTAACTCTCTTAAGATATACGATAATCCTCCAATATGATCCTCATGACCATGTGTTAGGAATATCCCTTTTACTCTTTCCCTGTTTTGTTTTAAATAACTAATGTCTGGAACGACAATATCGATTCCAAGCATTTCATTTTGTGGGTACATTAAGCCAGCGTCAATCACAAATATGTCTTCGTCCACTTCGACTACAAACATATTTTTTCCGTTCTCCCCTACTCCTCCGAGGGCGACCAGCTTTATCTTTTCGTTTTTCATCACTTTTTGTTTCCTCCTTGTTGAGTTAGGCCGACCATTGATCAGTTATGCTTATTATACTTGATGTTTAAAAATGTTTACAACCAATTTTATGAAATCTCCTCTTTTATCGTGTATTTATTTTTATAAACTAGGTAGATTTAATCATTTTACACTATTAAGATATTATTAATTCCTGGTTATCTATCCTTTGCTTATTAAGTTAAGTTTTGCATATTTTACGATCAAGAGGCAGATAAAATTTGTTTTATTACCCTGCTATTTTTTAATTTCCTCTTCCAGGCTACTTCCAAACAAGAAAATCTATGTAGTAAACAAAAAAGCCAGGAGGATAGAAAGTTTAATTTAATACGAAGTGAATTCGTCTCAAACTAAACTTCCATCCTACTGACCAATTGATCGATTGTATTTATTACAGTTAATAAATAAGGAAAATTATAATAGGTTCGCTAGGTTCTTACGCTCTTGTTCAGAAAGAGGTACTAAAGGTAATCGAACAGAGCCAACATCAAATCCTTTTAACTGTAAAGCAGTTTTGACTGGAACTGGATTAGGTGCAACAAATAGTTCGCACATTAGAGGTAATAGTTTTTGATGTAATTTAGAGGCAGTTTGAATGTCTCCTTTTAAAAACGTGGTTACCATTTCTTGCATTTCGTTACCTATAATATGAGAAGCTACTGAAATAATGCCTGTTCCTCCTACAGATAACAACGGTAATGTTAAACTATCATCCCCGCTATATACATAAAAGTCATCTGGAGTTGACGAAACGATTTTAGATACATTATTTAAATTTCCGCTTGCTTCTTTCACTGCTACAATATTTTCAATCTCAGACAATCGAATAATCGTTTCTGGTTCTATATTCACAACAGAACGACCTGGAATATTATAGATCATAACGGGTAGTTTTGTAGACTCAGCAATTGCTTTAAAATGTTGATATAGACCTTCCTGATTTGGCTTGTTATAGTATGGACCTACAATCATAACAGCATCCACACCAGCCGTTTCCGCTTGTTTCGTTAATTCTATGGAGTCATAAGTGTTATAACTGCCTGTTCCAGCAATAATGGGAACTCTTTTCTCCACTACTTTTACCACATGTTGAAACAAAGCAATCTTCTCTTGTTTGGATAATGTGGGTGATTCGCCAGTCGTCCCTGCGACAACTAGTGATTCTGTTCCATTTTCAAGTAAGTGATTAATTAATTGTGTTGTCTTCGGAAAATCTATATGTCCCTTTGCATCAAATGGTGTAATCATGGCCGTTGAAACTCTACCAAATAAACCCATTGTTCCACTCCTATTCTCACTTCGATCTCATTGTTTCTAATTCTTTATATATCTTTCTCTAGCTCAAACGCATCATGCAACACATTTACTGCACTAATCAAATCTTCTTGCTTCACTAATACCCAGATTGTCGTATGGCTATCAGCTGATTGTAAAATGCGAATTCCCTTATTAGAAAGTGCTGTAACAATTTTAAACGTCACACCAGGTACACCTGCCATACCTGCACCAACCACGGAAACTTTTGCACATTCTCTCTCTATAGTCGGCTCATAACCAATATTTTCTAATATGGAAACCGCTTTGTTTGTCATTTCATTTGTTACAGTATAGACAACACTGTTAGGAGATATATTGATAAAATCAACGCTAATTTCCTCATTCGCCATTGCCTTAAAAACATGTGCTTGTAGGTCGTATTGATCTTTTTTCGCATGTACTTTTATTTGTGTTACGTTTGCAACATGTGCAATACCAGTCACAGGTCTTTCTTTAATATCACTACCCTTACTTTCAGGGCTAGAAGTAACTAGTGTTCCTGTTCCTTTTGAATAAGTCGAGCGAATTCTAATAGGAACTTTTGCTTGCATAGCAATTTCTACTGCACGAGGATGGATTACTTTAGCACCTTGATATGCCATATTACATACTTCTGCATACGTAACCACTGATAATGGTCTAGCATTTTCTGCAATTCGTGGATCAGCTGTCATAATTCCTTCCACATCTGTAAAAATATCTATATAATCAGCACTTAAAGCAGAGCCTAGAGCTGCAGCTGATGTATCACTGCCTCCTCTGCCTAATGTTGTTATATCCCCATTTGGTGCAGCACCTTGGAAGCCAGCTACAACTATCACGTCATGATTTTTAAGTTCTTCTAGAATTCGGCTACAATCCATTTCCATTATTCTTGCATTTGTATAATCAGAATTCGTCAAAAATCCTGCTTGAGCACCTGTTAAAGCTGTAGCAGAAATTTGATCTTTTAGCAACATTTCTGTGAAAACTACACTAGAAATAATTTCGCCACAAGACAGTAGTAAATCATTTTCTCTCTTACTTAAGTTTGTTTCTGTCCCACCAATTAAAGATAATAAGGTGTCAGTCGCGTAAGGTTCCCCTTTACGTCCCATCGCAGACACTACCACTACTACTTTGTAGCCTTCATGAAGAGCATCCTTGATATGGTCTTTTGCCTGATTACGACTACTTTCATCTCTTACAGATGTACCACCAAATTTTTGTACCATTATTTTCAAATTAAACACCTCTGTACACTTTCTAAGTGTTAGTTAAGGTTAATTGTTACTAGAGAGTGAAGAGATGTTGTGTTGAGGTAACTAGTTCAACACATGAGAAAACACCTCTTACACTCTAATCTAGTTAACATCCTTCATTATTTATTGTTAAAAGCACCTATCAATGTAGGCTACTTTTTTATTCTTGATGCATGTATCTCCTGTATGTAGAGGCTAAAACAGTCTACTACAGGAAGGGCATTTTTCCTGTATGGAAGAAATTATACTATGCCTAATTTGATTAAGCTTTCTGCAATTTGTACAGAATTCCATGCAGCACCTTTTAATAGGTTGTCAGATACAACCCACATATGAAAACCATTAGGTGCATCTAAATCTTTACGAATTCTTCCTACAAATACATCATTTGAACCGACACAATCAGCTGGCATCGGATAAATTTGATTGCTAGGATCATCCTGTAGCACAATACCAGGTGCAGATGAAAGTAACTGTTTTACTTCCTCTACTGTTACGTTATCTTGATCTAATTCAAAATACACAGACTCGGAATGTCCTGTCGCAACAGGTATTCTTACACAAGTTGCAGCAACATTTAAGTCCTGATCATGCATAATTTTTTTCGTTTCATTAATCATTTTCATTTCTTCATAAGTAAAACCATTATCTGTAAACACATCAATTTGCGGAACTGCATTAAAAGCAATTTGATAATGCTTTTTATCGCTTTTTACAGGAAGAATTTTCGGTTCAAATGCTTCCTCATTTAAGATAGCTTTTGTTTGACTGTGTAGCTCATCTACAGCAGCTGCACCAGAACCTGAAACAGCTTGATAAGTAGAAACTAACACTTTAGATAGTCCATACTTTTCTTTAAGTGGTTGCAAAGCAACAACCATTTGAATAGTAGAACAGTTTGGATTTGCAATAATCCCTTTATGTGTATGAAGATCTTCTTCATTTACTTCTGGAACTACTAATGGTACTTCTTGGTCCATACGAAATGCACTTGTATTATCTACTACAATTGCTCCATGCTTCACTGCATGTGGTGCAAGATCCTTTGAAACGCCTCCACCTGCACTAAATAATGCAATATCAATGCCTTTAAAGCTATCTGGAGTAGCTTCTTGTACTTCTACTTCTACCTCTTTATAAAGAACTTTTGTCCCTGCAGAACGTTTGGAAGACAAAAGAGTTAACTTAGATATAGGAAAATCTCTACTTTCTAATGTTTTAATCATTTGCTGTCCAACGGCCCCTGTTGCACCTACTACTGCTACGTTAAATCCTTTTAATTGCTCCATTTAAAGGCTCCCCTTCCAAAGGCGAATTCTATATACATAATAAGACGATAAACATCGCCCTAAATAATATTATCTATTTTAACACAATAAAGCTGTAAGAAAAGAACCTTTTTCACAGATTCTTTAAAAAACAAGGAATTGTGAAAGCGGCTTGCTTATCACCTTACGAATGGAAAGATTAACAACTGAGCTACTGGGTCACAGTGAACCTTAGGGAGGAGAAAGAATCAGATCCTAGAAAACTATTCTAGAATTTCGCTAGATGATAAACTACTTAAAACATACTTATGAGAGGTTGAAGACTAGATAATATCTTACCATTTCAAAGAAAGGGAGAAAATCAACTCTCCGTATATATTGGAAGATTTCTCAACATTCTTCAACCCCAAAAATTAAGCTACAAAAAAGTGATAGATGGCATTTTCACGCATACACTTCTATTAATCTAAATACTTTTCTACTATAACTGGTTGAATTTGTTTCTTTTGTAGCGCAGCTTCAATTGTTTCAGGAAGCATAGACATTCTTGCCACCATGGAATTAGGTTTCTTTACAGGATCATCTTGGCCAAATGGTATAAAGTAAATATTCTTGGTTGCCATTAGTTTCATCAAATTTACTCCATTTAAACCTAGAGCATCATTTGTAGAAATTCCTAAGACGACAGGATTTTCATTTCTTAATGTAGCTTTTGCCGCCATTAGTACTGCGTTATCTGTCATGGCATTTGCAAATTTACTCATGCTATTACCTGTTAAAGGAGCAATAACCATGCAATCAAGTGGTATTTTCGGTCCAAGTGGCTCTGCTGCTACTATGCTATCAATAATTTCGTTTCCAGTCACTTCTTCTACCTTACTAACCCAATCTTTCCCTTTACCGAATCGAGTATCTGTGTTCTTTACATTTCCAGTTACAACTGGTACTACATCTGCACCGAGTGCCACTAGCTTTTCTACTTGTGGGACTACTTCTGCATACGTACAATGTGAACCTGAAATTCCAAATCCAATTCTTTTCCCTTTTAAGCTCATATTATGTTCTCCTTTCATGGTTGCAGTTGCTCATAAAGTAATTGAGATAATACCTCTGCGAGAATATTTCCTGCTGTTTTTGGAGCTACTATCCCTGGTAAGCTAGGTGCAAGCAATGCTTTAATCCCTCGTTTTTCTGCATATGAAAAATCCGTGCCTCCTGGCTTTGATGCAAGGTCGATGATTAATGTGTGTAATGGCATTTTATCGATGACTGTTGGAGTGACAATTAAATGAGGAATCGTATTTATACAAATATCCATTTCCTCTACGGCTAGAGGTAAATCTTCTAAATGTACTGGTGTTAGCCCCATTTCTATAATTCGAGCAATATGTTCACTTTGATTTGTCGCAACTTTTACCTTTGCACCTAATCCATGAAATGCTCTTGCAACGCTCATTCCCACTCTTCCAAGCCCAAGAACAATCACATTTGATCCATGAATCGTTGTATCTGTGTTTTGGATAGCCATCATAATGGTACCTTCTACTGTTGGAATAGAATTTAAAATAGCTACATCATCTCGGTTGAATAACTGGACTAGAGATCTGTTGGAATCTTTTATAATAGAATTTAAAAAATCATTTGTTATACCAGAATAAACAGTGCAGTGTTCTGGTGTTTTTTCTAGTAATTCTTTTGATAGAAATATCTTTTCATTTGAAAAAATGGTTTCTACATGTCCTTTTAAGTCCGTTCCTTTAACTGGTAGGATAATTGCATCCATATTGACAAAATCTACATTATCGATTTTTTCCTTCGTTGCACCGGTGAAGGCATGGTCCAGTTGTTCAAAACCGACTAAGGAAAGCAATGCATGTTGCTCTGTTAATTTTCTAACGATTTCAAGCTGCCTTGCATCGCCACCGATAACTGCGATTTTCATCCCTTTCAGCATGAATATTTCACCTTCTTTTTTTAGAAATCCATTTACAATTAACTACTTCAACATCTTATGTCATAATCTAATATTAGGTGAGTTGTTTGTATGAATTCGAGGAAATTCATAAGAAAAAATACGGAAGTGGTATTTTGTTCTGTGCGGAGCTTGAATCTTGAAATAAGAGGACACTGAAAAAGTGATTATATGTGTAGGCAAAAAACTAACCCATTTCTAGTTAGTTTGGAGAGATATCAGATTGATTCTGACTGGAGCGCCAGCTGGCAAAGGGCAAATCGCATTTTGTAAATGAGCTCCGTAGAAAGCCTCGGAAAAGTTTGACTTACTGTATTAATCTGTAGGAAAAGATCTCCATCAGATAAATAGTCGGAGAAATCCCCTTATTCCGTTTTTACCTTGAAAATTAGCTCGAATAGACGGAGAAATTATGTCTATTACCTTAAAACACATGAAAAACATGGACTTTTCCTTCCTTGACCGGAAAATCTACCCTTATTTACCTTCATATACGAGCCTATTTTGCAGTTAACCGGAAATTTCCGCTTATTTTGCTGATTTCTTACCATCTTAAACCATGAGTAGGGTTTACTCTAATAAAAAAAATCGATAGAAGGTCCCCCTTCTATCAATTCTTTTGCATCTTCATATGTACATAAAATTATTGTACAGCTTTAGGCAATTCTCCACTTGGGCTAATAAGAGATATTGAGAATGTATCTGTAAAGATTTTATGTGCCATATGGTCAACATCTTCTTTTGTAACAGAATCAATATCTGCAATAATTTCATCTAATGAACGGTGCTTTCCTAATAGTAATTCATTCTTACCGTTTCTACTCATTCTACTGTTCGTGCTCTCTAAGCTAAGCATTAAGCTTCCTTTTAATTGTTCCTTACTATTGAAGAGTTCCTTATCTGTGATTCCCTCTCCTTTTAAGGTAGCTAGAGTAGTTTGAATGGTGTCGTATAATTCATCTAATTGCTTAGCACCTGTTCCAGCATAGATCGTTACCATTCCACTATCTTGAAAAGCAGAGTGATAAGAAAACACAGAATAAGCTAAGCCTTTTTGCTCACGTACATCTTGGAAAAGTCGGCTACTCATACTTCCACCAAGAATATTATTTAAAGAAATAAGTGAGTACATTTCATCATGACCAATTTGTAATCCATCATATCCTAAACAAAGATGTGCTTGTTCTGTTTCTTTTGTTCTTGAAAGCTTGTTTGCATGAAAAGATGGTTTCACTATTTCCAGTTCACTTTTTCCTGCTTCAAAAGAACCAAAGTATTTTTCTACCTCTTTTATAAATGCTTCTGTAATATTACCAGCAATAGAAATAACGGTATTCTCAGGTGTATAATGATCAAACATATATCCTCTTAATGTATCACCATTAAAGGATGATAATGTTTCTTCTGTACCTAAGATCGGATACCCAAGTGGATGCTGTTCATAAACTGCCTTACTCAATAAATCATGAACAATATCATCTGGTGTATCATCATACATTTTGATTTCTTCTAATACAACATTTTTTTCTTTTTTTAGTTCTTCTTCATCAAATAAAGAGTTAAAATACATATCTGCAAGCACTTCTAATGCCATATCTGCATGAGTGTCTAAAACCTTTGCATAGTAGCAAGTATATTCCTTAGAAGTAAACGCATTAACTTGCCCTCCAATGCTATCAAAAGACTCTGCTATTTCTCTTGCATTTCTCGATTTTGTTCCTTTAAAAAACATGTGTTCCAAAAAGTGAGATACTCCATTATTATATTCATCTTCCTTACGTGAACCAGTACCAATCCAAACACCTAGTGCAACAGAACGTACTGTTGGAATATTCTCTAACACAATCCTAACACCATTTTGGCAAGTATATCTTTTTATCAATTAATTTCCTCCTGTTCTAGATACCTAGTTGAAAACTCCTATTGCCTGCTAGTATAGCTTATTCCTTCTATTTTTTCCAAAAACTTGTTTGATTATCAATGGAATTCCGATAAAATAGATTATATTCTAACTTATTTCATGCTATTATTCGAATGAAATAGGATAAATCGATTAAAAAAAGCTATTCTGATGTCAGATAGCTTACTCTTTCTTCACTAAGCATATCCGAAACAGTGTCTATTTTTAATCCTTTACTTTCTATTTGCGTAATTAGTTGATCTAGACTTTTCGTAGTAGATTCCGTTGGATGCATGAGTATTAAGGCACCATTATGAACCTTACTAATAACTCTATTAATAAGCACTTCAGGTGTAGGCTTTTGCCAGTCTATTGTATCTACTGACCAAATAACCGTACCAAGGTTGAGTGTATCTGCAACACTAACTACCTCATTAGAAAAATATCCACTTGGTGGTGCTAACCAGGTTACTTGTTTTCCTGTTGTTGCTTCTATCACATCATTCGTTTTTACGATTTCTTCATGAATTTTGCTGCTAGTAATTTTACTCATATCTGGATGAGTATAGGAATGATTACCAACTTCATGTCCAGCCTCTACGATCATTTTTGCTAATTCAGGATTCTTCTGTACCCATCTGCCTTCTAGAAAAAAACTTGCTTTTACTTGATGTTTTTCTAAAGTAGAAATAATGGAAGGAATATATTCATTTCCCCAAGCCACGTTTATGATAAAGCTTACCATCTTTTTATCAGGATTTCCCTTGTAGATTGGAGATGCTGGTAAGTCTTCTAAAGAAACTTTTGGTTCTATTTGTTTAAGAACTAGCTTCTTCTCATCAAACTGCCCACTCTTCTTCATTTTCTTGTAGGATTCTTCAATATCTACTTCCACACCATTTAAGCCTGGAATAGCTTTCCACACAGGGTCAATTTTTGCATCAATAGGCTCTACTTTATATTCTTTTGCTTTTTGTTTAATCGTATTATAGATCTCATTGTTTGCACTAGCTACGATGGAGTCTGATTGTAATGAACTTACATATGTATTAGATAATGGATTATTCACCAACACCCATGATAGAGCTAAAAAAACTACTAATGGTAATATCTTTTTCATCGTACACACCCCTTTACCTCCACTTTATGATGGTTGAGGACAAGGTAGAACAAAAGGGTACTGTTATGTATAGAAAAAAGATGAGCCTACTAGTAAGAGAAAATAAGGATTTACTTTCATCGGCCTCTTCACTATTAAGTCATCTTTTCCATCATGCATTATTTACTTATTGCTTTGCATCTTCTGCTTGCTCTTTTTGTTCTTTAAGAACTGCTTTACGAGAAAGATTTACTCTTCCTTGCTTGTCGATTTCGGTAACTTTAACTAGAATCTCATCGCCGATTGCAACAACATCTTCTACTTTACCGACTCTTTCTTCTGCAAGCTCAGAAATATGAACAAGTCCATCTTTTCCACTAAAGATTTCTACAAAACAACCGAATTTTTCAATACGTTTCACTTTTCCTAGGTACATTTGACCTACTACTACTTCACGTACGATATCTTCAATAATTTGCTTCGCTTTTTTATTCATCGTTTCATCTATAGAAGAGATAAATACTGTACCATCTTGCTCGATATCAATTTTCACGCCAGTTTCTTCAATAATTTTATTGATTTGTTTTCCGCTTGGTCCAATAACATCACGGATTTTATCTGGGTTGATAGACATCATTAAGATTTTTGGTGCATAAGAAGATAATTCTTCTCTTGGTGTATTAATTGTTTTCATCATAGAATCTAAAATCTGCATTCTACCGATTTTAGCTTGTTGTAAAGCCTCTTCTAGAATTTCACGGGATAATCCATCGATTTTGATATCCATTTGAAGTGCAGTTACCCCTTTAGCTGTTCCTGCTACTTTAAAGTCCATATCACCTAGATGATCTTCCATCCCTTGAATATCTGTTAAGATACTGTAGAAATCTCCAGTTTTAATAAGACCCATTGCAATCCCAGCAACTGGTGCTTTAATAGGAACTCCTGCATCCATCATTGCTAGCGTACTTGCACAAATACTTGCTTGTGAAGTAGAACCATTTGATTCTAATACTTCAGATACTAGACGAATGGTGTATGGGAAATCCTTTTCAGAAGGAATGATAGGCTCAAGTGCTCTCTCCCCTAATGCACCATGTCCAATTTCGCGACGTCCTGGTCCACGCATTGGCCCTGTTTCACCAACACTGAAGTTAGGGAAGTTATAGTGATGCATAAATCTTTTTTCTTCCTCTACGCCCAGTCCATCAAGGATTTGAACATCTCCTAATGCTCCAAGTGTACAAATACTTAATGCCTGTGTTTGTCCACGAGTGAATAGACCTGAACCATGAGTTCTTGCTAGTAAATTAACTTCTGAAGATAATGGACGAATTTCTTCTAATCCACGGCCATCTGGACGAACTTTATCCTCTGTGATTAAACGACGAACTTCGTTTTTCACTAATTTATCAAGGATCGATTTAACCTGTTTTAGTTCATCTTCGTCTGTTTCTTCTGCTTCATATTTAGCAATAACAGAATTTTTGACTTCTTTAATAGCTGCTTCACGAGCATGCTTTTCTTGTACTCGAATAGCATCTAACATTTCAGTCTCGCAAAGTGCACGCACATCTGCTTCAATGTCAGCGTTCAATTCGTAAAGTACTACATCGACTTTTTCTTTACCAATTTCAGATACAATCTTTTCTTGGAAAGCTATTAAACGCTTGATTTCATCATGACCAAACATAATTGCTTCTAACATAATTTCTTCTGGAACTTCATTTGCTCCTGCTTCTACCATGTTAATAGCATCTTTAGTACCTGCAACTGCTAAAGAAATATCACTTTTTTCTGCTTGTTCTACAGTTGGGTTAATAACAAATTCTCCGTCAATTCTCCCAACATATACTCCAGCGATTGGACCACCGAATGGAATATCTGATACAGATAGTGCTAATGACGAACCAAACATTGCAGCCATTTCAGTCGAGCAATCTTGATCAACGCTCATTACTAAACTAACTACTTGTACCTCATTACGGAATCCATCTGCAAATAACGGACGAATAGGTCTATCAATTAAACGGCTTGCAAGAATCGCTCGTTCACTTGGTCTACCTTCTCTTTTAATAAATCCGCCTGGGATTTTACCTACTGCGTATAGACGCTCCTCATAGTTAACTGTTAACGGGAAGAAATCTAAGTTTTTAGGTTCTTTTGAAGCTGTTGCTGTACTTAGCACAGCAGTATCTTCATAGCGTACTAATACAGCGCCATTTGCTTGTTTTGCTAATTGTCCAATTTCAACTGTAAGCTTACGACCAGCCCAGTCAATGGAATAGACATGCTTATCTTGTCCCATTCATAAACTCCTCTCATTCACTCACTTTATCTAGGTTCATTTAGAAATAAATTTCAACCTATGTAGTAATTATTTATCAAAATCTGCTTATTATTTCTATTCTATTAGTATACACAATTTATGTAAGTTAAAAACGGTAATCATTTATGTAATCTATAGAAGAAAACAGTAAAATTTGTATTTCTTTACAATAAAAAAGCGGGAAAAATATCCCGCTTTTTTAACTATCTACGTAAGCCAAGTTTTGTAATTAAAACACGGTAACGTTGAACGTCTTTATTACGTAGGTAAGTTAATAGGTTACGACGTCTACCTACCATTTTCAAAAGACCACGACGTGAGTGATGATCCTTCTTGTGTGTACGTAAATGATCATTTAAGTTGTTGATTGACTCAGTAAGGACAGCGATTTGAACTTCTGGAGATCCAGTATCGTTCTCATGCGTTTTGTACTCATTGATAAGTTCGTTTTTACGTTCTTGAGTGATTGCCATCCTGTTTCACCTCCTAATTCTATTACACTAATCCCCTATTACCGAGCAAGTCGTTGGTGAATCGATATGCCAAGCAATGGTTGTTTTTAGTACGTTAATAAGAATAACCTTTTTCCCTAAAAAAATCAAGTCAAAAACTCTTTTAAAAAGAAATAGTTTAGCTGATGCCTACCAGTATATCCTATATACTATTTTTTATGCCTTATTCTCTTTATTTTTTCGAAAATATTCTAAGGCTGTTTGCTTATCTTTTGCGATTTGTTCTATTAATTCATTTATTCCATTAAACTTTTGTTCACTTCTAATCCTTTGATGCCATTCTACTTTAACCTTCTCACCATATATTTCAGTATGAAAGTCAAATATATGAACTTCAATGGATACTTTTTTATCATCAGGGTGGAAGGTAGGTTTTGTTCCAACATTACATACACCATCATGCCATGTATCATTCACTAGAAGTCGAACTGCATATACTCCTATTGGTGGCAGCATAACATCAGCTGCCTTCTCTACATTGGCCGTCGGGAAACCAATGGTTCTTCCTCTTTTATCGCCATGAATCACTGTACCATCTATTGTATAAAATCTGCCTAACAATAAAGGTACCTTCTCCATTTCCCCTTTTGATATAAGGGATCGAATGAAAGTAGAACTCACCTTTTCTCCTTCGTATGTTTCTTTATCAATAATAGTTGTGTCAAACTTTCCACGAGAATGAACGGAAAGAGTTTGAGCGGTTCCTACTGCTCTTTCTCCATATGTATAATCAAAGCCAGCAACCACGTGTTTCGCATTTAGCCCAATTAAATAACGATCTACAAATTCCTGCGGTGGCAAAGAAGCAAATTCTAATGTAAAATCTGCAATTATTACATAGTCGATTCCGAGATTCTCCATGATTTCCAGCTTAGAATCAAAGGATGTTAAATAATCCACTTTTTTTGACTTCCCGCCAAAGATAACAGAAGGATGTGGATCAAATGTCATCACTGCACTGCTCCAACCATGTTGGTCTGCTATCCTTTTCGCTTCCCCAATCACTTTCTGATGTCCAAGGTGTACGCCATCAAATGAGCCTAGGCCAATTGCCAGTGGTGGAAAAGAATCTATTTCTTTTGCGTTTAATTCTAAATGATTCATTCTTACAACTTTCACTTCTCGCCTCACCTTTTCTAGCTTTAATTACTGTTATTCTGTCATACTAAATAGCTTATGACTCGATAATTTTTAAAATTTTCGATGGCTTTATTATATTTTTTTTCGTAGGATGATGCATATATATGGCTAATGCTTCTCCACTTTCATCTTCTATTACTATCGGATTATTTACTTGTCGTAAGTGTTCAGGTGTTTCTAAAACAGACCCGTTTCTTACCTTCATTGCTAATGTATCATTTATTATAAATTTGGGCAAATCTAATAGCGCTTTCTCAATGGGAAAAAGATAGGAATCAATAGTACCGTTATTTACATGCATTTCTATCTCTTCAAACGTTAAACAATCTTTCTCCGTGAAACTTGCAGATCTTGTTCTTGATAAATCTGACATATGGGCAGGATAACCTAGTTTTTCTCCTATCATGACAGCAAGTGTACGTATATAAGTCCCCTTGCCACAATTTACACGAAAACGAAATGAAATGGTATCTCCTTTTAATTCATCCCACTCTTCTGTAAGTTCAATGGAATAGATGTTTACTTGTCTAGAAGGTCTTTCTATTTCTATTCCTTTTCTCGCATATTCATACAATCTTGTTCCATTGACTTTTACTGCTGAAAACATGGGAGGAGTTTGGGTGATAGTACCTGTTAAACTAGCAAGAACCTCTTGTATCTTTTCTCTAGTATACGATTCTTCTACCTTTTTCACTTCAACTACTTCTCCAGATGCATCTTCTGTTGTAGTAGAAAATCCAATAGTAACCTCTGCATCATATTCCTTCCCAGCATCTGTTATATATTCAGCGACTTTAGTAGCTCTTCCTAGACAAATCGGTAACACTCCTGTTACATCAGGATCTAATGTTCCTGTGTGACCAATTCTTTTCATATGTAATATTTTTCGCAAACGGAAAATACAATCATGCGATGTAAGTCCCTTTGGTTTCCATAATGGTAATATACCTTCCATTCTATTCCTATCCTTTCTATCCTATAAAAAATGGCTCCTATTTTATCCTTTCTATCTAAGAAGGGAACACCTTTTTAGGGAAAGAACATTAGTAGGAGCCATCGTAAATATTAATCTTCTGAATGATTTTCTTTTGAGATTTGATTCAGAAGTGTATCAATTCTATTTCCATAATCAATGGATTCATCAAACTCAAAAGTAATCTCTGGAGTTTTACGTAAACGAATTCTTTGTCCGATCTCAGAACGGATAAATCCTTTCGCTTTCGCTAGTCCTTGAAGTGTATTTTCTCTTTGTTCTTGGTCACCCAAGACAGAAATATACACAGTTGCTTGTTGAAGGTCACCTGTAACATTTACATCTGTTACTGTAACGAAACCGATGCGAGGATCTTTAATTTTACGACTAATAATCTCGCCAAGTTCCTTCTTCATTTGTTCACCAACACGATTTGGTCTTAGACTCATCGCGCAATTCACCTCATTTATTAAAGCCATTCTAAATCTGTAATGGTTCTTTCTATTTCTGGAAAAGAATCAATAAATTTTTGAACTTGCTGTAAGACTGCATCACAAGTAGCTTGGACACTTGCAACTGTAACTACAGCTAACTTTGTTCTTTGCCAGGTGTCTTGAAAGTCTATTTCTGAAATAGACACATTAAACTTTTGCTTTAAGCGGGTGGTAATTCTTTGAAGAACCGCCCGCTTTTCTTTTAATGAGTGAGCATCATAAATGATACATTCCACTGTCATTAAGCCAATAATCATTTACGCTCAATTTCTTCCATTACGTATGCTTCAATAATATCGCCTTCTTTAACATCATTGAAGTTTTTAATGGTAATACCACATTCGTAACCTTGACTTACTTCTTTCACATCATCTTTGAAACGTTTAAGAGTATCAATTTCCCCTTCAAAGATTACGATACCGCCACGAATTAAGCGAATGCCTGAATCTCTTGTAATTTTACCATCTGTAACATAAGAACCGGCGATTGTTCCGATTTTAGAAACTTTGATTGTTTGACGAATTTCTGCTTGACCGATAATTTTTTCTTGGAATTCTGGGTCTAGCATTCCTTTCATCGCTGCTTCAATTTCTTCAATTACTTTATAGATAATACGGTGTAAGCGTACATCTACTTCTTCAGCATCTGCAGCACGTTTAGCATTCACATCTGGTCTAACGTTGAATCCAATCACTATTGCATTAGATGCAGCTGCAAGCGTAATATCAGATTCATTAATCGCACCAACACCCGTATGGATAATTTTTACGTTAACACCTTCTACTTCTATTTTGTAAAGAGCTGCAGCTAATGCTTCAGCAGAACCTTGAACATCTGCTTTCATAACAATGTTTAAGTCTTTCATTTCCCCTTGCTTCATATGTTCGAAGAGGTTATCAAGACTAATTCTTGCTTTTTCCGATCTTTGTGCTTGAATTGCTTGTGAAGAACGAGCTTCCCCGACTTGTCTTGCTGTTTTTTCATCTTTAAAAACAACAAAGCGGTCACCTGCTTGAGGTACATCATTCAATCCTGTAATTTCAACAGGAGTAGATGGTCCAGCAGTTTTTACTCTTCTACCAAGATCATTCACCATTGCACGAACACGTCCAAATGTAGCTCCAACAACAATTGGATCTCCTACATTTAATGTTCCATTTTGAACAAGTAATGTAGCAACAGAACCTTTCCCTTTATCTAGCTCTGCTTCTATTACCGTTCCAACAGCATGACGATTTGGATTCGCTTTATATTCTTCTACTTCACTTACAAGTAAGATCATTTCAAGTAGAGAATCAATGCCTTCTCCTGTTAACGCTGATAGTGGAACAAATATAGTTTCTCCACCCCATGCCTCTGGTACTAATCCATGTTCTGTTAATTCTTGCATAACACGGTCTGGGTTAGCGGTTGGTTTATCCATTTTGTTTACTGCTACGATGATTGGTACTTCTGCTGCTTTAGCATGGTTGATTGCTTCAATAGTTTGAGGCATTACTCCATCATCCGCTGCAACAACTAGGATGGTAATATCCGTAATTTTAGCACCACGTGCACGCATTGTAGTGAAGGCAGCATGCCCAGGAGTATCTAAGAACGTAATTTTCTTATCATTATCTTCAATTTGGTAAGCACCGATATGCTGTGTAATACCACCAGCTTCACCAGCTGTTACTTTTGTGTTACGAATGCTATCTAAAAGCGTTGTTTTACCATGGTCAACGTGTCCCATGATTGTAACAACAGATGGACGCTCCACTAATGCTGCATCTTCATCATCTGTAAAATACACTTCTAAATCAGTAGTATCAACAAGAATTTCTTCTTCTACTTCCACACCGTAATCTGTACAAATTAACTCAATTGCATCTTTATCTAATTCTTGGTTAATAGTTGCCATTACACCAAGCATAAATAATTTTTTAATGATCTCAGATGGTTCACGATACAATTTTTTTGCAAGTTCCCCAACTGTTAATGATTCAACAAACGTAATTTTTTCAGGAAGTTCCTTTTCCTTTCTTGGTGCTGGTGGTGCTTGAGGAACAGGATTTTGCTTCCCTTTACGGTTGTTATTATTGTTTCTCTTATTGTTGTTATTATTAAAATTATTGCCTTTTGGCTTATTAAAGCCGCCTTTATTGTTGTCTTTAGTTGTTTTTCCAGGTGTGTTTACTTTACCTTTTTCAGCCATTGCATCACTTTCCGCTTCATATACCTCTGCAATATTCTTTGTCACAGGTTTATTTTGTGTCGATTCTTCCGTTTTTTTATTATAAAAACTTTCCAATTTCTTAACTGTATCTTCTTCTAACGTAGTCATGTGATTGGACACTTCAACGCCCAATTCTTTTAATTTTGAAATAACATCTTTGCTTGAAATATTATGTTTTTTTGCATATTCATATACTCGCACTTTACTCATCATTTCACCCCCGCTAGAATTAATCGAGCAGCGTTAAAAGTTTCTTCGCAAAGCCATTATCTAACACAGCAACTACTACTCTTTGCTCTTTGCCAATTGCTTTTCCTAGCATTTCTCTATTAGGAACCAACTTGACAGGCACCTTATATGAGTTGCACTTGTCCGTGATTTTTTTTGTTGTGTTATGTGAAGCATCCTCAGACAATAATATTAGTTTTGCGTTTCCACTTCTAATTTCTTTTACGGACAGTTCCTCACCAGAAATAATTTTCCGTGCTCGATTTGCTAAGCCAAGTAATGACATCCACTTGTTCTCGTTCATCTGGATTGTCGTTGCTCCTCTTCGATTAGATCTAATAACTCGTCATAAATGGTATCTTCCACTTTCACCTCGAGTTGGTTAGAAAGAATGTTTTTTTTCTTGGCCAAAAGTACTGCTTCTTTATCCATAGAAAGATATGCTCCACGACCTGATTTCTTGCCAGTTATATCGATAGATACAATTCCTTCTTTAGATCGAACGATGCGAACTAGTTCTTTTTTCGGTTTCATTTCACCTGTAGCGACACATTTACGCATTGGAACTTTTCTACGATTGTTCACACACATTCACCTCAATCACTCAAAATCTTCCGTATTTAAGCGAAATTCCTCTTCTTCTACTTCTTCATCATCGAAGTTGATTAGAGTATTTTCTGTTGGATAGATTCCTGATTCTCTAGCTTCAGACTCTGATTTAATATCAATTTTCCATCCAGTTAGCTTAGCGGCTAAACGAGCATTTTGGCCTCTTTTACCGATTGCTAATGATAATTGATAATCTGGTACTACAACCGTTGTTGCTTTTTCTTCCTCGTTTACAATTACTTCTAAAACTTTGGAAGGACTTAATGCGTTTGCTACAAAAACAGTTGGGTCATTTGACCAATTGACAATATCAATTTTTTCCCCTTTTAACTCATTTACAATAGCTTGTACACGAGTTCCTTTTGGTCCTACGCATGAACCTACTGGATCTACCTCTTCGTTAGCAGAGTATACAGAAATCTTAGAACGATCGCCAGCCTCACGTGCTACTGATTTTATTTCTACAGTACCATCAAAAATTTCTGGTACTTCCATTTCAAATAATCTCTTTAATAAACCAGGATGAGTTCTAGACACATAAATTTGTGGACCTTTTGTGGTTTTTTCCACTTTTGTTAAAAAGACTTTAATGCGCTCATGAGGTTTATAATGTTCATTTGGCATTTGTTCATTAGTTGGTAGGATAGCTTCAATTTTACCTAAGCTTACATAGATAAATTTACTATCTTGACGTTGAACAATACCAGTCATTATATCTTCTTCGCGGTCAATAAACTCAGAATAAATAATGCCTCTTTCCGCTTCACGGACACGTTGTGTTACCACTTGCTTTGCAGTTTGTGCTGCAATACGACCAAAGTCTTTTGGTGTAACTTCTAACTCTACTATATCTTCTATTTCATAATTTGGGTTGATCTTTTGTGCATCCTCTAATGAAATTTCTAGACGAGGATCAAAAACTTGATCGACCACTTCTTTTCTTGCAAAAACACGCATAGATCCAACACCTAAATTTAAATCAATGCGCACATTTTGTGCTTGGTTGAAATTTCGACGATAAGCTGAAATGAGTGCTGCTTCAATTGCATCCATAATCACCGCACGCGAAATTCCTTTTTCTTTTTCAAGTAACACTAGAGCATCAACTAATTCACTGCTCATGAGCGTGTATCCCCCTTTAATCTCTAATATAAAACCTATTGACCCAACAAATAGAGATGTTTCTTTGTCAATAGAATTGTTCCTTTATTTAGGAAAGAAAATTAAGAAAAGCTTACAGCCAATCTTGCCTTAGCAACCTTTTCATAAGGTATTTCTATTATTTTCTTTCTCGTTTTAATTCTGACTTCCACAGTAACCGTTTTGCCATCAAAAGCTGACAAAACTCCTTCGAAAGTCTTTTCGTTTTCAATAGGTTCATATGTCTTTATATGCACATTCTTACCAATTGATTTTTCAAAATCTTTGTCTTTTTTCAAAGGTCTTTCCGCACCAGGGGAAGATACTTCCAGAAAATAATTTTCTTTAATAGGATCGACTGCGTCCAGTTTTTCGCTTAGCTTTTCACTAACCTCTGCACATTCATCTATATCCACACCTGTTTCTTTGTCAATATATACTCGAAGAAACCAGTTTGGACCTTCTTTTACATATTCTACATCTACTAATTCTAATTTCAGCTCTTGTAAGATTGGTTCTACCATTTCTTCAACAATTTCTGTTACTTTGCTCATAATTTTTCCCTCCTCTAGCAAGGAACCATTCATTATGTTTTTTAGGTCAACCTAAAAATATTCATTTGGTTTCATATGTATAGGCTGCCTAAAGTTAACTATCTATTAGCCCTGTCATTTGCAAAAAATGCCTACAACAAACAGGAAAGAGTGGGTTGCCCCACTCTCTACTCGTGAAAGTTATCTTTAGTATTTCCAAATAAACTATACCATAACCACATGATTTATGCAAATGAAAGTCCGCTAATTCAAGGTTTGTCCATATATTACATGGAACTTCTAGAACAATGAAAGCTGATTTTGATCAGGCATATCTCCTAAACATCCGTGGTTATCTAAGTATTGCATAATGGTTTTAGAAACCTTTCCACGTTGTTGTAAATCTTCTTTTGATAGAAATTCTCCATCTTTCCTTGCTTGCACTATATTGATGGCTGCATTTGTTCCAAGCCCTGGAATACTATTAAATGGCGGAATTAAGGAGTTTCCCTCTATAAGAAATTCAGATGCACTAGATTTATATAAGTCCACCTTTTTAAAGTTATATCCTCTTTCCACCATTTCAAATGCAATTTCCATTACTGTTAACAGGTTTTTTTCTTTCGTAGAGGCTTCAAGTCCTTTACTACTTATATCATCAATAACTGCTTTTATACTTTCAGACCCTTTTACCATGGCATCTACATCAAAATCATCTGCGCGCACGGTAAAATAGGCTGCGTAATACAGAAGGGCATGATGCACTTTAAAATAAGCAATTCTTACAGCCATTAATACATATGCTGCCGCATGCGCCTTAGGAAACATATATTTTATCTTTTTACAAGAATCTATATACCATTCAGGCACTTCATTCTTGCGCATTTCCTCTTCCATATCATCACTTAGCCCTTTACCTTTACGCACACTTTCCATGATTTTAAAGGCAAAACTTGGCTCTAATCCCTGATAAATCAGATATACCATGATATCATCACGACAACCAATTACTTCACTTAAATTACAAATATTATTATGAATTAGTTCTTGTGCATTACCTAGCCATACATCTGTTCCGTGTGATAATCCTGATATCTGTACTAATTCTGAGAAAGTTGTTGGTTTTGTATCTTCAAGCATTTGTCGAACAAATTTTGTCCCAAACTCAGGTATTCCAAACGTTCCTGTTTTACAATAAATTTGTTCTGGAGTAACACCTAAAGATTCTGTACCACTAAATATCTTCATTACTTCTGGATCATCTGTTGGAATAGTCTTTGGATCTATACCACTTAAGTCCTGAAGCATCCTAATTACAGTTGGATCATCGTGTCCTAGTATATCTAGCTTTAAAACATTATCATGAATGGAATGGAAATCGAAGTGAGTTGTTTTCCACTCTGAATTACGGTCATCTGCAGGAAATTGTATAGGCGTAAAATCATATACATCCATATAGTCAGGTATTACAATGATTCCACCTGGATGCTGACCTGTTGTTCTTTTAACACCAGTACAACCAGATGCTAATCTATCAATTTCTGCCCCTCTTATTTGCAGATTATTATCATTTTGATATGCTTTTACATAGCCATACGCTGTTTTATCTGCAACTGTACCAATGGTTCCAGCACGGTAAACGTATTCTTCACCAAATAGTTCCTTGGTATAGTTATGGGCAATTGGTTGATATTCTCCGGAGAAGTATGATGATAGGTAAGCATTTGAAGTTATCTCCAGCTTTTCCCCCATCTCACACCGTACGTGACCCTTTCAGTGTCATACGGCGTTCCATCGTTAACATTGTCGAAGTTATTCAGCTAAGTTTTGGATTTCCTACTTCCATTCTTAACTGATTTAGTTTTTTAACTGCTTTTAAATCAAAAGTTTCAAGCAGTGTTTTGTACTTTGGATTTAGTGTTGGGTTACTATTGTGAATTAGCATATGGTAGTCCTTTTTAATAATTATTAGGTTATCGTAATCATCAGCTCCACCTTGGGCAGTAGGTTTTTTGTGGTGACATATTGCGTTAAACGGAGTTAATCTTTCAGCCGTTATTCCACAGCAACCTTTTTGGGCAACGTATTTACTTAGACGATTATCTTCGTATTTTACGCTTTTGGACTTATAGATACCTTTTCTAAACAATTCTATTTCAGTAATGGATACGTTGATAATCTCTTTGTGAATGGTTTTTCGGTCATTCGCCTTGTAAATTGTGAATTCTGGTTTGCGTTGACCTCGTATATCGTGTCTGACGGCTTCCATCGGATATACTAATATGCCATTGCTTTTAAATCTAGGACAATTGTAGCCAGTGTAGAATTTTTCAATCACTTTGTTCTTTTCAATCGTTAGGTTGAAAATATTTCTATACAGAAGTGATTTAATATTTTTGTGCACTTTATGCCTAATATCATTGAAATCTAGAGATACTCTAGTAGCTATTTTGTAATAGTTTTGCATTCCAAGGATATTGGCGTTGTACATCATAATTCTTTCTGGCGTGGGACTCTTTCTTATCTTTGTAAGTTTATGCCTAATTACTTCTTCTACCTTATTTTTGGATTTGGGACTCATTTTTGAGTTCACTATATATCCAGTTTTTCTAGTTCCCTTTTTGACGGCTCTGAACCTAATTCCTAAGAAGTCTGTACCGTTCTTACGGAGATTAGTAATTTTGCTTTTTTCTTTACTTGTCTCTAATCCAAGTCTTTCTTGTAGCCATTTTTCGACGGCTATTTTGATTTTCTTGGCGTTATCGTAGGAGTTCGTAAAGATTTTAAAGTCATCCGCGTATCTTACTAGGTACATTGGTTTGAGCTTAGTTTTCTTTAGGGCATCTGTTTTGTTTCTTTTTAGTTTATAAGGTACTCTCGTAGGTTTTGTTTCCCATTGATTTGAAATCCACCAGTCAAACTCGTTAAGTACAACATTTGCAAGTAAGGGTGATAATATCCCTCCTTGTGGTGTTCCATTCTCTGATACTCCTATCCCTTTGATTTCAGCTTTAAGCATTTTCTTAATAATAGATAATACTCGTTTGTCCCGTATTCCAATAGTCCATAGTTGTTTGAGAAGCTTGGAGTGATTAACGTTATCGAAAAATCCTTTTATGTCTACATCTACCACATAATGATTTAAACTATGATTTACTAGATGATAACACCTTGCCAATGCATCGTGGGTACTTCTTTTTGGTCTAAAACCAAAGCTGTTTGAGTTAAACTTTCCTTCCACAATCGGTTCTAGAATTTGCAAAAACATTTGCTGAATTAGTCTATCCTCAATTGTTGGAATTCCAAGTGGTCTCATATCGCCATTAGGTTTAGGTATTAGTACCCTCTTTACAGAATGAGGTTCGTAGTTTTTGAGTCTTTTTCTTGTTAATGCTACAAGTTTATTGGTATCCATACTTTGTAGATGTTTGATTGTGTGTCCATTTGTGCCCTTTGTTTTGCTTCCAGTGTTACTTTTGATATTCCGATATGCTAACCTAATGTTCTCTTCCGATATGATAAAATCATATAGGGTTTTAAAGTATCTACCGTTAGCACTTTCATCGTATAAACTATCCAACTGGTCTTGCATTCCAAAGTATTCGTTGTTTCTTAACTTTTGTATCATTAAGTCAGTCAACTAATCACTTCCTCTCGAAAGTTTTCGTTTCTTTAAGTCTTACTAGAACCTGACTTTTTGTAGGTTTGTTTCGACGTTAACGACTAATGCCCTTCCCTCAAGAATGTTTTATCCTCTGACCTATTGGTTATTCAGTCGTCATAGGCATTCTTGTCAGCGGTACTACGGCATCACTGCCACTTCCGTAAATCTATGTTATAGCGTTCACTTTTCCATAGAAACACTTTTAACGAAGTGCAACCTTCTGATGTGTCGGAAGCTTCTCACGTTCCACTATTCCTATCTGTACATAATCTACTTAGGTCCCCCCTAAATCCCGTTGAGCTGGACTGTGCCTATAACACAGTATGGACTTTCATAATCAAACGTTTACTCATCCACACTCAAAATTCCTAATAGGAACCCATACCATTTCTGGTATGTGACATTAACGAGAAGTCAATCGAGGGTTCGTCCCAGTTATTCTACTGATACTGACCATATAGATTTTATAGACACCAGACCTATCATTCACGGAAGCTTTGTAGCTCCTTTTCCTCGCCTAAAACGTTAGGGTGAACTTCAGCCCACTTTAGCGGGCTTCAGACAAAAGTTTTTTTTGCAATACTTCTAATGCCTGCCGCAGCTTCAGTGAGTGCGTTTCAGGGCGTTACCCCATCATTCCGCACTTCGAAATAGCAGTTCTCCTAGCTTTAAAAGCTAGTGGCTAATCTTTTCAATTAGCAACGTGACGCACTGAGATCAATATCCGGAACCTTATCCCCCTTAAATCCAAGAAAAGTTTCGAATGGAATATCGTGTCCATCTTTTTTATATCTAATTCCACAATTTGGACAGTTTTTGTCTGGTAAGTCAAATCCAGATCCTACAGAACCGTCATTGAAGAATTCCGATTGCTTACATTTTGTACAAACATAATGTGGTGGCAATGGATTTACTTCGGTAATTTCCGTCATTGTTGCAACAAAAGAGGAACCTACAGATCCACGAGATCCTACTAGATATCCATCATCTAAGGATTTTTTTACAAGCTTATGCGAAATCAAATAGATAACGGCAAATCCGTGTCCTATGATACTTTTCAACTCTTTTTCTAACCTTGCTTCTACGATTTCTGGTAACTCGTCTCCATAAATGCTTCTTGCCATGCTGTAGCTCATTTCGCGCATTTCTTCATCAGAGCCTTCAATTTTAGGTGTGTAAAGGTCGTCTTTAATAGGCTTTATCGTATCAATCATGTCGGCAACTTTATTTGTGTTTGTTACGACAATTTCTTTCGCTTTTTCCTTGCCAAGAAAGCTAAAGGAATCTAGCATTTCATTCGTTGTACGAAAATGCACATCTGATAGCTTATGACGATTTAAAGGATTTGCTCCTCCTTGTGATCCAACTAAAATTTCGCGATAGATTTTATCATTCGGATTTAGATAGTGAACATTTCCAGTTGCAACAACCGGGATTTCTAATTTATCTCCTAGTTTTACAATGTTTCCAATAATTTCTTCGAGTGCTTTTCTATCTTGTACTAACTCTAACTCTATTAAATGGGCATAAACCTCTTTTGGCATTACTTCTAAATAATCATAAAATGGTGCAATATCTTCTACTTCTTCTGGCGCCTTCTGCATCATTGCCTCGAAGACCTCGCCTTTATCACAAGCAGAGCCAACTAATAGCCCTTCACGATATTTTTGTAATACAGATCTTGGAATACGAGGTACTCGGTAGAAATAATTAATATGAGAAATGGATACTAGCTTAAATAGATTCTTCAAGCCCACTTCATTTTGAGCTATAACCGTGCAATGATAAGGCCGCGCTCTTTGATAAGCATTACCTTGACCCATATTGTCGTTCAATTGATTATGATTTAAAATACCTTTTTCAGCTGCATCCTTTAACATCTTTAATGCAAGATAACCTGTTGCTTCTGCATCATAGATAGCGCGGTGATGCTGTGTTAATTCGATATCGAATTTTTTAGCTAATGTATTTAAACGGTGGTTCTTCATCTCTGGATACAAAAATCTACCAAGTTCTAATGTATCTATTACGGCATTAGTTGATTTTGGAAGTCCTGCTTTTTGATACCCAACGTTAAGAAAGCCCACATCAAAACTTGCATTGTGTGCTACCAGAATGCTATCTCCTGTCCAATCTGCAAACTTTCTTAAAACAATATCTATTTCAGGTGCATCTCGGACCATATCATCTGTAATACCAGTTAAATTAATCGTGGTCGCAGATAATCTATGGTGAGGATTAGAGAATGATTCAAACCGATCAATAATTTCGCCATTATGAATTTTTACAGCAGCCAACTCAATAATGGTATTATACACGGCAGAAAGTCCTGTTGTTTCCACATCAAATACTACATATGTTGCATCTTCCAGTACTGTATCTATAGGGTTATAGGCGATAGGCACTCCATCATCGACTAAATTCATTTCCACACCGTATAAGATTTTTACATCATTTTTCTTACCAGCACCAAATGCTTCTGGAAAGCTTTGAGCAACAGCATGATCTGTAATTGCTATAGCTTTATGTCCCCATTTTTTTGCTTGAGCAACTAAATTAGCTACAGATGAAACAGCATCCATTTGACTCATTGGTGTATGAAGATGTAATTCAATACGTTTTGCATCTTCTTTAGCGGTATCTTGACGTTCTACTGGCTTTATTTCATTCAGATCATTTCCGATCATCACAAGATCACGGACAAATGTGTCATTTTGAATACTTCCACGTGCTCTAAGCCACATTCCCTTTTTTACTAATTGAAAAAGAGCTGCATCTTCTTTATCTCGTGAAAACATTTTGACCATGATCGAACTTGTATAATCCGTTATTTTAAATGTTAATAACGTTCTACCACTACGTAATTCCTTTGTTTCAGCAAAAAATACATATCCTTCAACAGTTACTCGTCGTTCCTCATCTAAAATTTCTTCTAGTTTTCGGTAATCACTATCATCTTTTATCGTCAATCCTATATTTAGAGGACCTGATGGTATTACATCTCCTGCCTCTTTCTCAGCTTCCATCTTCTGAATATCTAATAATGCTTGCTTCCCTCTTTCTTCATCTTCCTTTTGTTTAGCTAGCAAGAATTGTTCATATTCTGGATTTGAAGCTTCTTCCATAATTTCTGTATCTAATACGAAGGCAGGAAAACCAAAGACTTGATAGGAATCAGTGATCATCTCAGCATACTTCCTTTTAATCGCCATACTTTCCATATCATTTCTTACCGATATGGTAAGTTTATTACCATTGTATTTCGGTACTTGTTCATTTAATAATTTTAATAAAGGGGGAGATATTCCTTGCATCTGCTCAATACAAGCAGACCAATATTCTTGAATTAACGCATCTGTCACTATTCCATTATTCACTTTTATATCAAATGTGATGGAAGCTATGTGCGTAAAACTACTTTTTAATTTAGCTGTAAAAAGCTGATATAGTTTAAAGGGAATAATCTCTTCAAATAAAAAGTGAAAATGCCATTTTTTTGCGCGCTTTTCGACAACAATCTTCTCTATTCTTGCGTTGCGAAAATAGGAAACATACGTGTCATCCGTCAATTGCAATTGTTGCAAAAGAATCTGAAAACGTTCTAGCTTCCCTTGTATATCACTCATTTCATTCGCTCCTTTCCAAAAACTTAACAACTAATTTTTATTATATCATAGAATACATGCACATTTTTTCTGTAGAACTCTATAAAATACTGGGAAGCGACTTGTCGAAATTTCCACAAAATTTGCGCTTTTTCGTCCATAAAAATAGAAAAAGACTTAGCACTTTGGCTAAACCTTTTTCTAAAGAAGCAACTATATTATTGAAGTAATTTGTTCACTGTAGCTAACAATTCATTTTCATGTACTTCTAGCATTTCACCTGTACTTCTCACTTTTAATTCTACGATTCCTTCTGAAGCTTTTTTCCCAACTGTAATACGAATTGGTAAACCAATTAAATCAGAATCTGCAAATTTCACACCAGCTCGCTCTTGTCGATCATCTACTAATACATCTAGACGGTTTGCTTTAAGCATGGAGTATAATTTTTCTGATAGCTCATTTTGATTTTCATCTTTTGTATTAACAGTAATCACATGAACATCGAAAGGCGCAACTGCTTTTGGCCAAACAATTCCGCGATCATCATTAAACTGTTCAACAATTGCAGCCATTGTTCTAGATACACCGATACCATAACAACCCATAATAATTGGCTGTGTTCTTCCGTTTTCATCTAAGTACGTAGCACCCATTGCTTCACTATAACGTGTTCCTAATTTAAATACATGACCTACTTCTATCCCTTTAGCAAATGCAATGATACCTTTACCATCTGGAGAAAGATCTCCTTCTTGAATGAAACGAATGTCTGCATATTGTGTTACTTGGAAATCACGGTCAGGATTTATGTTAATGAAATGGAAGTGCTCTTCATTAGCTCCACATACACCATTTACGATAGATTGAACAGCATTATCAGCAATTATTTCCACATCTTTCACTTGAACTGGTCCAAGCGATCCTACTTTACAACTTAAAACCTTTTCTGTTTCACTTGGATCTGCTAGTTCTACAACACTTGCTCCTAGTAAGTTCTTTACTTTAATATCATTTACTTCATGATCTCCACGAACTAATACAAGGACAAATTTTTCGTCTGCTTTAAATAACAGAGATTTAATACATTTATCTGCACTTATTTCTAGGAATGAAGAAACATCCTCAATTGATTTTTGATCTTTTGTTTCCACTTTTTCTAATTCTAATACTGCTTCATCCGATTTAACATATGTGTTAATAACAGGTGCCATTTCGACATTTGCTGCATAATTTGACTCGGTAGAATACGCAATGGTATCTTCTCCGACATCAGATAATGCCATAAACTCATGTGTATCTTTTCCACCCATTGCTCCACTATCTGCAATAACTGCTCGGTAATTTAATCCACATCTTTCAAAGCTATTACAATAGGCTTGGAATAATGCATCATATACTTCTCCAAGACTTTCTTGAGATGTATGAAAGCTATATGCATCCTTCATAATAAATTCACGTCCACGTAAAATACCAAAACGAGGGCGTTTTTCATCTCTGAACTTTGTTTGAATTTGGTAAAGAGTTAACGGTAAACGCTTATAAGACTTAATTTCATCACGAACTAAGCTTGTAATTACTTCTTCATGAGTAGCTCCAAGTGCAAATTCACGACTGTTTCTGTCTTTTAAACGCATTAATTCTGGTCCATAAGTAAACCATCTTCCAGATTCTTGCCAAAGCTCTGCTTGTTGTAATGCTGGCATAAGCAGTTCTACACCACCAGCTGCATCCATTTCTTCTCTGATGATGTGTTCAATTTTCTTTAATACTTTATTCGCTAATGGTAGATAAGAATAGATACCACTTGCATTTTGTCTAATATAACCTGCTCTTAATAATAGTTGATGACTTTTAATTTCTGCATCAGCTGGTACTTCTCTTAATGTTGGAATTAACATCTTACTTTGCTTCATCTATTAGCACCTCTATAATTTAAATAACTAAAATATTTAATACGTATCTCTTAATAAAACAATATTTCCCCTTTTATGTAAAGGGGAAAATAATATTTATTGAATAAAAAACCGTTGAATATCATTCCAAGTAACGACAATCATTAATAACATAAGTAGGGCAAATCCAATAAAATGAACCATTCCTTCTTTCTGTCTATCAATCGGCTTCCCTCTAACTGCTTCAATAGCAAAGAATAATAATCGGCCACCATCTAATGCTGGTAGTGGTAATAAGTTCATAATACCAAGATTTATACTTAAAACCGCAGCCCAGTTAATTAAAGAATAGATCCCAGATTGAGCAACCGTATCTGTTGATTGATAGATGGCAACAGGACCACCTAAAGCATCAATAGAAAACTGTCCTGTAACTAATTTCCCAACTGCCCCGATGATTGTTTTTGTCCAGGTATAGGTTTGCTCAAAGCCAAATTGGATAGATTTCAATGGAGATTTTTCCATTGGACTATAAACACCAACTAAGCCTATCGTTTCCCCATCCACTTCAGACTCTTTAGGAGTTACCTCTACGTTCATTTCTTCTCCATTACGTTCAATTAAGAACTCCAAATTTTCACCTGGGCTCTTTTGAATAATAGAGACAACTTCTTTCCATGTTGTAACAGATTGACCATCAATACTAATGACACTATCGCCTTCTTTTAACCCTGCACTTATTGCTGCACCATCTTCAGTAATTTTCCCTAATTTCGCCTCATTAGAAGGCATACCTTGTACAAGTGCAATCACAATAAAAAGTAAGAATGCTAGAACAAAATTCATAGCTGGTCCTGCAAAAATAGCCAGTGTTCTTTGTAATAAAGTTTTACTATTAAATTGACGATTATATGGTGCAATCTGTGTTTCTACACCATTCTCTACAATAACAGCATCTTCTTTAATAGAAAAAGTTAAAAGATTATCTTCCAAATCATCTTCTGCATACCCTTTAATAAATAGTTTATGCTCTAAATCTGCCTCTTCCACATTTATAACACGTGCTTCTGGATATTTTTCTTTATTATTTAAGATGATTTTCGTTACTAATTCACTGTCATTACGAAGTAAACCTATCCGATGACCTGCCTTGATATCTACTATTTCTGGATCTTCTCCTGCCATACGCACATATCCTCCTATTGGAAGAAGGCGGATGGTGTAAAGTGTTTCCCCTCTTTTTATGGAAAGAACTTTAGGACCCATTCCGATCGCAAACTCACGACATAATATTCCTGCTCTCTTTGCTAGAACAAAGTGCCCTAACTCATGAAAGAATACTAAAGCACCAAAAATAATGATAAATGCTATGACTGTATACAAATTCTAACCACCTTTTTATAGAAGTGTGTAAACTCTTTTTCTTGTTTGCCTATCTACTTCTTGGATTTCTTCTAAGCTTGGATGATGAATCGTTTGATGTGTATCAAGCGCTCTTTCAATCAATTCCTCAATTTGTAGGAAGCTTATTTCTCTATTAAGGAACCTTTGTACAGCTATTTCATTAGCAGCGTTTAATACAGTTGGCATCGTTCCACCAATTCTTCCTGCTTCATAGGCGAAAGCTAAACATCTGAATCGATTTAAATCCATTTGTTCAAAATGCAATTTCCCTATACTCGCTAGATCTAATCTGTCCGCATTAATTAATTTCATACGATCTGGATACGAAAGGGCATATTGAATGGGCATTCTCATATCTGGTGTTCCTAATTGCGCCATTACACTACTGTCATGGAATTCTACCATAGAGTGAATGATACTCTCTTTATGTAATAATACATCAATTTTGTCATATGGAAGGGAAAATAACCAATGTGCTTCTATAACCTCTAAGCCTTTATTCATCATGGTAGCTGAATCAATCGTAATTTTTGCACCCATTGACCAGTTAGGATGTTTTAGAGCATCTTCAACCGTAACATTCTGTAAATCTTCTCGTTTTAAATCGCGGAAGCTTCCACCAGAGGCTGTAACGATTAAACGCTCAATATTTTTTTCTTGTTCCCCTTGTAAGCATTGGAAGATAGCAGAGTGTTCACTATCTACCGGTAGAACTGGAACCTTATATTTAGCAGCTGCTTCCATTACTATATGACCTGCTGTAACTAATGTTTCTTTATTCGCAATCGCAATTGCCTTACCTGCTTCCATTGCTTGCAATGTCGGCTTTAAGCCTACACTTCCTAAAACCGCATTTACAAGTACATCTGCTTTATGATATACGGCAACCTCTACTAATCCTTCCATTCCATAGCTAAGTGTTACAGAAGGGAATTCAAGCTTTAATTTCTCATAATCCTCTTTCTCTGTTACAGAAACAAGCTCTGGTTTAAATTGTTGAATGATACTTCTTGTTAAATCTATGTTTTTTCCTGATGAAAAAGCAACTAATTGGAAAGATTCTGGATGATTTTTTATTACATCTAGTGTTTGTGTTCCAATAGAACCAGTCGCTCCAAGTAAACTTATATATCTCAAATGCCCTCACTCCTACAACCCAATTTCATTTTTAAATCAAATGAAGAAAACGTTCGAAAATAAAAAATAATAATGGCCATACAAAAATTAGACTATCAAAGCGATCTAAAATTCCGCCATGACCTGGAAGTAGACTACCAGAATCTTTCACATCATAATGTCTTTTAAGTGCAGATTCTGCTAAATCACCAATTTGTCCAAATATAGATAATAAAATAGTCGTGATGATAAATCCTATGGACCATTCTATGTATCCAAATACATTAAATAGAACTCCTATTAGAATAGCACATAGTATTCCTCCGATAAAACCCTCGACTGTTTTGTTAGGACTTATATCTGGCCATAATTTACGTTTTCCTAATGCTCTTCCAATAAAGTATGCACCTGAATCTGTAGCCCAAATAATAAACAGTGAATATACTAAATAAGCCAAGCTCTCTTCTCTTATTTGAATGAAGAAATGAAAACCTATTCCTATATAAATGACGGATAATGCCGTGTAAGCTACATCATCAAATGTAAAGCGGTTTTTAGAAAAAACCATATATGATAGTAACAGTAATAGGACAACTAAGCCTACTTCTACCTTACTAATATCCTTATATCCAATATCATTTCCAGGTAGAACCAGTAGACAAACCGTTACAATGGAGAGAACTCCTGGAAACGATAATAAAGGTAATTTACGCATACGAAACATTTCAAAAATTCCTATTGCTGCAAGGAAAAAGGTAAAGATTATTAATGGAACTTCTCCGATTAATACAACCGGAAGAAAAATAGCTATTGCTATGATTGCTGTTATAATTCTCTGCTTCATCTTATTTTTCCCAACTCTCTTCAGACTCCACCAAAACGACGCTGTCTATTTTGGAATACTTCAATGGATTCAATTAAATCTTCTTCACTAAAATCTGGCCAATAAGTATCTGTAAAATATAACTCTGTGTAAGCTATTTGCCAGAGCATAAAGTTGCTAATTCTAATCTCACCACTCGTACGAATTAACAAATCAGGATCACTTACATTCTTAGTCATTAAATAGGATGAGAATTTTTCATCTGTTAAATCATCTATATTTAATTTCTTTTGTTCACAATCCTTCGCTACTGCCTTCACCGCTTCTAACATTTCAGCTCTAGAACCATAATTCAGTGCAAAATTTAAATTCAAGCCTGTATTATTTTTTGTTTTTTCTACCGCATTATTTAAGGAATTTAATGTAGATTCTGGTAATCCCTCTGTATATCCAATTGCGGTAACTCGAACGTTCTTTTCTATTAGTTCAGGCAAAAAAGTACCAAGAAATTGTTCAGGTAAGGACATAATATAATCTACTTCTGATTTTGGTCTTTTCCAATTTTCTGTAGAAAAAGCATATAAGGTTAACACCTTTACTCCCAAATCATCGGCCATTCTTGTTATCCGTTTTACACACTTCATTCCTTCATGGTGTCCAGCAATTCTTGGCAGCTTTCTTTTTTTAGCCCATCTGCCGTTTCCATCCATGATGATTGCAACATGTTCAGGTATATGCTGCTTCTTTACTATTTCAATACGGTCTTGGAGAGTAGAAGATACATCCTTCTTCTTCCATAACCTTATTTTGTTAAACATAAATAGCTCCTCCAAAATAAATCTTTTCTTTCTTCCACCTATGTTCCAATTGGATAAAAAAAAGATCCACTTCTCTAATTTCTTTTCTATTAAGGGTGAATAAAATAAGTTCCCTTACTATATTATAGGAAACTATCCAGCATAAGCAACTATCAATTAAAAATAGCATATAATTACAAACGAAAACTCTTCTTTCTTCCCCTTTTTTTTCCTTTCTATAGCAATTGTTTAACAAAAGAGAAAAAATTTAAATAACAGTGAAATCTTCTCCTACCCTCGCTATAAGCCTTGAAACTCCTAGGCAAAACTCAGGGGTTTCTAAAAAACAAAAAGCTCTCTAATATTAGAGAGCTTTTAAAACAGAATATATATTCCTTACACTTCTAAAATTTCTTTTTCTTTTTCTTTTGTTAGAGCATCGACTTTAACAATGTATTCATCTGTTAACTTTTGAATGTCATCATTGAATCCACGAAGATCATCTTCTGTGATTTCTCCGTTTTTCTCTAACTTCTTCAAGTCATCATTTCCGTCACGGCGGATATTGCGGATCGCAATTTTTGCTTCTTCAGACTCTTTTTTCACGTTTTTCACCAATTCTTTACGACGCTCTTCTGTAAGCATTGGAATGGATAAGCGAATAACACTTCCATCATTTGATGGATTTAAACCGATATCTGATTTTAGGATTGCTTTCTCAATATCACCTAATACAGATTTATCGTATGGTTGAATAACTAATAGTCTTGCTTCTGGAACACTAATACCTGCTAATTGATTTACAGGTGTAGGAGCACCATAGTAATCAACAGAAATTCGATCTAATAAAGCAGCATTTGCACGACCAGCACGGATGCTTGCTAGCTCTCTAGAATAGCTTTGGATCGCTTTATCCATTCTTTCTTTTGTATTAGCTATAACTTGTTTTGGCATTATTTTTTCCCCCTTACAATTGTTCCGATTGTTTCTCCCATAACTGCTCTTTTAATATTTCCATCTTCTGTGATAGAGAATACTATTAATGGGATATCATTGTCCATACATAGGGATGAAGCAGTGGAATCCATTACCGCAAGTCCATCTTTAATTACATCGAAATAAGTTAGTTCATCGTATTTAGTAGCTGTTTTATCTGTTTTAGGATCTGCTGTATATACTCCATCCACATTGTTCTTAGCCATTAAGATAACATCTGCTTCAATTTCAGCTGCTCGTAATGCCGCAGTAGTATCTGTTGAGAAGTATGGATTACCAGTTCCCGCAGCAAAAATGACTACTCTCTTTTTTTCAAGATGTCTTATAGCGCGTCTTCTAATATATGGCTCAGCAACCTGTCTCATTTCAATAGAAGATTGAACTCGAGTTTCAATTCCTAATTGCTCTAAGCTGTCTTGAAGAGCTAATGAATTCATAACAGTTGCTAACATACCCATGTAGTCAGCATTTGCTCGATCCATTCCCATTTCTTCTCCTATTTTACCACGCCAGATATTCCCGCCGCCAACTACAACTGCAGCTTCTACACCTAGTTCTGCTACTTCTTTTACTTGCTCGGCTACATTTTTTATGATACTAGGATTTATACCAAAGCCAGCTTCTCCAGCCAATGCTTCACCACTTAATTTCAATACAACTCTTTTATACTTAGGATTACTACTCATGAAAACCTCCGCTTTGTGAAATATCTTGAAAAATAGGGAACACCGTGGTGCCCCCTATACATTACCATATATATATGATTATTTTTTGTTAACTTGGTTCATAACTTCTTCAGCAAAGTTATCTTCACGTTTTTCAATACCTTCTCCTACTTCATAACGAACGAATTCGCGTAAAGTAGCACCTTTAGATTCAACAAATTGACGAACCTTTTGGTCTGGGTTTTTAACGAAAGATTGATCAAGTACACAAACATCTTCAAAATATTTGCTTAAACGGCCTTCTACCATTTTTTCAACGATATTAGCTGGTTTGCCTTCGTTTAATGCTTGTTGAGTTAATACTTCTTTCTCATGAGCAACTTCTTCTGCAGAAACTTGATCACGAGATACATATTTAGGATTTAATGCAGCAATGTGCATAGCAACGTCTTTAGCAGCAGACTCATCAGTTGTTCCTTCAAGAACAGTTAGAACTCCAATACGTCCACCCATGTGAAGGTAAGCACCAAATGCATCATTATCTGATTTCGTTTTGATTTCATAACGACGTAGAGATAATTTTTCACCAATTTTAGCGATAGCAGCATTGATGTGTGACTCAACAGTAGTACCTGCAGTAATTTCAGAAGTATGAGCTTCTTCAACTGATGCTGGTTTGTTAGCTAAAAGATGTGCAGCAAGTTCTTTAACTAATACTTGGAAACCTTCGTTTTTAGCAACGAAATCTGTTTCTGAGTTCACTTCAAGGATAACTGCTTCGTTTCCTTCAACAGAAACGTAAGTAGTTCCTTCAGCAGCAATACGGTCTGCTTTCTTAGCAGCACTTGCAATTCCTTTTTCACGTAAGAAATCGATCGCTTTATCTAAATCACCATTTGTTTCAGTAAGTGCTTTTTTACAATCCATCATTCCAGCACCAGTTTTTTCACGTAGTTCTTTAACCATTTGAGCTGTAACAGCCATAGTAGTTAGCCTCCTTAAGGTCTATGTATTATTTTTTTATCCAAAATCACGTTGTTTTAAGCAATATTCTTGAAAAAAAGGTGATAAGAGGGATGCTCTTTATCACCTTTTTCACAAGTCCCTAAACGTTATACTTCTTATCCAATTAGATAACTAGTAACTAATCCTCAAACAAGTTTATTCGTTTTATTCAGCAACCGCTACTTCTTCACCTTGTTTAGCTTCTAAAATAGCGTCTGCCATTTTTGCAGTTAATAATTTAACAGCACGGATTGCATCATCATTCGCAGGAATAACAACATCAATTTCGTCTGGATCACAGTTAGTATCAACAATACCAACGATTGGAATATTTAATTTATGAGCTTCAGCAACTGCAATACGCTCTTTGCGTGGGTCTACGATGAATAGGCAATCTGGAATCTTTTTCATATCTTTGATTCCGCCTAAGAATTTCTCTAAACGCTCAAGCTCTTTGTTAAGTTGTACTACTTCTTTTTTAGGAAGTACTTCGAAAGTACCGTCTTCAGACATTCTTTCGATTTCTTTTAAACGAGCAATACGTTTTTGAATTGTTTCAAAGTTTGTTAAAGTTCCACCTAACCAACGTTGGTTTACAAAGTATTGACCAGAACGGATAGCTTCTTCTTTAATAGCATCTTGTGCTTGTTTTTTAGTACCTACGAAAAGAACTGTACCACCGTTTCCAGCTAATTCTTTCACATAGTTATAAGCTTCTTCTACCTTCTTAACTGTTTTTTGAAGGTCGATGATGTAGATACCGTTACGCTCTGTGAAAATGAATTTCTTCATTTTTGGGTTCCAACGGCGAGTTTGGTGACCGAAATGTACACCAGCTTCAAGTAATTGTTTCATTGAAATAACTGACATGTGTTTTTTCCTCCTAATGGTTTTGATTTCCTCCGCTTTTATCATTTTTAATCAAAACTGTAAGAACAGCACCAATGATTAAATCCAAAAGCGTGTGTATTAACACCATTTGTTAATATAGCATATGTATTTTAGACAATCAAGTATCTTTACTAAATTTGTCTAAATTTAAGAAGTAATTCTATTTCTGTTTTGCCTTTATTTAATTTTCTTGCGATTTCTTCAATAGATTTCCCTTCTTCTTTTAGCTCTAAAGCTTCTTCTAATAAGGTTTTTTCTTTTTCTATTTCTTTTACTTCTTCTACCTCTTCTTCTAATTCCAATTCGACTTTTTCTGCAGGAAGAATTAAATTTAGCAGTTCCTCAATATCTTCTTTTTCTATTTCATTTGGAATAGAATTTATTTTATTCAAACTAGAAGTATAATTTTTCAATAGAGCTTTATTTGTATTTACACCTTTTGGTTTCCATTCTAATTCTTTATCAAGATCTACTTTTTCTTCCATAACAGTAGGAATGTCTTTTTTCGATGCTTCTGTAGTTGTGCTTTCATCTAGCACAACCGTTTTAGCTCTAGTAAGTTTTTCGATAAACTCTTCATTTTCTTCTTTCATTTGCTCTATAAAAGAGGTAATGATATCTTCCATTTCCTCTAAGTTTTTTGCTTGAGCACTTTCCATATTCATCAATTTATTTTGCCTTAAGTATAAAAGTACAATAAAAAGAAAGGCAATTAAATGTAAAGTAATACTTAAAAAAAGTAAAAAATTAATCATTTCATCCCTCTATCCACTAAAATCAATACTATTTCCTTTGTAAGGATGCTTAAATGTACTACTCTCTTGCTTTGTTTCATCCTCACTTCTTTTCTTTTGAAGATTTACAAATTCGTTATCCTTCTGTTTTCTCCATTGTAAAGGTGTTTGCGCTTCCCCTTTTATTACCGCTGTCCTTTTCCGTTCTTCTTCTTTTCTTAGCTCTTGTCCTGCTAAATGATACATATGCTGAGATTTGTGGTCTTGTTGTTCTTGAATTTTACCTGCATCCATTGTACGCGGAAGTGCTATTTGCATCTCAATTGCTTTTAAACTCATAACCTTCCCCCTGTTCTCCTCTTTAGATTACTTTTTCAAGAGAGTGTCTTAGTTTAAATATCGCTTTAGAATGTATTTGAGAAATTCTTGAAGTGGATAGATTCATCACACTGCCAATTTCAGTAAGTGTTAATTCCTCTTTATAAAATAAGCTAATGACCAATTGCTCTTTATCGTTTAACTCTTGAATCTTAACAGACATTTCTTGTACTAATTCATCTTTCAATACTTTCTCTTCAGGTATTAATGTCTTATCATCTCTAATAGAAAAACTCTGAGATTCTTTGTCATCGCTCTCATTCATTTGTTCATCAATAGAAAGAACGTTAGCAAAAAAATGTTCATTCATTGTTGAATATACTTCATCTACTGGTAGTTCAAGCTCCTCAGCAACTTCTTGAGCAGTTATATTCCGCATTAATTTTTGCTCCAGTTTTTCTATTGTTGCCTCAATTTTCTTTGACTTTTCTCTTGTACCCCTTGAAAGCCAATCTTCTTTTCTTAATCCATCTATGATACTGCCTCTTATCCGAAAAGATGCATATGTATCAAATTTCAAGTCTCGTTTCGGGTCAAAGCGTTGCAAAGCATCATAAAGTCCCATCATACCAAGACTTGTTAACTCGTCACGTGAGACACTTTTTGGCAATCCAACAGATATTCGTTGCACATGAAAGCTGACTAAAGACATGTGTTTTTTTATTAATTGATTACCTACCTCCGTATCCCTTGACTCAATCCATTTTTCCCAAGCTTGTTTCTCTTCTATTGTTGAATCCTTCTCCATTGAATACCCTCCTAAGCAGCTTAGACAACCTCTAGTTCATTTGTATCTATACTTTCCAGCCTCTTCTATTTATAAAAAATTCATATAACTAGGAATTACATCTCATTTGTTTAATTGTCGTTTCTTCGATCCTGATTAAGTTCCTGCTACTTGTGCAAAATAATGTTTCTCACTTGCCAAAGAGGATAGTTAAGATACCTACCTTCTGTAAAGTCCCACTTTCCCCTTTACTTTCATTAAGGGAATGATACTTGTTACATCATCCATTTACATAAGTTTTTATAAAGTATTTTTAGTTACACTCTTTACAAAAACCGCCATTTATAAAACCTCCTTGACTTCACCTTTAGAAGCTTTAAACCAACTTGAAATCATTAACGAGGAAACATCATTATTTTTATTATATCTACTCTATTTTTAACTTTAAGAAACGTATCCATTCAAAAAAGTTAACGGTTGAATGAAACTAGTTCTATTAGTAATAAATATAACCAATTATGTATACAATTCACTATTGATTTTAGCAGAAGATACGAATATTTTCTTAAAGTTTTCCTTCCTCTATCTAAAAAATAGGTATTATTCACTATTAATTAGGAGAATCTTTACAAACCTTTTCGTATCAAACAAAAAAAAGACTATCTCTGGTGCAGAATAATACCCTTACTAATAGATTAATCTAGTAGGTATCTCCTTGCTAGAGATAGTCTCATTCATGATAAAGCGAGAATATATTTTGCACAATATAAATTAGATAATATGAGTTCCTTTGTTCACGGTTCGTATCGTTAACTCATGAGTAACAGGAGAAAATTCAATTGTTCTTCCGCTATTTCCTCCTACATCCTCACCAGATATATGAATATTTAATGTTTGAAGAACTTTTCTTACTGCTTCTGTATTTCTAGGACCTATTCTCATAATATCGCTCGTGCCATTAAATTGAAACATTTGTGCACCACCAGCAATTTTAGCCACTAATGTTTTCCTATTTAGGCCAAGCGTTTCTAGCTTTTCAACCAGTTCAATAATAGCAGTATCAGCAAATTTGGCTTTATTGATTGGTCCAGACTTGGATAATGTAGATTCTGGAAGCATGATATGAGCTAACCCTGCAATTCTTTTAACAGGACTATATAAAACAATTCCAACACATGAGCCTAGACCAGATGTGCGAATAGTATGAGGTGCTTCCACTACATTCATATCCGCTATTCCTACTTTTACTACGGTGATTTGTTCATTCATCCTCTTGCACTCCTAATGATTGAAAAAGGGTACTAAAGGAATCTGGATCTGGTAACAAGAAGAAATGGCCATTTACACGTTTCGATACTTCGTGATCTTTCTCTACTAATTCTGTATTAATAACAATCGCATAGTCACTTACTTGAGAAAGCTCAATTAAACCGTAAGTAACAATTGCCCCTACCATATCGATTGCTAAAGCAGGTACAGATGGATATAGAGATAGGTTTGTTAAATCAGACAAAGAGGATAGATAAGAACCTGAAAGGATATTCCCTAACTCTTGTAATGCAGATAATGCAATCTCATCATATGGTGGTTGACTTAAATCTATTGCTGAATCACCAATCATATCCCGTATAAATTTATTAGCTTGTTCAATTGGAAGCATAAAAAACATACTCCCTGGCACATCTCCTTCTAACCTAAGAAAGACACCAGCAACAATATTTTCAGAACCACCAGCCATTTCCATCATTTGATCAAAGGAAACAATTTGTACGTCAGGAACCTTCATATCAATTGTCTTATTAAGTAATTTAGAAAGAGACGTAGCCGCATTTCCTGCCCCGATGTTCCCTATTTCTCTCAATATATCAAGTTTTAAAGAATTTAAGTTCTTAATAAATGTCATACTTACTCATCACTTTTATTTTTCATGAAATTCTTTAGTACATTTCTATCAAAAACTTTTTCCAAGTCAACGAGAATCAGTAAGCGTTTATCTAATTTCACAACACCCTTAATATAATCAACTTCGTTTCCGCCAATTGTTTCAGGAGCTGCTTCGTATTTAGATGTATCTACGTCAACTACATCATTAGCAGAATCAACAATAATCCCTACTTCCATATCCTCTAGCATGATTATTATGATTCTTGTTGAATCTGTATACTTAATTTCTTCTAAATCAAATCGTAAGCGTAAATCAATAATTGGTGTAACTACACCTCTTAAATTGATAACACCTTTAACAAAAGGTGCAATATTTGGAATTCTTGTTATATGCATTTTCTTTTCAATAGACATAACCTGATGTACAGAAATAGCATATTCTTTTCCCTTAAGCTCAAATATTATTAATTTTTCATCTGTCGAAACAGCCTCACTCATCCACTATTCATTCCTCTCATTTAAGCAATAATGAAGCTACAGGCTGCTATAGATAAACCTTCAAAACAGCCTGATCTATTATTAAGTCTTCCTATTTAATTAGAGCATTGCAATCAATAATTAATGCAACTTGTCCGTCACCTAGTATAGTTGCTCCAGAAATAGCATAGGCACTTGATAGATAAGATCCTAGAGATTTTAATACTACTTCTTGTTGACCAATGAATCCGTCTACCACTAAGCCTGCTAATTTGTCACCTTTTCTAACAATTACGATAGAATAATAAGCATCCTCTTCTTTTGTAACAGGCACATCGAAAATATCACTTAAGAATAACAATGGTACAACTTTTCCACGGAAATCGATTACTGTTTGATTATGAGCTTGCATTAGCTCATCTTTATGGACAATAGCTGTTTCAATGATAGAAGATAGTGGTATAGCATATTTTTCTTCTTGAATTTCAACAAGCATGACAGAAATAATCGATAAAGTTAATGGTAACTGGATAGAGAATAGTGAGCCTTTTCCTTCTTGTGATTCAATGGTAATAGATCCGCCTAATGATTCAATGGTATTTTTTACAACATCTAATCCTACTCCTCTACCAGAGATATCTGATATTTGATCTGCTGTAGAGAAGCCAGAAGCAAAAATTAATTCGGCAATTTGTGTATCAGTTAAAGTTTTAGCCATCTCTGAAGTCAAAATACCTTTATTAATTGCTTTAGCTAATACTTTCTCTTTGTTAATACCTGCCCCATCATCTTCTAGCTCAATAAATACGTGGTTTCCACTATGGAAGGCTCTTAAAACAACAGATCCTTCTTCGTCTTTATTTCTTGATTTTCGAACTTCAGGTGTTTCTATACCATGATCTAAAGCATTGCGGATCAAGTGAACTAGCGGATCACCAATTTCATCAATAACGGTTCTGTCTAATTCTGTGTCCGCTCCGACAATCTCTAAATGTATTTTCTTGTTCAAATCTCTTGCTAGCTGTCTAACCATTCTTGGGAATCGATTAAATACTGTCTCAACTGGTACCATACGCATATTTAATATAATATTCTGAAGGTCACCTGTAATTCTTGACATTCTTTCTACTGTTTCATGTAGCTCTTGGTCTTTTAGATTTTGGGAAATCTGCTCAAGTCTTCCTCTGTCAATAACTAATTCTTCAAATAAATTCATTAATATATCTAAACGTTCAATATTAACACGAATCGTTTTATTAGATACCTTTGAAGTGGTTTGCTTTTCTTCTGCTTTTTCTTCTGTCAAAGATGGTGTTACTATTTCTACAGTCTCTTGTTCTGGAGCCTTAATCTCTTGCTTAGTTTCTTTATGTGTCGATGCTTTAGCAACAAATTCATGAACAACTACTTTCTCTACCTCTGAAATTTTTAGAATAGCTTTCTGTATTTTATCAGATGGTTCTCTCGAGATAAGCGTTACTAAGAATTCAAAATCAAATTTTTCCTCTTCTAGCTCCTCAACCGGAGGAACCGTTTTAATGACTTCTCCTAATGTTTCCAATGCTTCAAAAATCATAAATACACGAGCAGCTTTTAATAGACAGTCCTTCTTTAAGGATACGGTTATTTGGTAAGTAAAGAAGCCTTGATCTGATGATTGCTGCAAAACGGTTGTTTCAAACTCATCATATTCTTGACTAGTTTGTTGACTTTCCATAACACTAGTAGAAGCTTCTTCTTCGTTAGCTTTAACTGTCTTATTTATTGGATTTCCTTGTTCGATTTGTATTAGCTTTTCGACAACTGCCTCTACATTTCTTTTGCCATCTCCGCCACTGGCAATAGATTCAACCATTGCATCTAGATCATCCACAGCTAAAAAGATGACATCTAAAATTTCTGGTGTAAAGACAATTTTTTTATTTCTGATTGCATCTAGAACATTCTCCATTTGATGAGTTAGGCTTGCTAAGTCTTCATAGCCCATCGTTGCAGACATTCCTTTTAAAGTATGAGCTGAACGGAAAATTTCGTTCACAATTTGTAAATTTTCTGGGTTTTTCTCCAACTCTAACAAATGCTCATTACATGATTGTAAATGCTCTTTACTTTCTTCAATAAACACTTCTAAATACTGACTCATTTCCATGCGCTTTCACATCCCCTGGCTTTATACATACTTTACTATTGTCTCTGCAATCTGTTCTACCTTTTGAATTTCATCTATTAGATTTGTAGCAATGGCGGTTTTTGGCATTCCGAAAACAATGCAAGTTTCCTTTGATTCAGCAATAGCCTTTACATTTCCTTTTTCCGCTAGCTTTAGCAGTCCATTTGTACCATCTGATCCCATTCCCGTCATGACAACAGCGACCTTTGCATAATCCTCTATATGACTTGCTGATTCAAATAAAATGTCTACAGAAGGTCTATGACCATTTATAGGAGGTGACTCATCTAATTCAATCACCACTTGATTGCCCAATGATTTCAATTTTAAGTGCTTCCCCCCTGGTGCAATATAAGCATGTCCATTTTGTAATAAATCTCCATGCTCTGCTTCTTTTACCTGTATCGCGGAAAGAGTATTTAAGCGATTTGCTAAAGACCTTGTAAATCCTTTTGGCATATGCTGTACAATAAGTATTGGTGCATTTATATCTGATGGTAACTTAGAAAGTACTTGCTGTAGTGCTCTTGGTCCCCCAGTAGAGGTACCGATCACCACCATTTTTTTCTTTGCTTTTAGCCAAGATACCGAAGTATCCGTCTTTACTCCTACACTATCTTTTTGCACTCTTGGTTCCATTTTACTATAAGACGAATGCAAAGGAACAGAGTTTTTTCCAATTACAGATAGATTATTCAATGTGTTTGCTTTAACTTTACTTACTAGTAGGACTTTAGTCACTAATTCATTCTTTACTTTATATAAATCAAGTGAAATGGAGCCAGATGGTTTTGCAATAAAGTCGATTGCTCCCATCTGCATTGCTTGAATCGTATTTTCTGCTCCTTCTTTAGTCGTACTTGATAGCATTAATACAGGAACTGGATGCTCAGACATTATCCTCTTTAATGCACTTAGTCCATCTAACACAGGCATTTCTACATCTAACGTTACTACATCTGGCTTTAACTCTTTTATTTTTTTTATCCCATCTTCCCCATTCCTAGCAGTTCCAATGACTACTATTCTTGAGTCTTCTGAGAGAAAATCAGATATTAATTTGCGCATAAATGCAGAATCATCTATGATTAGTACTTTTATCTTCTCCATGACCTGCCAACTACCTTTCAAACAGGAACCTTTTTAATTTTGAAACAAAGCGGTTCTTCTCTTTCATAATAGGTTCTGTAAACTGTTGTTTACCATATCTATCGGCAATTTTTTTCAAAGATTTAGTGGCTTCTGATTTTTCATTAAAAAAAATAAAAGGTATTTGACTTCTTACTGCTTGGGGAACATTCGGATCATCCGGTATTAAACCTAGATGAATAAGATCTCTCTGTAAAAAGCGATTAACAACTTGTTGTATTTTTTGTATTGTATCGAAACCATCTTTATCTGTCATTGTACGATTGACTACTAAGTAGAACGGTATATCACTCTTGCGAAGATGAATGAACTTCATTGCTGCATAGGCATCCGTAATCGACGTAGGTTCAGGTGTTGTGAGTACGATGATATCATCCACCGATAATATAAACTGTAATGAATCCTCGCTTATTCCTGCCCCCATATCAAATAAAATATAATCATAGTTATTTAAACACTCTTGAAAATGTTGAAAGAATAATGCTAATTTACTCTTCATTTCCACAAAATCGGTAAGACCAGATCCACCAGCAATATAGTCTAATCCTTCTGGGCCCTTCATGATTATCTCTTTAAAACTAATGTTATTTTTAAAATAATCAACAATTGTATAGCTCGATTTCTTTCCTAAAAGAATGTCAATATTCCCCATTCCTATATCCATATCAAGAAGAAGTGTCTTAAACCCATTTTTTTGTAAAGTTAACGCAAAGTTAAGGGAAAAATTCGATTTACCAACTCCACCTTTACCACTTATAATTGCCAGTGTTCGGTTATTTCTATGACTTATTATTTCCTTATCCTTGCTCTTATTAAGTTGTAGGATTTTTTCACGTAAGATAGCAGCCTGATCTGTCATATTATTCAACCTCTAATATCCTATTCACCAGTTCTGTTGGATTAGCTGGAATGATATCATCTGGTACATTTTGTCCAGTCGTTATATAAGCAGCCCCAATTTTGTATTTCACAATTAAATTTAGCATCGCTCCATAAGAAGAAGTTTCATCTAATTTTGTAAAGACAAAATGATTAATTTGGATGGCGGAAAACTGATTATAAATTTCCTCTAAGTCTTGTTGTTTTGCAGTCATTGATAATACTAGTAGTGTTTCCATCTCTCTTTTATAATCGACAACTTCCATTAAATCGTCCACATATTTTTTATTACGGAAATTTCTTCCTGCCGTATCGATTAATACGACATCACATGTATTAAGTTTCTTTGAAGCAGCATGAAAGTCTTCTAATGAATAACATACCTCTACAGGAACACTTAGTATATTTGCATACGTTTTTAATTGCTCAATTGCTCCAATTCGATATGTATCTGTTGTAATAAATCCGACTTTTTTTTGTTCTTTTAAAATGATATTACCAGCAATTTTTGCAAGTGTTGTTGTTTTTCCTACTCCAGTTGGACCTATAACATTAATATATTTTTTTTGCAACTTTAATTCTCCAAAGGAAAAGGGCGAAATCATTTCCATTAATCTATCTCTTGTCCAATTTACAATTTCCTTATGGGAGGCATTGCTTCCTGTGGCATACCACTTTTCTACTAGTACATGTAATAGAGCAGTATGAATGGAATGATCAATGCCTTGATTACTTAAATTTTGCAATACTTTCTTAATTGGATTTGGTATTTCTAGCACAAGCTCTTTATTGGAGTCTGTTATAGATTGAACAGATTGATTTAACTTATCAAGTTCCTGCATAATTTTTGGATATTCTGGGGTTGGTGGTTTCTTTTCAATAGATTTATTTGGTACATCCCATTTAACATCCACATCAGGAATAGGGTTGCTTGTCTTCAGTAATATAGGACTTATTACAGCTTCTTTTTTGTTTTTGGCAATTGCACTTGGCTGATTAGATAAACTTGGATCAATTGCTGCAAGCACTTCTATATTTCTTTTTTTAAATAGACCAAGAAAGCCGCCTGTATAAACGACTTTCGAATGAAGGATGACAGCTTCATTTCCTAATTCTGATCTCACTTTTTTCATTGCTTCTGGCATACTTGATGCTAAGTATTTTTGTATCTTCATTCTATATTCACCACCCCAACACTTTGAACTTCTACGTTCGCTTCTAATTCATTATAAGAAAGAACAGGAACTTGAGGGAAATAACGCTCGGTTAACTGTCTTACATACATACGAACAGCAGGAGAGCATAATAAAATAGGTAACTGCTCTAATACAGATAATTGTTCAATCTGGCTAGCCATATTCTCTAAAATAGTTTGAGAAGTACTTGGATCCAATGCTAAATAATTACCATGTTCTGTTTGCTGTATATTATCTACTATTAGTTTTTCTACCTTACCTGACAATGTTATTACTTTCAGAGAATCGTTCGGATTGGAATATTGATTCGTTATTTGTCGTGCAAGTGATTGTCTAACATACTCAGTGAGTAAATCTGTATCTGAAGTCATCTTACCAAAATCGGCTAAAGTTTCAAAAATAACAGGTAGGTTTCGTATAGAAACATTTTCTTTTAATAATTTGACTAGTACTTTCTGAATTTCACCGATGGATAACGGATTTGGTGTTACTTCTTCAATAAGTATTGGATAACTCTCTTTTACATGGTCCACAAGCTGTTTTGTTTCCTGTCTGCCTAATAGCTCAAAAGCATTAGATTTGATTACCTCTGTTATATGTGTCGAAACAACAGAAGGAGGATCCACTACAGTATAGCCAAAAATCTCTGCTTGTTCCTTTGTACTTTCGGTAATCCATTTTGCAGGTAATCCAAAGGAAGGCTCTATCGTATCAATTCCTTCTATAGAGTCGTCCTCCATACCTGGACTCATAGCAAGATAATGATCTAGTAAAAGCTCTCCACGTGCTCTATCATTCCCTTTAATTTTCAATCTATATTCATTAGGTTGTAGCTGAATATTATCCCGAATTCGAACAACTGGAATCACTAGTCCTAATTCAATAGCAAGCTGTCTTCTAATCATAACAACTCGATCTAATAAGTCCCCACCTTGATTGGCATCTGCAAGTGGAATGAGACCATATCCGAATTCAAACTCTATTGGATCAACATTTAGTAAGCTAACAACACTTTCAGGGCTCTTAAGCTCTTCTGCTTGAATTTCCTCTTCCATTTCCTGCATTTGAGTGGTATCCTCCACTGGTTTTTTCGTAAGTGCATACCCTCCAAACGCAAGCAAACCGGCAATAGGTATTGTAAATATATCATTAATTGGTGTTACTATTCCTAGTGCAAAAATGGTAATTGCTGCTACATACAGCATTTTTGGATATTGCATTAATTGAGACGTTATATCTGTTCCTAAATTCCCTTCAGATGCAGCTCTTGTAACAACAATCCCCGTAGCGGTTGAGATTAATAACGCGGGTATCTGACTTACTATACCATCACCAACAGAAAGTAAGGAGAAATGCTGTGCTGCATCTCCTGCAGACATGTCAAGTTGAAGCATCCCAATAACAATTCCGACAAGTAAGTTAATAAATACAATAATAATCCCAGCAATTGCATCCCCTTTTACGAACTTACTGGCACCATCCATAGATCCATAAAAATCAGCTTCTCTACTGACCTTCTCACGTCTTTGTCTAGCTTCTTGTTCAGAAATCATTCCAGCATTCAAGTCTGCATCAATACTCATTTGTTTACCAGGCATAGCATCTAATGTAAATCGTGCTGCTACTTCTGATACACGTTCAGAACCCTTTGTGATAACAACGAATTGAATAATTACTAATATTAAAAAAACCACTAATCCAACAGCAATATTACCACCAACAACGAATGTTCCGAATGTATGTACCACTCCACCCGCATCTCCTGTTGAAAGAATAGATCGAGTAGTAGAAACATTTAGACCAAGTCGGAACAATGTTGTTAATAATAAAAGGGACGGAAAAATGGAGAATTCAAGTGGCTCACTCATATTCATGGTTAATAAAAGAATAAGAAGTGCTAAAGTTATATTCAGTAATATTAAAATACTCAATAGCCATGTTGGAAATGGAATTATGAGCATGGCTATTATTAGTATAACTCCAAACACTACTGTTAAATCTCTTCCTGCTGCCATTTCTTTTTCTCCTAACTACAACATTTAAAAATATAGTTTCACTATTTATTATTTACAAGTTTCTGTGAACTAGTATTATCATCGTGTTCTTTCTTTTGTTTGGTAAACTAATGCAAGAATTTCGGCTACCGCCTTATAAAATTCTTCTGGAACCATATCACCGATTTCGACCTGTCCATACATAGCTCTAGCAAGCGGCCTATTTTCAATCATCACAACATCATTTTCATTCGCAACCAGCTTTATCTTTTGAGCAACAAAGTCTACTCCTTTAGCTACTACATATGGTGCATCATATTTTTCTTCGTCATATTTTAATGCAATAGCATAATGTGTAGGGTTCGTAATGACAACATCTGCAGTAGGGACATCCTGCATCATTCTTTGCATAGCCATTTCTCTTTGCTTTTGTTTAATCTTAGATTTAATTAATGGGTCCCCTTCCATATTTTTATATTCATCTTTTATATCTTGTTTAGACATACGTATATTTTTCTCATAGTCATATCTTTGATATAAATAATCTGCTAACGATAAAACTAAAAGGGCTGCTGAAGCATATAGACCCATTTGCAAAGTAAGCTTAGCAACTGTAACTAATATGGAGCCTATAGATTTATTTGATAAGGATAAGATTTCTTCCATCTTTCCCCACAAAACAGAAAAAACAACTAAACCTATAATGATAATTTTCAACATTGATTTTAATAGCTCCACAATGGAGCGAATGGAAAACATCCGTTTAAAACCTGATAACGGATTAATTTTTTCTAGTTTGAAATGGATAGATTCTGTAGAGAATAAAATTCCTACCTGCATATAATTTGCAATTAATGCTGCTACAAAGGCTGCTGCTAAAATAGGAGCTAATAGTAGTCCTACTTCCATTAATATATTAATAAATATAGTTCTGAAGTTATTTACAGTTAAGGAAGTTAGCATGAGATCACTAAAATTATGATTCATAATAGACATCAATCCCTCTAACATATACTTCCCTGTAAAACTCAACACTCCAAATACAATTAGAAGTACTACAGCAGTATTAACATCCTGACTTTTTGCAACTTGTCCTTTTTTTCTTGTATCCTGCCTCTTCTTAGGTGTAGCCTTTTCTGTCTTTTCCCCAGCAAAAAATTGAAGATTTAATGAAAGAAGCTTCATTAGCCAGCACCTCCAATTAATTTCATTAGATCGCGCATTGTAGTAAGAATGGTTGAGAATAGTTCAGATATTGCTCCCATTAAAACCCCCATAACAATAAACAAGATAATTAAACCTGCTATGATTTTGATTGGGACACCAACAACAAATATATTTAACTGTGGAACTGTACGTGCGACAATTCCTAAGCCTACATCTACTAAAAAGATACTTCCAACAACAGGAATCGACATTTGAAAAGCGATGGAAAACATCAAGCCAAAAGTTTTTACTATGTATTCCATTAGGTTTCCATCTCCGAAAGGAATCCAAGGTTGATTTAGTGGAATGAATTGATAGCTATAAAAGATCCCATCTAATAGAAGATGATGTCCATTAGTAGCTAATAAAAAAAATAAAGCTGTTACTGTTAAATATTGACCTGTTAATGGGCTCTGCGCACCGGTTTGTGGATCTATTACGTTTGCAATCGCAAAACCTAATTGAAAGTCCATTAATCCACCTGCCATTTGTACAGCTGAAAATAACATATTTGCACAAAAACCTATTAACAATCCTACAAAGGCTTCTTTTATAATAAGTAGGTAATAGGCAGTATCGATCTCAAATACTGGTACTTCCATCCCCCAAAACATAATTAATGCTAAAAAAAAGCCTAAACCTACTTTAAATTGAGTTGGAATCGTCCGATAAGAAAATATAGGAATCATTAAGAAAAAGGACGTTATACGAACAAAGATTAGAAGAAATGCTGGAAAATTTGATAAAAATTGCTCCATCATTATCTACCCAATAAACCTAGTTAAATTGGAGAAAATATCTTCCGTATAACTAAGCATATGATTTAACATCCAAGCTCCAAAGAAAACAAGACCTACTAACACTGCAACTATCTTCGGAACAAAAGCAAGAGTCTGTTCCTGTATTTGTGTAGTTGCTTGAAAAATACTAATTATTAAGCCCACTACTAGAGCTATTAATAGTAAGGGACCACTAACTAGTAATACAGTCATTATCCCTTTTTCAGCTACTGATATAACCATTTCTTGTGACATTTTTCCACCTTCTTAAAAACTTTCTAACAAAGATTTAACAACTAAATACCAACCGTCCACCATTATGAATAAAAGAATTTTAAATGGTAAGGAAATCATTACTGGTGGAAGCATCATCATCCCCATGGACATGAGAATACTCGCCACAACCATATCTATTACTAAAAAAGGAATAAAAATCATAAACCCTATTTGAAACGCTGTCTTCAGTTCGCTAATTGCAAACGCTGGAACTAATGTGGTTAACGGAATGTCATTTATAGATTCTGGAGCCTCTTGGCCAGTATAATTTAGAAACAACGCAAGATCTTTTTGCCTCGTATGTTTACTCATAAATTCTTTAAATGGTAAAGCCGCATTATCATACGCTTGTTCTAATGTAATCTCCTCATTAAATAATGGTGTTAAAGCTTTGTCATTAACCTCTTGAAAGGTCGGAGCCATTACAAAAAAAGTAAGAAATAATGCTAACCCAATAATTACTTGGTTTGGAGGCATTTGTTGTGTTGCAAGCGCCGTTCTGACAAAGGAAAGGACTATTACAATTCTTGTAAAGCTGGTTAACAAGATAATAATACTTGGTGCTAAAGAAAGGACTGTTAATAATAACAATAGCTGAACAGATGTCGAAACATTCCCTGGGTCACTATTGTTGAAAAACTGCACAAACTCATTCATTTTTATCAGACGATCCTTTCTTACTTAGTACATCCATTTTCTTTTTCCGTTCGTTGGATACTTCTTTTAATTGCTCTCTTAAACGGTCCGAGAATGATTCTTTTTGTCTTGTCACAACATGATTATTCTTTACAACATTCTTCACCTTTGTCACAATATCGCTTGGCTGTACAAGTTGGTCTAATTTTTTATTATAGTCTTCTAATATATCTCGATATTCTTCTTCATCTTCTATTTCTTTTATTAGCTGAATGCTTTCTCCAACCCCAACTACTAATAAACGTTTACCAACTTTAATTATCTGAATAGAACGATTAGCACCTAAAGTGGTACCACCGATATTTTCTATTATTTGTGAAGACTTATAAGCATGATTTCGTTTATTAATAAATCGGAGAATATAATAAATCAAAAAAACAACAAAGATAGTAGCAAAAATCATTTTAATGAAATCCCAGATAGTTACACCAACTGAATTGGTAGTATCTTGGCTATCTGTCTGCTCTTCTTCCTCATTATTGTTAGCAGTACCATCATTGGTTTCTGATTGATTTTCATCTGTTGTTTCCTTATTTTCTTCAGCTGAGTCATTATGTAACATATCGTAAACATTCTTATCAATTTGTTCTGCATAGGCTTGGTTTCCAAAGCCTAGCAGAACAACTAAGAGTAGTGAACATCGAACTAATACATTTACTTTATTCACTTACGGCACCCTCTATAATTCATTTTTTTAACTTAATGTTTTACTAATTGCCTCTATAACACGATCTGCCTGGAACGGTTTTACGATGAAGTCCTTTGCTCCTGCTTGGATTGCATCAATAACCATCGCTTGTTGTCCCATTGCTGAACACATAATTACTTTTGCATTAGGATTGATTTTTTTAATTTCTTTTAATGCTGTAATACCATCCATTTCAGGCATTGTAATATCCATTGTAACTAAATCTGGCTGACTTTCCTTATACTTTTCAATCGCTTGTTGACCATCTGCTGCTTCACCAACGATTTCATACCCGTTCTTTGATAAGATATCTTTGATCATCATTCGCATAAATGCTGCGTCGTCTACAATTAGAATTTTGTGTGCCATTCCTCTTTTACCCCCAATAGTATGTTATCTTAATTTTTTTAAACGATCCTTTTGACTAACAATATCGGTAACTCGGACTCCGAAATTCTCGTCAATAACCACTACTTCCCCTTGTGCTACAAGACGATTATTCACTAGTATATCAACTGGTTCTCCAGCTAATTTATCTAGTTCAATAATGGAACCAGAAGACAGCTCTAAAATTTCTTTTACGGAGCGTTTTGTTCTTCCCAGTTCTACCGTCACCTGTAAAGGAATATCCATTAACATATCTAAGTTTTTCGTTTCTGTTCCCATTGGAGGAACTGTTTCGAAACTAGAGAATACTGCAGGTTGTACACTTGGTGGTGGACCTTGAGTATGATTATTAGAACCAAAATACTGTTGTTGATTTTGTTGTCTACCAACAGGCTCACCCATATTAGTCATATTTCCTGAAGTTTGACTTCCTTGACTATAATGTGGAGTCGCCTGTGGCTCTTGTATTGGTTCTTTTGGCTCATATACAGAATTATAATCTACATTGCTTATATTGGAAACTTCTTCTTCATTATTTGTTGGATTTAATAACCCATCCACTAAGCTTTTTGCAAAAGATATTTGTAATAATTGCATAATATTAGAATCAATTAGTTCTCCTATCTTGATTCTAAACGAAATTTTAACAAACATTTCATCCTGAGGTATGTTAGCTGTGCCTTCTCCTTGATTAAAATCAAGTATATCCATACTAGGTGGTGAAATGTCCACTCTTTTAGCAAAAATGGTAGACATGGAAGTAGCAGCAGATCCCATCATTTGGTTCATCGCTTCTTGAACAGCACTAAATTGAATTTCATTCAATGCTTCATTTGTGCCAGTTCCATCCCCGCCAAGCATTAAATCTGCAATTACAGCCGCATCCGATTGCTTGATAACAAGTAAATTCATTCCTGAAAAGCCCTCTGTATAATTAACACGAATTGCTACATATGGATGAGGAAATTCCTCTGAAAGCTGACTTTGTAATACAACACTTACACTTGGTGTTGTTATGTCCACTTTATGATTTAGTAAGGTAGACAATGCTGTTGCAGAGCTTCCAAATGATATATTCCCAATTTCTCCTAATGCGTCTTTTTCAATATCAGATAAGTATTGACCTTGATTAAGGTCTATTTCTTGTGTTGCTGGTTGATCGTCTCCTCTTAAAAGAGCGTCAATCTCATCTTGAGAAAGCATATCCTTACTCACCACTTTCATTCCCCCCTTCTAAAGCTCCTAAAACTTGAACAGCAACCTTCTTACCTACTTTTCCAGGTTGTCCAACGAACTTCGGTATATCCCCAACCTTAATGGTTAAGGGTTGTTCAATGGCTTTATTTATTTCAATTACATCCCCAATGTCTAACATTAAGAAATCCTGTATAGTAATATCAGAAGTTCCAAGTTCTGCCACAATAGGAACAACCGACTGCTGAATGTTTTCTTCAAGCCTTGAAGTAAATTCGGGACGCCTTTCTTTCTTCTCTGCTTGCATCCAATAATGCCCTGATAATTTTGGAATAATTGGCTCTAATACGACATGTGGAATACATATATTAATCATCCCGCTAGTTTCTCCGATAGTTGTATTCAAGGAAATGACTACAACCGTCTCATTCGGGGAAACCATTTGCAAAAATTGTGGATTGACTTCGAATTCTGCAAGGGATGGTTCAATATCTACAATATCTTCTAAAGCTTCTCGAAAATGATCAAAAGCATTTTCAAATGTATTGGACATAATCTTTGTTTCTATTTCTGTTAAGTTTTCTACTTTGTTTAAACTACTACCTCTTCCACCCATCATCCGATCCATCATTGCATAGGCAATATTAGGATTAACTTCCATTAATACTCGACCTTCTAGAGGAGGCACTTCAAATACATTTAGGATAGTCATCTTAGGAATCGATCGAATAAATTCCTCATAAGGTATCTGATCTGCTGATGTTACAGTGATTTGGACATATGTTCTTAGCTGAGCAGAGAAAAAAGTAGTCAATAAACGAGCATAGTTTTCATGAATACGTGTTAAGCTTCTAATTTGATCTTTAGAGAAACGTAATGCACGTTTAAAGTCATAGACTTTTACTTTCTTTTCCTGCTGTTCCTTTTTCAACTCATCTGCATCCATTTCTCCACTGGAGAGGGCAGATAATAAAGCATCTATTTCACTTTGGGATAAAATATCACCTGACAAAATGACTCACCTCCATCTATTCTCTTTTTATTTTATTGGAGTAGAGAGTTTACAATATAAACTTGTACTACTTTGCCTTCTTGCATCAATTCATTGATTTTATCCTTAAGATCGTTCTCTAGTTTAGCTTGTCCATCTTTCCCTTTTAAATCATCTGGCGTTTTCTCAGATAATTCTTGGATGATTAAATTCTTCACTTGGAAATCTCTTTGTGCTAATTCTTCCTTTGCTTCCTTACTATCTGTTTGAATCTTAAAGGATATTCGAATAAAATTGTCTGTTGATAAATTTGTAGTCATTTCTTCAATATCTACTGAATTTTCCACGATTTCTTCAATGGAAGGTTCTTTCTCTTCATGCTCTTCACCAGTGAATTTCCAAATATAAATAAAAGCACCAGCACCGACTAAAGTTATCGTTAGTAATAGTATGAGCATAATAATGATAATTTTATTATTCTTCATTTTCTTCTTCTCCCAATCCAGGTAATCCAAAGAGATTTACTTTTTGATAGAATCTATTTATTAAGTTCTGGACTTCTTCTTCTTTTTCTTTCACTACATACTTATTTCCATTTGTCAAAGTAATAGTAGTATCAGGAAAAGACTCTACTGTTTCTATAAAAAGTACATTTAATAAAAATGTTTTCCCATTTAATTTAGTTAGATTTATCAATTTTTTATATAAGGGGCTGCCATAAGAGTTAGCCCCTTATCCTCCATTTATTATCGTTTTAAGTTAACTAATTCTTGTAAGATTTCATCTGAAGTAGTGATAATCTTCGTATTAGCCTGGAATCCTCTTTGTGCAACGATCATATCTGTAAATTCTTCTGATAAGTCAACATTTGACATTTCAAGATAACCACTGTTGATAGAACCTGTACCAACTTGACCTGATGTTACAAGTCCGCCGTTTACTGCTGGGTCACCAGCTAATTCGCCTGAGTTTGCAGAAAGTTGATATCTATTGCCGCCAACTTTTGTTAAACCTTCTGGGTTAGCAACCTTTGCCATTAGAATTTGGCCAGCTTGTTGTGTACTACCATCTGCTGCTACATAAGAAATAGATCCGTTAGAACCAATGCTGAAGCTTTGTGCAGTACTTGGTATTACAGTACCACCCACAGCAACACCTGTAGCAGTACCATCATCGTTAATACCACCAGTTACTTGTAGAAGTTGACCATCACTGCTAACGATATTTCTATTTGCATCTAAATAAAAGTTACCTGATCTAGTGTAAGATTCAGAGCCTGCACCATCAACAAGTACGAAGAAGCCTTCACCTGAAATACTTAAATCTAATGTTCTATTAGTTGTTTGCATACTTCCTTGTGTTTGGATTGTATCAACTGATGCTAATTGGGAACCTAAACCAATTTGCTTCGCATTCATACCACCAGCATTAGCTGTTGGAGCAGTTGCACCTGCTGAAGTTTGGCTTAATAGATCACTGAAAGTTACGCGGCCTTTTTTAAATCCAAATGTATTAACATTGGCAATATTATTCCCAGTAACATCTAATTTAGTTTGGAAGTTTTTCATACCACTGATTCCTGAATATAGTGAACGTAACATAATTAATTTTCTCCTCTCAATTTAAACTGCATCAATCAGTCAGCAGTTTACCCAGGCTTCCATTATTGGTCCAGCCTTTTTATCGTTTAATTTAGAACAATGGTTCCATTAATATTGGTGAAAATCTGCTCGGTTGCTTCTTGTCTATCCATTGCTGTTATAACGGTATTATTCTTCGCACTTACTATAAGTGCTGCATCATTTAAAAGAACAAGTGATTCTTTGACACCCATCTTCTTTGCTTGTCCCACTTTTTCTTCAATAACCTTCCATTTCTCATCATCAATAACTATTCCTCTTTGTTGCAATCTTTCATTAGCATGCTTACTAATGTTCAATTTATCTAAGGATGAAATGGATTGCTTTAAATGTGTGTGAAAGCTTGTTACATTTTGCGATTGGTTCGTACTTGCGTTAGCTTTTAAAGCTTTAATACCGTTTTTTATGGCTGCTTGTGATTGTAATGAAGGATAAACGGACTTATCCATCTAATCACTTCCTATTCAATTTTTATTATTTGTCCAGAGGAAATTTGACTTTTTGCCTCATCATTTAACGTGAGTAATATTTGTCCATTTTTTAAGGAAACGGATTGAACTTTACTACTAATTTCTTCGTTATTACTTAGATAGGATACTGATTTTCCAATTAATTGGCTAGCTAAGACTAAATTGTTCTCTGCTGCATTACCACTCATACCTGAGATATTAGCAGGGGTTACTATGGTCCCATCTTCTAGAGTAAACTCCACACTATCATTCTTGTAAGCTACACTAGTAACCTTCCCAGTTCCAGATTTCACTACTTCAGCACCAGTGTCATCAGTTTCAAGCTTACTCCAATTTACTTCTTTCCCCATAAATTGACCATAAGATATTAAATTAGATTGAATTTGTAGATTAACAAAACTAGACATCGTTGTATTTAAATTTTGCATCTGCTCAAGACTAGAAAACTGTGCCATCTGTGCAATGAATTCTTTATCTTCCATTGGTGATGTAGGATCTTGGTTTTGTAATTGTGTTACTAAAATCTTTAAGAAATCATCTTTACCTAGATTAGAATTTCCTGTCGTTTTAAGAGATGCCTGGTAGTCTGATAGATAAAGCGACGAGTCATTAATAGTATTCGTCATGTATTAACTCCCCTATTTCCCATATTTATTAATTCTTCTAGAAAGGTTCTTTTACGTTTTTCTTCATCCTCATCTGATTGATTTCTCTCTCTTTGAGGTGTTTGTTGATCTTGCTCTTGTTGTTGCTGTTGTTGTGGATCTTTATTAGCCTTTTCTTGCTGTTGGCCTGTTAGCACAATATCAATCTTATCCACTTGGAGGTTTTGGTTACTTAATCCATGCTTCAAACTAGATAATTGAGTATCTAGAACTTCCTTAGCATCTGCAGATGATGTAAATATTTTCGCAATCATATTTCCTTCATTCTGCGTTATCTCTATACGAATAGATCCTAAATGATCAGGTGCAAGGCGAATAGATAATGTTTGTGCATTGCCTACTTTAGTAAAGCTACTATTAGATAAGATTTGTTCAAACTGTTGTTCTAAATTAGAGCTACGTACCATTTGATTTGTTTGACCATTCATTAACACAAGTGGCTCTTGTCTTAAGAAAGAATTCTGCAATGAATTGACTATCAATGTGTCAGATTCCAATTGGTTCGTTGCTGCTAATTGAGTAATATTAGTACTAGTTTGGTTAAGCATTTCCTCTGATTTCTTTAAAGAACCAATTAATAACGGGTTCATTACTTTTTGAACTACGGATGTAGCTGGATCCTTTGTTGCTAACTGCTTATCTAACTGTGTTAAAAGGTTGTTAATAGTAGATTTAAGCTCTGACTTTGATTGCTCACTAGTAGATAAACTGTTTAAAGATAGCATCTTCATAAGCGTTTGTTGTTCTTTTGTCGATTGAACATTTTTCTCGGTACTACTTATTCCTAAATTAGTATCCTTGTCTTGAAGCATGTTCTTTTGAATCGAAAGAAGATTTCCATCAAAGGTTAGAAATTTATTTTGGACTAATGCTTTCGTTTCCATTGCTACTTGCTTCTCTTGATTTATGGTCGATTTCTGATTTTCAAGCAAGTCCTCTGTATCAATAGAGGTAGGAACTTGTTGTACCTCAACTTCTGGTTTCACATTTGTTGATAAGGAATTATCCTGCAACATGGAATCAACCGCTAGATCTAATCCATCTAAAAGATTAGAATCTTGACTTACCATATCTGTAGTTGGCTGAACATTTTGCTTAATATGCTCATTAGTCATAAATGCTATATCCCAAAAGTCTTCACTTATTTCTCTAAAAGATCTACCCTCTTTTAAAGATAAGTCACTAGTCTTGTCACTTTCTGACTGTTTGTTTATCTTTTGTACAGTATTTCTTTCCACCCCACCAATAGGCGTAACTGGATTTGATTCTGTTGATTTTTCATTCTTAGAAGCATTTTGAACTTTTAAAACAGTAGATTTAAATGAGTCACCATCATTAGGATATGAATAAATCTTTTTACCCTTTTGACTGATTTTTGGGATCGATGATGTAATATCTAGCCTGTTTTGTAAGTTGACCATAAATTCCCTCATTTCTTGCATAGTTTCTGCGATTTTTTCATAGCTTGTAGATTCTTGTGTTGTTTTTGCTGAAACCTCAAGAGCTTTTAAATCCGCAAGAAGTGAAGGCAATTCTGTTTTTTCAATCATAGATGAAGTGATATTTCCAATGGTATTGTCGTCTTTCAAAACTTCTACTATTTTACGCTCAATTATGTCAAGAAGATCGGTCATTACCTTATTTAGCTGAGTGGTATCCATATCCATATATAACTTTTTATCTGTATCTGCATTGATATTAGTACTCAAATCTGGTTTTATATTTGTATTTGATACTAGATTCTTATTATCATACAAACCTACATTTTTATTTATAAGGATGCCTGAACTACTATTTATATTGAATCCTAGGTTCACATTCGCATCTTCCCCTAGATCCACACTAGTATTTTGTTCTCTTCCTACACCAAGACTTGAATCTGTACTCACATTTAATGCTTTTATCAAGGAATCATCCATATATTTTGTCACTAATTGAGTTATGGTTGAAATCACTTGTTCTATTGTTGATGGATTAGCTAGTGACTTGATAGACTGGTTACTAGGTGATTCACTTTGTTCCACTTGATCGCTAAACAGAATTTGTATCATATCACTTAATCCTTGCCCTGGTTCTTCGTTGATAGTTTGCTCTTGTTGTTGTATGGCTGGATTATTAGTCGAACTGGTATTAACAGTATTCATTAAGGTAAGAAACAAATTATTACTTGATTCATTGGTGCTGGTTGGAAAAATTGTGTTTGAACCAATGTTTATGTTTGACCCGATATTTAATAATGAGTTAATGGTTTTCATTTGCATTTTTCACCTCCTTTTACATTTTTTAAATTTCCTGATTAATTATTGAGATGAGTCAGATGCACTTGTAGTATCATTTGATAGTAACTCTGTATACCTAGAAGCAACTGTTGGTTCCATTTTCTCTAATATCGGTGAAAGTTTTGCTGGTTTTAGCTCTGCCAATATTTTCAAAGCTTCATTCTCACTCATTTCAGAAATGATAGAAGCAGCATTTTTTGCAGACATCGTTTCATATGTTTTGACTATCTCTGCAATATTCTTCTGTGTTTCTTCCTGTGTCGATTTTAATGAGTTTAATTCGCTTTGTAATTTCTCCACTTCTACATTTGCTTCTTGAGCACTATTTTCGCTAGTTTCTAATTGTTTTTCTAAGGATTCTATTTGATTCTCTTGTTCTTTTAGTTTTTCTTCTAATGATGTAATGGTGCTTGTACTACTTTCTATCGCTTTATCTGCACTCACTTCTTCTTGGCTACTAAGAAAAGGAACATAATTCATTAACTGTTTACCTTTTTCTACTACATTAACGCCAGAATAAATAAGTAACATGACTATAACAATAAGTGCAAACATAGAAGGAATAACAAACACTAATAGAAACCGTTGAAAAATGTTAAATGGCTTTTTCTTTTCTTCATACGAGTTTTCCACTTAACCACCTACCTTTTCATGCTGCATGAACTGCTGTAAGGAAATTTCGTCCATTAGCTTTGCTTCTTCTGCTTTTTCTTCTAATAAATAATTGGTATGACCATTTTCTTTTATTTTTATAAATTTCTTAACTTCTAAGTTCTTTTCTAATAGTTTTTCTTGATAAAAACTCATGGAAGTACGTGCGTTTTGAACGACTTTTTGACTATGTTCAATCGTTTTTGTTAAGTTACCAATAAATTGCTGATTATGCCTAATTTCTTGAATAGAAAGTCCTGAAGATAATTTACTAGCTTGATAGATTTCTAAATCTTCTTTCCTTTTTAATAATTCATATAAGTTTTCTGCTGCTTCCTCAAATCGCTTTACTGACTGATTATAGACAGAACCAGCTTCTTCTTTTTCTCTTTCTCTAATCGCTAAAATTTTTTCAAATTTAAATCGATAGCTCATTTATTATCCCTCTGCTCCCACTAAGGTTAATAAGGATTGTAGACTTTCCTCAATAGAGACCTTCTCATCTGTTGATTGTTTAATATAAGATAGTATATTTGGGTATCGTTGGATGGCTGCATCAATTTCTTTTGAAGAACCTCTTTTATATGCACCAATATTTATTAAATCCTCTGAATGAATATACGTACTTAAAAGGTCTCTTAATCTTTCAGCTGCCTTAACATGTTCTTTTGGAACAATATGATTCATTACCCTACTAACACTTTTTAAGACATTAACTGCTGGATACTGACCTTTATTCGCTAAGGTCCTATCTAAGACATAATGTCCATCCAATATTCCTCGAACAGTATCTGCTATTGGTTCGTTCATATCATCACCATCAACTAGTACTGTATAGAATGCAGTAATACTTCCATGTTCATTTGTACCTGTTCTCTCTAGTAGCTTTGGCAGAATGGCGAATACAGAAGGAGTATATCCTTTTGTAGTAGGAGGCTCTCCTATTGCTAATCCCACTTCCCTTTGAGCCATTGCGACACGAGTAACAGAATCCATCATTAACATGACGTTTAAGCCTTTATCTCGAAAATACTCTGCTATAGCTGTAGCAGTGTATGCACCTTTAATTCGCATTAATGCCGGTTGATCAGAGGTTGCAACAACAACGATAGATCTTTTCAAACCTTCTGGACCGAGGTCTCTTTCTATAAATTCTCTAACTTCACGACCACGTTCCCCTATTAACGCAATAACATTTAAATCAGCTTTTGTATTTCTAGCAATCATGCCAAGGAGTGTACTTTTACCTACACCACTTCCTGCAAAGATACCGATTCTTTGACCGTTTCCTACCGTTAAAAGACCATCAATTAATCGAACTCCAACTTCAATTGATTCTGAGATGGGCGGGCGTTTTAAAGGATTTGGTGGGTCTTGATCAATCGGTACTGATTTCAAACCTTTAGGTAGCATAGAACCATCTAAAGGCATTCCTAATGCATCAACCGCAGTACCAATTAAATCAGGGCCAACCTTAATTTCTAAAGGAACGGACGTTGCTTCGACTAAACATCCTGGTGATATATCATTTACCGATGTGTAAGGCATCAAAATAATATTTCCGTCATTAAAACCTACTACTTCCGCTTTAATTTTACGTTTATTTTTTGAACCTATAATGATATGACAAACATCACCAATTGAACTTTCAGGACCTTGTGATTCAATCATTAATCCTACTACTTTTTTCACTCGTCCATAATGTTTGTAAGAATCAATCGATGCAATCGAGTCAAGCAATTCCTCTGCTCTCATTCCTTACTCACTCTCCAGTATCTCTAACAATTTTTCTTTCACGATTGTTAACTGTGTATCAATTGACGCATCTAGTTGTCCATTGGCTGTTTCTATTAAGCAACCATTCTCAGGTAATGATTCATCTGGAAAGATAAACAGATTAGGTGGAGCAGGAAATAATTGTAGTAATTCTTCTTTTTCTCCTAAAATCATTGGATAATGAGATGGATGTACATGTAATTGAATTTCTCTTTGCTTTCTTACATCACGTAATGCATTCTCTACTAAATGAAGAAAATATTTCTCATCCTTTTCAATAGAATGATGAATGATTTTCTCTGAAACTTGGATTGCTAAGTTTAATATTGTACTCTCTGCTGATTGCAAGTAATTATTGTAATCATTTTTTGCAGCAACGATCGATTCTTTCGCTTCTTTAATGAAAACTGATGCTTCTTGGTAAGCCTGATTACGACCTTCTTCAAATCCTGAATGAAAGCCCTCTGTTCTAGCCTGTTCCATAAGCTCAAGCTTTTCTGTTTCCCAATTACTATACATCAGACCCACTTGCTCATTCGCCTGTTCCAATTCATACATTGCCTGCTGTTTTATTTGTTCTGCTTCTTGATGTGCTTTGGCAATGATATCTTGATATTCCTGATAAGATAATTCCTGACTTTTTCTAAAATCATCATTTACTGTATCTATATAGCGAATATTTATTACTTTTTGATTAGTATCTGGTTGATTGGCCCATGCAGACTTAAAAATCCTAGACAATAATATCATCTCCTCCGCCACGAGCAACTACAATTTCACCAGCATCTTCTAAACGTCTTATAATCGCAACAATTCTTGATTGTGCTTCTTCTACATCTTTCAAACGTACAGGTCCCATAAATTCCATTTCTTCTTTAAAGGATTCAACCATTCTTGTAGACATATTGCTATAAACAATTTCTTTAACTTCATCACCAGAAACTTTTAATGAAAGCATAAGATCTTCGTTTTCACAATCACGGATAATTCTTTGAATCGCACGATTATCAAGTGTAACGATATCTTCGAATACAAACATACGTTTCTTAATTTCTTCAGCTAATTCAGGATCTTGAATTTCTAATGCATCTAAAATAGTACGTTCTGTAGATCTATCTACACCATTAAGAACTTCTACTACTGCTTCAATCCCGCCAGTTTGAGTATAATCCTGTGTTACTGTGCTAGATAGTTTTCTTTCAAGAACTTGTTCTATTTCATTAATAATCTCAGGTGATGTACTATCCATCACTGCTATTCTTCTAGCAATATCTGCTTGTACCTCTTGAGGAAGCTCAGATAAAATCTGCCCTGCTTGAGTAGGTTCTAGATAAGATAGAATTAAAGCAATTGTTTGTGGATGCTCATTTTGTATAAAATTAAATATCTGACTTGGATCTGCTTTTCTTGCAAAATCAAACGGTCTGACTTGAAGAGAAGAAGTAAGTCTATTTAATATTATCGATGCTTGTTCCGAACCAAGTGCCTTTTCAAGGACTGTTTTTGCATATCCTATACCCCCTTGCGAAATATAGTCTTGCGCAAGGGCGATATTATGAAATTCCTCTAAAACATGATCTTTGGAATTAGTCTCTACTTTTCTTACTCCTGAAATTTCAAGTGAAAGCTGCTCAATTTCTTCTTCGCCTAAATGTTTGTAAACAGATGCTGCAACATCAGGACCAAGGGAAATAAGGAGAATTGCAGCCTTTTGTTTACCTGATAACTCATTTGACTCTTTTCTAGCCAATTACTTCACTCCTTAATCTTCCGTAATCCATGTACGAAGTAGTTTTGCAAATTCCTCTGGTTTTTCCTTCGCCATTTTTTCTAATTGCTTTTTGCGGATTGTTCCTTCTGTTTCCTGCTCTGTATTCACATCAGCTACAGATGGTACTGGCTGAATAATTTCTTCTACTTCTTCTGCTTGTTTTTTCTTTCTTGCTCTCATAAATAAGAAGATTAATAGAATAATAACTGCTAATAATACGCCACCAACTGCATAAACCCACCAAGGAATAGAAGTGGTAGCAGCCGCTTGTTGTGTTGCTGACTTACCATTAAACTTTTGAACAGATACAGCGATCTTATTATTGATTTGATCTTCTGTTAATTCTTCCCCATCCGTTGAAGTCTTATCAATAGATGTTCTAACAATCGTACTTAAAATATTTTGAATATCATCAATACTTTCTTGTGATAATGAAGTCGGATCATCCGCTGTAGGTGGCTCCACCATTACTTGAATACCTAAATCACGAACTTTATATGGACTTTCTACAATTTGTTTCTTAATACGGTTTACTTCACTGTTAACTGTGCTTTCTGTTTTCTCATAATCACCGTTTCCAGTTCCTGCACCAGTTTCAGCATTATAGGTAGTAGTATCTGTTCCTTCTTCTGCTTGAACTACTCCCGCAGCATCTGCTGCATTTTCACCTGCATATGTTTCTGTAATATTTTGTGCGCTAACAGCAATACCAGCCATATTTTCTTCATCAACTGGTGTTACTAGGTTTTCTTCTCTATTTTCTTGGGTAAAGTCAATATCAGCAGTTACAGAAACTACGACTTTATCTTGACCCATTAATGTACCTAACATTGTTTGAACTTGTCTTTGTATATCTCTTTCAATTTGTTTCTTCACATTATTTTGCGATGTAAAAGTATCAGTTGCAGAATTATTTGAAGAATTTAAGTCAAAATACTCAAAGTTTTGGTTTGTTATGACGATATTATCTGTAGGAAGGTTTGGAACACTTTTGGACACAAGTGTGTATAACCCTTTGATTTGATTTTCTGAGAAGTTATAGCCGGCTTTTGTATTTAGGACAATAGAGGCTGTAGCTTCTCCACCTTGATCTGAAACAAAGACACTTTCTTCAGGTAATGTAATAACAACATCCGCCTCATTAATTCCATCTATCCCTTTAATAAGGTTCGAAATTTCTGTTTGCAGGGCATCTAACTTTAAAACATCGAATTCATTATCCGTCATTCCAAAACTTGCATTTTCGCTAAAAAATGAATAATCAATGCTACCAGACTCAGGAATTCCCTCAGAAGCAAGTTGTACTTTTAAAGTATCAACTGAATCTTCAGGAACGCTTATTGTCGTTCCACCATCAGATATCACTGATGTAATCCCTTTACTATCTAAGTTTTCTTTTATTGCACCTGTCTCTGATGGTTGTAGATTACTGTATAGTGGAACTAAATTATCTCTTGTAAAGAAATACGTTGTAAAAATAACAAGAAGAAGAAGCAAAAGTAATCCACTTATAGTAAAGGTCTTTTGCTTTTTTGAACGACTTCCCCAATATTCTTTTAACGGATTAAACATCTTGTTTAGATTCTCTTTCATTATATTCCCCCGGTTACCATGATTTATAAGCTAATAACCGCTTAAGTTTAACTATACAGACATTCTCATCATCTCTTGATAAGCCTCTACTGCTTTATTACGAATCTCCATAGTAGCCTGTAATGTAATACTTGCTTTTTGGGATGTAATCATTACTTGAGATAAATCCACGTCTTCCCCTTTAGCTAGCTTGTTAGTTAGTACATCTGAAGCATTTTGCGCTTCATTTACATTATTAATAGATTCTTTTAAAAATGAAGCAAAGCTTTTTTGTGTATCTGCTACCGAGCTTTTAGCTACAGTACTTGTATTTGTTAAAGGTAATGCTTGTGATACAGAACTTAAGTTAATAGGTGCCATCGTTTACTCCTTCTAGCTTTTATTTGCCGATTTCTAATGTTTTCATCAACATACTCTTTGATGCATTTAATACTGTCACGTTCGCTTCATAAGATCTGGTTGCACTCATTAAATCCACCATTTCACGTAATGGATCAACGTTTGGCATCTTAACATATCCGTCTGCATCAGCATCTGGATGCTCTGGGTTATACACCATCTCATAAGGAGTATCATCTTCTTGTATACTTGTTACCTTTACTCCATTTCCAGCGCTACTTCCTTGAGCTGCACTTAAGTGCGAAGCAAATGATTTACCTTCTTGTGATTGAAAGACTACTTGCTTTCTCGTGTAAGGCTGCCATTCGCCGTTTACTAGCTTACCTCTTGTTGTATCCACGTTTGCCATATTAGATGAAATTACATCCATTCGTAACCGCTGAGCAGTTAAAGCAGATGCTGTAGTGTTCATACTATGAAATATAGTCATCTTACTTTCCTCCTCTGATTACAGTTTGCAATGAATTAAATTTCCCACTAATTCTTTCAATAAGCGCATTATAATAAATCTGGTTTGTAGCGAGATCAGTCATTTCTTTATCCATATCCACGCTATTTCCGTTACTATTGTAAGCTACATCTGTTCTAGTAACTACTTTAGAACTAGAACTGCTACTTCCGCTAAAAGGAATATGCTTCGTATTAGTTAGCTTTGCTTCCATTGTTTGATTTAGCGTATCTTTAAAAGTTACTTCCTTCGCTTTGTAGTTCGGTGTATCTACGTTTGCGATATTTTGCGATATAACTTTTTGTTTTGTATTTGCATAATTTATGGCATTTTCAAGTGTAGATATTGTATTTGAGAAAAGTTTCACAACCATTCACCTCAATTTCGATAAAAATGTAGAATTTTGCTGTATTATGGCGATTTTTTTACATGATAGAGTTTATTTTAATTAATTTGTCATAATATGTCCATGAAAATAAGGTTAAATTTAATAATTCTTTTGTACTATTTTAGTTAAAATGATGAATAAAAAGGAACAATTGGTGCTATAAATTATATACTTTATCCATATTTCATTTAGTATAAGCTACTATTATCATAGTATATAAGGACTAATAAGCCATGTTATTTGATGTCTGCATGATTACTATACTTGTAATGATCATGTCATGTAAATGAAAAATAATTGGTAAAAAATGAGAGAAAAAACAGTTGATTTTTTTATTTTTATTGGGATGAAATGCTCTTTTTACATGCTATACTCATTTCCAAAGTTGTGAACATGATTTAGTCATAAAAAGAACCGAGATGATATATTACTGGAGGAAACCTAGTTATTTTTACAAAAAAAATAATAGATTCTTTTTTGAAGTTTATTTGTGTGATGTTTGTTAGAAGTTATATCGCTTGGCTACCTACATAATATACTCGAAATAGCTTCATCATGTAAATGAAAATTAATGGTAACAAAGTTATTCAATTACTTACATATCTTTTTCTGTTTTCGATCTATATTATCATGTTTGAAATGAAACAAAAAACCTTTCTGCTCTGGCAAAAAGGTTTTTGTTAGTATTAATTAGTTTTTAGTTTTTCAAGCTCAAGTAAGAACTTATCATTAAGTACTTTAATATAAGTACCTTTCATACCTAATGAACGTGATTCAATAACTCCAGCACTTTCTAATTTACGTAGTGCATTAACAATAACAGATCTAGTAATTCCTACACGGTCTGCAATTTTAGATGCAACTAATAATCCTTCATTACCATTTAACTCTTCAAAAATATGTTCAATCGCTTCTAATTCACTATAAGATAAGGAACTAATAGCCATTTGCACAACAGCCTTACTTCTAGCTTCTTCTTCAATTTCTTCCGCTTTCTCACGAAGAATTTCCATTCCTACAACAGTAGCACCGTATTCAGCTAAGATTAGATCATCATCATGAAATTGCTCTTGTAGTCTAGCTAGAATCAATGTTCCAAGTCTTTCTCCACCACCGATAATAGGAACAATAGTAGTTAAACCTTTAGCAAAAAGGTCCTTGTTTTCGATAGGGAAAGCAGTATATTCACTATCTATTCCTAAATTACTTGAAGTTGTTTGGATATTAAATAAATTATTAGTGTACTCTTCTGGGAATTGACGATTTTCTAACATCTTTTCAATTCGATCATTTTCAATGTGTTGGTTAACAGCAAAACCTAATAATTTTCCTCTTCTGCTAACAACAAAAATATTTGCTTCAATTACTTCACTTAAAGTCTCAGCCATTTCTTTAAAGTTTACAGGCTTACCAGCTGCTCGTTGGAGCATAGAATTAATCTTTCTTGTTTTTGTTAATAAATCCATTTCCTTTTCCTCCTATTAACTAAAACCAATGCTATAATGAATCTTCAATTACTAACCTTAAAGGAGTATTTATCTTGATCTTACAGTATGAATTGGCTCAAATCTTTATTTCTAGAAATTGCTCCTAGTTTTTCCTCGACATATTGAGGAGTTATTGTAATCTTTTCCATTGTAATTTCTGGTGCTTCAAATGATAAATCTTCTAATAATTTCTCTAAAATAGTATGAAGTCTTCTCGCTCCAATATTATCAGTATTTTGATTTACATCATAAGCCACTTCTGCTATCTTACGAATAGCATCGTCAGAAAATTCAATTTCTATACCTTCCGTTTGCAATAATGCTCTATATTGTTTAACTAATGCATTATCAGGCTCTACTAAAATACGATAGAAATCATCAACCGTTAATTTTGTAAGCTCTACACGAATTGGAAAACGACCTTGAAGCTCAGGAATTAAATCAGATGGCTTTGACATATGAAATGCACCAGCAGCAATAAATAGAACATGATCAGTTTTTACAGATCCATATTTCGTCACTACTGTAGACCCCTCTACAACTGGTAATATATCTCGTTGAACACCTTCTCTAGATACATCTGCTGAAGAAGAACCTCCGTTTGATTTACTAGCAATTTTATCAATTTCGTCGATAAAAATGATTCCCATCTGTTCTGCACGAACAACAGCTTCTTGTGTAACTTCGTCCATATCAATAAGCTTTTGTGCTTCTTCATTAATAAGTACGGTACGTGCTTCTCTTACAGTTAACTTACGTTTTTTCTTTTTCTTTGGCATAAAGCTTCCTAAAGCATCTTGCATGTTCATGCCCATTTGTTCCATTCCAGAGCCTTGAAGCATATCAAACATGGAAGGTTGTTGTTCTTCTACTTCCACTGTTATTACTTCTTCTTCTAGCTCACCAAGTGCTAACTTTTCTTTTATAATTTTCTTCTTTTCATTCTTGCTTAATTCTTCAGCACTTGTTTCTTCTGGTTCTGTTTCTGTATTTCCTCCTCCGAATAGCATTTCAAGAGGATTTTTATAGTTTGCTGATTTTTTCGTATTAGATGGTACTAATAAATCAACAAGGCGATTATTTGCCGCAATTTCTGCTCTCTCTTTAACATGAAGGACTTTCTCTTCCTTTACTAAACGAACGGAAGTCTCTACAAGATCACGAACCATTGATTCCACATCTCTACCAACATAGCCTACTTCAGTAAATTTAGTAGCTTCTACCTTCACAAAAGGAGCAGCAACAATTTTAGCAATTCTTCTTGCTATTTCTGTTTTACCAACACCAGTTGGTCCCATCATAAGAATATTTTTCGGACTAATTTCATCTCTAAGCTTTTCGTCTAACAAGCTTCTGCGGAAACGGTTTCTTAATGCTACAGCAACAGCTTTCTTTGCATCTTTCTGTCCAACAATATATTGATCAAGACGTTCTACAATTTGTCGAGGTGTTAAGCCTGCACTTTTTTGCATTAGTAATTCCTCCCTTATAGTTCTTCCACAATGATATTATTGTTAGTGTACACACAAATGTCACCAGCAATTTCTAGTGCAGCCTTTGCAATTTCATATGCTGATAGCTGTTCACCAGAATAGTTTTTCAATGCTCTTCCAGCTGCAAGTGCATAGTTGCCTCCAGAACCGATAGCAAGAATGCCGTCATCAGGCTCAATAACTTCTCCTGTTCCAGATACTAAAAGTAAGTCTGTCTCATTCATTACAATTAACATAGCCTCAAGCCTTCTTAACACTTTATCGCTTCGCCAAAGTTTAGCCAATTCGACAGCTGCACGTTGCAAATTCCCATTATACTCTTCCAATTTTCCTTCAAATAGTTCAAATAGTGTAAAGGCATCCGCAACTGAACCTGCAAAACCTGCAATAACTTTGCCATTAAATAATTTTCTCACTTTACGAGCAGTATGTTTCATTACAACAGCGTTCCCAAATGTCACTTGTCCATCACCAGACATTGCAGATTTACCTTTATGTTTTACTGCAAAAATCGTTGTTGCATGGAATTTTGGTATTTCAGACATGTTACTTCCTCCTTCTTGACTATGCCCTAGGGTGAAAGGACATGTAAGTATTTTTTAAATAGTCATTTGTTACATGTGTATAAATTTGTGTAGAAGATAAGAATGCATGCCCTAACAATTCTTGTACAGTCCTCATATCAGCTCCATTTGCTAACATATGTGTGGCAAATGAATGTCTTAATTTATGAGGATGTATTTTGCCTTGCAAGGATGAAGCATTCATCATTTTATTCAAGATATCTCTAACTCCATTGTCTGTTAATTTTCCACCACGGTAATTGACAAACAAGAAGGAATGAGATGTGTGATCCTTCATTAGTTTACTTCTACCATCCTTTATGTACGCTTCTAATGCTGTATGTGCAAAACTACCAAAAGGAACATAACGCTCCTTTTGTCCTTTTCCTTTAATCAATACCGTTGAAACACTAAAATCAAGGTCTTTTATTTGAATGTTTGTACACTCTCCAACCCTAATGCCTGTTGCATACAGTAATTCAAGGATCGCTCGATTTCTTAGAGATAAAGGACTATCTGAATCACAAGAAGAAAAGAGTTGTTGCAATTCTTCTTCATAGAAAAAATCTGGTAGACGCTTTTCTAATTTAGGAATGGAAACAGTAGAAAAAGGGTTGTTTTCTACTATCTTCTCTCTCACTAAAAAACGATAAAAGCTTCTTAAACTAGATATTCTTCGAGCTATCGTTTTTCTTGCTAACTCTTCAGAAAAAAGTTCTGTTAAATATAACCTAACATCAGTAAATTGAACAGCTTCTAATTGGTTAATTACTTGATTCTTCATAAAATGAAAGAACTGGTTAATGTCTTTTGAATAAAATTCAATTGTATATGGCGAGTAATTTTTCTCAATCTGTAAATACTCAATAAACATATTAAGAGAATCTTCTAATTGATTTTTCAATTTCTCACCCCACAAGCTTCACCATATTATCATATTTTATGATGGGAATCAATTAATTTACGAATTTTTCACAAAGTTCTGAATTGTTTAAATCCCTAAGCAATAAAGTATTCATCTTTTAATAAATTTGAAACCACTGCTTACTTGTAACACCTAATTCAGTATACCTTTCGTATGAAGAAGTAAATCACACTCTACTTAACTATATGTAATTTGGTGCATTTTATATAACTATACGAGTATAAGTTGAAAAAGTTTCTATGTCCTAGTGTATTTAATCACATTTTCTTAAAATACACAAAACATTTGATAAAAAACTTTTTAAAAAATGAAAGAGTAAGCTATTTAGCTCACTCTTTCATTCAGAAACTCTCATGTTAGCTTTGCGGCTCTTCTTTGTAATCACATTTAACACACTGAACTTGAACACCTTTTTTTAGTTTTTTCTCGACTAATAAACTTTCACATTTTGGACAAGGTCTTTGTAAAGGTTTATCCCATGAGATGAATTCACATTCAGGAAAACGATCGCAACCATAAAAAATTCGGCGTTTTTTGCTTTTTCTTTCAATTATATTTCCTTCATGACAAGTTGGGCATTTTACTCCGATTTCTTTTACAATAGGTTTTGTATTACGACAATCTGGAAAATTACTACATGCCATGAACTTACCATAGCGACCCATTTTATATACCATCGGATGTCCGCATTCCTCACAATCTTCTCCTGCTGGTTCATCCTTAATTTCTACTGTTTGCATTTCTTGTTCAGCAATCTCTAAGTTTTTTTCGAAAACTTGATAAAATTCATCAATAACCTTTACCCAGTTTACTTTTCCTGCTTCAATATTATCCAAGTCTTGCTCCATATTAGCAGTGAATTCTACATTAAAGATTTCTGGGAAAAACTCTAAAATTAATTCAAGAACTATTTCACCTAGTTCAGTAGGTATAAACCGCTTATTATCAAGTGCTACATAACCACGCTTTTGTATTGTATCAAGAGTAGGAGCAAAAGTGGAAGGTCTACCTATTCCTAATTCTTCTAATGTTCTAACTAGTCTTGCCTCTGTATAACGTGGAGGTGGTTGAGTAAAATGCTGTTTAGGTTCAATATCCTTGTGTATAACCGTATCGCCTTCTTGTAAGTCAGGTAATTTACGATCTACCTCCTCTACTGCATCATCTGAACCTTCTACATATACTTTCATAAAACCAGGAAATTTAATTTTAGAACCTGTTGCTCTAAATATAATATCACCATTCAATAAATCGACACTCATAGTATCCATAACTGCAGGAGCCATTTGACTTGCAATAAATCTTTCCCATATTAATTTATATAAGCGCAGTTGATCTCTTGAAAGAACGTCTTTAAGCATGCTTGGTTCTCTGGAGATACTAGTTGGGCGAACTGCTTCATGGGCATCTTGAACATTTGTATTTTTCTTTTCTTTTTTCTGATCTGCTTTTGTATATTCATTACCATATGTTCTATTAATATAATCTGCTGCATCTGCAATCGCAATATCAGATATTCTAGTAGAATCCGTTCTCATATAAGTAATTAAACCAACTGTTCCTTCTTTTCCTAAATCAATTCCTTCATATAATTGCTGTGCTAGCATCATTGTTTTCTTAGCACGGAAATTTAATTTTCTTGCTGCTTCTTGTTGTAAAGATGAAGTAGTAAATGGAACTGCAGGATTTCTTTTTCTTTCTTTTTTCGTTACTTTTTCTACTGTAAACTGATTATTCTTTATTTGTTTTGTAATATTTTTAACTTCTTCTTCCGAATGAAGATCCATTCTTTTTCCATTTACTCCATAAAATGCTGCTTCAAATTGATTTTTACCTTTTAAGAAGCTTCCTTCTATGGACCAGTATTCTTCTGGAATAAATGCCTTAATTTCTTTTTCTCTTTCTAATACTAAACGGACAGCAACAGATTGAACTCTCCCTGCGCTTAATCCCTTTTTCACTTTTTTCCAAAGTAAAGGACTAACATTATATCCCACTAAACGATCTAATACCCTTCTCGCTTGCTGAGAATCTACTAAGTCCATATTAATTGGTCTTGGATGCTTAAAGGATTCTTTAATAGCATCTTTTGTAATTTCATTAAAAACTACTCGACAATCTGAATGTATATCTACATTTAAGCTATTCGCTAAATGCCACGCAATAGCTTCCCCTTCACGATCTGGATCGGCTGCTAGATAGATTTTTTTTGCCTTTTTTGCAGCGGTTTTTAGTTCCTTTAAAACTGGACCTTTCCCACGAATCGTTATGTACTTCGGTTCAAAGTTTTTATCTACATCAATACCTGTTTGACTTCTAGGTAAATCTCTTATATGCCCCATTGAAGCTTTTACTTTATATTTTTTTCCTAAATATCGTTCTATTGTCTTTGCTTTTGCTGGAGACTCAACGATTACTAAAAAATCCGACATCCAATGTCCTCCTTAGAGGGATTTAAATATTCACTATTATTGTATACTATGATTCGGTTTGTCAAACATTCCGAAAAACGTAAACGTTTTCACGCTTTTTATTTATAAATAATACCAATTTTTTAAAATCCTTTTATGTTGCACAATGTATAACAATTTACCAAAAATAGCAATAGTTTTTTTATTTTTCACGATGATTTTTTTCTTTTATAGCTAAGGTTAGCTATAGAAAATCGGTGAAGGTAGATAATTCCCAAATTATTTTTATACTTTTATCGTAACACTTTCCTATAAAATTTAAAACAAATACTACTTGTCCTATGGACTCATAGGTATTTAAAATCTTCTATTATCTATAGAAGTTGTCATTCACTATGCTAGTAATTCCATTCTTCTAAAATATCCTTAGCCTCCAAAACAGCTTTAGCTCCTTGTTGAATTAGTTGGTTGGGACCAGTAGAATATGGACTTAGGATATTTCCAGGAATCGCAAAAACATCTCTTCCTTCATTAACCGCAAAATTTGCCGTTATTAAAGACCCACTTTTCTTTTTTGCTTCTACAATTAATGTTCCATTACAAAGACCACTAATAATACGATTTCTCATCGGGAATTGCCATTTTAACGGTTTAGATGTTGGGGGATATTCGGATATCACTAGATGGTTATTCATCATAGTGGTTGCTAATTCTAAGTTCTCTTTAGGATAGATATGGAATAATCCACCTGCAATAACACCAATTGTTTTACCTCCGTTCGCAATGGCCTGCTTGTGCGCAATGGCATCTACCCCACTCGCTAATCCACTTACAATCGTAATATCAGCTGCTATTAATTCTTGAATAATAGTAGAGAGTACATTTTTACTATAGCTTGTAGCCAATCGCGAACCAACTATCGCGAGTTTTTTCTTAGATTGAAGTAAAGATAGATCTCCTTTCACATAAAGAACCCATGGTGGTTGATATATTTCTTTTAGTAGAGATGGATACAAAGGGTCAAAATAGGTAATGGTTTTTATTTGGTTGTATTCATATTGAACGATTTGCTCTTCTACAAAGTTAGTATCGAAGACTTTCTCCAGCTCTTGCTGAAGCTTTGGAGTTAAATTTCGAGTGGTTGAAAAGTGGGAAAGTGTGGGGTCACTCTTTAATAGATGGTAAATGGTATTCCAGCTTATTTCACTACAGTGATTCAGTTTAACTAAACGTTCCGATATTCTATTCAAGTTATCTCCCTTCCTTTAATTAGATTCCTTTATAAGAGCATTACTTAACATAAAAATAATAAGGGAACTATCCTCTACATTATAAAAGGAAAATTACAATAATACTAGTACAGCCTTAAGATAAAAATGACATGCTAAAGAGGAGAAAAAAGATCTTCTCCTCTTTAACCTTACCTTATGTTACTTTGCTACTATTTCATGTGTCTTACATTTATCGTATAGTGAATGCTCTTTTAATGCATTGATTAGTGTTGCTCCCATATCTGATGGAGTTTCTGCCACTTGAATTCCGCATTCATTTAACACAGAAATTTTTTCATCTGCTGTCCCTTTTCCTCCTGATATGATGGCTCCTGCATGCCCCATACGTTTTCCTGGTGGTGCTGTTCTTCCTCCGATAAATCCAACTACCGGCTTTGTCATATTCTCTTTTATCCATCTTGCTGCCTCTTCTTCAGCTGTGCCTCCAATTTCTCCTATCATGATAACAGCATAGGTATCTTCATCTTCATTAAATGCTTTTAATACATCAATAAAGTCTGTACCATTTACTGGATCTCCACCGATCCCAACTGCTGTTGATTGACCAATTCCTGCTTGTGTTAATTGATGAACCGCTTCATAGGTCAATGTTCCTGAACGTGAAACCACCCCTACATGACCTTTTGTGTGAATATATCCTGGCATAATGCCAATTTTACATTCATCTGGCGTAATGACACCTGGACAATTCGGGCCTATTAGTCTAGTTTTCTTTCCTTCCATAGACCGTTTGACCTTCACCATATCAAGTACTGGAATGTGTTCCGTAATACATATCACTAGGTCTAACTCTGCATCCACAGCTTCTAATATCGCATCTGCTGCAAATGGAGCTGGTACATAAATAACAGAAGCAGTAGCACTAGTTGCATCAACCGCATCTCTAACGGTATTGAAAACTGGAACTTCTTCAACCACAGTACCTCCTTTTCCAGGAGTAACTCCACCAACAATTTTTGTTCCATATTCAATCATTTGCTTTGTATGAAAAAGTGCAGTCGCACCTGTTATTCCTTGGACAAGGACTTTTGTATCTTTATTAATAAAAACACTCATCTTATCTACCTCCTTGGTTCACTAGGTTAACAATTTTTTCTGCACCATCTGACATGGAATCTGCTGCCACAATATCAACACCAGAATCTCTTAAAATCTTTTTCCCTAGCTCTACATTTGTACCTTCTAAGCGAACCACTAACGGAACAGTCAGACTTACTTGTTTTGCTGCTTCTACAATACCTGTTGCAATAACATCACATTTCATAATTCCACCAAAAATATTGACAAAAATACCTTTAACATTGGAATCGGAAAGAATGATTTTAAACGCTTCTGTTACTTTTTCTGCCGTAGCACCGCCACCAACATCTAAAAAGTTAGCGGGATCTCCGCCATAGTGTTTGACAATGTCCATTGTTGCCATGGCAAGGCCGGCACCATTTACCATACAGCCTATATTTCCATTTAAGGCTATATAACTCAAGTCATATTTAGATGCTTCTAACTCTTTTTCATTTTCTTCATCTAAATCTCTATATGCTACAATATCTTTGTGTCGATATAATGCATTAGAATCAAAGTTTAATTTAGCATCTAACGCCATAATATTACCTTCTTCTGTTAACACGAGAGGATTTATTTCTGCAATAGAGCAATCCTTCTCCACAAAGACTTTATATAAACCTGTCATAAAAGTACATGCTTTATTGATTTGTTTAGCTGGAATATTAATATTAAAAGCAATTCGACGAGCCTGAAATGGGGTTAAGCCATTTACCGGATCGATCACTTCTTTGAAAATCTTTTCTGGCTGTTTTTCTGCAATTTCTTCAATCTCAGTTCCACCTTCTTCTGAGGCCATTAAAACAATACGAGAAGTAGCACGATCTACTACAAAACCTATGTAATACTCTTTTTTTATTCTACAACCTTCTTCAATTAATAAACGTTTTACTACTTTTCCTTCTGGTCCTGTTTGATGTGTTACAAGGGTAGTTCCTAAGATTTCTTGAGCAAATGTTTTTACTTCCTCTAATGTCTTCGCTACCTTTACTCCTCCAGCCTTACCACGACCACCTGCATGAATTTGTGCTTTAACAACCCAAACATCAGAATTTAATGTTTCTGCAGCACGTACTGCCTCATCCACTGTAAAAGCTACTTTTCCCTTTGGTACTGAAACGCCGTTTAATTCTAAAATTTCTTTTCCTTGATACTCATGAATATTCAAGCTTCCACACCCCTTTAATTTCCCTTTTTTGTGTAATGAAGACCTCTGCATTTCCCATCCTTAGCTAATTAATAGAAGGAAATTTTTTTTGTTTTTGTTTTAAAATCAAAAAATCGTTTACACTGTAATAATATTCTTTATGCAGGTGAAAATACGATTATTTAATAGTAAATTCAAAAACTTATTTGATTACGCTTTCATTTTATAAGAAAAAACCTTTCTTTGTCTATAAAAAAGGCTTTTATCTTTCTATATTTTCAAAATAAAATATTTTTTCTTTTAATTTTCTGCTTTCTCTTTCTCAACACTGTATATAAAGGCAAACACTTCTGCTACTGCCATATATAAATCTTCCGGTATTTGCTCATTAATATTTAAGGTACTAAGAAGCTCTACTAAAGATGGATCCTCTTGAACAGGCACATCATTATCTTTCGCTTTGCCGATGATTTTATCTGCTATTAGCCCTTTCCCCTTCGCGACTACTTTAGGAGCGTTCTCTTTATTACTATCATAGCTAAGCGCTATTGCTTGTTTTCTTTTCTCAAAGCTCATATCTTTAGATCAACTCCTCTATAGCTACTTATCCCCATATGAGAACTCCCGTATTTTACCGTATCCTCGGTAAGCTTGCTTAACGGTTTTGTAGTAATAGATAATAATGTATACTGAGCTTCTTTTAAATTTCTCTTTAAATCTTCTGAATAGTGTTGAATAATCGAAGCTAGTTCATCAGATTTGTCATTATGCACCGTAATACTCATAATTCTATTTTGCACATGCATATCAATGACCGTTTCTTTGAGATGAGCCAATTCTAAATAAAATAAGATTCGGCAATAATCACTATCTACTGTCCCATCTTCTTTTTTTCTACCATTATATTGAAGTGTTACATCTATCTGTTGGTTCATAAAACGAAGAGGAATTTCCGTTATCAGCTGCATCATTGGTCCAACTGGCTGAGATAACAACTGATATCCTGTTATCTTTTCAATTACTTGACTGGCTACTTCTTTAACCGAAGCTGGAACATCACTTTTTAACAACTCTAACAACAAAGGCTTTAACATTTCCTTATTATCAAGAAGTTCTTTCTGTGAAAGAATCGCATTAGTTAGTTCATTTTCATAGGAATAGCCTACTCTTTGAATGACTTCTTTTATGAGATCAACAGTAGGTTTATCATTTTCAAGTGATACCCCTTCTTGATTCATCTTCGAAAGTAATTGGATGATTTCAGACTGACTTTGATTATTCTTCGCTAGCTCTATTTGCATATGATTCAATAATTCTGTTAATCCTTTAGATGATTGCACAGTAGATAGACTTTGAAATACTTCTTGTGTTAATGGCATATTCCGTTCTACCATTAATCGAATGGTTGCCAGATCTTGTTTGAGCATGGAGCTATCCTTTAGCCACATACTTGCATTCTGTACGATATCTTTTGTTACTGGTAGATTATTAGTAAGTAGATTTTGTATTAGCGCTTTGCTCTCATTCGTTTCTGGGAGTGAAAGTTGTCTAAGGAGGCTGGAAACATTAACTTTTTCCCCATCTTTTGGTTCTCCTAATACTTTTAAGATTGGTTTATCTTTTGTAAGATCCACTTGAAACCAATATTGATTGTGTAAAGATAGAGGAATAGAAAGATTTGCCATCATTTTTTGATTACCAATTTGTACTTCAGCCATTTGCTGAGGAAACAACTTATTAATTTTGCCAAAAACGATTTGCCCATCCCTCAGTTGCAGTGACTTTGTTCCAAGTTGATTCTCACTAAATATCCCTTGAGTAATATGATTAATATTCATTATACATTCCTCTTTATCTTTTCGTTTAACATCACTTAGCTACCTCTATGTTTAGCAGTCATTCTTGCACATACTATCTTTAGCTCCTACTAGCTTCTACCATTTCTTTAATAGGCGAAAAAGATTTGCGGTGATGCTTAGAAATCCCTACTAATTCTAATGCATGTAAGTGGTCTTTTGTTCCATACCCCATATTACTAGCAAAGTGGTAGTCTGGATATTCTTTATCCAAGTCTTTCATCAATCTATCTCTTGTTACTTTAGCAATGATACTTGCTGCAGCAATGGATACACTTTTACTATCTCCTTTTACTATTGATTGACTCGGGTAAGGTGTGGTCAAATTCATCGCATCAATTAATAAATAATCAGGTATCCTATTTAGTGATTGAATAGCCTCAAGCATTCCTTTTTTCGTTGCCTGGTATATGTTAATACGATCTATTTCCTCTGGGTCAATCATCCCTATTCCTATTGCTATTGCTTCTGCTTGTATTTTCTCATAATATAACTCTCTTTTTTTCTCAGAAAGCTTTTTGGAATCATTTATACCTGGCAAGTAAAAATCAGCAGGGAGTATGACAGCTGCTGTTACAACAGGGCCAGCTAATGGTCCTCTTCCTACTTCATCTATTCCTGCTATGTATGTATATCCTTCTTTCCTAAGCTTTCTTTCATAGCTATTGATGGACATAAAATGGTCATGTAGCTTTTGTTCCTTTTCTCTTTGCTTTTCCCATGCTTGTAAGAGCTTCTGTGCGCCCTTTCTATCGTCTTTTCTTAATTGTTGAATATATGGATCTTCCAGGTCTATAATCGTTTCTAAAGCGGTTTTAATTTCTTTCATCGTTTCTACTTTCATTTGTTACACCTCTATCCTTTTTTATCGGTACAAACTTTTCATTTTTCACCTAAATTCCCATAAAAAAGAGAAGGGCTTTTTTAGTAGCCACTTCTCTTAAGCTCTTACTCTTCTTCCGATCCTTCTTCTACCTGATCTCTAGCACTTTCAAAGGTTAAAGGCCCAAATTTCTCGCCTCTTATATCACGAATAATTAGTTCCGTTACTTTATCGTAATCAATCATTCCTCCGCTTGAGAGTGCACCTCTAAAAGTACCTATATGATCAAAAAGCTCTACTGTGTCCTCAGGGATTATGTCTAATTGATAACGCTCCTTTAAACGCTGTGGATATTCCTTTTCTAAGAATCTTAAGCCATAAATAGCAATATCCTGTAGGTTTAAAATAGTATCTTTTATAGCCCCTGTTAAAGCTAATTTAAGTCCCACTTCTTGGTCTTCAAATTTAGGCCAAAGAATTCCTGGAGTATCTAGAAGTTCTAGCTCTTTTCCAACCTTGATCCATTGCTGTGCTTTAGTTACACCAGGAGTATTACCTGTTTTTGCAATGTTCTTTTTCACCAATCTATTGATAAGAGTAGATTTTCCTGCATTCGGTATACCCACTATCATTGCTCGAATGGCACGCGGTCTAATTCCTTTTGCTCTCATTCGATCAAATTTCTCAGACAATACTTCTTTTGCTAGTGCACTTATTTCTTTCATTCCGACACCAGCATGTGAATTAATAGCAAGTGCCTTTATGCCTTTACTTTTATAATAGCTTATCCACTCTTTTGTACGTTCTTTATCAGCCATATCTGCTTTATTTAATAGCACAATACGTGGTTTTTGCTGGATAATTTCGTCGATCATAGGGTTACGAGAGGATTGGGGTATGCGTGCATCTACTAATTCAAAAATAATATCAACTAATTTAAGTTTTTCTGTTACTTGTCTTCTGGCTTTTGCCATATGACCTGGAAACCATTGAATGGTCAATTAAAACACCTCTAATTCTTTCCATTACTCTACAATTTTTGCTTCTGATAACGGCCAATAAACAACACTAGTTGTCCCAATAATTTTTTCAAAGCTTACTGTTCCAACACTTGGGTCGCGACTGTCTCTACTATTACGTCGATTATCTCCCATAACAAAAAGCTCGCCATCTGGAACCGTTGCAGTGAAGTCTCCCGTTAATGGACCAGCCACTTCTTCTTTATTAGTATCTAAATATGGTTCATCATAAGCTTTTCCATTAATATATAAAACATCATTTTTGTATTCTACTGTCTCGCCAGGTAAACCGATTACTCGCTTAATATAATCTTTTCCTTCTGGCGCATGAAAGACCACAATATCAAATCTTTTTGGATCTGCTACTTTATAATTAATTTTATTAACAATCATTCTATCATGGTCCAATAATGTTGATTGCATAGATTCTCCATCTACTACTATAGGAGCAAATAAAACAGTCCGAATAACAAATGCAAGCAAAACTGCAACTAAGATCGCTTTACTCCATTCCCAAAGTTCATTTTTCTTTTTATTTTTCTTTGCCATATCATTCACCAATCCTTATAAAAAATGAGCTTGTATATCTTGTTTATTGTAGCGAATATTCAAGGGGAAGTAAAATATGAGAGTGGATTATCCTTTATGGAACAGTGATCTTATGTATGGTAATAAAAAAGAGCTTGTTACAAGAACAGGCTCTTTTTTGGTAACATTTATCGAATTTCTTTAATACGAGCTTTTTTACCACGTAGGTTACGTAGGTAGTAAAGTTTCGCACGGCGTACTTTACCGCGACGGATTACTTCAAGCTTCGCAATTTTTGGTGTGTGAACTGGGAAAGCACGCTCAACGCCTACTCCGTAAGAAACTTTACGAACTGTGAAAGTTTCGCTAACTCCACCACCACGACGCTTAATTACAACACCTTCGTATACCTGAATACGCTCACGAGTACCCTCAACAACTTTAACGTGTACACGTACAGTGTCACCAGGACGGAACGCAGGAAGATCAGAACGAAGTTGATCTTTTGTAATTTCTTCAATAATATTTTGCATCGTTTTCAACTCCTTCCAAACAGACGCTCTTGCACTCATATTTAGAGAACACTTGCAGCGGAACATCGTTATACGGACTTATAAACAGAAGTATCTGCCTTAAGTCACAAGTGTTATCTTATCATATAGTACAAATAACTTCAATAGCATTTATCTATTTTCATAGAAAATATTGTACTCTCTTATATTTTAACTAGGGTGATGTTGATTCTTTAGTTGACTTACTAGAATCTTTTGCTTTTCTGTTAATGGATATCCCTCCAGCAGATCCGGACGTCTCTCAACAGTTCTTCGAAAAGATTCTTTTTCTCTCCATTCATCTATATGAGCATGATTCCCAGATAATAGTGTATCAGGAACTCTCATCCCTCTAAAATCTGCTGGCCTTGTATAGTGAGGATGTTCTAGAAGTCCAGTACTAAAGGAATCATTAACATGAGAGGCTTCTTTTCCTAGTACTCCAGGTAGTAACCTCACAACACTATCAATCACTACCATTGCTCCTAATTCTCCGCCAGTTAGCACATAATCGCCTATCGAGATTTCATCTGTCACTAAATGCTCTCTGATTCTTTCGTCATACCCTTCATAATGCCCACAGATGAAAATTAAATGCTCTTCTTTAGCTAATTCTTCCGCTTTTTTCTGAGAGTATCTCTCCCCTTGCGGACACATTAAGACTACTCTTGGAGATGTCTCGTTCTTTGTCTTTAAATCTGCTACAGCATCAAAAATAGGTTGTGGCTTCAACACCATTCCTGCTCCACCACCATACGGATAATCATCTACTGTCTGATGCTTATTATCTGCATAATCACGAAAGTTTACCACACCATAGGATACCTTTTGGGCTTCTTTCGCTTTCTTTAAGATAGAACTATGTAATACACCTTCAAACATTTCTGGAAAAAGAGTCAATACATCTATTTTCATCCGTTTAAAACAGTCCTTCCATCAGCTCAATTACTACGATTTTTTCCTTTACATCAACTTTCATTACGACATCTTCTATATATGGAATTAATAATTCTTTTCCACCTTTTCCTTTAGCTACCCAAACATCGTTAGCACCTGGTGTAAGAATTTCTGTAATCACACCAAGCTCATCTCCTTCAACTGTTATCACTTTACAGCCAATAATTTCATGGAAATAATATTCATTTTCTTGAAGCTCACCAAGAAAACTCTCTGGTACCTTTAAAAGGCCACCCTTCATAAATTCTATGTCATTTACATTATCATATTGATCAAAAGTAAGGAGATTGAAATTTTTATGTACTCTATGCGTTTTTACTTTTAATTCTAATGGTGTAGTAACTTGCTCGTTTTGAAAAAAGTAAATACTATTTCCTACCTTATATCGCTCTTCTGGAAAATCTGTACGAGAAATAACTCTTATTTCTCCTCTCACACCATGCGTGTTTACCACTTTTCCGACATTAAACCATTTTTCCATTTTTTTCACCTCTATCGAATTTCGACAATGATTCCATCTTTAATAAGGATGGATTTATTAGGCTGTTCCCATTTATCTCCAACTTGGATATCTAGAACGGCTAATACTTCATGATCTTTTATCTCGGTCCCTATTGGTAGTATGTGTAACTGCTCTAATTGAAACTCTATTGTTTTTCTCTTTTCTATTCTATTATGAACTTCTCTTTGGAATTTCTTTTGTATTTCCGTAGGAGAAGAATGATTTCTGAGTTGTTTCTTTTCTTCAAATTGCAGTTGTTGAATTTCTCTCTCTAGCAACCAAATTTCTTCCTGGTATTCTTTTGCAAGTGATGTCTTTTTCTGCTCTGTTAACACTTGGTTCACTGTAATAGACTGAAGAATTTTCATTGAATTCCTCCTAACTATTTTCCACTTGTACCTTATATATACCAGTTATAACACTAATTCTACAGAAGTTAGTCTTTTCACTCTACTTATTTTAATTCCACTTATAATAATAAAAGGAGGAAGGTTCCCCCTCCTCCTTTTTTAGTCTTTAATCTCGACTATAATTTTCTTTTGTTGTAATGATCCTGCTGCATAAACAATCGTTCGAATTGCTTTGGCAACTCGCCCTTGCTTCCCGATTACCTTTCCTATGTCACTCTCGTTGACAGAAAGCAAGTAAGTAATTCGATTATCCTCTTCTGTTACATTTACTATAACTTCATCTGGAAAATCAACAAGGGGCTTAACAATCGTTTCTATTAGCTCTTTCATTGTCCCAGAAAATTACTTAGCGTTTTTGATATTGTGGAATTTCTCCATAATACCTTGGTTAGAGAATAGGTTACGAACTGTATCAGATGGTTTTGCACCATTTTGTAACCATTGTAGAGCTTTCTCTTCGTTGATTTCAACGATAGCAGGTTGAGTTACTGGATTGTAAGTTCCTACTGTTTCAATGAAACGTCCATCACGTGGTGAACGAGAATCTGCTACTACGATACGATAAAAAGGAGATTTTTTTGCTCCCATACGTTTTAAACGAATTTTTACTGCCATTTAATATTGCACCTCCGAATAGTTTCACACAAGATAGTATATTATCAGATACTCCAACACTTTGTAAAGTGTTTTTTCTTGTCAGTGTTAAAAATCTATCATTACCACTAGTTTTCCCGTTAAAACGGGCTAAATGGCAACTTGAATTTTCCTTTTTTCTTACCATTTTGACCCATTCCGGTCATTTGTTTCATCATTTTTCTCATATCATCAAATTGCTTTAAAAGTCTATTTACTTCCGGAACGGTTCTTCCGCTTCCTTTAGCAATCCTTTTTCTTCTACTCGCATTAATGATTTCTGGTGTTTCTTTTTCTTTTTTTGTCATGGATTTAATAATTGCTTCTACATGGGCAATTTGCTTTTCATCCACTGTCATGTTGTTTAGGCCTTTAATCTTATTAGCACCTGGCATCATTTTAAGTAATTCATCCAATGGTCCCATACTTTTAACTTGGCTTAAGGAATCAAGAAAATCATCAAGCGTGAAAGAATTTGTTTTCATTTTCTTCTCAAGCTCTTTTGCTTTTTCTTCATCTACATTTATTTGTGCTTTTTCAATTAAACTTAACACATCACCCATACCAAGAATTCTAGAAGCCATGCGTTCAGGATGGAACGTCTCAAGTGCGTCCATCTTTTCACCCATACCTACAAATTTAATAGGTGTATTGGTTACAGAGCGAATAGACAGTGCAGCACCACCGCGTGTATCACCATCAAGCTTAGTTAGTACAACCCCAGTAAGTCCAAGTTGTTCATTAAAGCTTCCAGCAACGTTAACAGCATCTTGTCCTGTCATAGAATCCACTACTAGAAGAATTTCTTCTGGGTTAGCCAATTCTTTAATTTGTTTTAATTCATCCATTAATGCTTCATCAACATGAAGACGACCAGCTGTATCTATTAATACATAGTCATGATGATCTTCTTTTGCTTTTTCAATTGCTTGCTTTGCAATTTCTACTGGACTTACTTGATCGCCAAGAGAAAACACTGGAAAATCAAGTTGCTTTCCTAATGTTTGTAATTGCTTAATAGCAGCAGGACGGTAAATATCCGCAGCAACTAATAATGGATTACGATTATGCTTTTTACGCAAGAAATTAGCAAGTTTACCTGTCGTAGTGGTTTTCCCTGCACCTTGCAAACCAACCATCATAATAACAGTTGGAGGACGCTTCGCAACACCAATTTTACTTTGCTCTCCACCCATTAATTCGGTTAATTCTTCTTTAACTACTTTTATAACTTGTTGTCCTGGAGTTAAACTTTTAAGCACTTCCTGTCCAACTGCACGTTCACTAACTTTTTTCACAAAATCTTTTACGACTTTAAAGTTAACGTCTGCCTCTAAGAGTGCAAGACGAACTTCACGCATCATTTCTTTTACATCCGCTTCATTGACTTTCCCTTTTCCGCGAATCTTTTGCATCGTATTCTGCAGTCGGTCAGCTAATCCTTCAAATGCCATACGTCAGCCTCCTTAATCTAATTTCTCTAGTTCCTTCACTGCTTCATGCAATGCAGATATAGATAAGGTATCATGTTCTAGCATTTTTTTCATCTTTTCAAAAAGAACTTGACGTTCCTGAAATTTCTGAAGTAGCAATAACTTATTCTCATACTCCTCAAGCATTGTTTCTGTACGTTTAATGTTGTCATACACTGCTTGTCGGCTCACATTATACTCAGCAGCAATCTCTCCTAGAGAGTAATCATCCAAATAGTAAAGAGACATATAGCTTCGTTGCTTTGGTGTCAACAACGACTGATAGAAATCATATAAATAATTCATTCTCGTTGTTTTTTCAAGCATCGAATAATACCCCCGTGTTAAGTCAAAAGCCTTTACAACAACTATTGTACACACCACCAAAAAAGATGTCAAGAAAATAACTTTACAATTCTGAAATGCGGAGGGTACCCGTTTAGGGGCGTGTGGGGTGGAGCAAGAGTTTCTAAGATATAGGAAACACAGGGAGCGTTAGCGAGCTGATGTTGACTTATCGTAGGAAACACAGGGAGCGTTAGCGAGCTGATGTTGACTTATCGTAGGAAACACAGGGAGCGTTAGCGAGCTGATGTTGACTTATCGTAGGAAACTATTGTGAAGCCCATCAGCCCCTGGGTGCCCGGAGCTAGACAAATCTGAAATGCGGAGGCGCCTGTTTATGGTCGTACAAACTGGAGGGGGTCTGACTGAGATATAGGAAACACAAAGAGCGTTAGCGATTTGATGTTGACTTGTCGTAGGGAAGACACCCGGAAGTTTTGCTAGACCATTGGCGCTGGAGCTGGACAATCGAAATGCGGGGAATAACCGAAAAGCAGCATCATAACCATTCCTTTTCATTAAATAATCTGAACCTAGTGCTCCAATAAACTTACCCTAATTTCTGAAAAATTACTAGATTTACTATTATTTCTTCGTCTTCTTTCCTACAAGTGTGGATATAAGCACGTTAAGTAATAAACAAAGTTAAATAAGCGGAGATTTTCCGACTAACAGCAGAAGAACCTTTTTTTTGGGTATAATAAGAGGAATTTTTCCGGTTATACATAGCAATACCCTCGAATTTCATGTTTTTCACGGCAATAGGCGGAATTCCTCCGTCTATTTGAGCTATTTTTTATCTCAAAAACTAAATAAGGGAATTTTCTCCGGCTATTTACCTTGGGTGCTTAATCTGATTACCCAACCGATAAGCGCGGACCCTCTTGATACCGGATGCGGGAATTAACATCTTTTTATCGACTAGTTGAGAAAGTACTTTTTTTACTGTCTTGTCGCTTAGCTTCAAATACCGCTCTACTTCTTTAGGGGATATGACTTCTCCTTTTTGTATAGCTAACCGTAGCACTTCCTTTTCTATAAAAGTCAAAGAAATCTGGTCCAGTTCATCACTAAGGCATTGCCCTATTACTTGCTGTACAATCTGTTGACATCTACGAGGCTGCTCCTTCACTTGATCATAAGAAAAGCGAATAACCGTCCATCCGTCAATCACCAACTGATTTTGACGTTCCAGATTGTCGGAGAATTGCCATCTACTTACGTTCTTTAGGTGTGGACCATACCCATCGACCTCAAAGCAAATTCGTATCGTGGGCCGAATATAAGCAAAATCTAAATATCTTTTTCCATCTTTGAAATCATCGACTTCATATTCCGGATGGACATACTTGAAATGGTGAAATAAAGGCCACCATACTTGCTTCAAAAACAACATTTCAGCCTGACTATGACCTTCTTTTAAGCGACGCAGACGTTCACCAGTTCTCGCCTGCAAGTGAGTATTAAAAAAAGCTTGGTATTCTTCTTCAAATTCCATAGAATTCCTCCTATCCATTGGTCATTTCTTTAACGGTTCTATCCCTAAAATCCTTTTATTATGAAATGGATTGCAACGAATATATTCATTTGAACTTTTGACGAATTTTTTAAGTATACTGAGTTTTATTAGGTTTTAGTAAAAAAGTGGAGTAGCTAATAAAAGAGAAAAATACAGGGAAGGATTTGAGGATAGAACTATTTTTAGCTTAATAGCATTTTTTTATATTTGTCAACCCACATATTTGTTAACAAAAAAAGCATCCCAGAGTTTCGTACTCAGAGATACTTTTTCCTTTTTAGTCTTCTGCCTGCTCTACTAAGTTTGAAAACAATCCATAAACATATTTCTCTGGATCAAAGCCTTGAAGATCATCCATTTTCTCTCCTAGACCAACAAACTTAACTGGAATATGAAGCTCATTTCTTATTGCTAGCACTATTCCACCCTTTGCTGTTCCGTCTAATTTAGTTAGGACAATCCCACTCACATTTGTGCTTTCTTTAAATGTTTTGGCCTGTACTAGTGCATTTTGACCTGTTGTAGCATCAAGTACAAGAATAACTTCATGAGGTGCTCCTGGAACTTCTCGCTCAATAACCTTTTTAACTTTTTCCAACTCTTTCATTAAGTTGACTTTGTTTTGAAGGCGACCTGCTGTATCGCATAGTAGAATGTCTGCTTTTCGTGATTTTGCAGCTTGAACAGCATCGTACATCACAGCAGCGGGATCAGATCCTTCTGAATGCTTGATAACGTCTACCCCTACTCTATCTCCCCAGACTTCTAATTGGTCGATAGCACCTGCACGAAATGTATCTCCTGCAGCTAGTAAGACGTTTTTTCCCTCTGACTTATATTTGTGAGCTAGCTTACCAATTGTCGTTGTTTTTCCAACACCATTTACTCCAACAAAAAGGATAACAGTTAGCCCATTTTCTTGAATGTTTATAGCAGAGGATTCTTCTTCCCCGTTTTGATAGATAGCCACTAATTTTTCAGAAATAGCATCCTGAACTTCTTTTGGATCTTGAATATTTCTTTTTTTCACTTCACTTTTCAATTCATCGATTAGTTCCATGACTGTCTCAAAGCCTACATCTGCTCCAATTAGAATTTCTTCTAATTCTTCAAAGAAATCTTCGTCCACTTTTCTATATCTAGAAACTAGGTCATTTACTTTATCAGAGAAATTATTTCTTGTCTTTGCAAGTCCATCTTTAAATTTTTCCGTAACGGCACTTGTTTGCTGAGACATCTTTTCTTTTAATTTCTTGAAAAAACTCATCTACATACCTTCTTTCTCTATCATTTATCTATTTTTCTCAAACAGAGATATTATTAAGTAGCCACTAATTCATTTGTTTCACTTAACCTAACAGATACTAATTTAGATACTCCGGATTCTTGCATGGTTACACCGTATAATACATCTGCTTCTTCCATCGTTCCTTTTCTGTGGGTAATGACAATAAATTGAGTTTCATGGCTATAACGTTTTAAGTAGGAACTAAATCGGAATACGTTAGCTTCGTCTAAAGCAGCTTCCACTTCATCAAGTATACAAAATGGAACTGGTCGTACTTTTAGAATAGAAAATAATAACGCAATAGCTGTTAAGGCTCTTTCTCCACCTGATAAAAGACTTAAATTCTGCAGTTTTTTACCTGGCGGCTGTGCAACAATTTCAACACCTGTGTTTAATAAATCCTCAGGCTTTGTTAGTACTAAATCCGCTCTTCCGCCACCAAATAAACTTTGGAAAACCGATTCAAAATGAGCTTTGATTCCTTCAAAGGTTTGCTCAAATCGATTTTTCATTTCGTCATCCATTTCATCTATGACTTGATACAGAGTATCCTTAGCTTCTTCTAGGTCTGTTTTCTGCTCTAGCAAGAACTCATATCTTTCAGAAACTCTATCATATTCTTCAATAGCACCTAAATTGACTGTTCCTAGTTCTTCCATTGCTAACTTTATTAGTTTAACCTTTTTACGAGCTTCTTCCACCTCCATAGTTAGCGGGTAGTCTAGCTTAGCTCCTTCATAGGTTAATAAATATTCTTCACGTAGGTTTGTTAGCCTTGTATCAAGTTCCACATCAATTCGGTTCAGTTTTACTTCTTCATCTTTTAAAGCTTGTACCATTCCACGATGTATTCTACGTTCTTCTTTTACACCTAGCTCTAACTCTTCTAGTGTCATTTGTTTTTGCAATCTTTCTTCTCTACGTAAAGAAATCAATTGAAGGGTATCTTGCTTTTCGTTTTGTTTTTGTTCGGATTGTTGTTCAAGAGTTGATGCACCAGAATGAGAATTGTCCATTTCAGAAGAAAGCAATCGTAAATCTTCTGTAACAATTTCTTCTCTTCCTTTCGCTTCACTCCATTCCTGAATCATCGTATTTAATTTATCTCTTTCATGCCTTAATTGCTCTTTCTTAGCTGCTAATTGTATCCTTACATCTCCAATAGCCCTTAAAACAGATTCTTTTGAAGAGCTTTGTTCATTTTTACGTTGAGTTAAGGAAACTATTTCTTCATCTAATTCGGCAATTTTCTGCTTGCTTGTCTCTATATATTCCTCTAATTGTCGTTTACGAGCTATTAAGGTTGTTTGTTCTTGCTCGTAATCTGATTTATTGCGATCATATAAAGACAATTTATCATTCATCGTTCGTTCTTCGTACTCAATATCCCTTAAATCATCTTTCCATGATTGCATTTGGAACTGAATATCTTCTATTTTTAGCCTATTTTCTTCTAAGTGAACTTCTTCTTCACTTAAGGCTGCTTTTCCTTTTTTCATCTGGTCTTCCAGCTTTAGAGTGGCTTTTTCCATCTCAAAAATATTCTTTTTAAGATCTTCTAATTCACCTTTACGAGTTAAAATGGAAGCTGTTTTTTGTTTAATAGCTCCACCTGTCATAGATCCACCAGGATTAACAATCTCTCCTTCTAACGTAACAAAACGAGATCGATATTGTAGGGTTTTTGCCATTTCATTGGCACCCTTTAAATCCTTCGTTATAATGACATTCCCCAATAAATTTCTCATTATTTCTGTATATTGGGAATCATACGTTATGAGATTAGCAGCCACACCAATGAAGCTTGAATGACCTTCCACTAGTCTTAGCTGATGATCAGCAAGCATTTTTCCTTTAATAACATTCATAGGTAAAAACGTAGCTCGGCCAAATCCATTCTTTTTTAAAAAGTTTATAGCTTCTCGACCATTCTGTTCTGTTTCCACAACAATATGCTGCATGCTTCCACCTAGAGCAATCTCCATGCTAACACTGTATTGCTTAGGCACTTGCATTAATTCTGCAACTGCACCACGAATTCCACTTAGTGATTTTCCTCTAGCCTTTAATACTTCTTTAACTCCTTGAAAGAATCCAGAATAGTCATCCTCTAATTCTTCTAACATTTCCTTTCTAGATTTGGCTTGCTCAGTAAATCGATAGGATTGATAGAGAGACTTTTCCACCTGCTGAACTTTCACTTCTATTTCGCTAAAGCTTTTTTGATGATTTTCTAATGTTTTTGTCCATTTAGCTAATTCTGTACCAAATGCCTGTAATGTTGCAGTAATTTCTTTTTTCTTATTTTGAATTTCTTTTCGTTCTGCCGTATACTTCGCATTTTCTTCATCTAACTGGCTGGTTCTTCTTTGCTGATTCTGTAATTGTTGATCAACTGATTTTAATTCATTATTAGATGCAGCCTGTTCGCTCAACAACTCAATATAATCACTTTTTAATGACTCGATTTTCTCTTCCAAATTATCATTAAACAGTTCTAGCTCTTTTTCTTGATTTTTAAGGGTTGCTTCCATTTCATTTGAATCAGATTGCAATTGTTGAACTAAAACCTCTTGTGTTTCTTTTTGTGCATCTAGAGTAGCTATTCTAAGCGCCAATTCGTGCTTTGTTTTTTCTAATTGATCCTTATTTTGAACAGCATTTTTCTTTCTTTCTTTTAAAACTTCTTTTCTACCTTCAAGCTTTTCCCATTCTTCACTTACTAAAAGCAAGACCTGCTGCAAATCATCTATCGATTCATCTAAAGCGGAAATTTGATTTTTCATTTCTTCCATCTTTGCTTCTTTTCCTTGAAGTAAGGAAGATAGCTTTAATTCCTCTTGCTTATATTCCTCTAGCTTTTTAGAGATGGTTTCATACTTTCCATGCGCTTCTTCAATATCGTGGACCATCAGAGCGACTTCAATTTGCTCTAAATTTTCTCGATGATCTAAGAATTCCTTTGCCATAGAGCTTTGTATCTTTAATGGTTCTACTTGGCTTTCTAATTCGTGAAGAATGTCGTTAACACGGTTCAGGTTTTCTTGTGTTTCCACAAGCTTTCCTTCCGCTTTCTTTTTTCGTGTTTTATATTTAAGAACCCCTGCAGCTTCTTCAAAAATAGAACGTCGGTCTTCTGCTTTGCTATTTAAGATTTCTTCTACTTTTCCTTGACTGATAATAGAAAATGCTTCTCTTCCTAAGCCAGAGTCCATAAATAAATCAACAATATCTTTTAATCGACAGGATTGCTTATTAATTAAAAATTCACTATCACCTGAACGATACACTCTTCTTGTTACACTTATCTCATGAAAGTCTAAAGGCAAGAATTGATCTTCATTCTCTAACGTTAAGGTTACCTCTGCAAAGTTTACTGCTTTTCTAGAGTCACTTCCTGAAAAGATAACATCTTCCATTTTACTTCCTCTTAATGATTTAGCAGATTGCTCTCCAAGCACCCAACGTATAGCATCCGTAATATTACTTTTACCACTTCCATTTGGTCCAACTACTGCTGTTACACCTGGAACAAAATCAACAGAAACTCGATCAGCAAATGATTTAAAACCAATAATATCCAACCGTTTTAAGAACATACCCTCACCCCATTTCTTTTGTTTTCTCTAGTTGCAGTCGGTTCTCCAGGAGTATAATTCCATTACTGTTTATCATGATCAGCTTTTAGCATGCTTAACGATTGTTGAGCGGCATGCTGTTCCGCTTCTTTCTTCGAGCGACCTGTACCTGTACCTAGCTCTTTGTCATTTAAAAATACTTGAGAAATAAACTCTCTATTATGCGCTGGACCCTTCTCTAATAAAATCTTATATTCGATTGTTCCAACAGCATCTCTTTGTACATATTCTTGAAGCTGACTTTTAAAATCCATCACATGAGAAAAAGCACCGTCATTTATCTTAGGAAAAACAACTTTTTCTAAGAACGTTACCACAGTGGTAATTCCTTGATCTAAGTATAGTGAGCCTATAAATGCCTCAAAAACATCTGCAAGTAATGCAGGTCTTGTTCTCCCACCAGTCATTTCCTCGCCTTTTCCTAACAATACAAACTTTCCAAATGAAAGTTCATTGGCGAAGGAAACGAGAGAGGGCTCACATACAATAGCAGCACGTAGCTTCGTTAATTCTCCTTCACTCATCATAGGAAATTTTTTAAACAGAAACTCTGATACAGTAAGCTCTAATACAGCATCACCAAGGAATTCTAATCTTTCATTATCTTCATGTGGTTTTCTTCGATGCTCATTCACATATGATGAATGGGTAAAAGCCTGTTTTAATAATTTTTCATTTGTAAAATGAATATTGATTGTTTCTTGTAGTTCTTTCATCTTTTTTTCGTTTGGACGAATCGCTCGTTTCTCTTTTCGGTTGCCTCGCATATTGCCTTTGCCTCCACCTTAGCACTAAGTTTACAATTCATTTCAAGTTTAAGTAAATTGAATAAAAAACGCAAAGAAACTTGGAAAGTTCTCTCCTCTCCAAGTCATTCTATACCTAACAGGGCCATTATTAAAAAGGGGCCCTTTCTCTCGACTAGAAAACGATTTTATCTTTCTATATATACTTATCTTTCGTAGGAATCAGATATAAGTATACAATAAAAATAAAAATTTTTGTATTCTCTACTATATAATTAAAAGCTCCGCTATAAACGGAGCTTTTAGAGTTGACTAACGATTACCTATGTAATTCACCGCATCACCAACTGTTGCGATTTTTTCAGCATCTTCGTCAGAAATCTCCATATCAAACTCATCTTCTAATTCCATAACAAGTTCAACCACATCTAGAGAATCAGCACCTAAATCATCTTTGAAAGAAGCTTCTAAAGTTACTTCAGATTCTTCCACACCAAGACGATCAACTACGATTTTCGTTACACGCTCTAATACATCTGCCATTTCATTCACCTCCCCTCAAATGATTATAGAGTATTTCTCCAAAATAATAAATGCAAAGTTTAAAATATAATTATTTTGGTTTTATCGAGGATTTCTAATAATTGTTTTATAACAATTATTACATATACATACCACCATCAATGTGTAACGTTTGACCTGTAATATAACTGGATTCATCTGAAGCAAGGAATATTACAGCATTAGCAATATCTTCTGGTTTCCCAAATTGTCCTAATGGAATTTGTGTTAACATGCTATTTTTCACATCATCTGTTAGTTGGTCTGTCATATCTGTTGTAATAAATCCAGGAGCAATAGCATTTACCGTAATATTTCTTTGTGCAAGCTCTTTTGCTGTTGTTTTAGTGAAACCAATTACTCCGGCTTTTGCAGCTACATAATTAGCTTGCCCAGGATTTCCAGTTACACCAACAATGGATGTAATATTAATGATTCGACCTTTGCGTTGTTTCATCATAGGTCTTGTTACTGCTTTCGTACAAAGGAAAACACCTTTAAGATTTGTATTGATTACATTATCCCATTCGTTTTCCTTCATGCGCATTAAAAGATTGTCTTTTGTAATTCCCGCATTATTAACTAAAATATCGATGTTACCAAATGTATCTAAGCTAGTTTTCATCATTTCACTAACAGAATCACTGTTAGAAACATCACATTGAATGCTAATTGCATTTCGTCCTAGTTGTTTAATTTCTTCTACAACCTCATTAGCACGATCCACACTTCCAGCATAATTAACAATTACATCCGCACCGTTTTTCGCTAATTCTAATGCAATGGATTTTCCAATCCCTCTAGATGCTCCAGTTACAAGCGCTACTTTACCAGCTAATTTCACTTACATTTCCCCCTTTAGAGCTTCTGCTACTTGGCTACTTGTTTCTAAGTCATAAACAGAGTATATATTTACTTTACGATCAATCTTTTTAACGAGTCCAGCTAATACTTTACCAGGCCCGATTTCAACAAAAGTATCTACACCCAATTCCATCATTTTCTGAACAGAATCTTCCCAAAGGACAGAAGAATAAAGTTGTTCTACTAATTTATCCTTGATTTCATCTTTCTGCTCAATAGGATTTGCTGTTACATTTGCTATTACCGGAATTTTTGCATTCTGTAATTCGATACCTTCTAATACGGAAGTGAATTTTTCAGCTGCTGGTTTCATTAGTGCAGAATGAAATGGTCCACTAACTTCTAAAGGAATAGCACGCTTTGCACCTGCTTCTTTTGCTTTTTCAGACGCTAGCTCTACCCCTTTTGTAGTACCAGAAATAACAATTTGACCTGGACAATTTAAGTTCGCTAACTGAACAGAATGACCTTCTTCTGTAACTTCCTTAGTTACAGCTGTTAGCTTTTCTCGATCAAGACCTAATACAGCTGCCATTGCACCATTTCCTGCTGGAACTGCCTCTTGCATATATTCGCCACGTTTTCTTACCGCGTAAACGGCATCTTCAAAAGAAATAACTCCTGCTGCAACTAATGCAGAGTATTCTCCTAAACTGTGTCCAGCAACATAATCAGGTTTAATATCGTATTGTTTAAAGTGCTCGAGTAAGGCAACACTTGTTGTAAGTAATGCTGGCTGTGTATTATGAGTTAAAGTTAACTCCTCTTTTGGTCCTTCAAAAATTAACTGACTTAATGGAAATCCTAATTTTTGATCTGCATTTTCAAAAATTTGTGTTGAAGACGCATATTGGTCAAATACATCTTTCCCCATTCCAACCGTTTGAGATCCTTGTCCTGGAAATACAAATGCTATTTTCCCCATTATTACAACTTCCCTTCTTTCCCCACTGAAAGGGGCTTAATGATTCTATTCTGTTTTATGTTCAATAGCGGATTCAATGGTTGTCACAACTTCCGCTTGTACAAATTCTCGTGTTTGTCTAATAGCACTAAAAATAGCCTGGCTATCCGATGATCCGTGTGCTTTAATTACTGGTGCTTTTAACCCAAATAATGCAGCACCACCATATTCAGAGTAATCTAGCTTATTCTTAATTTGTCTTAAATTTGGTTTTAATACAGCTGCTGCCATTTTTGATTTAAAGCTACTCATTAATTCAGCTTTAATCATTTTAAACATAGACATAGCAGTACCTTCTACCGTTTTCAATACCATATTACCTGTAAAACCGTCTGTAACAGCAACATCACATACTCCTTCAAGCAAGTCACGAGCTTCTATATTTCCGATGAAATGAATATCTGCTTCTTGAAGTAAATCAAAGGTTTTTTTCGTTAACTCATTACCCTTTTTTTCTTCGGTTCCTATATTTAATAGCCCCACTCTTGGTTTAGCAATGCCTCTTACTTTTTCTGTATAAATGCTACCCATGATAGCATATTGTAATAAGTTTTCAGGCTTTGCATCTACATTTGCTCCAACATCAAGAAGGAGAAAACCTTGTCCACCTATTGTTGGCAGAGTTGGAGATAAAGCAGGTCGATCTATTCCATCTATTCTCCCTACTACAAACAATCCTGTTGCCATTAGTGCGCCAGTATTACCTGCTGAAATAAAAGCATCAGCTCTTCCTTCTTTTACTTCTGTAGCACCAAGAACCATACTCGCATTTTTCTTTCTGCGAACTGCTCTAACTGGTTCATCAGTAGGTAGTATCTGTTCTTCTGTATGTAAAATTGTCACTCTTTCATTCTTCGTTAAATAGGTCTTAATCTTATTCTCGTCTCCAACTAGCACGATTTCTAAGTCTTTATAAGTTTCAATGGCCTTTTCGGCACCTAATACTATCTCTTTTGGTGCATTGTCTCCACCCATTGCATCAATGGCAATTTTCATGATAAACTCACCTAATTCTAATATGTTATTTTTTTGCTCGATACATTTCGAATTCACCTTTAAACACTAATTCCGAGTTTACATAACTATTCACTTCAACAGAAGTTCTACCACTCTTACTATCTATATGATTTACTTTTGCTTTTGCAATAATTCTTTCTCCTATTTTTACGGATCTGGTGAAATGAATATTTGCTTTAGCAGTTAAGGCTAGTTCATCATTAATTAGAGCAACAGCAAGTGAATTAGCTTGTGCAAATAAATGATGCCCCCTTGCAATACCATTCCTTTTAAATACGTGTTCTTGTTGCATTTCAAAGATAGATATAGCTGAATGATCTAATTCCATGTCTATAATATCACCAATTACTTCTTCTATAGGTAAAGCTTTCACTTCATCCTCTAAAGTCTTGGTTGCTACATTTTTTATTCGTTCTCTTAGCTCTGGAATGGATAATTCAAGCCTATCTAGTCTTATCGTTTGAACACTAACAGAGAATTTTTCCGCTAAATCCTCATCCGTAATAAAAGGTGTTTCTCTAATGGTATGTACTAGCATTGCTTGACGTTCCTTTTTGTTTCGTTTCATATACAACACCACCGCACTCTTAAGACTAGGTACTAATAGTAGTATATAATTAAAGATTGGGGAATGCAAGACGAAATTCTTCTGTCTTGTTATCCATAATTCATCTACTTTATCTAGCTTCCCCTCCAGATTTAGATAAAAACAATTATTTTTAGATTTCCTTCTATCAAATGAAACATCATACAATTTTTAAAAAAAAGTTGCTTTAACTATTATTTTTGGTTTAGAAAAGGAGTAAAACACTAGGATTCGCTGAAGACAAAAATAGACTTTCTATTTTAATAGAAGGTCTCCAGGCTGTCGAGAAACCCCTCTATGGAGTAAGGGAGAATATAAAGTTGTATATTTAAATAGGGGGATGATTTCCATGGAGTTCGAAGCTTTTGCGGATTCCATAGAAGTCTTACCACTGAAACCATAAATCATCTGGATATAAATTATGCTTATATTAATATATTGTTGAAAAAAATTCCGCAGCCAATTTGAGGAATCATAAAATAATAAGTGGAGAATTCCGACTAATGACCATTATAATATTCATTTCCTTGCTAATAAGCGGATTTTTCCGGTTAAGGAAGGAAAATCCCTCCGATTTCATGTATTCTAAGGAAATAGGCGTAATTCTCCGTCTATTTTCTTTGTTTTTCATGGAAGTAACGAAAATAAGAGGATTTCTACGACTATTTTACTAAAAGTGGTCTTTTCCAAATCCTCTATGTTACGAAACATCATACATTATTTCATAGCTCTTTCGATTTTCTGCTATTTCCATATTTCAATGAGTGAAGTACATAAAAAACCCCTACATTTGTACTGCACCCCAAAAGTTAGAGTAAAGAATCTAACTTTTGGGGTGTCTTATTTATGTCTAAATATAATGAAAAATTCAAGCTTATGGTAGTGAAAGAATATAAAGAAGGAATACTTGGATATAAACTTTTAGCTAAAAAACATGGTATTAAGTCTCATAAGCAGATTATTAATTGGGTAAACAATTACGAGAGATTTGGAACAGAAGGGTTAATGAGAAAAGCACAGAATAAAACTTATTCTGTTCCATTCAAGCTGGATGTATTAAGCTTTATGAAAAGAACAGGACATTCAGTTACGGAAACAGCCCTGAAGTTTGGACTAACTAATCCTCCCATGATATCTGCGTGGAAAAAAGCTTTATTGGAGGG
>NZ_WEHU01000010.1 GCF_009183415.1 Bacillus sp. B1-b2 | reverse complement strand
TGCGGAAGGGATAAGTGCTGAAAGCATCTAAGCATGAAGCCCCCCTCAAGATGAGATTTCCCATAGCGTAAGCTAGTAAGATCCCTGAAAGATGATCAGGTTGATAGGTCAGAGGTGGAAGCGCGGTGACGTGTGGAGCTGACTGATACTAATAGATCGAGGACTTAACTAAAATGAAAAGCGAAAGCGACTGTTTATCGGCGTACAAACTGGAGAGCAATGCACTGAGATATAGGAAACACAGTGAACGAGAGTGAACTGATGTTGACTTATCGTAGGGGAATTGATCGGAAGTTTGATAGGCGATAGGAGCTGTAGCTAGACAATGATTACTCGGTTCTTTCTTCTTCTAACATAATCTAGTTTTCAGGGAATAATTTTTAAAATTATACTTGAAATGTTCTCAAAAACATGTATAATGATATATGTCTTGAGAAAAAGTCTGGTGGCGATAGCGAGAAGGTCACACCCGTTCCCATACCGAACACGGAAGTTAAGTTTCTCAGCGCCGATGGTAGTTGGGGGTTCTCCCCCTGTGAGAGTAGGACGTCGCCAGGCATACCATATTGTTCCGCAGTAGCTCAGTGGTAGAGCATTCGGCTGTTAACCGAACGGTCGTAGGTTCGAGTCCTACCTGCGGAGCCAATTTATAAAAAAAGTGATATGTTAGCAAAAGTGCTTCCATAGCTCAGCAGGTAGAGCACTTCCATGGTAAGGAAGAGGTCACCGGTTCGAGCCCGGTTGGAAGCTTACAGAGATAAAGAGGCCCATTGGTCAAGCGGTTAAGACACCGCCCTTTCACGGCGGTAACACGGGTTCGAATCCCGTATGGGTCACCAATAACAATTCAAAAATATGGAGGATTAGCTCAGCTGGGAGAGCATCTGCCTTACAAGCAGAGGGTCGGCGGTTCGATCCCGTCATCCTCCACCATAACATATGCCGGTGTAGCTCAACTGGTAGAGCAACTGACTTGTAATCAGTAGGTTGAGGGTTCAAGTCCTTTCGCCGGCACCATTTTATTTAATTGTCATGAATTAGAATATCGGAGGGGTAGCGAAGTGGCTAAACGCGGCGGACTGTAAATCCGCTCCTTCGGGTTCGGCGGTTCGAATCCGTCCCCCTCCACCATTTACTACTGGACAATATAAATTATATGTCCTTTTTTATTTTTTTGGGCTATAGCCAAGCGGTAAGGCAACGGACTTTGACTCCGTCACTCGTTGGTTCGAATCCAGCTAGCCCAGCCAGAGAGCCATTAGCTCAGTCGGTAGAGCATCTGACTTTTAATCAGAGGGTCGAAGGTTCGAATCCTTCATGGCTCATTAAACCAAACAATAACTGTTTGGTTTTTATTTTTGCCTCAATGATGAATCATTAAAGGGATAAAAGTACTCTAGCGCTATAATTAATATAAAAAGGGGACTATTTAGCATGTAACTACATGCACAAATAGTTCCCTTTTATTATTTAATAGTTATTTAATAGTTATTTGATTAACTATTTCATCATATTTATTAAGTAAATGGTCTAGTTTTGTACTTATATCTATCACTTTTGGGTTTGAAAAAGAAGTGGTGTTTGCCCAGTAGATCATCATTTCTCGATGTTCTTCAATATCTTCTAATAATTCTCTATCACTCATTTTTTTCACCCTTTTTTCCTTTATTTTTAATTCACTAATGGAAATTAATTTATGAATACTATTATTTGATTTTAGCATATTCTTACTTTTTTTATAACCAAATATAAAAATTTTAAACATATTGTGTCAAAATTTGTTAAAATAAATAATGAGTATCCTAAAATAGGCAGATGTACATAAATGGGGAGAATTTTCACTATTGATTAAATGAAAAACACTTATTATTTAGAATATAATGTGTAAATATATCCTACAAACTAGACACTTTAATGAAACTTAATAAGATGTGTCTTAGGTCTTATGTAATAATTTTACTTATATAAAGACTACTATAAAAGAGAACGTATTTAAAATAGCCATTAGTTCACTATTAAAAAATAAAATTGAAAAATATTAATCGGAAAATGAAACCTTTCTTGCTATCGATTCGTATAATCGAGTAGCCGCACTAGAGCGGAGGTAAATGGATGGATGTATTAGTTAAAAAGAGAATTAAACAAGTATTAAAAGGGGATCAGAATGCTTTCGGTGATATTATTGAACTTTATAAAGACAAGGTTTTTCAGATATGTTACCGAATGTTAGGGAATAGACATGAAGCTGAGGATATGGCACAAGAAGCATTTATTAGAGCATATGTTAATATACACAGATTTAACATAGAGCTAAAGTTTTCAACATGGCTTTATCGTATTGCAACAAACCTCTGTATTGACCGGATTAGAAAGAAAAAACCAGACTATTATTTGGATGCGGAAGTTCCTGGTACAGATGGTTTGAATATGTATTCACAGATTGCTTCCAATGAAAGACTTCCTGAAGAAGATGTGGAAAGCATGGAGCTACAGTCCACCATTCAACAGGAAATTTCAAAGCTACCAGAGAAATATAGAGCTGTAATTGTATTAAAATATATTGAAGAGCTGTCTCTTAACGAGATAAGTGAAATTCTGGAGCTTCCATTAGGAACAGTCAAAACACGTATACACAGGGGAAGAGAAGCATTAAGAAAGCAATTAAGGCATGTCTGATAAAGAAGGTGAAAGAATATGACTTGTTCATCAAAAATAGTCACATATATGCATGAGTATCTTGATGAAGAAATAGAAGAAGATCATAAGAGAGAATTACAGGAGCACCTACAAACATGTGAATCATGTGCAACCCATTTTCATGAGTTGAAAAAAACGATTGCTCTTGTTCAAAGTACCTCTCATATTCAAGCTCCATTAAATTTCACAGAAAATGTATTAGCGAAACTACCAAAAGAACAAAAGCAAGCTAGAGTGAAGAGGTGGGTAAGGCATCATCCAATGCTGGCTGCTGCTTCACTTTTTCTGGTGTTGATGGTTTCTAGCTTGTTATCTTCATGGAACCAAGATCATCAATTTTCTGTTTCTAAACAACCTAATATTATTGTTGAGAATAACACAGCAATTGTACCAAAAGGTGAAACAGTTAAAGGAAATATCATTGTTCGTAATGGGGATATTAAGATAGAAGGACAAGTAGATGGAGATGTAACAGTTATAAACGGAAAGCAGTATATGGCCTCAGCTAGTCAAGTGACAGGTGAAATTAAGGAAATTGACGCAGTCTTTGAGTGGGTTTGGTACAAAATGAAAAATGCGGCCAAAGAAGTTACACAATTGTTCACTGGAGAAACAAAAGAAGAACAAGGATTACCTGCAAATTGATGTTTGCAGGTTTTTTAGTGGTAAAATAAAGGGCTAATAACAGAAGAAAGTCATATAATAATGTAGGACAATCATTTTTTTGAAAAGGAGATCCTATTTTTGTCTATAATAAGTTAAAAGAAGCTTTAGTAGAGAATCCTATTTATTCCAAATAATAAATAGAGGAAGTGAAATATTCATTATTCACTTTTTTAACCAATAACATATACATTCGCTTTTCATTATTAGTATTAAAATGAATTGTGTTATAATATGATAATTGTAGGCTTTTAAATAGAGTAATTCATTACTTGTGAAATATATATTCTTGGAGGAAGGAAAATGTCGTTTGTAGATTTCCCCTTTTTAAAATACTTAGCGAATACAGTTGACATTATCCTTGTTTGGTATGTCATTTATAAAATATTATCAATTATACGTGGAACGAAGGCTGTTCAACTCCTTAATGGAATTTTTGTTATTTTAATCATTAAGATGTTGAGTGATTTTTTCCAGTTGCAAACACTTGGTTGGATGATGGAGCAAGTTATTCAATGGGGTGCTTTAGCCATTATCATTATCTTCCAGGGAGAATTGAGAAGAGCACTTGAACAACTTGGTCGAGGGAAATTCTTCTCCAGATCTATCGTTAAAGAACATGAACAGCAAGAACAAATGGTAGAATCTATTGTGAAAGCAGTAGATTATATGGCTAAGCGACGAATAGGTGCCTTAATTACTGTTGAAAGAGAGACAGGATTAAGTGATTACATTGAGACTGGGATTGCATTAGAATCGAAAATCTCTTCAGAACTTTTAATCAATATTTTTATACCAAATACTCCATTACATGATGGTGCAGTAATTATTCAAAAGTCTAATATAGCTGCAGCTGCATGTTACCTTCCTTTGTCTGAAAGCCCATTTATTTCAAAAGAGTTAGGTACAAGGCATAGAGCTGCTCTCGGTATTAGTGAAGTAACAGATAGCTTAACAATTGTAGTTTCAGAGGAAACAGGTGCTATCTCAATCACTAAAAATGGAGATTTACATAGAGAGCTAAAATTAGATGCGTTTAGGGAAATGCTTACTGCTGCATTAGTTCAACCCTCTACCAAACAATCCTCTACTAATAAGTGGAGCTGGAAGGGGAAGAAAAAATGAGAAGATTAATTGATAAAATCGTTAGTAAGAATTGGTTTATGAAAGTGATTGCTTTGGCATTTGCTCTTTTACTTTTCTCGTATGCTACTAATACAAATGATAATTCAAAAAATGAAGTGAATGTACCAAGTGATTCAGAGACTGTTGTCTTAGAGGATATACCAGTAACAGCATATTATGATACCGATAATGTAGTTGTCACAGGTATCCCAAGTACAGTAACTGTAACCTTAAAAGGGCCAACTGTTCCCCTTCAGCAAGCAAGATTAACAAAAGACTTTGAGGTTTTCGTAAATCTAGCAAATGCAGATCTTGGAACCAAAACGGTGCAGATAGAAATAAGAGATCTATCGGATAAATTAACGGCTACGATAGACCCAGAAACAATTAAAGTAAATGTCAAAGAAAAAGTAACAGAAGAATTTAAAGTAGAGGCTGAGTTTAGTGATAGTTCTATTGCGAAAGGGTATAGCGCGGGAACAGCAAAAATAAGCCCTAGTACAGTTAAAATAACGGGAGCAAAAGACCAGGTAGATAAAATTGCCTATGTAAAGGCAAATATTAGCTTGGATGAAGCGACTAATGAAGACATAAGTGAACAAGCAGCCGTTTCAGTTCTAGACAGTAGTCTAAATAAATTAGATGTTCAAGTGGAACCAGAAACAGTGGAAGTGAATATTCCTGTTACAAGAACGAGTAAAACAGTTCCAATAGATATAGTGGAAAAAGGAACGCCAAAAGAGAATATTACCATTGACTCCATTACCTTAGATAAAAAGGAAGCTACCATCACTGCACCAGAAGATGTACTTAAAGGAGTAGAGAGTACGAGAGTTGAGGTAGATGTGAGTCAGATAGATAGTAATAAAACACTTTCGTTACCTGTTATTATCTCTAATGGAGTTACATCGGTAGATCCGGAACTAGTAACTGTAACTGTTAAAGTAACAGTATCTAAAGAAGATTCGGGGGAATCAGAAGAAACAGCTTCCCAGGGGACACAAACCAAGACCCTCAGTAATATACCAATTAGCTTACAAGGTCTTAAAAGTGGTTTAAATGCTAGCATATCCAACCCAAGCAATGGTAGTACAAGTCTTGATATAACGGGAGAACAGAATAGACTAGCTGGATTAAATGCAGGTGATTTCTCCCTATATGTAGATTTAGCAGGATTAGATGCTGGAAGTCATGAGGTTCCTATTAAAGTGAACGGTCCAGCCAATATAAATTGGGAACTAGCAATGGAAACGGCCAGCATTTCCATTACAAAAAAAGAAGCTTAGTCAAGGATGATAGATAATCAGTTAGAAGGAGCGATATGGAATGGGTAAATATTTCGGTACGGACGGTGTACGAGGAGTTGCAAATAGTGAGTTAACACCAGAGATGGCATTTAAGCTGGGTAGATATGGTGGATACGTCCTAACTAAAGATCATGAAAGACCAAAGGTTTTGATAGGACGCGATACTCGTATATCCGGACATATGCTGGAAGGAGCACTTGTAGCAGGTTTACTATCTATAGGTGCAGAAGTAATGCGATTAGGAGTTATTTCTACACCAGGTGTCTCTTATCTGACTAAGGTGCTAGGAGCACAAGCAGGAGTCATGATTTCTGCATCACATAATCCAGTCGCAGATAATGGAATTAAGTTCTTTGGTCCTGATGGGTTTAAATTGTCTGATGATCAAGAACTAGAAATAGAAGCATTGATTGATAAAGAAGAAGACGATCTGCCAAGACCTACAGGAGCCGATCTTGGGCATGTGGATGATTACTTTGAAGGTGGCCAGAAATATCTTCAATTCTTGAAGCAGACTGTTGATGAAGAATTTGCTGGAATACACATTGCGTTAGACTGTGCACATGGCGCTACTTCTTCACTAGCTATGCATTTATTTGCAGATTTAGACGCTGATATATCCACGATGGGAGCTTCTCCAAATGGTTTAAATATAAACGATGGAGTTGGATCTACTCATCCAGAAGCACTAGCAAGATTTGTCTTAGAAAAAGAGGCAGATGTTGGTTTAGCATTTGATGGAGATGGTGATCGTTTAATCGCTATTGATGAAGCTGGTAATATAGTAGATGGTGATCAAATCATGTATATATGCGCTGCTTATATGAAAGAAGTAGGAAGGCTAAAGAATAATACAGTTGTTTCTACTGTAATGAGTAACCTAGGCTTTTATAAAGCATTAGAACAACATCAAATCACAAGTATTCCAACCGCTGTTGGCGATCGATATGTAGTAGAGGAAATGCGCAATAATGGATATAACCTTGGAGGAGAGCAGTCAGGGCATATTATATTCCTTGATTATAATACAACAGGTGATGGGCTCTTAACTGGGTTACAATTAGTAAATATTATGAAAGTAACAAAAAAGAAATTATCTGAACTAGCAGGAGAAATGAAGAAATTTCCACAAAAGCTTGTGAATATTCGAGTTTCAGATAAATACCATGTAACGGACAATGAGAAAGTAAAAGAAGTAATTGCTAAAGTGGAGCAAGAAATGAATGGCGATGGTAGAATTTTAGTTCGTCCTTCTGGCACAGAACCTTTAGTTCGTGTAATGGCAGAAGCCCCAACAGAGGAGCTTTGCGAAGCTTATGTTAATATCATTTCAGAAGTAGTGAAAGAGGAAATGGGATTGCCTGAATAATGAATCTTGGATCATAAGCAATTCATTATTAATTTATATGCTAGCTGTAACCAAAGTAGCACAATAGAATACATTATAGGGTGAAGTTCATTTATGATTGATTAAATGTTCGTCATCCTATTTTTCATTTGGTGTAAGCATATCATACCCAATATGTAAACAATTTGTAGTAAAAATTCCAATCTATAGTAGAATTGTAATTGACGGAGAGAATCTTAATAAGGTATGATTAAATTGCTTTTTGAAAAAAAGGCAGTATCTTTTAGTAAAGGAGGAAAGGATTTAAATAAGTGGAACTAAGCGCCTGGACTAGTAATGGACGACATGAAAACTAGTTGACGAGGAGGAGGTTTATCGATTTTTCGGCGGATGCCTCCCGGTTGTATTAGCCAATCGATAGCACTATTTTAAAATATTAGGGCAACTTAATGCACAAAGAATAGGGCATGCTAATCGTAGAAGATTCTTAAAGATTGTGTATAAAAGGAAATAATTATTTACAGGCTAACAATTATACCTTTTCTCAACAATCTATAAAAAAATTATCAGAGGTAAGGGAGCAAGCATGTTCCCGAAATTGTGACTTCTTGCTCCCTTAGAACGGAGGAAAAGAAGTATGTGCGGAATTGTAGGATATATTGGAAACCAGGATGCAAAAGAGATATTACTAAAAGGTCTAGAGAAATTAGAATATAGAGGGTACGACTCTGCTGGTATCGCGGTAAGCAATGAAAATGGAGTTAGCGTCTTTAAAGAAAAAGGTCGCATTGCAGATTTACGAAAAATCGTAGATGAGAGTGTGTATGCAGCAGCGGGAATTGGTCATACACGTTGGGCTACTCACGGAGTACCAAGTAGATTAAATGCTCATCCACATAAAAGTGCTTCTAATCGTTTTACAATTGTTCATAACGGTGTAATTGAAAACTATGACTTATTAAAAAAAGAATATCTTTCTGACGTAACACTAAAAAGTGATACAGATACGGAAGTAGTTATTCAATTAATTGAACACTTTGTAGAAGAAGGAAGCAGTTTAAAGGCGGCTTTCGTTCGAACATTAAAACTACTAAAAGGATCTTATGCTTTTGCTTTAATTGACGAGCAAGAGAAAGATGTGATTTATGTTGCGAAAAATAAAAGCCCACTACTAATTGGTTTAGGGGATAACTTTAATGTAATCGCTAGTGATGCTATGGCTATGCTACAGGTTACAAATCAATATGTAGAACTAGTGGATAAAGAAATCGTAATTGTTAAAAGTGATAGTGTAACAATCGAGACTTTAGAGGGCGAAGTTATTTCCCGGGAAGCATATACAGCAGAATTAGATGCTAGTGATATTGAAAAAGGAACGTATCCTCACTATATGCTAAAAGAAATTGATGAGCAGCCATTAGCTATCCGTAAAATTATCCAAGAATATCAAGATGATCAAGGTAAGCTAACTATTGATCCTGCTATTATTGATGCAGTTAAAGCTGCTGATCGTCTTTATATTGTTGCTGCTGGGACATCTTATCATGCAGGACTTCTTGGAAAACAATTCATTGAGAATGTTGCAGAAATTCCAGTAGAGGTTCACGTTGCAAGTGAATTTGTCTACAATATGCCATTGCTTTCTAAAAATCCATTATTTATCTTTATCACACAAAGTGGAGAAACAGCAGATAGCCGAGCAGTATTAGTAAAAGTGAAAGAGTTAGGATATCCAACTCTTACTATTACAAATGTACCTGGTTCTACTCTTTCTCGTGAAGCAGATCATACGCTATTGTTATATGCTGGTCCAGAAATTGCAGTAGCATCTACTAAAGCCTATACTTCTCAAATGGCTGTTTTAGCTATTCTTGCTGAAGTAACAGCTACAAATAAAGGAATTGCAGTAGATATGGACTTAATCCATGAGCTAGGTATCATTGCAAATGCTATGGAAGTTGTGTTTGAAGATAAAGAAGAGTTAGAAGCAATCGCAACAGAATTTATGGAAACCTCAAGAAATGCATTCTTTATTGGTCGTGGTGTTGATTACTATGTTGGCCTTGAAGGAGCCTTGAAACTAAAAGAAATCTCTTACATCCAAGCAGAAGGTTTCGCAGGTGGAGAATTAAAGCATGGAACGATTGCTTTAATTGAAGATGGAACACCGATTGTCGCATTAGCAACACAAGAGAGTGTTAACTTAAGCATACGTGGTAACGTAAAAGAAGTGGTTGCGCGTGGAGCACATCCATGTATCATTTCTATGAAAGGTCTAGAAATGGAAGGCGACCGCTATATCGTTCCAGCTGTGCATGATTTGTTAACACCCCTTATCTCTGTAGTACCATTACAATTAATTGCATACTATGCAGCACTTCATAGAGGATGTGACGTGGATAAACCACGTAACTTAGCTAAGAGTGTGACGGTAGAATAAGTAAGTTCGAAAAGAAGATTTTGTTAGTAGACAAAATCTTCTTTTTTATTTGCTTTAGAAAGGATACATGATAGCCAATAGTGTTTAAGTAAAATAAAGTTTGCAGAATGAGAAAAAAGTTCGCTTAAGAAGAAAAAAGTTTGCATAGAGTCTTGTGAGTGTATCCAGAGTTGGGTATATTCATGGGACTTTTTTATGTTTATTGTGGGTTAACAAAGGTCTTCGTGGGGATCAAAGTTCCTTGCGGGTTGAGGGAATTCATTCATAAGTAAAGTATATGGGCGTTTATATCCCACTGAATGAGGAGCACTGGAACTTACCCCAATTTAGGGAAGCGCACGTCCAGCAACATATACTATTCCCAAATAAGTTCTTCGCTCTTAAAAATCCCACGAGGTAAGGGAATGGTGGTGTTATAGCGAAACCGTAGGGTACAGTAGAGTGCCTCATCATTCAAGGGAAGTCCACGTCCATCAAGGTATATCATGCTTCAGACATAAGTACTCGCCCATAAAGAAATAAATAAAAATAAAAATAAACAGTTAGGTATCGGTAACTTGGTAAGTATGGGAATGAGGGTGATATAGGAGAAACCGTAAGGTACTACGTATGAGGTTGATGATTAGATTATCGGATCGGGAACGTATCTACGATACTACTATCGTTTTTTGATTTGGAGAAGGTTTGAAAATTTCTATTCACAGACAAAGGAGGAAAAAGGTCTGACTAATAAGAAAAAAGTTCGCACGAAACCCCGTGAGTGTGTCCAGCAAATGGATGTATTGACGGGGTTTTTTTATGTAGAACTGTGGTCGTATAGAGGTGTATTTCAGGGCTTAAGGTTTCCCTTACGGGGATAATTAACTCTTGAATAAGTACAACTCAAATTGACGTTAGTATGTCTCTCTGAGGTGATACAGACCGGCAACCCTTCCAATCAACGAATGGCACAAATCCTGTAATATGTAAAACGATCCATGTGGCAATGAATAAAAATGGAAACTTTTAATTAGAATAAGATAGCATTACCTTCTGGGTTCAAGGGATAAAGGAGTTATTTAAATGAATGAAAAACAGAGAAGTATTTTTGATAAAATAATCGAAGATTATGAAAACCTAATGTCTGAAGGTATTGATTATTGGGCTAGATTTTCAAACTTAGATACGTGGCAGTTTTGGGTCAATGTTGTATTCCTCATATTGCCTTTAATTGTTATATGGTTTTCTATTGATAAGAAGAGGGCATTATTATTGGGATTCTACGGTTTTAATGTGCACGTTTGGTTCACATACATAGATAGTTTGGGTGTTAATTTTGGTACATGGGGTTATCCATTTAAGGCGATTCCGCTATTTCCCGTTAGTTTTGCATTAGATGTATCATTAATACCAGTTGTGTATATGTTGGTTTATCAGTGGACTTTAAACCATAGAAAAAATTATTATTTGTATTTAACGGTAACAAGTGCCTTTCTTGCATTTATATTTAAACCAATCTTGGTGTGGTCAGGCTTGTTTATTTTATTGAAGGGGTTTAATTACTTTCATTTATTTTTGGGTTACTTAGTCATTATGTTGGTATCTAAATGGATAACCAATATATTTGTACATTTTCAAAGAAATGAACCGAAAACAAGTATCTGATATTTTTATGAATAATTAATCATAGGTCATGTCGGAAGTATAGAAATCATAAGATGTCCTATAACTTCCTGTAAACTAAAGTGGAGGCAAAGTATAACATGAGGCTAATAGATTAGTCTAAGAATCGAGAAACGTATCTGCGATACCTCTTCTCGGTTTTTTTATTTGGAGAGGTTTGGCAATTACTTTTCACAGACAAGGAGGAAAGAAATGGATAGGGATGGTGCATATGTTGTTTAGGAATCCCTTTAAAAGATTAGTGGTACTCCCGGCTTAGTACAGCACAAGGGCCGTGTCAATGTCTCTCTGAAGGGAGTACATTGGAATCAACACAATAAGGGCAGCCCAAATCCAGCAACGTGTAACATGCCCTAAGGAAAGTCCTCTCCCTTAAAAATAAATATATATAAATAATTAGGTATAGGCCACGAGGTAAGTATGGGGAGGGTGGTGATAAGGCAAAACTGCAAGGCAAGGTAGGTGCTTCATCTTCCAAGGGAAGTCCACGTCCATGAAGGTATACCATGCTTCAGACATAAGCGCTCGCCCATAAAGAAATAATTAAAAATAAAAATAAATAATTTTGTATGGGTAACGTGGTAAGTATGGGATTAACGGTGGTATATGTGAGAAACCGTAAGGTATTATGTATAAGGCAGATGGATTAGACTATCGAATAGGAAACGTATCTTCGATACCTTTTATCGGTATTTAATTTGGATAAAGGTGAAACGCAGAAAATCCTTTCTCCTCATTCCTCAATTCACCTTATAAGTTCAAGTCCTATTTTGAAAGAAGCAAAAGAGTAAAAGGAAAATGAGGAATTTTGGGGCATAGTCGTAATTGTATGGCTTCTTTCAAACTCACACCTAAACGGTTAAGGACATCCCCTTCTTTCGTTGATTCCCCTTAAATGTATTCTTGTCTTTTTAACACTATTGACGAGGTGCAAATAATATTACTGAAACACCCACTAAGCATATACCCGCACCTATCCAATCGTATAAATCAGGTGTTTTTTTATCAATACCCCATCCCCACAATACAGAAAGAACGATAAATACTCCTCCATAGGCAGCATATACTCTGCCGAATGATGGGAATGTTTGAAATGTGGCAATAACACCATATAACGCCAAGGCTATTCCTCCGAAAACACCCCAATAGAAAGGCTTACCTTCTCTTAACCATAGCCAAATAAGATAACCTCCACCAATCTCAGCAAATCCAGCAAAAATAAACAATACAATTGCGTAAATCATTTAAAGCCCACCCTTGATAAATTAATTGACATGGTAATTATACCGTATCCCAAAGGTAGTAAAGCACTGCATTACCATAGAACAATCAGAAGGCAAGAATCGGTTGTGGTACAGGGGTCACCGTAAGGTGCCTTCATGAGTTTTAGATCACTCCATTTGTTTGGTGATCTCTCTACTATGTTTAAGCAAACTTTATTATTATCTTTTTTACTTTTAGAGTACTTTTCGGCTGAAAACGGGCAAATCTTTGAGCAAACTTTATTCTCATGAAATAAGTTGCGTAATGCCTTTGAAGTCAGATGTGGCAAGGGGTGAACGTGATTCCTCGCTTCTGCAAACTTTATTCTAATTTAACATAGTTACAAAAAGTTATTTGCAGTAAATATCTTAGGTCATAGAAAAATGATAATAATATTCCCTTAAAATCATAAAAAAGATTGCTAAGGGATATTGAATGAGTCTAACCGGCCCGTTAGAATCGAGTTACTAAAATTCACTTAATTGTAGTAGAGGAAGTGGAAAATGACTAAACGTAATCAATCTTGGAATGAGAATAAATATAATCGGTTTGTTAAAGAAGGAAGGGGACAGGGAGCAGGAAAGGAATATAAGCCATGGTTGACTATTCAGGATTTTCCTTCTATGGGGAGAGTATCACGAATACTAGGGTGGAAGAGTGGTAGAGTACATCATTTATTTTCAGATTTGCAGGCTCGCTACTTTTATATGCTGGAGTGGGAAGATACAGTTGTTGACATTCGAGAACATTATCCCTTGTTGGACCTTGAAGATACTATTCAACATAAATCAGATTTGAATTTTAAACTATTTACAGATAAAGATAGTGGATATCCATATACACTAAGCACTAATTTCCTAATAACGATAAACAGAGCAGACGGAGTTAATTTGCATTTTGCCAGAAGCATAAAAATGGCTTCGGAACTTGAGAAGAAAAAAACATTGGAAAGATTAGAGATTGAACGCCGATATTGGACGGAAAAAGGAATAGACTGGGGAGTTGTTACTCAAAAAGAAATTTCTAATGTGCTTGCAAAAAACATTGAATGGGTGCATTCCTGCTTATATTCATATGCTGAAAGAGGTTTTACACAGGATGAACTGATTTATTTAGGCAACGCTTTAATAGAAAGATTAGTAGATGCCAAGTATTCAATTAGAAAGATTACTGCTGACTTTGACAAAGAGTTTAATTACGATTCAGGAACAGCATTGTTTGTGTTTAAGTTTTTAATTGCTTCCAAACAGATTGGGATAGATATGACTAACCAAATTGACATAAATCTATCCAATCCAACAATTGAAGTAAAAACACGAGTTACACATGAGGAGGTAAAAAGAAAATGCTTGTAGTTAATAATCTTATTTCCTTTACTGATTCAGATAATAAGAAAGTAGTAGAAAGGGTATTATGGCTAAATAAAGCACGTGATTATGGGTATTTTTTTAATATTCATACCACCTCTTTACCTTATGAAAGGAATATTTCAGAAGTGGAAGAAGGGCTTAACAAGGGTAGCATAATTCTTGTTGAAAAGGACCCATTCAGTAGGCTGATAAATGAAAATGATATTCCTGAAAAACATCTGTCCTTACGTGATAGTACTTGGGAAACCATAAAGGATATTGTGAAGTTAGAGCCATTTGTTTACCATTCAGCAGAAAGAAGAAAATTAATACTAAAAAAGTGTGAAGCCCACAATATTCACGAAAGTACTGTTATTCGCTATCTGAAAAAGTATTGGCAACGCGGCAAAATAAAAAATGCTCTTTTACCTGACTATTATCTGTGTGGAGGTAAAGGAAAGGAAAAAAGGACTAGTGGGGTAAAAAGAGGACGGCCTAGAAAGCATGGACAGGTAACAGGTGAAGGAATAAATATTGATGAAAATATCAAAAAAATGTTTAGGGCTGCTATAAACAAGCATTATTACTCCTCTAACGAAAAATCACTTACTCTTACCTACGAACTAATGTTAAAAGAGTATTTTAGTATGGATAGTAAAGTGAAAGGAAATGTGGAAATACCCGTAATAAAATCCTATGGAGAGTTACCATCGTTAAATCAATTTAGGTATTGGTTTGAAAAGGAAAGAGACATCAAAAAGGAAATTAGCCAAAGAAAAGGTCGAAAAAATTATGATCAAAATCATAGAGCAATTATAGGCGAGTCAACAACAGAGGCACTAGGTCCCGGTGCAGTTTATCAGATTGACGCAACAATTGGCGACTTGTACCTGTTATCAAGATTTAATCGTGATTGGATAATCGGACGACCTGTAATATATTCTGTAATGGATGTTTATAGCAGAATGATCGTGGGTCTATATATTGGATTGGAAGGTCCATCTTGGGCGGGTGCAATGATGGCTTTGGCTAATGCTGCTTCTGATAAAGTTAGTTTTTGTCGGGACTTCGGAATTGAGATTGAAAAACATGAGTGGCCTGTCGCGCACCTTCCAGAATCCATTTTGGCCGACCGAGGGGAATTAGAGGGAAGTAAAGTTGAGCCCCTAATTAATAATTTCGGAATAAAAGTTCTGAATACACCTTCTTACAGGGCTGATTTAAAAGGAATAATTGAGCAACAGTTTCGGGTAACCAATACAAGAACGAAGGCCTTTCTACCGGGTGCTGTAAAGTCAATTAAAGAACGTGGGGATCGTGATTATCGTTTGGAAGCACAATTGGATATTTACCAGTTTACTCAAGTGATTATTAAATGTGTTTTATATCATAATAATCAACATTATCTTACGAATTATCAGCGTGAAGAAATGATGGTGGAGGACGAGATAGAGTCGATTCCAATACAACTCTGGGAATGGGGGATAAACAACAAATCTGGAAAGTTACGTCATGCCCCAGAAGATGTTGTAAAACTCAATCTCATGCCAACAGGCAAGGCTACTGTAACTGCAAAGGGAATTGTGTATAAAGGGTTACTCTATGGTTCAAAACAGTCTTTAAAGGAAAGATGGTTTGAAAAAGCACGGAACCGGGGCACTTGGAAAGTTGAAATAAGTTATGATCCAAGAAATATGGATTATATATACTTACGGGATGAAAATGGGTTGGGTTTTGATAAATGTTTTTTATTAGAACATCAACAACGTTATAAGGGCAAGGCAGTTGAAGAAATAAATTATTTACTTGAATACGAGAAACAAAAGGAAAGACAACACAAGGAGAAAACAATACAGTCAAAAGTTGATTTGAATACTGAAATAGAAGAGATTGTAAAACAGGCCCAAATGGAAACATCTCAAAAACAAACGGATGTAAGCAGTAAAAGGAGCAGAATAGGCAGCATTCGGGAAAACCGTGCTGTTGAAAAAATGATTCAGCGTGAAGAAGAGGCCTTTGAATTAAATAAAGTTAATATAGAAAACTCTAAGGTTGTTCCTTTTATTCAATCTGATAGTAACGAATTTATGGGGGATGCTGGTTTTGATTTGTTGTTAAGAAAGCAGAAGGAGGCATTAAATAAAAAAGATGAATAAAGTTATCATTCCAAACGGTAGTGATGCTATTGTTGCTGAATACGGGGAACAAGTAATAAAGGAGTATAGTGGAAACCCTTTCGTTGAGGCGCTTCCCTCTATCCTCTCAACAGAGGAAGCCATTGAAAAGATGGCTATATATGCTGAATACAACCCCAAAGAAAGAATGTTAGATAAACATTATCGCATTCATTTGGTACAAAGATTATTTCAATGTTTTCAGCCGTTATGGATACACTTGGATTTGGAAAGTAGAATTTCCAGAGTAATTCGTCAAGGATATCTGGCAAGAAATCCTTTTCGATCAGGGTATGCACAGGGCCTGCAGGAAGGACATCGAAGTATCAAAGGATTGCAAGGTGAATTAAGCAATAACAGTGTTTTTAGAACAACTGCAGCAGGATTTACGATAATTGGTGTAAGTGGAATGGGGAAGACAACGGCTATAAATAGAATTCTGTCTTTATATCCTCAAGTTATTGTTCACAAAGACTATAACGGAATAAATTTCAGTATGTATCAACTTGTATGGCTCAAACTCGATTGTCCTTTTGATTCTTCCTTGAGAGGACTAGCATTGGAATTTTTTCGAAAGGTAGATGATTTATTGGGAACAGAGTATCATAAAAAATTTGGGCTAGGTAGAAAGACTATAAATGATATGTTGGTGATTATGTCTCAAATAGCAAGAAACACCGGGCTAGGGGTTTTAGTTATAGACGAGATTCAACATTTAAGTAAAGCCAAAAGTGGTGGCGATCAAAAAATGCTCAATTTCTTCGTGACACTAGTTAATACAATTGGAGTCCCAGTAATTTTAGTGGGAACACCCGCTGGCTTGTCTATTTTGCAAAGCGAATTTAGACAGGCAAGAAGGGGAAGTGGTCAAGGGGATATGATTTGGGATAGATTGAAAAATAACCAAAACTGGGGTTTATTGATTAATGCACTTTGGGGCTATCAATGGACAAGAAAAGAGATTCCTTTAACAGATGATTTTAAAAATACCCTGTATGAGGAAAGCCAAGGTATTATCGATATCGCTGTAAAACTTTATGCAATGGCTCAAATTGAGGCCATTATGATGGATAGAGAAGCAATAATGCCAGAAACAATTAGTCAGGTGGCTAATAAGCATTTGCAACTTGTTAAGCCAATGATTCAGGCTTTGAAGTCGGGCAACATTAGTAAGATTGCGAAGTTTGAAGATATCAGTACAGTGGACGTAGATTTTTTAGGATTTATGGAAAAAGAAAGGGCTTCTGTTGATTTGCAAATGAGAATGGAGGCAATAAAAAGAACGCAAAAGAAAAAAGAACAAGAAATGAGTATTTCAATAAAAGAAAAGGCAATTTTGAAACTTATAGAATTGGATTTTGAACCTACCGAGGTTCAAAAGGTTGTAGAAGAAGTTACTGAAAAAGAGGCGAATTTGGATATCAACGAACTGGTTGTTAAAACCATACAGGGTATATCCGCTTCAACTAAACGAAATAAAAAGCGAAAGAAAGAAGAATCTTCTGTAGAGAATGATATAAGAATCTTAGTTGTTGAAGGTCGAAAGGAAAACAAAACAGCCTATGAAGTTCTTGGTAATGGTGGTTTTATCAAGAGTTATGAATGTGATTTTGGTCAGACAGGGTGATGGGAAATGATGACCTTCTTTCCTGTCCCGTATAAAGACGAACTTTTATACAGTATTTTGGCGAGATACCACGTTCGAAGTGGAAATGTCAGTATCAAAGCCACACAAAAGGATATATACGGTACAGACAGTATTACAGCAATAATGGACTTGCCCTCGCATATCTATCGTATTATGGAAAACCTTCCTGTTGGGCACCATTATACACCCGAATACTTAATTGCAAATCATACACTGTATCCATTTTATGCTGCTTTCCTGCCTCCTGACCATGCTGCTAAAGTTAAAGAATCTATGATTGGGGATAATGGGGGCAGCATTTATAATAGGATTGGTTTGATAGCAAGTTCAGTTAAGTTTAATCAGTACTTTAAATTTTGCCCCCAATGTGCTGAAGAAGAGATGGATAATCTTGGAGAAATGTATTGGCATAGGATTCATCAAATACCGGGAGTTCTTGTTTGTCCAGATCATAACATTCCACTGTATGATAGCCAAGTACCTGTTAGAGGTTATAACAAACATGATTATAGATTAGCCGCTCCTGAAACCTGCAAAAAAAGTGCTTCGGAATCAATTTACACTGACATGATTATGGAAAAGGCAATCAAAATTACAGAAGATATTAAATTCCTGTTAAGTAATAAGGTGGAAAATAAGTCGTCGGAATGGTATAAAGAGCAGTATCTAAGTAGGTTAAAAGAACTAGGATTTGCAAATGTAAACGGTCGGGTAAGAACAAAAGAGTTGCTAGGGTCTTTATTAGATTTTTATGGTCCTGAACTGCTCGAAAAAATGCAATCGGAAATCAATAATAATAACAATTGGCTGAATGATATTCTTCGTAGAAGCAATAGAACTACCCACCCCATAAGACACTTATTATTTACACGGTTCCTCGGAATCACCATTTCAGACCTTTTTAATAAGAAAATTGAATACAAACCGTTTGGAGAGAAACCTTGGCCATGTTTGAACCCTGTTGCTAGTCATTATTTAAACCCTGTTATTAACGACATAGAATTAAAGTATGGTGCGGATAGTAAAGGTCCTATTGGGATATTTAGGTGCGATTGCGGCTTTATTTACCTTAGAACAGGTCCTGATCAAGATGAGAAAGACAGATACAATATAACCAAAATTAAGCAATTTGGTCCTGTATGGGAAGCCAAATTAAAACAACTTACTGAACAAAGACTAAGTTTAAGGGAAACAGCAAGACAATTAGAGGTAGATCCAGCCACAGTTAAAAAATATGCTAAGAAATTGAGTTTAAAAACATATTGGATAACAAGAAGTGAGGAAGAGGACAAAAGTATAAATTCCATTAAACAAGATTATTTTGATGAGAAAAAAGAAGGATACAGAGGAGAGTGGCTTAATCTAAGAAAGCAGTATCCGCGCAGCAGTAAAACTGAATTACGCCAACTTAACAATAGAGTATTTACATGGCTGTACCGAAATGATAGGGACTGGTTGAATAGAAACTCTCCAAAACTACTATCCAAAGTCAATGATAATCTTAGGGTCGACTGGGAGTGTCGGGATGAGGAAATTTACAATAATGTGAGAGTTGCAGTCAATGATATGTTGTCTTTAGGAAAACCTGTACGTATTACTGTAAGTTCAATAGGTAGCATGATTGGAATTCGACCATTATTAGAGAAACACCTTAATAAACTGCCAAAGACTAAAAGGTTTTTGAAAGAAAAAACGGAGAGTATTAAAGACTTTCAAATTAGAAGGTTACAATGGGCAGTGAAGGAGTTACAGGAAGAAGGACGGGATTTATCCTTATGGAGACTTTACCGAAAGGCTGGTATCAGGGGAAACTTCGAGAAAGAACTTAAGGAAGAAGCAACAAAATTGCTTATCGGGAAAAATGACTTGTGATAGACAGGTGAAAAAATCTTTATCGTGGGAAGAGCAGGACGGGGAAGTAATTTCCCATCTTGCTCTTTTTCTTTTTACCTGTTTAAAAATGACATCTACCATTCTGATACAAGTAATGTCGGATACCTTATTGCAATGAGCACTTTAGTATTTTATCACTGAAAAATTCGGGTTAAAGGGGCTCTGTAATTTAAGTTAAGGGTTTACCTATATAATCATATAGGGTTAAAATAACCTCCGTTTAAATGGCATTTCTCAATAAAAAGTTAATGATATTTAGGTATCCGAATCGACTATGATTCACGATTTTTTGTAGCCATATGAAAATATATCAATAATTTTAATTAATACTGATATGGTCTTTTGAAATTTATGTTACAACTAATTTAAGGGACAATTAGAACCTAATTTTTTTAAAGGGGGCAGCAAAAGATGATTAATACTAGGCATCAACGATTACAGGAATTAGAAGAGGAAAAGGTTATTATCCGTTCATTCTATGAAAGATTTTGGCCAGAAATGTCTCAACAACAACAGGATTATTTAGCAAACATTGAGCATAAAGTTGTTAAAGAAATTCGTATGCTAGAACGTCAATTAAAAAGTTAAATTCTCAACATAAAATTTGGTTCCCGCTCATTCTTAGTGATAATAAAGCAGGAGGTTATCAAGGAATGTTTAACTTTACTTATATGAATTGCGGTGACAAGTGTTCTGCGATAAGACGGGAAGGTGAACACCTATGTAAGCGACCAGATAAGGAGGATGATATTTTATGAAGGAAATTAAAGTAAAGGATAGTAAAGATTTTATTTTAGAATACATATATGGAGTCCATGGGCAAAAAATTGTAATTACTGAAGAAGGTGGATGCTATCGGGTAGGTTGCAATACTGTTTCAGGAGAAGATGAATATGAATTTCCATTAAATCAGTTCAATGAATTTTCCCCATTCCAATTATATAAACACCTTGAAGAAAATGATTTTTCCCTAACTCTTTATGATGAAAATGAGGGAGACGTTTTGATTCAAACAGAAAGAATTGGGTTCAGGAATTTGTTTGACAGTGATGAAGAAATTTTAAAGTATATAAAATGGGATTTAGTTGATCATGTAGATGAACATACATACATTGAGGAAGATGATGAGGAAGAGTATCAGGATTTCAAAGATGATTTATTGGATGCTTCGACCAAAGAAGAAATCCAAAAACTATTAAATCACTACATAGAACTAAATAGAAAATATGATATTGAAGATAAAATCGATGATTTCATGTTCCTTCTTTAATTCATTGTTTGGTGAACCGTACCACAAATAGTGGTAAAGCAGAGAGTTGAAGTTACTATTGATAAAGAGTGGCTGAACAAGTGGTTGGTGGTATAACATAGCCCGCTCCAAAGTTCGTATCATTTAACCGAAGCATTATCATAGATTTTAGTACTTAAAGAAATCCATTGAAGCAAAACTTCAATGGATTTTTTTATTATCAGTAGAGGAGAAAAACTTTACTCCATTGTCGAATAGGGTTATTTTTTTTATAAAATAAAAACAAATGGTTTACCTTTTATTTAAAAATGTAGTATTATTACATTAAATAAGATAGTGAAGAGAGGGACGGTAGTTGAACATGACTTCAGGTATCAATCAATCAGTTGTAGGAGATTTGGTGAGAGCATTTACTGAAACCACAAATGACGTCGTGAACGAAATAAAACAAGAGTATGGACTTGATACAGGGAATTTTAAAAATGGTGGGGCTTGGGACATTCGATTTAGACGTATTAAACAGATTGCTCTTGAAAATAATTTAATCGTTTTAACCAAAAGAAGAGGAATTTGGAGTTTTGTTTGTGTTTTAAATGAAAATACAGGAGATTTATATGTATTTACAAAAGAAAAGAACTTGGAGATTGTGATTAAAAATCTTGGAAAAAGGAAAATTCATTACTTCCATGCTTTTATTTCATTAAATAGTGGACCAGTAGAGTTAGATAATCATCAAATGGCACTATTCTCGACTTTACCTGAAGATTATGAGACTAAAAGAATTAGAGAAGCACAAAAATTACTTGGAGAAGAATATCCTTTAGTTAATCAAGTAATTTTTATTGTTGCTCAGGAAGAAGAACGAAAAATAGTGGGTGTAGAAGCGAAGTTATATAATCGCTTTTTTGAACTGCTTGATGTTGAGAATTGGTCATCATTTGTACCAGAGGATCAATATGGCAATATTCTTGTATTAGACGAAGAGGTCGTAGATAATACTGAGAGTGTAACAATAATTCCTAAAGTTAAGCAATCAATTAAAGAACGGAAAAAACACTTTGAGAATGAAATTGCTACAAAAAAGCAGGAAAAAGAGGATTTAATAGAGGAAGAAAATAGTTAAAAACTCCTCTTATTATAAGGAGGAAATGGCGTGTTAGAACGACAATTCAATGGTTCTAGACTAAGAGAAGGAAGAATATATAGAGGGCTTACGATAACAGACCTTGCAAATAATTTAGGTGTAAGTAAACAAATGATTTCTAAGTATGAAAATGATAAGGCTGTTCCAACATTTGAATCCCTACTGCAAATAAGTCAATTATTAAGGTTTCCTAAAGAGTATTTCTATGAAGATTCGATAGAAGTAAAGACAGGAAATACTTACTTTCGCTCCCTATTAACTACAGGTAAAAAAGAAAGAGAGATGCAACATGATCGAGTGAAATATTTAACCATTATTCGCTCTTTACTTGAAGAATATGTTGATTTTCCAGATTTAGATGTTCCTGATTTCACAGAGCGTGATACGGAAAATGTGGAGGAAATAGCAGAACGATTAAGGGAATCATGGGGACTAAGTGACCAGCCAGTAAAGGATATTGTTTATTTACTTGAAACAAAGGGTTTTGTTATTTCCTCCCTGAATCTTGATAAAAAGTCAATAGACGCCTTTGGCTCACAACATGAGGTAAATGGTAAGCAGTACTATTCGATAGTGCTGGGAAATGATAAGAATTCATTTTATAGACGCCAATTTGATGTTGCTCATGAATTGGGACATAAAGTATTGCATGACCCTTATATGAACCTTGATGACTTAAGTAAAGAGGAATTTAAACAAATAGAGCAAGAAGCAAATGATTTCGCAGCAGCATTTCTTTTACCGAAAGAAAGTTTTTATAGGGATGTATCAATACACCCAAATGATTTGATGTATTATAAAACCCTTAAAAAGAGGTGGTGTGTTTCTATAGGGGCAATGGTTATGCGTGCCTATAAATTGGGTGTTATTTCCGATGGAACATACCAATATATGCAACGTTCTATTAGCCAAAAAGGTTGGAGAACAAAAGAGCCGCTTGATGATATTAAAGACATGAGAGACCCAGTATCAATGAAACAGGCAGTTGAATTGCTAATTGAAAATAATTATATTACTGGTGATGAATTCATGTATAAATTATCCGATAATTATGGACTAAGCCTGTACCGTGAAGAAGTAGAAAAGTTACTAGGTTTGGAAGAGGGATATTTAAAAACTCAGACAAGCGTATATAAAGACAATATAGTAAGTATAAAAGACAAACTTGATTCAAAGGCAAAAAATAAATTAAGTTAGAATTTATTTATATCATGGTAAAACAGCAGGGGGAAGACTCGCTGCTGTTTTCTCACTAGCACAAGGAATGAAGTGTATTATCATGTACAGCGTATAGGCCGCTAGGGTTAGGAGGAAAATCATGAGTCTAGACCGTTATAGAATCGAAAGGGCAGTAATATTTCGAGTGCCGGGAATAGAAAAAATTAATTCAATCGAGAGTGGTGTAGGAACTATTTCTCTATTTGTAGGTAATGAAGAGGGACAAGCCACCAAAGAGATCCTTGATTTGACTAAAGAAATTGTTGAGAAGAACAGACCATTAGGAACAAGGGTTTTAGTTGAACCTTTTTCAAAATCACCTTTTCAAGATAGGGGATTATATGAATTACCAAATGAAATAAAAAATGCACATATTTCCTCATTAACTCATTCGGATATAGAGTTTTTAGTTAAAAGTTGTGTTCCAAATGTAGTTTATTTCGATTCCCAAACCGTAAAAGGTGGAGTAATAGATGTATTTGTTGCAGATTTTAACCTTAAAGCGGATATACAGATGCTTGAAAAGACCCAAAAAGTATTAAATGACGTATTTCATTCTGATGTAACCATATCAGTTTATGAATTTGATAATGAGATGCTAGACTCCCATAAAGTCAAAGGAAAAAATGTTTTTCTTCAATCAAACCGCTTTAACAGTCTTGATTATGAGGATAATCATATAAGAAATATTGCCAAACTTGATGAAGAACGTTTTAGCGATCAATTAGGTGAAATTATCAATGGTGAAATTAAATATAAATCAATTATTGATAATAAGTTATCTAAAAAAGGAACAGTATTTGTTGATTCATTTATTTCAGAGGAACAACTAACTACCCTATTAACTTTGTATTCAAAAGTGTATTACCCTATTTCGCAAGATATGGACGGCTACAATCATAATATCCGCCCTATATCAACAGAGGTAATCATGGAATTGGCTAGAAGAGGTAGGATTATACCTATCTTTATGGCACCTTTACATCATTATAAATCCCCAACTGTTAGGATGTTTTTAGAAGATAGTAACATTAATGTAATTTTGCCTCGTCAACTAGATGGATTGACAATACTTACCTTAGCAAGGCAATTTCCATTTTGGAAAATATTTAGGGAAAATCCACAGGTTGCAGCAGAAATTAGCCATAACGTTTCCTTAATGAATAATAACTTGTTGGAAAATGCACCAAACGAATTCCTTTTAACAAACGCTTTAACGGAAACAACAGAAACTCATATACAGGTTGCAGATTCAGGAGAAGCGTGGTTTATGGAAAAAGGGCATATCGCTGCTGGAAATATCACTGCTGGTGGAGTAATAGAGTCGCTTGTTACGTATTTAGGAAATAAATTACCAAAGGAAATTTCAGATACAATTTTAATAGAATCACATGTTTATAGTATGCAGTTGTCTATTGCAAGAGCACTTGGGGCAGTTTTTTATCCTAGCATAGTTCATAATGAGCAAATTTTAAATTTGGTTTCCCGATTACATGCCGGACCAGAAAGTAATTTATTAGTTCCTAAAATTAACGAAATGGGAAGTGTATTAAGCAATTTAAAAATAATTCGTCCAGAAAGTGTTCCAATCCTTGATTATTTAGAGATAATTGACGATTATGAAGTGAAAAAGTTGAGACAGATAATAACAAGATTAATTAACAAATCTGATGGTTCAATGGAAAGTTTAATGCAACAGGTGGAGATTGTTAATAATGATGTGCGTAAATGGCATAAGTCGAAGGGCCCTTTTATTTCCCAAAATGTTGATATATTAGGACTTGGTTTAGAGTTAGCGTTACTCCCAACAGGAGGGGTTGTTCCTCCATTTACAACTTCTTTCATAGGGCTAATTTTAAAGGCTGTATTAGGAGATAAAATCACTAATTCCCCTTTAGGAAATATCGAAGACCATATATATAGCAAAATTGGCGGAGTCTCTCCCGCTGCACTAAGAATACAAAGAATTCGAAGTAATATACAAAAGATAGAGTAAATGAAATTTAATATAGAATATAGCCATTGAGGCTTTGCTTCAATGGCTATATTCGTTTTTCGCAGAACTATTTGCTAGATATTGATTCCTTTAAATGGATTTTAAAATATATGATAAAATAGGTAATTAGATAGAAGTTTCGTGTCTTAGTTCAGGAGGAAAAGTTATGAAAGTACAAGCAGATATAGATTTCCAAAAGGATTTGTTCGAGGCAGCCAACAAAATGCGAGGAAGTGTAGCACCGGCTGATTATAAACACTATGTTTTACCATTAATTTTTCTTAGGTATTTATCCAATAAATATGAGCAACGCCGTAGTCAACTAGAACAAATGGTTAAAGACCCAAATAGTGAATGGTTTACAGAAGATAAAGAAACGCAAATGGTTATTATTGAAGACCATGATCAATATAAAGCAGAGAATGTATTCGTTGTTCCAGAGGAAGCGAAATGGTCTTATATAATGTCTAATGCAAAACAACCGAATATTAAAGAAATATTAGATCATGCAATGAAACGAATTGAGGAAGAAAATCCAGAATTAGAAGGTATGCTACCAAGAACTTTTCAAGGATCTAACCTTCCTGCTGAAAACATTGCAGGGTTGATAGAAATATTTTCTCGTGAAATTTTCAGTGCTAGGGCAAGTGAAAGTGTAGATGTATTAGGTCGTACTTATGAATACTTTATAGGCTCTTTCGCTTCTTCTGAAGGGAATCGTGGTGGAGAGTTCTTTACCCCATCAAGCATAGTAAAACTACTTGTGGCAATGCTTGAACCGATAAGTGGAAAAGTCTTTGATCCGGCATGTGGTAGTGGCGGAATGTTTATACAGAGTGAAGAGTATTCACCACGCAAGAATGCTCTATCTTTCTATGGGCAAGAAAATGTGACGACAACTGTTCGATTGGGAAAAATGAACGTACTGCTTCATGGAATAAATGCAGAGATTCGCTTGGGTGATTCTTTGTTAAACGATCAATTCCCGGATTTAAAAGCCGATTTTGTTATTGCAAATCCACCATTTAACCAAAAGGACTGGGGAGCAGACAGGATGGCAAAAAATGACCCCCGTTTAATAGGTCCAGTAACTAATAGTAATGCCAACTATATGTGGATACAACATTTCTTATCCCACTTAAATGAAAATGGAACTGCAGGTTTTGTCATGGCAAACGGAGCCATGACCACCAATCTGAAAGAAGAGAAGGAAGTAAGGCAACGACTTATAGAAGAAGGATATGTAGATTGTATTGTTCAATTGCCTGAAAAACTCTTTTTTACTACTGGAATCCCATGTTGTCTATTTTTCCTTAGTAAAAATCGTAATGGTATAAATGGATTTCGTGAACGTAAGAATGAAATTTTATTTATTGATGCTAGGAAAATGGGAACTTCCGTAAGTCGTAAACAAAAGGCCTTATCTCAAGATGAAATTAATCAGATTGCAAAAATATACCATGATTTCAAAAACAAAAATACAGAAGAATATAAAGATATTTCAGGCCTTTGTAAAGTGGTAACAGTTCAAGAAGTAAACAAAAATGGAAACAAATTAACACCTAGTATTTATGTTGGATCAGAAGTAATAGAAGAAGATAATATCCCAGTTGAAGAAAAAATTAATGAATTATACAGAATATTAAAGGAACAATTTGAAGAATCTAATCGGCTTCAAATAAAAATCAAGAATGATTTGGAGGAATTAATGTAATGGGTGGTAAGTGGAAAACAGTAAAGTTAGGGGACGTTATTGAGGGACTTTATGATGGTCCTCACCAAACTCCAAAACCTTCTGCCGAAGGGCCAGTTTTCCTAGGTATTAAAAACCTAACTCCCGAAGGTATGATTGACTTATCTGAGATAAGACATATTTCATATGATGACTTTCCAAGGTGGACAAAGCGTGTGACACCAAATGAAGGAGATATAGTATTTACCTATGAAGCCACGTTAAATCGCTATGCGATTATTCCTAAAGGTTTAGAGTGTTGCTTAGGTAGAAGAGTTGCTTTAATACGTCCAAATCCCTTACTTGCAGACAATAATTATTTATATTATTACTTTTTTGGTGATGAATGGAGAAAAATAATAGATAAAAATATTTTATCAGGTTCAACCGTTGACCGTATACCTTTGAGTTTAATGAGTGATTTTGAGATAACCTTACCCCCACTTGGTATACAAAAACAAATTGCTGATATGTTAAGTTCCCTTGATAAGAAAATAGAAATAAACAATAGGATGAATGAAACACTTGAGACCTTGGCGAAAGAGTTGTTTAACTACTGGTTTGTACATTATAAACCATTTAAAAATATCGAATTAATTGAACATGACATTGGAAGAGTACCAAAAGACTGGGAGTTAAAGAATATTGGTGATGTATTAGAAGTAGTTTTAGGAGGGACTCCAAGTAGGAAAAAAGACGAGTATTGGGGAGGAGAAATTCCATGGATAAATTCGGGTAAAGTCAACGAATTTAGAATCATAGAACCTACGGATTATATTTCAGAAATTGGATTGAATAAATCAAGTACCAAATTACTACCAAAAGGGACAACGGTTTTGGCAATTACTGGAGCAACATTGGGGCAAATTAGTAGATTAGAAATTGATTGTTGTGCAAATCAATCAGTAATTGGTGTAAAGGGGAATGAAATCATTTCCTCTGAGTATGTTTACCTTTGGATTAATCACATGATAGATTACATTATAAAGCACCAAACCGGTGGAGCGCAGCAACATATTAACAAGGGAAACATTGAAAATACAACAATTTTAGTGCCACCTATTAAAATATTGAAAGAATTTAATTCTATAATAAAACCAATTTTTGATAATATTTCTCTGAATTGTTTTGAAAATAGTACCCTTATGAGTACAAGGAAATATTTACTTCCTCAGTTGTTGTCAGGGGAGTTAGAATTAAATAGATTAGAAAATAAAATTATTTAATTTATGTTAAAACTTTTTAAGGAGGTGTATCATCATGTCCAGACCTCTAGGTGAATCAGCATTTGAAGAAACTACGATAGAAAGATTGAAAAGAATTGGCTATGAATATCTTCATGCACAAGAACTGTTCCAGCGTGGAGAACGTGAGCAATTACAGGAAGTAATTTTATTCAATAGGCTACAAGCCTTCTTAAGGAAGGCTTATCCTACTATTCCAGAGCAAGAGGTACGACGATTAATAAGCATATTTACTTCACCCGATGGTGTCAATTTAATACAGCGAAATCAAGAATTTCATCAAATGTTAGTAAAGGGAATAGAATTTAATTATGAATGGAATGGACAGACATTTACTCCACATGTTTTCCCAATTGATTGGGGAAACCCTGATAACAATGACTTTCTAGTAGTAAACCAACTTTCTGTTGATGGAAGAATGTCCCGTAGACCAGATATAGTTATATATATAAACGGGCTTCCACTAATTATTTTTGAGTTAAAAAACCCTAATAGTGAACAAGCAACGGTTAAGGACGCTTATACACAAATTCAAAACTACACTTATGATATTTCTCAACTGTTCAATTACAATACTTTCACAGTCGTATCGGATAATGTAGAGACAAAGCATGGAATGCCGTTTGCTGATTATGATTTCTTTGCATCTTGGAAATCAATTGATGGTCGAAATGTAGACAATAATCGGGCTAATACTATGCGTACATTAATTGAAGGTCTTTTTCCAAAAGATCGATTGCTCAACTATATTCGTAACTTTATAGTCTTCCTTAAGGCAGGGGATAAAACTAAGAAAATAGGGGCTAAATACCACCAATTTTTTGGGGTGAATTTCGCTGTTAAAGAAACCGTTCGTGCAACCAAACCTGATGGAGACCGTAAAATTGGTGTAATGTATCATACTACTGGATCAGGTAAATCACTTAGTATGCTTTTCTTTGCTGGTATTTTAAGCAGACACACTGAACTAAATAACCCTTCCATTGTAATCCAAGTGGATAGAAATGATTTAGACGAGCAACTGTATGATACCTTCGTTGAGGGAGAATCTTTAATCGGTAAGGTTGAAAGGGCAAGTAGTACTGAGAAATTAAGAACAATCCTTAGAGGGGAAGCAACACCCGTTGTCTTTTCTACAATTGAAAAGTTTCGTTTGAAAGGAGAAGAGACAAAACACCCTGTGCTCTCCGAAAGAAGAAACATTGTAGTGATAGCAGACGAAGCACACCGTACACAAGCAGGGTTTGAGGGTGGTTATGCAGCACAATTACGTTTTGCTCTTCCTAATGCTTCTCATATTGGATTTACGGGCACACCGGTTGATTTTGTTGGAAATAATACAGAGGAAATATTTGGTCACACCATTCACCGTTACGACATGGCTCAGGCTGTTGCAGATAAGGCAACATTACCAATCTATTACGAAAGTCGCTTAATTCCGTTAGATTTGACTGCTGAAGATATTGATGGTCAGTTCGAAGATATATTTTTAGATAATGGCGAAAATGATGACGCTGAAGGATATAAAAGAAAATGGGCCGCTTTAGAAAAAGTTGTGGGAACTCCAAAACGGCTCAAACGCCTCGCAAACGATATCGTATCACATTTTAATTCATTGGCCAATCCTTTTCAAAAGGCGATGATCGTATGTATGAGCCGCCAAATTGCTGCTGATTTATATGAATGTTTAAAAGAAGTAGATGGCTGTCCAAAAATGGAAGTTATCATGACCGGTGATGTTTCAAAAGACCCAAGAGAGTGGAGAGAAATTCAAGAAGGAAGCGAGTATTCCCATATTAAGTCTAAGAAAGAACAAGAAGATGTTAAGGCTAAATTACGCAATCCAGAAGACCCACTTAAGTTTGTTATTGTTGTTGATATGTGGTTGACTGGAATGGATGCTCAGCCACTGTCTTACTTGTATGTTGATAAGCCTATGAAGGGGCACAATCTAATGCAGGCCATTGCTAGGGTTAACCGCGTGTTTCCCGGTAAAGAAGGTGGAGTCGTTGTAGATTATATAGGGATTGCTACTTCTCTTAAAGAGGCAACACATAAATATACTACTGGTGGAGGCACAGGTAATCCCGCTTATGATATTGCTGAGGCAATTCGGATCTTTAATGATAACCTTGAATCAGTTAGAAACTATATACCTTCCAAGATAAAAATAGACGGTTGGAGAAAAAAAGGACAGATTGATAGAGAAGACTTTATAGCAGACATTGTAAATATTTTATTAAACTCTGATACAGAGGATTATATACAATATGCAACAAAACTAGAAAAATCATATCAACTTGTTAAAAGCCAACCAGAGGTAATGGTAATAGCAGATGAAGTAACTCTTTACTTAATGTTAAAAGCACAGTTAAGAAAACATCTACGTCCTCCGGGTGGGACTGCAGGAGGAAATAAAACTTTAGAGGAACAATTATCGGCATTACTAGACCAAAATCTTCTTGCTAAAGAAACTGTGGATGTCTTTAAAGTGGCAGGAATTGAACGACAAGATATTAGTATCCTTGATGAAAAGTTCTTAGCAGATTTAACAAAGAAAGAACACGAGGATCTACGATTAAAACTCCTAAAAAAACTGCTTGAGGATAAAATTAAAGTTACATTTAAGCAAGGTAGTCCTCAATCTAAAACAATGCAAGAGTTATTGGAGAAAACGCTGACAGATTACCATAATCGTGTTATTCAAGCAGCAGATGTCGTTAGAATGATGATAAAAATACGAAAAGAAATGGAAGAGGAAATTCGTCGACGTCATGACTTAGGACTTTCTGAAGAAGAGGTTGAATTTTACAAGGCAATTTCATCGTTAGAAGAAGGTGCCTTTTCTAATGAGTTTCTCGCTCACATAATTCATAAAGTTGTTAAGGAATTGAAAAAGAAATTAGACGTTGATTGGACTAGCCCCCACCGTCAAGATGTATATTCAAAGGTAAAACTTGCTGTGAAGATGGTTCTAATAAAGGAAAAGGTTACAGGACAGCAGTTGCAGTTTCTGACAAACCGATTTATGGAACAGGCTGAACAACAATATAAAGATTGGCCAATTGATGCCTAGGTAGTTGTTTGAAAATCAGGGGAGTTGGCACTTACCGCTTGCTCTGATTTTCTTCATAATAGAGTAACGAAGTAATAAAGTGTATTTTGGAGGAGAGGACTTAATGGATAATGAGTATCTTTCTGCTTTTAAATTATTTCAAAAACAGCAAGACAAGATAAATACAGTTCTAAGAAATCCAGCAATTGAAGCAACACAAAGACAACAGGATAATATGAATAGATTAATTGGCAATTCAGCAACTTTGGGGCTTAATAGTTATCAGGGGATTGCCTCCATTATGGATAATTCGGCATTTAGGAAATTACAAAGGCAACAAGATACTTGGAACAGATTAACAGGGAATTCTGCTGCATTTGGATTGGAAAAATATCAGAGTGTTGCAAGCGTAATGCATAGTCCAGCATTTGATAATTTAGTTAAACATCATTGTAAAATAAATGGAATCTTTAATAATTCAGCATTTGAGGCAATATAAAAACATCAAGATACTTGGAGTAGGATATTAGGTAAATCAGCATTCATTGGATTAGAAAAGTATCAAGGTGTTACTAGTGTGATGAGTACTCTTGCTTTGGATAATTATCAGAGTGGTATAACTCAAGGCATGAATAATTCAACTTTTGATGTGTTACAAAAGCACCAAGATAGGTGGAGTAAACTTTTTAAGAAGATTTCAGATTTAGGTATTAACTCAAATACTTTTTCAGAAATGGTTGAAGAATTACAAGAGGTATATGACGAAATAGACAGTAGTTCATCAGTTTCTAAAGAAGAGAGTATAAATGACAAGGAAATCAAAGAAGTAATTCAAAGGATTATTTCATATTGTATGCATATTGTTACAATCTTCCATGTGGTCGATACAAAACATATTTGGGATATTCTAACTAAAATATCAGTATTAATGACAATTCTTCTACCACTTGTTCCTATCGATCAACCGAATACACAAGAGGAACAAGTACAGATAATAAACGTTAATGGAGATAATAATACAATTAACATTGAAAATAGCGATTCCGGCACAATTATCATTAACACAGGTGATAAAGACACCGATGTGAATATTAAACAGGGAAACTCCATGAATGAAAAGGATCATGGAAATAAATTTGAAGATATAGAAAAAGATGAATTTGATATTTCAGCAGGACTTAAAACATAGTCATAGGCTCGGTCAGATATACCGAATATTTTCATCCATGATATTAGTACATAGCCCTAGTGTGGAACAGTTTTACTATGGCCTTTATTAATATCAAATTACATTTGCTGAGGAATTACTCGTTCTAAGCATTTTTAGTCTTTCTTGCTGACTTTAATATTATTTCGAGGTGATTCAGTTTGGTAGGTAAAAAACCAAATTTTATAGATTCCCCATATTTCGTAGGAGAGCCAGACAATTGGCACTTAAGGCCGGATGCACCAAAAGAGGTCGTAAATGGATACAATGAGTTCATGAAAGAAGAAAATCCTGAACCATCAAAGAATCAAACGGAGTCACAAGAACAAGAACTAGATTTTAGAGCATTTTATGATATTGAGAAGTACCTATTGGGCACAGTACATAATAGATTTAAAGAACAAGGATATTTAAGCGCCCCTGATTTTTTCTTGATTGTTATTTGGAAATCAAATCGCTCCAAATCCAAAGTTGCAAAGCGAGTATTAGAAATGGGCTATCCTAGTCTACAGGAGGCTGTTAAATCAATTACGGCTGAAGTTAATTTGTTGAATGATTCTATGCAAAGGTTAAAATATTTAATGGCAAACTGTGGGTTTAGATTGCCGATGGCTAGTGCAATTTTAACTGTATTATTTCCTGACTCTTTTACTGTTTATGATGTTAGAGTGTGTGATGTCCTTCAAGTAAGTGGATATCGTTATCATAGTTTAACGGATAGAAAGTTTTCTGAATGATTATGGGAAGAATACATGGATTATATTAGTGCTGTTTCAACTACCGCTCCAGAAGAATATTCATTAAGGGACAAGGATAGATACCTATGGGGAAAATCTTTTTATCACCAGTTAATAACGGATATTAGCAACAATTTTAAAGTATAAAATGAGGGCTAGTAATGGATATAGATACGAGAAAGACAATAGATAACGCTATAAAAGAAATCTGGTGCAATAATATAAAGTCCGACTATGAAAACTTTAGTTTACTCAAGGAGAATACACTAAAGAATTCGTTTTACTTTCATCTAGGAAACAAGTTAACTGAAAGATTTTTAGAAGAAAATAGACTAAAAATATATACAGAGTATTTTACGGGCAGATTTAGTCATAGCACAGTTATGTGAAGAACCCGGCTTTAATGGACATTTAAGGAATGACGTAGTGGATATTTTAGCAGTAGTTGAAATGAAATATAAGTATGACACTAATGACGATCCTTTTAAAAAGGATATTGTGAAAGTGAAGAACTACATTAGAAATCCAGAGTATAAGAATTGTCTGTACTACTTAGCGTTTATTCATGAGGTTGTTAATCCTGATGATAAGGAGTATTCTTGGCTAACGCAGAGAGACTTAAAGTGGGCCAATGGCCAAGTAACAGAACTTAATGGCTATTTTATTGAAGGCAATGATGAGCCAGTATTCCAAATTATTTCATACTAATTCACCAAAAATTTTTGAAATGAAATAAGAAAGGAATGTGGTGAAATGTCCGAAACCTAGAAGAATTATTGTATATGGCAGCGCTAAGAGACGGAAAAAACCGTCTCTTTTATTTTGATAAAAAAACAAGGAAAGAACATACGGTCGTTTAATAAAATATATGTAAATATTTTACTAAGAAATAGGGAGGATAAGCAAATGATAAAAGGAAAAGACAAAAAGAAAAGCCCGGATTATGTAAAAGCCTTTCATAATGATTATGTTATTACGATAGGTAAGCATCGCCGCTTTAGTTGGGTCACTCACACGGATAAAGATTATATGTATTTCCTATATATCACCCGTACAGAGAAGAATTTTGTCGGTAAAAATACAGCACATATTGGGAATTTTAATGTTTTATGTCACCAACAAACATTCTACGATTATCATCATTTAATGTTAGTCATTGAACCGATATTAAGTGAATATATCTTGGAGAGTGAGAAAATCTTTAAGATTTGTATGCTTGTGCAGGAATTAGAATACCAAAGTGAAGACCCGCTCCACAAAGAAGCAAGCGGAGAATAACAGTAGGGAATATCCTACTGTCTTTTTTATTTCTCACTATATATATGGCAAAGAAAGTGCCAAACTTCCTGCTTGGGCACTAGGAAGAAATTTTTAAAAAGTGTAATCGAGTAGAAGGGAATTGCCACTTGATATTGAATTAAACAGTGTCAGGAATAAAGATTTCTCCCAGTATCCTGATGGATAGTATTCCTTGAATGTCCTAGAACTCTTTCTTGTGTATACGCCCTTTCATTTGGAATAATTATACACTTAAGACCTGATAGTTTTATTTGCTATTAGGTCTTTTCTTATAAAAAAATAAGAAAGACCTAATTAGTTCCAGTCAGTAATACTTCATTAATGATGGATAAAAAATTAATTATTTTTGATCTCTTTCATACTTCCGAACTATTTCCCTAATCAATTCATCATTAAAAAGTTTTCGCCTTATAATTTCATCTTCTAACAATTGGATAAATTCTTCTTCAATCTTCGTCAGTTTTGCTTTTATATAAGTTTCAATAAGCATTTCATCACTAAGGTTTTTCATTTTCCTTGCCCCTTAAAAATATAAGTATATCCATTTTTTCTCCTTCTTTGTCTCGCATACTTTATCAAGTTTTTCCAGCAATATCCCCAATTAAACTCAACATAATCATAATGAACAGTTTATTAATAGTCTATTAAAAGAGTAGATAAAAATAATATCTGCTTTTTTTATTTTGTTTTAAAGGGGAACGCTCGTACGCATTCAACTGTATACATGTGAAATTAAAACTTAGGATAATGGAGGAGATACTCTTGAAAAAGGGGCATTTTAAAGTGGAAGGAATGGATACTCAATTTGTCGAATTTCAACATGAAGGAAATAATATATTGTTTACTAGGTTTGAGAGAATACGTCTTGCAGGAACAGTGGTTCAAGAAGAAGCAAAATATTTATATTTCATCTATATATTTCGAAAAGAGCATAAGATTTCAAAGAAGAAAAAGGCGGATATGGATATGGGTCCTTATAATATTATCTGTTTTAATAAGGTCTATCACACGTTTAAAGAAATGACTCAAAATCTTGATGCCATATTAAGTGAATACATATTAGATGAAGATGAAGTCTTTAGGTGCCAAGAATTAGTACAAAAACTTGATCCAGAAAACTATCGAAACAAGGAGTAAATCCTTGTTTTTTTGCTGACTTTTAAAGATATTATAAGATATTTTTGTCAAAAAAAGAGAAAGTCTTGTTTTAGTGTCGAAGTATGGAAGAGAAGGGAGGGATTTGAATGATTAATATGAGTGTTGAAAATTTAATCAAGGTAAACCAAATGTTTAATGCAGCAAAGGGAATCCAAATTACAAAGCATGAGGATGTTGTTATAATTGAATTTATTGATGAAATTGGAGAAGTTGATGCAACTGTACTGACTTATCGGGAATATGAATTAGTTCGCATCGATTTCTATGCTGAAACACTGGATGAAATAATTAGTTTAGCACTGGATAAAGACCAGAAGATGAAAGTAACTATTACAACATCCGTGCAGAATTTCCCGGTGTTTATAGAATTTGACTACTGTGAGTTTTTCTGTGACTTACAGGAGTATAGATATATTTTAGAGCAAGTGAAAATAGAAAAAAGTTCAAATTAATGAACTTTTAGAGAAATTAGAAGGCGAACAAGCCTTCTTTTCTATATAAATAATCATGCTTCTATGTTAAACAAAACATACCTTTTAGGGTCTTTCTCTTCATAATATGTCTTTATCTCTTGTTCCAAATCGGCGAAGTGATATTTTACACTTGTATAGGTAAGGATACCCATTATTATACCTAAGACTGAAACTAGTGATTTGTCTCCCATATCTAATAGGCTTATTATGAGCAATATTGAAAATGAAGTAAGGACAAAAATCATTTTAATCATTTTTTTGCTGACTTTTCCTTTAAGTACTAGCCTTGCAGAAAGAACCCCTACGATCGTTCCCAAAACAAACAGTACTAAAGATTCTTTTGTCAAATCGCCCTCAGCCAAAATTAATATAAATGGATAGGTCAACATTGTTAAAATTCCCGCAGTAACTGCTTTTCCAACTAGTAAAGCAAATTTAGTGGTTCGTTCATTCTTAAATCTTGGCACTCTCATTTATTATTCCTCCTTTTGGTCCAGTTTTATTTGAAGCCATATTACCTGAAATTACTTTGACATTGTTTGACTCAGTATTATAAAGAAAATCAACGAAGGCGCCAAGTTTAGACCTATAATGATTTAAATTGATTCTGATATATTAATTTTATCTCACTCACGCTGCTTCTCGAACTTTTGTACGTTATAATTAGTTGTGAAAGGAACAATAGGGGAGTGATACAGTGCTATACACTATTAATAAATTTTCTCAAAAATTATTTTTCTTTTGTATGGAACTTTTCTTTGCGTTTATAGTAACGATCTTGTTTTACCCTTTGGCGACATTCTACTTGAATATTAGTTCTACAGATTATTTTATTCTTTCGATGTTTCTAGTACTTTTAGGTGGAGTACTATTTGATAGAGCATTTACCTTTTTCTATTTTGATTTGGATAAAGATGTTGAAAAGATTGAAATAATGCATTACATGGCGATGTTTATTGCCAAGTTACTTGCATATTTGGTACTAGGAATAGCAATTTTCTGGGTTAAGGATAATCTGTTTCTTTCATTATATATACCGTTTCTTCTTTTTGTTGGTGGCTTTATTTGGTTCATTATTCTTACTGGATTTATTAATGAGAAAAAGCGGAAAGAGGAATACTCGGAAGTAAGACTTATTACAAGAATTGTTAGAAGGAAAAACCTTGGGAGCGAACAATAGAGTTTGCTCTTTTTATTTGAACAAAATTTGATTTGTTTAAACAATTAGAGTATTACTAGTACTCAAAAAGGGAACTTCCGATTTCAGAAGTTCCATGATTTCTAAAAGTAATCAACATATCATATTTTGAAATATTGATTAATCAAGTTAAGACATAATGGGTATAGTGCAATATATCTGGATAAATCTACATAGAAGTACTTATATTATTCATTACTGTTTGTTGCTTTCGCTAACATATTGTTAATGTCCCCTATTTCTTCTATTGTGAACATAGAGGTTAGCAGGTTAAAATATTGTTTTCGATAATCTGAAACATTCTCAAATGTCATTTCTTTGATAATATCATTTGGAATGCTGAGTTTGTTTAGTAGAACCTGATATGTGTTTGGATAGTTTCTTGGAGCCACACCATCAAAAATGGTGGGAGATCTTGTGACTTTTATGACATTATTCTTTTCCAAAATAGCAACATGATTCATCAATGATTTAGGGGATAACCCTGTTGATTTTTTCAATTGCTCATAACTCATATAGAAATTATTATCCTCTGCTGAAAAGCGTTTTGAATGAACCATGAGTGAAAAGATAACTGCTCTTAACTTTTTATCGTATTGGTAGAGTGATAGCATTTCACTCTTAGAAATTTCCACTTGTTTTACACCACCAGATAATCTAATGTTGTTATTATATGCTGATTTTACTATCCTTTTAATTTCTTTTCTGCAGGTAGATAAGGGAGTAGAGTATAGCACTGGGTCTTGCCGCTTCATCCATTCAAAAAGTTCCTCCTCACAAATGTTTTTTTCAATACCAAGACTGTTACGATACACTGCAAGTTTGCATAAGGAAGCATTTCGTGTTCCTTTTTGTTTCATACCTTCTTCATATAATTTACGACAGGTGGCAAATGTTTCATTACTAAGATCGATGTCATGAAAATTACTATCTTCATTGGTTTTATCTTTTTCCTTATCGTTATCTGTATCTTTATTATCTTCTTTATCCTTATCCCGTTTTGCACTGTTATTTTTGCTGTTTTTTTCCTCATCCGATTCTTCTATATTGCTTAATAAATCAGTGATTAAATTGCTATTTAATTTTTTTATAGCAAGAATATAATCGTAAGACTCTATTGGCATAAAATTGTTATAGACATCAACGTACCAGCATATATTTGTCTTTTTATTCTTATTTTTGTGATTAATTCCTAGTGGTAACTTCATTCCTTTATTATGCTGCGGACGAAGTTCAATCTTCCGTTTAATATTTCTGCCTAAAAGTTCCTGTGTCTTATCTATAACAACGTCATAAAGTTTTTTCATTGATTTGTAATCTATTGGGTTCGAAAAATATATATCAACATGGTATCCTTTATTACCGCTGTTGCTAGTGTAAATTAATTCTTTAGGAATCCTAAGATTCTGCAATACTTCATATAGTGCATAAACTGCTTGTTTGGCAGTATCTTTTTCTGGAAAATCTACATCAAAGGAAATAAACTTTGAGTTTTCTTTATAAGAAAAGATTCCATATGTGGACTCATGTTGCAAGTGAAGTTTAATTTGCCAATCTGCTAAGGATTTATGACTTTTTTTCTTATACTTGTTATAAAAAGTGTAGTCACCATCGGGTAACTGCATGATATACTTGTATCTAACAGAAATGAAAAGGTCACTTATTGCTTCAACTATTTGTTTCATATTTTCCATTTTATCAACTCTCCTTTCTTTTCTTTTCCTTGTCTTTTAAAAGTAAATATTTTTTTACAAAAGACTTTTAAAAAGGACATCATAAATATGATTTAGTATGATTGAAAAAAAGTTCATAGAAGTACTTTATATATATTATTTAATGTTTTAGGCTCTTGTTTTTTAATAGGTAAATATAAGTACTAGTATACAATTCAGAATGCTCCTTTAATATAAGTATACTTCAAAAGTCTGTTCTTCCCTTGCTGATAAAGCAAGTCCGTCCCAATTATGTGTTTAAATATTCATATGGTTTTCTCCAATTCCCCCGCTGCGTTCTTTAACGGTCCACGCTACAATATGAATACCACCTAGATTTTCGTCGCCTAACAGTAATTATGTGACGAAATACTTACCTTACACATCAAAATTTCGTCGCATAACATTTAAAATCATTATTGTTTTTTCGTCGGATAACAAGAGTCAGAGGAGGTGTTTATTTTTGGAAGACAATTCTTCAGTTTCTGTAGTCAACTCCATTCAATTATTTGAGCATTATTTAGAAACAAAAGGGAACAGTATTAAAACTATTAAAAGTTACAAGGAGGATATCAACTATTTTCATAATTGGCTGAAAAATAGATATCAGGGAAAGTCCCTACCTGTCAATTTTATAACCGCAATAGATTGTAAGGATTACGAAAACTTTTTAAAAAATGAGAGTGGGCTATCAACTGCCACAATTAATAGACGAATTGTTGCTGTAAGAAAATGGGGTTCGTTTCTCCTTATAACAGGAATACAAAATGCTGACATTGGTAAGGAATTGAAGACAAAGAAGTTTCAGCGACAGAACCAGATTAAATGGCTGGAACGATCTGAAGTTGGCCAATTGTTCCATTTAATAGAAAGGGGTAATGGGAAGAATTATGCAAAGGTAGCACTTCATAAGGCAATTATTAGTATCCTTGTAAACGCTGGTCTTAGAGTAGATGAAGTAAGTAAACTCGAAATTGACCATTTTGATTGTGTAAACAAAGTTGTACATGTGTACCATGGGAAAGGAGACAAGTACCGTGTAGTCCCTGTAGGTGAAAATACCATACAATCAGTTAAGGTATGGCTGGAATTTCATCCTCAAAACACACGTTACTTATTTCCGAGTACGAGGAGTGAAAAAATAACTGTTAGAGCAATTGAACATATTCTTAAGCGATATTCCAAACAGTTAGGGATTGAAATTACACCCCACATGTTACGGCATACCTTTTGCAAACAATTAGCCAGTAAAGGAGTTGGTCTTGAAACGATTGCCTCATTGGCTGGTCACAACTCTATTGAAACTACAAGGATTTATGTAACGCCTTCTGTAAAGGAATTACAAAAGGCAGTTCGTTCCATTGAATTCTAATTTGCAATTAGTAACAGGAGGACAATTTGCATTATTCAGATCCTTCATCTTTTCTGAAAAACAATTTATAAAAAAATCAAGGAATTATATTTAGGAAAAAGAACTGTAGGGTATTAGGATTATTTTTCCCCTTAGATTTTCCTAACGGTACACTCCAACATTCTTTTGCTACTCCATTTCAAAAGGATAAAGACAAAAAGACCATTCAGTCCTTCATAGGCTGTCTGGTCTTTTTAATTTAATTTTTTCTAAACGCCTAGTTTGGGATTCTGTATGATGAAAATACTTGATCGTTAATCTGTGTACTTGGCCAAAAGGGTGTCGCAAATTAAACAATATGAACATCAAACTAAAGTTTTCGTTTATCAAAAGATAACTTGCTGGAACATTAATAATGATTATAAAAGATATTAATCAATAATCTTATTATACAATGCTTTAACAAGAGATTTATAAAGAGGTTTATTAGGTAGATTATAGCATTTATAACTATTATAAATGAATAATGTTTAAAGATAATGTTTCATTGTCAAGCAATTACGATTGTCAAGGGTACACAAAAAGCGAACTATTTCTACAAAAGGCATTGTCTTTTATGGAAAAAGTGATTAAAGAAAGGCTTTTAGTAATAATTTTTCGAGAAATTTAGGAAAATATTCAACTGAAAAAAATAAATTCAGCGAGGCGAAAAAAATGATGAAAAAAATCCATACCATGTAACCAAATAAAATAGTTGATATTGTTAAAAACGAATAAATGAGAATAAATTAGATATTTAACGACATTTAATCTTTTTTAGCCAAAAAGGGTTTAAATAGTTCAAAAAGGCTTAAAATCGGCAATTCATAATTGAAATTTCTTGAACCTTTTTTCAAACTAGTTACATAGAAAATGTGACATTAATTGTTGGAATCCGTATTATTTTTTCAAGGATTCCCTTCTCCAGAGTTGAAGTAAACATATAGATATTTGTTTAACAAAAGAGAATTGGAGGAGAAGGTTATGACAGACATTTTTAGATTTAATGGAAATATACTACATGATATTGACATGTTTTCTACGGCTGGAATAGTGGTTGGTGGCTTATGGATATTAGTTCTTATACTTGGTGTATTATTAGGAAGATTACTTTCACAATTCTTTTTGGTTGAATATGATGATGGTTCAAGAAGTAGTGAGCCAATATTTAATTTAACTGTTGGAATTTTTACAGTGGGAGGAATTCCATTTTCATTCTTCTTTGGACTATACCTATTTGCAGAATATGATCTATTCAGGTTTTTAAGAGTGGTTTGACACTAAAGATAAATTATTAATGAAGAGGAGAGGGCAAGTGGTAATTGGAGTATATCCATTTCATTACTTGTCTTTATGCTTTTTAGGGGGAGAAAAAATGAATTTTGATCATTTGAAAAGACCTTTTGAAGAAAATCAAATAAGAGAGTGCAAAGGAAAAAAAGTTAATGAACAATATTTATATTTTAGGTATGTTCCTTCAGAATTTGTTGTAGAACATTTAAATGAATTAGGTCCGGGTAACTGGAGTTTCGTTATTAAAGAGAGCAAAGTAATAGCAAATGAGATTGTTGTTTTAGGTAGTTTAAGAATAGCGAATACAGTTAAGGAGGCTTTTGGTTCGTCTACAATAGATGAAAAGAAGACAGCAGCCGATTCCTTTAAGGCTGCTTCTGCACTTTCTTTAACTAAATGTGCATCATTATATTCAGTGCCTTGTGTCTTCCATACTAAACCCAATACTTATCAGCAGCCTCAAACAAGTCAGAATAATTACCAATCAAATCAGTCCCAAAATGAACGGGAATTTTTTCAATATACTTGTGATGATTGTAATGTGGTGATTAGTAAGGCTGAAGTTGATTTTACAAAGAAGTATCCACAAACATACAATGATAAGCAAGTATGCCGGACCTTTCAGCAAAAATACCGTAAAGGAAATATTAGGAGAGTGCAGTAATGCCCTCTTTTTTTAAACCAATTGTGGATGATTAGATTCGCTGTATACTGTAAATCAAGAAAAGGGGATAGGGTGGGTATGTACATTGGCATTAGTTTTAATATGGAAAGATATAGGGATATAGAGGAGAGTCTAGGGGTTTATTCAGACATCCTTGATAAAAAACTAAAAATGTATTTGTTGGCTGATCTTAACCTACTGGAATTACACCTTCAGTTCATCGATAAATCATCCATTGATCGAGTATTACTTTATGATTATAAAGAATTGGGGACTTGGGAGAACTTTAAGCAGTTTAGTAATGTTTGTAAAAAATATGGGGTTGAATGGGGAATAGTTAAAGAGGATATATAGCGATGTAAACGTTGTAATTGGATATCTAACAGATGTATTATAGCAGGGTTCTGAAACCCTGCATTTTTTAATGCTTACCTCAACCCTTTCAAAGTTTATAAAAAAGCCTGAGATTTACTCATACCTTCATAAAATATCTTTTATTTCTTTTCAGTTAACTCATCAAGTAGGTTTAAAGCCCTTTGACTATTAGCCATATTTATTTGAATATAAGATTTTAGGATTTCAATCATTTCTTCTTCTGTTTTATCAGTTCTTTTTTCCAAATTATCAATGATTGAAGAATTTTTAAAACTGTAACCACCCTCAATAAAATTGAAAATACCGTCCAGTATCCCCTTTAATTCATCAATTTTAAAGTCTGTCTGTTTAGTCATTCTGATAATTCCATAGTAAATACTAATAATGTGGTCAATCAATTCTATTTGATACTCTTTTTCCTCCACTGATAAATCCTCAAACGATTTTCCCTCAGAAGATAAAAGATGTGTTAATCCAAATAATAAAGTATAAGTGGGATCACTATCGGGTATGTTTACTCCTTGTCTATCCCTAAAATGAATTTTTATTTTATCAGAAGCGTAGTTAGTAAATTCCTCTAAAAACTCTGGGCCCCAAGTGTCTAACATATAATCGCTATTCTTAACTAAATAATCTACTGTGGTATTGAATATATTTGCCAACTTAATAATATCTTCTAAGTTTGGTCTTCTAACATTATTAAGATATTTATGCAAATTTGATTTATTAAAACCATGCTTATCCATTAAAGATCCTTTAGAAACATCCATTCCATTTTCTTCAATTAAAACCTTTAGGCGGTCTCCAATCATTAATTTTTCATCACTCATATTTAGCCCTCCGAATCTAAGTTTATATTCAACATTATAAACCATTATACCATAAAGTCTACTTTTAAATAGAAAAGTTTCCCTTTAGGTATTTACAACTTGTTAATTTTCAGATATCATAAAACGCACAGTAACAAAAGAGGATTCAAAATAATTTAATTGTGTCGCTTTTGGTAAAAACATTAAATGAAATCGTGGAGGGACGAAACATGAACACACAAAAGGTTGAAGAAATATATTTTTCAAGTTTGAAGGAAATAGCCTCAAATGGCGAAGGTTTAGTAATGCTAGGGTGTGGAGGAGACTTAAGCCAATGGATTAATGGTGTATCTGAAGAATTTCGTAGTGCTGGAGTAACAACTACAAATGATCCTAAAACACTTTGGGGGAATATTTACAAGGCCACTACAAAAGATCAAAGAATTGACTTGATTTTCGTGTTTAATGAGGACTTTAAAGAATTGTTTGATGTATCTAAGTTGGCAATGTGGAGAATCAGTTGGGGTGGCGCTAGTTGGTTAAGTGATTATGTAAGAAATTTTGTAAGTGATTTTGAAGATAATGATATGTCAGGGGGAGAATTAGATGTTCACATTGGATGAAACGAAAGAATTAAGAGAGATGTTTCCTGATAGTAATGATGTACTTATAGACGAGGAATTCAAAGTAATGGGGTGGTACATTTATTCTCTTTGGGAAAAGAACGATTTTAAGAATGAAGAAATAATCTACCGTAAGGAGACGGGGGATATCTTTAACTACTTTTTTGAATATGATAATCAACTCTTTATGCTGTCGGATGAGTCAATTTACTGGGGACAAGGTGAAATAAGTATAAGAAAGGTATGTGATACCACTTGTGAAATAAGCAAGGATTATATTAAGAAGTTTATAAGGAATGTGGAATGGATCAACCAATATGACTACTTTGAAGGTAAAGAGGACGACTTTGACTTTGAGTTGCACGGAGATGGCCATGAACATCATGTTGAAATGGCATATGGTCTCATTGAAATTTTAAGAAATAAGGGTTATAAAATTTCAGATTAGAATCAATTCAAATCGTAAAGTAGATATAGAATAGAATCCTGCTGCCACTTAAAAAGGAGTCTGTTTGATAATTGAAGGGATATAAAATCAGCGCACCACATCATGTGGTGCCCCTTAAAAAGGAGGAAATTTAGTGATGAGCGATGAGGAAAACAAATTCCATATTGGAGAAATAACTGCAAGTTTCGGTGTAAATATTGCGGGGATAGATGTTTGGCATAATCAGGGCTCATTAGTTTACGTACTAGCAGAAGTTTTTGACGAGGAAGATGCTAATCTTGTTCTGTGGTACGTTATTATGAAACCTGATAGCAAGGTAGTTCAGAGGGTAAATTCTGATTACCTCAATATAAAAAGCCGTGGAATCATACCAAGATTTCCACATTTTATAGAAGATTAGTATCGGTAGGTTTTTCTTGTCAGAGCATTTCAATATGAAAATGAGGGAGAGATTTAGAATGATTTGTAATATGGCTTTTATTGTTTCATGTTCTAAAGAAGGTGAAAAATCTGTTGTGAAATATTGTAAAGAAAATGACATTATAATCTTTGATTTAGTAATTGATCCATTAAACAACGAGATTTATCGAGGTGCATTTTCGTCATTTTTGCAAGCATCCAGTTTCGGTAAGGTATTAAAGGAACATAAGGTTACAGAAATCATAGTTGATAGCAAGGAAAATTTTAAGAATAAAGAATACCTCCAAGAATTTTTGGTATTGACTATGTTTTTCATGGAAGCAAAAGTCTACTTTTTAAAAGAAAATTTAGACGCATCAATGTCTGAGGATAATGTTGAGTTAGTATTTAGATTTAATAGTAGGAACTCAAATAATCTAAAGAGTTAATGATGTTCAAAGTTTTCCCAGTAGAATTCGATTGAAAAACTTAACAATAATGAAAACATTAGGAGGAGAGATTATGGCTTTTAAAAAATTACCGTATAAGAAGGCTTTAGTAGTGGATGTAAATGGAAACCTTGGGCATGTCAGTGATCTGACCGAGGAGTTTTCGATTGATATCTATTCAGTTTTTGAAATTGAAGATGAAGAATATAAGGAAGTACGAAGAAATATTGGACTTACTTTAAATTTTAGAGAACTTCTAAGTGAAAATGATGTAGATGTTATTGTTGTAAATAGCATTTCGGACTTCTCTAATTTTGAACAACTATTTTCCCTTGTTCATTTTTTCACCTTTATAAAGTTTAATATAGTATTTGCAAACGAAAGAATCGATACAGGTAAGAAGCAAAGTCTTTTTGAAGTACTCCAGTATGTCCAATCCTCCTTTTCAAAAGCAGGATAATAATCCTATTCTTTTGTGTAAGGATATTTATTTCCTTATTGAGATTGGTTTCTACATTGAATCTTTGTTTCACAATATGTATTCCAAAGGAGGAATTATTATGGGATTTGAAAAGTTAAGTTATAAACGAGTAGGGATCGTGAGAATGATTGGAGAAAGAAAGTGCTCTGACGAAGTTGCAAAAACTAATGTATTTAATATGGTAGATATCTATAAAGATACTACTGCTGAAGAAAGCAGGGAACAATTCACTGACATATTCTATGATTCAGATCTTCGAATTGCTTTTGAAGAAATGATAAAAGAGGAAAAAATTGAAGCCGTTATGTTGGAAAGTATTGAGACATTTGAAACGTTTGATGACTGTATGTGGTGTATTGAAGTATTTAATGAATGTTTCAATATTCCGTTGATATTTGCTAGAGAAAGAATTGACACTAGTGAAAAAATCAATGTATCGGAAATAGTTTTTCCTTTCCGCTACTATCTCGATAAAATACGATATCAAATTGAAAATGAGTTGGAAGAGAAATTGACGGAAACAATTAATCAGTTTTTTGGTAAAGGGAAGTTTATTGATATAGCGGAGGATGACTTGCCCGTGTTTGGTGAAATCATCAAATAAAAATTGACCAGTTTGATAGAAAGACTAAGATAAGTAGCCAAATTGAAAGTAAAAATATGAATAGGGGTGTTAAGAAATGTATCCACTTAAAAAATTGATATCGGAAGGAAATGCTCAAATTGTGGCCAAGACAGAAGAAACAAAAGAACCAGAAAAATTCATTTTAATTGACTGCGAACCACTGGCTCCAAGACCAAATCTAGTTCTTAATAAGGTATTAAATGGAACAGGCATTACTAGTGAAAAGGAGCCAATTTTTAAGATTTTTGGAGCATGGAAATGGGATTATAGTGAGGTTAATGATGAAACTTGGGATAAGGTTATTGAAACAATTGAAGAAAGGTTAGATTTAGCCTATGAAAATGGCTGGGCAGGAAGGGTAAGTTGGATGCCCACGAGTAGAAAATACCGACAAAGTATCAAATAGGGACATAGACCACTTGGGGGGCAGAAAGTAACAGGCATTTGCCTAAATTAAATATGGAGTTTGACTATGTGCCCAACACTAATCTTAAATATAATTCGACTTAAAATTGTTATTACTATAAGCAAAAATGCACAAGATTAAGGGGGCGATTAAATGGTTCAGGTAATTGATTATGATGAACAGGGAAATATAAGAACAACTAGAATTTTTAACGGTCAGATAAAAGAAGAAAGAATCTATCGTAATGAAGATATTGAAGTTATAAGTGAAGGGGAATTTGGAATTCCCGTGAGAGGATTAATCTTCAAAATCCAAACAAAAGTGAAATTAAAGACCTTTTTGATTCCCTTATTGAAGAGGAGTTATTAGAGGGGGCAGGCAATGAATAATTTGAGGCATAAAAGATTACAAGACTTAGAAGAGGAATTGCGTATCATTCGTTCATTATATGACGGTTTTTGGGCTGAAATGTCCAAACAACAACAAGACTATCTAGCAAACATAGAGCACGAAATTGTTAAAGAAATTCGTATACTTGAGCACCATTAATAGGTTTGCCCCCAATAGGAAAAGTCAGTAACAAAGTATTTGCTACGATATTTTAATTAGAACAATTGTAATTACATGTTATTTGAAAAACGGATATCAAATTAGTAGCAGGGGAGAAAAATAATGAACTGGATACGAAAAACAATTATAGAAATGAACTATAAAGGAATGGCTATTTACTCACTTATCATGGGGATAATATTAGGATTGGCAACAATCTATATAGTAGATAAAAAACCTGATTTCGCCGTAACATTTCTTATTCTTCTAATATTATCCTCAGTATCATGTAGTGTAGAACATTGGACAAAAGCAAATGAAAAACGGGAGGCAAAGAAATGATAAAACCGCGGTTCAAGAGTGAAAAAACTACAGAGTTTGCCTTACTAATCGGAAAAATTGTGACAATGATGTTCGTAACTGTGCTAACTTACCCATTCATACTTTTTTTAGGCGAAATGCAAATGTCACAAGAAACTTGGCTTTTATACATCGGGGGCACGGCTGCGGGGGTTCTGTCTGGGAAAATAAAACTTCACGGAGAGGTAAACAAAAGAATGACCAGATGGATTATATTCTTGTCATGTTTAACCATTATGCTTGTAATTAATTTTCTAATGAATATTGAAGACAAGGCGCTTATCACGGTTTTAGGATTACTTGTAGGAATCCCAACCTACGTAAGCCTAAAATATCATTTTAGTGACTTGGAAAAAGAAATAAAGAATTATTATGATAGGAAAGATAGTAAAAGGTATAAAATATTTAGAATATAATTTGAACAATTTATTTTATGGAACATTCTTTTGGTACTCTTTTAAAAAGTATAAAGACAAAAGACCGTTCAGTCATTCATGGCTATTAGGTCTTTTTTCATATTATATGTCTAAATTAAAAGATTCTTCAGGATGGAAATTCTTTGATCACCAAGCGCTGTTCTTCTTCAAAGGGATGTCGCAAATTGTACAATATGAACGTCATATTTTCAGAAAATATAATAGAAAAGGTAGGCTATAAGGTAAAATGCGAATAAGGAAAAAGTACTAGGTAGAGATCCATATTGATAAAAAAGATGATAATAAACTCCTTTTAAGTTAAGTACATGTTAGTGAAATGGCGGATTATAAAATTTTTTTAATAACGGTATACTATTTATTTCATTATTTGATGATATATTTTTGGAGGATTTAATTATTCTTATTGGAGTTGGAGAAATGAAGATTACCAGAAAAAATAATAATTATATGTTTTGGATTCCTGTTGTTTTCTTTTTAATTTTACCCATTATTTTGGAAAGGTATTTACCGATACATTTCTTTAGCAGTTATTGGTTCTTAAGTCTCCCTTCAATCTTTATTGTTTTATTTAGGTTTGGTACCAAATCAGGTATTACAATACTATGTGTATCTTCACTTATCCACATCTTTTGGGAAGTTTTTGAGTTTATTCGAACGGGGGAGTTAATATCCAAAGAGGAATTTGAAATGATTGCTATTGTAAATTTGGTGAAAGTTTCCGTTACTGTACTTACCGCAGTCTATTTGATAAAGATAAATCAACAAAAGAAAGAATTACAAATATTGAATGATAGGCTTGAGAAACTGGCACATATGGATCACCTAACAGGCTTACCAAATCGATTAATGCTGCAGGACTACATTAATAAGGAAATCACTGAAAGTGAGAAATACAACCAAAAATTTTCTGTTATGTTCTTAGACTTAGATCGATTTAAGGAAATCAATGACACTTTAGGACATGCTGCTGGTGATTCTTTATTAATACAAGTCGCTGAGAGATTACAAAGAAGTGTGCGAAAAAATGATGTCGTTTTTCGATTAGCAGGAGATGAGTTTGTTATAGTTTTGAAAGATATAACTAAAGAGGAATGTAGAAATGTGGCGGATAGAATAATTAGTGAAATGTCCGATTCATTCATATTGGAAGGAATGGAATCTAGTATTTCCCCTAGTATCGGAATTAGTTTTTATCCTGAAAATGGTGGAAATTATCAGGAGATATTAAAAAATGCTGATAAAGCCATGTATTTAGCCAAACTAAAAGGTAAAAATAATTTTCAATTTGTTTAAATTTAAACTGCATTTATTAAAGGAGATAAAAACTCCTTTTTTTATTTTGAATTACATAATAAATACAACATTAAATTTTTTTAATCATTCAATCCTTAAATTTTCATTCTTTCTTGTTACTCTTTATTATATGTTTCCAAAATACCATTTTATTGATAAATGAAAGTAGGAGTAACGAAATGAAGTCAAAAGGGCATTTATTAAGTGCTTTTCTCATAGGGCTTGTTTCACTAATTGGTTTTAGTTTTATAGCGATACTAATTAGCGCTCAGAAAATTGTTCGATTTGATCAAACATTGATTTCCTTTATTCAAGGTTTTGAATCAGAAACATTGACGCCAATCATGAAGTTTTTTACGTTTATCGGTTCGTTTCCTGTGGTATTGGTTTTATTTCTTATAGTGTCCTTTATTTTGTATAGGGTATTGAGATCCTGGGCAGAAGTTCTTTTGTTAGGAACGGTTATTATAGGAACACAAGTGATAAATCAGGTTTTAAAAATGTTTTTCCATCGGGCTCGACCAGACTTCCATTTGTTGATTGACGTTGGTGGGTATAGTTTTCCAAGTGGACATGCAATGAGTGCCCTTGCCGTTTATGGTATTTTGACATTTGTTCTTTGGCGGCATATTCCTAATCTGTTCGGGCGAACTTCAATTGTTTTATTAAGCAGTATATTTATCCTCATAATTGGTACTAGCCGCATTTATCTGGGGGTACATTATCCGAGCGATATTATCGGAGGGTACTTTGCTAGTGCAGTATGGCTAACTGTTGCAATTTGGTTCTTCCAAAGGTATAAAGAGAAGCAATATAAAGAAAGTTTCTTATAAGAACAAGAGTTTTGTTGATTTATTTATGAAAAGGATGACAAAGGGAATTTAGGTGTCATTTTTTAAAATTGTGGGTTAAAGAAAAACCCAACATTAAATTTTTAATCATTGTACCAGTAGGATTTTCATCCTTATTTGGTACTTTAATGGTGACATTTTTAAGGTATCGATTTTTTGCTACCACAAACTTAGATCTTCCCACTACTAAAGGAGAGGTTTTTATGGAAAATTGGATTACTGAAATAATGAATAGTTATGGGTACATGGGGACATTTCTCTTAATTATGTTGGAAAATATATTTCCTCCTATCCCATCAGAGGTCATCCTAACTTTTGGCGGTTTTATGACCACAACCACAAATATGAGTGTACTAGGGGTAGTTGTTGCCTCGACTGCAGGTTCAGTGGCAGGTGCTGTTGTTCTATATGCTATTGGAATGCTGATTAATGTAAATCGGCTTGAAAAAGTTGTGGACAAATGGGGACACTTTTTACGTCTTACTAGAAAAGATATTTATAAGGCACAGTCATGGTTTGATCGATATGGAGTTTGGACTGTTTTCTTTTGTAGATTTATCCCTCTAATTAGAAGTTTAATATCCATCCCGGCAGGTATGGCACGTATGAATTTTTGGTTGTTTTTCCTTCTTACTACAGTGGGAACAATGATTTGGAATATTGTTTTGATTAAAGTGGGTGCTGCAGTTGGTTCATCGTGGCATGATATTGTTAATTATATGAACATATATTCGAACATCGCCTATGCAATCTTGGCTGTGTTGTTCATTATTTTATTGGTTATTTATGTTAAAAGGAAAACAAAAAAGAACAGCAACTGATAGGGGTGCTTGTACGTGGATTCAATGAATGTGATTGAACTATTAAAATATTTATTTTTGGGATTAATTCAGGGGATAACGGAGCCAATTCCTGTATCGTCGAGTGGACATTTAGTTTTATTCGAACATTTTTTCGGCTTACAAATTTCTGGATTAAGTTTTGAGGTGTTGGTCAATTTCGCCTCGTTACTTGCTGTTTTGTTCATTTACCGCTCTGATTTAATACAGTTAACAAAGAATAGTGTATCCTATTTAGTTGTTTCGAATAAAACTGAAAGTATGAAAAAAGACTTTTATTTTGTTCTTTATCTGATTATTGGTACCATACCTGCTGGAATTATTGGAGTCCTATTTCAGGACCAAATAGCAGACATATTTAAAGGCGTAAGGGTTATTGGCTTCACCTTAATAATAACGGGTATTGCACTTTGGTTAATACGAAATCTTAAGGGTAGTAAGGGTGATGGCGAACTAACTCTCAAGGATTCTATTATAATAGGGTTATCTCAGGCTGTGGCGTTAATACCGGGTATCAGTCGTTCAGGTGCAACCATTGTATCTTCTATGGCCTTAGGAACTAAACGTGGGACAGCACTTAAGTTTTCCTTTTTTCTCTATATACCTGTTAGTGTAGGTGGGATGATATTGTCGCTTTCCGATTTAATTCATGATCCAAGAATGGGAGAACTCTTTCTTCCCTATACACTAGCCTTTATTGCCTCTTTAGTTGCTTCCTATTTTTCATTAAAGTGGTTCATTAATATTATGCAAAAGGGAAAACTCGGTTACTTTTCAATCTATTGTTTTGTCGTTGGAATTGCAGTCATTATTTTAGGATAAATAAATTCTTATATTTCTACTCCGCCTAAATGGTGGAGTTTTTTTATATGGTCAATTATGAAAAATTTTTCATTAAAATTTTAATTTGTATTTTTTTAACCTTCGGGAGAGATTCATAGTCATTCTTTATATTAAATCTGTACTTAAAAAGTGGGTATTAAGGAGGATTTGAAATGATTAAGGCAACAAACTTAACAAAACAATATGACAATGGTTTTGTGGCTGTTGATTCTTTGAATCTTCAAGTGAATAAAGGTGACATATACGGATTTTTAGGTCCAAATGGTGCAGGGAAAACGACTACCATCCGAATGTTAAATGGGTTAATAGAACCTAGTGATGGGTCAGTAACCATTGAAGGAAAAGAGGTAAAAAGTGAAAATGCATTAGTAAGCAAATTAATTGGGGTATTGCCTGAATCCCATGGTTACTATAATTGGATGACTGGAAGAGAATATTTAAAATTATTTGCTGAACTTTATGGCGTTGATAAGAAAAGGATCAAGTCGCGGGTTGAAGAGGTTCTTGAATGGGTAGGAATGGCCGGGAAAGCAGATATTCTAATTGGACAATATTCACGAGGGATGAGGCAAAGGATCGGTATTGCGAAAACTATTGTGCATGAGCCCTCTATTATATTTCTTGACGAGCCTACATTAGGTTTGGACCCACAAGGGCAAAAAGATATACAGTCGATTATTACAAGATTAAATCAAGAACAGAATGTTACTGTATTTATCACTTCACATTTATTAAAAGAAATCTCAGAAATTTGTAATCGTGTAGCCATTGTCAAACAAGGTAAACTGCTTGAAGAAGGGTATTTAGACGAATTAATAAAAGGCTATCGCTTAGTCTTAAGGAATGAGAATCCTACATTAGAGGATATATTCTTTAGTTTAACAACTGATGAAGTTGGGGGGAGCATCTAATGTCCAGTTTAATAAAAAAGGAAATAAGGGAACATGTCTTTTCCCGAAAAGGCGTTTGGATTTTCTTTGCCATTTCCATTCTATTCAGTGGTTTGACCTATAGTTTCATCTCGGTGAAGGAACTAAGTTTACTTGCTCAAGTCGAAGTAAACATGACTTTTATGAAAGCGTTAATTGGTATCAGTATTTTAGTATCTATCATATTAGGATCAACAATGGTTTCTGGTGAAAGGGAGCAAGGAACTTTAGAAAGTCTTTTATTAACACCCTTATCAAAGGTGAAAATAATCCTTTCTAAAGTAGTGGGAATTTTGGTTTTTTGGTTGATTATTTCGGTTATATCTATCCCTTATTTCTATGCTTTGACATATGGAACGAATATGTTGCTTACGATTTTATCCTATTTATATCTAATCGGATTACCGCTAGTTATTAGTTTTTCATTGCTGTCATTAGCATTTTCTACATGGATATCGTCAAGTAAAAATGCAACCCTTTTGTCGATTGTCTTGTTTTTAGTGACAGCCATACCAATGTTTCTGTCAACAACGATGAAAAAGTCAGGATTTGCATATTTAGTTGATTTATTGAGTCCAGTTTCTGCTAGTATGCTGACTTTAAAGGATTGGCTAGTAAATAGATTAGGTTTCTTCTCTATCTTTATGGATAGTTTACCTGTGCTATGTTTCTTGGCTATATCCATCATTTGCTTATTCTATGCAAGTAAAAAAATGGACTTTTTAGGAGGGGAGTAATTTGTTAAAAAAGGCAGGAATCGTTCTGGCGATACTTTTAGGATTTGTAGTTACTGGGCAAAATGCATTTGCTATGGAACAACCTAATGTTGAGGTTAAAGTAATCTCTCCTACTCAGGTTAAAGATTATCCGGGGAAAGAGACAACAGTTAAAGCACAAATAACGAACCATACCAACCAATCTATAAAAGATCTAGTCGTCTATATTACAATGGCTGATATGGGAAAAAAATGGACGGTTAATCTGGAAGACTATAGTGCAGATAAACCGGAACAAGTTAAAGAATTAAAACCGGGTGAAACAAAGGAATTCTCCCTTCCCATTCGTTTTGTGTATACCAGCAATTATTATCTTTATGTAACGGCCGCTAGTACTCATAGTTTAGATATATATTCAAGTAATGGAATTCCCATCGATATTATGGGTAACACAAAGATTAATCCGACGATTATACAAGTTGTTTCAATGGGAACCCCGCTTATTGTTTTAGTTTTTGTGGGATTGAATTTTACAAAAAATAGAAGAAAGAGAGTTGCTTAAGGAATAATATATGGCTCCGGGAAAAGACCTAATTTTACTGAAACAGGATATTGAAAAAATGTTGGCAGAAAAGCAACAAGAGTTAAATAATGTAGTGTTGAAATATGGATTAAGAAGTAAAGAGGCCCTGTATATAAGTCAAGAATTGGACATAATGATCAATCAAGTAATGAAGGAAAAGGCACTCACATAATAACCTATAAGAAAATGAAAATTTTTTCACGTAAAGGTTAATTAAATTTTAAATTCAATTCAGACTTACTTCATGGTAGGGGCTTAAGATAAGGATGTACCACAGTTTAACAATATGAGGAGGAAGACAAATGAAGAAAAAGTTTATAGTACCAGCATTGGCAGCAGCAATTATTGGAGGAGGAATAGCAGGGACTGCTCTAAATACCTCAGTATTTGCAGCAAGTGCAGACACTAGTAATAGTAAAGTAGAGGTAACAGATGAACAGGAGCAGCAGCAATTGGCTAAAGAAGCAACCATCACTAAGGAAGAAGCGATTTCAGCCGCATTAAAAGAGGTTGCTGGAAAAGCAGCAAAGACAGAACTTGAAGACGAAGATGGAACCGTTGTTTATGGTGTTGAAGTTACTGACGATCAAGGAAAGAACCAAGATGTAAAAGTAGACGCCAAAACAGGCAAGGTTTTAAAAGTAGAGGCAGATGACGAAAATGAAAAGGCTGATAAGGAAGAAAAAGAAGATAAGGATAGTGAAGTTTCCGATGAACAAGAGCAGCAACAATTAGAAAAGGAAGCAAAAATTTCGGCTGAAGAAAGTACAACCATTGCTTTAAAAGAAGTAAAAGGCCAAGTAACGGATACTGAACTTGAAGATGAAGATGGAACTGTTGTTTATGGAGTTGAAATAACAGACGACCAAGGAAAGAAACATGATGTAAAAGTAGACGCCAAAACAGGAAAGGTCTTAAAAGTTGATTTGGATGATGAAAATGATTCCGAAAGTGACAGCGAACAAGAGTAAAAAAGTAAATTGAAATAGGGTCCTACTTGCTTGTAGCAAGTAGGACTTATTGATTTTATATGAGCCACTAATTTCAATTAAAATGCATTTTGTATCGTAACCTTATTTTTTGGTTTAAGATAATAGTGTCATTTTAATCAAATCTTGAAGGTAATGCAAAATAGACAAAGAAACGTTTGGAGGTCATGAATTTGGATATTTTAGTGATTGAAGATGAAGAAGCACTATCAGAATTTATCGTTCTTGAGTTAACGCATGAGGGATACAATGTAACGGCTGCTTATGACGGTAGAGAGGGGCTTGAACTTGCATTAGAAAGAAATTGGGATGTGATCCTTTTAGATCTAATGCTGCCAAAGTTAAACGGTATCGAAGTTTGCCGAAGATTAAAGGCAGTAAAGGATATTCCGATTATTATGATAACGGCAAGAGATAGCGTAATGGACCGGGTATTAGGGCTGGATAGTGGCGCTGATGATTATATCCCAAAACCATTTGCGATTGAAGAATTACTAGCGAGAATTAGAGTCATTATGAGAAGAGAAGAAAAACGAAATGATTTGCCTACCTTGCTTTTATCATTTAAAGATTTAGAATTAAATATTGAATCAAGGTTATTAAAAAAAGGCGAACAATTGATAGAATTAACGAAAAAGGAATATGACTTATTGTTTATGTTTATGAAAAATATTAATCGTGTCCTAACAAGGGAGGTTCTCCTAGAAAATATTTGGGGTTATGATGCAGAAATTGAAACAAATGTCGTTGATGTTTATGTAAGACATCTTAGAAATAAACTAGATTCTGTAGATAAGGAAAATTATATTCAAACGATGAGAGGGATGGGGTATGTGATGAGAGAATGAGAAACGTAAAAGATTTAATTCCAAAAAGCATTAATATTAAATGGAAATTAACCTTATGGGCTGCCCTTTTAATGCTATTTTTATTTTTTTCTTATAATATTTTGCAGTATTTTGTCATTCAGAACTGGGTAGTTAATCAAGAAAAACAAACCATTCATAAAAAGATGGACGAAGTAACCGCGTACATTCAAGATTCAAATTTTAAGGGGAATGTTTCGGAAAGTGAACACTATTTAGACGTTCTGAACGAAAAATATCAACTGATAAGGATTGTGAAGGAAAACAATTCTCCACTATTTACGATATCAGACGAGGTACCACAAGGTTGGGTATCTCCGAAAAACGTAACAAAAGAGGAACTGGTGGAATTTTCTCCAAAAGGAGATCGTTTGTTGATATTTAGGAAGCCAATCGAAGTAAATGGTTTTAAAGGAACAGTAGAAATAGTTCGTAACTTAGAAAACTTTGATAGTTTGATTAATCAAATATTTATGTTGGTTATCGTCGCAGGACTGGTTGCTATTCTTCTTAGTTTAATCGGCGGCAGACTTATTTCCTTTCAACTACTAAAGCCAATTAATTCAATGATAAGAACAATGAAAAGAATAAAAGAGAATGGACTAAAAGAAAGGGTTCTAATTAACAAGCAACGAGATGAAATGACAGAGTTAGGAATTATGTTTAATGAATTAATGGATAACTTAGAGAAGTCATTTCAGCAGCAACAACAATTTGTAGAAGATGCCTCTCATGAATTAAAAACACCGTTGTCCATCATACATGGACATTTATCGCTTATCAATCGTTGGGGGAAGGATAATCCAAAAGTTTTAGAACGCTCAATTGATTTAAGTTTAAATGAAACCAACAGACTTATTCACCTAGTTTCGGAATTATTGACTCTCTCAAGAGCAGAAGAATCCACTACAAATATGAACTCATTGGAAGAAGTCAAAATGAAGGAGATTATGGAAGATATTGTTGAAAACTTTCAAACAATAAATAATGATTTTAAAATATCCTCCACTATAGATGTTGACACCGATTTTACTATAAAAATACTGAAGAGCCACCTTGAACAAATCATGATCATTTTATTGGACAATGCCACAAAATATTCAACAGATGAAAAGGTCATACAGATTAATGTAAGAAATACAGACAAAGAATTGACAATTGAGGTAAAAGATTATGGAATGGGTATCCCGAAAGAAGAATTACCTTTTGTGCTCAATCGCTTTTATCGTGTGGATAAAGCAAGAAGTAGGAAACATGGTGGGAATGGGCTAGGATTATCGATTGCAAAAAGGTTATTGGACATTTATCAAGGAACCTTGGATATCGATAGTGTGTATGGGAAATGGACGAAGGTTCAGATTACTTTTCCACTAGATTAATAAGAAGTAATACTCCTTTGTTATATCAATTTCTATACAAGAAAATGAGAATTTTGTATTTTAACGTGAACGGATTTTATATAATAAGGAACGGAAAATTTCAAATTCTTCTAGATAATTATTGTGTTACTATAGAGGATAGAGAAAATAATTGTGGGGAGGTAAATATGACTGATAATGTACAACCGTTAAACCCAATTGCCCTTGAACTTGGACCAATATCCGTTCATTGGTACGGTATTATCATTGCCTGTGGAATTATACTAGGGTTATGGATAGCGACACGAGAGGCCAATCGTTTAGGATGGGATAAAGATATTATAATTGACTTTATTATGATTGCTGCACCAGTTGCAATCATTTGTGCACGAATTTATTATGTAGCATTTGAGTGGGAGCATTATTCACAATATCCGTCTCAAATTATTGCCATATGGCAAGGTGGAATTGCCATACACGGTGCGTTGATTGGTGCCGTTTTAACCGCAATCATTTATACAAGAAAGAAAAATATTTCTTTTTGGAAACTTGCTGATATTGTTGCGCCAAGTTTGATTCTTGGACAAGCAATTGGTCGATGGGGAAATTTTATGAACCAAGAGGCGCACGGTGGGGAAACAACAAGAGCATTTTTGGAAAGCCTCCATCTACCCAATTTTATTATCAATCAAATGTTTATTGATGGAACTTATTATGTACCGACCTTTCTTTATGAATCTTCATGGGACCTATTAGGATTTGTTATTTTGTTTTTTGTACTTAGAAGGTTAAAGTTGAAGAATGGCGAATTATTCTTAAGTTATCTTGTTTGGTATTCCATCGGAAGATTTTACGTTGAAGGTTTACGAACCGATAGTTTAATGCTGACATCACAACTACGTATTGCCCAAGTTGTCTCTTTGGTATTAATTGGAATCGGAATAATCATATTTGTGTATCGAAGACTCAAGATACGTACTTCAGGGTGATGATATGAATACAAAACAAATAGATAAGCAGGAAAAAAGGTCCTTAATAAATGAAAATAATCAATTAAAGTATGCTCAACAGCATTTAGCGAACGAAAGAACATATTTGGCATGGATAAGAACTGTAGTTTCAATTGTTGGTGTAGGGTTTCTAACAACAAGTTTGCATTTTACGATTGGTGTTAGAAGGAATCCAACTATAGATATGATTAGTATAATTTTAGGGATATTTGCATGTATTCTTGGAATTGCAGTCATTCTTTTAGCAACGAAAAATTACACTAAAAAGAAACTCCAGATTTTCGAGGAAAGGTTCAATCCCTCGAATACTCAAATAACGATGGTCTCCACTCTTATGATTATTTTAATAATCATGGTTATAATCTACTTCTTATTGATAAAGTTTTAAAGTGCTAAGGGGTCTAATAATCTTTAGTAATCTTCTATAGTGAGGTATGGGAAATAAGATAAGAGGGGGCTTCCCTACAAGTGATTTGTTATGACTTATGGGAAGCCCTATTTGTTTCAAAATTAATGGAACTGTACCTGTACCTTACCTTTTGTTTGTACCTATAAAAAATTACTTCCTTTACCATGTTCTATATAGGATATGAACATAAGTCTTCCAAGGGTTATTTATTTAACAGTTAGTTCTGTAGATCTAACCCATTTATTATTGTGAATTTTAAGGAAAAGCAGAATTGCCCTGAATAGGTTGTCTAAACCTATTGCGATCCATATTCCAGCGATACCCATTCCAAGCCATACACCTAATACATAAACACCAACGGTCCGAAGAAGCCAAATGCCAATTGTTGTGAGATAGAAGGGATATTTAGAATTTTCCGCACCTTGGAAAGCCCCTGTAAGGATAAGAACAATGGCTAGAATTGGTTGAATAAATGCGTCAATCTTTAATGCGATTGTAATTTGTTGAATTACAAAGACATCATTGGTAAAGAATGAAGCAGTCCACTCACCGAATACAAATAAAAACAATCCGAAAATTGACATGACTCCTATCCCTAATAAAGTAGAATAATAGGCTATTTTTTTTGCTAATTCATATTGCCTAGAGCCTAACACTTCTCCAATTAAAGTGGTTGCCGCTGTTGCAAAACCATAACCTATCATATAGGAAAAAACCTCTATATTACCTGCAATTTGGTGAGCCGCAAAAGTATTAGTCCCAAGTTGAACTATAAACCCAAAGTATAAAACCTGCCCAATTCTCATTGCTAAGCGTTCTGCCATGGCTGGGGTCCCAAGTTTGATAAGTTCCTTTTGTTGCTCTTTATCCCAACTCCACTTTGTTAAATTTAAAACATTCCCGATTTTTGATTTTTTTACATGGATAATAAGTAAGATTACTCCTACTAGTCTAGCGATAACTGTCGCCCACGCGGCTCCAGCAAGACCAAAGGAAGGAATCAACCAAAAGCCAAAGATAAAGACGTAGTCCAAAATAATGTTAATAATATTAATAAATATAGTTACTTTCATTGGTGTTTTGGTATCTTTAGTTCCTCTTAGTATACTACTTAAACCAAACATTAAAGAAATTAGTACAGAGGGTATTGCAACAATTTTAAAATATATAACACCTTGGTCCAATACGGTTTTTTCTATGCCCATAAGTTTCAGAAGTGGTTCAGCAAACAAAAAAGTAATGATTCCAAATAATAGTCCTATTATCACACTTAATAAAATTGATTGTTTGGCCACTTTTCCTGCTTTTTCAATTTGATTTGAACCTATATATTTTGCAATATAAACATTAGTAGACACGCCAATTGACATAAATATTGCTAAATAAATTGCAAGTATGGCATTTGTCACTCCTACCGCAGTAACTTCATTAATCCCAATTTGGGACACAAAATATGTATCAACAAATCCTAATATAGTTTGAAAGAAATTTTCAACAATAGCAGGTGCAGCGAGAACAACAATCATTTTTAAGATATCTTTTTGAGAGTATTTAGTCTCAACCATTGGGTTTCTCCCTATCTTATAAATTTGTCTATGGCATCATTTAAATCCTTTAATACTTCTTTATCCCCCTTTATTATTGCTTCGGTGACACACCCTTCTAAATGGTCTTTTAATATCAGTTTTCCGCAATTATCCAAAGCCGAACGTATAGCCGCTATTTGTATGAGTAAATCGCTACAATCACGGTCCTCCTTGGCCATCTCTTTTACTGAACGAACATGTCCTTCAATTCTTGCTAGACGGTTAACAATACTTTTTCTATGTTTATGGTGACTAGACATTTTTTCCTCCTCATAACCCCCTAGGGGGGATATTTTATATAAAAAGTTTAGGGGAATATATATAAAAGGTCAACTAAATATTTATAAGATGGGGAAGAAAATAATTTTTAGATACTATAAAATATAAGTAAAGAAACAAAAAGTGAAACAAGTATGGGGGTCAAAATGGAAGAACAAATACTTTTTTACTTTGAGAAGTATGCTAGTTTTGCAATTTTAATAAGTTTATTAATTAATATCTTTATTAGCCTTGCTGGTGTTATCCCAAGTGTGTTTTTAACCGCTGCAAATATTATTTTTTTCGGTTTTTGGTACGGTCTAGTTATTTCATTTGTGGGAGAGGCATTAGGTGCAATTGTTTCTTTTTATGTGTATCGGCAGGGTTTTAGGAAATTACCGAAGACAATTTCTATGGAAAGGATTCCAAAGGTCAAAAGATTATTAGAAGTAGAAGGAAAAAAAGCCTTTCTTCTTATTCTTACCTTGAGGTTGCTCCCGTTTATCCCATCGGGGTTAATTAATATATTTTCGGCTATGGGAAAAGTATCTTTAATACTATTCTCACTTGCCAGTTCACTTGGGAAAATACCTGCACTAATTTTTGAAGGATACTCAGTCTTGCAAATTACCGAATTTACATGGCAGGGGAAAATCATATTAACTGGGATTTCCATATACCTTTTGTTGTACCTGTTAAGGAAGATTATCAAGGGAAATTCATAACAAAAACTATTAAGTATCTTAAAGGGTACAAGTCATTATTTGTGGACTTCAATGGAAAGAAAAGCCTATGATTTAAATTGACCACAGAAAAAGAGCAATTCCAATCTGCGAAATATGCTCTTTCTATTGTTCTTTATTAAAATTACTCATTTTCAAGTGGTGCTAGTTCGCTTTCTGTTACCCATTTATGATTGGTCACCTTTTCTCCACCAGTAGTTGGAGTATAGTCAATCATATAAACAGTTGTCTTTTCGGCTGAATCAATTTTAGCAGTTGCACCATCCATTCCTGACATATGTGAAGCCTCTAAAGTTACCTCTGCGCCGGGTTGTAATGGTTTTGCACCTGCTTCTGGAATTTCTTCATGGATAACCCATTTGTGATTTGTTACTCCTTCTCCACCAGTAGTTGGGTTGTATGAAACAGCATATGCAATGGTATCATAGGCACCGACAACTGTTGCCTCTGCACCCTTCATGCCTTCCATATGCCCTTCTTTAATAATCAATTTACTTCCTACCTTATATGTTGGGTTTTCTGCTGTTTTTAGATTATTAGGAACTTCACCTGAACTAGAGTGATCCATATTTGCATGATCCATTTGAGTACTTTCATCTGAAGTTGTCCCTTCATTTGCCTTTTCCTTGTCAGTGTTACCACCACATGCAGAAAGCGTAAACACAATAATCAATGAACCTACAAGAAACATTATTTTTCTTCTTTTCACTATTTCTCACCTCAAAGAAAGATTTTAATGAACTTACCAACGAATGTCAAAAACTGGTTCCGTTTTGTTTCTTGGTGTTCTCTCAATTCTGATTCAACTTTTATTTTAAATTTTCATAGAGTTATTTAAGTAAGCACCTCATTGTTGAACGTTATATTATAGTTCTTAGGATAATTCTCTGATATACGCTGTTACATTACCTAAACAGCAACTACCTTGTGGATTGTTAACCTCACACCCACAGCGGTTTTCTTTTATGTTTTCACGAATATGTTCTACAATAAGGTCTTTTTTCACATATTCCTTTATTTTATATTTAGTCCAATCAAAACAATAACAAATAGGTGTTCGTGGCGATTCATCCTTTTGATGCACTGGAACCTTTATATCTGATGTAAGATACTTTTTATTATTAGCATCAAAATAGACTACGTTACAGTCTATTGTCGAACAAAAATAGTGATTTTCATTTGCACTTAATGTTTCTAATGCAGATGGTTTAAGTAATGATTTTAATGTTATTAACTGCACCTTTTTACCTTTACAATTACATAACCTACAGATTCGAACATTACTTTCTGTTTTCACTTCTTTAGAGTTACTGCAACAATTTTCCATTATTCATCCACCTTTTCTACGTTCATTATAGTTTCTATAATTGGGCATTCATATAGAGATTTTTCATCAGGACAGCATTCTTTCAATACTAAAAGCATAAGTTCTATTCTTTTTAAGTCTTTAATCTTTATTTGTACTTCATTAGTTTTTTTACTACAAAATCATACATTTGCACACATCGATCATCATCTTTATCAACAACTCCAAGTAATTTATGAATTTCAGATAAAGAGAAACCTAATTCTTGCATTCGCTTAATAAACCGTATGCGATCAACCGTTTCTTTTGGATATATCCTATAACCAGAACCTGTACGAGATGGCTCTGATAATATCCCCATCCTTTCGTAATAACGTATCGATTCTTTATTTACACTACATTTTTCAGCAAGTTCACCAATAAGATACATTACTATTCACCTCTCAGTAAATTATAAACCCTGTACCATAGTACAGGGTAAACCTTGTTTTAATATTTTCTTGGAAGTCTTAAAAATCCAAACAGATTTTTATTGCCGTTTACTCTTTTTATTTGAAAAAATAAGGCTGACATAATGTTTAGCGGTAAACTTATTTTCATAAATAGGCGTAACCGTTTTGTATTTATGTCAAACTATAATAAAGGTTGATGTATGAGAAAAAGGTCCTCACGAAGCCTCGTGAGTGGAGTTTGCTCAGTAAATGGGATATGTTAATGAGTTTATTTAAAGTAGAACCGTGGTCGTATTGAGGTGTCCCTAAGGCTAAGATTTCCCATAAGGGTTAATTAACTACCCTTAAATTGACTATACATATTTCCATATATTATTTATGACCCAAATTTCTTTACTTGATATTTTTAGTACTAGGAAGAATTGTAGGATATAAAAGAAGAATTTAAAACCCAGATACGCTTTTCATATATGAAAAGCGTATCTGGGTTTTAAAAGTTGAATTTAGAAAATTTTATAGTACATGAAAATTATTTAGCCAAAGTGTAATTTATCCTAAACTGTTTCTCATTTTATTTGGTATTAAGCGTTACGTTTTTCGTTAATTAAAATTGCAATAACCATTAGTGATGGTGGTGTCCAGATGAATTCGCCTTAGCGTTGCACAAAATCGTATCTTCATGCTGATGGGAAGTCGTTTCTAATTGGATCGTCATATGGTGAATATTTTTGTGTTCAAGGTCGTGTTCGATTTGATGGATCAATTGTTCACTTTCAGCAATGGACATTTGTTCATCTACAACTGCATGGCAGGATAGCGCATTTAATCCGCTTGTAATCGACCAAACGTGCAGGTCATGAACACTATGAATTCCTTCTTTATTTTGGATTGTTTGAATCACGTCATCCACATCAACATTTTGTGGTGTTCCTTCCATCAGGACATGGAGTCCAGATTTCGTAACATAGTAGCCGCTGCGTAATACGAGTGCAGCAACAATGACACTTGCTAGTGGGTCTGCCCAGCCCCAACCGAAGAACATGATGAGCAGTGCAGCAATAATAGCGCCAATGGAACCAAGCATATCGCTCATTACATGCAAGTATGCACCACGCATATTCAAGTTCTCTTCTACATCCCCACCGCGCATCATAATCCACGCAACAAGAATATTGATCAGTAAACCAATTATAGCGATGATTAACATACCAGTTGAAGCAACTTCAGGAGGATTTAGAAAACGCTGGATTGCTTCATAAAAAATATAAATTGCAATTAATACGAGTGTCACTCCGTTAAGAACTGCCGCTAATATTTCAAATCGTTTATATCCGTATGTTTTACTATAGTTGGCGGTTTTCTCCCCAAGTGTAAAGGCCAATAATGCAACCCCAAGTGATATGGCGTCACTTAACATATGTCCTGCATCAGATAATAATGCAAGGCTGTTGGTAATATATCCCCCAATTGCTTCAATAACCATATAACTTGTAATTAGAATAAAACTTATTAATAACGTCTTTTTATTGGCACCATGTGAGTGGTCATGTCCATGATCGTTTCCCATTTTAAGTTCCCTCCTAAATTAATGATGTGAAGCATGCTCAATTGCCTGCTTCAGTAAATTCATGACGTGAAGGTCATCTTCTGAATAATACAAAGTTGTCCCTGCTCTTCTATATTTGACTAATCTTAAATTTTTTAAGAAACGTAATTGGTGAGAGACACTCGGTTGGCTTAATTTTAACGTCTCAGCAATATCACTGACGGAATGCTCCCCTGTACATAATAAATTTAAAATGCGAATTCTAGTTGGTTCGCTTAACGCTTTAAACGTTTGCGAAACGACAAACAACGTTTCTTCATCCAAATGCTGTGCACCCTCATTAAGGGTATCTCCAAGACTTCGCTTCTCCACTTACCTATTCACCTCTCTATAAAATCTAAAATTGTATATATGAACATATATTCATATTTAAATATAAAGACTATTATATTCTTCACTGAATGTCAATAAAAAAAACTATTTAATTTCAGTCCAGTATATGGGATGTAATCACGGGGTTTTTTAATATAGAACTGTGGTCATTTTGTCTAATTACACATAATCGCGAAAAAATTCATGCAATTGAATTGTGAATTTAATTACAAATTTTGTCGAAAGCCTTTAAAAAACCTATAATTTTATAGATAATTAGTTTTGGGTAAATGGACCCGAAATAAAAATTAAAGAGGTTTCTAATGTATTCGATTATGAACTCTAATGATTTATTAAATGAAATAAATAGACTTAGGAAAGAAATGATTTACACAGGCATGAAAAAGGGATTATCTAATGCTGATACTATTTCCTGTAGTAAAAAACTTGATGAATTAATAATTAAATATCAAAGGAAAAACAACTTCAAAAAAATATAAACAATTAACCAATAGTATATAAACTTTGACAGTTCGTTAAAGTTTAATAAATTTCTGAAATGATCAAAATTTCCTTAGTTTGTTAGTAATATATATATGCGAAGATCAATTGACCAGAAATTAAAACAACATTTATCGGCTACTTCCTGTGATATTTTTTGTAACTTTTTTAATAATGATATTACTTTGAACTATTGACACTCCGGCGGCAAATGTTGCAAGAATTAAAAGTAGGAAATAATTCCTTTTATTAAATCTATTGGCATTTTTAATGATTTTTTGTGTTTGAACAACGGAAGTGCAAAATGCCAATACAGTCTCGAATATGTTAAGGCAAGAGAGTCTTAAATACAATATAAATTCTCCTACTATACAGGTTTAAATGTCCCAACTTTTTTAAGTTTTGGTAATACCAATATTCCAATACATACCAAAAAGCATATGAAATTACCGTCCAATTAACATTCCAACCGTTACCATAAGTTACTTTTCCCAAAAATTAAAATAAAAACCAAACTCGTTAATTGTAAACGCAAGGACACTACTAAATGCACCGATAAAAAGTATTATTCTTTTGTCTTGTTTACAAAGATGAAAAACCCCGACAACCCATGGTATAACCAATGCCTATATTACATTTAAAAACATTTATCAATTCCTTTTTATTAAAGTTTTCTCTGTATAGTTACTGTGTATTTTTCTAAAAAATTATACGCCTTTTTTGGCGGACAAAATATGCTTCCGGTTTTAAAGTAAGAAATAACGAGATATGCAGTGCTTCGAATTGAAAAGAGGTGGGGACTGAATCATCTTGCTTTTTTTGTTTAGGAACGCCCCAACAATGTTGTATATATGTTTAAGTAAAATAAAGTTTGCAGAATGAGAAAAAAGTTCGCTTAAGAAGAAAAAAGTTTGCATAGAGTCTTGTGAGTGTATCCAGAGTTGGGTATATTCATGGGACTTTTTTATGTTTATTGTGGGTTAACAAAGGTCTTCGTGGGGATCAAAGTTCCTTGCGGGTTGAGGGAATTCATTCATAAGTAAAGTATATGGGCGTTTATATCCCACTGAATGAGGAGCACTGGAACTTACCCCAATTTAGGGAAGCGCACGTCCAGCAACATATACTATTCCCAAATAAGTTCTTCGCTCTTAAAAATCCCACGAGGTAAGGGAATGGTGGTGTTATAGCGAAACCGTAGGGTACAGTAGAGTGCCTCATCATTCAAGGGAAGTCCACGTCCATCAAGGTATATCATGCTTCAGACATAAGTACTCGCCCATAAAGAAATAAATAAAAATAAAAATAAACAGTTAGGTATCGGTAACTTGGTAAGTATGGGAATGAGGGTGATATAGGAGAAACCGTAAGGTACTACGTATGAGGTTGATGATTAGATTATCGGATCGGGAACGTATCTACGATACTACTATCGTTTTTTGATTTGGAGAAGGTTTGAAAATTTCTATTCACAGACAAAGGAGGAAAAAGGTCTGACTAATAAGAAAAAAGTTCGCACGAAACCCCGTGAGTGTGTCCAGCAAATGGATGTATTGACGGGGTTTTTTTATGTAGAACTGTGGTCGTATAGAGGTGTATTTCAGGGCTTAAGGTTTCCCTTACGGGGATAATTAACTCTTGAATAAGTACAACTCAAATTGACGTTAGTATGTCTCTCTGAGGTGATACAGACCGGCAACCCTTCCAATCAACGAATGGCACAAATCCTGTAATATGTAAAACGATCCATGTGGCAATGAATAAAAATGGAAACTTTTAATTAGAATAAGATAGCATTACCTTCTGGGTTCAAGGGATAAAGGAGTTATTTAAATGAATGAAAAACAGAGAAGTATTTTTGATAAAATAATCGAAGATTATGAAAACCTAATGTCTGAAGGTATTGATTATTGGGCTAGATTTTCAAACTTAGATACGTGGCAGTTTTGGGTCAATGTTGTATTCCTCATATTGCCTTTAATTGTTATATGGTTTTCTATTGATAAGAAGAGGGCATTATTATTGGGATTCTACGGTTTTAATGTGCACGTTTGGTTCACATACATAGATAGTTTGGGTGTTAATTTTGGTACATGGGGTTATCCATTTAAGGCGATTCCGCTATTTCCCGTTAGTTTTGCATTAGATGTATCATTAATACCAGTTGTGTATATGTTGGTTTATCAGTGGACTTTAAACCATAGAAAAAATTATTATTTGTATTTAACGGTAACAAGTGCCTTTCTTGCATTTATATTTAAACCAATCTTGGTGTGGTCAGGCTTGTTTATTTTATTGAAGGGGTTTAATTACTTTCATTTATTTTTGGGTTACTTAGTCATTATGTTGGTATCTAAATGGATAACCAATATATTTGTACATTTTCAAAGAAATGAACCGAAAACAAGTATCTGATATTTTTATGAATAATTAATCATAGGTCATGTCGGAAGTATAGAAATCATAAGATGTCCTATAACTTCCTGTAAACTAAAGTGGAGGCAAAGTATAACATGAGGCTAATAGATTAGTCTAAGAATCGAGAAACGTATCTGCGATACCTCTTCTCGGTTTTTTTATTTGGAGAGGTTTGGCAATTACTTTTCACAGACAAGGAGGAAAGAAATGGATAGGGATGGTGCATATGTTGTTTAGGAATCCCTTTAAAAGATTAGTGGTACTCCCGGCTTAGTACAGCACAAGGGCCGTGTCAATGTCTCTCTGAAGGGAGTACATTGGAATCAACACAATAAGGGCAGCCCAAATCCAGCAACGTGTAACATGCCCTAAGGAAAGTCCTCTCCCTTAAAAATAAATATATATAAATAATTAGGTATAGGCCACGAGGTAAGTATGGGGAGGGTGGTGATAAGGCAAAACTGCAAGGCAAGGTAGGTGCTTCATCTTCCAAGGGAAGTCCACGTCCATGAAGGTATACCATGCTTCAGACATAAGCGCTCGCCCATAAAGAAATAATTAAAAATAAAAATAAATAATTTTGTATGGGTAACGTGGTAAGTATGGGATTAACGGTGGTATATGTGAGAAACCGTAAGGTATTATGTATAAGGCAGATGGATTAGACTATCGAATAGGAAACGTATCTTCGATACCTTTTATCGGTATTTAATTTGGATAAAGGTGAAACGCAGAAAATCCTTTCTCCTCATTCCTCAATTCACCTTATAAGTTCAAGTCCTATTTTGAAAGAAGCAAAAGAGTAAAAGGAAAATGAGGAATTTTGGGGCATAGTCGTAATTGTATGGCTTCTTTCAAACTCACACCTAAACGGTTAAGGACATCCCCTTCTTTCGTTGATTCCCCTTAAATGTATTCTTGTCTTTTTAACACTATTGACGAGGTGCAAATAATATTACTGAAACACCCACTAAGCATATACCCGCACCTATCCAATCGTATAAATCAGGTGTTTTTTTATCAATACCCCATCCCCACAATACAGAAAGAACGATAAATACTCCTCCATAGGCAGCATATACTCTGCCGAATGATGGGAATGTTTGAAATGTGGCAATAACACCATATAACGCCAAGGCTATTCCTCCGAAAACACCCCAATAGAAAGGCTTACCTTCTCTTAACCATAGCCAAATAAGATAACCTCCACCAATCTCAGCAAATCCAGCAAAAATAAACAATACAATTGCGTAAATCATTTAAAGCCCACCCTTGATAAATTAATTGACATGGTAATTATACCGTATCCCAAAGGTAGTAAAGCACTGCATTACCATAGAACAATCAGAAGGCAAGAATCGGTTGTGGTACAGGGGTCACCGTAAGGTGCCTTCATGAGTTTTAGATCACTCCATTTGTTTGGTGATCTCTCTACTATGTTTAAGCAAACTTTATTATTATCTTTTTTACTTTTAGAGTACTTTTCGGCTGAAAACGGGCAAATCTTTGAGCAAACTTTATTCTCATGAAATAAGTTGCGTAATGCCTTTGAAGTCAGATGTGGCAAGGGGTGAACGTGATTCCTCGCTTCTGCAAACTTTATTCTAATTTAACAAATAGATACATCCTTTCTCCAATAATAGAATGTTCTACTATCATTTCATAGGCATTTATATAAAATTCAGAATAACCATCTTTTTTATGAAGTAATTTAGAATGAACGTATGTGTTTTGACACAGGCTAATAAGGAATATAGTCTTATTATGAAAAAACAAGAGTAATATGCTTATTCATAATAATTAAGAGAAAGAGAGGAAGCATGTCAGGAAAAATGCAAAAAACGACAGAATCTCTCTATTTCTTTAAAAAACCCAATTGACAGAAAAATAGAAAACAAGTATCATTATTGAGAATGATAATCATTTCGAAAGTGAATAGGATACTCATCAGATTTTCTGCCCTATTTTAAGAAGCAGTGGTTATCTAAGTTAGAAATAAAAAAAAATAATATACAATACATAACAAGAAAGGAAATACAAAGAATGAAAAATCACAAAAAGTCATTACTACAGATGTTACTATTTTCATTAGTAGCTATTATCCTACTAGCAGGCTGTTCAAGTGAATCAGCTCCTAAATCAGATGATTCTAACTCTGATTCTACAAATACAGAAACAGATTCTAAATATCCAATTACTATTAAACATGCATTTGGTGAAACAGTAATTGAAGAGAAACCAGAACGTGTTGCTACTATTGCATGGTCGAACCAAGACGTTGCTCTTGCTTTAGGTGTTGTGCCAGTAGGTTTTTCAGCAGCAAATTATGGTGTTCAAGATGACAGCGGGATGTTACCTTGGACTGCAGAGAAATTAGAAGAGCTAGGTGAAACAAACCCGAATATTTATCAAGATACAGATGGTTTAGATTTTGAGGCAATTGCAGATTCACAACCAGATGTTATTCTTGCTGCATATTCTGGAATTACACAAGAAGATTATGATACATTAAGTGAAATTGCTCCAGTTATAGCATATCAAGAAACTCCATGGGTTGCTTCTTGGCGTGACCAAGTAACATACAACTCAATGGGTATGGGTATGGAAGAAGAAGGAAAGAAACTTATTGCTGATACAGAAAAGCTTATTGCTGACAAAGTAAGTGAGCATCCAGAATTTAAAGGGAAGAAAGCAGCATTTGTAAGTATTAGTGCGGCTGACTTATCTAAGTTTTATGTATATACTCCAACAGATCCACGTGGTGAGTTCCTTACTGAATTAGGAATGGAATATCCAAGTAGCATCACAAGTCAAGTGAAGGATGCTGATAGCTTTTATATCGAAGCAAGTGCAGAGAATGCTGATATGTTAAATGATGTTGATATCTTTGTATCATATGGAGATGATACTACTCTTGCAGCTCTACAAGCAGACCCGATTTATGGAAAAATCCCAGCGGTAGAAAGAGGATCTGTCGTGATTATTGGAGATAATACTCCACTTGCAGCTGCAGGAACTCCAAGTACACTTTCAATTGAATACACTCTTGATGAGTATGTAACTTTACTTTCAGAAGCAGTAAGTAAAGTGAAGTAAAATGGATCATATAACCGTTTCAGAAAATAAGCAGTTACTAGTACCGAAGAAATTTATAAGCATATTAATTTTTTCAATCATTTTACTCGGTATTAGTGTATTGGCATCTCTTGCTTTTGGATCTCGTGTTGTTGGATGGAATGAAATAATGGATGGTTTATTCCATCCTGAAGTTCAATCCCATGGAGCTAATGTTGTTCGACAAAGAATAGCTAGAACAGTATTTAGCCTTTTGTGTGGAGCAGCACTAGGTGTTTCTGGTGCTCTTATGCAATCAGTAACACGAAATCCGATTGCAGATCCTAGTATCTTGGGAGTTAACACAGGAGCCGCATTATTCGTGGTTTGTGGAATCTCGTTCTTGAATATTAGTTCAGTTAGTCAATATATTTGGCTTGCATTAGCTGGAGCAATTTTAACTGCCATTTTTGTATTCGGGATTGGTTCAATGGGGAGTGGCGGTGCCACGCCCCTTAAACTCGTTTTAGCGGGTGCTGCTACAAGTGCTGCTCTTTCTTCACTTGTAATGGCGATTATGATTCCTCGCTCAAACGTTTTGGATCAATTTAGATTTTGGCAGGTAGGTAGCGTAGGCTCTGGGAATTGGAGCTCCATATCTATTTTTGTTCCATTTCTTATTGTTGGTATTTTAATCGCCCTATTCTCAGCTCCTGCACTAAACGCATTAGCATTAGGGGATGAAGTAGCAACAGGATTAGGTGTACGTACAGGCACACTTAGACTGGTTGCCGCCTTTGGGGGAGTAATATTATGTGGAGCAGCAACAGCGTTAGCTGGTCCTATAGGTTTTGTTGGTTTACTTGCAACACATGTTATTCGACTCCTTATTGGTCCTGACTTACGATTAATAATTCCCATGTCAGCTTTATCAGGGGCTATTATCTTAACCATATCAGATGTATGTGGTCGAATACTTGGCAGTCCTGGTGAGCTTGAAGTGGGAATAGTGACAGCATTTATTGGAGCCCCAATATTAATCTTAATAACTATGAAAGCGAAAATGCGTGCGTTATGATGAATCAATCATTGAATCTTATACTAGTAGGTAGAAAAAAAAGACATCGTCGTTTTATCCTTGTAACGGTCTTGCTTGCTGTCATTGCTTTTGCACTTTGCTGTACAATGCTAATGCTAGGAAATACTATTTACCCTGTCTCGGATGTAATCAGTGTTTTACTAGGTGAGAAAGTTAGAGGGGCTTCATTTGCAATTAGTAATATCCGACTTCCTAGAATGGTTGCTGGTGTTTTTGCCGGCTTTGCCTTTGGGGTATCTGGATATGTGTTTCAAACGATGCTACGTAATCCTTTAGCAAATCCAAATGTTATTGGAATAACAGCTGGTTCAAGTGCTGCTGCTGTTTTTTGTATCCTTGTTCTTCATGCAAGCAATGTGTTTGTTTCTATTGCATCTGTTATTGGGGGACTTGCAACTGTACTCATTATTTTTCTATTATCAAAAGGTTCTTCTTTTTCTATTGGTCGATTAATCTTAATAGGAATTGGAATTCAAGCAATGCTAAATGCGGTAATATCCTATCTGTTGATTATTGGAAAAGAACATGATGTTCCAACTGCGATGAGATGGTTAAGTGGAAGTCTAAATGGTGCTAAAATGGAGAATTTATTTCCTCTTATCATCATCGTTTTAATCTTTGCACCAGTCATTATTATACTTGGAAAACAATTAGAGATGTTAGAACTCGGTGAGCAAACGGCAACATCACTTGGAATCAACACAGATAAAACAAGACTTGTCTTAATTATTAGCTCTGTACTGATTATTGCATTAGCAACAGCAACTACAGGACCAATTGCTTTTATTGCGTTCCTTTCTGGACCAATTGCTAAAAGATTAGTTGGCGTCGGGTTCTCTAGCATTATTCCAGCAGGTCTTGTGGGAATCATTCTGGTACTCGCCTCTGATCTCGTGGGACAATTTGCGTTTGAAGCTAGATATCCTGTAGGTGTAATCACAGGAATTCTTGGAGCACCATATTTAATTCTGTTATTAATCCAGTTGAATCGAAAGGAGGCATTGTGATGGAAAAGATACATGATTTCCGAGCTAGTAAGTTAACATCTGGTTATGAAAATAAAATGATATTACAAGAGATGGAGTTGGAAATACCGAGCAATAAAATTAGTGTTATTATCGGTTCAAATGGTTGTGGAAAATCAACTCTCCTAAAGACTTTGTCCAATCTTATTAAGGCTACATCTGGTGAAATTATGCTTGACGGAAAGGCCATTAATAAAATCCCATCAAAGCAATTAGCTAGGATTCTTGGTATATTACCTCAGTCCCCTATTGTTCCAGAAGGGATTACGGTAGCTGATTTAGTAGGTCGTGGTCGATTTCCTTATCAATCTTTCTTAAGCGGCTGGTCAAAAAAGGATTATGAAGCTGTTGCAGAAGCAATGGAAATGATGAATATAACAGAATTTGCTAATCGTGATATTGATGAGCTATCTGGCGGACAAAGACAACGTGTTTGGATTGCTATGGCATTAGCTCAGCAAACAGATATTCTTTTTCTAGATGAACCGACTACTTTCCTTGATATTACATATCAAGTGGAGATTTTGGATTTATTAACAGATCTTAATAGGAAGTACGGAACAACGATTGTCATGGTGTTACATGATATTAACTTATCAGCACGTTATGCCGATTATATATTTGCTTTGGAAAAAGGACGGCTTGTTGGAGAGGGGAAACCTTCAGATATTATCACTAGTTCACTAGTTAAAGACATCTTTGGGTTAAATTGTACCGTTATCAATGATCCCGTTTCTGGTAGTCCTTTAGTAGTGCCAAGAGGCAGATATCATGTAAAAGCAGAAGCAGAAGTAGAAGTATAAAACAAAAACTCTAGGATGCGAGATCCTAGAGTTTTTTGCTATCTACCTTATAGTATTTACGAAAATATCTATAATACTATTAACCTATCATGTACAATAATATAGTTATTTTAATGACAAATTAGTTTTATTAGAGGAGAAAACCAACTTGAAAGGTACATCACATGCTGCGATTGGAGCAGCAACAGGATTCGTAGCTGCGAATTATGTTCAAGGAACACCGTCAGAAACAGTATTTTTAGTGGTGTTGGGAAGTATTTCAGGATTAATTCCTGACTTAGATATTGACGGGAAGCTGCGTGGAAAAATAACCTTATCGCATAAAATGATTCAGCTATCTGCCCAACTCATTGGCTGTATGATGATTATTTATAGCTTCATGGAGAAGACAGCCGTTGACACATGGTATGGAGCAGGTGCAGGGCTATTGATAATCATTATAGCTTCTTATATTAAGCAAAAGCATATGCTTACCATCACAGGGATTGCAACATTAGTAGGTGGAATATCCATAGAGGAAAGATGGTTAATTTTATTAGGAGTTTATGTTGTAGTAGCATCCTTTACTTCCCATCGAAGCTATACCCATTCCCTACTAGGAGTGCTCTTTTTTGGTATGATAGCATCTGACCTTGAAACGTCTCTTGGGATTCATGGAATATTTATTGCTTGTATTGGTGGTTATATTAGTCACTTAATAGCAGATATGAAGGTACTTCCTTTTAATAAACGAGGAATAAAGCTGTTCTTACCATTATCCTCTAAGGAGATATAGAATTCATTTCTGTTATCGTATATGATTAATTAGGAATATGAATGTATTGTGATTATGAAATCATATGCGGAAGTTAATAAGGAAGCAGCTGGATGAAGAATTTACAGATGTGAAGTACTTATATAAAAAGGAAGAAGGAGAGGGTATGATGCAATCAACAGATCGCAAAACAGTAAATTTTGTGGTAGTAGGGCTGTTGCTAGGTATTTTAATGGGAGCAATGGATAACACGATTGTTTCTGCGTCAATGCCGACCATTGTTGGAGAAGTAGGAGGACTTGATAAGTTTGTATGGGTTACTTCTGCTTACTTAGTTGCAACCATGGCTAGTATGCCTATATTTGGTAAGTTATCGGATATGTATGGTAGAAAACGATTCTTCCTAATGGGATTAATTATTTTCTTGATTGGATCTGCACTATGTGGAACAGCTCAAAGTATTACTCAATTGAGTATTTACCGAGCTATTCAGGGGATTGGTGGAGGCTCTTTAATGCCAATAGCATTCACTATTATTTTTGATATTTTCCCACCAGAGAAAAGAGGGAAAATGACTGGTTTATTTGGGGCAGTATTTGGTTTATCTAGCGTGGCTGGTCCATTACTAGGAGCTTATATAACTGATCAGATTGACTGGAGATGGATTTTTTATATAAATGTTCCAATTGGTATTGTCTCTTTACTCTTTATCATTTTATTTTATAAAGAAACTATTAATCTTAAGAAGCAAAAAATTGACTGGGCTGGAACTATTACTCTTATTGGATCAATAGTTAGCTTAATGTTTGCATTAGAGCTTGGAGGCAATCAATATGCTTGGGACTCTAGTATGATTATTAGTTTATTGTCCTTTTTTGCTATTCTATTCATTGCTTTTGTTTTTGTAGAGAAGAAGGTAGAAGATCCAATTATTCCGTTTAGTTTATTTAAAAATCAGTTGTTTGCTGCAACACAATTAGTAGGCTTTTTCTATGGATCTGTCTTTATTATTACGACAGTATTAATACCGATTTATGTTCAAACCATCTACGGAGGAAATGCTACTAATTCTGGTGTGATTTTAATTCCTATGATGATAGGGTCTGTAGTAGGAAGTCAGACTGCAGGACAATTGGTTAACAAGCTTAGTTACCGAACTATCATGCTTATCTCTATTGTCATTTTTTTCACTGGGATGTTCTTGTTAAGTACGATTGATGTAGATACAAAACGAATGGCTCTCACTACTTATATGATTATTGCTGGGCTTGGAATGGGATTCTCATTCTCTTTATTAGGATTGGCAACACAGCATAAGATAGAGCCAAGAAAGCGTGGAGTAGCAACATCTACTAATAACTTCTTTAGAACGCTAGGGATGACAATTGGTGTCACCATCTTTGGTACTATTCAAAACCATTTATTCGCAAATGGGTTAGGTGATATCCTTGGACAAATGAATTCGTTCTCTGGGGAGATAGATTCACAAGCATTGCTATCAGCTAGTGCAAGAGAAGCTATACCACCAGAGATACTAAGCAATATTCTAAAAGCAATGGCTGATTCTATTTCTAGTACATTTGGCTGGACACTCATTCCACTTCTATGTGGGTTTATAGCTATTCTTTTCATGGGGAAAGAAAGACTAATTGTACCTAAAGAGAAACAAGAAGCATAAAAGTCACTAAATGTTTTAACCAAAAATAAGTGCCTAATTAGGCACTTATTTTAATAACTGGTATCAGGACTCTCTGCCATCATTAAGTCATGTTCATAGGCAGCAATGGCTAACTCATATCGTACCTTTTTGCTCGCTTCTGCGTAGTCATCTTCTTTAACAAGCGCAGACAAGGAGTAACGATGGCCCTTGTAATCTACGTTAAGCTCTGTAATTTCATTAAACTTAAAATTCTCCAAAGGAAAACCATTTTCGTCTCTTAAAAGGTATTTACTGTACTTTAAGTTGCAGGTCATAGCTACTTCTTCCATCACTTCAAAAGCCTTATCTGGATTTTGTCTATAATGTAGGATAAGCCCTTCATTCACCCGTCGTTTTCCTCTATTACCATTATGAAGTTCATTTATATTACTATAAGAAACTGTATAGAGATATCCGTCATATTGACGAATTTTCAGATGACGCATGCTAATCTCTTCAATTTCCCCTTGGCGATTACCATTGATAATAACTTGATCCCCATGATGAATTTGACGCTCAAACAAGTAGGTAAGGCCCATAATATAATCTCGAATGATATGTTGAAGGATTAATGCCAAGGCACTGGCAAGAACAACAGAGCCGGTTAATAGTCTTGCAAAATCAAAGAAATGGCTAAGTAAATAAATGATAAATATAACGATTCCTAATACTTTAGTGACTTGGTTTGCAAAATGCATTAGTGTTTCTTCGCGCTTTATATCCAAAAAGCTAGTTTTATCAAAAAACAGCTTGATAGATTTTCGGATTATATAAACAGTCGCAATAATGACTAGTGCTACTATGATCATTTTCAAATAAGAAAAATCTTCTGTAGACTCTAAAGATAACATTCGAACACTCTCCTATATAAAACAAATAAAAAAGATATCTTAAACATAGCATGGTTTGGTAAAAAGGAAAAGTTTATACCTATTCCAACTGCTGTGGTATTTATTGCTTTTTAATTAAAGAATATTCACAATTTCTCAATAGTATATTTCTCAATAATATTGCATGATATAGGAAAATATACCTACTATTATGAGGGGGAGAAATGTTTACCACTATGACAGAAAAACAAGTAGAGAGCAGCTTTATTCAGCTTGAGTATACTTCCTATTATTCATTCTCTAATGCCTGAAATATCAATTGGTATAACGGATAAAGAAGAATGGATTGCTTATTTTCCAGGGAAACGTATTGATGTTGGTGCAAAGCCAGGGATGAAAATAGACCCTAAAGAACCATTAGCAGAATGTATTGCATCTAATAAGATAATGGAAGCAGAGGTACCAGAACATTTCTTTGGCATTTCTTTTACAGGATTAGCTGCACCTATATGCGAAAATGGGAAGGTCATAGGGGCATTAGCCATACAAATACAGAAGCACAGCTCCAGAGCATTACAAAGAATATCTGGTAACTTAGTAGATTCCTTGATACAAGCTAATAGTCAAGTATCAAACATTTCGAGTGAAGCAGAAGAGATAAAAAGTATTAGTACTCAATTAGTTGGAGCTCCTGAGAGAGCAACTAGTGAAGTTCATCATACAGATGAAGTATTGCTTTTTATTAAGAAAATTGCCTTCAAACAAATTTATTAGGATTAAATGCCTCAATTTAAGCAGCTAGAGCGGGCTCTCATGGAGCAGGTTTTTCCATCGTGGCCGAAGAAATTAGGAAGCTTTCTCAAGAAACAATAACCTAAACAGAGCATATTAGGCAAACACTAGGAAGAATAAATACTTCTATACAAGAAGTGAATATGGCTGTCCAAAAGCTGGTAGAAGTTGGCGATAATCAAGCAGTTTCTACCATAGAAATGAATAAGCTCATATTTGAAATTGAATCAATGAGTAAAGAAAGGGATATGCTTTAGAGATTTAAATAGACATTGACTTTGGCAATTTGTAGATAATAAAAAGAGTGTACATGGGATGAGTTAAATAATATGTTTATAGAGAAGTAGATGTATTAATTACATCTGCTTCTTTTCGTTATCATTTGGTGGTTCCAAAAGAAATAATAGAATATTTTCGAGCATGACTATAAGTAGCTATGTTTTCTAGTTTATACTAAATCTATCAAGGTAGGATAGGGTGGTAAGCGATGATGGAAACAATATGTTCATGGGCAACTTCAAATGAGTTAATGAGAGAGTATCATAATAAAGAGTGGTGCATTCCAAACGATGATGATCGCTATTTATTCGAAATGTTGGTGCTAGAAGGAGCGCAAGCAGGATTATCCTGGTCTATTATTTTAAAAAAGCGACAGGCATACAAACAGGCTTTTAACAATTTTAATTTGGATTATTGTGCAAACCTAACAGAAGAAGAAATGGAAAATATTAGAGATAATACAGAGGTAGTAAAGCATTTATTAAAGATACAATCTGTTAAAAAGAATGCTTTAGCAGTGAAAAATGTCCAAAGTGAATTTGGTAGCTTTGCTAATTATTTATGGGGATTTGTAGAGGGGAAACCAGTTGTTTCTAATTGGACAAATGTAAGCCAAATGCCTGCAGAGTCAGAACTATCTCGAATTGTGAGCAAGGATTTAAAAAGACGAGGCTTTAAGTTTGTTGGACCTGTTACCATTCACTCTTATTTGCAAGCAATTGGGATAGTAGATGATCATATAATCACATGCCCATATCACACAAATAATAGGTAGTATTCTTAATTTTCATCAGTATATAAAGTCGGTATGTTTCATTTATCTTTTATTCTAAACTTGGCATCCTGATAGATTTTAACAAGGCTCCTATTGACCTGTAAGATAGAATTAAATAGCATATTTTGTCAGAGGATATGCTATTATTATTCTATTCGAAATAAAAAGAGAACTTGTGGGGGATTTAGATGAATAGCCGGTTAAGAACAAATCTCTATTGGATTATTCCAGTTGTAATAGTATCACTGGGGCTAGTCCTATTATGTTATCAAAATTATTCTAAAGTAACAGAAGCTCCAGATGATGATTGGAGTAGAGGTATTGTAGTTGGAGAAACTCAGTTCAACAAATTGCCGAAAATCAGGGAAACAGCAGATGGCAAGTACGTTTTCTCTTTTTTTCAGGATAATAAATTAATAACGAAAGAACTAGATAATGATTTTAATATGGAAAACCAGACAAACTATGAAATTCCTGTAAACAAGTGGACACAGGTATATTTGCATGAAGATCAATTGATTTGGTTTGATTTTAAGAATATTTATGATGAAAATAAACAGCAGTTAGTTACAGAAGTAGACGGGTTTTACCCTTTAAATACAACCGTTCTATATGTAAAGGAAAAAGCCCTATATCAATTGCATCCAGATACGAAACAGTCTGTTAAGTTAATGGATATAGATTTAGATCAAGAAAATATCTCCTTAGAAGAGAATCAAGATGGAATTCATCTCATGGTATTTAAGAAAGGAACAAACGAAGTACATCTTGCTTTGTATAAACTTGCCGAGGAGAAAGTAGATAACGTATATGAAACTACATTAAAGGTAGATCCTGGTAAAGTCGTTAATCAAATAGCTTATACTTTTGATAATCAGAAATTGTCTCTTTTACTTCAAGAAGAATTAGAATCTACTCAAGGAAAGCCAGTATTCTTTAATTACTTTGTGCAAACGGTAATAACAGATTCAAACACGCCAAAGCAATATGAATTAACTTTTTACGATCCGGCACAGGAGAATACAGAGTTAACAGAGGTTTCAGATGTCACTTTTATTTATCGTGATGGTGTGCCTATGCTGTTATTTAAAGCAAATGGATATACAGATACGAAATATAATGAAAAAACAACATTTAATATTTTTGAAGCAGAAATTGGAGAAGATGGGACTACTAAAACAGAAAGAAGAAGCAATACTTCTGCCATATCCACTATTCCTCAATGGGTAAATGAAAATACGATAGCTTGGGTTGATTTAAATGGTGACAGTAATACAGTCAATGTGTCCTCAAGCGATTTAGATACTATTAATCTAAAAGTGAAAACCACATCAGATGATTGGTTACAGGCATTAGGTAAAACATTTGGAATGCTTGCATTATCCTTCTTTGCTCTTGCTATTACCTTTATCTGGTTTATGTGGCCAGTCCTTTTTATTGTGATTTTATATGTAATCAAAAGTAGAGCCATTGATTATGATCGTTCTTGGGTTTTCTATACAGGAATAGTTCTTTATCTTGCTGCAGTAGTTCTATTCAAGGATCGGTTCTTTATTCCTAACTTGTTGAATAATGCTCCTGATTATCTAACCTTTACAGGTGGAACGTATTTCTATTTGTTGCTATTTGCTCTAGTTGCTTACCTTCTTACAAGTATAACTAAGCGTGTTAATGAATGGACGGGTGCTGTAAGAGTCCTATACTTTGTAGCAGTACATGTTGTTCTTGTTACCATTTTTTATGGACCATATATTATTTACTAAAGTATTTAGCCAAAGAGCAGCCCTAATGTTTGGGCTGTCTTTTCATCAATCAAGGAGGCTTAGATGTCAGTATGAATAAGTTATCGTACAATAAATTTACTGCTAATGATTTTAGTAATTACTATTCGTTAGTTTCTGATGAAAGAGTAATGGCTCAAATAACAGAAAGAAGTATACCTTTAGCTGAAGCGAAAGATAATTACAAAAAGCTACTAAAACGTAATGAGAAGCATACTATTTTTGGTTCCTACCAATTTTATTGTTCTGAAACAGGCGTATTTATTGGGTTAGGTCACCTAACAATAAACGAGGAGCAAGAAAAAGAGGCGGAACTTGGTTATATGCTCTTACCAGAGCACTGGGGAAAAGGCTTTGGAAATGAAATAGCAAGCCTGTTAATGTCTTTAGCACAAAAAACGGATGTTACTGAGTTAAAGGCCATTATTGATCCAGCCAATATTCCATCCAGGAAAATCCTTATAAATCAAGGATTTATATCAGAACATGTTGCCGAAATAGATGGATTACCTGGAGAAATTTTAAGTCTTACTCTTTAGCAGTAGGGAGTTATTATGGAAGTTCATATCCGTCTACCGAAAATACAGGACAAAGCTAACATACACAAGTTTTTTAGAGCGGTGATAATAGATACATTCCAAAAAGATGGAATTCTACATAAGAGGAAAGATTTAGAAGCTGAAATAGTACAAAGAAAAAGTACTTATCTCTAAATAGAACTGGAGATGAGAAGGCTCGCTACTTTTTTGTGGCAGAATTGGATAATAAGATAATTGGAACCATCGAATTCGGACCTTCAAGTGACCTTATCAATGCCTGCACGAGTCAAAAACTTAAGCATGTTATGGAGTTAGGTACATTTTTTGTACATCCTCTTTATCAAAGAAGAGGGGTTGGGAACATGTTGTTAAAAACGATCTATCAGGAAATGAGTAACTATGGAGTAACCGAGTTTTGTTTAGATAGTGGCTACCGGGAAGCACAGAAGCTCTGGAGAAAGAAACTTGGAGAGCCTGATTATTTACTAAAAAATTATTGGGATGCAGGTTGTGACCATATGATTTGGAGAGTAGATTTAAAATCAGTAATAGAGTAGGTTGGAAAGGGGACTAGCTTATATGCTGTCCCTATCTCTATCTAATAAGAAATCTCTTTCCTTCCAATCACTCGAATACGTTTATAGTCTGCTACCCATATCTCATCTTTCTTTAAAATGGCTTCAAGTTCATAATGGACTCTTTCAATAATAGAGTGCTGATCTTCTTTGGGTATTCCTTCTAACAATTGTCCACCAAACATATGAATCCAGTTAGTTAACCCTTCTTCTCCATCTAATGAAGTTGGTCGATCGAAATGCTGTGCAAGGGTGACACGAAATCCTACCTTTTCCATAAGAGTGGTGTATTCTGCGATGCTTGGATAGAACCATGGAAAGAGTGAGTAATCATATGCGTATCCTGCTAACGTTCGTTGTTTTATCAGTTCATTCACGATAGATTGGACATTTCCCTTTCCTCCAAACTCTGCTACAAATCTTCCACCTACTTTTAATGAGTTGTAAATTTCACTTAGCGATTTTTCAGGTTGTGTAATCCAGTGGAGAGTAGCATTAGAAAATACAGCATGAAATTGTTCTTGAAAACCTAAGTCAGTAGCATCTTTTACCATAAAGGAAATAGAGGGATACTTAGCGGTTGCTTGAGCAACCATATTGAAGGACTTATCAACTCCAGTCACATCGACCCCCTTGTCTGCTAAACGTTTTGCTAAATCACCTGTCCCACAGCCAAGATCAAGAATATGTTCCCCTTTTTGTGGAGCTAGCAATTCTAGCAAATCTTGCCCGTACTGTGAAACAAAGGAATGATTCTTATCGTACAGTAAGGCATCCCACTGGTCTTTATGCTCTTTAAACATCGTCACACGCTCCTTATAGAATATTGATAAGTATATTCTTCTATAAGTGGAGAATTCCTCCCTATTTTAAAATAATATTGTGAACTTTGACTGAATCAAGTATCATCTAAACATTATGTTAATTTGTAAAGGAGTATTTGTATGCAACCTAGAGTTTCTTTTTCAACTTATGCTTTAATTGGTACCATGCTTTTTGGTATGTTTTTTGGAGCAGGTAATTTAATTTTTCCCATCCAACTTGGACAGTTAGCGGGTACAAATTTTTGGCTTGCATTATCAGGTTTCTTAGTTACGGCAATAGGACTTCCTTTTCTAGGAATCTTGGCTATTGGGCTATCAGGAAGCAGTGGGTTACGTGATTTATCTAATCGGGTTCATCCTATCTTCGGATTCTTCTTTCCCTTATTTTTATATCTAACGATAGGCCCGTTTTTTGCTATTCCTCGTACAGCTACTGTGCCATTTGCTGTTGGAATCGAACCATACGTGGCAAAAGATCATGTAACCTTATTTCTAGGAATATTTAGCCTAGTTTTCTTTTTCATTGTTTATTATTTCTCTCTAAATCCAGCAAAAGTTATGGATGTAATCGGAAAATATTTAACACCTGCATTTTTACTGTTTTTATTTATTTTGATTATCATAAGCTTTATTAATCCAATGGGGTCTTTTGAACAACCACAAGGAGAATATGTAAACAATGCGTTTATGACTGGTTTTAAGGAAGGTTATAATACCATGGATGCTCTTGCTTCCTTAGCATTCGGAATTGTAGTAATCAGTGCGATAAAAAATCAAGGAATTACGGATATCAAGAGTATAGCAAAGACTACTTGGAAGTCGGGAATCTTTGCCATGGTTCTTATGATGGTTATTTATGGAGCTATTACGTATATGGGTTCCTCCAGTGTACAAGCAGTAGGAGCTTTTGAGAATGGTGGTTTAATTTTCGCTGCTGTTGCAGAGCACTATTTCGGCTCTTTTGGTGGAGTTCTTCTAGCTGTCATTATAGTTCTAGCTTGTCTAAAAACAAGTATTGGTTTAATCACATCCTGTAGTGAATTCTTTCATGAAGCCTTTCCAAAGGTAAGCTATAAACAATTTGTTTTCATTCTTTGTCTTGTTTCCTTTGTATTTGCTAATTTGGGTTTAAGCAAGATCATTCAATTTGCTGTACCTGTGCTTATGTTTCTATATCCACTTGCTATTGTACTTATTTTGCTAACATTAGCAGCAAGATTTTTTAGATCAAGAAGTAGTGTGTATTTAGTTTCCATTATCTTAACTTTCTTTGTGAGTATTATTGATGGTTATAAAGCGTTAGTTGCAAGTATTCCTGGAGCTGAGGTTAGCTTTTTGGAAAGTATTGGATCGTTTTATCAAGAAGTTTTACCATTCTATGAAATTGGATTAGGTTGGTTGCTTCCAGCCATTGTAGGGGCAGTGCTTGGGTATATACTGTCTATTAATGAGAAATACCAAAAGGATCCTCTATGAGGGTCCCTTGTTATCTTTAAGAGGAGTTTGATAAAGATATAGAGAAGATTGTACTATTAATTAAAAGAAGGAGAGAGGGAAGAATGACAACATTACATAAAGCTACCTTAGATATGCTACCTATCATTAACGACATCTATGTAAATAGTCAAAGACGACTATTAGAGCAAGGTATCCTACAGTGGGATGGAAATTATCCAAATATAGACTATTTTACAGCTTGTATCAAGAAGCAACAATTATTTGTCTTTATTCGAAATGAAAGAATAACGGGACATGTGGTACTCAATGAATGGGAATCAGAAGAGTGGGATTCAATCCAATGGCAAGGCAATAAACCAATTATTATTCATTCTCTTATGATAGACCCACGGTTTCAAGGAAAAGGGCTAGCTCGTAAAATGATTGCTGCATGTGAAAATTTTGCGAAAGTGAAGGGATACGGAAGTGTAAGATTAGATGCTTTTTCAGGTAATGAGCAGGCAATGAAGTTATATAGCAAACTAGAGTATGAGAAACGGGGAAGCATCTTTTATAGCTCGAAGCCTAAAGGATATGAGGAGTATGTTTGTATGGAAAAATTATTAGTGTAGATTGTAAACGTGTAAATGGCGAATTTAGGGGCTGGTTTCGCGAACAATTGTATTAAAATCGCTAATTCATGCCCCAAGATCGCGAATACTATGTTACCTCACAACTTTATAAGTCATAAATACACTATTAGGGTCCTCTATATAATCAGCAAATGGCCCACAATAAACAAAACCTAGGCTTTCATACAATTTTTTAGCTGGTAAAAAAGCATCCATTGATCCCGTTTCTAAACTTAACTGCTCGTATCCTCGTTTTTTTGCTTCCTCTAAAATATGTATAAGCAATTTTCGTGCCACACCTTTTCGTAGGTGATCAGGAGATGTTTTCATTGATTTTATTTCCGCATGCTTAGAATCTAATTCCTTTATTGCTCCACATCCAAGCAAATCTTCTCCCTCCCAAGCAGTCCAAAAGGTAATCTCAGGTTTTCTTAACTTCTCTAAATCAAGGGCATGAATACTTTCAGGAGGGGAATGAAGGGTCATACTATGTAAGTGATCCTCTAAAAGACCAATGACTTTAGGAGAAGTAACATCATCTATTCTAATTTCCATTAATATCTTCCTTTCTATTTCATTTACTATTATTCTACCTGTTTATTTAGTATAAATATATTTAAAAAATTTAAAATATTTATACGCAAGAATATTTTTGATTAAAATAGTTTGCGTTCGAGATATTTTTCCTATATGATAGAAACATAGAGTTACAAATATTAGGTAAACGAAAGGAAAATGAGAATAAATGAACGTATTAGTTGTAAAAGCAAATAACCGCCCAGCTACTGAGGCTATTTCAAGTAAAATGTATGAAACTTTTATGGAGTCTATTAAAGGTGCAGAAAACCTTAATATAAACGTATACGATGTATTTGAAGAAGATACTCCATACTTTGGACAAGATCTTTTCAATGCATTCGGTAAATTACAAAATGGTGAGGAACTAACAGATTTAGAAGGTCGTTTACTTGCTGCTAAACAAAAAGCAATGGATGCTGTAACTGCTGCTGATGTAGTAGTATTCGCATTCCCACTTTGGAACTTAACTATTCCAGCTAAATTACAAACTTTCATTGATTATGTTTATGCTGCTGGTTTTGCTTTCAAATATGATGAGCAAGGTAACATGGTTCAATTAATGACAGACAAAAAAGCAATCCTTTTAAATGCTCGTGGTGGAGTTTACTCTACTCCAGAAGCTGCTCCAATGGAAATGGCTGTTAACTACATGCGTGCAGTATTCGGTGGCGTATTCGGAATGGAAATCATTGACGAAGTAATCATCGAAGGTCACAATGCAATGCCTGCTAAAGCTGCTTCAATTATTGAAGAAGGTTTACAAAAAGTTACTGCTGCTGGAAACAAATTAGTAGCTCAAACTGTTTAATTTATAAAGTGGAGAAAGACTCTGTTCAGGAAATTCTGAATGGAGTCTTTTTTTATGGGCAAAATATATTCTTAAAAAACAAATCATTTGGGACATATGTCCTTTTCTTGCTTAGATAATTCCTATATCTTTAAATAAGATAAAAAGATAACAAAGGGGTCACATGATGAAAGGGATAGTTTTTGCGTTTTTAGGAGGAGCATTTATTACACTTCAAGGTGTTGCCAATGCGACCATAAGTCAAGATATTGGTACATGGCAGGCAGCAACGATCACACAGTTTACAGGGTTTGTACTAGCATTTCTTATCTTATTGATAGTTAGGGAAAAGGCATTTGCGCATTATAAAGAAGTAAAGCCATTATATTTAGCAGGAGGATCATTTGCTTCTATCGTTATATTCTGTTCTATTACTGCTATTCATTTAGTTGGAGCAACTCTAACAACTTCTACTGTGCTCATTGCTCAGTTATTCATAACCTTCTTAATAGATAGCAATGGCTGGTTTGGTTTGGAAAAGCAAAAGATGAAAGCTCCACAATTTATAGGAATCGCTTTGATGATTGCAGGAGTCCTTTTATTAAAAATGTAGGAGAGAAAAAGGTAGATGAGAGAGATTCAAAACCAAGGTGAATTGGATAATTATATGGAAAACTTTCAACTAGATCAAGTTTTTCCTAGCCAATTAAAAGCCCATTTCCATTTATATGCTTTTGAACAAGGAGAATCCATCTGTAGACAAGGCGAAAAGGCAGATTATCTTTATGTACTAGTAGAAGGTAAAATTAAAATTTATACGACATCTGCTGAAGGAAAAACGCTCATTCTTTCTTTTAAAACACCCCTAGAAATGATAGGGGATATTGAGTTTGTAAGAGAAACTGAAATACTGAATACGGTCGAGGCTATTACAGATGTTGTTATGATAGGGGTGCATAAAAGCTTTTTACACCAATATGCAGATAAATATCCTCCATTCTTGCAATTTCTATTACAGGTGATCACAAAGAAATTTTATATAAAAAACGCTTCAATGAGCTTTAATCTCTTATATCCAGTGGAAGTGCGTTTAGCTAGTTATCTATTATCGATTTCTTTCGATGAGAAAGATCCCCTATATAATGGAGATAGTAAAACAATGAACTTAAAAGATACAGCGAACTTAATTGGTACCAGTTATCGCCACTTAAATCGAGTAATCCAACAGTTTAGCCTAGATGGTTTGATAGAGCGGCGAAAAGGAGCTATTGTAGTGAAAAATCGGGAGGGTTTAACTAATTTAGCCAGTAGAAATATTTATGAATAAGGGGTTGTGGTTAGATAATGATAACAGGGTTAATCGTTGCTTTTATTAGTGGAAGTCTTGTAGGGATACAGAATATCTTTAATAACCGAGTAAATCAAAAAGCAGGTCTTTGGGCAACAACTACCTTAGTACTCGCATTAGGGTTTGTGGCATCCTTTATTCTGGGTGTTATTACAGAAGGAACAGCTCTCTTCCATTTAGAAAATATGCACACAGGGTATTGGTTTAGTGGAATAATTGGCGTTGGGGTAGTGGTTTGTATGACAACAGGGATTAAAGCATTAGGAGCAACATATGCAGTCTCGATTTCTCTATCAGCGCAATTGATTTTTGCTTTATTATTTGATTCTATTGGATTATTAGGGTTAGAAAAGGTGCCATTTTCTCCAAAGCAATTAATTGGAGTGGTAGTAATTATTGGTGGAATACTAGTGTTTAAAATGGGAGGAAAACAAGAGCAAGCACAACCGATAAAAGAGTTGGCAAGAAAGTAGGAGATTGGAATTTGAAGACTTATCAAACATTACTTTTTGAAGTAGATGATACTTTACTAGATTTTGCTGCGGCAGAAGATGCTGCTTTTCGTAAACTTTTATTAGAGCAGGGTTTTACCTATAATGATGCATGGAAAAAGGACTACCGCTTGATGAACCAAGAGTTATGGAGCGCATATGAACGAGGTAAAATGAGCCGTGATGAGGTAGTAAATACCCGCTTCTCTAAGTTTTTTCAAAAACTTGGGAAAGAAGTAGATGGACGTCTTTTAGAAAATAGCTATCGACTTTATTTAGAAGATGGAAATCAATTATTAGATGGGGCCTTAGCGTTAGTCAAGGAATTATCTCATCACTATGAGATGTATATTGTAACGAATGGATTCTCAAAAACACAGGATAAACGACTAAAAGCTTCCGGATTATTTCCTTTCTTTAAAGGGGTATTTGTGTCAGAGGATACTGGTTTTCAGAAGCCGATGAGGGAATTTTTTGACTGTTGTTTTGCTAGTATTCCGAACCTAGATGTACAGACTGCATTAATTATTGGGGATTCTTTAAGTGCGGATATCCAAGGTGGTATTAATGTTGGAATGGATACTTGCTGGATTAATCCTTCTAGAAAAGAGAATGTATCAGCTATTCAACCTACTTATGAGATCCATCATTTGAATGGATTACTAGAACTACTAAAAATCAATAGCCAGTCTTGATGGAGGAATTATTTCAAAAAAGCATCGTAGTTGTGAACTGCACCCTCCATTGTTAGACACTGTCTAACAATGGAGGGTGCAGTTTCTTTTTAAGTGCTTTTTCTTATTATTAATTCTGAATTAAGAAGTACAGTCTTTGTAATTTTTCGCTGGCCAATAATTTGTTCTAGTAATAAATGGACTCCCGTTTTACATAGCTCAGGGATGTCTATATGAAATGTTGTAAGCGGTGGAGACACGTATTTTGTTACGCTAATATTATTGACACTTATAATGCTTACTCTGTTTGGAATAGAAATATTATTCTCATTAAATGCTTGTAGACTGCCTACTGCAATAGGGTCTGATGCAATGAAAAAAGCCGTTGGAAGGTCATCTTTTAAGGTTGAAATGGCCTTTTTTGCTACTGTATAGCCATCATTAACAGAGAAATGTCTCTCTCCGAATACATATTTCTCCTCTAATATCCCAACCTCTTTCATGTAAGAACGGAAGGTAGTTTCACGAATATCCATTTCGTCTTTATTTGTATCTGGATTATGATAAGTACCACCAATAAAGCCTATTTTCTTATGCCCTTGGTTTATAAAATAATCAATAGCTTTCTTAGTAATTCTTACGGTATCAGGTAAGACAGCATCATATAGCTCGGGAACAGGGTTTGTATCGATAAAAACGCCACGCTTTGTTTTATTACGTAACCTTGATATCTCATCTGATGTAAAAGCCCCTACAGCAATAAAACCCGAGATATCATTTGGGATATTTTTAATTCCATCCTCATGCTTGTATAAATGAAGTTCCATATTTTGATCTAAGGCATTTTTTTCAAGCTCTAGTCGCATTTGCTTAAAATAAACATCTTCTAACTCTTCTTTATCGGTAATCCAATAGAGTAATGCTACCTTCTCAATCAAGGGTTGTATATTTTTCCTTTCATAACCTAACCCAATAGCTGTATCTAAAATCTTCTTCTTTGTATCTGGTGAAACAGAAAGTGTAGTGTCGTTATTTAGTAATCTGGAAACGGTTGAGGCAGAAAAACCAGATTTCTCGGCAATTTCTTTAATGGTGACCATGTAATCCTCCTGAAAAACTGTTTTACTATCTTATTATAAGCGAAATACAATCAAAACAGTAATTTTTTTTAGTAAATTATTTTCCTATGTAGTTGAGAAGGTTAGAAGGATAATCTAACTTTATAGGATTTTTATAAAATAATTCGGTGTTGAATAACACTATATAGATAAATTTTAATACTAAATATATTTACAAAATGAAAACGTTGTAGTATTCTTTATTTTAGAAAACGTTTTCAGTATATTACAAAAAGCAAAGGGTGGAAAAAAGATGAAAAAGAAGCTTACAGCAATACTTTTGAGTAGTTCTTTAGCTTTAGCATTGACAGGATGTGGACCGTCTGATGAGACAACAAATGAAACTTCATCTAAGCAAAATAAAAATGGTTATGATTTATTAGTTTGGGAGGACCAAAGCAAATCAGATGGTATTGCAGAAGCAATCAAGAAATTTGAAGAAGAAAAGAATGTAAAGATTAAAGTAGAAGAAAAAGCATACGCTGACCAATTAGAAGATTTAAGACTAGATGGACCAGCTGGAACTGGCGCAGATGTTATTACGATACCCGCTGATCAAATCGGGACAGCCGTTACAGAGGGAATATTGAAAGAAATAACAATTGATGATGCTGTGAAAAACATGTATACAGAGGCTGCAATAGATTCCCAAATGGTAGAAGGGAAAGTATATGGTCTTCCAAAAGCAGTTGAAACTACTGTCCTATACTATAACAAAGACCTAGTGTCGGAAGAGGAATTACCTAAGACGATAGAGGAGTGGTACGACTTTTCTAAAGAAGTTACAAAGGACGATAATTATGGATTGTTAGCACTATGGGATCAAATTTATTATGCTAACGGTATCTTAAGTGGATATGGTGGCTATGTATTCGGTAAGGATAGTAAAGGCGCCTATAATGCAAAAGATATTGGTTTAGATAATACTGGTGCGATTGAAGGAGCAGAATATATTTCTACCTTCTATAAAGATGGCTTATTCCCATCAGGTATCATCGGAGAACAGGGAATCAATGTGTTGGATTCCTTATTTACAGAAGGTAAAGCAGCAGCAGTAATCTCTGGACCATGGAATTTAGAACCATATGCAGAAGCAGGTATTAATTATGGAGTAATGGAGCTTCCTTTATTGGCAAATGGAGAACATATGGGTTCATTTATTGGTGTAAAGAGCTATAACGTGAGCACTTATAGTAAAAATGCAGAACTTGCAGAAGAATTAGTGGAATTTCTAGCAAATGAAGAGAATTCTAAAGCACGCTATGAAATTACAAAAGAAGTCCCAGCAGTAAAGGCTTTGGCAGAAGACCCGGCAGTGACAGAAAGTGAAAGTGCAACAGCAGTAGCAAATCAATCTCAATACTCTCAGCTTACTCCAGGCATTACAGCAATGGATGCCGTTTGGCAGCCAATTGACTCTGCATTGCAAACTATCGCGACAGGTAAAGCGAATCCAAAAGATGCATTGTCTACTGCAGTAGAAACCATTGAAGGAACTATTGCAGCAAATAGTGGGAATTAAGAGATAAAAGAAGGAGGGGCAGTATAAATATACTTGTCCCTTTTGAAACGAAAGAGGTGTAGTTACATTTATGAGCTTTACAACTAATACAGTTCAAAAGGATACTAATTATGCGAAGAAGGCAGCAATACTTTCTATTATCCCAGGTATCGGACAATTTTATAATAAGCAGCGAGTGAAAGGAGCACTTTTCCTTCTTTTTTCTATCGCATTTATTATTGTTTTTAAGGATTTATTTAATATGGGATTATGGGGAATTGTCACACTTGGAGAGCAAGTTCCAAGAGATAACTCGATCTTTTTGCTTGCAGAAGGAATCATTTCATTAATTGTGATAGCTTTCGGTCTATTATTCTATTATTTAAATATTAAAGATGCTTTTCATAATGGGAAAAAGAGAGATGAAGGGTTTGAAATTGCTTCTATTAGAGAGCAATACCAAGTGCTATTGCAAGAAGGCTATCCGTATCTCATTACCAGCCCAGCCTTTATTCTACTGGTATTCTCTGTGATCTTCCCCATCTTATTCTGTTTTGCTCTTGCTTTTACTAATTATGATTTATATCATTCTGCTCCAGCTAATTTAGTGGATTGGGTCGGATTGGAGACATTCAAGAAGATATTCACTGTAGATATTTGGCGTTCTACTTTCTTTGATGTACTAGGATGGACACTTATCTGGACACTGATAGCATCCACTCTGCAAGTAAGTATAGGTATATTTCTAGCAGTAGTTGTTCACCAAAAAGAATTGCGTTTCAAAAAGTTTTTCCGAACCATTCTTGTATTACCATGGGCAGTACCTGGATTCGTAACGATTCTTGTATTTGCAGGAATGTTTAACGATAGCTTTGGTGCTATTAATAATTCTATTCTTGCATTTTTAGGAATAGATGCTATCCCCTGGTTAACCAATGCCAATTGGACTCGTATAGCACTATTACTTATTCAAGGTTGGTTGGGATTTCCTTATATCTTTATTGTTACAACAGGTGTTTTGCAATCTATATCGGAAGATCTTTATGAAGCAGCAACGATTGATGGAGCATCAGCTCTTCAAAAGTTTAAAAATATTACATTGCCATTGATCTTGTATTCTATGGCACCAATCATTATTACTCAATATACTTTCAACTTTAATAACTTTAATATTATCTATCTTTTTAATGCAGGTGGGCCAGCTGTACCTAGCTCTACTGCAGGTGGTACAGATATCCTTGTTTCATGGATTTATAAATTAACCATGCAGAACAGTCAATATGCCTTAGCAGCAGCTCTTACAATATTATTGAGTATATTTGTTATTACCATTGCGCTTTGGCAGTTTAGAAGAACAAACTCATTTAAGGAGGTAAAGTAAAGCATGGCGAAAAAAACAGTCGGCATAAAAAGACAGCGCACGATACGAATGACGCTTTCTTACCTTCTCTTATTGTTTGTTTGTGTAGCGATCGTTTACCCATTAGTTTGGACAATTGGAGCTAGTTTTAATCCAGGAAATAGCCTTGTCAGTACAAGTATAATTCCTGAAAGTCCAACTATCAGTCACTACAGTGATTTATTTGAACAAGGAGGTACACTTTTCTATGGGAAATGGTATATGAATTCCATGAAAATTAGTATCTTAACAATGGTTTTATCCATGATCTGTGTATCATTCACAGCATACGCCTTTTCTAGATTCCGCTTTAAAGGCAGAAAGAATGGGCTCTTATTATTCTTATTATTACAGATGATTCCCCAGTTCTCGGCTTTGATTGCTATCTTCGTCTTAGCACAAATGCTTGGATTAATTAATAGTCATTGGTTGCTAATCTTGATTTATGTTGGTGGGCAAATTCCAATGAATACGTATTTGATGAAGGGGTATATCGACTCTATTCCACTAGATTTAGATGAAAGTGCAAAGATTGATGGAGCAAGTAATACCCGCATTTTCTGGCAAATACTAATGCCATTATCAAGACCAATGCTTGCAGTAGTTGCAATGAATGGTTTTACGGCACCACTAGGTGATTTTGCCATTTCTTCTGTTATCTTGCGAAATCCAGAGTATTTTACATTACCAATAGGCTTATATAAGTTAGTAAGTGACAAAATGGGAGCAAGCTATACGATGTTTGCTGCAGGGGCTATTCTGATCAGTATTCCTATAGCAATCGTATTTATCGCTCTTCAAAAGCACTTCGTATCTGGATTAACAGCGGGTGGAACAAAAGGATAAAATTGGAGGTATGACAATGACTAAAAAGAAAATGACAGAATCGCGTTTACTGCATGGAGGAGATTATAATCCAGACCAATGGCTTAATTATCCTCATATTTTACAAGATGACTTGCGATTAATGGAATTATCTAAAACAAATACGTTTACACTAGGTGTTTTTGCATGGAGCGCACTAGAACCTAAAGAAGGAGAATTTCATTTTGAATGGCTAGATGAAAGAATGGATGCTATTCATAAAATGGGTGGAAGAGTAATCTTAGCAACCCCTAGTGGAGCAAGACCTGCATGGATGTCAGAAAAGTATCCAGAAGTCTTAAGAACAGCAGAAAATCGAATGAAATTATTGCATGGTGGCAGACACAACCATTGTTTTTCCTCTCCAATTTATAGAGAAAAAGTAGCTATTATTAATAGGAAGCTAGCAGAACGTTATGGAAATCACCCTGCTTTATTAATGTGGCATATTTCTAATGAGTACGGTGGAGATTGTCATTGTAATCTCTGTCAGGCGAACTTTAGAGCATGGTTAAAAGAAAAGTATGAGACACTAAATCATTTAAACCATTCTTGGTGGGGACCATTTTGGAGTCATACTATTACGGAATGGTCACAAATTGAATCACCATCTTCTCTTGGAGAAAATATGGTGCATGGGTTAACACTTGATTGGAAACGTTTCGTGACAGATCAGACCATTAATTTCTATGAGCACGAAATTATTCCATTACGAGAGATGACACCTGATATTCCTATAACAACGAACTTTATGGCAGATACACATGATTTAATTCCATTTCAAAGCTTAAATTATAGCAAGTTTGCTAAACACGTAGATATTCTAAGCTGGGATTGTTATCCTGCTTGGCATAATGATTGGGAAGAAACCAAGGATTTAGCAACAAAGGTTGGTTTCATTAATGATTTATATCGTTCTTTAAAACAACAGCCTTTTTTAATTATGGAATGCACGCCAAGCGGTGTAAATTGGCATGATGTAAATAAGACAAAAAGACCAGGCATGCATTTATTATCTTCTTTACAATTCATTGCACATGGCTCAGATAGTGTGTTGTATTTCCAATGGAGAAAATCAAGAGGATCATCAGAAAAGTTCCATGGAGCTGTTGTAGACCATGATAACAGTGAAAATAACCGAGTATTTAAAGAGGTATCAGCAGTCGGTGATGCATTAGAGAAAATGAAAGAAATTAAAGATACAAATAAAAATGCCAAAATTGCTATTTTGTATGATTGGGAAAGTAATTGGGCAATAAATGATACACAAGGGTTTGCAAAAGCAACAAAGCAATATCCACAAACTTTGCAAAAGCATTACAGTAGTTTTTGGAGTAAGGATGTTAGTGTAGATATTATTACACCAGGCCAAAACCTAGATAAATATGAATTAGTTATTGCTCCTATGCTATATCTAATGTCAGAAGAGACAATAGATAAGTTAGAATTGTATGTTAGTAATGGTGGAACACTAGTTTCTTCGTATATAACAGGATTAGTAAACGAAACAGATTTAGCATACTTATCAGGCTGGCATACTAAACTTCAGAATATATTTGGTATAGATATAAAAGAGACAGATACACTTTATCCTCTTGATCGTAATAGACTTAAATATAATGATAAAGAATATGAAATTATTGATTATTGTACAATAATAGATAATAAAAGTGCTCAAGTGCTAGGGACTTATGGAGATGATTTCTATCAAGGTTGCCCTGCAGTTGTGGTAAATAGTTACGGAAATGGTAAAGCTTATTATCTAGGTGCTAGAACTGAGCAGGCATTTCTAGATGACTTCTATCATGAATTGATTGAGAGCTTAGATCTTCCGCGTAGCAAGGTGATTGTTCATGAGCAAGGGGTTTCCGTACAGTTGAGGGAATCAGAAACGCACCAATATTATTTTGTCATGAATTTTACTGAAAAATTGCAAACCATTGAGGTTAAGGAATCAATGTATGATTTACTATCACAACAAAACGTAAGTGGAATGATAGAGATACCAGTATATGGGGCGATGGTTTTTAAAAGGGAAGTATAAGAAATATAAAAGAAAAGATGATAGTCACTTAAAATTGGCTATCATCTTTTCTTTTATATAATAGGAATATTTTTTAAAAAGGTAATTGTTTGAAACGAACTTTTTATAATGAGAAAATAGATGATAGAAGGGGTGAAGAAACATGAAAGTATTTGTTATTGGGGCAAATGGACAAATTGGTAAACAACTAACTACTTTGCTACATGAAAGTAAGGAACATGCTATTAAGGCAATGGTTCGTACAACAGAACAAGCTTCGTCTCTAGAAGAAAAGGGGATAGAAACAGCACTTATTAGTTTAGAAGAAAGTGTACAAAAGTTAGCAGAAGCCATAGAGGGATGTGATGCTCTTGTATTTGCTGCAGGATCAGGTGGAAGTACTGGGGCAGACAAGACTTTATTAATTGATCTTGATGGTGCTGTTAAAGCGATAGAGGCAGCAGAGAAAGCAAATGTCAGCAGGTTTATTATGGTAAGTGCAATTCAAGCTCATAATCGAGACAATTGGAGTGATGTCATTAGGCCTTATTATGTAGCCAAACATTATGCTGATAGACTGTTAGAACATAGCTCTTTGAATTATACTATTATTCGCCCTGGGGGATTAACGAATGAAGCTGGTACTGGTAAAATTCATGCAGCAGAAAATATAACAAGTGGGAATCGAATGATACCAAGGGAAGATGTGGCAAAGACTATCATGGCTTCTTTAGAAGCGGAGAAAGTATATAGGAAAGCTTTTGATCTTGTATCAGGAGAACATAGCATCCAAGAGGTTTTACAGAATATTATTTAAGGGAAGGGTGCTGTCTAATTAATATGGACAGTACCTTTCTCATTAGGAAGATACACTAGCATCCACCATTAACATGAATGACTTGCGAATATATGAACCATCATCTGATGCCAGTAAAACATAGGCAGGTGTAATTTCGTACGGCTGACCAGCTCTTTTCTGGCCAAGTAAGTTATTGCTGCTCATCTCAAATGAAACAAAGTTTTCCAAGTTTCCACAATGAAGAGCAACTATCAGAAATTACGGAGTATATAATCTTTATAAATGCTAAAAAGCAGCCTGCAGGCTGCTTTTTATGATCAATCATGAAAATTGGTACCGTCTGTTACTGCTTTAATAACGCCAATGCGAACGACAAAGTCGCCAAAATGTTCGCCTTCTAAACGCTCTTTTGCATAACGCGGAAGTAAGTCACCAAGCTCTGCGAGGATTTCTGCTTCGCCCACATTTTCTCTATATAGCTTACTTAAGCGGCTACCATCAAAGGCTGCACCTAGATACATATTGTATTTTCCTGGACCTTTACCGATAAAAGCAATTTCTCCTAGCGCATGTCTAGCACAACCATTAGGACATCCAGTCATACGAATGGTAATTTCTTCATCACGTAATCCATTTTCATCGACAATTTCTTCAATCTTATCGATTAAAACAGGTAAATAGCGCTCAGCTTCTGCCATTGCTAATCCACAGGTTGGAAGAGATACGCAGGCTAGGGAATTTCTACGAAGTGCTGAGAAACGCTTGCCATCCATTAATCCATACTGCTCAATTAGCTCGCTAATCTTTTTCTTATTGCGACTGGAAATGTTAGCAATAATTAAATTTTGGTTGGCAGTTAAGCGGAAGTCACCTGTATGGATTTTTGCAATTTCTCTTAAGCCTGTCATTAATGAGTAGTTTTGGAAATCTTTAATCCGTCCGCCTTCTACAAATAAAGTGAAATGCCATTTTCCTTTTACTCCTTTTTCCCAGCCATAACGATCTCCGTTATGATCAAAGTGAAAGGATTTAGCTTCTTGTAAGTTCCATCCTAAGCGCTTCTCTATTTCTGCCTTCACATTCTGCAATCCCAGTCGATCAACTGTATACTTAAAACGAGCATTTTTCCGAACGGAGCGGTTGCCATAATCACGTTGAATGGTAATTATTTTTTCTGCTACTTCCAATATTTGTTCTGGAGCACAGGAGCCAATCACCTTGGCAAGCTGAGGATAGGTTTCTTTGTCACCATGTGACATTCCCATACCGCCACCTATGGCAATATTAAATCCAACTAGCTTCTCATCCTCCATAATGGCGATAAAGCCAAGATCTTGGGAATAGATGTCCACATCATTAGAAGGAGGAACAGCAATACCTATTTTAAATTTTCTAGGTAAATAAAGTCTCCCATACATAGGCTCCACTTCTTCTTCATCTACTGTTGGAGAAAAGGCCACTTTTTCCTCATCTAACCAAAGTTCATGATAAGCACGTGTACGAGGTAACAAGTAGTCACTTAGTTTTTTCGACCATTCAAATACTTCGCTATGAATAGCTGATTGATATGGATTTGGATTACACATAACATTACGGTTTACATCTCCACAAGCAGCAATGGTATCAAGCAAGGAGTGATGAATATCCTGAATGGTCTGTTTCATGTTCCATTTGAGGATACCGTGCATTTGGAATGCTTGACGTGTTGTTAATTTTAATGTCTTATTTCCATAATTCTGTGCTAACTCATCCATTGTTAGCCATTGTTCAGGTGTTGCTACACCACCTGGAGTGCGAACACGAAGCATAAATTGGTAAGCTGGCTCTAATTTCTGCTTTGCACGTTCATTACGGATATCTCGGTCATCCTGCAGATAGCTACCGTGGAATTTCATTAAGCGGTTATCATCTTCTGAAATACCTGAGCTTAACTCCTCAATCATGGATTCCTTTAAAGTTCCGCGTAAAAAATTGCTTTCATCCTTGATACGCTCCACATCACTAGGTGGGCCTTCTGGTGCCTTCAGGATTTCTTTTGCCATTAAAAAGACTCCTTTCTGTCCTATTATTAGTAAACATCACGCTGGTAGCGTTTATTTTGCAGCATTTCACCTACATACGCCTCAGCACTATCTAATGACCGATTTCCTTCCTTCTGTATAATAGTAAGAAGCGTTTGATGTACATCATGAGCCATATGTTTCTCATCTCCACATACGTAAAAAACCGCACCATCTTCTAGCCATTCATATAATTCTTTGCTGTGCTCAAGCATACGGTGTTGTACATATACTTTTTCTGACGAATCACGAGAGAAGGCGATATTCATTTTTGTGAGAATTCCATCCTTTAGCCAGTTTTGCCATTCTGTTTGATATAGGAAGTCTGTAACAAAGTGTTGATCGCCAAAGAATAACCATGATTTTCCGCTATCTCCTCTTTCTTCTCTTTCTTGCATAAAGGATCGGAATGGAGCTACACCCGTTCCAGGGCCAACCATAATAATCGGTGTTTCAGGATTTTCCGGAAGTTTAAAGTTTTGGTTGTTCTGAATATAGATTGGTAGTTTATCTCCTGGTTGGATTCGTTCTGCTATTTGAATCGAGCAAACTCCTTTTCTCTCTCTAGCATTAGATTCATAACGAACCGCACCGATGGTTAAATGAGCTTCATCAGGGTTTGCTGTGTAGCTGCTAGCAATGGAATAAAGTCGAGCAGGCAACTTACGAAGCAAAGAAACAAAGGTTTGGGCATCTAGTTTAACAGATGGGAAATCTGTTACTAAATCTAATAAGTCGCGCCCTTCGATATAATCCTTTATCTTCTCGTCAGATAATAATTGATTTAATTCCATACTTTCTGCAAAGGAAGCATATTTTTCTACAAAAGGTTTCGTTAAAACCGTAATTTCAAATTGAGCTAATAAAGCTTCACGTAATTCAAGTGTTTCTCCCTGTTTGTTAATTGTAATGTTTTCTTCAGGAGAAAAACCTAGCTGATTAATTAGTTCATCTACTAATTTTGGATCATTAGTTGGATAAATTCCTAAACTATCTCCTGGTTGATAAGAAATTCCTGAATTCTCAAGTGAAAGCTCTACATGGAATGTTTGTTTATTAGAGCCACGCCCGTTTAGATTAATTACATCTAATACCTCTGCATAAAAAGGATTTGTACGGGAATAGGTAGTTTCTTCAACAAAAGTAGAAGTTGCCAGAGTAGTAGTAGCTTTTGTATGAGCATTTAATTGTGGACTAGCCAATACACCTTCCAACCACTCATTTGCTGGTTCATCATAATCTAAATCGCAATCTATACGTGGATATAGCCTTGTTCCACCTAATTCTTCCAATCGTTTATCAAATTCTTTACCAGTTTGACAGAAGAATTCATAAGAACTATCCCCAAGAGAAAGGACAGAATACTGGAAATTCTCTAGCTTTGGAGCTCTTTTTCCATGGAGGAATTCGTGAAAAGCAAGAGCTGTATCTGGTGGCTCCCCTTCACCATGTGTGCTGACAATAATTAATAGATTAGTAATCTTTTTTAAGTTATTTGGCTTAAAGTCACTCATGGATTGAACAATTGTTTCAAACCCACTTTCTTTTAATCGCTTACCAAATGTTTTAGCTAGACTATGAGCATTTCCTGTTTGAGATCCATAAAGAATAGTTATTTCCTTTACGGTTTCTATCAATGTTTGTTCTAGTAAACTAGTTTGTGTTGATGGAGTTTCAGATACATTAGAAGGTGTAATAGCAGATAAATAGCCACTTAACCAAATTTTCTGCGATTCTGTTAAAGTTGGTACAAGCCGGTTTAATAAGTCTGTTTGTTCTTGATTAAAAGGACTGTTGTTCACTTGAAGCTGCAACACGTTCACCTCACAAAGATAATAACTGCATAATTCCATTAGATTGATTTTTCTTAAAATTCATTTTATAACGGAGACGGGTACTTGTCACTTAAATTTATTATACCTATAAGATAAATCGGATTTCAAAGTGAAGTATAACCCAATTATTCTACCGTTCCCATTTATACCTATACTAAAATTACTTTACTGGAATCATATGAATTAGTAAAATACATATAAATTATGGTAGCTATTAGAATTTTTAATAATAGGGAGGAGTTAATCATGCAATATGATGCTCTCAAAACATTTGTTACCTTGGTTGAGGTGAAAAATTTTACGAAGACGGCAGAGCTACTGCTTATGTCGCAGCCTAGTGTTAGTTTACATATAAAAAATCTAGAAAAAGAATTTCAAACGAAATTAGTGGAAAGGTCCCCTAAATATCTGAAAATTACTCCAACAGGAGAAATGCTCTATGATTGTGCTGTCCAAATGATCAGCTTGTATGAGCAAGCAAGGCAAGCAATTGTGGAACACCATCATGCTGTTAAGGGGGAGCTAAAGATTGGAGCCAGTTTTACTATTGGGGAGTATATTCTTCCAAGCTTACTGCTAGACTTACAGAAAGAACACCCAGAATTGCAGATTCAGGTAACAATTGGGAACACAGAGGAAATTGTACAAGCTGTCCGACTGTTTCAAGTAGAAATCGGATTTATTGAAGGACAAACAAATGAAAAAGATATTATAGTAGTCCCATTTTTAGAAGATGAACTATATTTTGTTGCTTCTTCTTCACACCCTTTAACTAGCAAGCAGGTGATAGTTCTTTCGGATTTGCAAAATCAAGATTGGATAACGAGGGAGGTAGGTTCTGGAACAAGAGAATATTTGAATCATGTTATTCGTTCAAATGGATTAAAAGCAAGATCCTTTATCACTATCAGTAGTAATCAAGGAATTAAGGAAACACTAATAAACGGAAATGGGATATCCCTTTTGTCTAGGAGTGTAGTAGAAAGAGAGGTACAGTATGGTGATTTGCATATGATCCCAGTTGCTAAAACCAGTTTTACTCGGATGCTGTCCTATATCTATTCCCCTGTTATGAAAGAAAAGCAAGTAGTGAAAACATTTATAGATACATTAAAAAAGCACACCTCTTTATAAAGGTTGGAATAACTTATGGTGATAAGCATCAATCTAAACAAGAAAAGTTTCTAGATGAATAAATTTACTATCTCGATTTTCTTCTCTTTTTTTAGTATGATAACTATGATTTTGATTATAAGGAAGGGTAGACCTTTCAACCATATAAGGAGAACACTTTGATTATGCAAAAACAGAATAAAACCTATCGTTTAGCCCTATTAGGGATGCTGACCGCCATTATTATTATTCAAACTTTTATCCCATTTTTAGGATATATACCAATTGGACTACTTAGTATTACGATTATACAAATTACCGTTATTATTGCAGCCATTGTTTTAGGACCACGAGATGGTGCAATTATAGGGGGAGTTTGGGGAATGATTACATTTATTAGAGCATTTACATTCCCAACTAGTGCACTCGCACCAATTATATTTACAAATCCACTTATATCTGTCTTTCCAAGAGTGATGATTGGAATTGTCGCAGGGTTGCTTTTCTACAAAGTGCTGCGAAATAAAGTAAGTGATACAGTAGCAATGAGTATATCTGGTGTGTTAGGTTCCCTAACAAACACGATACTTGTACTTGGATTCGTTTACTTATTTGTACGTGAGCCCTACGCAAATTTTATTAATATCAATGTAGAAGAATTGTTGCCAGCATTATTAGCAATAGTTGGAACAAACGGAGTACCAGAAGCCATCCTTTCCGGTATCATTACCCCAATCATAGCAAAGCCTTTAATGAAAATAAGAAAAAGATAATGGTTATAGAACTGGTTAGTAGAAAACTAACCAGTTTTTTCTATAAACAACAAAAAAGTAGGAACAAATAGGAAATAAACACTGTAATATATAGAAAGTATGACTCACTATAATTCCGACTAAACAACTAGAAAAACTTATTGACAATAATAACAATTATGATAAAATTTAGAAAAATACTTATCAAGAGTGACTGAGGGATCTGGCCCGAAGAAGTCCAGCAACCTGCTAAAGAAAGCAAGGTGCTAAATCCTACAAAGTGGATGGCCATTTTGAAAGATAAGGTAACATAATTGCCTTGTATCTTTCCAGAATGGGAAGATTTTTTAATAGTTAGAGTCAAAGCTTGACCTTTTTATAAGGAGGGATTTGTGGTGGGGGAAGCAAATCAGCTGGACAAAGTAAAGAAACAACTAGAGGAAATTCTACAAACGATGAAATTTGGTTCTGTTACATTAGTGATACAGGATGGGAAAATTATTCAAATTGAACGAAACGAAAAAATACGCTTAAGTAAATAATTAGCTGACTAGATAAACTAGAGGCACTTTAACGAAGAAACATTGGTTAAAGGTGCCTCTTTTTGTATGGCTTGGAAACTTAAGCTTATATGACTGAAAAAGAATGGGGGATTTATTGGTGAGCTTAGCTTTAACCTATGAAAACATAGACACAAACCCGCCTGTTAATTTTTCTAGTGACACAGATACAAAGGGTGCTTTAGAAGTTCTAACATGGGCCTATGATATGTACAAAGAAGAAATAGTCTATGCATGTAGCTTTGGAATTGAGGGAATAGTCCTCATTGATTTAATCTCAAAAGTGAAACCAGATGCCAAAATAGTCTTTTTAGATACAGATGTTCACTTTAAAGAAACATATGAATTAATAGAAAAAGTGAAAAAAAGATATCCAGACTTACGAATAGAAATGAAAAAGCCCAAGCTGACTTTAGAAGAACAAGCAAAGGAATATGGAGAAGAGCTTTGGTTAACAAAGCCAAACAAGTGTTGTGAAATCCGTAAGGTCATTCCATTACATGAAGTTCTGACAAATCCAACTGCTTGGATATCAGGCTTAAGAAGGGAGCAGTCGGAAACTAGAAAGCATACTCAATATCTAAATAAGGATAATAAGTTTAAATCCATAAAGGTTTGTCCATTAATTCATTGGACATGGAAAGATGTCTGGAGGTATGCACATAAGAATTCATTGGATTATAACATTCTACATGACCAAGGCTATCCAAGTATTGGTTGCAAGACCTGTACGCAACCAGCAATAAATATGGATGACTTACGTTCTGGAAGATGGTCAGGTAAAGGAAAAACAGAATGTGGGCTTCACTTACAATAACAAGTTAGAGGTATAAATGGATGATTGTTATTTTAGCAGGTATTATGTCTTTGTTTTTCGCCATGAATATTGGCGCAAGTGGAGCAGCAGCAAGTCTTGGAGTGGCTTATGGCTCTGGAGCCATCCCTAAAAAAAGAAATGCCTTACTAATTTGTGCAGTTGCGATTTTTTTAGGTGCTTTTGTTGGGGGAAGTGAAGTAGTTAAAACAATAGGAGAAGATATCATTCCAAGTGCTTTACTTGATGCCAAAATTGTACTTATTATCCTATCATCTGCAGCTCTATCCCTCTTTTTAGCAAATGTTATGGGAATTCCACTTTCGACAAGTGAGATTACTGTTGGAAGTGTAGTAGGAGTAGGAGTTGCATTTAAGAGCTTATTTATTAGTAATATTTTGTGGATTGTTTTCTTTTGGTTGCTTGTTCCTTTTATCGCTTTTTTAATAGCAGTGCTAGCAGGGAACTATATAAAGAAAGTGGAAAAACAAAGTAAGTGGTTACAAAATCCAGCAAACGAAAAGTATTTATCTCTGTTTGTCATTATAGTTGGTTGCTTTGAAGCTTTCTCAGCAGGAATGAATAATGTGGCAAACTCTATTGGACCATTAGTTGGTGCTGGTTTAATTTCTATGAATGTAGGAACAATAATTGGTGGTCTTTTTATTGCTTTAGGTGCTTTTCTTCTAGGTGGAAGGGTACTACAGACAAATGGAAAGAAAATTGTTCGATTTTCTAAGCTTGAAGGCGGGCTTATTTCAGGAACAGGGGCAACCCTTGTCACAATAGCCTCAATATTCGGTTTACCAGTCCCTCTTACACAAGTAACTAGCTCAGCTATTATTGGGATAGGTGTAGCCAAAAATGGTTATGGCATTCTAAAGAAAAAGATGGTAACAAGGATTTTAAAAGTATGGATTGTATCCCCAATACTATCACTTGTTCTTTCATACAGTCTCGTTCAATTATTTATAAAATTTGATTATTATATGGTACTTATTATATTGAGTGTTTGTATAGCAACATTAGGGATTATTAATATGTTGAAAACAATTAGAGAAGATAACAACACCATCTATGAAGATGGTGGAGGAATATAAAATGGAAAAGGGAAAGGTGTGCCTAATATGTCATTAAGTCAACCACATGGTGGTAATCTAATTAATTTATATGAACCAGATTTTAATATAGCTGCTTTAACAAAAGAGATAGAAATCGATACCATTGCACTTAGTGATTTAGAGTTAATTGGAAACGGAGCATACAGCCCGTTAACTGGATTCCTAAAACAAAGAGATTATGAATCAGTTGTAGAAAATATGCACCTTTCAACTGGAGAAGTTTGGAGTATTCCTATTACATTACCTATTACAGAAGAACAAGCGAGAACGGTTGAATTGAATGACTCTGTCAAGCTAGTGTATCAAGGGGAAGTATATGGAGTATTAACAGTCGAAGATATATATATTCCTAATAAACAGGTGGAGGCTTCATCTGTTTATCGCACAGAAGATTTAGCTCATCCTGGTGTAAAGAAAATGCTTGATAGAGGAAATGTATATATTGGTGGAGCTATTAAATTACTAAAAAAGTTAAAAAGAACAGATTTTAGCAGTTTTTACTTAGAACCTTCTGAAACAAGAGCAGTTTTTGCAGGAAAAGGTTGGAAATCAGTTGTTGGATTCCAAACTAGAAATCCTGTTCACCGTGCACACGAATATATTCAAAAGGCTGCACTAGAAATTGTAGATGGTCTATTCTTAAATCCATTAGTGGGAGAAACAAAATCAGACGATATTCCAGCAGATGTTCGAATGGAAAGCTATCAAGTGCTATTGAAGAATTATTATCCTGAAGATCGAGTGTTTCTAGCCGTTTTTCCAGCAGCAATGCGTTATGCTGGTCCAAGAGAAGCAGTGTTTCATGCAATGGTAAGAAAGAATTATGGTTGTACCCATTTTATCGTTGGTCGAGATCATGCAGGGGTTGGTAATTACTATGGAACGTATGACGCTCAGAAAATTTTTAGTGCATTTACAGAAGAGGAGCTTGGGATAAATCTATTATTTTTTGAGCATAGTTTCTATTGTAAGAAATGTGAGAATATGGCTTCGACAAAAACATGCCCACATGGAAGTGAACATCATGAGATTCTTTCAGGTACAAAGGTTCGCGAACTTTTAAGAAATGGAGAAATCCCTCCAAGTACATTCAGTCGCAAAGAAGTTGTAGAAGTACTAATAAGAGGATTACAGAAGCAAGAAATCCAAGCTTAAAGGAGAGAGAACCCTTGAATCAAAGTACAAATATAACATGGCATGACCAAACTGTAACAAAACAGAATCGAAGAGAAAATAATAAGCATCACAGCTATGTATTATGGTTTACTGGTCTATCTGGTTCAGGTAAATCTACCGTAGCAAATGCTGTAGCAAAAAGGCTATTTAAGGACCAGACAAACACATATGTTTTAGATGGAGACAACATACGCTTTGGCATTAATAATGACTTAGGGTTCTCTGATGAAGATCGTAAAGAAAATATTAGAAGAATTGGTGAAGTAAGCAAGCTTTTTGTAGATAGTGGTCAAGTGGTTATCACAGCATTTATTTCCCCTTTTCGTGAAGACAGAGATAGGGTAAGAGAAATCCTAGAAGAAGATGAATTTATAGAAGTATATATCAAGTGTTCCTTAGAAGCTTGTGAATCTCGTGATCCGAAAGGCTTATATGAGAAAGCAAGAAAAGGAATTATTAAGGAATTCACTGGTATTAGCTCCCCATATGAGGAACCTGTTCAACCTGAAATAATGGTTGACACGGAGAATCAATCAGTGGAAGAATGTGTAGAACAGATAGTTCAATTCTTAAAACAAAAAAACTATTATATAGCTTAAAAAATGCTAGAATTATAGAGTCTAATAGGAATTATATGCCTTTCGTGAGAGTGAATGGAAGGGCGTATAATTCCTTTATCTACATGAATCATTAATGAGACTGCTGGGGAGAAGGGTGAAAGCAATGGGGAAGGTTTTTTTAGTAGGTGCAGGGCCAGGTGACCCAGATTTAATTACAGTCAAAGGATTAAAATCCATACAAATGGCAGATGTTATTTTATATGATCGTTTAGTAAATCCAGAATTGCTGCAATTTGCTAAGCACAAGGCAGAACTCATTTATTGTGGGAAGCTCCCTCATCATCATGCGATGAAACAGGAACTTATTAACCAAACCTTAGTAAAGCATGCCAAGAAGGGAAAAGTAGTTACCCGATTAAAGGGAGGAGACCCTTTTGTGTTTGGAAGAGGAGGAGAGGAAGCGGAGGAATTAGCGAAAAATCAAATCCCTTTTGAAATTGTGCCTGGTATTACAGCGGGAATAGCAGCTCCAAGCTATGCTGGTATACCTGTTACACATCGTGATTATGGATCTTCCTTTGCTTTTGTAACAGGACATATGAAAAATGGGACTGAAGACCATATTAAATGGGAGGCTCTGTGTCATATAGACACATTAGCTATTTATATGGGTGTAAAGAACTTGCCGAGCATTCAATCTAAGCTGTTATCTTATGGGAAAAATCGTGCTACACCAGTTGCCTTGATTAATTGGGGTACAACAGAGAAGCAAAAAACCATCGTAACAGATTTAGAGCATGTCCTATTAGATGCCGAAAATGGTGGTATGGAAAATCCTTGTATGATTGTGATTGGGGAAGTAGTTAGAATGAGGGAGAAAATCCAATGGTTTGAGAGTAACTTTACCGAAACAAATTCTAAGGAAGTGGTTTCGTAATGGAAGCGATTCTTTATGTTTGTCATGGTAGTAGAATAGTTGAAGCTAGTAATCAAGCTATTGCCTTTATAAAAAAATTAATGCAAATCAATGAATTTGAAGGTATTCAAGAATACTCCTTTCTAGAATTATCCGAACCTTCCATAGAAGAAGGATTTCGTAAATGTGTGGAGCAAGGGGCAACTACTATTCATGTATTACCTGTCTTGCTTCTAACAGCTGCTCATGCTAAAAAGGATATTCCCGAAGTGTTAGCGCGACTCCAATTAGAATACCCTTCTATTTCTTTAAATTATGGAAAACCGATTGGTGTTCATCCCAAAATGATAGAGATACTAGCAGAAAAAATGAAAGAGGCAGAATTGTATCAAAATCTTGAGAAAGAAACGCTTGTACTTCTTGTGGGAAGAGGAAGTAGTGACCCGGACGTCAAGGATGATTTAGGTAAAATAGCTTTCTTAATGGAAGAATATGTACCAAACGTGAAGGTTTGGGATTGTTATTTAACAGCTGCTCAACCGAGCTTTGAAGAGGCACTTTTCCTTGCTAATGAATCCTCTTATCAAAAGATAGTAGTCATTCCCTATCTATTATTCACAGGCATACTAATGAAATCGATGGAAAAGACAATAAAGGAATGGCAATCAGATGATAAAAAGTTTGAGTTGTTACCTTATCTAGGATATCATCCGAATATAGCAGAAATTCTAAAAGAAAGAATACAAGAAATGCGGATGGGTGATATAAATGCTGTCCTTAATGGTTGATTTAAAAGGGAAACAATGTGTAGTTATGGGAGCAGGCTCTATAGCTTTAAGGAAGATCAAGGAACTTTTAAAAGAAAAAGCAATAGTAACCGTTATTAGTCCTTCGGCATGTCAGGAAATAGTAGAGCTTTATACAAACAACAAGATTACCTATATCCAAAGAAAAGCAGCAATTGGCGATGGAAGTGGAGCTTTTTTGGTTGTTATTGCAACAAACGATTTCACGGAGAATCAAGAATTAGCAAGACACCTAAGGTCGACAATCTTGGTGAATGTTGCATCAGATGCAGTAGCAGGAAACTTCCATATTCCGTCCACTTATAAAAAAGGCAAATTACAATTAAGTGTGTCTACCAATGGTGCAAGCCCAAAGCTAGCAAAAAAGATAAAGGAAGAATGGCAAAGTCAATTTGATGATTCCTATATCGAATATGTAGATTTCTTATATCAAGTTAGAAGTATCGTAAAGCAGTTTAACATGTCAGTAACAGAGAAGAACGCAATATTAGAAGAAATATTGGATAACCAGTATAGAGAATCTGCAAACACAAGAGAGATATATTATGAAGAACTCCTGAAGAAGCTAACATAGTTGTGATTCAGGAGTTTTTGATCTGTTTCTATTTGTAGAATTATTCCAATAGTATATTGTGTCATTTCCAAATTTAAACTATAATTTCTATAAATACTAAGTTGTTAAAAATATTTTTACTGAATCTAAAAAGTAATCGTTTTCAAAAAAGTATTGGTAGATTAGTAGGGGGATTTCATGAGATTTAGTACAAAGCTTTATAGCGGATTAGGAATCATTTTCGTTCTAGTAAGTATACTAATCATTTTATTAATGAGTATGCTAAAACAACAAAATAATAACATGCATATATTAGTTCATGATTTAACCCAAAGAATGGATGCTTCCTATACGATAAAAAATGAAATCAATGAGATGAGTAATAACCTAAAAGGCTTATCAACGCCATTATCTGCTACACTATTGGAAATGAGTAAAGAAGAGATGGAAGCTTCTAGAGAAAGTATTAATGCTGCATATACATTGATAGAAGAAGGAAATGAAAAGGAAGAAATTAAAGGCTTATTAATTGAATTTTCAACTCTATATGATACCTATGAGGATCAAGGTCAAAGGTTGTATGAGGAAGGAAATAGTAATATAAACGCTAACTTCTGGATAAGTGAGAATGAGCAAAAAGATCGTTTATTACAAATAGCTGATTCTATGTATGTTATTCATAAACAAGAAATAGAAAAGGATCTAAATCAAACAAAAAATACATATAGTATGGTTGTTAAGATGACCTATGTTTATATTTTAATGGCTGTTATTGCCAGTATCATTGTTGCCATTTACTTAATAAGGAATTTAACAAAAAACTTAAATAAAATAGTAACGGTAATGTCTAGTGTATCCTATAAGAAAGGAATTAAAATACCTCGATTAACCATTACTACAAAGGATGAAATGGGGGAAATTTCCACCGCCTTTAATGAAATGGTCAGTGCTTTAGAAAGTTATTCTCATAAAGAGCTAGAAACATTAGGGAAATTAGAAGAACAGGCATGGTTAGATTCTAAACTTGCAGAAATAACAGGCTGTATCTCTTTAGTAGAGAATATTAGATCTTTAGCTGATTTTTGTGTTTCCCAGCTTACATCTATAGTTGGTGGCCAATATAGTGCTTTCTATATTTTAAAGCAAGAGAATGACACTGTATTTTTAGAAGAAGTATCTAGTTATGCCTACTATGATAAAGAAAAAAAGAAAATTCCTTTAGGTCATGGTCTTGTTGGACAAGTAGCAAAAGAGAATAAGAGCATAATTATTAGTGAGATACCTAGCGGATATCTTAAAATCCACTCCTCAATTGGAGCAGTAGAGCCAAAAGAAATAATAATCCAGCCAATTGCATTTGAAGGAAAGGTTTTGGCAGTTATGGAGCTTGCTTCCCTACAGTATTTTAGATTTATTGAACAAAAGCTATTAAGCAAAGTAGCTCAACAAATTGGCATATCTATACATAGCCTAAATAATCGGTTAGAGGTTAAGCGACTACTAGAGGATGAGCAACGTTTGACAGAGGAGCTACAAAGTCAATCAGAGGAATTACAAGCGCAGCAACAAGAACTTTTGGCTATAAATGAAGAACTTCAATCACAGTATAGAGTTTCGGAACAAAAAAATGCAGAACTTAAACATATTGGGAAACAATTAGAAGAAAAGGCGAAGCAACTAGAAAGTAGTTCTCAATACAAATCAGAGTTTCTTGCTAATATGTCTCACGAGCTAAGAACCCCATTAAACAGTATGTTAATCTTGTCTCAAGTGCTCGTCGAGAAAGAAAATGAACAGCTGACCCCAAAGCAAATACAATACTTACAGACCATTTATTACTCAGGAAATGATTTATTGCGACTTATTAACGAAATATTAGACTTAGAAAAAATTGAAACAGGAAAAATGGAAATTATAAAGACAGAAGTGATACTTGAAAATATTCAAAGAAGTCTTCTACATCAGTTCACACCTATAGCTAACCAGAAAAAACTAGATTTCTTTATTACTATTGCTAAAGATGTTCCGGAAAGTATAGATACAGATGAATATCGTTTAAATCAAATACTGAAGAATTTATTATCAAATGCTTTTAAATTTACGGATAAAGGAAGAGTGGACTTATCCATAGAAGTATCTTTGGAATCTTTTATCGTGTTTACAGTAAAGGATTCAGGTATTGGCATTCCAGAAGATAAAGTAGAAATTATCTTTGAACCATTTCAACAAGCAGATGGCACAATTAGTAGAAAATACGGAGGAACTGGATTAGGATTATCGATTTGTAAGGAAATTACGCAGCTACTTGATGGTCAATTACATCTTTCTAGTATAGAAGGAATAGGAAGTTCCTTTGTACTTTCCATCCCGTTTAATAAGAGGAAAAGAAAAGAGATGAACAATAAGGAAGCACTGTTCCAGTTAGAGACTAGCAATCAACAAGCAGCAGCTAGCGTAGAGGAGGGATTAGGCCATGATCCTAAAGAATTCACTTTCGCTGGGAAGAAAATCCTTATCATAGATGATGATATTCGTAATATCTTCTCTCTTTCTGCAGCTTTAGAGGAATATCAAATGGAGGTTTTATTTTCAGAGAATGGAAAAGATGGCATAAAAACCTTGGAGGATACTCCAGATATTGATCTAGTTCTTATGGATATTATGATGCCAGGAATGGATGGTTTTGAAGCCATTTCCCTTATAAGAAAGAATAGTCGTTTTAAGTCACTGCCCATTATTGCACTAACTGCAAAAGCAATGAAGCATAATCGGGAACAATGTTTAGCTGCAGGAGCATCTGATTATATTAGCAAGCCAGTAAATTTAGATCAATTATTTTCACTCATCCAAGTTTGGCTTTATAAAGAGTAGCGTAAGTGGCTAAGTAGAGAGGAGGCGCTAGTATATTATGCAGCATTTGACTAATTCAGTAGAAAGAAAGATAGAAATAACAGATGTAGTTATTCATCCCATTCCAATCCTAATGGTAGATGATTTACAAGAGAATCTTCTAGCGTTAGAAGCAGTGTTAAGCTCAAAGAAATATCATTTAATTACTGCTAAGTCTGGAGAAGAGGCGCTAAAGTATATTTTGAAATATGATTTTGCCGTGATATTATTGGATGTCCAAATGCCAGGTATGAATGGTTTTGAGACAGCAAAGCTAATTAAAGAAAGAAAACGTTCAAGACATATTCCCATTATTTTTATTACAGCAATTAGTCAAGATATGCAGCATATACTACAGGGGTATAAAGTAGGAGCAATTGATTATATTGTGAAGCCTTTTAATCCAGAAGCCTTAAAAAGTAAAGTGGAGCAATTTGTTTACATTCATGAAGCCCATCGCCATCATTTAACGGAAATAAACAATAAGACAACTACAGAAATCCAAAAAATGAATAAAGAGTTAGCTATAGCAAAAATGGATGTCATGAAAAAGGAAGTATTTTCTTCCCTTTTACAGGAGACTTTACAGGATACAATTATTACTTTGGATGAATCAGGCATTATTTTAAGTGCGAACCAAAGTATAAAAGTAATGTTTGGATACATAGAGGACGAAGTAATTGGTCAGTCTATTGAATTACTTCTATATTCTATGGAAACAGAACCAAGTACGGAGACTCCTTTAACCTTTGAACTGCTTAATCAACAGTATATAGGAAGAATTATAGAAGCAAAGGCTAAAAGGAAAAACGGTGATTATTTCCCTATTGAAATTTATATAGGGTTGGCACTGTTAGATGAGCATAAGCTTTTCATATGTAGCATACGTAATATATCAGAACGTAAAGAGGTAGAGCTTTTAAGAAGAAAACAAGTAGATCAGCTAGAGCATGCAGTGGAAGAAAGGACCTTAGAGCTATTGGCTATGAATCAGCAGCTCAACAGAGAAAGAGAAGAACGATATAAAGTAACAGATGACCTTATGTTATCAGAGGGTCGATTCAGACAAATTTTTGAGGCGAGTCCTAGTTTAATGGCTATCTATTCCTTGCAGAATCCATTATTTATTGCCATTAATGATAATTGGAGAAACAATACTGGCTACACGGTAGAAGATTTAAATAATCCTGCATATCACTGGGAGTTGTTTAAAGATGTAAATGGTCAAGAGGAACGAATAGATGAAAGAGAATGGGAGAATCCCTTTCATAATCAGAAGGTCTTTTACCAAACAAAAGAAGGCAAACAAAGGCAAGGCTTATTATCTACAGAAATTATTAGGATTAATCATAATAATTGTGTGTTAATTTCCTTAAATGATGTTACGGAACAGATGGTGCTAGAAAAAGAAATGGCTAGATTAGACCAATTGAATCTTGTAGGTGAAATGGCGGCTGGAATTGCCCATGAAATAAGAAATCCAATGACGACAGTTCATGGTTTTCTTCAAATTGGGAAGTCAGACCCTGCTTCTTTATCTACAGAACATATGGAATTAATGATTGATGAATTAGATAGAGCCAATAAAATAATAAAAGAATTTCTGAGTTTAGCTAAAAATAAAACGAGTGATAAAAGACAAAGGTCACTTAATGAAATTATTGATATTATTTATCCTTTAATAAATGCAGAAGCTCTCTTAACTGGTAAGAAGGTAAATCTTCAGTTAGGAAAGTGTCCACTTTTAAATTTAGATGAGAAAGAAATACGGCAGTTGTTGCTCAATTTAGCATTAAATGGTTTAGAAGCAATGGATGAAGAAGGAATCTTGACTATAAAGACATACTGTGTTGGAGATTATCTGGTATTGGATATAAGTGATAATGGTATTGGGATGGATGAAGAAACGGTAAATAGATTAGGAACTCCATTTTTCACAACAAAAGAAAACGGAACAGGGCTAGGGCTTGCTGTGTGTTATCGAATAGCGGATCGTCATCATGCGAGAATTAAGGTTACGACAAGTGAAAAAGGGACAACCTTTTCCGTGTATTTTAGCCTAACAAATGAATATTGAAAAAAAGCAGTCAAAAGACTGCTTTTTATTTATGATGCTTTACATAATCCATTACATATCGAACATATTTATCATCTCTTGCTAACCAAACACCATGGTTTCTTCGTAGGAAAATTTCTCCTTGTAAGAAGGTAGAGAAGGTTTGAGATAATTTTGTTTTTCTTTGGTTAATGGCCCACTGATTTCTACTTACTTGATATAGGAAGAAGATTTCATCCTGTTTATTCTCGTAAAGTGTACCTAGTGGGGATTCTTTTTTATTATATTCATTTTTCCTTGGATCTTCTCGTAAAGGCTCTAGATTAAAGGTATCTAAGCAGTAATTTTGATAGGCCTCTTGTGTTAAATTACAACCTGATGCTTTTACGTGGCCACCACCACCATAAGTACCAGCGACTTTAGATACATCCACATGATCATGTATCGTTCTAAAACCTAGTTTTTTTCCACCAATATTAACAATAGCTATGTAATCTAGATGAGGATATTCTTTCCCTAGTTCATTTCCTAGCTCAGAGTGGTATTGTTCTGCATAAACAACTCCAGCCATTAATCCATCTATCTCTTTCTGTACCAATTCTCTTCGCTTACGGCGAATATAACGCTCAATTTTCTTTTCTTCCATGTCTAGAATTTGAGCTTCTAATTCATCAAAGTAAAAGTTCTCACTAGTTTGAAGTCGTAGTACCATTTTTTCTACAAACTCATCAAAAGAAATAAGGTAGAAAAGGGAATTTAATCTCTGTGCTTCGAAATTATTATTTTTTTCCCAATCCCACGTATCATATTGTCTTACAAGTTCCACAAATTGAGCTATGGAATTAGAAGGAGTTAAGTAATGATGCTTCACAAGGTAGTCATATAGAAGAGAAGTGGCGCATGTTAAGGTACCTTCTTCTTCAACAGATACATAACCCCATTCAAAGTCATTTAAATGTAGGGCTGTTTTATGGTGGTCAATTAACTGCACCTTGCCCCCTTTTTTATAATAGTCATCTAAACGTATCGTATTCTCTTCATTAACAGATAGGTCTGTTATGAATAGAAAGGTGTTTTCTATCTTTTGGTCAAGGAACTTTTCAACTTCTTGGTTAAGGAAAGAAACAGAATTATATCGAACTTCAACAGCATCTCCGAAAGCAAGCTTAGCAATAATTCCGCATCCTACTCCATCTAAATCATTATGTGATAATAGTTTGTACATTTTTTTCACCCCTGCCCAATAGTATAATCTAATATGGAAAAAATAGAACCAGTTATGCACTATTTTCTCCATAAAAGAAGAGTTAATAACAGAAGAACACAATAGAAAAAGAAACTGTCTCAAGAAAGACATAGTGCCTAAAATCCTGAGACAGCAAATAATGTTATTCTTTTAATCCAATATATATATCATTCCCATTAATTTGAACATGTTGCATATTTTCTATTTCCTCAAAATGAAGCTTGCGGAGAAGAACCCCTTTTTCCAGTAAAAACATATATTCCTTCACAGCATCTAAGAAGAAAGAAGATCCGTGTATATATAAATCAATACGAGCTTCAACAGGCAATTTTTTTTGTTTTCGCCAATCTTGGATCGTACGAATAAAGTCTCGTACCATACCTTCTTGTTTTAGTGCTTCTGTTAGGGAGATATCAAGCAATACGGTGAAGTTCTTGCTCGTAGCCTCACTAAACCCTGGAATCGTCGTTTCCTTTTGAAGCATAATATCAGCCTCTGTCAAAGTAACACTCTCTTTATCTTCTAGTAAAAGAGTTAAATATCCTTTATTTAAGTAAGAGTTTATTTCATCCTGACTTACAGCCTGTATTTTCTTATTTACTTCATTAACATGTTTTCCGAGTTTTGGTCCAGCATTCTTAAAATGAAGCTTTAAGGAATGTTGGACAAATTCATTGGAGGAATTTGCCCACGTAATCTCTTTTACATTTAACTCGTCTTTTATGACGGAATCAAAGCTGTTTAAGTCTACAGGAAGGTTAGAAACAATAATCATCTTAGAGAGAGGTTGCTTAGTCTTCCGTTGATGCGTGTGGCGAATGCTTCTTCCTAACTCTACCACTTCTCTTACCATTTTCATTTTATCTTCCAGTTTTTGATCTATCATTTGCTTATTAGTTTTTGGCAAATCGGATAAGTGAACACTCTTTCCTGTTAACGTTAAATAGATATCCTCAGAAGTATATGGGATAAAAGATGCAAACATTTTTGCTAAGTCAATTAATAGCTCGTAAAGTGTTTGAAAGGCAGAGATTTTATCTTCAGACATGCCTTCACTCCAAAAGCGTTCGCGGTTTCGTCTAATATACCAATTGCTAACCTCTTCTAGTAACTCCCCTAGATGTCTTGCAGCATTTGTTAGCTGATATTTTTCCATCTCTAACTTACTTTTTTCGATGGTAGAATGAAGTCTAGAAAGAATCCATTGATCCATTATGTGTAAGCTCTTGCTGTTGTGATCATTAGGCTTGAATCCATCAATTTCAGCATACATGGTATAAAAGTTAAATAAACTATTTAACGTATCCACTATTTTGGATTTTGCTTCCTGTACATTCTTAGCGGAAAATCTTTTTTGGTTCCATGGAGCACTATCTGCTATGAGAGCCCATCTAAGAGAATCAGCTCCATATATTTGAATTAGCTCTACAGGATCTAAGGCATTGCCTTTACTTTTAGACATCTTTTGGCCATGCTCATCTAATACATGTCCTGTAGCTAATACGTTTTTATAGGGTGCTTTGCCTGTATAAAGAATGGAAACAGCAAGTAGGGAATAAAACCAACCACGAGTTTGGTCAATACCCTCAACAACTACATCTGCAGGGAACTGTTGTTTAAACATCTCCTCATTTTCAAAAGGGGTATGATATTGAGCAAATGGCATAGAACCACTGTCAAACCATACATCAATAACTTCTGGTGTACGATGCATTTTGCCATTGCATGATGGGCAATCAAACGTTAATTCATCTACATATGGCTTATGAAGTTCTATTTCTTCCAAGCTTGAATTCGCATATTGCTTTAATTCTGCCATGCTTTTTGGTACCAATTCTTTCTTACAAGATGTACATTGCCAAACATTAAGTGGAGTTCCCCAGTAGCGATTACGGCTAATATTCCAATCTACTAATCCCTCTAAGAAGTTTCCAAAACGACCATTTTTAATATGATCTGGATACCAATTTACTTCTTGATTACGCGCTATAAAATCATCTTTTGCAGCTGTTGTTTTAATAAACCAGCTTTCTGTAGCATAGTAAAGGAGTGGAGTATCGCAACGCCAACAATGTGGATAGGAATGTTCGTATTTTTCCTTATGAAATAACAAACCTTTTTGGTGTAGCATTTTAATAATCTGTACATCCACATCACTATCTTTTACAAATTGTCCTGCTAAAGGGGTAACTGTTTCTTTATAACGCCCGCCTTCATCAACTACATGTACAAAAGAAAAACCATTATCCTGAATTAAGCGATAATCATCTTCTCCATAAGCAGGGGCAATATGAACAATTCCTGTTCCGCTGTCATTTGTTACAAATTCACCATGAAGAATACTATGTCCTTTCTCCACCTCAACAAAAGAGAAAGGAGGTTGGTAGGAAAGACCAACTAAAGCCGATCCTTTTACTGTTTCTATTACTTCATAGTCTCCTTTAATTACTTCATGCAGTAGTTCTTTCGCCACAATATATGTTTCCAATCCTACTTTTACGCGAGCATAATCAAGATCTTGATGAACAGCTAATGCTACATTTGCTGGTAATGTCCATGGAGTTGTTGTCCAGCCGAGTACATATTCATTTTCTTTATCTGTTAGCTTAAATTTTACGGTAGCACTTAAATCCTTCACATCTTTATAGCCTTGTGCCACTTCGTGTGAGCTTAAACTTGTTTGACAGCTAGGGCAATAGGGAGAAACACGGTGCCCTTTATATAGCCATCCTTTATCATGTATAGTGCCAAGGATATTCCAGACGGATTCTATATAATCATTGCTCATCGTCATATATGGATGGTCCATATCTACCCAGTAGCCTAGCTCTTTCGTGAATTCACGCCATTGTTTTTCATAGGAAAAGACGCTTTCTTTACATTTTTCAATAAAGGGTACAACACCATATTCTTCAATTTCTTGTTTTCCTGAAATTCCAAGTGCTTTTTCTACACCTAATTCAACAGGAAGTCCATGAGTATCCCATCCAGCCTTTCTAATAACTTGCTTCCCATTCATCGTCTGAAAGCGAGCAATAACGTCTTTTATTGTTCTTCCAAGTGCATGCCCTACATGGGGAAGGCCATTAGCAGTTGGGGGACCTTCGTAGAAAACAAATGACTCCCGATTTTTTCTCTGTTCTACTGACTTTTGAAAAACTCTTTCTTTTTCCCAATACTGGAGAATCTTTGTTTCTTTTTCTCTATGTGTTTCTTTTTGTTTTTCCATCTTTTCATACCTCCATAAAGTTAGGGTACATTCCTTTATAAACAGATGGAGTATGACAGTAGTAACAGTTTAAGGAAAACAAAAAACACCCGTCCCTATATAAAGGGACGAGTGTATATTCATAACCCGCGTTACCACCCAAATTCTGCAAGATAGACTTACAGCGCTTAGTCAACGTACCATCATACGTGTTCCAATTAACGGTGGACATCCGTCAAGACTTACTGCCTTTTCAGTCTTGCATCTCAGAGATGATGTTTCCGAAAAGCTTTCCTTACTGGCTTCCACCGTACCCAGCTCGCTAAAAGGGAATCAAGTCGTACTTATTCTCTTCATTGATTTCTATTTTGCTATTGGAATGTTTTGTATACTATAACATCTTATTTCCAGAAGTTCAAGTGACATGCACCTATATCAGTGTATGAAAAGAAAGGGAAATACATAAATCAGACATAGTAGGAGGTATGCTGTTTTGATAGAATAATAGTAAATAGTTCGGTTGAAAGGGTGGATAAGCATGAAGAAAGTACTTAATATAGCATTCTTCTATGCACTGCTTGGGTTAGTAAGTGGTGTTTATTATCGTGAGTTTACAAAAATGCAGCATTTCACTGGAGAAACGCAATTATCTGTCGTACATACTCACTCATTTGCTTTAGGAATGATTATTATGCTCATTGTGTATCTATACTGTTACACAATGAAGATACACACGGTGGGGAATTTTAATGCTTTTTTCTATTTCTATAATAGCGGTGTTATTTCAACTATCTGCCTAATGTTAACAAGAGGTACCCTACAGGTATTAGAATACGATTTATCAAGTGGGTTGGATTCTATGATTTCAGGTATTGCTGGTCTTGGGCATATTGCTGTTACAATAGGTATTGTTTTATTCTTTTTAGTTCTAAGGAAGAATCATGCAGAAAATGTGAAGATAAAGTGAGAATAGGGAATTCCCTTTCTCATTTTCTATTTACTCCATTTCTTTACATAATGAGAAAGAGCTATTAATGGAAATATTTTATTGTAGCTATGGTAGTAAATATAAAATTGCCCGGGCAATCCAATCCCTGTAGGATAACGAATAGAAGCATCCTTTTTGTTAGCAGCTATTAAATAGTTAACGCCTTTTTCTACTTGTTTACTTTTCCATTCTCCTCCTGCAAGTAATGCGTCTATTGCCCAAGCTGTTTGAGAGTCTGTGCTAAAGGTTAAGGGGATATAGATTAATTTTTCACAGCTTTGACAGGATTCTCCCCATCCTCCGTCTTTTAGTTGAATGCTCTTTAGCCAGGTTAAAGCTTTTTGAATAGCTGGATGAGTTTTTGCTACTCCGACTGCTATCAATCCTGTTATAGCAGCCCATGTTCCGTAAATATAACAAACTCCCCATCTTCCATACCAGGAGCCGTCCTCTTCCTGATGATCTAGCAACCAATCGACACCTTGCTTAATATGAGGATGATCCTTTTTTAAATTAGCAAAGTTCCCTAAATACTCTAAAACTCTTCCCGTTAAATCGGCAGTAGAAGGATCAATAGCCGCATCCTTTGCATTTTCAATAGGAACATAGTTTAGTATCTCCCAGTTTGTATTTTTTTCAAAAGCCCCCCACCCTCCATCTTTATTTTGCATAGAAAGAAGGTAATTCGTTCCTTTTTGCCATGCCTCTTGAACAGTAGAAGAGATAGTAGCTGATTTTGTTAATGCACGCAGAGTAGCAGAGGTATCATCATTGTCAGGGTTATTTGTATTGATATGAGAAAAACCCCACCCTCCAGGGCTTGTGTTCGGATTATGAATATGCCAGTCTCCTAATCTTGTATGTTGTTTACTCAAAAGGTAGGTAGTAGCTTTTTTTACCGTTTCATTTTGAGGAGAAAGATCAGCTTGTTGAAGAGTATAGCTAATTAAGGCAGTATCCCAAACGGTGCTAGTTGAGTTTTCTAAATGAGCATGTGTTCCTTTTTTATCAATAAGGCCACTTAGACCTGTTAATGCATTCTGTATAGTAGGGGATTCTTTTTTGTAGCCAAGTGCAAGTAAGGCATAAATCATAAAGAAGGTAGAGCTTGCATAGCTGTAAAGTGTTCCATCTTCTTCTAATCTTTCTAGCATATATTTCTCTGCATATTGAAAGCCTAGGTGATGCAGGTAGGATGGGAATTTTCCAATACGTTTCATTTCTTTCCATAGAAAGGAGATGGGTGATCGTTCATTCTCAAGCTGTGCATAGGAAGGATACAGTTCCTCATTTCTACTATAAAGATGGTCTACATTTGGTCGGTTTTGACTGTTTAAAGAAAATTTTTTGTTAGCAGCTATTAATATAGGAATAAAATGAATTCTTGCGTATGCACTAAATTGATAGAAGTTAATTGGTTGGAAGGTAGGTAAAAGTAAGAATGTCATAGGTATATAAATCATGTGTGACCAAGGATAGAGCCCATTTACGGAAAGCATCCACTTAATCATAAAGTGAGCTTTGGCAATTCCTCCATTTTTCTGTATAAACGATGCCGCCTTTTTCATTAGCGCATCTTCTTTTTGATAATAACCAGAATACAACAAGGCAGTATAAGCTATGACAGTTGCAGAAAGATGTCCATTAGGTTCATCGGAGTATGCCTTCCAGTAGCCTTCTTTATGCTGAGTGGATCGTAAGGATTTAGCTAGTGCTTGCACATTCGGTTCTTCTGTATGAATGTCTAATGCTCTGATGGTGATAATAAAGAAAGCATCGGTCATTAAACTACCTTGAAAACGAAAACGAAATGAACCGTCTGTATGTTGAAGCTTCTGTAGCTGAGTTATCCTGCTATCTAATTCCTTTCTTACTAACTTTACAGTATCATCCATTTCCATCACCTCTACCAAATATTTTCTATATAAAATAAATATGCGACTTACAAGATGAGTATTGATAATTAGAGAAAATGAGACCATAAAAAAGTAGACTGAAATTTATTATGTGGAATCTTTACATTAATGCCAAAATTACGGTTGTTTTCTAAAAGAGAAAAGCATATAATATGACATAACTTAATGGAACGAAAAAGCGTTGATCAAAAAGAGTATCGTGAGAAGTAGATCAAAAGAGAGCAAACAGTAGCTGAAAAGTTTGTGTTCTTGCCTTACGAGAAAGACATTTGTAAGTGTTACCTTGAACTAGAATGATGTAGAGGTAGCCGGTTATCTCCGTTAAAAGATACAAGTGGTTCTTTGTTAGAACAATTTGGGTGGTACCGCGGATAATCCGTCCCTTTTTTAGGGGCGGATTTTTTGTATTTTAATTATTCATTTAAGGAGGTGAGTACCATGGATGGTGATGATGATGATAATAACGATAAAAATTTCATTAAATTAATAGGAGGAAGAGAACAATGGAGCAATCAAAGGAAAGGGTGCTCATCTCTGAAGCTCAGGTACATGTTGGAGAAACTATTGTACTAAAAGGGTGGATAAAGAAAATACGACAGCTTGGTAATATTGGATTTTTAGTGCTAAGGGATCGAACAGGCACGATTCAGTGCGTGTTAGAGAATGAGCAGAATAAGATAAAATTAGAGAAGGAAAGTGTAGTGGAGATAACAGGGGAAGTAGTAGAAACAGATAAGACCGAGGTGGGTGTAGAGGTATTAGTCTCAAAGGTAGCCATCTTTTCGAACGCAAAGGTAGTCCCTTTTGAAGTAAATAAAAAACACTTAAACGTTGGATTAGACCACCAGTTAAACCATCGAGTACTCTCATTAAGGCATGAACAGATACAGGCCATTTTTACGATACAAGCCATGTTTGTAAAGAGCTTTACTGATTTTATGAATAGGCAAGGCTTTCAACAAATCTTTACACCAAAAATTGTTTCTCAAGGCGCAGAAGGAGGAGCAAATGTGTTTACTTTTCCTTACTTTAAGAAACAGGCATATTTAGCACAATCTCCTCAATTTTATAAGCAGATGATGGTAGGAGCAGGTTTTGAACGTGTTTTTGAAGTTGCACCTGTATTTAGAGCGGAAGAGCATAATTCATCTAGACATTTGAATGAATATACTTCATTAGATGTAGAGGTTGGTTTTATTGAGAATGTTGATGAGGTAATGGAGTTAGAGAGAAGGGCTTTAGAATATATCTTCGAGAAAATAGGAGAATATTGTAAAAAAGAACTAGCTTATTTTAAAGTAGAAATACCCAATGTGAAGGAAATACCGAAGTTAACCTTAGAAGAAGCACAAGTAATTCTAAAGGATAGGTTTCACAAGGATTCTCCTTCAGGTGATTTAAATACAGAAGGAGAAAAGGTAATAGGACAGTATGTGAAAGAAAAGTATAAGAGTGATTTTGTTTTTATTACTCATTATCCAAAAGAGACAAGACCAATGTATACCATGCCAAGTAGACAACATCCTGGTCTAACAGAATCTTATGATCTTTTATATAATGGTACGGAAATTACATCTGGAGGTCAAAGAATACATGACCAAGCAATGCTGCTAAAGTCTTTTAAAGAAAAAGGACTAGATCCATTAGAATTTAGCTCCTATATTCAAGCATTTGCATACGGCTTCCCTCCCCATGGTGGATTTGCTATTGGTTTAGAGAGAATGATTATGAAATTTTTACGTTTAGGCAATATCCGTGAAGCAAGCGCCTTTCCTAGAGATTGTGAGCGATTAATACCATAGTAGGCTAATAAAAGAGAATGTGTAGCACATTCTCTTTTATTATAATTGACAATGATAATCGTTATCATTTAAAGTTAATAGTATAAAATTAATTCATAATCATCGAGAGGTGTTTAAATAATGAATGTATTAATAGGTTTTGCAAGTATGTCAGGAAACACGGAAGAAATAATGGATATTATAAAAAATCAATTAGAAAAGAAAGGCTGTCAAATCAAGCTGGAAGAAATAGAGACGTTAAATGTACAGGACATTCCCAATTATGATTTGGTCTTAATAGGAAGCTATACTTGGGGTGATGGCGATTTACCTTATGAAGCAGAAGAATTTTATGAGGACTTAGATAATGTTGATTTAAAAGGAAGCATATGTGGATGCTTTGGTTCAGGAGACACTGTATATCCTGCTTATTGTCAAGCAGTGAACTTATTCTCTGAAAAGCTACAAGAGCGTGGGGCTAATGTTTTTGAAACATTGTTAAAAATTGAATTCAGCCCAGATACTAGAGAAGAGGTGGAGGAATGTGAAAACTACGCAAATTCCCTTTACCAGTGGGCGGAACAAGAACTGATTATAAGTCGAAGGTAAACCTTGTTCATACTAATTCCATCATTTTGTATCTCTTTTTCCAATGAAAATATGTTTTTCTTCTCTTTGTTCAGGGTAAATAGATAGATAAAAAGAAGAATCATCATTGGAGGGGATAGCATGAGTAATGAAATCGAACTAGTTATAGATGCTAAAATGCAGCTAGGGGAAGGGCCATGCTGGGATTGGAGAAACAATATGCTTTACTATGTAGATATTGAAGGGAAAAAAATACATATGTACAATCCGAGCATAGATAAAGAACGAGTTCTTCAATTAAAACATCAAGTATCTGCTATTGTGCCTTCTATTAAGCAAGATACTAGATTTGTGATTACATTAGAAAATGGCTTTCATACCATTAATATTGAGAAAAATGAATTACGATACATAGCTGATCCAGAGCAAGGAATAGAGGATAATCGTTTTAATGACGGTAAATGTGATGCATTTGGTCGTTTTTGGTGTGGAACAATGAACAGAAAAAACAAATCTAAACATGCTGCTTTATATTGCCTAGATAAGGAAGGAAATCTAACAAAAAAAGTGGAAGACTTGACTATCTCCAATGGTCTTACCTGGTCCTGCAAAAATGATTATTTATTTTTAATTGATACACCATCTCAAAAGGTAACGAGATATGAGTTTGATTTAGAGACAGCTAAATTAGGTAAAGCAAAAGATGTTATTGATTTTTCTAAGGAACTCGGGTCTCCAGATGGAATGACGATCGATAAAGAAGGTATGCTATGGATTGCTCATTTTGGTGGTGGGAGAGTATCTCGGTGGAATCCTAATAATGGAGAGAAGCTTAGCGAGATTGTAGTACCTGCTCCAAATGTAACTTCTTGCACGTTTGGTGGGAAATTATTAGATGAACTGTATATAACAACAGCAAGGAATGGATTGGATGAGAAGCAACTAGAAAAATATCCTCTGTCCGGAGGCTTATTTAAAGTAAAGCTAGATGTACAAGGATTGAAGGCCCATCTATACCATTTGTAATGAACTGGTTTCTTACTAGTTTATGCATGATATACACTCATTCATTCGATTTACCAGATTTGAACAGTAGACATACCAACTAATTATTTTTATTATAAAATACACCATGTGAATACAGCTTTTAACATAAAGAAGTCTGTATCACCCATTGATACAGACCAAATTTTTTTATTTTACGACTAGTACCGGGCATTTAGCTCCCTTTACTACTTTATGACTAACACTTCCTAAAACCATTTCTTGAAAAGCATTTAGACCACGACTCCCAATTATAAGGATGTCAAAAAGGTTATTATTTGCAAATTCTACAATAGTTGGTCCAGGGTCACCATGAACAACCTGTACCTTATAGGAAATATTTTCTGTTTGCAGAAACTCTTCTGCTGATAGAATTTTTTGCCGTCTTGCTAACTCTATTTCTGACTTTCCTTGTGCATGAAGTACATCATTCTTCGATTGAGCATAATCAACTACATAAATAATGGTCACCATAGCAGTTTCGGATGCAATTTTACAAGCTTCTTCTGTTGCCCTTAAAGAGTTTTTGGATCCATCAATAGCTAATAGAATAGAAGAGTACATGGTGTAATGCTCCTTTCAAATTAGTGGTTGGTAAACTTAGCCTTAGCATTTTCAAAAACAGCAAGCTTATCTACAAGCTTTTTACTTGCGGAATTTAAGCCAGTAATATTTACGGTATTTTGATTTTCTTTTAACTTTAGAACAATTTTATCAATAGCACCTACTGCAGAGTCATCCCATACATGGGCTTTTTGAAAATCTATCGATATATGCTGATTTGTAATGCTGGTATCAAATGCTTGCACAAAGCTATCAACAGAAGCGAAAAATAATTGACCTTCAATTTCATATTTGTTGTTAGCTTGTTTTTTAACCGTAACGTTTGAAATCTTAGAAGCAAAGAATACTGCACTCAGTATAACCCCAGCAATAACACCGATAGACAGATTGTCAGTTGCAACGACAATTATAACCGTGACAAGCATTACAAGCGCATCTGTTCGTGGAGCTGTTACAATATATTTGAAAGAAGACCAATCAAATGTCCCAATACAAACCATTATCATAATTCCTACCAGCACGGGCATTGGTATTTGGACAACTAAATTACCTAATACTATAATGAGGAACATTAAGAAAGCACCTGCTATAAAAGTGGAGAGTCTACCTCGGCCACCAGATTTCACATTAATAACAGATTGACCAATCATGGCACATCCAGCCATTCCTCCGAAAAATCCTGTCACAATATTCGCGATACCTTGCCCTCTTGCTTCACGATTCTTGTTACTTTCCGTATCTGTTGCATCATCCACAATAGAAGCTGTTAATAAGGATTCAAGAAGTCCAACAACCGCTAGAGCGATAGAGTAAGGAAAGATTATGGAAAGTGTTTCAAAAGAAAAAGGAATATCTGGAATAAAGAAGGAAGGCAATGACTGTGTGATTTTTCCTAGATCTCCGACTGTTGCTACTTGCACATTTCCAAAAATAGTTACTGCTGTTAAAATAATGATAGCAATCAATGGTGCAGGAACTACTTTAATAAATCTTGGTAATATATAGACAATTAATAAAGTGATAATGACAAATAGATAAGTCATATAATTGACACCAATTAAGTGTGGGACTTGTGCCATAAAGATTAGGATAGCTAAAGCATTGACAAATCCAATCATAACGGCTCTTGGAATAAATTTCATTAACTTAGCTATTTTGAATACACCAAATAGTATCTGAATGATACCAGTAAGAATGGTTGCGGCAAATAAATATTCTAGGCCATGATCTCTAACTAAAGGTCCCATTAAGAGAGCCATTGCTCCAGTAGCAGCTGAAATCATTGCTGGCCTTCCACCTGTAAAAGAAATAACAACCGCCATTGTAAAGGAAGCATATAATCCTATCATTGGATCCACACCTGCAATAATAGAGAAAGCAATTGCTTCTGGTATAAGGGCTAATGCAACGACCATTCCAGATAAAATATCTCCTCTTACATTACAAAACCATTCACGTTTTATTTTTTCAATCAAAATTTTCACCTCTAGTTTATTATGACTAATAAAAAGAAGTCTATCATGAGTTTTCCTAAAAGGGAATACTTTTGGGAAGTTTTTTACAAAGAATATATTTCAATTTATAATAAAGGAATATATATGGAAAGTTGGGGGCTTGAAAATGATTATCGGTTATATGAGGCCTACAAATGAAGACGTTAGCTGTGAGAAACAAAGAGAAATGATAGATCCTTTATGTGAGAAAATAGTTCAAGAGGAACATGATTCTGCTAAAAATCGAAATGCTTTAGCAAATATCCTTACAAGTATCTCAAAGGGAGATAAAATTGTTGTACATCGATTATTTACATTGGCTGATTCAAGCAGGCATTTATTGGAAATATTGAATGAGTTGGACCAAAAAGAGGTATATATAAAGGTGCTTAATGAGGAGATAGATACAGAGCAAAAAGCCGATTATCCCTTATCTAGAATGCTTCAATACTTAGTAGAATTTCAAAATGAAATCATTCGAGAAAGAACAAAAAAAGGAATGGAATACGCAAAGAAACATGGTAAGACAACAGGAAGACCTAGAAAAACAGATGAAAATGTGAAAAAAGCTATTGAGATGTATCAGTCAAAGAAGTACTCTTTAAAAGACATTAAAGAAGAAACAGGAATAAGTAAGTCTACTTTGTATAGGTATTTGGAAAACTAATTACTATTTTTATCATACTTATGTAACTAAAACACGAGGGCTTTCCCCTCGTGTTCTTTATTCAAATGGAATAATCGGAATTCATTTTTGTGTTTTCTAGTTGCTTCTTTTTTATTTTGTGAGCGCTTTCTTCTAATATGTACATAACTGGCATTTGAGAAGTTATATTGGATTCTCCGATAAATACTTCTGTAATGTAGTAGGCAATATTAATGTCAGAAATTTTGGCAAGCATACAATTTTTACTATTTGTAATACTGATAATATTACAGCCTTCCATCTTCAGCTGATTCGTAAGGTTTAAAGTGTGATCTGTTTCACCTGACACAGAAAGAACGATTGCTGTACTTTTCTTTAACTCCTTGCTATTTATAGGATAAAAAGGGTCCTTAATATAGGTGGAAAATGTTCCAAGGCTTGAAAAGTATCTTGCGCCATATTCCGCTAATATTCCTGAACTTCCTATACCTACAAAAATCACTTTGTCAGATTGAAGAATCATATCAGCTGTTTGTTGGATATACTTTTCGAAGTTTCCTTTCATGGTTCTCTCTAAAAACTCTGATAAGTAATACTTAGTTGATTTTAAATCCTCTTGATCATTCCTGTCTAAGAGCATTTTTAGCTTGATTTTAAATTCGGAAAATCCTTCACAGTTCAATTTTCTACAAAATCGCAAAATACTAGATGTAGAGACGTGCGTAGCATCTGATAATTCTCTAATACGCATGTAAATAACTTTATCCATATTCTTGGTGATGTAATTATAGAGTAGCATCTCTAGATCATTAAAGGATTGAATCATTTCGTTTGTGAACAAATTTTCTCCTCCCAATCTACTAAGCTTCCTATTTTATTATAGAACATCCTGTTCCTTATTTGGAACAATTTCCAACTTTAGAAAAAAGATTCTAAGTATGTATAATCTGTTGTAAAAATTTTGAAAGCGTATACAATTTAATGGAGAAGAGGTTACTCTTCCATCAAAGGAGGGATTGTACGTGAAGAAGTTATTATTAGTTTGTGCTGCAGGTATGTCTACCAGTTTACTTGTTAATAAGATGAATGATGCCGCTAAAGAAAAAGGGATTGAAGTAGAGATATTTGCATTGCCAGTATCGGAATGTCAGAAAGTGGCACATGAAGTGGATGTGGTTTTATTGGGGCCGCAAGTAAGATACCAAAAGCCGCAAGTAGAAGAGATAATTGCTGGAAGAGTGCCTGTAGAAGTAATTGAAATGAGAGCTTATGGCACAATGAATGGTAAAGCAGTATTGGATCGGGCTTTAGAGCTAATGGCTTAAGTGGAAAAATTGACATCATAGATGAACCTTTATTATAAAAATTGCGTTGCTTAAGAAATATGACTTAGGGGGATTATTTATGGGATTTATGGCAACTTTTGAAAAGTTTGCAGAGAAATCATTAGTGCCGGTTGCAGCAAAATTGAATTCACAGAGACATATAGTTGCTATCCGTGACGCCTTTATTTTATCTTTTCCAATTACGCTTGCAGGTTCTTTAATTGTCCTTTTAAATTTTGCTGTTTTAGCGGAGGATGGTTTTATAGCCAAGATTTTATTTTTGCATAAACTATTTCCTAATTTAGCAGATTTACAATCTGTTTTTTCTCCTGTTTTAAATGGCTCAGCAAATATACTGTCTATGTTTATTGTATTTTTAGTCGCCCGTAATATGGCCATTTCGATGAAGGCAGATGAGTTATTATGTGGATTGACTGGATTATCCGTTTTCTTCATTATTTATCCTCCATATACAGCAGTAGAGGGAACGAACTTTTTAACCACACAGTGGGTAGGAGCTCAAGGGCTGTTTGTTGCCTTACTCGTAGGGCTTTTAGTAGGAGAGCTTTTTAGCCGTTTGTCTAAATCAAAAAAATTACAGCTGAATATGCCAGACTCCGTACCACCAGCTGTTTCTCGTTCGTTTAAGGTATTATTTCCTATTATTATAATTACTGTGTTGTTTGCTATTGTAAACGCTTTAATTAATGCGGTTTATCCTGAGGGACTTCATGCATTAATCTATTCTGCTATTCAAACTCCTTTAAAGCATTTAGGAACAAATATTGTCTCTTTAGTTATATTAGCTATTGTATCAAATCTACTCTGGGTATTTGGTATTCATGGACCTAATACAATTGCTGCAATTCGCGAGGCCATGTTCGCAGAGGCAGGTTTAGAAAATCTTAACTTTGTTGCAGAGCATGGTACAGCTTGGGGTGCACCATATCCTGTTACATGGGCAATTAATGATGCCTTTGCTAACTATGGGGGCTCTGGAATGACACTAGGCTTATTGATTGCCATATTTATTGTGGCCAAACGTCAAGATTATAAAGATATTGGAAAGTTATCTCTTGCACCAGGGATATTTAATATAAATGAACCGATTATTTTCGGGTTACCTGTTGTATTAAATCCGATCTTAATTATTCCGTTTATTTTTGTACCTGCTATTAACATTATTATTGGGTATGTAGCTATTACGACCGGTCTGATTCCGCCAATTGCTTACTCTGTGCCATGGACAACACCAGGACCACTTATTGCCTTCTTAGGAACTGGAGGAAATTATGTAGCCTTACTGCTTGGTTTTGTCTGTTTGGCTGTATCAACACTTGTTTATTTACCATTTGTTTTGGCAGCAAACAAGGCGAATACAGCAAGCTATGGAGGGAAAAAGAGCGATTCAGATATCTCTGCTTAAACTTTGGGGGTAAGAATGAATCAGTATACTATTCAATTTTCTTGTGGGCAAATTAATTATATTCAAAAATTTTTTGCGGATTACCAAGATGCCTTTGTGACAACAAATAGTGAAATGATAAGTAAACTAAGAGCGAACATCTTAGTGAAAACCAAACTTCAGAAAGAGGAAGCACAAAAGTATCTAGAGAAAATATTTAAACAATCCAAATATGGTTGTGCTCTGCACTTTAGCACAGAGATAGTTGATTGAGCTTAACCTTACAGGTAAAATATACTTCTTTCTTTTTAATCTATAGTACTTTATAATTAATATTGTTTAAGCACAAAAGAGATTTCATCTATTTGAAGTCTCTTTTTGTATTTGTTCGTAATTGGATTGAGCAAATGGATTTTTACTATAAGCAAGTTTGTTGTATAGTTAACTATAGAATAAATTGAAAAGAATAGGATGTTGAGTATATGAGCAATAAACCATATAGAGTATTACTATATTATAAATATGTAACGATTGAAAACCCAGAAGAGTTTACAATGGAGCATTTGGCTTTTTGTAAAGAGCTAGGGTTATTAGGAAGAATATTAGTTTCCTCTGAAGGAATAAATGGTACGGTATCTGGAACAGTAGAACAAACAGATAAATATATGGAATTCTTTAAACAAGATCCACGATTTGCAGATACAATCTTCAAAATTGATGAAGAAGATGGACATGCCTTCAAGAAAATGCATGTACGTACTAAAAAAGAATTAGTTAATTTAAACTTAGAAAATGATGTAAATCCTCTTGAAACAACAGGTAAGCATCTAAAGCCAGATGAGTGGCTAGAGCAAATGCAATCTCCTGATACCGTTATTATAGATGCTCGAAATGACTACGAATTTGATCTAGGTCATTTTAGAGGAGCAATTAAACCTGACATTGAAACATTTAGAGAACTGCCAGAATGGATTAAAGAAAACAAAGAGATGCTGGAAGGAAAAAAAATCCTTACTTATTGTACAGGCGGCGTACGTTGTGAAAAATTCTCTGGTTGGTTATTAAAAGAGGGCTTTGAGGATGTATCTCAATTAGATGGCGGTATTGTTACTTATGGAAAAGATCCAGAGGTGCAAGGAGAACTTTGGGATGGTCAATGTTATGTTTTTGATCAAAGAATAAGTGTACCAGTTAACCGCAAAGAACATGTAGTTGTAGGACGTGACCTTTTCTCAGGGGAACCTTGTGAAAGATATGTTAACTGTGCAAATCCAGAGTGTAATCGTAAAATGCTTTGCAGTGAAGAAAATGAAGAGAAATATATGAGAAGCTGTAGTCACGAGTGTCGCACACATCCAAGAAACTTATATGCAAAAAAACATAATCTAACACCAGAAGAAGTAGAAGTAAGAGCAAACGAGATTTTGAGCTGGGAAGAGAATAAAGCTATATAATACAAAAAGGACTTATTTGGGGATTAACCATCAAATAAGTCCTTTATCTATTTTGCTAAGGGTGTAGTGCTTTATTCAAGATTCTTATACTAGCTGGGTGGGAATGCATAGTATGAATTATGGTAAGTAGTTGTTCAGCCATATATTCAGTAGGATAGCTAAAGTCTTCTTTTATCCATTCTTCTAACATACCTATAATAGCATTTGTTTGATAACTGACATATAAATTTCTATTAATTTTAACATCCTCTATAGTATTTTCAAGATCTTGAGTAGCTATTTCTTTTAATGTTTGATATATACGTAATTTATAATCCTTTAAGGAATCCAATGTGAAAACAAGTTTATAGAAAGTAGCGTATTTTAATACATGATCAAATATTTTAATAGATGAAGAAGGGAGACTATCAATATGAAATGTACGTAGATGTAAATAAGGAAAACGATAAGCAAAGATAAGGTCCTCTAGTACATCATTTGCTAGATCCTCCAACAAATCTTCCTTCCATTGATAATGTCTGTAAAAGGTGCCTCTATTAACATCAGCAAGTTCCACAATATTAATAATGGTTATGTCTTTCAATTCCTTTTGGTCCATAAGAGTTATTAAGGCATTTTTCAATGCTTTCTTTGACCTTCTTACTCGTCGATCTGCATGAGATTCCTTCATTCTCCATGTAACCTCCCTTTTTTCCTTGATTAGGTGAAGAAGTTGCTGAAAATTAGAATAAGAAAAAAGTAGTTATTGAACAAATATTATCTACATTGTACTTTAAGAAACATAATGCAGTATATTGCTGATTGAATAGACTCTATAAATAAAATTATACTATAAATGTGAAAGTCATACTATTTTGGAAGAAAAAATGGTAGCGATTGCAAAAAAAGAAGGGGGTAAAAGCATGAAGTTACAAGATAAAATTGCTGTAGTTACAGGTGCTGCTTCTGGGATGGGGAAAGCTATTGCTCTTACATTTGCTAAAGAAGGAGCTTGTGTTGTAGTTTCCGATTTAAACGAAGATGGTGCAAAAACAACTGTTACAGAGATAGAGGCAATTGGCGGGAAGGCTATTGCTCTAAAAACAAATGTAGCATTAGAAGAGGATATTCAGCATTTAATAGACACTACTGTTAAAACATATGGAAGAGTAGATATTCTGGTGAATAATGCAGGAATAATGGATGGAATGGAGCCTGCAGCCGATATTGTAGATGAGAAATGGGATAGAGTATTCGCTATTAATACTACAAGTGTTATGCGCTCGACACGCAAAGTGTTGCCGTTATTTTTAGAGCAACAAAGTGGTGTGATTGTAAACATTGCTTCAGCAGGTGGATTATATGGAGCCCGTGCAGGTGCGGCTTATACAGCTTCTAAACATGCAGTTGTTGGATTTACAAAGAATACTGGGTTCATGTATGCAGATAAAGGGATTAGATGTAATGCAATTGCACCAGGAGCCGTCATTACAAATATTAGTAGCACAATGACGAATATAAACGAATACGGAGCAGCGAAGCAACAACTTGGTTTAGCGCTTAATCCAAGAGCGGGAAGTGCAGATGAAATTGCTAAAGTAGCACTATTCTTAGCATCAGAGGATTCTAGTTTCTTAAATGGAACGGTTGTTACAGCAGATGGAGGCTGGACAGCTTATTAATAGATAAAAAAGGAGGAGTACCTAGCATAGGTATCCTCCTTTCCTTATTATAGCTCTATTGATTCCCCTATTTCTAATACTTTTCCTTTAAATCCTAGCTGCTCTAATTTCTGTACAAAGGCATGTGCATCTTGCTCAATTGCAGGAAATGTATTGTAATGGATAGGAATAATTAATTTTGCTTGGTACCATTCAGCTGCTTGAAGAGCATCCTCTGGTCCCATTGTATAATGATCGCCAATAGGTAAGAAGGCGATATCTATGTTATGTCTGTCCCCAATGAGTTTCATATCACCAAATAGCCCAGTATCTCCAGCATGGTGTATCGTTTTTCCTTCTGCTTCAATGATATATCCTGCGGGCATTCCACCATACAAAATGTTTTTATTTTCTTCATCTATAATCCCAGAGCTATGAAAGGCATGAGTCATTTTTGCCCTAGCATACCCTAAATCAAGCGTTCCACCAATATTGATTCCAATGGTTTCTGCCCCTTTCCAAGACATGTAGGCAGCTAGCTCTGGATTAGCTACAACAGGGGCTTTATTTGCTATAGCAATAGGAGCTGCATCAAGAATATGATCCATATGAGCATGTGTTAGGAGAACAGCATCTACTTTTATTTCGTCTACTTTAACTTTAGCGGCAGGATTACCGCTAATAAATGGATCAATAATAAGAGATTTTCCATTTGTATTGATTTCAATAGTTGATTGACCATGATAAGTGATTTTCATAAGATCAGCTCCTTATTCTCATTAATCAGTATGCTTACCTAAATTTTAGCTTATCGTAATCAGATTGGTACTGCCAATTATATGCTTATTCTAGTTTTCCCTATTAACAGAAATGAATAACATATATGCTCATTTTTTGTTAAGTACAGGAAATCATTTATTAATATCAGTCAAAGTATCCATGAAAGCATGAATCTCTATTTTCTCTTCTTGGTTTAAAGAAGATAAAGGAGAGCGGCATACCTCCAAACATATTTGTTTTTCTTTCAGTAAATATTTAATAGTGCGTAACATTCCCCTTTCTATGATGAATTTTATTTTGGGATGGATGTTAGAGAATGCTGATTCTGCTAGCTCCCATTCTTGTTTTTTTAAATAGTTTACGAATTGTTGCATTTCTAGTGGAAAAACGTTCCCGATAATACTAGTAATGCCATCATAGCCATTCTTCATATTATCTTGTATATGTAAATCAAATCCAGTTAAAATCGTAAAAGAGGGGCCAAGCTTTTGCTTAACTAACAGAGCATTATCGGGATCACCGGCCTCTTTTAACGCAATAATTTGTGGGAAATCATCCACTAGCTTAAACAAAGTTTCTAATTCTAAATTAAACCCAGTGCGAGCAGGATTATTATAGAGCATAATGGGTAGTTCGGTTACATTACATATTTGTTGAACATAGGAATAAGCTTCTTTTTGACTGATATGTAAATAAGGAGGAAAGCCAAGCATCATACCATTCAGTTTTGCTGCTTGAGTAGCTTTTGCTAGTTTTAGAACATCACCTGTCCTTACAGCAGCAACACCTCCTATAATAATTATGTCATCTCCTGAAGCTTTTCTTACTTCTTGATACAATGTTATACGCTCTTCAATAGACATAGAATGTTGTTCTCCTGTTGATCCACTTACTAATAGAGCTGGAACATGGTTTTTCTTATAGTAATCTACTAAAGTATGGATGCTTTGTACTGCTAACCCTTCCTGCTGATCAAAAGGCGTTATCATTGCAACACAATAAGATACAAAAGGATTTCTAAACATTATTAAACCAACTCCTCCAAAAAAAGATTATAATGGAAATATTCAAATTTATTACACTACATACGTATCAATGTAACTTCTACCATGTTAAATATCAATAGAATAAAAAATCATATATACAGGAGAGGGGATAAATCGTAATGGTTAGAGTAGCGTTAAATTATGCAATTATGATAGAACAGGTGAAACAAAAGGGGTATAAAGAGTCAGAAATCATAAACGCTTTAAAAACTCAGGATATGGAATTTTTTGAAGAATGCGGAAATGGGTTGCCGAATTGGGAAACACTTCATTCCTATTACGTAAAGAATGAAGAAGCTGTGAGAAGCCTTATAGCAGGAGATTATGAAATTACTTTTCTAACAAAAGGAACTTTAAAAAGATTGTTACATATAAAATATGGATTGACGGAGGGAAAGGATTTTGAAGATAAAGGAGAAGTTTTAGTAAATCTCACTTTAAAAAAATCGAAATTTTCCTCTCTATCTTCTGTACTTGCAAAGAATTGGTCTATTATCATAGTAAAAGAAGACTCAGTTCATGTGACATTTAATATAGAACTAGCGATAAAATCAGGTAAAAGATAAGGAAGTATTCAGCTTGTCGATAAACACCTAAATGGAGGAAGAACTAGCAAAACATATCATTTTGCTAGTTTTTCGTTAACCATTGGAAGAATGTGCATATCCTCTATAACATCACTTAATGTAATGGTGGCCAAATCTTTTTCTAACCCTTCTTGTATATGTGAAAAGTTCTTCACTAACACATCTTGTATTTTGCTTCCAATAGGGCAATTTGGATTTGGATGCTCATGTAAAGCAAAGAGATTATGGTTAGATTTCACAGCTAAATAGATATCTAGTAGAGATAATTGAGAAGGAGAAATAAGTAAAGATGCTCCTGAAATTCCTGCTCTGCTTGATATGATCCCCTTTTTCTTTAAAAGACCGCAAATCCTTCTTATGACTACAGGATTTGTATTGACACTTTCAGCAATAGATTCTGATGAGAACGGTTCAGATGGATTAGAGGCAATTAGGGAAAGAATATGGATAGAAACGGAAAATTTACTGTTAACCATATTAGTTGAACACCACCAATCAAGTTTTTTGTTATTTAGTTCTATTACGTTATAATAATTTCGTTAGACAGACACACATACTTTGTATATTTTTCTTTAAGTTAAGCTATAAGAAGAAAATCCTCCCGATATACGTCACCAATCTGTTTCTAACATATCTTAGAAGGTGTATGACAGCAGCTATTTTTATTGATTAGTATAAGAAGCGCTTACATTAGTAGGATAATTTTATTATACATTGAAAAAACTGGATTCTGACCTTAACTTCTTTACTATATTGTGAACAAATAGACACAAAAAAGCGCTATATGGTATTGCATAGTCATGTCATAATAATTATTGATGAGTTAAGGTAGCATAAATATGAGGTGGTTGAATGAAAACAATAGTAGTCATTGGTGGTGGAATTACTGGTTTATCCACTATGTATTATTTACAGAAAATGAAACAAGAACATAAACTAGATCTAGAACTCCTTTTAGTAGAGGCTAATGAGTATCTAGGTGGAAAAATACATACAATTGAGAAAGATGGATTTATGATGGAGAAAGGAGCAGATTCTATTGTTGCACGTAACCAGAATGTTCTTCCTTTTATCCAAGACTTACAATTAGAAGATGAGCTTGTATATAATGCCACTGGAACTTCTTATATCCATACTAAAGATCGTTTGTTAGAAATACCAAAGGATTCTATATTCGGAATTCCCATGACAATAGAGGCATTATTTAAAAGTGAGCTAATTTCTACAAGAGGGAAACTAGAGGCTTTAAAGGATGTTTTAACAAAAACAGCATCATTTACAAAAGAATCATCTATCGGAGATTTTTTAGAATATTATTTAGGAAAGGAAATAGTAGAAAAGCAAATAGCTCCCGTACTAGCAGGTGTTTATTCTGGAAATATCTATTCTCTTACAATGGCTTCTACTTTACCTTACTTAATTGAATATAAAGAGAAGTACGGTAGTATTATTCGTGGATTAGGAAAAAACAAAGAAACGTTTCAGTCTGCTGCTGATAAGAAATTTATCTCCTTTAAGAATGGCTTATCCACTATTATTAATAGACTAGAAGAAGTACTAACAGATGTGACCATTATAAAAGGTGTAGGTGTTACTTCTATTGAAAAAGAAAAGGAGAAATACACGCTTAAGCTCTCTAATCAAGAGGAAAGATTGGTTGATTCTATCATAGTAACAACTCCACATGATGTTACCCAAAGAATACTAAAAAATAAGGAACTAGACGAAGAATTTCAACAACTAAAGAACTCTTCTAATATCACTATGTACTTATCCTATGATATTTCCGATCAGCAACTTCCTAAAGATGGGACAGGCTTTATCGTAGCGAAAGATAGTAATCTTGTATGCAATGCTTGTACATGGACAAGTAGAAAGTGGAAGCATACGTCAAATAATGGACAGTTATTATTAAGGCTCTTCTATAAGAAAACAAATCCCAGATATGAAAAGTTAAATGCTTATTCGGAGGAAGAGTTACTAGAAGTAGCAAAGAAAGATATTGAGAAAGGTTTAGGAATCACGTCAGAACCCATAAGCTATGAAGTAACAAAGTGGAATAATTTGATGCCAGTGTATTCCTTAAACCATAAGACTGCTGTAGACTCTTTAACGAAAAAAATTGCAGAACATTACCCCCGTGTTCTATTAGCAGGGAGCTCCTACTATGGTGTGGGGATTGCAGCTTGTATGGCTAATGGAGAAGCAACTGCAAAGAAAGTAGCCTCCTTGTTAAATTAAACAGTAATAGAGTTGTCAGTAAGAGTGGATGTTAAGCTCTTACAACAGCTCTATTTCTATATCTAAATAAAGGAATCTCTTACATATTAGATAAATTATTATAAAGTATGCTTTAAGGAATATTTACCTATGTAAATTTAAGCTAATGTGCCGATTTAAACCATATAGTGGTACAAAAAAAGTTGTAAAAAATGGAAGTGCCCTTTTAGAGTAGTTTATGTAATTAGAAGGAAATATAATAAATATTGTACCAGCTTACGGAAAGTCAAATGTTTTGAATTAAGGATAAGTAAAAAAGTGGATCAAACAGTTATGATATATATTGTTTTAATAACAATGTCTGGTGCATTGCATGTAATTTTAGCTATTATTTCTTTTATGAATAGAAAGGCATTTGAAGGAACTAAGGCATTTTTATGGTTCTCCTCCTTTACAGCTATCTATGCATTTGGTTATGCATTAAGCCTTGCAAGTACAGACATAGGTAGTATGAAATTCTGGACTGCTGTGCAATATTTAGGTATGCCGTTTTCGGCACCTGCTACATTAATCCTTGTTTTCCATTTTATAGGGTTGGGGAAACACTTAAATAAAAAAACGTATTTTTTATATTATTTAATTCCATCTATCTCTTTCTTGCTTGTTGCAACAAATGATTTTCATCATTTGTTTTATCAATCTGTTTATCTAGATTACTTGAATCAAACACCTGTTTTGCAAATAACAGTAGGGCAGTGGTATTTAATACATGGAGCATATACTTTCAGAACGCTTGCAATAGCTTTTGTATTACTTATTATTCATTGGGTTAAGAGTAAAACCAAACAGACGGTACAAATGATTATATTATTAATTGGAGTAACTGTGCCCATTTCGACTGCATTAGTTTATTTGTTAGGTTTAACGCCTGCAGGGTTAGATCCAGTGCCTATTACGATGTTATTTACAAGTTCGTTGTACTTATATGCTATTATTACAACGAAATTTCTCTTAGTACCACCGATTGAAAAGGATTATATATTAGAAAGTATGGGAGATGCTGTTTTAGTTCTTGATCAGACTTATCATGTAAAGGATTATAACCATTCTGCATCCTTATTATTTTCCCATGTAAAAATAGGAACACATATTGCTTCGCTAATAGGGATAGATAATCCGATTCTACCTCTGTTTAAAAAGGTGACAAAGAAAGCGGTAGTAACAGAAGTGAATTTAGGAGAAGAATATTATCAAGTGAAGCTATCTTCTCTAAAAAACAAGGACTTCAATATCCTTGGCATTACAATGGTTTTCACCAATATTACAGAACAAAAAAAAGAACAATTAAACTTAACAAAATTAGCATATACAGATGCACTAACACAAATCTATAATCGAGCCTATGCTTTAGAAGCAGCACAAAAGATGTTTGCTCAATACCCAAAGATAGCAGCAATTCTTTTTGATATAGATCACTTTAAGAATATTAATGACACATACGGACATTTTGCTGGGGATGAAGCATTAAAGCATGTCACGAAGGTTTGTAAAAGGAATATAAGAAAAGAAATTGTAATAGGAAGATATGGAGGAGAGGAATTTATACTCTTTCTACCGATTGAAGAATTAGAAGAAGCTTTAAATGTGGCAAGTAGGCTAAGAAGTAAAATAGAGCAATCTAACTTTATCTATAATGACACAGTTATTAGAATAACAGCTAGTTTTGGAGTAGCCATGAAACGAAACCAGTTAACACTAGATCAATTAATTGGTGATGCAGATCGTGCTTTATACGGTGCAAAAAGAGAAGGTAGAAATACCGTCTGTTTAGCTGTTGAAGGAGATTATATGAACATTGCTTCTACGCAATCATATTCTTAAAATCTAGTGAAAATAAAAGAACGGAAGCCCTTCATGGTTCTGTTCTTTTATTTTTGGGAATAAATCCATCTAAAAAAGATAATATGACTACCACTATTGAAGGAAAGTTTATTATTAACTATAATAGTAAATGAAAATCATTATCATTTATAGGTTGTTATTTTAGTATAAACATATATTTCAATAAGTATGAAGAAGAATATTGCTTTCTATAACGAAGGAGTGAGTTTAATTGGATATCCTTTCTACAGAGCATTTGAAAATTGGGTATGAAGATAAAATAATTGTGCATGACTTAGATTTACATATAAAAGAAGGGGAAATCACCACCATCATAGGTCCAAATGGCTGTGGAAAATCGACCATATTAAAAACTCTTGCAAGAATACATAAAGCAAAAGAGGGTTTTGTTTATTTAGATGGTGAAATGATACATAAGATTCCAACAAAGAAAATAGCAAAAAGAATGGCAGTCCTACCCCAATCTCCTGAAGCACCAAATGGATTAACCGTATTTGATTTAGTCTCATATGGACGATCTCCCCATCAAAGTGGCTTTGGCCGTCTTACTGACAAAGATAGAGAAGTTATAAACTGGGCAATAGAAGTAACAGGGCTTATCGAATTAAAAAATCAAGAAGTAGATACACTTTCTGGTGGTCAGCGTCAAAGAGCTTGGATAGCTATGGCAATTGCACAGGAAACTAATTTACTACTGTTAGATGAACCAACTACCTATTTAGATATGGCCCATCAGTTAGAAGTATTACAGTTATTGAAAAAGTTAAATGAAGAAGAGAACCGAACCATTGTAATGGTAATACATGACCTCAATCACGCTGCAAGGTTCTCCCATCATATGGTTGCCATGAAGGGCGGAGAGCTAATAAAAGAAGGACAACCAGAAGTAGTAATGACAGAAGAAGTATTAAAAACAGTTTTTCAAATTGATGCAGTTATAGTAAAAGACCCTCGGACAAGCAAACCAGCATGCTTATCATACGATTTAGTGCGGAATCAAAAAGTAATAAAAGAAAAACAATTAGTAGTGGCTAAGTAGCTATTTAAGTTACTTAGCTTTTCTGTGCATGAACCTCTTATGTTGTTAATATATTATTACAAAGATTAAGCTTTCACATAAATTTGCTTATCCAAGACGTACCTCTTTATAATAATGGTATACAATAGGAATTGTGTAGTTAGATTACAGATAGAAGGTTGAGATATATGGATAAATTAATGATTGAAAATAGATTAAAAGAAATATTGCCACATGATAATGTGAAAATCGATGAAGAGTTAAATAAATATACGTATACAAAAATTGGTGGAAAAGCAGACTTTTTGTTATTTCCTACAGATTATAAACAAGTACAAGACGCCTATCAATTCGCACTTGAAGTGGACCTACCAGTTACTATATTGGGAAATGGCTCGAATGTATTAATTAGAGACGGTGGAATAAGAGGTGTAGTCATCAATTTAACTAAATTGGTAGACATTACATTAGAAAATAATAAAGTGATAGCAAAATGTGGTGCAGCAATTATTGATACATCGCGTTTTGCTCTAAAGCACTCATTAACTGGCTTGGAATTTGCTTGTGGTATTCCAGGATCTGTTGGTGGCGCACTATATATGAATGCTGGTGCATATGGAGGAGAAGTTTCCAACGTTTTAGAAAGTGCCAAGGTATTAACGAAACAAGGTGAAATAATTACGGTGAGTAAAGAAGAATTAGAGTTAGGGTATCGTACTAGTAGTATTGATAAAAATGGTTGGGTAGCATTAGAAGGAACCTTTTCTTTGAGTGAAGGAAATCATGACTTAATAAAAGAAAAAATGGATGAACTAACTTTTTTAAGAGAGTCTAAGCAGCCACTGGAATTTCCATCTTGTGGAAGTGTTTTCAAAAGACCACCTAATCATTTTGCGGGAAAACTGATTCAAGATAGTGGATTACAAGGCACTCAGATTGGTGGCGCCCAAGTATCTACCAAACATGCAGGATTCATTGTGAATGTTGATAAGGCAACAGCAAATGACTACTTGTCTTTGATTCATCATGTTCAAAAAACGGTGAAGCAAAACTATAATGTTGATTTAGAAACAGAAGTAAGAATCATTGGGGAAGAATAAGGAAAACCAAGTAATATAAAAAATAGCCTATGCTGTTTAGAAGCTAGGCTATTTTCTATGTTGGAAAAATAACAATTCATATGATGAAGGAAACTTTGTTTTTCTCATAAAGAGAAAAAGAAAATATCCAATAATGGCACCAATAATGTTAAGCAGTAAATCATCAATATCTGCTGCACGATCAATAGTGAAGAAATATTGAGTTATCTCAATGAGTAGGGAACATAAAGCTGCAATACTAATTGTAACAAGCATTTTAAAGCGCTTTTGGTATATTTTTGGAAAAAGATAACCAAATGGAATAAACATCATAATATTACCTAAAGTATACAATATCCAAAAAATCGGGGGTTTATATGTATATTGGTAGTGTAGTTGTACATAAGGTACAAGATTAATATTCCCCTTTATACTTGGGGGAGTAAAATGAAAAGGATTCAAAGTAACATAAAGCACGGTTAATAAATAGATAAAGAAAATATTTATTAAAATTTCTCTTTTAGCATAAACTATATTTTTCTTTCTACTTCGATCTATTCGATAATATATCCATAAAGGAATAAGGATAATAAGGATAATGGGGAAATTAAGATATAGTTCAATGTCGGTTATCTTCCAAAGTATAAAGACAAATAGAAGTGGAAGTGGATAAATCAATACTTTTTTGAGTACATTCACTTTATCGAAAATCCTTTCTTTAGATATCTTTATTATATAGTATATGAGTGCTTGTTTTAAAGTAGTAATACTTCTTCTTTGAGCGTTTTTCTTTACTCTCCCTTTCTTCCTATTCATACTAAAGGGGAAGTCCTAAACATTACTAAAGGGAGTTTTCGTATTACTAAGCCTTTTTGCTTAATGAGAGAGTGGACATACTCTTGTAGCTAAGCAATAAGTACATAGGAGAAATAACCTTACCTAAAGGAGATGAAGCTTTTTGAGTAGTAAAGTTCAAATTGGTCAAACAGCAATGAAGGTTACGAAATTAGGATATGGAGCTAATTCTGTAGGCGGACATAATTTATTTCCAAATTTAAGTGATGAAACTGGCAAAGAAGTAGTTAAAAGTGCTTTAGATGCAGGTGTAGATTTCTTAGATACTGCATACGTATATGGCCTCGGTAGATCCGAAGAATTGATTGGAGAAGTGTTAAAAGAACGAGGGAATCGTCATGAAATTGCAATTGCTAGTAAAGCTGCACATAAATTAGTAGATGGAAAAATAGTGCTGGATAATAGTAGAGATTTTATGCGATCTTCTGTAGAACAAAGCTTAAAGAGGTTGCAAACAGATTATATTGACTTATTTTATGTACACTTTCCAGATGGTGTAACTCCCCCTGAAGAAGTAGCAGGTACTTTAAAGGAGTTAAAAGACGAAGGAAAGATCAAAGCAATTGGGGCTTCAAACTTAGATATAGAACAATTAAAAGCATTTAACCAGGATGGCTACTTAGAAGTATTCCAAGCAGAGTATTCTCTATTAAAAAGAGGGGCAGAAGATTTCTATTTACCGTATTGTGTAGAAAATAACATTAGCTTTGTTCCCTATTTTCCATTAGCATCTGGATTGCTTACGGGAAAATATTCTAAAGACTCTAACCTTGAAGGGAAAGAAGGAAACCCACTATTTCAAGGAGAAACATATATAAAAAATATCGAGAAAATTGCTCAATTGAAACAGTTAGCAACGGAAAAAGGATTTGATGCTACTCATTTGGCATTAGCTTGGCTACTAAAACAGCCAGCTATTGATGTTATCATTCCTGGTGCCAAAACAATTGCTCAATTACAAAATAATCTAAAGACATTAGATGTACATTTAACAGATGACGAAGTACAAAAGATAAGTGTTATCTTTTCATAAGAGATAAATAGTTAAACATTTCAGTTCATGGGAGACTCAAGCTATCAGTTTGGGTCTTTATTGGTGTTTTCCATACAATTAATCAAGCATTGGAAGGTAGAATAACTTTAAGATGATCTATTGTAATATCTCAACATTTTATATTTAAATAAAGTATTCTAGTATATTATTTAAAGTATTCTTCTAACAAAAAATCAGCTTTAAATAATCAGGGATAATTGTAGATGTTGTCAGAAGTTCTTACAAGTTTTACAGGTTAAAGGTTGATAGAATAATCTTTTTTATAAGAATAGTAAATGTAAAGAAAATTCTCTTTTTTCAAATTTCGTCAAGAAGAAATTATATCATTTTTCTAATCATAGTGTTACAATAGGTAAAAGTTAAATATACAGAAATTTCGTTTTAATCGGACAATTGGAGGGGTAGAAAGTGGCAGAGTTAAGAAGCAACATGATCAAGAAAGGATTTGATCGAGCACCGCATAGAAGTTTGCTACGTGCAGCAGGGGTAAAGGAAGAAGATTTTAATAAACCATTTATTGCTGTTGTCAATTCATATATTGATATTGTTCCAGGACATGTACACTTACAGGAGTTCGGTAAAATTGTAAAAGATGCAATTAGAGAGGCAGGCGGAGTGCCTTTTGAAATGAACACAATTGGTGTAGATGATGGGATTGCTATGGGCCATATTGGAATGCGTTATTCTTTACCAAGTCGTGAAATAATTGCAGACTCTATTGAAACAGTTGTAGCGGCACACTGGTTTGATGGAATGGTATGTATCCCAAACTGCGATAAAATCACACCAGGTATGATGATGGCCGCTATGCGCTTAAACATTCCAACTATCTTCGTGAGTGGTGGACCAATGAAAGCTGGAGTAACAAGCGATGGAAGAAAGATTTCTCTCTCCTCTGTATTTGAAGGAGTTGGAGCTTTCCAATCAGGTAAAATAGATGAAAGTGGATTACTAGAATTAGAACAATTCGGTTGCCCAACATGTGGTTCATGTTCGGGAATGTTTACAGCTAACTCCATGAATTGTCTTGCTGAAGCTTTAGGGCTAGCACTTCCTGGTAATGGAACAATACTTGCAGTTGCACCTGAGCGTAAGGAATTCGTCAAAAAATCGGCTAAACAACTAATGAACTTAATAAAAGATGATATTAAACCGAGAGATATAGTTACAGAGAAGGCAATTGATAATGCCTTTGCTTTGGATATGGCACTTGGTGGTTCGACTAATACAGTGCTTCATACAATAGCAATTGCACATGAAGCGGGGATTGATTATCCACTTCAAAGAATTAATGAAGTAGCTAGTAGGGTACCGCATTTATCTAAATTAGCTCCATCCTCAGATGTACATATTGAGGATCTTCACGAAGCGGGAGGAGTTTCAGCTGCACTTTATGAGCTTTCTAAGAAAGAAGGAGCACTTCACCTTGATACATTGACTGTTAGTGGAAAAACATTAGGAGAAAATATTGAAGGTTGTGAAGTAAAAGATCGACATGTTATTCGCGCAATTGATGACCCTCATACAGAGACAGGTGGGCTTGCTGTATTATTCGGAAATCTTGCTCCTCAAGGTGCCATCATTAAAACAGGTGGCGTTCAAAATGGAATAACAAGACATGAAGGTCCAGCAATTGTTTTTGAATCTCAAGATGAAGTTTTAGAAGGATTAGTAAAAGGACTAGTGAAACCTGGACATGTCGTTATTATTCGCTATGAAGGTCCAAAAGGTGGTCCAGGTATGCCAGAAATGTTAGCACCAACCTCTCAAATCGTAGGTATGGGGCTTGGTCCTAAGGTTGCACTTGTAACAGACGGCAGATTTTCAGGAGCTTCTCGTGGAATTTCTATTGGTCATGCTTCTCCTGAAGCTGCAGAAGGCGGCCCGCTTGCCTTCGTAAAAGATGGAGACAACATTGTTATTGATATTGAAAAAAGAACAATGGATGTAGAAGTACCTGAAGAAGAATGGGAGCAAAGAAAATCCGAATGGAAAGGCTTTGAGACAAAAGTAAAAAGCGGATATCTAGCTCGTTATTCTAAACTAGTTACATCAGCAAGTACTGGAGCTGTTTTAAAATACTAGTTTATCCTGTTTAATTGTCCAAAGGTAATAAAAAAAAGACAATGGAAACTTATCCATTGTCTTTTTTTGCTAATTCATGATCTGGTTCCATGCTTTGAACCTGTAGAATATCTAACAGGAATACAAATACAGGGATTCCTATAATTAGTCCCCATACTCCAAAAAAGTGCTCGGAGAATATTAGGACAATGAAAGTAAAGAAAACAGGTAAGTCTGTTTTAGAAGACATTAATTTAGGATTAAGAATATAAGCTTCAATTGCATGAATAACGCAAATGAAGATGATTAATATAATAATATATGGATATCCACCAATGGTATAACCTATAGTTAATAAAGGAATTAGGGAAATAATGACACCAGCTACAGGAATTAACCCGAACACAAATACCATTAATGATAATCCTAGTAATTGAGGGAAATCAAGAATCCATAATCCAATGGTTGTTAGAATACAGTTTACTAGAGCAATAATCACTTGAGCTTCTAACACTTTCCCAAATGTTAATACAAATTTCTTACCGAAAAATTCGATTTCATTGTAAATAGGTGCAATCTTACTTTTCTTAAACTTATCCTTATACTTAATAAGCCTTGGCTTTTCCAATAAGAAGAAAAAGCTTAAGATGATAGCTAGTAAAAATTGAATACTAAGGGAACTAATGCTAGAAAAATACTTCACTACAAATCCAAGACCTTGTTCTACATAACTATATATATTTCTTTCTTGAATAACAGAGACAATATAATTTAGTACAACGTTATCATGTGGTCTTGTATAAAATTCATATAATTGTCTGACAAGAGTACTAATTTCTTCGACTAACATAGGTAAATATTTTATAGAGCTATAGGAAAGGATTCCAATAGTTATTAAATAAAGAATACTTACTATGAGATTTCGTTTTACATGAATGACTTTAGAAATTAATCTTTCCATCCTATCCATTAAAAAAGAAAGGATAAAGGTAAAAAGCATTAAATTGACCATACTTCTTAATAGATAGATACCCGATAAAATTAATACAAAAATAAGAAATCTTTTTATACTTTTATTAGTAAGTATTTTATTAACTGTTTCCACTCCGTTTCCCCTTTTTCAGTTTTTCTATATGTCTTATTCTATTTTAACCTAAAAGTGAGTGTAATAATATCAGTATATGTAACAAAATGAAGAACCTTTTCAAATTTAATGATATAAAGTCAGTTTCTTTTGAATTTTAGAAGAAAATAACCATGATATCTGATTATAGGGTTTAATTTCTTGTATAAAAGCTCTGTAAACTTATATAATGAAGTATAAAACTAAAACGTTATGGTTAGGAGGAGAAAATATGGGGATGTGAAATTACTAAAGCAAGAACTTTTAGAAATGCTAAATAGAGCAAAAGAAAGAATAGTTATTACATATTCCTCAGCCTTCTTCCAGCTAAAATAGGATAAAGTTGAAAGTTCTTTTGGATTTGATTATAGAGCGGGATAATTTTATTGTTGTTTTATAACTAAGTCTATTTGTAGGAAGCTTTAGATAGTATTTAAACAACATAATATAAGGCGAGTAAGAAATACTATTCATAATGGTACATTTTAAATTAACTGTATAAGATAATCAGTCATTCTATAGCCATATCACCTGTTCTAATAAAGGAACAAAAGGGTGAATGCTTTTATTTATCAGGAGGTGTAAGTCCTTAAGGGGCTACATATTGGAAATTTTTAATTTGGTTTTATTTGTTATATTAATTGCTTTAACTGCTTTTTTCGTATCAACAGAATTTGCTATTGTAAAGGTAAGAACATCCAGAATCGATCAGCTGGTTGCAGAAAATATTAAAGGTGCCGTTGCTGCTAAAAGAGTAACAAGCCACTTAGATGAATATTTATCTGCATGCCAACTGGGTATTACAGTAACTGCATTAGGTCTAGGTTGGATTGGAGAGTCAACTTTTGCAGAAATACTAGAACCTTTATTTATCACATTTTCGATTGGCGAAGCATTATCACATGCAATAGCATTTATTGTTTCCTTCTTGCTGGTTACCTTCCTTCATGTGGTTGTAGGGGAATTAGCTCCAAAAACAGTTGCAATCCAAAAGGCTGAAAAAATCACCTTGCTTTTTTCACCTCCAATTATTTGGTTTTATCGTTTGTTGTATCCTTTTATTTGGGTGTTAAATGGATCTGCACGCTTACTTACTAGTATTTTTGGATTAAAACCTGCATCAGAGCATGATTTGGCTCATTCAGAAGAAGAATTAAGAATTTTAATGTCTGAAAGCTATAAAAGCGGAGAAATTAATAAAAATGAATTGGCCTATGTAAATAATATTTTTGAATTTGACGAGAGAATTGCGAAAGAAATTATGGTTCCACGTACAGAAATGATCACAATTAGTGTAGATAACACCTTTGATGAAATTATGACGATTTTAAAAGAAGAGAACTATACTCGCTATCCTTTAGTAAATGGTGACAAAGATAATGTGATCGGATTAATTAACATTAGAGAGTTCCTGACAGCAACAATAGAGAATAAAGAATATATACAATTAGAGCAATTTATGAAGCCAATTATTCGAGTGATTGAAAGTATACCAATCCGTGAATTATTAATAAAAATGCAGAAAGAACGTACACATATGGCAGTTTTATTAGATGAATATGGAGGTACCTCTGGGATTGTTACTGTTGAAGATATACTGGAGGAAATTGTTGGAGATATTAGAGATGAATTCGACGAAGATGAAATATCAGATATAAGAAAAGTAAAAGAAGATCACTATATTTTAAGCGGAAGAGTTTTAATTAGTGAAGTAAATGACCTTTTAGGTATACACTTAGCAGATGACGAAGTAGATACGATTGGTGGCTGGTTCTTAACAAATAACTTTGAAGCTATAGAAGGTGATGTTTTAGAAGAAGAAGGCTGTATCTTCAAGATTAAGAATATAGAAGAACATCATATACATTATATCGAAGTGATGAAGAATAAAGATTGGAATAAAGATGAAGTAGTACAGGATATAGTATAAGCATAATAAAAGGAAGCAGACTAGTTTTAAAAGTCTGCTTCCTTTTTTATTTGAATAAATACTGCTTCAAAGAATGCTCATTTATATAAGGTTAGATCTACACTTTTATCCGTCTTATCATTCTATTGATTCGACATTTTATCTTATATCTCGAATAATTTCGACTTTCATGCGAAAAATAAAATGGATTATTCGACAAAGATATAATTGTTAGCTTATTTAATTGTGTCAACTTTGTGTATGTCAAAAGTGCTCTTAGTTAGGATTGTTTTGACACTGTAAACGCTTTATCATAAGGATATGAAAGACAAAGGAGGAAAAACACATGGCAAACGAAAACAAAAATGATTTTCGTGTTAAAATACAACGTTTTGGTAGTCACTTAAGTGGAATGATTATGCCGAATATTGGTGCATTCATTGCTTGGGGATTGATTACTGCATTATTCATTCCAACGGGTTGGTTCCCAAATGAGGAACTAAACAAATTAGTTTCACCAATGATCACTTACTTGTTACCATTATTAATTGGTTACACAGGTGGTAAAATGGTATACGCTGAGCGTGGTGGGGTAGTCGGTGCAATTGCTACTATCGGGGTAATCGTTGGTACTGACATTCCAATGTTCCTTGGAGCAATGGTAATGGGACCAGTTGGTGGATATTTAATTAAATTAGTTGATGGACTATTCAAAGGTAAAGTTAAAGCTGGATTTGAAATGCTAGTAAATAACTTCTCAGCTGGTATTCTTGGAGCTATTATTGCAATCATCGGATTTAAATATATAGGACCAGTTGTAGAAGGATTAAGTAGCTTTTTATCAGGTGGAGTAGAGTGGATTGTTGAACATAACCTACTTCCATTAGCAAGTATCTTTATTGAACCAGGTAAGGTTTTATTCCTAAATAACGCAATTAACCAAGGAATCTTAGGACCTATTGGGGTTGAACAAGCAAAAGAAGTTGGAAAATCAATTCTATTCTTATTAGAAGCTAACCCTGGACCAGGTTTAGGTATTCTACTTGCTTACTGTATATTTGGAAGAGGAACGTCAAAACAAACAGCACCTGGTGCCGTTATTATCCAATTCTTAGGTGGAATTCATGAGATCTACTTCCCGTACATCTTAATGAAACCTATGATGTTATTAGCTGTAATCGCTGGTGGTATGGGTGGAGTGTTCACTTTCACACTATTTGATACAGGTTTAGTAGCAACACCATCACCGGGAAGTATCTTTGCTCTTATGGCAATGGCTCCAAAAGGTGAACATTTAGGAGTACTTGCAGGTGTATTCGTTGCAGCAATTATCTCATTCGTAATCGGTGCAATTATTCTAAAAACAAGCAAAGAAGAGGAAGATATTAACTCTGCAACAGAAAAAATGGAAGCTTTAAAAGGGAAAAAGAGCTCAGTAGCAAGTGCTATTACAGAAACAACAACTACTTCTAATGAAGTTACTGATTTTGATTACGGTAATGTAAAGAAAATCATCTTTGCATGTGATGCAGGTATGGGTTCAAGTGCAATGGGTGCGTCTATTATGCGTAATAAAGTGAAGAAAGCAGATATCGAAGGGGTAGATGTATCTAATACATCGATTGCTAACCTTCCAAGTGATGCTGACTTAGTAATTACACATAAAGACTTAACAGATCGCGCTGTAGCTAAATTACCAGGAGCACAACATGTTTCGGTTGAAAACTTCTTAAATAGCCCGAAATATGATGAGATTATTAATAAATTAAAATAATGTAAAGAAGAAACATTGCTTATATGAGTGATGTTTCTTTTTTCCGATTCACGGGAAATATAAGGTTAATGGTGAAGCTAGGATAAGGTGGTTTTTGGTGCTTTTTGATAGGCTGTATAGTGAAGATGATTGCTTACGGAATATATTATTAAAAGTAATAGTTTGGAATACACTATTGTCTTACTGCTTGATAATAATAAAATAACGAGAATTAAAGACTATATCTTAGATGAGATAAATGTCATCTTTAGAGTAGTGTTATTAAAATTTGGCAACAATAGGTTTGAAAAAAGTGAGTTTTTGACTGTTTGTGAGAGAATTTACACAGTTCTATAATTAAACTATGGCAGGTAGATAAGGAGATAAGCTATGATTATTTCCGCTCGAGAAAGAATAATCTTACAGTTTTTAGTAAGTAACATCGATAAAGATGTAACAATTAAGGAATTGGCAGATACTATTCATGTTAGTGAACGAACCGTTCATCGTGACCTGAAAAACGTGGAAGAAATTTTAGATAGCTTTCATATTAAGTTAAATAAAAAGATTGGTGTCGGCGTTAGAATTTTAGGAAGTCTTAATGATATTCATTTATTAAAGATTTCTTTGTTGAAACAGGACTATACAGAATATACACCTGAAGAAAGAATATTGGTGGCTTTATGTACATTACTAGACAATAAGGAGCCAATTAAGTTATTCTCATTAGCAAAGGAGTTAGGAGTTACAACAGCTACTGTAAGCAACGACTTAGATAAATTAGAACCTATTATAGATAAGTATAACCTGACCTTATTAAGAAAAAGAGGGTATGGTGTAGAACTGGTAGGATCTGAAGAAGATAAGAGAAAAGCTATACGTAGTTTACTATCAGATCGATTTGATGTACCTGAGTTTTTACAAATGGTAAAAGAAAACATTCAGAAGAAATCAACCAATAAGATAGATTCTATCTCTGAACGACTTTTAGGCCTTGTGCAAAAAGAAAAGCTTATAAAAATAGAGAATATTATAGAAGATATTAATGAACAGCTACCATATCCACTTGCAGATAGCTCTTATGTTGGGTTAGTCGTACATATCGCATTAGCTCTAGAGCGTATTCAACGAGGGGAGAATATTATCCTTCAAAAAGATTATATGGAAGAGCTATCTCAAACAAGAGAATTTGAGTTTGCAAAAACGATAGCGTGGAGATTGGAAAGGACTTTTTCTATACCGATTCCTGAACAGGAAATTGGCTATATTACGATGCATCTTAGAGGAGCTAAAATTCGTTTTGACAATAGTGTAGGAATCAAAGATGAGAATTTAGAAATTGCCCTACTCGTTAAACAACTTATTGATAGAGTAGAAATACTGCTAAATACAAAATTCCTAGATGATAGTTTGTTTAAAGGATTACTCGCACATCTTCAGCCAACTTTATATAGGCTAGAGAAAAAAATGCGTATATCCAATCCTTTATTGCCAGAAATTAAAAAGGACTATCCTGAGTTGTTTGAAATTGTGAAAAAGGCTGCTGAGCAAACCCTTACGAATATAGATATTCCTGATGAAGAAGTCGGATATTTGGTACTTCATTTTGGATCTTCTATTAATAACACAGAGATTTCGAAAGATTTAAGTGTGTTAATCATTTGTTCAAGTGGCATTGGTACATCCAAAATGCTTGCCGCCAAAATAGTTAGCCAAATACCTAGCTTAAAAGAGGTAAAAACAGCTTCTGTTTTTGAATTGAAAAATATTTCTATAGAGGGTTATGATGTCATATTTTCGACCATACCACTCGAGGACATCAAGCAAGAATACTTATTGGTGAATCCTATTTTATCTGACCAAGATTTAGAAGAAGTTAAGTCTTATTTAAAAAAGAAAAGTGGTAAAAAACCTAAAAATGTTCAACCTGAATATTTCCAGGAAAATAGCAATGTTGTAAGAGACTTTAGAGACTTGGAAAAGATAGCAAAACGGACTCAGTCTTTGACAGATATTTTAGGTAATCTTTCTGTATGGTCCTTCCATGAAGAAAATGGAGATATGGAAAAGAGTCTAAAACTTGCATTGAAAGAACTGCAGCATGAAGGAAAGATAGTTAGTGAAAAAGATGTATATAATGCACTTATTGAGCGTGCAGACTTAGGTGGCCTTGCTATCCCTGAAACATCTTTAGCATTATTTCATACAACTCATGGGACTGTGCATGATCCATCATTTAATATTATTGAATTAAATGAAATGGTAAGTTTAAAAGCAATGAATGGGGATAATGAAGTTGTAAAGCGTATTTTACTACTACTAGCTCCAATGAATGCAGACAGACAAGTAATGGAGGTACTAAGCTTTATTAGTGCGTTGATTATTCAGTCTCCTAAAAGTATTGAATTGTTTAAGTATGGCAGTAAAGAGGAACTAATGAATTTTATTAGTAATGAGTTTTTTAAAAATATGGTTTAAAGATATTAGGAGGAATAACTGTGAGTATATTAAAAAAAGAGAACATTGTGTTAAATAGTGAAATCTCAAACAAAGAGGAAGTTATTAAGAAGGCTGGTCAAATCTTAGCTAGCCAAGGTTATGTTTCAGAAGATTATATCCCAGCAATGCTACAAAGAGAAGAAATCTCTTCCACTTATATGGGGAACTTCCTTGCGATTCCACACGGAACAGATGAGGCTAAGACTGCTGTTCTAAACTCAGGTTTATCTGTAGTTCAAGTTCCAAATGGCATTGATTTTGGCGATGGAAATATTGTTAAATTAGTAATTGGAATTGCTGGGAAAGACGGAGAGCATTTAGAATTATTATCTCAAATTGCTATTGTATGTTCAGAAATAGAAAATGTTGAAAAGTTAGTTGCTGCTAAATCAGAAGAGGAAATCATTCAAATTCTAAGTGAGGTTAACTAATATGCATGCTATTCATTTTGGAGCAGGTAATATAGGTAGAGGTTTTATTGGATTATTATTACATCAGTCAAGCTATGATATTACATTTGTAGATGTTAATGAGCAAGTAATTGATGAAATTAATTCTGTTGGAGAATATAATGTTTTCCTAGCAAACGAAGCAAAGGATAGCTTTACTGTTAAGAACATTCAAGGAATTAACAGTAAAAACACCCCTGAGAAAGTTGTGGAGCAATTTGTAACAACAGATATGGTAACTACAGCTATTGGACCAAATATCCTAAAATTTATTGCACCATTAATTGCAGATGGAATTAAAGCACGTATGAAGAGTAACCAATCGCCCTTAAATATTATTGCATGTGAAAATATGATTGGTGGAAGTACTGCTTTAAAACAGTTTGTATTAGAGCATCTAAATACAGAAGAACAAGCTTGGGTAGAGGAATATGTAGGATTCCCTGATTCAGCTGTAGACAGAATTGTACCAAATCAAAAGAACGAAAAAATCTTAGATGTGTTAGTTGAGCCATTCCATGAATGGGTAATTAATGAGACAGCAATTAAAGGTACAAAGCCAGTAATAGAAGAAGCTCACTTTGTGGAAAATTTAGAAGCGTATATTGAAAGAAAATTATTTACAGTAAATACTGGCCATGCTGCTACAGCATATTTAGGTAACATGAAAAATTATGAGACTATCTCTGAAACAATTGGTCATGATGAAGTGAAAACAAAAGTACTTCATGTTTTACAAGAAACAGGAGAAGTACTTATTAACAAATACCAATTCAACAGAGAAGATCATCAGAAATATATAGAGAAAATAATTGGTAGGTTTGCTAACTCATACATTGTTGATGATGTAAAGAGAGTAGGAAGATCACCTTTACGTAAATTAGGTGCAAAAGACCGTTTAGTTGCTCCAAGTCTAGAGTACTATAATGCATTCGGTAAATTACCAACTAATTTAATTGATGTAATAGCGTCAGCTCTTCATTTCTATACTCCTGATGATCAAGAGTCTGTGGATTTGAAAAAATTGATTGATGAAAAAGGTGTAGAAGCTGCATTTGTTCAAGTTTCTGGACTTAGTCAAGATCATGAAATAGTAAAAGCAGCCGTTCAAGCATATAATAGTACAAATTAAATCATAAAACCGGTGCAGTGGTGCTGCATCGGTTTTATTTTATTTATTGATTGGTGTAATTGGAGCGAGTTGTACGAGAAGATGTTTGTTTCTTTTTATTCCAGATTTTTTTAGCAATAGGGTAAAGGACAGGTCCCCAAGTGATAATTCTTTTAAACAACCTTTTCATCGTATTCATCCTCCTTTTTTATACTTCTTTACCCTGGCATATACTTATTGAAACAAAAGCTAAAGAGTAAGAATAATAGATACTTGGTAGAAGTATCATCTTGTAATTTGCTAAAAAACAACATATAGTTTTCATAGGAAGTTTGCAACAAAATCTAATTCATTTACGTCCATTTATATAGAGAAAGAGAGAATATCTATTACAGGTAAAGGAAAGGTCGCAAAATGGAAAGAATAAAACCTTATTGGGATGGCTTCCGTCGTTTTTGGAAGAAGAGACATTTAACCCAAATAATTTTATTAGCATTATTACTTGTTATCTTAGTATCCATATTATACTTTACTTATTTAGCTTCTCAAGCAAATGTAAGTACTTTAAAAGCAGGTTTAAGCCAAGCTACCGTTATATATGATAAAGACGGAGACGAAGCAACTAAAATTAGAACGGAAAGAACAGAGGGAATGGAGTTAGAGAATATCCCAGACTATGTTCCAGCAGCAGTCGTTTCCATTGAAGATGAACGCTTTTATGAACATAATGGATTTGATGTAAAGGGGATTACTCGAGCCTTCTTCAAGAATTTAATGGCTGGTAGAATTACTGGCGGTGGTAGTACGATTACACAACAGTTAACAAAAAATGCCTTATTATCTCCTGAACAAACCTACAAAAGAAAAATAGAAGAATTATTTTTAGCTGTAGAGTTAGAAAAGGTCTATAAAAAAGATGAAATACTACAAATGTATTTAAATCATGTCTACTTTGGAAGTGGTGCATGGGGAATAAGTCAGGCTTCACTGACTTACTATAACAAGGATATTAAAGACGTGACTATTAGTGAAGCAGCTTTGCTGGCAGGTTTATTACAAGCACCATCAGCTCTAGATCCATATAATAATTATGATGGAGCAATTGCAAGACGGAATGTGGTCTTAAAAAAGATGTATGACTTAAAGCAAATTACAAAAGAAGAATATGAACAAGCGATAATGGAGGAAATAAAACTAGAAGATGGTGGAGGTTCTTTCATTGAAAGAGAGTATTCTTATTTTGTAGATGCTGTTATAGATGAAGCTATTAATAAGTATGGCTTAACTCAAGAAGAAATTTTAAAAAGAGGGTATAAGATTTATACAGAAATGGATCAAAATCTTCAATCATCACTTGAAAAAACATTTGCAAAGGATTCCTTATTCCCATCAAGTAGAGATAACACAATAGTACAAGGTGGAGCTGTATTACTTGATCCAGAGACAGGTGGAGTTAGAGGACTTGTTGGTGGAAGGGGAGAGCAGGTATTCAGAGGATACAATAGGGCTACACAAATAAGAGTTCAACCTGGTTCTACTATGAAGCCTTTAGTAGTATATACACCTGCTTTAGAAGAAGGGTATAAAATTGATTCCATGCTAGAAGATAAGCCATTTGAGAAAAATGGATATCAACCACAAAACTTTTCAAAGACATACAAAGGAGAAGTTCCAATGTATGAAGCACTTCAAGATTCATTGAATGTGCCAGCGGTTTGGTTACTTGATCAGATTGGAATAGATAAGGGATTAAATGCTCTTGATCGGTTCGGTATACCATATGATGAAGTAGAAGATAATTATTTAGGCGTAGCGTTAGGAGGAATGCGGACAGGTGTTTCCCCATTACAAATGGCTAGTGCCTACTCTACTTTCCCAAATGATGGAGTTCGTATGGAAAGTCATTTAATAACGAAGATTGTAGGACCAACAGGCAATGTCTTAGCAGAATATAGCTCAAATGCTACGAAAGTAACTTCTAAATCGGTAACAGATAAAATGACCTCCATGTTATTAGATGTTGTAACAGAAGGCACGGGTCAAGGAGCGAAAATAACAGGCTTTCAGCTTGCTGGAAAAACTGGATCAACTCAACTAGACAATAGTAATATAAATGGCACCAAGGATCAGTGGATGGTAGGTTATACTCCAAATCTAGTTGGTGCAATGTGGTTAGGATATGACAAAACAGACGATAAACATTATCTTCCAAGTACAAGTTCTAAAGATGTAGTGCCGATCTTTAAAGCAATCATGGATCAAGCAGTCCAATATGTAGAGCCTGAGAATTTTGAAGTATCATCGGTGAGTGACATTCTAGCTAACAAAGAGACAAATACGCAAAAAGTAGAGGAAACCAAAAAAGTAATACAAGAGAAAGCAGAACAAATTGAGACTACGATTAAAGAAAACTCCTCTAAGTGGAGCCAAGTAGCAGAAGAAATGAAAGAAGATTTGAAAAATGTCTCCGATAAGGTAAAAAATAAGATTAATGAAGTACTAGGAAATTAACTAGAATAAAGCTTAGCCAGAGATATTACCTTTTAGTATAAGGTTTACGTCTCTGGCTATATTTATATGTAGCTTATAGAGGAAATGAGCATGTAATAATGTTGTGGGGTGATAAATGTAATAGCGAACTAATATCTAGAAAGTAGATTGAAATGATTAAATAGTAGTTATTGATAGAAAAGATAATAATAGTCATTTATAATAGGAGTGTAACCGTTTAAATTGGGAAGTAGAGGGAGAATTGGATATAAAATATGCCTCTAAAAATGTCCAAGGTGTGACGGAGAACATAGATTTTAATAGGAGCATCTGCTATAATAATCAAGTTGATACAATATCAATACATTTTATGCAGAAATGTGACATTTGGAAAAAATATCCTTACGTTTTTTGTCACATTTAAAATGTTACGGATATGATATCATCATACAGGTAGTAATAATATATATTTTACCTATTTAATATGAATGTTTTATGACAAAACATTGAACATTCTGTGAATAATTTAACATTTAAAAAGAAAACGGAAGGAGCTGTACTAATGAAAAAGGGATTTTTAGTATCACTTTTGGCAATTGTTCCTGCATTCATCTTAAGTGGATGTGAATCATTGGTGGTTTTTGACCCACAAGGCCCTGTAGCAAGAAATATTATGCACTTAATTAATTGGTCTATTGTTTTAATGGCTATTGTATGTCTTGTAGTGTTTGCACTCTTTGGAACAATCGTTTGGAAATACCGTGCTTCAAGAAAAAATGCAAAATATGATCCAGAAGAACATGGAAGTACAAAGTTAGAAATTGTATGGACTGTTATTCCTTTCTTAATTATTATCGCACTTACAATTCCAACGGTAAAAACAATCTATGCACTAGAGGAAATACCAGAGGATTATAAGGATATGGAACCAGTTGTTATTAATGTTACTTCAGCTGACTGGAAATGGATTTTCAGTTATCCAGAAGAGGGAATTGAAACAGTTAACTATGTTAACATTCCAGCAGGAGTTCCTGTTGAATTTAAAATGACATCTGCAGGTACTATGCAGTCTATGTGGATTCCAGCTTTAGCGGGACAAAAATACACTATGTATGGTGCTGAAACAGATTTATATGTAGTAGCTGATAACGAAGGTTCGTATGAAGGACAAAATACAAACTTTAACGGAAAAGGCTACTCAGAGATGAAATTTGAAGTAGAAGCTAAATCAGTAGAAGACTATAATGAGTGGGTTGAAGAAGTTAAAGATTCTGCTCCGAAGTTAACAGAAGAAAAATATAAAGAAATTTTAACACCTACACATTTAGGTCGTATGACTTTCTCTAATACTCACTTAGAATGGATTGACCACAGTAAAGGTGGAGACGATAACTACTATTTAAATCCAGAGTTATATCGTGTTCATGGTTACCCAGGTAGAACATTTGAAGATGAATTAAACAATGGTGAAACAGACGGAGGTGAAAGCGATGAACATTAAGTGGGAAGATATAGTTATCACTGGCGATCCATTAATACTTGGAGCACAAATAGGAATTATCTTAACGATGATTGCAGTTGTGGTCGGTGTTACTTATTTTAAAAAGTGGAAATATCTATGGACTGAATGGTTAACAACAGTCGATCATAAGAAAATAGGTATTATGTATATAATTGTAGCTGTATTAATGTTCTTCCGTGGAGGAATAGATGGTTTGATGATGAAATATCAAACAGCTGCTCCAGAAATGGACTTTTTAGATGCTCAGCATTATAACGAAGTATTTACAACACATGGTGTAATCATGATTTTATTCATGGCGATGCCAGCACTAATCGGTTTAATGAACGTTGTTATTCCTTTACAAATTGGAGCAAGAGATGTTGCTTTCCCACAATTAAATGCACTAAGCTTTTGGTTAACATTTAGTGGAGCAATGTTGTTTAACATTTCTTTCGTTATTGGTGGTTCTCCAGATGCAGGTTGGACATCTTACTTCCCGCTTGCAGGTAAGGAATTTACACCAGGTGTAGGTAATAACTTCTACGCTATCGCTTTACAGATAGCTGGTATTGGTACACTTATGACAGGTATTAACTTTATTGTAACTATCTTAAAAATGCGTGCAAAAGGCATGACATTATTGAAAATGCCAATGTTCACATGGACAGCATTAGTTACAAACATCATTATTGTTTTTGCTTTCCCAATTCTTACAGTAGCTTTAGCATTAATGACTTTTGATCGTTTATTCGGAACTCATTTCTTCACGATTTCTGGTGGAGGAAATGCGATGCTTTGGAATAACTTATTCTGGTTATGGGGACATCCAGAGGTTTATATCGTTATCCTACCAGCATTCGGTATGTTCTCTGAAATTATTTCTACTTTCTCTAGAAAACGTTTATTTGGATATGGTTCAATGGTGGTTTCTATTGTAGGTATTGCTATTTTAAGTATGGTAGTTTGGGTTCACCATTTCTACACAATGGGTTCAGGTCCAGTTGTAAACTCTGTTTTCTCTATCACAACTATGTTAATTGCGATTCCAACAGGGGTTAAAATCTTTAACTGGCTATTTACAATGAGAAAAGGCCGTATCGAATTTACGAATGCAATGCTGTGGTCTTTAGCATTTATTCCAACCTTCACTATTGGGGGAGTAACAGGGGTAATGCTTGCAATGGCAGCTGCTGACTATCAATACCATAATACTTTATTCTTAGTTGCCCACTTCCATTATGTGTTGATTCCTGGTGTAGTATACGCAGTATTTGCTGGATTCTACTACTGGTGGCCAAAAATGTTCGGTTATACATTAAACGAACGTATTGGTAAATGGCACTTCTGGTTATTTAATATTGGTTTTAACGTAACATTTATGCCTATGTTCTTCTTAGGACTAAAAGGTGCAGTTAGACGTTCATATACATTCTCAGCTGAGTCTGGATTTGGACCATTATTCTTAGTATCTGCTATCGGTTCATTAATCTTAGCAGCAGGTTTCGCTGTGTTCGTATATAACATTTACTACAGCACTCGTTATGCAAGCAGAAAGAACTCAACAGATCCATGGAATGCTCGTACTTTAGAATGGCATACTGCTTCTCCAGTACAGCCATATAACTTTGCAATCACTCCAGAAGTAAAAGAACTTGATGCTTTCTGGCACATGAAAAAACGTAATGAAGGCTTAACATTAGATGAAAAAGAATTAAAAGAGATACACATGCCAAGTAATTCTGGTCTTCCAATCATTATGGGTGGTGTATTCTTAGTAGTAGGATTCTTTATGGTATTTGAGTGGTTTATTCCGACAATTATCTTTACTTTAGGAATCTTCGCTTGTTTAATTATTCGTTCCTTTGACTATGATGATGGCTTCCATATTAAATTGGATGTTATTAAGAAAACGGAACGTGCATGGAGAGGTGAGAAATAATGGCAAAAGTCGATACATCCTTACCGTTAGAATACCAAACAGAACAAAACCGTTTAAATATTCTAGGCTTCTGGATCTTTTTAGGAGCGGAAGTAGTGCTTTTCGCTACTTTATTCGCAGCTTACGGTTCTCTTAAGGATAACTTCGCAGGCGGACCTACTCCAGCAGAATTGTTTAAATTAAAAGATGTAATGATTGAGACATTATTACTATTAACTAGTAGTTTCACATGTGGTGTAGCGATATGGTACATGCGTAAACAAAACTTAAAAGGTTTATTAACATGGTTAATCATTACACTTTTATTAGGTGCAGGTTTCGTATTTGTGGAAGTAAATGAATTCGTTCATTATGTTCATGAAGGTGCTACAATGCAAACAAGTGCATTCCTTTCTGCATTCTTTGTATTGCTAGGAACACACGGATTGCACGTTTCTATGGGTATTGGTTGGGCAATACTAATTATTATCCAATTAGTTAAACACGGCTTAACACCAACTACTGCTCGTAAAACATTTATTATCAGTTTATATTGGCATTTCCTAGACGTTGTGTGGATCTTTATCTTTACATTCGTTTATCTTGCTAGGATACAATAAGGGGGGTAATAACAAATGGCGAAAAATCATGAAAATGAAAAGTTCCCTGTAGGACATCTTGCAGGATTCATCGTATCTTTATTACTCACCTTTGCAGCAGTAGCAGCAAAATTGTACACTGATCTTCCTATCGTAACTGTAATGTGGATTATCGGAGCATTAGCAGTGATTCAAGCGATTCTTCAGTTATTTATGTTTATGCATTTAACAGAAGGTGAAGGAAAAGTACAAACTATTAATATTATTTACGCATTCTTCTGTGCAATTGTAGTTGCTGGAGGAACAATCTGGGTAATGACATCAGGTCACGTACATTATTAAGATTTAGTAATAGATAACTAATGAGAGCTTCCACTATGTGGAGGCTCTCAGCTTGTAGAAAAAGTATAATAGAAAGATCAAATAGAATTTTTATCAAGATGACTGGAGTGGAAGGGGTGAGACTCCTGTGGGATCTGTGAGACAGCTGAGACCCTGCAGGCCAAAGGCAGACCGCGGCTCAGCGCGAGCCCCACGGAAAGCGAACCCCTGTAACGTAAATCATCCCCTTATTCAGTGGCTTGATTAAATATACTACTTTATATTCTCCCTCTATTACATTGAGGGGTTTCTCGACAGCCTGAGAGCTTCCACTATGTGGGGGCTCTTTGTTTATATTAAACTTATAAGTAGCATATGAATGATTCTCTATAAAATAATTGATAAGCATGAGAGAAGAGGAATCAAAGCCCATTACTCCAGTATTCCATTTGAAAACAAAGAAACAAGGTTTAACAACCCATTTCTCAAAGCGCACTCCGTAATAACACTTTATATGAGGTCCCCTCGTAAAACCCTAATAGGCTATCTATTAATTCTTCATGTAACCATATTTTCAAAAGATAAAAATACCTATTCAATATTGCTTTTTTTGTGTATTACATAGAAAATAAAGACACTGGTATACAATAATTCTACATAATGATAGGAGGATCCTTATGAGCGTTCGTTTTGGAATAGTAGGAACTAATTGGATCACAGAAGCATTTATTCAGGCTGCAACTAGTATCGAGGACTTTCAATTAACGGCAGTATACTCTAGAACATTGGATAAAGCGAAAGCGTTTGCGGATAAATATAATGCTACATATACATATACAGATTTAGAGAAAATGGCAAAAAGTGATACATTTGATGCGGTGTACATTGCGAGCCCTAATGCTTTTCATGCAGAGCAAGCTATTACCTTCTTAAAGAATAAGAAACATGTCTTAACAGAAAAAGCATTTGCATCTAATGCCACTGAAGCAAGAAAAATGATTGTAACTGCTAAGGAAAATAATACATTACTAATGGAAGCCTTAAAGACAACTTTTCTTCCAAATTTTCAAACCATCGAAGAGCATCTTGCGAACTTAGGTACTATTCGTCGGGCATTTATAAGCTATTGTCAATACTCATCACGTTACGACGCTTATAGAGAAGGAAATGTTCTCAATGCTTTTAAGCCAGAATTATCTAATGGAGCATTAATGGATATAGGTGTTTATTGTATTTATCCGATGGTTAGCCTTTTTGGAAAACCAAGAGCAATTAATGCTAATAGTTATCTATTAGAAACAGGCGTAGATGGGCAAGGCAGTATTATAATGAATTATGAAGATAAAGACATTGTGATTATGTATTCTAAAATTACCAATTCTTATGTCCCTTCTGAAATTCAAGGAGAAGATGGAAACATAATCATCAATCAAATGAATACACCAACAAAAGTCGAGCTGTTATATCGTAATGGGGAGAAAGTAGATATTACTCGACCGCAAAAAGAGGAATCTATGTATTATGAAGCAAAGGAATTTATTGATTTAATAAACAATGGGAAACAGGAATCTTCCATTAACTCTTATGAAGTGTCTCTACAAGTAATAGAAATTATGGATGAAGTAAGAAGGCAAACCGGAATTGTTTATCCTGCTGACTCGAAGTAATCCATGAATAAAGAACTGCAAATATAACTAGAAGATTACTAGTAAAGGGAGCGAGAGTAATGACTTTATTTGGTGCAATTGAAGCAGGTGGAACAAAATTTGTATGTGCAGTTGGGGATGTGACAGGAGCAATAAAAGAAAGAGTCTCTATTCCAACAACTACTCCAGATGAAACAATGCCAGAAGTGATTTCCTTTTTTAAAAAACACTCTGTAGAAGCAATTGGAATTGGTTCTTTTGGTCCGATTGATGTGGATAAAGATAGCCCTACCTATGGAAACATTACTACAACCCCAAAAACAGCTTGGAAGGACTTCCCTCTCCTACAAGCCGTTCAGAAGGAGTTCCAAATACCAATTGGATTTAATACAGATGTTAATATAGCAGCAATGGGAGAGGCAGTACTAGGAGCAGCTAAAGGGGTAGATAGTTGTCTCTATATTACGGTAGGAACAGGAATTGGCGCAGGTGCTTATATAAATGGAGAATTACTTCAAGGACTAACACATCCTGAAATGGGTCATATATTGGTTAGGAGACATCCAAAAGATGCTTATAAAGGAAGATGCCCCTATCATGGAGATTGTCTAGAAGGACTAGCAGCAGGACCAGCTATTGAAGAAAGATGGGGCGATAAGGCTTTTAACCTAGGAGACCAGGAAGAGGTCTGGGAAATGGAAGGGTATTATATGGCACAGGCATTGATGCAATACATATTAATTCTCTCTCCAAAGAAAATTATCCTTGGTGGTGGTGTCATGAACCAGGAGCATGTACTAAAGCACGTATACCAACACCTTCAGGACCTATTAAATGGTTATGTCCCTTATCCACAGGTTACTACTCATTTACATGAGTACATTATTAGACCAGGACTAGGTGATAATGCTGGAATTACAGGTGGCATATTGCTAGCAGAAAAAGTATATAAAGAGCAACAAAAATAATGAATAACCATTAAAGCCATTAAAAGATAATAAGTCTTTGGTGGCTTTTTTTATAGGGAAGTCATTTCCTAGAGATTATGAACAAATTATTTCCTATCCATGAACAATCCATTAAACATCCGCCCTTCATATTGCTTCCATTAGAAAATACGGGTTTAATGAGAGTATGATTCTTTAATAGAAGGGGAACAAATCTATGAACATTTTAGTGATAGAAGATAATGAGAGTGTTTGTTCCATGCTTTCCATGTTTTTCTTAAAGGAAGATTTTCAGTCTACCTTTATTCATAATGGAACAGAAGGTTACAATCATTTGATGGAAAATAAATATGATATGATTATATTAGATTGGATGCTTCCAGGTTTAGATGGAATCACCATATGCCGTAAAATAAGAGAAAATGACAATTCTACACCTATTATTATGTTGACTGCAAAGGATACAGAATCTGATCAAGTGCTTGGGCTCGAGATGGGAGCAGATGATTTTGTTTCCAAGCCATTTAGTCCCTTAGCATTAATTGCGAGAATAAAGGCAGTTTTCAGAAGAAAAGGTAATCCTATTGAATCAGAAACAATAATAGATAGCAGTATAGTAAAAGTAGATAAGAACACAAGAGAAGTAGTTGTAGACAATTTGCCTGTAACTGGCTTAACACCAAAGGAGTTTGACTTATTGGCATTCTTTGTGCAGTACCCTAAACAGGTATTCTCACGCGATCAAATACTACAGCAGGTTTGGGGCTTTCAATTTTATGGAGATGATCGAACAGTGGATGTCCATATTAAAAGGCTCAGAAGAAAAATAGCTAGAGAAAATCAACCATTTCTTCACACAGTATGGGGAGTGGGGTATAAATTTGATGAAACGGTGGTTGTAAATGAGGATTAAATATATCTATCAACAACTAATAAGTCACTTAAGTGTCATTTTAGTTGCCTTATTAGTATTAAGTATTATCTTCTCCCATTATGTAGAAAAACTTGTTTTTTCCATGAAAACGGATGAACTACAAGGATATGGAGCTAATATTGTTCAGGAGGTGAAAGGCGAAGATTTATGGTCACCAAGTACCTATGCTACGCTGCTTCGATATTCTGAAGAACTAAAAGGTACTGGAATAACGATTGGAATCTTTAATTCACAGCAAAATCTAATCTGGTCATTCGGAAGAGATCTTGATATAACTATTACGCAGTCTGAGTGGAATGAAATGAAAGATGGCAGAAGCACAGTAATTAAACCAAGTACTAGAAGAGGAGATCAAGATGTTGCTCTTGTTGCTATTCCTTATTCTGTAAATGGTAAGGTAGCGGGAGGAATCATATTAACATCTCCTCTTGTAGAATCAAAGGAAATGATCAATGAAATTAATCACTATTTAATCTATATATTAATTATTGCTTTTGCAATTGCACTGTTGCTCAGCTTTGTATTATCCAGAATTCATGTAAAGAGGATTAAGAAGCTTCAAGAAGCAACCAGTCATGTTGCAGAAGGGGATTACAATATTAAAGTATTTTCTTCTAACTTTGATGAAATTGGAGAGTTAGGTCAGGATTTCAATCAAATGGTAGATAGGTTACGAGAATCAAAAGAGGCCATAGATGCATTAGAGCATAGAAGAAGACAGTTTATGTCAGATGTGTCTCATGAATTGAAGACACCTTTAACTACTATAAGTGGAGTTATAGAGGGCTTGAATAATAATATGATCCCAGAAGCTGAGAAAGAGAAGGGTTTACATCTTATTAGACAAGAATCTAAAAGACTAATAAGACTTGTAAATGAAAATTTAGATTATGATAAAATTCGCTCTAATCAGATCGTCTTAATGAAAGAAAATATTTTAGTTAGCGAAGTGTTAGAAATTATCTATGAGCAATTATATATTCAGGCCGAAGAGAAGAGTGTAAAAATACATGTAGAAGTAGATGAAGAAGCAATTATTTTTGCTGACTACGATCGTTTAATCCAAATAATTATTAATACTACCAAAAATAGCATTCAATTCACAGATAATGGTGAAATTTGGTTAAGAGGATTTATGGATGGAAACAAAACGATTATCCAAGTAGAAGACACTGGTATTGGGATTGAAGCGAGTGAGATCGAGAGTATTTGGAAAAGGTTTTATAAAGCAGATATTTCGAGAACCAATAATCCGTATGGAGAATTTGGTCTAGGTTTATCCATTGTAAAGCAATTAGTTCAATTTCATAATGGGGAAATAAAAGTAGAAAGCGAAAAAGGAAAAGGCACTATATTTACTATCTCCTTCCCGACAGAAGAAAAATAATCTAATTAACACCATTTCTCTAAAAGAAGTATACATTGCTATATATTCCTTCAAATTTCATAAATTTTTCTTGGTCTTTTCAAATTTTGTTCATAATTTATTCATATATGATGGCTATTATGTATGTATAAAGTAACTAACAACAAACGAACTAGAACCTACAGACAATAGATGAAAAAACAAAGTGAAAATATAAATAAGTGATGAATTAGGAGGAAACGTAAATGAGTGACTTTGAAAAAAGAAATGATTGGAATAGTGATTCTAAAGGAGAAGAGAAAGAAAACCACTTTGATCCAAACGATAGTAAGGACATTTATGCGAACAACGAAATGGAACAGGATAATCTAGATTCAGAGGAAAGCTATAAAGAGGCAATTCCTAGCAGCAATGATACAGAAGACATAGTTTTTTCAAGTGAAGCAGAAAAAGCTAACAGCTCAGTAGAAGAAACAAGAACAGATGCACAAGCAGCAGAGAGCAGAGTGGCAGTGGCACAAGAGCCAGAGGCAAGAACAGAGAGAGTAAAAGCTAAGAATGGAAGAGCATCTAAAACAAAAGGCTTTATCTCTTTATTAGCTGCAGGTGTTGTTGGCTCAGCTCTTACTTTTGTAGCCATCCCACACACCGATCTCTATAATGATTCCTATTCTAAACTAGAGCAACAAGTCGCAGATCTTACTAGTAAGGTGAATGGTACTAGTTCAAGTGCAATAACAGCAAATACTACAGCTTCCACTTCTACAAGTGATGGAACAAGTACAACAATTGCTGATATGGTGGAAGCATCATCTAAAGCAATTGTTGGAATTGAAAATATGCAAGCACAAAGTGATCCTTTTTCCGAAGAATCAAGTGATGTAGAATCAGGCTCAGGTTCTGGTATTATCTTCAAAAAAGATGATCAATATGCTTATATCGTAACAAATAACCATGTTATTGAAGATGCAAATACCTTACAAATCTCCCTTTATAATGGAGATCAAACAGAAGGGAAATTAATTGGTGCAGATGCTCTAACCGATTTAGCAGTTGTTAGAATTGATGCTAAATATGCTTCCAATGTGATAAACTTCGGAGATTCATCTACTTTAAGACCAGGAGATCAGGTCTGGGCAATCGGTAACCCACTCGGATTAGAGTTATCTAGAACGGTTACACAAGGAATAGTGAGTGCAGTAGATAGAAGTATTACGGTGAACACATCTGCTGGCGATTGGGAATTCAATGTTATTCAAACAGATGCTGCCATTAATCCAGGGAATAGTGGTGGAGCTCTAATCAATAGCTCTGGCCAAGTAATTGGAATTAATAGCTTGAAAATATCAGATGATGGAGTAGAAGGACTAGGGTTTGCCATCCCAAGCAATGATTTAATTCCTATCGTCAATGAAATTATTGAGAATGGTAAAGTGGAGAGACCTTATCTTGGTGTAGGATTAGCAAGTCTAGAGGAAGTACCACGTATGTATCTTCAAGACCTTCCAAATGATGTAACTCAAGGGGTTATGATTACAAATGTAGATGCTAGTTCAAATGCTGCTAAAGCAGGTTTACAAGTACAGGATGTTATCGTAGCTATTGATGGTAACAAACTTACTAATTCAACAGATTTAAGAAAATACTTGTATTCTGATGTAGAAATTGGAGATAAAGTAGAGCTACAGATTTATAGAGATGGTAAATCTCAAAATGTTGAATTAACATTAACAAGCAACACAAGTACTAATTAACGACACGTTTCATGTGAAACATAGTAGATTTTGTCGAAAGAATTCCATCTTATACCGATTAAAAGGTGGAATTTTTTAAATCTGTTAATAATTTGGTCATAATTATATGATACTATAGTATAAGAGTAATAATGGAAGCATGTCCATTATACTTAAAAAAATACTTGCAGAGAGGATTTTAACATAGTATGAAGAATAAGAAAGTACTTATTCCTGTTTTAGCGGTAATTCTTGTGGCGTTAATAATAGGAGCAGTTTATCTAACACAACGCAGCGAGACAGTAGCAACAATTGATGATGAGAAAATATCTCAAGCAGAGCTTAATGAAGAGTTAAATAAACAATATGGCTCAACCGTACTTAGTACTATGATTACAAATAAAGTAGTCGATTTAGAAGCTGACAAAGCTAAAGTGGAAATAACAGATAAAGAAATTGACGCTGAAATGGACAAAGTTTATGAGCAGTATGGTGGAGAAGAGACTTTCAATACTTTATTAGCTCAAAACGGACTTACATTAGATACGTATAAAGAAAGTGTTATTCAAAACCTTAAAGTAACGAAGATTCTTGAACCATCTATTGAAATTACAGATGAAGAAATTCAAACATACTTTGATGATAATAAAGCAAGTTTAGACACAGCAGCACAAGTACAAGCTAGTCACATTTTAGTAGAAGATGAAGCAACTGCTAAAGAAGTGAAGCAAAAGTTAGATGAAGGTGGAGACTTTGCAGAATTAGCAAAAGAATATTCTACTGACACTGCTACAAAAGACAATGGTGGAGACTTAGGTTTCTTCTCTTCTGGACAAATGGTAGAAGCATTTGAAACAGCTGCTTTTGGTATGGAAGTTGGAGCAGTTAGTGATCCTGTTCAAACAGACTACGGCTACCACATTATCAAAGTAACTGATAAGAAGGAAGCAAAAGAAGCGACCTTAGAAGATTCTAAAGAAGAGATTAAAGACACATTATTACAACAAAAAATTCAAGAACAAGCAAGTACTTGGTTATCAGAAGCTACTGCTAAATACAAAATTGATAACAAATTAGCTACAACTACAACAGAAGAATAAGAAAAAGGAGAGCGATTAAAAAAATCGTTCTCCTTTTTTTCTTATATGAAAGGCTCTATATCTAAGTTAGCAGGTAATTCAAAAGGATTGTTTTTATTAATGTGATCGTAAAATAATACTCCATTAAGATGGTCTATTTCATGTTGAAAAACAATTGCTTCATAGTCTTTTAACTTTAGTTTTATTTCTTCCCCATGAATCGTATAGCCGCGTACGGTTATTCGCTTATACCGTGGAACATAACCTGTTATTTGTCTGTCAATAGACAGGCAGCCTTCGCTCTCTGGAATATAAATCATACTAGCAGAGTGGCTAATAATTTTAGGATTAATCAACATATACTCCAATGGAGCACTGTTTTGTTGCGGAATATAGCAGGCAAACATTCGCTTATTAAGACCAATTTGATTGGCAGATAAGCCAACACCAGCACGTAGTTGATATTTCTGTGAAAGAATAGGATCCTGACTATTCTTTAAAAACTGTAGCATACATAAAAGCTCCTGAATATCTTCGGAAGAAGGAGGAAGAGAAACCTCTTGGACTTTTTCTCGCAGAATAGGGTCACCTTCTCTAATGATATCACTCATCGTTATTATATAATTCTCCGTAAATTTACTCATATAGTGGTTCAACTCCAACAATATAATATTATTTAAAATCTATGATAGATCGTACAGGAATGAAAAAAAGCTGTGTTCTTATAATAGTAAAAAAAAATACATATAAAACCACATTAAGGACAACCTAACAAAGATAAAAAGTACAAAAATTTAATAGATGGAAAGGAAGATAGAAAGTGAAAAAAATAAGTACATTACTAGTACTAGCTTTAGTACTATCTGCATTAAGCTTTGCGCCAATCACTAAAGCAGCTCCCGAGGAAGGTAAGATAACAGAAGAAGATCAGCAATTTATATCAGAAATGGCTAAAAGCTTAGGCATTGAAACAGACGGTAAAGATAATTTTACAATAAAAAAAGAAATTCATGAAGTTCTAATAAAGAAAGAAGCTGAAAAACTAGGTATTAAAACAGAAGGTAAAGATATACAGAAAATTGCCATGGAAGTACATACCGCTCACTTAAAAGAAGAGGCGAAAACACTTGGAATTAAAACAGAAGGTAAAGATACAAAAGCTTTAATGAAGGAAGTATTTGAAACAAAGATTAAACAAAAAGCTAAAGAACTGGGAGTTTCTACAGATGGTAAGACAATGGAGCAATTGGGAAAAGAAGTCCATGAAAAAATGATAATGGCAGAAGCAAAGAAATTAAATATCCAAACAGAAGGAAAAGAATTTAAAGATCTTGCAGAAGAAATTAGAGATACACAAATTATGAATAAAGCAAAAGAATTAGGATTAGAGACAAAAGACAAAGATTCAAAAGAGTTATTAAAGGAACTAATGATTAAGCATCCAGAGGCTGCAAAGGAATTGAAACTATTCCCAAACTATGGCGGACAAATCATGTTTGGAAAACACCATCATAAAAAGAGAGACCAGGAATAATTAAAAAGGTTAACTATCCTACTGTTGTCGGATAGTTTTTTGCTTATTAAGGTATTCATTCTGGTAAGAACACACTTGATAATATCAATATAGCAATCCCATATCATATATTTTCCAAGGTGTACCCACCTCCTTGAACCATGATAATTAAGAGATAAGAGTATAATGATGCTAAATAATTAAAATTGTTCAATATAACAAACAGTTAAGAATGTTGTAAAGATAATGTTTTCTTATGTTTGAACCTGTAAATGATGCCCAAAAAATTAGAACTTTAGAAACTTAATTCTATATATCGAAATGAGTCTAATGTCCTATTAACAAATAGGATTTTCAACCTAATTATCTATTTTTGATAGAAATAGAGACAAAAACATGTAATTTTCTAGAATGATTAGTATTCTTAAATAAGCAGGCTTAGACAGTAGTGTGAAAATGAAATCCATAAAGGTTATACTATATAACCGTAAAATGGGGAAACAATCAATGCATTCCTCGCTTAATATCTGTTAAGTTGCTGCAGTAAAAAGGGATAATAGGAGGAAGAAGGTTTGAAGGAATATTCCAAACTACGAATTACGGAAAAAGATGAAAATATATTTAAGGCATTATGTGATTTGTATAAGGAAAAGGATAAGCAAACAGGTGTGGGTCCTACTGAGATAGGAATCAGAGTTGGTAGAGATGCATATGATGCATCTGCGTATTGTAATGCCTCTCTTAAGAAATTAATACATTTTAATAAGATTGAAAAAATAGATAATGGAAAGTATGTTCCATTAGAACAATCTTGCCAATAATAGTATAGTTCAAAAAGAAATAAGCGGAAGCACATATATCTAGATTTGGAAAAGGATAATACTATCCTTACTAAGTAGATATAGTTGTGGTTCCGCTTATTTTATTTCCTTAATAAATAACTATAATAATTGGAAAAAAATATTGCATCTTAAGCAAATTTATGTATAATAAACGAAGTGAAAGTAAACTTTAAGTTTAGATATACAAAACAACTATCATTGAAAGTTTACTATATCTAAACAAAAAAAGTAGGTTAGTACATGGAAATTGGAAAAAAAATAAAAAATTTACGATTGAAAAAAGGTCTTACTCAAGAAGAACTTGGAGAGAGAACAGATCTGAGTAAAGGGTATATCTCTCAGCTTGAAAGAGATTTGAGTTCTCCTTCCATAGAGACTTTCTTTGATATCTTAGAAGTATTAGGTTGCACTCCAAGGGACTTCTTTGATGATGATGATCGCAAAAGGAAAGTTGTCTATTCAAAAGAGGATATCACTGATTATTTAGATGAAGAAAAAGGATACCGAATTCAGTGGCTTGTTCCAGAATCAAATGAAAAGGAAATGGAGCCTATTCGTCTCTTTTTTGAAAGTAATGGAGAGTTCAAACGTTTTGAACCATCTTTATCTGAAACATTCGCTTATGTAATGGAAGGAGAAATTCTTCTAAAGTTAGGCGGTCAAGAGTATAAAGCCAAAAAAGGGGAATCTATTTACTATCATGCAACCGAGGAACACCAAATTATTAATTGTCATGATGGTTCAACAGAGATTCTTCTAGTAGCAACAAATTCTTATTTATAAAATGGGACACAAAGGAGGATATCATGGCAGAACAATCTATTATTCGTTTTGAAAATGTATCAAAGAGTTATGGCCAGGATACAACTGTTTTAGACAATGTAAGCTTTGAGATAGAAAGAGGACGATTTTATACCTTGCTTGGCCCGTCAGGATGCGGAAAGACAACTATTCTACGTTTAATTGCTGGTTTTATGGAGCCAACAGAAGGAGAAATTTTCTTTAATGGAAAACTAATTAATAAAGTTCCAGCTAATAAAAGACAAGTTAACACCGTATTTCAAGACTATGCTTTATTTCCACATTTAAATGTATTTGAGAATGTAGCGTTTGGTTTAAGAATTAAGAAATGGAAAAAACAAGTTATAGAAGAAAAGGTCAAAGAGGCTCTTCGTTTTGTTAATTTAGAAGGATATGAGAGTAGAGAGATAAGTGAAATGTCAGGTGGGCAAAGACAGCGTGTTGCTATCGCAAGAGCAATTGTAAATGAACCTGAAATTATTCTATTGGATGAGCCATTATCTGCATTGGATTTAAAGCTAAGAACAGAAATGCAGTATGAATTAAGAGAGTTACAAACTAGATTAGGAATTACCTTTATTTTCGTAACACATGATCAGGAAGAAGCGCTAGCAATGTCAGATGAAATCTTTGTGTTGAACAAGGGGAAAATTGAGCAAAGTGGAACACCTACCGATATTTATGATGAGCCGATTAACCGCTTTGTGGCAGACTTTATTGGAGAATCTAATATTGTACCTGGAAAGATGGAAAGAGATTTTGTTGTGCACTTTGGCAATAAAACATTTGATTGTGTAGATGGTGGATTTCATGATAATGAGCTTGTAGAGGTAGTTATCCGACCTGAAGATTTAGAAATAACCTCGATTGATGCAGGGAAATTAAAAGTGAAAGTAGATACCCAATTATTTAGAGGGGTTCATTATGAAATCTCTTGTTATGATGCAGATGGAAATGAATGGCTTGTTCACTCAACAAGAAAAGCAATAGTAGGAGAAGAGATTGGATTGGATTTTGATCCAGAAGCTATTCACGTTATGCGCTTAGGAGAGACAGAAGAAGAATTTGACAAGCGACTAGAGGCATATGAAGGTGTGGCCAATGAAAAATAGTACTAGATGGTTCACTATTCCTTACTACCTATGGATTGCTCTCTTTGTTATTGCACCAGTTGCACTTATTGTTTATTATTCATTCTTTGATATAGAAGGATCATTGAGCCTTGCTAATTATCAGAAGTTCTTTACACCAGTGTATTTATTGATGACATTAAATTCATTTTGGTATGCTTTCTTAATTACCCTTATTACTTTAATGATTGCATATCCTACAGCATATATACTAACAAAAACAAAGCATAAACAACTTTGGCTATTATTAATTATATTACCATCTTGGATTAATCTATTATTAAAAGCATATGCATTTCTTGGTATTTTCGGGACATATGGAATAGCAAATGAAACATTGGACTTTTTGGGAATTGGAAAACAACAAATCTTATTTACCGATTTTAGTTTTCTATTTGTAAGTGTTTATATTTTTATTCCATTTATGATATTGCCGATCTTTAACTCTCTAGAGAAGTTAAATCCTAGTTTGCTTGATGCATCACAAGATTTAGGGGCATCATCTTTTACAACGTTTCGTAAGATTGTCTTTCCATTAACGGTAGATGGAGTAAAATCAGGCTGCCAGGCTGTATTTATTCCAGCTCTATCTTTATTTATGATAACTAGATTAATCGCAGGAAACCGTGTAATCACTCTTGGAACTGCCATTGAACAGCATTTCTTAATTACTCAAGATTGGGGTATGGGTTCAACAATTGCCGTGTTCTTAGTTATTATTATGATTATTATTATGGTTCTTACTGGAAGTAGAAAGAAAGAGAGGAGCGTAAAATGAAGAAACTATCTAAATGGTCTGTTTTCTATTTAAGCCTAATTTTTATCATTCTCTATGCTCCTATCCTCTATCTGGTTTTCTACTCTTTTAATAGTGGGGGGACCATGCATGGTTTTGAAGGGTTTACCTTAGAATGGTATAAAGAATTATTTCAAGATTCAAGATTACTAGTCATCGTACTCAATACGATTATCATTGCACTATTATCAGCAGCAATTTCGACCATTATTGGGGTTCTAGGAGCAATCAGTATCTCCATGATAAGAAAAAGAACCTTGCGGGATTCCATTTTATCTTTAAACAATGTGCTTATTGTTAGCCCAGACGTAATCATAGGAGCTTCCTTTTTAATATTCTTTACCATATTAGGAATTAAGCTAGGATTTACATCTGTCCTACTATCACATGTGGCATTTTCTATTCCTATTGTAGTAATTATGGTTTTACCAAAATTAGAAGAAATGAGTCCCACGTTGATAGATGCTGCCTTAGATTTAGGAGCTAGTTGGAAGGAAGTATTAACAAAGGTTATCATTCCATATATTTCTCCTGGAATACTTGCAGGGTTTTTTATGGCTCTAACCTATTCATTAGATGATTTTGCTGTAACATTCTTTGTAACAGGAAACGGATTTACCACTCTTTCTGTAGAGATTTATTCATTAGCCAGAAGAGGAATTTCCTTAAATATTAATGCTTTATCTACCCTGTTATTCTTGTTTACTTTAATCCTTGTTATTGGCTATTACTTCATTACGAAGCGAGTTAATAAAAGTCAACAAATGGGGGTGAAATAATGAAACCTCTAGTTCGTGGATTAATAGCTATTTTTGCTTTATCCTTTATTCTTTTATTTGTTGTTCATCAGTTAAATACTAGTAGAGGTTATACAAGTGGGAATACAATAACCGTTTTTAACTGGGGAGATTATATAGATGAAGATTTAATTACAAAGTTTGAGGATGAAACAGGAATAAAGGTAATATATGAAACCTTTGATTCGAATGAAGCCATGATGACTAAAATTGAGCAAGGTGGGACTAACTACGATATTGCCATTCCTTCTGAATATACAATAGAAAAAATGAAGGAAGAAGATTTATTGATTCCCATTGATCATGCTAAACTTTCTAATCTGAAATATATAGATACTCGATTCATGGATTTATCCTTTGATCCAGGAAACGAATATTCTATTCCATACTTTTGGGGAACAGTTGGGATCGCTTATAATACCAAGATGTTGGAAGGAAGAGAGATTACTTCTTGGAATGATCTATGGGATACAGATTTGAAAAACAAAATCTTATTAGTGGATGGTGCAAGGGAAATTATGGGGATGAGCTTAAATAGCTTAAACTATTCCTTAAATGATAAAAATCATCAACATTTAAAAGAAGCAAAAGAAAAGTTAGATACACTTACTCCTAATGTAAAGGCTATTGTAGGGGATGAAATTAAGTTATTACTTGGAAATGAAGAAGCTGCTATAGGAGTATTATGGTCAGGAGATGCTTCTGAAGCAATGGCGGAGAATGAGGATATTGAATATGTAGTGCCTGAAGAAGGATCCAACTTGTGGTTTGATAACATGGTTATTCCAAAAACAGCTAAGAATATTGATGCTGCACATCAGTTCATTAACTTTATGCTAGATCCTCAAAATGCAGCTCAAAATACGGAATACGTAGGATACTCTACTCCTAATAAAGGAGCAATGAAGTATTTACCTGAAGAAATTACAAGTGATAAACGTTTCTACTTAGATGAAGAATTAACATCCAAATTGGAAGTGTATGAAAACCTAGGTAAACAATCACTATCTGAATACAATGATCTTTTCTTACAGTTTAAGATGCATCGGAAGTAGAAATGAAATCGAAAGCTGAAATGTAACTTGCAAGCTTATGATGGTTGTTTTTCTGATAATGAAGTAGGTTGATTTTCCCTATTCTGTGGGTCGTTTAGATACACAACATTACCCTTTGTGGGGGTTCTCTATAGACTGGTGCCTTATTTTATAAAGGCATCATTTTCTTTTTCATACCCTTGTATGTAAAGGCATTCTAAAGAAGATACTAATGATAAAAAAGGGGAGTTAGTATGAAGATTGTGCTGTGCTTGCTCGTATTTTTATTATCTCATCAATGGAATGTTTTTGCTAAAGAAGATGGATCAATGAAGCAGCATGAAAGAAATGAATTAGCCATTGTTATTGATGATTTCGGTAACAACATGAAAGGAACAGAGGATATGCTGAACCTACCTGTCCCCATTACAGTTGCTATTATGCCCTTCCTCCCAACAAGTAAAGAGGACGCTATTGCAGCACATAAAAAGGGTCATGAAGTTATCATTCATATGCCGATGGAGCCTAAAAAAGGAAAGAAGAGCTGGCTTGGTCCAGGGGCCATTACAACAGACTTATCTGATAAGGAAATCAGAGATAGAGTACAAAATGCTATTAAAAGTATACCTTATGCAGTAGGAATGAATCATCATATGGGCTCTAAAGCAACTGAAGATGAACGAGTGATGAGGATTATACTAGAAGAATGTCAAAAGAATAATCTCTTTTATTTAGATAGCAAAACAACAAGTAAAAGTGTAATAAAAGATATCGCAGAAGAACTACAAGTTCCATATCTAGAAAATGATTTGTTCTTTGACCATATTTATACTTCGCAACATATTTCTAAACAGGCAAATAGACTAGCAAAGAGCTTAGATAAAAAAGAAGAATCTATTGCAATTGGGCATGTAGGAGTTTCGGGTCCTGCAGTTGTTAGTGTATTAAAAGAATACATTCCTGTTTATCAGAAAGAAGCTGATATTGTACCACTTTCAAAAATGGTGGATGGTCTAGAATTACTAGATACAGATTTGCCATAAAAAAGAGCATATCCATAACGCTATATCCAAAAGAAATATCACGCTGAATGATGCCCCTCTTATAGAGTAAACTATGAAATTGGTTTCATAACAACAGAGAACTTAAAAATAAAGCAAAAAACCTGATCAACGTATTGTTAATCAGGTTTTTTCGTTTAATTATTTGTATTATTAGGTTTTTGAACAGAAGTTTCTTCAATTTTCGTATCTAATTTTGCTAGACGTTTTTGAGCAAACTCTTTCCCACCAAGTCCGAATGCTAAACCAAACGCTAACGCGAGTCCACCAAGGATTAAGATAAATGCTGCATTTACAATAGAAGATGCAATATTTAATTGATCAAGAGCCATAAAGACACTTAGTGTGATAATAGCATATTTCGCAATGGAAGGAAGTAATTTAAAGTGAGCACCTTGTAGAATACCACTTAATAGCTTTTGAACCATATAACCAATCCAGATTCCTACACCAAGAATAAGGATAGCGGCAATAACCATTGGAATATAGGCAACAACAGCAGTTGATAACGTTACAAAGAACTGTAAGCCGACAAGATTTAAAGCTTGTACCGTTAATAAGAAGACGATTAGAATCTGAGCAATAGAACCAATAATATTGGAGATGCTATTGCTAACGTTAATCCCCATTTTCTGTACATAAGAATCTAAGCCTAGCTTCACTAACAAGGAGATAATTACGTTTTTAACCCATCTACCAAGCCATACTCCGACAACTATTAGGAAGATACCAACTGCAATATTAGGAATCATTGTAAGAACATCATTAAGCATCCCGATAGCAGGTGTTGATATTCCTTCTAAATCTAATTTCTCTAATGCAGAAATAATAGTAGGGATGAGAATGAAAATAAAGATAACGTTCCCTATTACAGAAGATAAAGTAATATTTTCTAGTAATTTCTTCATACCGATACGAGTAGCTAGTCTTTCTGTACCGATGCTTTCTAGGAAGCTTGTAACGATTGTACGAACAATCTTAGCTACTAACCAACCTACAAGTACGATTAAAGCTGCTGCTAAAAGCTTAGGTAAAAATGCTAGAATGCTTTGAATCATATTTGCGAAAGGCTCTGATACACCATATAAATTTAAAGCATCTAAAACAGCTGGTAAGAATAATAACAGTACTAGATAAAAAGCAATATTAGCTATACTATCCATTATTTTTGGTTGTTGTGCTGTATAATCAGCTAATTTCCATTTTGACAATTTCTCTTGTACTTTTAAAGTAGTACCAGTTTTTTTAATAAGATATTTTAATCCGGAAGCAACTAACCATGCACAAAGTAAGATAAGTGCTGCTTTTAAAATATTTGGTACAGCTCCAAAAATAGAAGAAAGCATAGCAACTAGTGGAGAGGTAATAACCGTTAAATTTAAAATATTAAAGAATAGAGTAAATACGAAAACAAGTAACAGGTAGTAAATGATCTTACTTATTACTTTCTCAGAAGAGTATTTCTTAGGTTTGTTTTCGTGAAAAATTTTGTTATCAAGGTTCGTTTTTTGCAGTCCCTTATAACTGGCTTTTTCGATAACCTTTGCAACTATCCAGCCTATTATTAAAACAACGACCGCTAGAAGAAAACTAGGGAGATTATCCCAAAATGAGTTCCAATTCCAATAATAATTCATATCCTTCACTCCTTGTTCGAATTTATACATCTAATACCCGTAAGTGAAAGGGTTAAACGTTTTAAATTCTAGTGAAAGAGAATTTAGATAGTAAGTTATTATCGAGAAAGTGGATGTTAACTAGATATTTTTTCCTCGAATTTAAATAAGCACTTATTGCTACCAATGACAATAAGCACATCTCCTTCATAGATTATTTCATTTGCAGAAGGAGAGACTATAGTATTTCCATTGCGCAAAATACCAATAATAGTACATCCAAAATTTGCGCGCACATCTAAATCTAAAATAGATCGATTGTTAATTTTAGGAGAAGCAATTATTTCTACAATTCCATGTTCCTTTGATAAATGAATATAGTCAATCATCGTTTTGGAGAAAACATGATGGGCAATTCTTTTTGCCATATCTTGCTCTGGATGAATAACACGATCTGCTCCAATTTTTTCAAGAACTCTTTTATGATAGATATCTGCTGCTTTCACCCAAACCTTTTTCATTCCCATTTCTTTTAGTAGCATGGTTGTTAGTATACTAGATTCCACATCTTCTCCCATAGAAACAAAGGCATGATCAAAATTTCTTATTCCCACTTGTGTTAATGCTGCTTCTGTAATAGGAGCCATTTGTATACTAAAGGTTGCTAATTTTTGATACCTATCTGCTCTTTCTTTATATTGATCTATTGCCAAGACATCTGCACCCATTTTATAGAATTCTTCTACCAAGCTACCACCAAAATTACCAAGCCCTATTACCACAAACTGCTTCTTCATGTTTATCCTCCTAGCTTTCATTTATTATTACTTTTTCCTTTTTTATACTTTTTATAAATCAAAGGATGTTTTCTTAAAGCTTATAGAGCAGGGGAGTAAAAGTTTCTGTAAATGGATTATTAAAAAGTAGTTCATGAACGTTTGATATACCCATACTATGTGGGTATATAGAGAAAAAAGGCTATTGGGGATGTTTATGAATGAAATATAATAGCGCATTATTTATTTATAATGGTAATGCAGGACAGAAGGAAAGTAGTCAGCTTCTAAGTATTTGCTTACCGGTATTAGCAGAAAGTATAGATACCATCATGGTTCAGAAATGTTTAAGACCAAAGCATGCAAAAGAGCTATGTGAAGAGTTAGGAGGAAGTTTCGAGATTGTTATTGTTTTGGGAGGAGATGGAACCATTCATGAATGTATAAATGGTCTTGCTAAGTTAGAAAAAAGACCAGTACTTGCTATCTTACCTGGAGGAACTTGCAATGATTTCACTCGAGTTCTCAACATATCTCAAAATATACAGCTAGCGGTTGAAGAGATCGTCAATGGAAAAGAAGAAATGGTTGATTTAGTTCAAGTAGGAGAAGATGTGTACTTTCTTAATTTCTGGGGAATTGGGTTGGTGGCAGAAGCAGCTACCAGCATGAGTACAGAAGAGAAAAATAAGCTTGGAAAAGCCAGTTACTTTTTAAATGCATTAAGAACTATTCAGAGTCAAAAACCGATAGAGATGACGATTACTACAGACGGGGAAAACTGGAGTGGAGAGGCTGTAATGGTGTTAATTTCAAATGGTAACTCTATTGCTTCTTATAATTTGCCGTTCTCAACCATACAGTGGAATGATGGGCTTTTAGATGTATTTATTATTAAAAACGCAAACTTCAAATTAATGAAGGGAATGATTGCATTGAAAAATGAGAATGCAGATGCAGCGATTAAAGAGGAAATACTGTATTTTCAAGGGAAAGATATTCAAATTGAAACAAAAGAGGAAGTTGCTGTGGATATGGACGGAGAGGTGTATACTCAAACACCAAGTACTTTAAAAGTCTTACCTCGCTATATAACAATGATTGTTCCAACACAAAATAGATGAGAACAAGGTAAACCCCCATAGCTTAAGCTATGGGGGTTTACCTTGTTCTTTATTCAGAAAGATACGCTGTTAGCATCCATAAATGTTTCTCGATTTTACCGATAAGCCCAACTGCTAAATCATTTGTAATAACATCGCCTTTTTCATCAGCATGATCAGCCAGCTCTTTTAATTGTGTATTAATATGACTGTAATCTTCTACTAAAGATTTAACCATTTCATTCGCAGTTAATTTTTCCGTGGTTTCTGTTAGGGTTGATGTTTCCATAAACTCTTTAAGAGTAGAAACCGGTTTTCCTCCAATAGCAAGCAAGCGCTCTGCAATCTCATCTACTGCTTCTGCTGCTTCATCATATAGTTCTTCAAATTTTTCATGTAATGTGAAGAAAAAAGGTCCTTTAACATACCAATGATGTTGGTGAAGCTTCGTGTATAGTACACTCCAGTTAGCAATTTGTACATTTAATTCCTGTTGTAATTCTACTTTAGTTTGTAATCCCATTATAACAAACTCCCTTCGACTGATTATATATTAATTATAACAAGTTTTAATTTAAAATCAATACTTATTTATAATTATTTTAATTTAAGTTTTATTTCAATTTTAAAAGGATGTCCAAAAATTGTGATCTACTACTTAACTATTTTTTGTAGCCTAATTAAATATATACCCTATTAAATATTGGAATGAAACACATAAAGAGGAGAATTCATAAAAATGACAAATATTAGAACCCTTCCTATATTTTTTAATGCTCCTTAAAAGGAAAAAGAATTAGATGAGAACATATAAGATTTATGATGATAGCGAATACTAAATATCAGCCCCATTGCCATCATATTGGTCATGAGTGAACTGCCACCATAGCTAATAAAAGGAAGCGGGATTCCTGTTATTGGCAAAAGTTGTATAGTCATACCTATGTTTTCAAAAACGTGGAAAGTAATCATGCTGATTACTCCTACTGATATATAGGTACTATAAGGGTCTGCCGTTTTAAAGGCTGTTCGTACAAGGTGGGAAATTAAAATAAAATATAAGACGATAACAATAGAACCACCGATAAAACCATATTCTTCTCCTATAATAGTAAAGATAAAGTCAGTATGTCTTTCTGGTATATAGACTTCTTCCTGACCAAAGCCTTTTCCTGAAACAAGTCCTGAACCAATTGCTCGCATGGATTTTAATAATTGAAGTCCCGAATCTCCTGCATCTTCTGGATTAAGCCATGAAGTTACACGGGCAAATTTATATGCTTCTATTCCAAAATACTTCTCCAAAAATTCTCTACCATAAACAGCTAAGTAAAGCATTAAGGAACCAAAGGCAGCTGCTATTCCATAGAGAGGAATGATAATCTTCCATGATATGCCGGAAACTAAGATTAATCCAACCAAAATAGCCATTAATACAAGGGTAGTACCAAAATCTTGAGCGATCACGAGCATAATGGGGATACCAGCTACAAGTCCTAGTTTACCTAATAGAATCCAATCTGTTTTTATTGTTTGATAAACAGTTTTTTCATGATGCTTTTGTATAATAATGGATAGTGCTAGGATATAGAACACCTTCATATATTCAGAAGGCTGGACGCTTCCGGCCATAGGAATAACATACCAGCTTTTAGCTCCATTTATTCTGGGAGTAAAATCACTTACTGGTAAAACAAGTAACCCGATAAGTAAGAAGAGAAAGAATCCATAAAATATCCAGGTTATTTTCTGAATTTGCTCTTTATCAAAATACATAATGATAGCTATAGCAATGGAGGCAATAACATACCATTGAATCTGTGATCCTAAATAGTTTGTTCCTTGTGGTTGTGTATTATAGATAGAAATACAGCTTATTAAACAAAAAAGGATGAGAAGTAAACAAAGTGTCCAATCAAACCTTTCTGAAAATCCATGTTTTAATCGCATTTTTCATTCCCCTATAAAAAAATATTCTTATCTATATAGACGAATGTTGATAGTATTTGGTTTCCTTTATTAGTAGCTTTATGTTACTTAGAGGCTGTGGGAAAGAGAGGTTATTATTACAAAGTGGGATTAAGAGCATGAAAAAAGAAGCGCGAATTAAATTTTTCTTTTGTTTAATGCGCGCTTCTATCGTATTACATTAGATGTGTAAGAAATGCTTGAGCTATACCAAAATAAATAAAGAGTGAAAAAATATCATTTAAAGTGGTAATAAGTGGCCCAGATGCTACAGCAGGGTCTATTTTTAACTTGTATAGAATGATAGGGATGATAGTACCAGATAGTGTTCCGATTACTAGGGTGCAGATTAAGGAGAGACCAACAACTAGGCCTAACATAATATCTCCTTGCCAGAAAAAGGCAATTAAAGTAATGAGTACTCCACAAGTAATACCAATGATTAATCCAACCATCAATTCTCGTATAATAAGATTTGTAACAACCTTTTTATCTATAGTATTAGAAATAAGTCCACGAACAACAACTGCTAGCGATTGGGTTCCTGTATTACCAGTCATTCCTGAAATCATAGGCATAAAGAAAGATAGCGCAACAACCTTTGTCAAGACATCTTCAAAGTTGCTAATAATACTTCCAGAGACTATACCGATAAATAATAATAAAATTAACCATGGCAATCTACGATAAGCAGCAACGGTTGCTTTTGTATCGAAGTCTATTGCCTTTCCCGTAGCTGATAATTTTTGAATATCTTCATCTGCTTCTTGAAGGACAACATCAATCATATCATCGATTGTTACAATCCCCAGTAGTACATGATTTTCATTTACTACGGGAATGGCTAAGAAATCATATTTTTGAATCGTTTGTGCCACTTCTTCCTGGTCTTGATCAACCGTAACACTAATAACACGTTCATACATAATATCTCTGATTTTGTCTTGTGGTTCTGCAATAAGAAGGTCACGATAGGAAACAACGCCAACTAATTTTCTCTTCTGATCCACTACATATAGATAGCTTAATGTTTCTGCAAAATCAGCAAAAGACTTCAATTTATCCACAGCTTCTCTTGTTGTGTAGTAATCACGAATCCAAACAAATCGGTTCGTCATTAAGCGTCCAGCAGTTTCATCTGGGTAATTCATTAGATTTTGAACAATCAAGGATTCCTCTTTTTTCATCTCTCCTAGTAAATGTTCGATATGCTCAGGAGAAAGCTCATTTAGTAAAGAGGCAAGATCGTCATTGTCCATAAGGTCTAAAACTTTACCTGTATTCATACCAAGTTTGTTTAAGACTTCCAGTTGCTCCTCTTTCTCTAATTCCTCTAAAAGGTCTGCCAGTAAGTCTACCTTTAGTAAAAGTAAAAAGCCTGTCCTATGCTCTTCGGGGAGACTTTCATAAATTTGAGCTATGTCGTATGGTTGTAATTCATCGACAATTGTTTCAAATTCAGATTTGTTGTTCTCTGTAATTGTCTGAATGATATGATGTGTGATTTGATTTTCTGTCATTTGCTGTATCATACTTCTCACTCTCCCTTCCAAGATTTTAGGTATACGTAAATATCTGTCCTGTTTTATTATATGTAAATTATGAAAAGAATGAAATGACTAAATGAAAGAGCTCCTTTAAAATAGTGTGTCAAATATTCTGACAATTAACTTGAATGAAGCAGATAAAAGCGTAAAATAAGGATATGACATGCAAAACTGAATGAAGAAATACCAGCTTTTTCGTATATCCTTAATAATTGGTTTAAGGGTCTCTACTAGGAAACCGTAAATTTCTTGCTACGAAAAAATATGCTTAGGAAAGTAAAAGCATATTTTTTCGTAGCTTTTTTATTTTGCCTAATTATTTTGTCAGTAAACATAAGGGAATTAAAGGGGGAAGGGTTTTGAAAAGTTTATTAATAAAAAATGCTCAAATTGTTACGATGAATGGTACGGAGGATATTATTCAAGGAGACATATATATTGAAAACAATATAATCAAGAACATTGGTCTAAACTTACCTACTGATGGAGTAGATAAAATAGTAGATGCTACCAACCGAACGGTTATCCCTGGGTTTGTGCAAACACATATTCATTTATGCCAGACTCTCTTTCGTGGGAAAGGAGATGACCTAGAGTTAATGGATTGGCTAAGAAAAAGAATATGGCCATTAGAAGCAGCACATGATGAAGAGTCTATTTACTATTCCGCTATGCTTGGAATTGGAGAACTTCTTGAAAGTGGAACAACAACAATCGTGGATATGGAGACGGTACATCATACGGAATTTGCTTTTCGTGCCATTGCTGAAAGTGGAATCCGTGCAGTTTCAGGAAAAGTTATGATGGATAAAGGAAATGAAGTTCCACTAGCCTTACAAGAGAAAACGGGAGAATCTATTCAGAAAAGTGTGGATTTGCTGGAGAAGTGGGATGGTTTTGATGATAGGAGAATACAATATGCTTTTTCTCCGCGTTTTGTTGTTTCTTGTACTGAGGAGCTATTAAAGGAAGTAAAGGTGCTATCTGATTATTATGATGTGAAAGTCCATACACATGCTTCAGAGAATAAAGGGGAAATTCAAATTGTCCAAGAAGAGACTGGGATGAGGAATATCGTCTACTTGGATCACCTTGGATTAGCAAATGATCGCCTTATCTTAGCTCATTGTGTTTGGCTCGATGAAGAGGAAAAACGGATTATTCAAGAGAAGGGGGTACATGTTAGTCACTGCCCTGGCTCCAACTTAAAGCTTGCCTCAGGTATTGCTGATACCCACCACCTATTATGCAATCATGCCTCCGTTAGTTTAGGAGCAGACGGAGCACCTTGTAATAATAACTTAGATATGTTCAATGAAATGCGCTTAGCGGCCCTCATTCAAAAGCCAATACATGGTCCAACTGCAATGGATGCTAGAACTGTATTCAGAATGGCCACTATCGGAGGTGCAAGAGCAGTTGGCTTGGAGAGTGAGATAGGCAGCATAGAGGTTGGAAAGAGAGCAGATCTTGCCATTCTTAACTTGAACAATTTTCATACCTTTCCTTCTTATGATGTGGACCCAATCTCTCGCATTGTTTATTCCGCTACTAGAGCAGATGTCGAAACCACTATTGTAGATGGCCATATTGTCATGGAGAATAAAATAATGAAGACCGTGGATAAAACAGTCGTATTAAGAGAAGCCGATAATAGTATCAAGAGACTGTTGAAAAACACAAATATAGGGTAAGTTTAAGAGTTTGAAACAAGCGGAACCATGTTTTTGATCAAAAACATGGTTTTTTCCTTTTTTTTCAATTAGAAAGTTCATGTAAGAAATTTTTCTCATTATTTGTTACACTAAAGTGGTTACAATCTAGAAAACAAATTGTATGATGATAAAGATGATGGACAAGGATAAAGAATAGTAGAATTCTTTCACTGAATAAACAAAACAACATGTAAGACTTAAACTAAGTTTTTCCAGTCATAATGAATAGGATGATTCAAATAAATAGCAAGGCGAACGTAGATAGGGATTGGGGGTTTTACTTTTGAAAAAAGGTAATTTGGATATTCGAGACGTGATTTATGTGCATTTAAATGAGAAAGAACGCTTTGTTCTTACATATGGAATAGAATTTAGTGAGTTCTATAAGGTGTTGTTTAGTACACTTCCTTCTCTATTATTATTAAAACATCAATATGATGATGGGGAATTCCATAGCCATACACAATTCGAATACATTCCTAATCATAGTTTAGCAAAGTTTTCAAAGGACAATCATTATGGTTATGGAGACTTTGTATGGATAGATTTTGAAGAAGTAGAAGCACTAGATGTTCTAGAAGGACAACCTATAGCAGAGCTCCTCTATTTAGGACATAAAATGGAGCCACTTAAAACTCCATTCTGGCAATCATTAAATAATCAATATGTATACTTAGCACATGATGATGGTTGGTTTAATAAGACATATTATAAAAGAATGGACTCCTTCTTTACTTTGTTTTCAGAAGTAATTGCTAATAAATCCTCAGAATTAAAGGCAGAAAAGGCTCTTCTAGGCATTAAAAAGAAACGAGTATATCCAGTAATCCCACTAGAGATGGTTACAGAATTAAAACGATTTATGCGTGAAGGTATGGTCTTATCCCTACAAAAAGCTTCTCAAAATCGTTCTAAATTAGAAATACCGATTTGGGTGTTAGGAGATTTCGATAATATGGATGATATGTACGAGGAATATGAGAAAAATAGTAAACAAAAAATGGATGCAAAGCTGACTTTTGATAAAAAAACAAAGGAGTGGCAGATTACCATCCTATAAAAAATGATGACTGGTGATGAAATGAAACAAAACTTACTGCTGAATTTTCCTGATGAGCTAATAGAAATGACGTTCTTGGAAAGACCCAATCGCTTTATCCTTCATTGTTTCTCCAATGAAACGAAGGAAATAGAAAGAGTACATTTAGCGGATCCAGGAAGATTGATCGAACTATTGAGAGAGGGATCGACAATATATGTCCTTCCAAGTAAGAATCCTAATCGAAAGACAAAGTGGACAGCTGTATATGTAGAATGGAATGGGAAGTTTGTTTCAATAAATACTACTTACCCAAATAAGCTAGTCGAGCTCGTACTAAAGCAGAATAAGATCAAAGAACTAGCTTTCTATCATTGGGTTAAATCAGAGTATACGTATGGTCACTCTAGATGGGATTTTCTGTTGGAGAATGAGCTTGGTGAACAACTACTGCTAGAGGTTAAGAGTGTTACAATGGGAAAAGACGGGATAGGGCTATTCCCTGATGCGGTAACAAAAAGAGGAACAAAGCATGTTACTGAGCTAACCTCCATTGTAAAGGATGGAAGTATAAAAGGAGCTATTCTCTTTATTGTTCAACGAGAAGATGTAAGTATTGTCACAGGAGCTACTTCTATTGATCCTGATTTCTCCCAAAGCTTACAGGACGCAGAAAAGGCAGGAGTTTTATTACTGAGTTACACATGTGTTCTATCAGAAGAAGGCATAGCTTTAGGGAATAGTATTCCCGTAGACCCTTACTTAAGTTTGTCATAACAGTGTTTTTTTTCTAATAAAACAGTGTATAATCGAAAAGAAGAAAAATGAAATAGATAGAAAATGGTGAGACTTTTTTTAGTAAGGCTCTATGAACTAAAAAACAGTCTCTTAAAAGGGAAGTTGGTGCAAATCCAACGCGGTCCCGCCACTGTAAATGATTGCAGACAGAGAGTATACCACTGTACAAATGTATGGGAAGGTTCTGATTCTGCGCTAATCATGAGTCAGGAGACCTGCCACTTTCTATACACCTAATAACCTACGAGGATAGGGTGGTGTGGAGCGCGCTTTGAAAGCTATTTTTAAAGACATTCCCAACATCTCTATGCATAATTTAGAGATGTTTTTTATTTTTCACCTTATATGAAGCAATGAATTATTGCTATCAAATGACAGGAAGGAAGAATAAAAGAATGAAAAAGTTTTATTCTATTTTGCTAGCAAGCATGCTAGCAGTAGGAGTACTAGCAGCGTGTGGGGAGACGAAGACAGAAGAAAAACCAAGTAATGAGAATGAGTCTTCACAAACAGAACAGGCAAGCTATCCTTTAACCATCACAGATGCTGTTGGAGAGGAAGTAGTAATTGAGGATAAACCAGAGAAACTGGTATCTCTTATTCCTAGTAATACAGAAATCGTTTTTGCTCTTGGGTTAGGTGATGAACTAGTAGGTGTAACAGATAATGATACATATCCTGCTGAAGTTGCTGATATTGAAAAAGTAGGCGGTATGGAATTTAATGTAGAGAAAATTATTTCTCTAGATCCAGATGTGGTATTAGCACATGCCTCAAGTGCTAATACCTCAACAGATGGACTACAACAGTTACGCGACTCAGGGATAGATGTAGTGGTCGTTAATGATGCTAATAATTTTGATGATGTATATGAAAGTATTGATATGATTGGACAAGTTACTGGTGAAACACAGGAAGCATCAGAGCTAGTAACAAATATGAAGGATAGAATGGAAGATATTAAAGAAAAAGCAGCAGATATTCCTGCTGAAGATACAAAATCAGTATACATTGAAGTAAGTGGAGAACCGAGCATCTATACAACAGGTACGAATACCTTCATGCAAGAAATGTTAGATACGATTAATGCAAAGAACATAGTAACGGATGAGGGTTGGATTCAAGTTGATCCAGAAGCAATTATTTCTGCAAATCCGGATGTTGTCATTACAACTTATGGAAGCTATTCAGAGGCAAATCCAGCAGATGCCATTATTGCTCGTGAAGGCTGGGGAGAGGTAACAGCTGTAAAAGAGAATCAGATTATAGATGTAGATTCTGACACTGTTACGCGTTCAGGCCCTCGTTTAGTGGAAGGTGTCGAAGCAATTGCGGAAGCAGTTTACCCAGATGTATTTAAATAATAAAAGAAAAGCGGCTTATTTATATGCCGCTTTTTTTCTCCTTGTTTCTGTCGTTGTTGGGATATCAGTTGGAACTGTTTCTGTTCCAATTCTATCAGTGTTGAAAATTTTAATTAGTTATATAGGATTAGATTCTGTTCTAACTAATGTAGACACTATGCATATTAACATTGTGCAAAATATTCGTTTGCCAAGAGTCTTGCTAGCAGGATTAGTAGGTGCAAGTCTTTCCATCGCAGGAGCTGCTTTTCAAGGTCTACTTCGAAATCCTTTAGCAGACCCATACACACTTGGAGTATCCTCAGGTGCTTCGCTGGGAGCTGTCATTACCCTATTCTTTCATTTGCAAATACCTTTTTTAGGGAGCTTCACTCTACCATTGATGAGTGTTCTCTTTTCCTTTATGACTATTCTATTTGTTATTTTCTTTGCTCGTAAACTGGATCCTTCTATGAGAGTAGAAACCATTATATTAACAGGTATTATTATTAGTTCATTTCTAAGTGCCTTTATTTCTTTAATGATTGCATTAACAGAAAATGAATTACGTCAAATTATTGGCTGGTTATTAGGTAGTGTATCCATGAGAGGGTGGAGCTATATACAAATGATACTACCTTTCTTTCTAATAGGGTCTATGATTCTTTTATTACAAGGAAGAGAATTAAATGCATTTGCCTTTGGAGAAGAGCGCGCACAACATCTAGGTGTATCTGTGCGAAGAAGAAAATTAATAATTTTGCTAGCAGGTTCGATGATTACAGGTGCAGCAGTAGCTGTTTCTGGAACAATTGGGTTTGTTGGGTTGGTTATCCCACATTTTGTCAGAATTATGATAGGTCCAGATCATAAACATTTATTAGCTATATCTGTATTAACGGGTAGTGGCTTTTTAATATTAGCGGACCTGCTAGCACGTACGATTATTTCGCCAACAGAATTACCAATTGGAGTAATCACTGCACTAATTGGTGCACCTGTTTTTGCCTATTTATTACTAAAGAGAAGAAAAAGGAGCTGAAGGAATGCTTGAAGTCAGTCATTTATCTTTTCAATATGGAGAGAAAAAGGTATTGAAAGACATCTCTTTCTCTGTGAAAAAAGGAGAATTAATAGGGATACTTGGACCAAATGGAAGTGGAAAAACCACATTAATAAAATTGATTAGTGGCATTCTCGAAAAGAAAAGTGGAGAAATAGTAGTTAAAGGAAAGAACATACAAGATTATAAGCAAAAGGATCTAGCGAGTGTCATAGCTGTTTTATCTCAGCATGTACAGGAGTCTTTTTCTTATAGTGTAAAGGAAATTGTTTCTCTTGGGAGATATGCTCATCAAAAAGGACTTTTTCAAACCATTAGTTCAATAGATCATGAGGTAATGGAGAAGGTTATGAAGCAAACTGGAGTAGCGGATTTTCAAGATATGTCTATTCATGAGCTGTCGGGTGGAGAGAAGCAGCGAGTGTATCTTGCCCAAAGTCTAACACAGGAACCAGAGATTCTTCTCTTAGATGAGCCTACTAATCATCTTGACTTATCTTACCAAAAGGAATTATTAGATACGTTAAAAGAATGGACGATGGAGAAAGATTTGACTGTAATATGCATCTTTCATGATTTGAATTTAGCCGGTCTATATTGTGACAGACTATTATTGCTTCAAGAAGGCAGACTGGAGATAGACGCACCTCCAGTTGAAGTACTAGTAGAAGAAAGAATAAAGAGAGTCTATCAGACAAGTATGCAAAGGACCTTTCATCCGACTACATCTGCACCTCAAATAGCTCTACTCCCACAAAAGGGACAAGAAAAACTGCCAAGGGTGGATGTTAATCATCTTGAAATCAGTAAAGAACATGTGAAATTAATTGCTCCATTTCCTCTAAAGACGCTTTCTTCTGGAGTAACAGGTGCTGGAATGGGGTGGTATCAGCATTTTATTAATCGCCATATTGATTTAACGTATCAATGTGATGATTATAGAGCGGAAATGGATCAATATTTAGTACAAAGAGGACTGTTGACAAGTACTACAGTGGGAATGATGACAGCAGTTTTAACGGAAGATGCTTCATACCGTTTTATAGAAGAAGAGGGAGTATCTGCCCTTATTGTGGTGACAGCAGGCATTGGACATGCGGTGGATGCTGCAAAGGCAAGTGAGCATGATTCAGGATTAACTCCTGGAACAATTAATATTTGGGCATTTGTAAATGGAGAGCTATCAGATCAAGCTTTTGTTCAAAGTATCATAACCATTACAGAAGCAAAGGCTGCTTTTTTAAGAGATTATGAGATAAAAGATAAAGTAACAGTAACTGTTGCTACAGGAACATCTACTGACAGTGTCCTTATTGCAGCAACACAGCAAGGGAATTATGTAGAATTTGCAGGAACAATCACCTTGCTTGGGAAAATGTTATCAAGAGGTGTCTATAAGTGTTTATCTGAAGCAATATCGAAGACATGCAGGAGGGATTTCTCCTAGTATGATCTTTCTACATATGCGCAAAGAGTAGATGTCATATGGTGTGGACTACATTAGTAATTAAATGAGAAACGAGGAATCTGGATGCGAATATATACTAAAACTGGAGATAAAGGGCAAACAAGCATTATTGGTGGACGAGTTGATAAGGATGATATTCGTGTAGAAGCATATGGAACAGTAGATGAGTTAAATTCATTTGTTGGCATGGCTGTTGCTCAGTTAAAGGAAGAACTATTTCAAGATCTTGTGGAAGACCTTGAAAAAATTCAGCATGAATTGTTTGATTGTGGTGGAGACTTAGCGAGCATATCGGAAAGAAGGCCGTTAAAGCTAGTAGAAGAAGCTGTTTTTTACTTAGAGGAGCGAATTGATCTTTTTATGGAAGAAACTCCTGCCTTAGAGAAATTTATCTTACCTGGAGGAACGGAGGCAGCTTCAACTATTCATATAGCAAGAACGATAACTCGAAGAGCAGAACGATTAGTTGTTACTCTCATGAGAGCAAATGATCAAATACCCACACTACCATTGCGATATTTAAATCGATTATCTGATTATTTCTTTGCTCTTGCTCGAGTGATTAATTATCGAAGTAAAGTAGAAGATGTGGAGTATGTAAGAAGTGCAAAGGTATTTAAATCCAATAAAAAAGCGAGTAAGAATGAATAGTAATGAGAGATGATTAGATTATTTCTTGAAATAAAAAGAAGTATATTGTAGTAAGATTGGAGAGAAGAAAGGTGACTTTGTACAGGTTCATTATGAAAAAGCAATATATTTTTTTCTTTTGGACCAAAGAAATAGTACAATGCTCTTTGGATAAACATAAATCCTTAGGTCGATCTACTTGCTTTCCTCTTGAATATGACGCGAGTGAGAAAGAAAGGGTCATAGCTTATACAGAAGGCTATTGCCATGTGATATTAATTTGATAAAATAAGCTTCCATTCTTGGGCTTTTAACATAAGGTAATTAAGGTAAAATAACAGATGTAACAAAACTATTTGGTTTTTATTAAATCCATGCAGATCAGCAGAAATTTTCTTTTGAAAGCGATTAGGTAGTGGTAGAATAAACAAGTGTAAATGACACGATAAAAAGAGAAGAAGACCTTGTTGGTTTAACTTCTACAATCTCGATTGGTGACTAACAAGCAGTAAGGAAAACACCATCACTGATTAATCAAATGGAGGTACTTAAAATGAAAAAGAAACTTGGATTACTATATGGCGGTAAATCTGCTGAACATAATGTAAGCATGCAAACAGCAATGGCTGTGATAAAAGCATTAGATACAGATAAATATGATATTCACCCAATTTACATATCGGAGAATGGTGAATGGGTAAGAGGACCACAACTAACGGGACCAGTAGAAACTGTAAAAGAATTAGAATTCCAAGCATTACCTGAATTAGGATCTAATGCTCTATCTACTACTTTATTTCAAGCAAGTGAGGATGCTTCTTTAGATGTTATATTCCCATTATTGCATGGACCTAATGGCGAAGATGGTACAGTACAAGGATTGCTAGAGCTTCTAAACCTTCCTTATGTAGGAAATGGAGTTTTAGCTTCTTCTGCTGGAATGGATAAGGTTATTATGAAGAATATTTTTGAGGTAGCAGGTTTAAACCAAGTGAAATATACTTCTTTTATCAGAACAGATTGGCAAAGTGATAAAGAAGCTGCATATGACTTAGTGGAAAAAGAACTTGGCTATCCATGCTTTGTAAAGCCTGCTAATCTTGGCTCAAGCGTTGGTATTAGTAAGTGTACGAAGAGAGAAGAATTAGAAGAAGCTTTTGCGGAAGCATTCCAATTCGATCGTAAAGTAATTATCGAAGAAGGCGTAACAGCACGTGAAGTAGAAGTAGGAGTTCTTGGGAATGATAATCCTAAAGTATCTGTAGCAGGTGAAATTGTCCCAAAAACAGATTTCTATGATTATAAAGCGAAATATCAGGATGGAAATACAGCACTTATTATTCCTGCAGATATTACAGAAAGCGAATATGGTGCGATTGAAGCAGATGCAATCAAAGCATTTAAAGCACTAGATTGCTCAGGATTAGTTCGTGCAGATTTCTTCTTAACAAAAGAAGGAAAAGTTTATATCAATGAAGTAAACACAATGCCTGGTTTTACTCCTTTTAGCATGTTCCCGCTATTATGGAAACATACTGGTGTTGAATATGATGCTTTAATCAATAAGCTAGTTGACTTGGCATTAGAAAGACATGCTGAGAAGCAAAATATTAAATATTCTATTTAACTAAAGTAAGGAGAGGCAGTGTTTATAGCCTCTTCTTTTATCTAGGCTGTTATTTGTATGAGGTTCTTTAACAAACTATACAGATAGTTGGACTTCATAAGGAAGACGGCCTTATCTAAAGGGAGGGTCATAGATTGATTAAACGTACATATGCTGCTGTGGCAGAGATGGCTGGCAGTAAAGAAATAAATAAGGAATATAATGATGTATTAGTTAGAGGGGTAACGATTGATTCTAGAAAGATAGATGAAGGTCAATTGTTTGTTCCCTTTAAAGGAGAGAGAACAGACGGACATCAATATGTAGAAGATGCTATTAAACGCGGTGCATCAGCTGCCTTATGGCAAAAGGATGTTCCAAACCCACCAGAGGGACTTCCACTTATATTTGTGGAGGATTCACTAGAAGCAATTCAATCTCTTGCGAAAAGCTATTTAAAGGAATTAGATGTAAAGGTAGTTGGAATCACAGGAAGCAATGGAAAAACCTCCACAAAAGATATGACAACTAGTCTACTTTCTATAAAATATAAAGTGCAAAAAACAGAAGGAAATTATAATAATCATTTAGGCTTGCCCTTGACGGTTCTAGGTCTTGAGGAAGATACAGATATTGCTGTACTAGAGATGGGGATGAGTGGAAAAGGTGAAATAGACTTTTTAACAAGACTAGCGGAGCCAGATATTGTGGTGATCACGAATATTGGGGAATCTCATTTATTAGATTTAGGCTCAAGAGAAGGAATTGCAGAAGCGAAATTAGAAATCCTAAATGGCTTAAAAGAAAACGGTCGTTTTGTATATTTAGGCGATGAGCCCCTTTTAACGGAAGCGGTAGAAAATAGGGAACTAGATAAAAAAACATTTGGAATGAGTACATTTAACTATTTGTATCCTACTAAAATAACAGCGCGGGAACAGGGTAGTTCATTTTTCATCAATAAATCAGAAGAAACGTTTGAGCTCCCTGTTTTAGGAAATCATAATATCCTTAATGCATTAGCATCTATGCTAGTAGCGGAGTATTTTGGGATTTCCTTCTCAGAAATGAATAAAGGATTTCAAAATTTAAAGCTGACGAACATGAGAATGGAACTATTGATTGGAAAATCCGATGTGAAGATTATTAATGATGCCTACAATGCTAGCCCAACCTCTATGTTAGCAGCAATTAGCGTATTGAAAAACTTGCCTGGATTTAAGCAAAAAATCATGGTGCTAGGTGATATGCTTGAGCTTGGGGAAAAAGAAGAGGAATATCATGTTGAAATAGGCAAACAACTAGAAGGAATTGATGTTGTCTATACCTATGGTAAGCTTGGAGCTTCGATAGCAAAAGGGGCACAAACCGTTTTACCGAATGCAAATATTCATGCTTTCCTTGATAAAGAGGAATTAATAGCTTCTTTATTACCAACTATAAATGAGGAAACAATTGTTTTAGTAAAAGCTTCAAGAGGAATGAAATTAGAGGAAGTAGTTAAAGCGTTGCAATAATATATATGCTTGATATCAACCTTCTGAATGAGTAGAGAAAAGAGTGAGCTTCTTTTTTCTATTTATTTAGGAGGTTTTTTGTGTGTGAAGAGGTGGGAATTTTGTTTCCGTTTGTAGGAGTAAAAATAGGAGGGCGAATGGAAGGGAGCATCACCTTCCATTCCCTCAAATTCTCATTTAAGTTATTTATAAGAAAATATCCTCAATTAGACACAAACAAGCTGTAATTCGTCCCTTCATTTAATAGGAAATCTAATATACTAAAAAATAGTAGAAAAGTCTTATATTATAGGGAGTTGAGTAAAATGTCAGGTTGTCCATTTGAGTTTTTACATCGTAAAAAGGGGAATAGCAAGCATAGTCACGATTACCCTATGCATCATAATCAAGATACTAAGCTATCATTAGGCGCACAAGAGGTATTGCACACTCAATCAAAGTTTGTAGGATTAACAGAATCGGATTTGGCCAACTTAAAAGAATTAAGACCTATTATGGAAAGAAGTGCAAATCGAATTGTTACGGCTTTTTATGCTAGATTGAAGGAGATTCCCCATCTGTTGCAGATTATAGACAAGCATTCTACTATTGATCGATTAAAAGTCACACTTGAACAATATCTAATAGAAATGGTGCAAGGAAAAGTGGACGAGAAGTACATTCAAGGTAGAATTCGCATAGGTCAGGTACATAATCGAATAAAACTCTTTCCTGAATGGTATATTGGGGCTTATACACTTATTCAAAATGAATTGTATAGTGTATTAAAAGAGGAAGAATTACATCCAGATAAGATGGAAAGTCTTTTTTTATCTTTTCAAAAATTATGTTCCTTTGATATGCAAATAGGCATTAGTACGTATATTAAATCGTATACAGCTTCTATGATGAAGCTAAATGAAATTAAAAGTCTGCAAGAAAAGTTAGATGAATCAGCAGCAACTTTAGCAGCAGGAGCAGAGGAAACAACGTCCTCTATTTCCGATAAAGAAACACTTGTTAATCATATGATTTCAGAAATAAAGAATATTAATCATGTTTCAGCAGAAATGGTCAAGAAAGTAGAACTCGGAAAACAGGAGGTTTCCACATCATTAGTTCAAGTAGATGATTTAGCCAAGACTATTAAAGATACGAAAAACTTAACAAAAAAGTTGGCAGATAGTTCAGATGAAATAGGTATCATTGTTCAAACAATAAGATCTATTTCTAATCAAACAAATATCTTATCATTAAATGCTTCCATTGAAGCTCAAAGGGCAGGGGTTCATGGGAAAGGGTTTGCGGTAGTAGCAAGTGAGGTAAGAAAATTAGCTACACAAACTCAATTAGCATTAGATAATATACATCATCAAATTAGTATGGTGCAAGAAACGATAAGCGATTTTGAAAAACACTATGTGCGAATCTCTGAGGATGCTAGTTCTTTAAAATATGTAAATGAGAAGATTATGGGTGTTTTGGATAATACAGTAGAAAATGTAGAAGAAACTTCAGAGAGAATTGAGCGCTTTAATATGGTCATAAATGATTTTAAGAACACATTTGAAGAAATTTCCGCAGCCTCATTTCAAGTAGCTAGTATGGCTGAGCACCTTAACAATCTTAATTATCAAATTTCCTCCAAATTAGAAACTAGCATAAAGTAAAAGTAGATAACGTTATTCAAAAAAAAGTAAAAGCCAACAAAAAGGAGTAATCATTATGAATGCATACTTGTGTATTCATGGGTTCACTGAATCTCCTATGGAGATAAAGCTAATAGCGGAATATATTCAAGCATTTACAAATTGGAAATGTACCTACTTTACCTTGTCATGGAGATACCCATTGTTTAGCGGATATCACCTACCAGGAGTGGTTATATTACGCTGAAGAATTAAAGAAGTGGCACGAAACAATATATTTAATTGGCTTCTCCATGGGAGACTTAATAGCGAATTATCTCCCCACCCGTTATCTGGTGAGTAAATTGCGTTTCTGCATATTATATTAATACTTTATAGATAGGTAAAGAAGTCAAAATATAGTAGTTGATCTCTTTAGAGATAAGATGAAAGTAATACTCTCTAGATTCGCTCTAAGTATAAAAAATTCATCCTCCTATAGCCATTCAACAGATACTTGTTTATCATATAAGACCCAGTTTCCCCCAAATTCAATTCTCCCCCTGCTACTTAATAGTACTAGTTATCTTATACAACACCATTGAATTATCTATATAAAAGGTTCGAAACATCATATTTGTCATGGGGAAAACAATAAGCTTCTAACTGCAGAAGTATTAACTTTTTTAAAAGACTCATCATAAGCTGTATAGACCATGAAAAAAATTGTATTTTTATGGTTTATTACTCTACTGAATCTTAAAGCGTTTGCAATAAGGGAACTGTAATAAACACGCTTAAAATCAATGTTTTGGAATAACCAATTTATTGCAAACAGAAATTTTAAGTGATAAGATTATTTTTAAAAGCATGATGATAAAACACGTAAATTGGGTAGAATAGATGTGTGGAAAGCTTATAAAGAGTTCAACTTGGTCAAATAGAGAGAAATGAGTCTAGTAGGAATGACAGGAATTGCTAGCTCAGTATAAAGTCGTTTCTCTGTATTTGGCTAATTTTTTCTGTTAGCTAATTATCATAAAATAAATAGAAGTCATTTGAAATATTTCCTCTAAAAATTTACTCGAATAGTATCTCATATAAAAATAATTTTAAATTAAGCATATACCTCATCGATCTCCAAATAAGGGTTGCAAGTATATGGAACCAAGATAGCTTTCACTATTATATAAAATAATTTGGTCTTCTACATTTTTGGTTGGGGAAAGGGCGGGGAGGCAACAATTGCCCTTTTAATATGTTTCATTAAAAAAATGGGGTACATACATGATAGCGAGATGAATGTAGACTCTTGCTTGTAAATATTTTTAATGACTAGAAGGAGATTGGATATATTGGTAAAATTTCAAGATTTAGGAATTAGCGCTGCTACGATGAAATCTTTAAAAAGAATGGGGTTTGAAGAGGCGACACCTATTCAAGCAGAGACAATCCCTTTGAGCCTTCAAAATAAAGACTTAATTGGTCAAGCTCAAACAGGTACTGGTAAAACAGCGGCATTTGGAGTGCCTTTAGTAGATAAAGTTGATGTTACGAAAGAAGTAATACAAGGGATAATTATTGCACCAACAAGAGAACTTGCTATTCAAGTATCGGAAGAATTATATAAAATTGGATTTGGAAAGCGTACAAGAGTTCTATCCATTTTTGGTGGTCAGGATATTAATCGACAAATCCGTGCACTAAAGAAAAACCCACATATTATTGTTGGGACACCTGGTCGTATATTGGATCATATTAACCGTAAAACATTACATTTAGATAATGTTTCTACTGTGATTCTAGATGAAGCAGATGAAATGCTAAACATGGGATTCATTGATGATATTGAGTCTATTTTATCTAAGATTCCAACAGAGAGACAAACATTACTTTTCTCAGCGACTATGCCAGCACCAATTAGAAAAATGGCAGAGCGTTTCATGAAGGACCCTCAGGTTGTTAAAGTAAAAGCAAAAGAGATGACAGTTTCTCTAATTGATCAGTACTATATTGAAACACAAGAGAAAACGAAATTTGATATTCTTACAAGATTATTAGATAGTCAATCTCCTGAATTAGCTATTATCTTTGGTCGTACAAAACGCCGTGTTGATGAGCTTTCAGAAGCTTTAAACCTACGTGGTTATACAGCAGAAGGAATTCATGGAGATTTAAGTCAAGCAAAACGTATGTCAGTTTTACGTAAGTTTAAAGAAGGAACAATTGATGTGCTTGTAGCTACAGATGTGGCAGCTAGAGGACTGGATATTTCAGGAGTTACACATGTATATAATTTTGACATTCCACAAGACCCTGAAAGCTATGTACACCGTATCGGTCGTACAGGTCGTGCCGGAAAAGAAGGGGTAGCTATTACCTTCATTACTTACCGCGAGAGATCTTATCTGCAAGTAGTAGAGAAAACAACAAAACGTAAAATGGAAAAAATGATTCCACCTACTATTGATCAAGCAATGGAAAGTCAACAAAAGGCTGTTTTAGAGAAAATTAATCAAGTTATCGATGAAAATAACTTAGAATCCTATAGAAGTGCTGCAGATGAATTGTTAGAACAAAAAGATGCTTCCACTATCGTTGCAGCAGTCTTAAAAATGCTTACTAAGGAACCAGATACAACTCCAGTTAAATTAACGGAAGAAAAGTCTCTTCCAGGTAAAAGAGATCGTAAGCCGTATGATAGAAACAATAATAATGACCGTGGCAGAAGAAGTAATAATTCTTCTCCTTCTCAAAAAAGACAAGGATATAGCAACAACAAGCGTCAAGGACAAGGACAATCCAATAGCGGATACTCTAAGTCTAAATCATATCGTTAAACAAAAAGGCCTCAACAAAGTATAAAGTGTACCCTTTGTAAAGGACATTTTATAAAAAGCCTATGCTGCCATAAGAAGATGATTTCTGTATTGAACAGGAGTCATCTTTTTTAAGTTCCATTGGTATCTATAATTATTGTAATA
>NZ_WEHU01000001.1 GCF_009183415.1 Bacillus sp. B1-b2 | reverse complement strand
ACTATACCAAAGATCGAGGTGTTTTTTCATTTTTTAATAACATTGTCAAGCCATATATTTAATAGACCTTAAAAACAATACAACCAACGATTAGCACTTATTTTTCTGGTGCGAAAGTTGAGTCAATATTTTGATACACCATTTATGGAAAAAAAGGAGGATTAGTATGTGGTTACCATTTACTGCAACTTTTTTACGTAATTATCAAGTGATGAAAAGAGCATTTCCTTGGTCTTTCTTTATAGGTCATATCTTAACAGGATTTTACATTATCATTTTTGCCTACTTCACATACTATTATGTTTTTAAAGAAGAACTGGCTGGAAGCTTTTCCTCCTATTCTGGAACAGATGATTATTTATCTTATGTAATATTAGGTGGAGTACTTTATTCCTTTTCAGTATCTCTCTTAATGATTGTGAGTAGAGCCATTATTACAGAGCTAAGAGAAGGAACTTTAGAAGCTTTGCTATTATCTCCTTCTTCTCGTAAAGGTTACTTCTTAGGATATGTAGCTCAAGGTTTAACACGAGTAATAATAGAGTTTTTGGTAATCATTTTGACTGGCTATTTTTTTGGTCTGTACTTACAAGATATTAACTGGCTAAATGTGCTGGTTGTTTTACTTCTATTGGTTGCTGCTACCTTTAGTCAAGCACTTGTATTAGGATCGTTCATGCTCTATTTCAGAGATACATATATTACGCAAAACACACTTTTTGTCTTAATGGGATTAGTTTGCAGTATCACCTTCCCCGTAGAATTTCTGCCAGAAACTTTTAGCTGGATAGGAAACATAATGCCCCTCACTTATGGAGTAGATGCATTAAGGTTAACTTGGATTGAAGGTAAATCTCTAGTAGAAATATGGCCGTTTATATGGAGAATGATTGTAATTGGTATTATTTATTTTCCTATTGGTACTTATTTTATTAAAAAAATGGAAAAGAGTGTACTAGAAAAACATTTTGGATAAGGAGTGAACATAGTGATTGAAGCTTGTAATCTAGGTAAAAATTATATAGTAAAGAAAAAGAAACACCTTTTCCGAACAGAAAGAAAAAGAATCAACGCAGTGAAAAACCTTCATTTATGCATTAAAGAAGGAGAAATAGTTGGTCTACTAGGCTTAAATGGTGCTGGAAAAACAACAACAATTAAAATGCTTTCAACCTTATTAAATCCTTCAGAAGGAAGAATAACTGTTGATGGCTTGGATATAGTAAATGATGCCATGCAAGTAAAAGGTTTAGTGAATATGATAGCAGGTGGAGAGCGAATGTTATACTGGCGGCTTAGTGGCATTCAAAACCTGCGTTACTTCGGAAAGCTTTATGGATTAAAAGGGAAGCAACTAGAAACTAGAATTTCTAGTTTACTAGAGGAGGTTGGTCTTACAACAGCTGCTGATACCCCTGTTGAATTGTACTCTAAGGGGATGAAACAAAGATTGCAGATTGCTAGAGGGCTGATTAATGATCCTAAATATTTATTTTTAGATGAGCCCACACTAGGGCTGGATGCTCCAGTAGCAAAACAATTACGTCAAATGGTGAAAAGATTAGCAAAAGAAGAAAGGAAAGGAATATTACTAACTAGTCATTATCTAGAAGAAGTAGAGGAACTTTGTGATCGAGTTTATATTATAGAAAAAGGCTCTTTGCTGTTACACGATACTCCTGAAAATATTATTTCAACCGTTGTGAAAAAATTCCATTTAAAAGTAGTTACAAGTTCCTTATCGAAACCTCAAGTGGAAAATATTAAACAAAACATGACTGATTGCAGTATTCTTTTTACCGAACAAATTGATGCTACGGTTATAGAAATAATGGCAGAGTTTGATCCAACATCCAAACTTCTTAATTTATGTATGTCAGAAACTATTTCCATACAATCTTTAGAAATGAAAAGACCTAGCTTAGAAGACGCCATTCTCACTTTAGCAAAGGAGAGTTTATCATGAATATACTCTCCATTCTAATAGCAGAAACAATCAAAAGTCACCAGCATAATTTTCACAATAAACTTATATACTTCTCGTTATTGATATGGCCAAGTTTATTGTTTGTTACATCCTATTATTCTTTTAAACCATTTAATTTATCTGAAACAAGTCCACTCTCTAAATATATGGATGTAGATGACATAACATTATTTTTATTAACTGGTTATTTAGCGTATATTTTCTTTTGGAGTCTTGTTCAGTCTGCTTGGGGAATGTCACATGAACGTCAAGCTGGAACTCTTGAACTAATTTTTTTATCTCCAGTTTCTCGAATAGCCGTAATGTTTTCTAGAGCTGCAGGTAATTTACTGGAAGCAGTATGGCTGTTTACCGCCTTTACTTTTTTCATGTTAATACTAACTGGTCATGCTGGAGATATTTCTTGGTGGAATGTACCAGTTGGTTTTATTCTTCTTAGTATTTCCGCAGTCATTTGGGGAGGATTTCTAAATATTGTCTTTTTATTCTCACGAGATGCTGGAATATTATTCACTCTCTTTGAAGAGCCCATGCAGTTTTTTTCAGGAGTAAGAATCCCTATACTAGCAATTCCTTTTTGGGGAAAATGGATTGGACTACTTTTTCCTTTAACATATGTCCTTGAAATTTTTCGTGAATTGATACTAAACGGAAAAAGCGTAATAGAGCTTGCCTTATCCATTTCAATCCTAATTTCTATACTAACTTTTTTATTTGGAGTATCTATCATTCTTTTAAAGAAAGCAGAAAAACACGCAAAAGAAACTGGAAATATGGTATTGTTTTAAGCAAAATAGATGAAAGAGAACTACAGATTTTTTAGTCCTCATTCATCTATTTTATAAAGTAATAGATAAAGCATTTCATCTATTTTTCGGTGGTATAAACCTTGCAGGGTTACCAACTGCAGTATGTTCTGCTGGGACATCCTTTAATACTAGCGCTAATGCACCAACCTTTGCACCGTCCCCTACTGTGATAGCTCCTAACACTGCTGCTCCGGCTCCAATAAAAACTTTATTCCCGATACGTGGATGCCTTCTTCCTGGTTGGTTATCAACACCTCCAAGGGTTACTCCTTGATAGATTACTACATCATCTCCGATTATTGCTGTTTCACCAATTATTACGCCTGTTCCATGATCAATAAGCAATCTTTTTCCGATTTTGGCAGCAGGATGTATTTCAACACCAGTCCATACACGAGCAAACTGAGAAATGCACTGTGCTGCTAAATGCAGCTTTCTTTTCCATAGTTTATGAGATAATCGATAAAACCAAACTGCATGTAGCCCTGAATAAGTAAGAATCACTTGTAAATTAGAAGTTACAGAAGGATCATAGTCTCGAACCATTTTGATTTCCTGGAAAAATGAAAACTTTTTCCTTGCACGAAAAGTACTTCTTTCTATCTTTTGTAGCTTCATCGTTTATTCTCCACATCTGTAATTGCTTGATCGAGAATGGAAAGCCCTTCATCTAGCTCTTCATATGTTACCGTTAACGGAGGTGCTATTCGGAAAACGCCCCCCATACCAGGTAGGCAAACAATATTCATATGAAGTCCTAATTCTAAACATCTTGCCGTTATTTGATCTCCAATTTCTTCTGAGCGTTCCTTACTAGTCTTATCCTTTACAATTTCAATACCTTGTAGCAAGCCTCTACCCCTAGCATCACCAACCACTTCATGCTTCTTCACCAAGTTCTTAAGAGCTTTTGCTAAATATTCTCCCTTTTCTTGTGCTTTTTGCAAAAGGTTTTCTCGTTCAATAACATTCATTACTGTGCAGCCAACCGCTGCAACCAATGGATCATTAACATGAGAGGTATAAAAAACAAAACCTTTCTCGTGAGCTTTTTGCTCTATTTCATCTGTTGTTACTAGTGCGGCAAGTGGTAAACCCGCTCCAAGCGTTTTAGATAATGTTAAAATATCAGGCGTTACTCCATCATGTTGGAAGCCATACCAATGTCCAGTTCGACCAAAGCTTGTTTGTGCTTCATCAAAGATAAGAAGCATCCCTCTCTCCTGACACTTCTTCTTTAATTCTGCTAAATATCCAGGTGGTGGAACAAGGATACCACCTCCTGAAACAATTGGTTCTACGATACAAGCTGCAAGGCTTCCTACAGATTGAGCATCCACCATAGCAAAACCATAATCAAGTTGTTTTTGCCAATCAAAATTCCCATTCCCATCTAAGAAATCTGGTCGATAATCGTATGGGGTAGGAATTGCTAGTTGGCCCGGCGAACCAGGTAACCCACTTTTACGAGCAGATGCATAGGTAGCACCAGCACTAGCTTCTGTTAAACCATGCCAAGATCGATTAAAGGAAACAACCTCGAATTTTCCAGTAACTAGCTTAGCCATTCTTATTGCAGCCTCATTCACTTCAGATCCAGTTGATAAAGGAATAACCTTTGTGAGTGGATCTGTTACTGTCTGCGCAATATGTGTACAGAGATTAATACTTGGTCTGGAAAGCATTCCACTAAATAAATGATCTAGTCGATCCGCTGATTCCCTTAAAGTGGCTACTACTTCAGGGTGAGAATGGCCGATTGTGGAAGACATTTGACCAGACGTGAAGTCTAATATTTTCCTTCCTCCTTCTGTATACAGATAGCTTCCCTTGGCATAGTCGATAATTTCTGGGATAAAAAAAGGAGCACCATACCTTCCAACATGCCTCTTAACATCTCTCCAAGGGTCCATTCTTCTTGCATAAGGTTCTATCATTTCCCATCTCTCCCTTTTAGCTATTTACGTTTACCTTTCTTAACGTTTATTATTAATGAATAATCATCATTAAACAATCAGGTTTTTCTTAACAATATCTTTAGATAAACTAAAAAGGAGTGCCATTATGCTTAATACTTGGAGATTACAATTGCTTGTACAATTTGAAACACTAGGGACTATGCAGCGTGTCGCGGAAGTAATGTATATTAGTACTGCTACTGTTTCTCAACAACTCAACCTTTTAGAGAAAGAAACACAAACGATCCTTTTTGAAAAAAAAGGAAGAAAAGTCCAATTAACTCATGCAGGCTATCACCTTGTAAAGCAAGTAAGACCTATTCTTCATCAACTAGAAAAAATCGAAAATTCTTTCAATGATACTTCTGATGCTATTCAAGGAACAATAAGAATTGCTTCTTTTTCGAGTGCTTTGCGACATATTGTTATTCCAGCAATAGCAAAAGTAGAAAAAAAACATCCTCTACTAACCATTCAACTAACAGAAATGGAACCAGATGAAAGCCTACCTGCACTTGATTCACATCAATTCGATCTAGCAGTTGTTGCTTATTTTGAAAAGAATCAACTGCTTATTCAAAAAGACCGAAGCTTCATCGAATTAGGTACAGATAATCTCAAAATTTTAATCGGAAATAATAACCCTTTAAAAATCTATTCTTCGATTAAAATGGAGGATCTTATGGAAGAAAACTGGGTTATGGAGCCTGAAGGGACATATCTATCCGAATATACAAGAACTCTTTGTCGAAATGCAGGCTATCAACCCAATGTGAAGAATGTATTTTTAAGCTATTCCACTATGCAAGCAGTTGTAGCGAATAATCTGGCTATAGCTGTTTTACCTAAATTAGCAATTAGCAAACACACGGATGGAATTCATCTTTTGGACTTAATTCCAAAAACCTCACGCCATATTTTTCTTGTTGCACGTAAGCCTCAGATGTCTCTCCGTGCTATTCAACTTGTTAGTGAAGCAATAAAAGAACAAGCTGAAAAAGTGATTACAAATGATTGAAGATACTTAAAACATTGAGCGTGATTTCACTTTTTTATTTTTTCTATTTTCACTACTTATAAACGAAAAAGCATGCAAGTATAACGATAGAAGTGTACTCTTCTACTAACACTTTACTTTTTACAAGGGAAAAATATCTAATACCTCTTCTGTAAAATAGTGGTAGGAAGTATAATAGATTTCTACATACATAGAATGAATCTTTAAGGAGTGTGTTAAATGATTGTGAATAAGCAATTCTTTCATGTAAAAGGCTTAAAATATACTATTCGTAATGCAACAAATCAAGATGCCATATCATTATCTGAATTAAGACTTCAAATTGATGGGGAATCAGAAAATATGGATCGCGAAAAAGGGGAAGATTATATTGACCCTTTTGGATTTGAAAAACTGATAGAAATTGATACTTTACATTCTAAAAGATTATTCTTAATAGCTGAAATCAATGGGAAAATCATTGGTTATTCAAGATGTATTGGTAATGATTTAAAAAGATTTGCTCATAAAGTAGAGTTTGGACTTGGTGTTTTAAAGGATTACTGGGGATATGGAGTTGGCAGAAATCTTATGCAAGAAACCATAAAGTGGGCTGATAGCAATGATATTAAAAAAATGGAATTATATGGCGTTCTTGAAACAAATACAAGAGGAATAGAATTATATAAAAAGCTTGGTTTTGAAATAGAAGGTTGTTTTAAGAATGATAGAATTCTATCTGATGGAAACTATTATACTACCTATATGATGGCTAGGTTTAATGATTGTTAAGGAATATAGCAACCAAATGAAGGTTACTATTAGTTGAGCAAAGTGATTTTAGGTAAAAGGATACTCTAGAAAGAGAATCCTTTTACCTAAAATTTTGCTAACCTATTAATCCAGAGATATGTGATACCTGTGCAATAAATCTTTTAATGCAGGTCGTCTATGACCATCTCTTCCTACTATTTCTTCAGCTGTGAATAACGAATTAAGGATGGCCTCTTCTACTGCCTCTCCAATGGCTCTAAATGCCATATCTATGTCTTCTTCATGAATTGTTGGAATAGAAAGAGTGCCATTTGTTTTTTCATGAGGAATTTTAGTAGCAGTGGAAAAACCAATCACCACTTCCCCGCTTCCATTAGTGATAATGGAGCCAGTTCTAGATAACCCTGTAACAGATCTCTTTAAAATCCGGTTAAGCTGTCTTTCAGATACAGGCAAATCTGTTGCTACAATGATAATGATAGAACCTTTGTCTTCTTCCTTATAAGACTCAATAAGAGCTTTCTTTACTTCTTTTCCAACTGGTTTATTATTGATGTTTAAATCACTTAATATACCAAAATTGGATAACACCAAAACCCCCATTGTATAGGAACCATACTCTAATTCCATTATCCGTGAAGCTGAGCCAATCCCTCCTTTTAATGAATAACAGAGCATTCCCGTTCCTGCCCCAACAGCTCCTTCTTTAAATTCGGTTGCCGTATTCTCTAAAGCATCTAGTACATGCTCTCTCTGTACAAATTTCGCTCTAACATCATTCAAATACATATCATTACACTCAGCAACTATAGGATTCACCGTTCCAGTTGTACGACCAATTTCAGGATTCTGTTTTAGCATATAATCAATAAGTACATCAGATGCCATCCCTACATTTAACGTATTAGTAAGGATGATCGGTGTCTCTAAAGTACCTAACTCATTTATTTGTATTGTTCCTGTCGTTTTTCCAAAACCATTAATAATGTGGCTAGCAGCCATTACCTTTTCTTTAAAAATGTTACCCTGATGTGGAAGAATAGCTGTAACACCTGTTTGCATATCGCCTTTACTAAGCGTAACATGTCCAACAGTAACTCCCTCTACATCTGTTATTGCATTTAGAGCACCTGGTTTTAAGCGCCCTATCTCTATTCCATAATCTCTTATTCTCTTTTGATTATACATGATATATCCCCCTTTTTTTAGAAAGTATAGATACGATATAATTTTATATACATTCTGTTTGATAAGCACCTTATCTTATTACTATATAATAATAAAAATTCTAAACTAAATTTAACATTCTCAACAAAATTCTATAGTTAATTCCTATATAGATTTCGTTCGCACTAAATAATTATTTTAAACATTCAATCTAATAGCATGACGAAATAGCTACCTACTAATGCCATCTTAAAGTATAATTAGAATATATGCATCAAACCCGATCAAAGATTTAATATTAATGGAGTAATATCTATGAATAATGACTTACTTATATATATTTTAATCATTTCCCTTTCAGCTGGACTAAGCTTATTTTTAAGTTTATTTGCTTCCTTTAAACTAAGGAGAGCTCCAGGTGCAAAACACTATGTAATTGTTACAATTCTTTCATCCTTGTTTTCTATTTTTTATTGTTTTGAATTAACTAGTACTACATTAAAAGAAATAACCTATTGGTTAAGTTTGGAATATCTTGTAATGCCATTTATTCCAGCTTTTGTCTTTCTAATGTGTACAGAATATATAGGAAAAAAACTTAGTCTCCGTAATTATTATTTATTATTTGCTATACCATGTTTAACTGTTTTGATGCAAACCACTAACGGCCTTCATCATTTATATTACACTTCAGTACAGTTGAGAGTAGATACACCTTTTCCTATTATAGATCTTACTTATGGACCGTTTTTTTATTTACATTCTCTTTATCTTGTACTTTGTTTAACAGCAAGTATTATTACGTTGGTTCTTCAATGGAAAAATAATAGTAGAATATTTCAATTTCAACTTTTAACGATGATAGCTGGTTTACTTACTCCAATCATTGCTAACTATTTTTACTTAAATGATTTAAGTCCATATGGTATCGATTTTGGCCCAGTTTCTATGAGTCTTTCCTTTGTTTTTCATTTTATTGCACTTGTATCGTTTAAAATGTTTCATGTAACACCCATCTTTCGAGATACCATATTCGAAAGAATGAAAGAGGGAGTCCTTGTATTAAATCGTGAGGGAATGGTACTTGATTTTAATCAAGCCATGAAGGTCGTGATACCTTCTTTAAAGTCTTCCATAATAGGATATTCTCTAGAGAACACACTATCAGAAAACAAGCATCTTATGGAACTCCTCATTAAAAAGAAAGATTGTGAATATCATTGTGTTATCGAAAACAGAAAAACCTACTATCAAGTTCATTTCTCTGAGGTGAAGGATAAGCACAACAAAATAATTGGTCATATCCTAACATTTATTGATATGACTGAAAAAATAGAAATGCAAGAAAAATTAAAAAAGCTTGCCTCTATAGATGGTCTTACTAAAGTATATAATCGTACCTATTTCACAAAAGAATATAAAGAATTACTTAAATTCACAGAAAATAATGGCGGAAACCTTTCCTTAATCATGTTTGATATTGATCATTTCAAAAAAATCAATGATCAATATGGACATTTAACAGGAGACATGGTCTTAACTCATGTAGCAGCAATAGCAAAAGCGAGTATAAGAAAAGACGATATTATAGTCAGATACGGAGGAGAAGAATTTATCATACTTCTTCCAAATACAAAAATAGAAGAAGCGATTATTCTCTCAGATACAATTAGGCAAAAAGTATTAGAAATTTTTCTTCTTAAAAATAACAAGAAGATTCAAACGACATTAAGTTTAGGAATATCCTCTCACTATGTTCACCCTAGTTGCTTAGGTGACACCATACATGAATTAATTAGAGAAGCAGATGAAGCATTATATACTGCAAAACAAAAGGGAAGAAACAATAGTCAACCATATACTAAGGAATATAGTATGCAATAGAAAAGTCACTGAGGGATTTCAGTGACTTTTTTCAATAAATGCAAATGAATATCTATAATAATTCTATATAACCATCTGTACCATTAAGTCTAATCCTTTGTCCGTCTTTTATTATATTAGTAGCGTTTTCTAGCCCTACCACTGCAGGCAAACCATATTCACGTGCAATAACTGCACCGTGAGTCATTAGCCCACCAACTTCTGTAACTAAACCAACTACCGCTACAAATAAAGGTGTCCAACTAGGATCCGTAAATTTTGTGACTAATATATCTCCTTTTTCTAACTTTGCATCTTCCATACTTAGTATCACTCTGGCACGCCCTTCCACAACTCCAGTAGAAACCGGTAAGGCAGCAAATGAATTAGCTGGAAGGTTTTCGTGCTTATATTTCCCCATAAGAATTTCTCCATCTGATGTTAGTACACGTGGAGGTGTTAGCTTTTCATAAAATAGAAAGTCCTTCTTACGCTGCTGAATCATTTGCTTATCTACTTGTTTCGTATTGATTACTTTTTGCAGCTCTTCCAAGTTGAGATAGTATATATCTTCTTTTTCCATAAGAACTTTTCTTTCAACTAGAGAATGAGCTTCCCTTAATAATGCTTGTTTATATAGAAAATATCTTGTAATCATAGTGTACTTTGGATATTCTCGGTATCCGCTAAAGTTACGAATAAGGTCAATTCTTCGCTTGGTTTCTAATACTTTTCTCTCACCATCAGGTAATTCCTTCAATTTATTCATTATTTCTTGCTCTTTTTTCCAGGCAAACTGTTGTCCTTTCTCAAACTTTTTCTTACTAGCATTCGTCTCAAAGTTTCTGATATTGCCTAAAATCATCGGCAGAATAGTGCTAGGTTTTTCACTCCATCGATTTCTTGTTATATCAATTTCACCAGCACATCTCATTCCATAATTTTCGAGAAAACGAAGAATTACACGTTGTACATTTACTCCACCATGAAAATTAACTATTTCTGTTAAATAGTTATCTTCTCTTACCTCTTTTAAGTATTCTATTATTTCTGGATAAGGTCGAATAACATCGGCAACGTCTAAGAGTGCTAAACCCATTTCCGATGTTATATTGTTTGGTACAGATTGAGATAAAATGTCAGCTACATTTTTCTCTCCTAACCAATTATAAATATTTTCATTAATCCATGCTGAAGCCTCCATCGTAGCCATAATCACCTTTAAGCCCTGTGGATCAAATAAGTGCTTCTTCAATATATGGATGTCTTCTATAATAAAGTTAATTAGCTCACTACCAGACTTCAAATGGAGGTTCTTCTGTAATTCCTTAATGGAGGTTACATTTTTCTCGATTAAGGTAGAGATAGTAGTAGGATCGATTTCATCTGGCATTGGTTTACTAGAAGATTTTTCTTCCTTCTTCTCAAATGCTTGCATTGTTTCTTCTTTTTGAAAAAATTCTAAAAATCCTTCTCTCTCCACAATCGTCATCAGTGCATCTTTTATAAGTGGATCGGATTTTCCGAGTGAATCTATTATATTTTTTCTGCTAGATGGAATATTTAAGTGATTAGTAATATCAACAAATAGGCGTCCACCAGCTGTTTTCATTGGTGCACTCGTTGTTAAAAGATAAAATGATAATCCTAATGGCTTCATGGAATCTGTCATCATTTGTTGGTGACCAACAGAAACATAGACATGCTTTTCTTGGTCTGTTTCTATAGGGATGGGAAATAGAGTCGTAATGGGTCTACTTTGAACAATATGAAATATATTATCTATCAAACACCACTCAATATCTTGTGGACATTTAAAATAAGCTTCAATTTTTCTGGATATTTTCTCAAGTTGTATAATTTGATCCTCTGAAAGACTAGATTGATTTTTAACAAGTAAGTCTTGTTCCTTTATTTCTGTTCCACCCTCCTCTAATACATGCATCACCCTATTTTTACTAGCAATGTTTGATTCTATTATCTTTCCTTTCTGCACTTTATAATTGTCGGCTGAAATTATGCCAGAAACAATTGCCTCTCCTAGTCCAAAACTCGCATCTATAGAGAGTACTGTTCTATTTGACGTCAAGGGATCTGCAGTAAATACTACTCCTGAAACCTCTGGGAAAATCATTCTTTGAATAATAACAGATAAATATACTCTGTCATGACTAAACCCGTTTTGCATACGGTACGTTACTGCACGATCAGTAAATAAGGAAGCCCAACATTTACGAATATGTTCTAATATAGAAGTCTTCCCTTTTATGTTTAAATAGGAATCTTGTTGCCCAGCAAAGGAAGCATGTGGTAAATCTTCAGCAGTTGCACTTGAACGAATGGCATAGGCATGATCATCACCGTACCTTTTAAGAGAAAGAAAAATTGCTTGCTGAGCGTTAGAAGGAATTTTGGTGATCATTATTTGTTGTCTAATCTTCCTACTAATATCCCTAATTTGATCTCTATCTTCCACTGAAAGCAACTTTAGCTGACCAAATAATGTGTTCAATAACTCATTTTGTTCTAATGTTTTTCTAAACACAAATGTTGTCACACAAAAGCCCTCTGGTACGGAAATATCAGGAATCTTACTAAGCTCTCCTAAGTTCGCTCCTTTTCCACCTACTAGCATTTGTTTCGTATGATCCACTTCGCTAAAATCCAACACATATGGTCCCATTCTATTCCCTCCTATAGAAACACCTTAAATTGTAGCTGAAAATAGCTACTTCACTTGATTAATCATATCAACTAAATAATGAAAAAACAGACTAATAAAAGTCTGTTCAGCATGCTATAATTAAACTAGGGAGAGATAGAGTTTATTAATGAAACTGTTCTTTTCTTTTTTTATTTTTGAAAAAAAGACGGACGAATTGGTTAAATAACCCTTTATTTTCCAGTTATATTATTTAAAATTCTTATTCATCACTATAACGTTTAAGAAGTTTATCCTGTGTCGTTCAGTCTATTATTTACTTAATAGTAAAAGTAAATAACTAGCTGAGCAAAGAAATAATGCAATGTTTGTTACTACATATATGATATTCTGTCCTAAACTAAGTTTTGTCTCTCTCTTGACTTTTATGAAATAGCGATAAAAATAGATAGAACAAAGAAGTAGTATTATTGCAGTGATTTGAAATATAAGCTCTAGTATTGTAATCAAGAAAACCGCTCCAATCTGAGTCTAAATTCTCTTACAAACCCTTCAGACTTATTCTCTCACATTACCTCTTAACCCTATTTAATAAATATAGTCATTTTCCATATGATTTAATTATCTATTTTCTTCATAATAACTGCACTCACTAACAAAATCACTCCTATAACTAATCCTATTAATTGAACTAATAGAATATCACCTGTTCTAAAATATTGAATGGTGAATATTCCACCAAATATAATAATCATCAAGAAAGCAGCTCTAAACAAGAAAGTAACCATTTGAATGATTCCTCCTAATTAATACTTTAAAACCTAGAAAGAATAAGTTACTATCTATAACCTCGGAATACATCTTCTATATAATTTGCGATAGAAAGCTATTTATTTTTGTTTATATAAAAATAGGAGCTTCCTCCCATCATAAATCCACCAATAATTGCAAAAATTGTGCCCAACGCAACCCAAATTTCATCTAAAAGAGTAGACAAAATGATACCTAGTAAAAATAGAACAAAGCCAGACAATAAGAAAACAATAAACTTTCTCATAACCATCTCCTTTTCTACTACCATTTTTTCTCGGAAACATGCTCAGTACTTCTTTAATCTGTAACCACATCATAATTAATAACTATTTCGTTACCATCGAAATTAATTACCAACCATTCACTATCAATAGAAATAAGCCCTCTTTCATATCCTAGATGATATACAATATTATTATCTTTTTTAAAGTACTCTGTTTCCGATGGTGTGCCTAGTATATTTATCACCTCATTCTTTGTCATTCCTTTAAAATCATAATTTAGTAATAAATCATCTATTATTTCTACTCTTTTGGAAGGTTTCTCACTCCATTTACTCGAAGTGAAATTTGAATTATATTCATTTAGCCCTAACATAAACAGACAAACTAAAACTGGAATGAGGCAAATGATGGTGACTTTTTTAAAATTTTTATGTACTTTCATTTCAGCTAACGAGGAATCAATAAACTGTTTCCATACTATGTATTCAAAAAGTAGTAGGAAAAGAGACGGTATTAAAATAGCAGATATACTTACAATACTAAACAAAGCATTAAATACATGTATGATAAAAATATATATCATAGATAGCAAAAGATGCAAAATTACAAATAGTACTAACATATTCCATAAGATGCTCTGTTTTTTGGTCAAAGTTTCTCCCCGCTCGCACAACAACTGCTTTAGCTTGCTATTGTTCCGTATAAAAAACTTGGCTTTATACCAAGTTTTTTTTACTGTTACGTTTAATAATATAATCTGTTATAAATCCAACAATAAAGCCAACTATAATAGGGATAAAGGATATGCTTGTTTCAAATATTGTTCCTTCAGAATCACTTCCACCTGTAATAGATATACGGAGTAACTCTATATGCAAGATATTTCCTATCGTGTATAAAAGGACAATAGCTATTAAGGCTGCTAATAAAGGAAAAGAAATATATTTTTTTTGCAAAAGTAACACCTCCTATTTTTATTACGAAGAATCAGGAAATAAGATTCAAAAAATGGTAAAAATAGTTCATTTTTGCTCTTTAAATCAAATGAAAGTAGAGAAAGAGCTATCCGTTATTGCTCGTTTTTATTTAGTTTTTGTATACCTAAGTTCAATATAAAACCAATCATACTCCAGATATTTAACACTACACTTGCAAATAATAAAGAATATTTGACAAGCGGTGGTCCATCTATACTTGATGAAATTACTAGAATGCTACAACCTATTATTAACAAAGAGAACAAGAATGGTAAGTTCTTCACCATAATCTCCCACCTCCAATCATCCTTATTATACCATAATTGTTTATTATTACTGGCCGTTGATTCTAAAGGTACTAGCTAAACTCCCTATATACCTCTAAATATTATTGTTTTTTATTATATTTAAGCTTCTTACTATAAGTATAAAAAGAAACAAAATTTAATGAAATGGTAACCATTAATAATACGACGGATGCTAATGACACTGCATACATAGTATCCATAAGTGCACTCCAATCTTCTATCACTACTAAATGATAGGTATAAAAAATCTGAAAACATAATGAAATACCACAGGCACTTAAGCTTAGTAAGGAGCTAACAAGCAAACTGTGACTACTATATTTCTGCAATCTCAATAGATACACAATTGGTATGAACCATGCAATCAACCCGAGAAGTAAACTGCCTATATTGAGCAAACCAAAATCTAGCATGAATTAATCCCCTTTTTAGTATTCGTTTACTTTGTTTTTCTAGATTAAGCTTTCTTCCTTTTTTACTAACATTTCGATGATACTGTGATAGTGAGGTTCTCCATGATTTATATCCAGAAGATAGCTATCTGCCATTTTTATAGTTTGATATCCTGTGAAGTAATTCATTAATTCTTCCTTAGAAAAGTAGTGGATATAAGAGTTTGTTGCTTGGCGGTAAAAGGTTAAGTCATTTAATCTTTGATGTCCATTATTTCTATTTCTTTCAAGACTCGGGTCTTTTCTATCAAAGACATTTATATAGATGAAACCATCTTTCATCAAGCCCTTTTTAGCCTTTTCTATAATATTTTTTATATCCTTTTCTTGAAAAAAGTTAAGAACATTAGCCAATATAATTAAAGAGTAGGTGTTCTCCTTAATTTCAAAACTTGTTACATCACCTACTTCTGCTTTCATTGCTAGATTATTTTCCTCTGCATACTTCTTTGCTCGTAAAACAGCTGTTTCTGAAATGTCTATCCCCTCCGTAACAAAACCTCTTCTTGAAAAATAAAGTGCATTTCTTCCTTCTCCCATACCAAGATCCAACACCTTGCTCTTTGACTCTAGTAAACTTGTATATTCAACCAATGTATGTATTGGCTGTAATCCCCATAAATTATTTTCAGTTTTAGCATACTGTTTTTCCCAAAATTCTTGATTTCCGATCATATTGGCTTATACCTCTTTCCCTTTTTATTAAATCATTAATTTTTTGAATATATGTTAAATTATGTAATTTATTCTTATTATACTATATCTCCCTCATAAAGAGGAGCGGTATACAGGAAACAAGGTATACTTATTTCGTACACCTTGTTTAGAAATTCATTTGGATGGTCCTAGTAAGAGATTGTATTAAGAAGACATAGAAACGGGGTGGTTAACTATTAATAAATGATGGAGAACTATTTATTTACACAACCGTTACAAAATTTTCAACATTTAGACGGTATAACTCATACCCAACAAGAATTAACGCATAAACACCAGTTTTATCCTTAATTAATCCTTGAAATGTTCCATAAGCTGGATGACCATAAAATGGCACAGTAGCTTTTAGTGTAAAAGTGATACCTTGATTTCTAGCTATCCCCGCGAATAGACCTTGTTCTGTAATAGGAATATAAACAGAATGGTCATTATGTTTCTTTTTATCATCATGTTTCTTTTTATCGTCATCTTTCATTTTTTCCCAAGGTTTTTCTCCATTTGGTTGCATCATCATATAATCTTCCCCTTTGTTAGTAGAATTTTCATTCATAGAACTCAGATTCTCTATAGGCTTGTCCTTTACAATTCTTCCATCATTTAAATTAACCTGACCCATATTATTGTGCTTATGCTTTTCAAATAACTGTATTTCAAATGAGAATTTCATTGTTAACCCCCTTTCGAATGTATTCTTAATACACTAATAGTATATTAAGACTTACCAATCGGAGAAACCGCTTTTATCTATTATTATGTCTATTTTCAGAAAATTGATAAAAAGGTGGAAAAGGTAAAAAAGAAGTTATGTATATGAGTAAGATAAGGAAGTTCTTGTTAAAAAACTATCTAAATTGAATATTTGCTACCCACATTACACATTAGAATACAAGCTAATGTAAATTTAAAAAGAGGCTGGACAAAAAGTCTCGATAAGTGAAAAAACTGAAGTCGACTAGTGCGATTTCACTTTTTTCACTTATTTTAGAGATATGTTGGCAATAGCTTATCTTCTTGCCGCATATTTTCGTATATTTACAGCCATTAATGCGGCGCCGGGTTCGGTTTCTACTTTTGATCTTCCACGAACCGAGAATAGAAAAGGCTTTGTCATTATCTCGTCATTTCATTTCTAAATCTAAAGGCAAAATTATCTGGATTCATGTTAGAATCTTAAACATAAGGACCCTTCTTTCGGATAAAATTTGGTGTGGTAAACTGATTTTATCAGAAGTAGTCCTTATGTTTATTGAAAAACAAACAAAGCCGTGAAATTTTACTTTTCGTAAAATCCCACGGCTTTTTCGTCTAAAAAGAGGGTTTTGTCCCAACTTGATTTAAGAATTCTCTTACATGCTTATCCTACTAGTTTATCAATTTCCTTCTTGACCGTTGTTGCTTGAGATCCAATGACAATTTGCAAATGATGCTTATCAATCTTTATGACCCCATGTACACCAGTCTGTTTAATCTTATCCTCATTGATAATATCTGTATCCTTTAATTCCAGACGAAGCCGAGTCATACAGTTATCATTTGTGATAATATTGTCTTTCCCCCCAATATACTGGAGTATTTTTTTAGCCATATACTCATGATTAGAGTGAGATAGCGTTAATTCTTTTTCTTGCTCAGAGGATTCTACTCCAAATTCAATATCTTTTTCTCTGCCAATAAGGGGAATATCCCTTTTTATTATTACATAGTAGAATGTAAAATAGTAAAGTGCAGCAAAAGCAAGCCCCACTGGAATAATTAAATAGCCTCTATCAGATAAATTCATATTTAAAATAAAATCGACAACTCCAGCTCCCCAAGAGAAACCATGGCGTATGTGCAATATGTAAAGAACTGCTCCAGCTAAGCCAGTATATACTGCATGTAAAAAGTATAAGAGTGGAGAAGTGAATAAAAATGTAAATTCAATAGGTTCTGTAATACCAGTTAAAAAGGAAGTCCCTGCTCCTGAAACCATTAGTGATTTTGTTTCTTTCTTTCTTTTCTTCTTAGCTGCTCTGATAATCGCCAAAGCAATTGCTGGAACTCCAAACATCATGGAGACATAGAACCCACCAATAAAATATCCTGCAGTCGGATCTCCACTTAAAAAACGAGTAATTTCCCCAGTCACAACTTCTCCTGCTGAAGTTTCATATTCTCCTAGACCAAAGTATACATAAGTATTAATAACATGATGCAGACCAAAAGGTAGTAAGAAGCGGTTTAAGAATCCGAAAATAAAAATACCTAAAGCTCCTAGCCCCATTAATGTTTGAGCAAATGTATCAATTCCTGATTGGGCATATGGCCAGATTATTGACATAAGCCCAGAAACTGGAATCATTGTGAAAATTATAACGGTAATTGGGAACTTTTCCTCACCAAAGAATGCTAGCATACTTGGAAGCTTCGTATCTTTGAACTTATTATAAATAAAGGCAGCTAATAAACCAGCCAATACACCACCAAACACACTCATGTTGAGTGCAGGATCCATGATTTTAAGTCCTTCTTTTAAAACAATGATAGATAGAAATCCAGTTAATGCCGGTATTCCTTTATCCTTTGTTTTTGCAAGACCCATGGCAATTCCAATTGCGATAATTGCATCCATCTGATTCAATATAACTCCTGCAGCTTGGTACAGAGGGATATCTAATAAATCTTCTGCACTTAAACGTAGTAATAATCCAGCAATAGGCAAAGCAACAATTGGTATTAGCAAGGACTTTCCAAACTTCTGTAGAAAATTTTTCATAATATGAATCCCCCTCTATATATTATTAAGTGGTTCTTAGATGTCCTTAAATGTACTTAATTGAATGTCGTTTCTATTTCTGAATAGTTCGATAATTTTTTCGCTCATTAAAAGCTCTAATTCATCCACTCTTGGATAGGAAAAAGAAGATCCAGATAGAATTTCTTTATCAAGATAGCCAGGATGTGACATGACCTCCACTGAATGATTGCCCTCAAATATTTGGTCTAATGTTTGGTTATCTTTTATAGATGACTCTAGGACGTATAAAAAAGAATCAGTAGTTTTTACTCCTTCTTCTTGCAATATCCTTGAATATTTCGGAACCATGTTGTTTCGTACAGGTAAATCATATTCTTTTGCCAGCTTTATAAATATATTAGGTATGTCTCCAAATGAATTGGTATGGTGATGACTATCAAGGTGTGTTGGTATTAATCCATAGGACAAAAACTTTTCAATCTGTGCCTTCCATTCTTGATAGACTTCCTCATAATCAATCGTGAATGCTCCTTTATAAAAATCAACCTTTCGAAAATACCCATTGCTATCTACAATTGTTTTGTGCTGATTTAAAAGTGGTTTTCCACAAGTCAAGACTAGATGGATACCTACACCAAGCTCTTGATGCTGTTTCGAAAGTTCTGCCGCATGATCTGCACCAGGCATATTTGTCATAAAAGTGGTAGATGTTAATACGCCTAATTGATGCGCATCAACGATTCCGAAGTTGATTCCTCTTGAATAGCCAAAGTCATCTGCATTGATGATCAGTTTTTTCATTTCATATCCTCCTATCGTATTGAATTGGGAACTGTATGTTTTGATTATAAGTTTTATTAACTTACCTTAGAGTGAAAAAACGAAAGATACTTACTAGTTTTATTTTTGGAGATTAAAAAGAATTCCCGTATACCTGTTTATGGTGTAAGTAGAAGTTTATAACTGATTCATAGATGGGAATTGAATTTTAGTACCGAATTTGGAATGGAAGTAGATCGACGTATATTGGTGCAATGAATAATATGGGTAGTGATTAACCCCAAAAAATCTTAAGTGTATTCGCAAATATCAAATTATGTGGATAAATAACTTAGATCCAAAATTTCTTAACAGAACATATAAGTATATGAGATTATTAACCAATTATTTTTGTAGCTCTGGCCAAAAATCTTTATTTGCTTCTATTAAATCATCTAAAATTGCCTTTGCAGTGGAGACGTTGATTACAGTTCGATTCAATGTTAAAGCTTGAAGTAGTTTGGTGTAACTTTTTTCAAAATATCCTTCTACGACTAATTTTTCATAAGCGTATTGGTTCTCTATTAAACCTTTGTAGAAAGTAGGGATTTCCCCAACAGATAATGCTTTAGGTCCGTTTTTCGTTAGGATTACAGGTACTTCTACCATAGCTTCTGATGGTAAATTAGATATGATACCATTATTCTCCACAATCAAAATAAATCTCTTCTCTAAGTTGTATGCAAGAGATTCTGCTGCTTTAATCATGAAGACACCATGAATATCGACATGAAGTCCTTCCTCTCCTTGTGCAGTATTGTTCTTAATAATGCGGTCACATAAATTGTGCACACGATTTTGACGACCTTCGATCACTTTTCTTGCCCTTGTATGTTCTGGATCCTCTTTTTCTACCATTTGATCTGGATAAAAATAATATTGTAAATAAGTATTTGGTAAGTACTCAGGTAAATCTATCATCAATTGGCGTGCTTGTTCGAAGGTTTTTTGCCAAGATACATCATTTGCAATTTCTTTATCTTCTGGTCTGAATCCTCTCTCGAGAATAAGGTTCTTTAATGTCTCTGTATGGTCGTTGCCTTGCTTATCTAGAATTTTAGTGAACCATCCAAAATGGTTAAGTCCAAAGTACTCAGGTACGATATCCCATACATCTATATTAAGAATTTGCGCATAACTAATCATAATGGCAATTGGCATGTCGCAGATATTTAGAAGTCGATTATCCTTTGGGAATTCTCTTTTCAAGGCTATGGAAACGATAGCTGCTGGATTTGTATAGTTTAAAATCCAAGCTTCAGGTGAATATCGACGAATATCATTGACTAGATCTATCATATCTTTAATAGATCGTAACCCATAGGCCATTCCCCCTGGTCCGCAAGTTTCTTGGCCAACAACACCGTATTTAAGAGGGATTTGCTCATCTAGTTCTCTCATTGCTAGTCCGCCGGTACGAATTTGAACGAAAACAAAATCTGCATCTTGAAACGCTTTTTCTTTATCCGTAGTATACGAGAAAGCTTCAAGTTCTGGATAGCGCTCCTTTAATAGAATTTCAGTAGCTTTTGCATTTCGTTCCTGACGTTCCTTGTCCGTATCATAGAAAACTAATTCTCTGAGGGGAAAATGATCTTTTTCTTCTATTAAGCTCATCATCATTCCCATTGTGTAAGTGCTTCCACTTCCAGCAATAACCAATCGTTGTTTTTTCATATTGAGTGACCTCCTTGTTTTTTATTTCTTTTACATAAATTATTTATATCACTAAAATAAAACAAATACAATACTAATGTTGTATTTAATTTGTATTAAGTGTTATATTGATAATAAGGAATGTTGAATGGTAATGGTTTGCATTTGAGTGTGAGAGTGATTTTATGTATAGTTGTATAGGGTAGTACTAATACAAATACAATACAACAAATACTGGTGGTGCAAGTTTTTTGACTATTCATTCTCCTTTATATAAACAAATTGCAGAGAGAATTAAGAAAGAAATAATTATAGGTAAGTTAAAAAAAGATGATGCCATTCCTCCTGAAATAAAGCTTTCTGAAATGTATGATGTCAGTAGAGTGACCATTCGACAAGCGATTGGACAACTTGTTTCAGAAGATTTTCTTTATAAAATAAGGGGAAGTGGCACCTATGTGAAAGGAGAGAAAATTGAACAAGATATATTCAGACTACAAAGTTTTACTGAAGAGATGAGACAGTTAGGTAAAATTCCCTCTAATGAAATATTAGATTTTCATATGCAAGAAGCAGATGAAGTAGTGCAGGAGAAATTACAGTTAGATGATGAAGAAAAAGTCTTTTTTATTCGGAGATTACGGTATGCAGATGACGAGCCATTGATTTTAGAGGAGACATATATGCCGGTTTCTCTATTTCCAGATTTGTCTATTGAAGTGATGAGACATTCTAAGTATGCCTATGTTGAAAATAAAGGTTATATCATTAAAGAAAGACAAGGTGAGGTATTTCCGTTCTATCCAACTGAAGGGTTAAAAAAGGTTCTTCAACTAGAGGAGCATGAACTGACATTGTCGATGAATTTGTGGGCGGCACTTGATAATGGAACAATTTTTGAGTACACGAAGTTATACTTTAGAAGTGATAAGTACACCTTTAAATTTGTGTCGAAACGAATATAAAAGGAGACTTTATAATGGAAATAATGGAAGTTAACTCATTCGATGAAATGAGTATTAAAGCAGCGGATATGATTGTGAACCAGATTAGAGAGAAATCTTACTCTGTGTTAGGTCTAGCAACAGGCGGAACCATGTTGGGGGTTTATGAGAAGCTAGTCGAGGATTATTTGGTAAATAAGACTTCGTACCTTAAAGTTAAAACGTTAAATTTAGATGAGTATGTGGGGTTAGATTACAGGGATATAAATAGTTATCGTCATTACATGAAGGAGAAGTTATTCGATTATATTGATATTCCTTCTAAACAGACTTACTTGCCAAACGGTATGGCGAAAGATTTGGAAAAAGAGTGTCTACAATATGAAGAGTTAATAAACCATTTTGGTGGGATTGATTTACAGCTGCTAGGTATTGGAGAAAATGGGCATATTGGGTTTAATGAGCCAGGGACTCCCTTTCAAAGTTTAACGCATGTGGTGGAGTTGATGGATTCAACTAGAAAGGCAAATGCTAGATATTTTTCATCTTTAGAGTCTGTTCCGACACAAGCACTTACAATGGGTGTTAATACCATTTATCGTAGTAAGAAGATTCTTCTACTGGCCTCAGGTATAAAAAAAGCTATGGTACTCGATCGGCTAATAAACGGTAATAATGTATCAGAGGATTTACCTGCGTCCATTCTAAAAAAACATAGCAATGTTATTATTATTGCGGATAAAGAAGCGTTATCCCTTGCGAAGTTGAATAGTAATTCTATCTTTTAAGTCAGTGAATTTAAAGAGTGTGTAAAATAGTCACTACCAGCAACTTCTATAGATGATTGAATGAGAGGATTGGACCTAAGTATTTCAGCCAATGATAGATCCGAACTATTAGAAGTTACTATTTTCTATTAGTTTGGATCCTTTTTGTAGTTCTTGAATTTTTCGGGCTAGATGGGAGACCACTGAAAAAATGATAGTAAGTATAGACATTTCTTTTATTTATAGGATACTACTAGTTTGGAAAGGTTCCGCTCGACTCCTACGGGAGATGTGAGACAGTCCGAGACCCTGCAAGAGCGAAGAGGCTCAGCGCGAGCACACGGAAAGCCCTCCCCCCCCTCTCTATTCAGCCGAATGGTTAAATTTGCTACATTTTTCATTCCTAAGATTCCATTTAGGAGTTTGTCTACAGCCTTCAGTCTAATCTATAATAATGGATTAGACTTCCGTATGTATATTTAATTGTTATTTATTAACTTCTTTTAAAATTTCCTCTCTGTCTTTCCCCCCCTACTTTTCAAGATTTTTAGGATTCTCCACATAAATAGCTAAAACATACCCACATTCTGAACAATAATAGGAGGTTAGAGGAGATGATCTGCTTTTCGGATTATCATAAGGAAACATATGCACTACACCATTACCAGCATGAATGATTCCTTTCTTGATTTCGCTATTGCTACACTTAGGACATCTATCTTCCTTCACTTTGGACCCCTCCGTTCTTTATAAGGTGAATTTCTATTTAACATATTCTTCTACTAGATTAAATACGAATCAACAACCTTAAAGTTTCTTTTTCTATTAAACTAGCACCACTTAAATACCGATTCCTAATAAAGCATGGTTTCAATATAGATTTATCTAATCGTTTAATAGCTTAGATTTTTTCAACTATGATAGAAACTTGAATTAAAAACTACTATTTATAACCTTAATCAATTATCATATAGAATTTTCATTAATTATGCCTTTTAAGAATGCAATCTTTTTACTGTCTTTATGATTATTTTTATCTGCTCGATAACTATCTTTTGATGAGGATTCATACACACTTAAATATTGCTCATCATTTAATAAATAATACTTTATGTCTTTCAAAACATGCATTTCTAGTTCCTTTAATTGAACACCTGCAAAGCTTGGAAGAGTGTCGATAATTCCGAATTCAACAGATATGTCTCCATTAGAGAATTCATGTTCATGGAGATCCATTAACTCATACCCCAAAGAGTTCATTATAGTTACTATTTCATCCCAGTAATAGATGTTGGATTCTGGTGAAACCTCCCACCCTCTTTCATCACCTGGAACGTGAATATCTAAATCTTGTGCATCCCAACTTCTATTAGTAAGCCTTTCTAATCCAACGGAGCCCATTATTAATGGAGTAATGTTTATCTTATTAAGTCTTTTTGCAATCTTGATGAACTCATTAAATTTTTTATCTTCCATTAAGCCTACCTCCTATCCTTTATCACTATATTATTAAATACTTTTATTTTCACCTATCTCTTTTAATGCCAAAAGCCCCAATATCTTTAGAGGTAATTCTTTATTCGGTACTAAGTAAAAATCATGTATTAACATTTCTTCATAACTCCTTATTTTTTTCCATTAAATAATACCATTTTTTCCTATTATACTGTATACAAAATGGATACAGAAAACAACTGTGTTTCTGCTGATTGATATGGAAATTACCTCGATTTCCTTATGTGAATAATAATAATATTCAGTTATTTAAAATAGCTACTTACTATACTATCTGCTAAGTTGTAAATAATCTCTAAGCATAATGTAGATATCAAAGTATATCCTATAAATGTTTGGAAATATTAAAGCAGAGGTGAATTTTATATGGGAAAAATGGTGCTAACTTCTTCTGAAATTGGCTCTTTATGGGGCGAATACATAAATGGTACTGCAGCACATATGGTAAATAAATATATGTACTCTATTATAGAAGATAAAGCAATAAAAGCATTGTTTCATACTGCTATTAAAACATCCGAACACCAAAAGAATGAGATTAGTAAGTTCTTCACCGAAGAGGGTTTCCCCGTTCCAATTGGGTTTAATGAAACCGACTTATATTTAGGCAAAAAAAGACTTTTTTCAGATGCATTTTGCCTAAATTATTTACATATTATGTCCATACATGGGATATTAGGGCATAATACAGCTCTTTGCATTTCTGTAAGAAAAGATTTGAGAAGCTTTTATGATGCATGTAGTAAATCTGGAACGCAAATGTATCATCAAACACTAGAATTATTACTTGATAAAGGCTTATTTCAAAGAGATCCTTTGTATTATTCTTATGAACATCCGAGTTTTATATCAAATGAAGATTTTAAAAATGGTTACTTTGGTAAAGGTCGAACACTTGCTGCAACTGAAATAATTAGTCTCTCTCTAAACCTTAAGAAAAATATAATGGCTAAAACTCTTTCTATTGCATTCTCTCAAGTAGCAGGCTCTAAAGATGTTAGAAAGTTTTTGGCAAAGTCTGAACAAACTGCTGATGCGCAGATAAAAGCATTAGCAAAGATACTTCAAGCTGATAACTTACCTGTACCAAAATCTCTAGAAACAGAAGTAACCACTTCTACTGATTCACCATTTTCTGATAAATTGATACTTTTCCATGTGGGTTTTTTATTTCAAGCAGCACAAAATTATCATGGGGCTGGTTTAGCATCAGCAATGAGAACAGATTTAGTGGCTACTTACGAGAAAACAATTATAGAAAATCTTATGGTTACAAAAAATTGGTTTGAAATTATGGTCGAAAATAAATGGTTAGAACAACCACCACTTGCTCCAAATAGAACAGAAATCGCTAATCAAAGATAGACATTTAAAGCCCTTCCAAACTGGAGGGCTTTTCTGATAGTAATTTAAAGCAAGCGAAAGGTACCATCCAATTTCTACAAAGTTAGCATTGATCACACCGCTCCATTATAGTCCCTAACATCTTACATATTTACGTTTAAAACCAATTCTTCCTCTATCCACTTCTTTTTGAATAGTTTCATAAGCATTTAAGAAGCTGTTTTTCTTATTTTCTCTCTTCACCTCTACAATTCCTATTGCATTCGCTATCTGTAAAGCCTTTTCATGTAAAGGCTGAAAGGAAACGCCTACTGTATAAACAAAATTATTCATTGAAGCTTTCGCTCTTTCTGGTGCATCATGGATAGTATTTTTCACCTTATCAAGCATATTAGAAATCTTCTCTTCGGAAAATTCATGATCAAGGCGATTTCCCAATAACCAGCAGTAACAGCTCCAGCCTGCTGACATGATTAACTCTTTACCACTCTCTATCCATTTATCAGCAACTTCTTGCGCAATATCTGTTTCAGCTAAAGTAACAGCTACAACATAATCAGACAGCATATAAAAGTAAGCTCCATCTATCCAACGATTAAAATCAGCTTCGGTCATCGCTTTTGGATCGGCAATAATTCCTGCAAAGTACATAGCATCATAGTTCCCTGTTGCATAAAGCTCTTCTGCTAATAATTGATTTATTTTAATTTTCTTTACAATAGGTTTCATTGCACCTGTAGCTACTCCATAAAGTGGTTCTCTGGCACCATTAGATACGTATATTTTTTTTGTTCTTTCCTTGCCAAGTGCTTCAAGCTCTTGCAAAACCATTTCTTCATTCATCACTAAACACTCCTTTATTAAGTTTCTCTTATTGTCATATTTCAATTTACTCATCTATAAACTGTTGCCAAGGTAGTGGCAATGTATTTCTCTGGTTACCTTTACATATTAACATGATTAACACTATTAGTAGGGAAATATCGTATCATCTTTACATTATCTAATATTATTCATGAGAAAGTATTTCCAAAAAAATGATCAATAATCTGCTAGTCCACTATGTTATAATTCTCTTACATGTTCATCATAACCAATATTTGCTATACTCTATATACAAGAACAACAAAAAGAGGTGATATTATGTATTGGAAACCGTTATTTGAATTAGATGTACCAGTAGCACACTTCAGCTTCTAATGGAGTGATGGTTACTACCTCTCTCCGTTAGAGCTAATCTATTAGTCTAACTTAAATAACGGAGGGAATAAAAAATGAAAAACACCTTATTAGGTTCTTTATATTTAATAATAGCTTCTAGTATTTGGGGCGGAATGTATGTTGTAGTAAAAGTGGTTGTAGCAATAATTCCACCATTAGAATTAGTATGGTTTCGCTATTTAGTTGCAATAATAGCTTTAGTAATAATTGGGCTTATTACTAAGCAAAAATGGCGGATAGAAAAGCGTTTTATTATGTTAATTGTTGCCATTGGCGTTATAGGTAATACCATTTCTATAGTGGCACAAGAAACAGGAACCATGCTTTCTACTGCACAAATGGGTGCTATTATAACTTCTTCTACACCAGCATTTATGGTCGTTTTTGCTTCTCTTATTTTACAAGAGAAATTAACCTTTAAAAAAGGAATATCTGTCATTCTTGCTTCAATTGGCGTCCTTTTCATTGTTGGGGTTGGAAATATTGGGATGTCAAGTATGTTAGGTGGTATTTCACTTGTTATCGCGGCACTTACTTGGGCACTAATGTCGGTCCTGGTGAAACGTTTGCCAAGTAATTATTCACAAATAGTAGTAACAACTTATTCTATTTCAGTAGCATTCCTTATCTTGACCCCATTTGTGCTACCTCGCCTTCATGAATTATGTATAACAGAATTGACTTCTCCTACTATTTTAGGTGGGCTATTATATTTAGGGATTGTTTCAACAGCCGGTGGTTTTCTACTTTGGAATCGGGGACTACAAATGCTCAATACCTCAAGTGGTGGACTATATTTCTTTTTTCAGCCACTAGTTGGGACACTACTAGGTTGGTTAGTACTAGAAGAAAGAATCAGCACTACATTTTGGATCGGATCTATTTTAATTCTAATTGGTGTTGTTATCGTAATAAGAGAAAAGAATTAAAAGTATCCCCTTTCAAAATGAAAGGGGATTGTAGGATGTTATTGAAGGGTACGCCAATTGTATTACTTCTACTCCAATGCCTAAAGGCCTTCCTCTATTTTATTTTTTCGTGACTTCTTTATCCTCAAATGGATTGATATGCTCCAACATCATTTGTTTTCTGTATTCATCTATCATCTTCTGTTTCCTTTTTCCCATATTTGTATAAAAAGGGTCTACTTTTATCGGTTGAAGAATTAGGTTAAGCACCCATTCAGATAAATAGCCAGAGAAAATCCCCTTATTTCGTTACAACCATGAAATTAACTCAAAATAGACGGAGAATTTCCGGCTATTTTCTTAAAACACATGAAATACAAGGACTTTTTCTTGCTTAACCGGAAAAAATCCCCTTATCATCCTCAAAATAAGTGTCCATATGCATTTAACCGGATATTCTCCGCTTAAGTTGGATGATTGCACCAAAGATTATTAGAGCGAAGTTTCACCTAACTCTCAATGAACTTTCTGCAACTCTAGGCATAACCCAGAATTTACTTTCCTCGAAAAATAAAGCAATCCCCCATTACTTGAAGGGGGATTGTTCGAACATTTATGAATTTAAACTATTTGTATTTACTACATTCTGTTTTATCTTTGATACTCTTCCATGCATTACATAGTAAACACCTAAGCAAATCAAAATATAGAAGCTACTAAAGAAATAGAAAGAATCAAATCCAATAGCACCGCCAATTATTCCTACGATAAACGAACCAAACCCAATGCCCATATCAAATAGCGATAAAAAGGTTGCAGTCGCAAGTCCTCTTCTTTGAGGAGCAGCCTTTTGGATAGCAATGGTTTGCAGACAAGGAAACATGGTTCCATATCCTAAGCCAATTAATGCTGCAGCAAGTAAAAACATCCAAGGACTTTGTACCATGCTTAGTATAATCATTCCAACAGCAAAAAGAATAATACATGGATAGATAATCACATTTGCTCCATATTTATCAAACCATCTACCAGCAAAGGGTCTTGCTAGTAACATAACAATAGCATATACAACAAAAAAGTACCCTGATACACTAACAAGACCCTTATTTTCTGCATACACAGAAACAAACGACAAAATGGAAGAATAAACAATTCCAAATAAAGCAGCTACTAAACTAATTTTCACTGCTGTTTTCTCTAATAATTGATTCATTTGAGGTCCTTTATTCTGTTCTACCTGAAGTTTCTCTTGGACATTCGATTTTGGAATAGTAATGAGGACACCAAGTATTAAAGCCATACAGGCAAAAACCATCGCTAAAATGAATAATATAGTACTTCCCCATGTGTTAATAGCCTGTAGCCCTAGAAAAGGACCTATAACCATAGCTAAGTTCATACTCATAGAGTAATAACCCATTCCTTCTCCTCTTCTAGTTTGAGGAAGAAGATCCGCAACAATCGTTCCCGTAGCAGTTGTTGCCATTCCAAACCCAATTCCATGGATTGCTCGAACTAGTAATAATCCCCCCAATGAGTGAGTAATAGGATAAAAAAGACTTGCTCCTAAAAAAATGATTAAAGAAATAACAAACAAATTTTTTGTTCCTATTTTTTGCATTATATTCCCGGCAATGGGGCGAATAATAATGGCGGTAATTAAGAAAACGGTAACGATTAAACCAGAACTTGATTGCTTAGCCTCTAATTCTCTCAAAGCAAAAACGGGTAAAGATACAAGTAAATAATAAAATGTTAAAAATAAAAAAAAGTTACTTACCCAGATTTGGATAAATCCCCTTGTCCATAAAGCTTCCTTCTGCATACTATTCCTCCCTGAAGGTTAAAGAGTCAGACCATGAAGTAACAATGAATTTTAACTGTTCATAAGAAGTGTCTGGCAACTTCTGAATTAATAATTCATTAGCCTGTATAACAGCTTGCTCCCATTTAGGAAACTCTTTAAGAGCTAAATCTGTTAACACTACATGATTTGAACGCTTATCACTTCCTTTTACTTGCATGACATAGCTTTTCTCCACTAATTTTTTAATAGTACGTGTTACTGGCGGTGCTTCAATTGCTAAGTATTCAGCTATTTCCCTTTGTGTAAGCGGTCCTTTATTTTTCAGTACATATAACACTGTCCATTCTGAATGATAAATGTTGAAAGGCTGTAAGCTTGAATTTAAACTTTTTGTTAATTGTCTTGCAAGTTGTTGTATGGAATGAAATAATTCATGTGTTTCACTCATGTCTTTCTCCTATCTCACAATTAGTTACCTAGGTAACTATATCACAAAAGAAACTCTTTCGGCAATAGAAGTTTTCCTATAGAATCTATATAATAAAGAAGCACGCTTACGTTATTAGAAAATTACTTAGGAGGTTTAATGATTAAAATATCAAATAAAATCCTATCTATCCTCTTCTTTTGTTTCTACATAGTACTGCTCTTTTATCTATTATTCTTTTCCAATTACAGACAAAATGTACATGGTGTGTTAGCTTATAATTTCATCCCTATTTTAAGCATTGTGAAAGAGATGCAGCATCTATTTCCTTTACATGTATCAGCATTAACAGGTAATTTACTTGGAAATATTTTTGCTTTTATTCCATTTGGATTGTTTATAACTTACTGGGTTAAACAACCTTCTTTAACACTCGTTCTATTTAGCTCTGTTTTATTATCTATTGCTATTGAACTATTACAACTAGTTTTCTATATCGGTGTTTGTGATATAAATGATGTTATTTTAAATGGAATTGGTGGAGGAATAGGCTATTTTATCATGAAGGTTTTCCGAAGCTTACTATTAAATCGATAATTAATACATAAACATAAAGCCTTACAAGCATACTAAATTAATTATTTTCTTTTAGTATGCTTGTCTTTATATGTTATAACAAATAAATGGGATCTCCAATCTTTATTTCCCCTGTATGTATGACAGAAGCATATACACCAAAAAGATTTTCATACTTCTTTACAACATGTTTTAAGAATTTAGGTTCTCTTGCACCAGTTACAGGATCTACTGAAATAATCATACATCTTTCACAAAATTTATTCATTTGTACACTTACTTCATTCCCTATTTGTAACGTTTTTCCGATAAGCATGCTTTCTGTCCATTCTTCATCTAAGTCAAAAATAATATTGCCTCTAAATCTTCTCTCATCCACATTTTCTTCATAGGTGTCTTCCAATTTAGCTAATGATTGTTGAGATATCATCAAAAGATTGTCTACTTCTAAAGCAGGAAAAGGTACAAATGACGGTTCATATACTTCTCTTTCTACTTCTTTCTTAGATTCTTGATTAATTCTTGCTAATAGCTCATCATCATACCAATCATACTTCTTTTCGTCACTTGCTATTACCTCAATTTTTGGATATGTATCTTCTTGCTCCGTACCTACAAACCTTGCTTTATATGTAACCATATTAGGAAATTGCGTAATGGTTAAATGCTTATTATTTGCTTTCTGTACAAATGTGTGACTTCTATCACCATATATTCCATAAGACATCACTTTTGCCTGCTGTAGATTTTCTCCTGTAAAAGATTTCACAGGGTGTCTAATTATATTTGTCACTTTTCCGATCATCATTTTTCCTCTCTCCTCCTTTTATTCAATAGGCTATTACTGCTTACTTGTTTATATTGACAGCCTTTCTTTCATTAAAACAGAAAAACTCTCTTAAAACTACTAATTTAAGAGAGTGAGGTACCGTTATGGTTGTGTTTCTGTTAAATCAACAGAAAGAAGTCTTTCCGTTCTTGTATCAAAAGTCAAACTTACATTAACACCAATTTCTTTTTTATCTTGTTTTATAATTAATTTGAATTTTTCTGTTGATGTGCCTTCTTTATCCTCTTTTCCTACATGCAGATAATCTGTAATCTCACTTCCAGGGTATTTTTCTTGAACCTTTGTCATAGCAATTCTACCCCATTTTACATAAGAAGGTAGTTCTTCTGCTTGAACTTGTGCATGCATGCTTGTGAATAATAATAGAAAACTAAACACACTCATGGTTATTAAAGGAAATTTAGTTAATTTCATTCTATCTTCTCCTTTCTTGGCTATTTCTAGTATGAGCAAATTCATTCTTTATATGTATAAATATTTGTTAACCTATATTATTTTAAGTTGACACAAAACGAAAAGGAAAGTATATTTGATAAAGCAAGACTATAACAGAAAGGATGAATGAATATGAACCACTGGAAACCAATAGAAATAACAATGGTAGCTCTATTTGTCGCATTTATGGCAGTTGGTGCTAATATAACAAGTTTTCTAGTTATAGGAGGAGTACCTATTACCCTACAAACATTCTTTGCCATTTTAGCCGGTCTATTATTAGGAAAAAGATTAGGAAGCTTTGCGATGATTACATATATGTTCATTGGATTAATAGGAATTCCAATATTTTCTGGAATAAGTGGAGGACTTATTGTATTAACAAAGCCATCATTTGGATTTATTTTAGCATTTATTGTGACGGCATTTCTTTGTGGCTTATTCGTGGAAAAAAAGAAAACAATGACTACCTTCCTATTTAGTGCATTTATAGGATTACTTATAAATTATATATTAGGGACTCATTGGATGTATTTAGCATATAAGGTTTGGTATGCTGCTCCAGCAGGCTTTAATTATGCCCTTGTATGGAGTTGGATGATATTACCTTTCATTAAGGACATTATCTTTACTGTTATTGCCGGTTTATTAGGATATAGAATGTACCAAGTATACTTTAAAAAAAGTACACTATTTAATACAATATCTACAAAAAATAGTGTCTAAAAGGGAGAAAATCTTCCTTTTTAGACACTATTTTATCCATTTCATGATAATTCGACTTAATTAATTCGAACAATGTCATAATATGCGCTTTCCCGAGAAATAGTATTAATATTTCTATCCATCCCTCATCTGTGAGGTTGTTAATAGAAGATAAAACAATAATCTTATTAATCTTCTCACAGGGTAGAGTAGAAGAATTGCAATAATAAAATGTCTATTTCTTCAAATTTCTTTCATTGTAAAATGGGCTCCATAGACTTATTTTTTGTACATTTCATTTATTAATTTTTCATATACACATTTTATGTTTCTTATGCTTAAACGAAACCTATTATTGTTTAGCAATCATAAGATCATTAATCATTCCATATAAACTTCCCTTCACACTTATAAAACATTTTACCTCTAACTATCCTTTTTTGTCTTTCTTTGTAACATATTGCGCTTTCCCAAGAAATATTTCTCTATGCTTTAAGGTATAGTTTTTTAGATAATAGGAAAAAATAAAGATAAATGTAAAGGAGGTAAGTCAAATGGATATTAGCATGACGGCTGACGATGTAATGGTTGCAATTAAACAATTACGTTCAACCGGTGAGAATTTGAATAAAAAGAAGATAAAACATAGCCATCCAGAATTAATGCGACATGCTCTTCATTATTTTCCAGATTGGAATACTGCATTAGACAAAGCGAATTAACGCATTCTATTGCATCCATACTTCTTAGTTTATACATATTCAAATCAACATGTTAGAACCATCTAAGACTTGCTAGAATAAAGGAAAAGAGGCTTCCACATGTAATGTCTATGCACTGGGTAAATAGACATTTAAAGGATTAGCCTCTTTTTTGAATGGATAAACGTAAGAGAAAGGTTTGAGTAAGATGAAAGAATTCTTCGTTTTACTGAAGAATGGTAATAAATCAGCTTTACTAGCGACAATCATTAACACCATAATCGCCATTATAAAAGGAATCGCTTATTTTATGACAGGAAATGTTGCCATGTTTGCTGAGACCATGCATTCTTTAGGTGATGCAGCTAATCAACTCTTTGTATTTATTGGTTCTGCTTTAAGTAAGAAATCCCCTACTAAAAGATTTCCTGGTGGTTTTGGCAGACTTGTAAACTTAGTATTATTATTTGCCGTACTAGTAGTAGGAATTATGGCCTATGAAACGATTCGAGAAGGGTTTATACATACCTTTTATCCAGAAGAATCCACTGGTTTTCTTTTAACTTTACTCGTATTAGGTGCATCTGTTTGTTTGGAGTTTTATGTACTAATTCGTGCTATGAAAGAAATAGTTCTAGAATCTAATGGAACTGCAAAAGGAAGAGGATTATTTAGGGCAAGTCTTTCATCTCTAAAAAATGCGAAGCCCGCTACAAAGTTAGTCTTCTTAGAAGATTCAGTGGCAACTGCTGGTGGAATATTAGCCATTATAGCTGTAACAATCGCAGAGTATACAAATTTCAAACAAGCAGAAGGGCTCGTTTCCATCATTATTGGTGTGATGATGTTCATTGTCGTCACAAGAGTATTTCTTGACAACGCAGCAGGTGCCATCGGAGAAGCAGATGCGGAAATGGAAGGAAAAATTGGAAATATTGCCATACGAGACCCAGATGTTCGTGATATCCAAGCACTTGCCGTATATAAAGAAGGCGAAGATTTTCATGTAGAATTAAGTATCGAAATTGATAGTAAGTTAACAGTTGAACAAGCTGATAAAATTCGTAATCGGATAGAGAATCAAATTCTAGGAGAAAAAGGCGTTTCAGATGTCATAATTGAGTTTGACAAGGATGATGGAGTATTAAATTGGACTAGGACTGATAAATAAAAGTTAAAAAGCGTATAAAGAGACATGAAGGAGTGTGTCACTTCATACGCTTAATGCTCTATTACTTTTTTACAGCATCCTCAAACGGAGCATAAAACACATCTTTAGGAGCTAACATATCTGTTTCCGTCTCTTCCTCTCTTCCATTTATTTGATACGAGCCTGCAGGAAAATAATCATAGAACCCTGATTTTAAATGTAATTCCATATAATATTCATCTAGTTCTCTCATTAAAATGTGATATTTTTCTTTATCAAGGATATCTCCATATTCGTCCAGTTCAAAGTTATCATTTACTAACTCTTCAAATTCAGGATAGGACTCTGATGCAATATACAAATCTACATCACAGCACTCCATACAAAGCAATACTTCTTCTCCTTTGACACTTTCATACCCGTTAGACACCATTTTTTTTAAGAGCTGCTCTAATTTGTCTCCGTTTACTAATTTCATGCTAGTCTTCATTTTTCTACCTCCATAACTTACATATACAAGTTTGTTATATTTATCATACAGAAAAACAAGTACAAAGGAAAAGAATATCCCTCGTACTTGTTTGTATTAAGACATAACAATACTTTGTAGAATTTCATAAGACTTTAATCGATCCTCTTGTGAGAAAGCTTGTGTATTTACAATCATCTCATCTGCTTGTGTTTCTTCTAAGAAAAAGGAAAGTTTGCGTTCAACTGTTTCTTTTGATCCAATAATAGATGCTTTTAATTGTTGATAAACCACTGCTTTTTCATGTGCATTCCAAAGCTCATCCATATTTTCTACAGGAGGCTTTACTTGTGTAGGATTTCCTCGAATAAGACTTAAGAATTGTTGCTGAGAAGAGGTAGCTAAATAATGAGCTCTCTCGTCTGTTTCAGCTGCTAATACATTAACACCAACCATTATATAAGGTTTCTCTAATACATTTGATGGTTTAAAGGATTGCTTATATATTTCAATAGCAGGTTTTGTGTAATCAGGAGAAAAATGGCTAGCAAAAGCAAAGGGAAGTCCTAATTCACCGGCTAGTTTTGCGCTAAAGCCACTTGATCCTAATAGCCATATTGGAATATTTGTTCCTTCTCCTGGAATGGCTCTAACACGTAAGTATGTTTCTTCATAGGGTTTTAAATATTGTCGTAACTCGTCTAGCTGATCTGGAAAATCACTACCATCACTTTGATTATTCCTCCTTAACGCTCTTGCTGTTAACTGATCACTACCAGGAGCTCTTCCTAATCCTAAGTCAATTCTGTTTGGATACATAGCATCTAATGTGCCAAACTGTTCCGCAATTACTAATGGCGAGTGATTAGGAAGCATTATTCCCCCAGATCCCACTCTGATCTTTTTCGTACCACCAGCAATGTATCCAATTAATACAGAGGTTGCACTACTTGCTATACCTGGCATACTATGATGCTCTGCCACCCAATATCGGTGATAGCCCCATTTCTCTGCATGACTAGCAAGTTCTAAACTATTTTTAAAGCTTTCTCCTGGATTACTTCCTTGAACAATAGGTGCTAAATCTAGGACTGAAAACTTTATATCTTTTAATGATTTCCCCATTAATCTCTTCCTTTCCCGTCTACATTCCTACTATATAATGCTCGTCCTCTCATTACAAATGAACTGCTTAGACTTATTTTTGTTCTTCTAGATAATTTAATGTTCCTTGATGATAATTAACAAGAATATCATCAATAGGAAGATAAGGAGAGACTATGGGTACTTTTTTTTCTTTAAGTATGCGAATAATAGGTTTAGCCTGTGATTTAGAATCAACGATTTTCCAGCGATTATTCTTTCTTTCAATAAGTAGGTCAATAATACCTAAATGATTTCCCCAAAAACCTGCTTGCACTGCGGGTTTTCCATTAATCAAACCCCTTTCATGATCAATTAGTTCTGATCCCTTCTCTCCCTTCATTGGGAAAAGCAAATGAGAATGACCAAAAAGAATCACATCTATATCTTTTACTTTACTAACTGCTAATACATTATTTCCTTGCTTTTCTTGATTTCCTTCGTCAGATTGTAAGCCTGCATGAACTAATGCAATAATAATATCAGCACCTTCTTTTTTCATTTGCGGTACTATTCTCTCTGCAGATTCTTGCATATTCTTAATAATAAGATTGTCCTCAAAATACTCTTTATCCCATTCTTGTGTAATAGGCGTAATAAGACCAAGAACACCAATTTTAAGCTCTACCTTTTCACCCATTTCATCTACTACTTCTTTATTTAATAGTAAGTAAGGAGGAAATAAATACATATCATCACTTTCTAAATGATTTTGGTCGTCTAAATAAATATTGGCATTTGTATACGGAAATGTAGCACCCGCAGTACTAGTCCACATATAATCTAATCCAAAGTTAAATTCATGATTGCCAACAGTTGCTCCGTCATACTCCATCAGATTCATGGCTTTATATGCGGGGTGAATATCGGAAAAAAAGAGCAACTTAGACTCTGCAACATAATCTGCTATAGCACTTCCTTTTAAAATATCCCCAACATCAAATAATAGGTTATTTGGTGATTCTTTTCTGGCTTGCTGTATTAAACTTGCAACCCGATTATAACCGAATTCTACTGTTCGCTTCTTTTCTTTATAGTCATAATCTAACAAATAAGAATGAGTATCAGTCGTTTCTAAAATACGTAATTTCACATAGGAAGTGTCATTTCCTATTTCGTTTGCACGTAATGAATATTCAGGTTTGATAAAAATAAAGCATAATGCCAGAAAAAGAATGGTATGCAGTCTTTTTTTCACTTGAACATCCCCTTTGTTGCTACTTCTTCTTAACCTCTCTAAAATGGCATCTTTTTATGTAAAATCTTCATGAATTAATGTTATCCTCCTTCATACGAAGAAATATGCATAAAAAAATTGTCAACTCTTTAGAAGTTTTGAAAGCTTTTGTCTTCTTGCAGGATTATCCTTTCTCTGTCTATAACCTTTATAGGTATAGAGCTCTACTGAACATACATAATCTATTTTAAGGGAGAGATTGAAATGAAATCATACACAATTCGAGAAGCATCGCAAAAACTAACGATAAGTCCTACGCGCATTAAGCAATGGGAAAAAGAATTAAAAGGGTTATTAATTATACCGAGAACAAAAAATGGTACACGTTTTTATACAGAAAAGGAGATTTCCTTATTAGGTGAGGTAAAGAATTTATATAATGAGAAAAAAAACGCCAGAGATGTAAAAGAATCGTTAGCGATGCTTGTCCAACCACCTACTATTAATGAAAAGGAAGATAGTATTTCTACTAGTACAAACTTAGTTGAAATCGTTGATGCAGCTACCATCGAAAAACTAGAACAACAAAATGGGCAAACAATGATGGAAAATAATATCGGAGTACTACTGGCTTCTTTGGAGACATATAAGCAAAACCTTTTGGAGGAAGTAAAAGGTGAAATCAAAAATGGAATAAAAAAAGAAGTGGTTGAAAGTATAGTGAAAGAAATAAATCACGGAAAAGAAGAAACCATTTATGAGATTAATAAATCATTACATAAGGCCAAAGAAGAAGCTAATGAGAATATCGAAGAAATCACCAATATACTTACTAGCAGTACGGATAAAACTACTTCTGAATACCAAGAAATACGCACTAAGATACAAAGACTTTCTCAAATATCTAAGTCTGAAAGAAAAACCTATTCGAAACAATGGACAAATACAACAGCCACTTCACAGGAAATTAAGTCCATGATTCAGCATTTATCCAAATCAAATGAAGAATTAAACAAATCAGTCGAACAATTATCTGAAAATGACCGTACATTATTGGAGAGATTACGATTAGATAAAGAAGAAATGACAAATGAGATACAACAAAGAGAAGCAAGTTTTCAAGAATTAGTACAATCTTTTAGAGTGGCTGCCACAGCTACAGAACCCAAAAAACAATGGTGGAGAATTTGGGCATAACAATAATTGGGCTGTTTTATATTGGGAGAAAGAAAGATCATTACTTTTCTTTATAACTCTCCTATATAAAACAACCCTTTTTAACCTTACAGTAAAATATGATAAGATGTAATGGTAAAACGCTTTTAATACATATCTATGGAGGTACAAATGACTGATCATTATAAGATATTATTTTTAGATATTGACGGTACAATTCTAACACCAAATGACACCATACAAGATTCAACCAAACAAGCTGTTCATTTAATAAAAGAAAAAGGAATGGAAATCTTCCTTGCTACAGGTAGACCACTACACGAAATCATGGATATCGGAGAAGAATTGGGTATTCATTCATTTATTGGCTATAACGGTGCATATGCCATACATAATGGAAAAGATGTATTTAAAGTTCCCATGAGTGCTGACCTTATAACAAACTATCTTGATATTGCCAAAGATAATGATAATGAATTAATTTTATACACTAACGCCAATAATTTATTAACAAATCCAAACGGTGTCATTACACAAGAATTTTGTAAAAAATTTCATTTAAGACAGAACCGAACTTTTACCTTGGAAGATAAAGAGAATATTCTTGGCATGACCATCACTAATGTAAAAGAAGAAACAATTCAAACATATGAAGCTTATCCGGACATTCATTTATCACAAGTGAATATAGATGGATTTAAACATTCCTATGATGTTATTAGTGATAAAGTAAATAAAGGCTTTGCTGTATCCTTTATTTTAAAAGAACTAGGTATCGACAAGGAGCACTCTATTGCTTTTGGTGATGGGTTAAATGATAAAGAAATGCTTCAAACAGTTGGCGAAGGATTTGCCATGGGAAATGCACACGATAAGTTGTTTTCCTATGCAAAACATAAAACAACCTCTGTAACTGATAATGGAATTTTCAATGGACTGAAACAACTAGGGGTTATTGAAGGATAAAAGGAGGGTTTCCCCTCCTTCTTCATTCAGCTTTTTCTTCTACTTCTTTTACTTCTTCTACTTCTTCTACTTCTTCTGGTGTATAACTTGTTAATTGTTGACTAATTTTTTTATGGTAATAATCCTCGTTCATTTTATAAGAAATTTCGAAAGATGGACTTGTCGCAAATTCCTTTTTGATAAAGTAAAAATTCTCGTCATGTACAGCTTCATCTAATCCCATCATAATCACAATTTCTAGTGAAATTAAATTTTTATTTCTCGTAATATTAACAGTCGGGTTAGTTGATCTTGCCACTTTATTCATTAATTTCTTATTAAAAAGCATGGAAAAATATAATTCATTCCCACTTTTATTTTTCTTATTTAGTTTCAGTAAATAGGAATCCCCCAAATCTACTAATTTCTCACGATCCATTTCTTCCATAGTTAGTATTAGCTTTATGTACGTGTCTTCTACTGGGGAAATATTAATTTTTGTTGAACTCATTTGTATCCTCCTCTTACTTGAAACTGCAAAATGAACACTTCTTATCCTATGACATTTCTGTATAATCTATAACAAAAAAATCATATTCTAGGTTCCACGTTTTTCTATGCAGCATTTTATATAATAGTATAATTGGACCTGTTATGACAAGTTCTTTTATAACAAAAAGAATGTTAGGTAGCTCATTAAAAATATCTTTTTAAAATTTCGTATTAATTTAACCCTATTTTCGACCAGAAGGACATAGGCAGCTTTAAGGTAATTTTACTGGCATCGGTGTATAATAGGAATTAACTATATGATATAGTTATTAAATTTCTATATATGGGGTGTAAGGAAAGAATGAAAGAAATTAAAACACTAGCTGAATTCGAACAAATTATCCATAATGGAGAAACAAATATTATTAAATTTTTCACCACTTGGTGTCCAGATTGTACTAGAATGGATATGTTTATTGGCGAAATTATCGAAGCAAATGCAGATAAAAATTGGTTTAGTTTAAATAAGGATGAATTACCAGAGCTAGCTGAAAAATACGATGTAATGGGTATACCTAGTCTACTTATTTTTAAAAACGGGGAAAAAACAGGTCATTTACATAGTGCAAATGCTAAAACACCTGAGCAAGTGGAAGAGTTTTTAGCAACTAATTAAAGATTAAATAAAAAAGACGAATGAACTTGCATTCGTCTTTTTTTGTTGCCTCACTACTATATTATCCCCATTATCAACCAGTATTTCGTAATCCTGCTGCTATTCCATTAATGGTTAACAATACTTGGTTCATTAATTCAGGATCAGGATTCTCTTCTTCACGCAGTTGTTTTATTAATTCCACTTGGAAGAAATTTAATGGATCTACATAAGGATTTCTACGATAGACAGATTCCTGAATAGATGGTGTATGATCCAACAACTCCTCTATTCCTGAAATTTCTAAAAGGATCGCCTTCGTTTTATTGAATTCTTCTTTAATATTTTCATAAATCCGTGTACCAATATCCTCATTTTCAACAAGTTCAGAATACTCTCTTGCTGTTGTTAAGTCAGCCTTCATGAGTGCCATTTGTAAATTATCAATAGTAGATCTAAAGAATGGCCATTTTTGGTACATATCTTTCAATTTGTTCATATTCCCAGGATCTTTTTGAGCAAACTCTGTTAATCCTGTTCCTGAAGCATACCAGGCTGGTAATAGCTGTCTACTTTGAGTCCATGCAAATACCCATGGAATAGCTCGCAAATCTTCAAAGGTCGTTTTATTTTTTCTACTCATTGGTCGAGAACCTATATTTAAGTTCCCTACCTCATTTAGAGGAGTAGCTTCTTTAAAATAAGTCATAAAATCAGGATCATGGAAAACTAGTGATTGGTATTTCGCTAAAGCAATGGTTGAAATTTCTTCCATACTATTTTCCCATTTACTTCTTTCATCTTTATGACCTGTTAAATCGTCTTTTGAGATATGTGCAAAAGCTTTTAATAAGGTAGAAGTTGCTTGTTCTAGACTACGGAACGCAATATCTTCTAATAAATATCGAGAGGATAAAACTTCTCCCTGCTCCGTAATCTTTACTCCGTCTCCTAATGTTTCTGCAGGCTGAGAAAGAATACTTCTATTTAATGGACCGCCTCCACGACCTAAAGATCCACCACGTCCATGGAAGAATTTCAATCCAATCTGATAAGAACTAGCCATTTTATGGATTTCTCTCTGAGCTTTATATAGCTTCCAGTTGGCAGTTAAAGTTCCACCATCTTTACTTCCATCAGAATAGCCCAGCATAATCTCTTGCTGATCATTCATTTGGCGTAAATGCTCTCGGTAAACAGGCAATTTAAAGAGTGTTTCTACAATCTCAGGTCCAGCAATTAAATCATCAATTGTTTCTAAAAGTGGTGCAACATTTAAATGACTTTCTACTGTTCCGTCTGCATGTAATCGATAGATACCAGCTTCTTTAGCAAGTACTAAAACTTCTAGAATATCACTAGGTGCTTGCGTCATACTTATTAAGTATACATTTATCGCTTGCTTACCAAATGTTTGATGTGCTTCTCTAATCATCGTAAATGTTTTAATCATTTCTTGTGTTTCTTTAGAGTAATCTTCATTCAGTAATAATATTGGTCTTGGATCGTTTAAGATTGTTTCAAGAACCTGCATTTTTTCTGTTTCAGACAATTCTTTATAGTTGTCTACTATGCCAACTTTACGAAGTATTTCATCCATAGCAGCTTCATGTTCTCCACTATGATTTCGAATATCTAAAGTGGCCAAGTGAAAACCAAATAATTGTACTTGACGAATTAATTTTTGCAAGTCTTTTTGTTGATGATCTTTTGGCTGATGCAAGGCAAAGCTTTTTTGAATTAATGTTAAGTCATCAAGCAATTCCTGTGCATTTGTATAACCCTTTTCTGACTTACCATAATGATACAATCTTTCTAGAATAATAGAGAATTTACGACGGTAGATTTCTTTATCTACTTGCCATTTTCTATCAGAGCTTAAATATAACTGTTCTTCTTCCGCAATCGTTTGGATTAATTTTGAACTTACTTTCACTCTGTTTGTAGAATGACTGAATTTTTTCATAAGTTCATTCACTGCATCCATATACTTTCTTATCACTAACTCATTTTGTTTGTGTAGTGTTTGCCATGTAACTTCAGGAGTTACATTTGGATTACCATCCCTATCTCCCCCGATCCATGATCCAAAGGATAAAAAGTTAGGTACTTTCCATTCAAAATTAGGATAGTGATCACAAAGAGCATCTTGAACTTCTTGATGAATTTCAGGAAGAACATCAAATAACGTTTGATCAAAATAGTATAAACCATTTTTTACTTCATCCATAACGGTTGGTCTAATCTGTCTAAGTTCATCTGTTTGCCACATTATCGTAATTTCTTCAAATAATTCCTCATCCAATTGCTTGCGTTCCTTCTTCGTAATCATTGGATTGTCTAAAGCTTTAATAATATTGGCAATTCTCTTTTGAATCTCCAAGATAGATCGCTTCGTCGATTCAGTTGGATGAGCCGTAATAATTAACTCTAAAGACAGTGTATCTAATACACTTTGTATTGCTTCTTCTGACAAGTTTTTCTCTTTAAAAGCTAAAATGGCACTTTCAATTGAAAAAGGTTGAGCACCATGCTCTTCTTTTAATTGATAATCTCTTCTTCTTCTAATACGATGATTTAACTCAGCAACATTTACTAAATGAAAATATTTAGAAAATGCTCTAATTACTTGTCTTCTTACCGGTTTTTCTAAATTTTGCATTTCTGATTTTAATTGATTGTATGTATGTTCATTGTTTGTTTCTCGCAGTTCTTTTGCCAGCTTACGAATAGATTCAACTTTTTCAAGTAATTCTTGCCCACCATGATGGACTAAAACTTCACCTAGTATGTTTCCTAAATGTTTTACATCTTTTCGTAAAGGCAGACTGCTTTCATTAACTTTTAGTCTCGTTGTCATTAGATTACCATCCCTTAATCTAAATATTGTGTAACACATTACTTAAACTAATCGTATCATTATTTTTCGAAAAATTCATTAAGAAAAATCATAAATTAATAGATAGAAAAGATAGGTTTTTAAGTTTTAATCTATTATATGTATCAATTAATTCAAAAAGGAAAATCTCTCATGAAATTCTTCTAAAATTTTACAATTAATTATTACTAATAACTTAACAAAATTTATTATTTCTTGCATAATGAATAATTATGTTACATTAACTTATACCCTAGTTCTTTAATTTTGTAAACAAATTAATATCCATAGACTAAATTTTGATGGTTTGTCTATCAAATTTATAACATATAGAATAGAGTAGAGAATATTTTCATCCAATTTGAAAGAGAACTAGTATATTGATACATACAAAAAAAGAAGTGAACACTTCTCACTGTAGACAATCTATGAAAAAGCAGGTTGTCTATGTTTAATGAGATACGTTTCACTTCACTTGCTTAATGATGATGGTGCTCTTTAGCTGGGTTATAAATAACAAAACCAGGTTGAGGTAAGTGGAAATATTGAATCCAAACTCCATCTAAAAATTCTTTTTCTCTTGTATCTAACAAGATTGGTATTTCTTTATCAGAAATTACTACTTCATCAAACTCTGTTTGTTGATCTAATTTCAAATCATAATGAGCATGATTACCATGATGTTCTGTTATGTAAACACGCAATAGTTCTCCTTCATTTGCCTTACTTAGCATTTGATTCATCACTTTAACAGCGTGTCGATTCACCTTTACTTTCAAAATCTACTCCTCCTATCAAGTTTGTCTACATTTCTCATCTATTGTAATCTTGGGAGGAGTAGTTTGCAAATAAACGGCTCTGAATTGATAAAATCAATTACTTTAGTACACTAATACTTTCTTGTATTTGCTTCCAATCATTTAGCTCTTTCGCATACATGTCAAACAAATCTTTATTAAGACTATCTAGTGATTCATTCACTTTATAAGTCAAATAGTTCATTCTTAATTCCATATCTATTATGGAACTAATTTTCTTCTCTGTAATAAATTCTTCTATTTCATCTATAAACATAAAAAAGTTATATTCATTAATATGTACTAAAAGCATCCATCCGAGTGAATCTACATACTTTCTTTCTTCTGTGATAGTTATTCTATCTCCAACTTGTAGATTAAGTATGAAAGTATGTTCTGGCCTAGGACAAGTACACTCAATTAAATATTGAAATGGAGTTGTTACAATGAAATCATTTGTCATGTTCATACACCTTCCTACTGGGTTCTCGTTAAATACATTTTAATTGAAAATGATTATCAATGTCAACGATTTTCTAGTAGTCAATTATATTAGTAGGTTTCATATAGAAAAAAATGGCTCAGAATGAATATCATTCTGAGCCATCTTCTCAATAAATGCAACATTAAACTGACTGTGTTTTCATTTTGCTTGGTGATGCTTGGATTTTTTGTTTTTCCGTATTTTTCTTTAAGATTTTTTCTTTAAACGTACTCATCATTATAGAAATAATTAATACGGAAACAACACTGTATAGTCCTCTCAAAATACCAATACTGTATAAGCCGACTACAATAACAATAAAATCACAAATAAAATTCGTTCTACCCATATCCCAGTTAAATTGTTTCTGTAAAGTTAAAGATAGAATTTGAACACCACCTAATGATGATCCATTCATAAATAATAGGATAACTCCTACTCCAATGATCATTCCTCCAATAACAGAACCCACTAATGGATGAAAAGCAAGTGGCGGAAATAACTTAGGAATGATACTTGAGAATATAGTTACAAAAGACACTGCTATTATCGTTGAAATAGTAAACTTTCTGCCCATTTTAAAATAGGAAAGAATATAAAATGGGATGTTTATAAGCATAAACATAAGAGAAAATGAAATTGGGACTAGATACGATACACTTAGTGCTAGCCCTGCTGTACCTCCAGTTACAATAGAGGAACTCTTTAGCACATAAAGGCCAAGTGATGTAATAAAACATCCAAGCATTACAATTACGATTTTTTTCAATTTAAAACACTCCTAAAGCAAACAAAAATAATGTAATAAGAAAGGGGAGGATTTTTTAAAATTTCAAGTGGTTTTTTTGTGGAAATATTATACTTATAATGATAGAATATATCTTGGTGTTTTTACATAACATTTTGAATGTATTATTATTAAAATTCCTATATTTTGAACATTTTTAAGAAACATTACATTCACTTTGATAAAAGGGGTATATTTAATAATGGATCAAATCGACATAGACCTTCTTGGTATTTTGCAGGAAGACGCAAGAATAACAGTTAGTGATTTATCAAAAAAATTATCATTAAGCAGACCAAGTGTGTCCGAAAGGTTACTTCGGCTTCAGGAAAAAGGAATAATCTTAGAATTTAGTGCCAGAATCTCTCCAGCGAAACTTGGCAGAGAAACACTTTTATTTATTCAAATCAGTGAATTAAAAGAGGAACCATATGTTTTTGAGGAATTTATAAAAAAGGAAATGGATATCATTGAATGCCATCGTGTAACAGGCCTTGTAAGCTATACGATAAAGGCTGCTGTTTCCGGTATTGAAGGAATGAGAGAGCTTGTTGATCGATTGATTCCTTTTGGAACAATTAACACCTCTGTAATCTTAGCATCTCCCGTTCCATATCGACATATTCTTCCATATAATAAAGAATCCTAATGGTCTATGAATTATAGCCTACAATACATTAAAACGCTTAGGCACTATTTTCACTATAGCACCTAAGCGTTTTTTTATTATTTCTATATCTTGTAGTGATACTTCCTTTTCCTCAGACTAAAAGAATTTAGGTAGTATTTTATGTCTCTTCAAAATAAAAATATGTACATTTACTTTCCTTCTAAAATCGGAAATAATTCTTCCAAAGAATGAATCTCATATATAGGCAATACTTCGTTTCTTTCCTTATTTTCTCGATTAATCCAAACAGATTTCATACCTATTGTATTTGCACCTAGTATATCTGTCATTAAATTATCTCCGACCATCAAACACTCAGATTTATCCACTTTTAGTAAATCAAGAGCATAGTGAAAAATAGAGGCATCTGGTTTTCCTTTACCAAAATCTCCTGAAATGACAATATGATTAAAATATGGAGCTATTTCTGGTGTTATAGCTAGCTTTGTATTTTGTAGATGTGGAGATCCGTTCGTTAACAATAAAAGTTGGTAATGCTCTTTTAATTGATCTAATACCTTAAAGCTTTCTTCATAAAGAAAAGGAGAATTTTTTCTGTTTATTGGAAATGCCTCTGCCATCTGCTTTCCTAGCTCTTGATCATCAATACCAAGAGATAAAAGTCCTTTCGTCCATGCATCTCTTTGATAGGTAGGGGCTATTTCTCTCATTCTTTTAAATTCTGTATGATCATCCACAAATTCTCCCCAAAGTCCTTCAAACGGATTAATTCCAATCATTTGTGTAAAAGGGAACGTTTCATACCCTTCATATAATGTACGAGCTTCTTTTCTAACAGCTTCTTCTATTTTTTCAGCTGGTATCTTATATTTATCTTCTGCTAGTTTACATGTTTTTATGAAAGCCTCTTTTACACTCTTTTTATCCCAGAGTATGGTATCATCCAAATCAAATATTATTGCTTTTATCATACGATATATCTCCTTTAACTATGTATTTAGTAAGCTATATGAAAGTCATTCCTATTATTCTATAGATTACATTCATTCTCCTCATCCGTAAATAAGGTATTTTTTCTATTCGTGCAGCAGTTACAACTTGTTCTTATATCATCATAGTATTAATGTTTAGAATAATTTCAAGCAATTAAAAGAATTCTATAAAAAAAGCAGTCATTATATCTGTTAGACAGAATGACTGCTTTTCTTTTAAAAATATATTAGCATATCAAATCTTTTTCTTTATAAATAAGACTTTTAGGTAATTACTTTCCTTCAAGCTTTTTATAGAAGCAAAATCACTTGGTAGTTCAAATTGTTCCACTATTTCGTAGCTTGCTTTATTATGATCAAAAGCTGCTAAAATAAAACTCTTAAATCGTTTCATATCAAAGGTAGAACAGTTTGTAGATGCCACAATGATGCCATCTCTATTAGTAATACTAATTACTTCCTTAAGAAGTTTCGTATAATCTTTAGATGCACTAAAGGTATGTTTTTTTGATCTCGCAAAGCTTGGTGGATCAAGTACTACCATATCAAAGGCAAGTTTTTTCTTGACTGCATATTTAAAATAATGAAAAACATCTTCTACTATTATCTTTTGTTTTTCTAAATCAAGATTATTTAATAGGAAGTTTTCCTTTGTTTTCTTCAAACTACGATTTGCTAGATCAACACTTGTTGTAGATGCACTTTGTCCCATTGCCGCAGCAACTGAAAATGCTCCCGTATAAGAAAATGTATTAAGGACATTTTTTCCTTTTGCATATTTATCACGAATCGTTTTCCGTACATCACGTTGATCTAAAAAAATCCCCGTCATGGCGCCATCATTTAAATCTACAGCATATTTAATGCCATTTTCAAGGATAGTTATTGGAAAATCACCTTGTGTACCTGTAACGAAATCGTCACCTTCCATATATGTTCCTTTTTGATCAAATCTTTTTTTCTCGTATATTCCTTTTGCTAAGCCTGTTTTTTCTAGAGCATCTATGACCCAATTCTTATATTGGTAAATACCTATGCTATACCATTGGATTAGAAGAAAATCATTGTATAAATCAACGGTAAAACCACCGATTCCATCCCCTTCTCCATTAAATAATCGAAAGGCCGTTGTTTTCTCATCTGCTAATAAAGATGATCTTTTATGAATAGCATTTTTTATTTGGTCTTGAAAAAAATCGAAATTTATTGGTTGATTTTTATCTCTAGTAAGAATCCAACCGATCCCTTTATTTTGGATTGCGTAATAACCTCTACCAATAAAATGATTCTGACCTGTAAAGACATCGATCAGTTGACCTTCTGCTAAGTGTTTTGTATTTCTGATCGCTTCCTTCTCTATCAAGGGGCTATTATTAGAAAGACTTTTCTCGTATTTTGTTTCTAATTGTACTTTTACTATATCCATTGCTTCACCTTTTACTTTCTTCATTCATGCATTTCATTATCTCATTTGAGTTAATAGATATCAATGAACAAAAGGAAAAAGGAACCATGTTTTTGATGCGTTCCTTTTTCCTTTTGTTAATTTGTAGAAGATATAATGTGATCAATAATCCCGTATGTTTTAGCTTCAGTAGCGGTCATAAAAAAGTCTCTTTCCGTATCTCGTGCCACTTTTTCCACTTCTTGCCCTGTTCGTTCGGAGATGATTTGATTAAGATGATCCTTTAACCTTAGAATTCGCTTTGCTGTTATTTCAATTTCCGTCGCTTGCCCTTTTGTACCACCTAAAGGCTGATGCATCATAATTTCACTATTTGGAAGAGCAAATCGTTTTCCTTTCGTTCCCGCTATAAGAAGAATAGCGCCGAATGATGCAGCCATTCCTGTACAAATAGTTCGAATATCTGGCTTTATATATTGCATCGTATCATAAATAGCAAATCCAGCAGAAGTGGAGCCTCCAGGGCTATTAATATAAAGGGAAATATCCTTATCTGGATCTTCAGCAGAAAGAAATAACAACTGTGCCACTATATTATTTGCTACTTGATCGTTAATTTCATCTCCTAGCATGATAATTCGATCCTTCAGAAGTCTAGAATATATATCATAAAAACGCTCTCCATGATTGGATTGTTCAATCACATAAGGTACAGTACTCATTTTAGATTCCTCCTTCTTTATGCGGCCATTAGCATAACACTTTGCTTAGCATATGGCTGTTTTGCCTGATATTTCTTCACGTATTCGGTGATTAATTCTCTTGGATCTTCTTGCTTAAGCACCTTATAATAAAGACTACTTATATTGGACGTGTCACTTTGATCTTCTTCATTAACTTGGCTACCAAGTTTTCTTAGCTGATTCCTCGCTCTAAAAAGAATGGATTTCACTGCTGTTTCTGTAATCATTAAGCATTGTGCTGCTTCTTTTAATTGAAATTGAAATCCCTCTACAAGCATATATACTGTACCTTGTTTAAACGTTAAATTATCAGCTAAATGTTCAGCAACCACCATTTTTGGCAATAATTCATGTATCGTACTGCTTTCATTTGTAAGAAGTTGAGGAAGTTCTTTCTTTTTTCTTATCCAATCTAAACGCTGATTATTAGCTATTTTCTTTAATAATGCAGGTGTGAGCTCACGACTTTCATACTTATTCATCGCCTTTAGAAAGGTCTCTTGAATTAGGTCTTCTTTTTCCCATTTATCCTGAGCAATATATTGACAATATTGATCCAATTTCAGATATAATTCATTAAATTCATATTCCTTTTGTTGTTGCTTCACTTTTCTTCCTCCTTTCTTATTACTTATTAAACGTTTGAATACTATAAAAAGATACGGGTGTAATAATTTTTTTAGAAATATCATACCGATCTCAATATTCCAAATCGAAACCCTACAAAACTAATTGGATATAGAGAAACTGTAAAAACTATACAGATTAAAATAAATTCTGGAGTTAACAAAGGAGCAAATATCGTGATAGGAATAATACGGAAGATAATAAAAGACATTAATAGTACATTAGGTATAAGAGAAAAGAAAAAGGTTCTGATTAAGATTTTTTTAGCACCTAATCCGAATTCTTTCCCTAATTCGTATCCTACAAATAACCAATATATAAAATATAAGATAATCAGGATAGATGGACTACTGGTTAATGCCATCCATAGTTTATTAATAATTGGTACAGGAAAAAGATGATAGATAACTGTCAATAAACAGCCACTGATAAAAAAACATAAATTGGCAAGAAAAAACATCCAATGTGACTTATTCGGGGTAAGGGAAATCACTTGATATATAGAAGCAATAGCAGTAGGTGATCCTAATTTTTCTAGAACTATTTTCATCGCCTCTTCTTCCCTGCATGCTTTTTCCTGACAAATTTCCTCTAATAAATCATAAATATGCCTATTATACTCTGTGCAAATATCCTCGCTGTATTTCTGTTTCTTTAATAACTGGCGAAGCTGCTTTATATATTCTTCTCGAGTGGTAATCATATATTTTTACTACCAATTACTTTATCAATGGTTTGAACAAAATTTCTCCATTCATTTGTTTTTTGTTCTAAAATAAGTTTTCCAGCATCTGTAATCCGATAATATTTCCTTGCTGGTCCTTTCTCCGATTCTTTCCAAAAAGAGTTTACATACTCTTGTTTTTCTAACTTATGTAACGCCGGATAAAGAGTACCCTCTTTCACTTGTAAAGAATAGTCACTTCGTTTTTCCATTTCTTTTACTAGCTCGTAGCCATACATTTCTTTCTCTGCTAATAATTGAAGAAGAATTAAAGACGTACTTCCTTTTACTAATTCTCGATTAAACATAAAAACACCTACCTAGAAATAAAATGTACTATTTGACTATCATTGTATATCCCATTATCAATGAATGCAAGAAATTACCTTTCATTTTCTCAATCCTATACATACCCATTCGCTATGTATAATTTAGAGTGAATCAGGTAAATAATAGGATACTTTGTTTAAGATAGGTGGAAAGGTGTTTTTAATGGCAAAAAATCATAAAAAAGAAGGTATTTTAACCATTATTATTCGGTATCTCATGTTAACTTTAGGAGCAGGATTTGCGGCAATTGCTATCGATTTATTTTTAGTTCCGAATACAATTATCGATGGAGGATTAATAGGAATCTCTCTAATTATTAACTATATGTCTGGTTTTAGTTTTGGTATTCTGGTTTTTATCATAAACTTGCCTTTTCTTTTTGCAGGATATAAATACATCGGTAAAAAGTTCTTTTTATCTTCTCTTTACTCCATTATAATGTTGGCCATATTTGAATGGTTATTTCAATATATTGAATCTCTGCCTATAACAACACAGCCTTTACTTGCGACTGTGTTTGGAGGATTACTTTTAGGAGCAGGTGTTGGGATTGTTATTCGTAATTCTGGAGCACTGGATGGTACTGAAATTCTTGGGATTTTACTTCTTAGGAATATACCTTTTTCTGTTGGAGAATTTGTTATGTTTATTAACGTCTTTATTTTCTCATGGGCAGGATTTGTATTGGGATGGGAACAAGCTATGTTTTCTATTCTTACATACTATATTGCTAGTAGAGCAATTGATGCCATCATACAAGGATTTGATGATACGAAAGCGGCAATGGTCATTTCCAATGAATATGAAGAAATTTCAGATGCACTATCTGATCGACTTGGTAGGGGTGTAACAAAATTGAAAGGAACAGGAGGATATTTAGCTCAAGAAAAAGAAGTACTGTATGTCGTTTTCACTAGGCTTGAGGTGGCAAAATTTAAAAGCATCGTGCTAGACATTGATCCAAACGCATTTATTACCATTATGGATACACAGGAAGCACATGGAGGGAAATTTAATAAAACTGCTAATCATTAAATGCTTACCTGTAGAGAAAAATTGCTATTACTTCTTTTTTATAAAAAATAGCAGATCAAATAAATATTCCGAACTATTATAGAAATAATTCCAGAATAGTTCGGTATAGTTATTACTATTTGATTAAAACTCTTTAATCAAAAGGTATCAAAAGGAATATGCCTTATATTAATGAAAGAATAATAGGCAATGTGATTAAACTTGCTAATGTACTAAAAAAAGTTGCTGTTGAAACAAATTGCGGTTCTGTATCATACTGAAGTGCATACATAGTAGTATTCGCAGCAGCAGGCATACCAGCTAGTAAAATCATAATCTGTTTTAATAGATCATCAACAGGTAATATCATTGTTAATCCCCATGCAACTAGAGGAGCGACAATTAATTTTAATGTTAAAGCAAAAGAAAGAGAACCAATTTGTAAATTCCGAGTAGAAATTGTGGCAAGCTGCATCCCAAGCACTAACATAACAGTAGGAATTGCCGCATCTCCTACTAGCTTAATAGCAGTAAGCATCGTTTCTCCAATTGGTATCTGAAAAAAATGAAAAAGAGCACCAAGTAAAGCTCCATACATTACAGGAACTCTTAGTACTTTCTTCATTGTTTCATTCATGCCAGCACCTTCACTAGAACCTTTCGCGGCATAGTAAACACCTATTGTAACCATAATAAGTTGCTGAATGACCATTAAGATAACAGCATATTTTAAGCCAGGTTCTCCAAATACAAATAGCACCAAAGGCGTACCATAATTCCCATTATTCATAAAAGCAGAAGATAAGATCATTCCACAGGTTTTTCTTACTGTATATCCTTTAAAAAATCCTACAATATAAATAATAAGAACAACGGAAAGTACTAAAACAAGAGCATAAATTGCCATCCATAAATACTCCATATTAAAAGTTGTTTCATAAAATACACTAAATGACAATAATGGAGTCATTAAATATACGGTCATTGTTGAAATCGTCTTCGGTTTAATATCAAGGGTTTTTTGACCAATAAACCCTACTCCAAAGATAAAGAAAATAGGTAATAAGACACTTAAGTATTCCAAAATAACATCATCCATTCTGCATTTACTTGATAGTTACACTATGTATAATCCATTATAATACACTCCATTTTTCGCAATAAGGTGTATAGATAAATAGCAAACTAACTATCTAGTTATAAAAAAACTATTACATTATTCTTAGGTTAGGAATACAGAGGGAAAAGTCACCTCTGTATTCTAAGATATGTGCTGTAATAATTAGTTTCTTACTTGACCTTCTCCGTAAACAAAATATTTAACAGAAGTTAATGCATTTAATCCCATTGGTCCTCTAGCATGTAATTTTTGTGTACTTATCCCAATTTCCGCTCCGTAACCAAATTCAAATCCATCTGTAAAACGAGTACTAGCATTATGGTACACACAAGCTGCATCAACAGTTGATAAAAACAGCTCTGCATTTTTTTCTGATGCGGTAACAATTGCTTCTGAGTGCTTCGTTCCATATGTATTAATATGCTCGATAGCTTCTATAACATCCTCTACCACTTTCACACTTATTTTTAAAGCAGAATACTCTGTATACCAATCTTCCTCTGTTGCTTCTTTTGCTAAAGGAAAATTTTCTTGGACCATTTTATCTCCATATATTTCGACGCTTTGCTCATGTAACGCATTCAATAAAGCTACCCCGTGAGAATGAAACCAGTCTTTTTCCATTAATATCGTCTCTAATGCATTACATACAGAAGGGCGCTGCACTTTTCCATTTAAACTAATACTAAATGCCATTTCTTTATCAGCTGATTGATCGATATAGAGATGACAATTACCAGCACCTGTTTCAATAACTGGTACAGAAGCCTCTCTTACGACTGTATCAATCAACCCTTTTCCACCTCTTGGAATTAAAACATCTAAATATTCTTTTAAATGAAATAGCTCCTTTGCTGTTTCTCGGCTTGTATCTTCTATCAATTGTACTGCATCCACTGGTAAAGCCGATTTCTTCAGTGCACTATGAACGGACTTTACTAGCGCCATATTAGAAGCACTTGCAGAAGAACTTCCACGCAAAATAATACTATTACCCGTTTTTAAAGAAAGACTTGCCGCATCTATCGTAACATTAGGTCTAGCCTCATATATCATCCCCATTACTCCAATTGGCACAGACTTCTTCAAGATTTTCAAGCCATTTTCTTTTTCTATTTCTTCGACAACTGTTCCAACTGGATCTTTTAACTTCACAAGCTGTTCAAGTGCTAAAGCCATATCTTTTACTCTTTTTTCATCTAACATAATTCTATCAAGGACGGAGGTAGACAATCCTGCTTGTTTTCCATTTTCTAAGTCTATTTTATTTTCATTTATTATATAATCCATATCTGTAATAAGCTGTTTGCTAATTAGTAAAAGTGCTTCATTTTTTTCTGTTGTTGTTTTATTTAATAGTTCATAGCTTGCCTTTTTAGCAAGTTTTCCTTTTTGTTTCACTTCTCCCATATTAAACACTCCTTTATTAGGCTTGAACCCATTTATTTCGATGAATGACTTCTATTGAAGTTGGCTGATTAACACTTTCTTTATTATTTCTATTTGCAATCAACTGGGAAAGCTCTTTAGAAGAATATTGAACTTCTCCTTTTCCAATCCTATTTTTCTTCCCATATACTTCTACAACACTACCCTTTTCAAATTCTCCGTCAATTCTTACAATACCTGCTGGTAATAAACTACTTCCTTTTTTCAAAAGTGCATTTTCAGCACCACTATCAACAAAAATCTTACCTTGTACAACAGAATGTAGAGCGATCCATTGACGATTACTATTAATGGAGATTAAATCTTCTGAACCAATATAGGTTCCATCTCCTTTACCTTCTAGAATATCAATTAGTTTTAATTCGCCAGTTCCATTCCCTATAAATACTTTCACTCCCAAAGTAAGTGCCGTTTCAGCGGCGATAAGCTTTGATTTCATACCACCAGTCCCAACTTTTGAACCAGTACCTTTAGCGCCATCCAATAATTCTTCTGTAATTTCAGGAAGATACTGATAACGTTTGGCATGAATATTATCTTTCGGATTACTGTCATATAACCCATTAATATCTGTTAAAATAATTAATTGATCTGCATGAACTAATCCACTTACAAGGGCTGATAACATATCATTATCTCCGAAAGTCAATTCTTCTACAGAAACGGTATCATTTTCATTGATAATGGGCAGTATTCCTCTTTCTAATAGCTCCATTATGGTAGAGTAAGCATTTCTATATCGCTCTCTTTTAGAAAAATCATTTCTAGTTAGAAGAATTTGAGCAGGAATAATTCCATATTTACTTAATTGATCATTATAGCTTTGAATTAATAAACTTTGACCAACTGCTGCAGCTGCTTGCTTTCCTTTTAATGTAACAGGTCTTGATGGATATCCTAGTTTCTTAAATCCTGCGGCAACTGCACCAGAAGATACTAATATCACTTCATGCCCCATTTCTTTCAGGGTAGAAATACTGGAAATATGATCGATAAGCTTTGCTTGATCAATTTCTCCTTTGGCATTAGTTAAAGAACTACTCCCAATCTTTACGACTACTCTTTTTTTCTCCATTTGTATCCTCCAAGATAACTTGCTTTTTTCTATATAAAAAAATAGCCCTACTTCATCCTAATTAAAGGACGAAATAAAGCTATTCCGTGGTACCACCTTTATTGAAACCATACACTTCATTATGTATGGATTCCACTTTGTCTGGTAACGTCAGATATACGCCTATTTTTTATAGGACTTGAAGGGTAGGTTCAGTGGACTCATGTTATGAAGTCTCTCAGCTCATAAACTTCATTCTCTTTTACATTAGTACCCCACATACTGGTCCTTCGCTACGTTCTTTGTTCTTTTTACTCATTATAAGCAGATTTTTATTTACTTTCAATAATATTTTGAAAAGTATAAAGAAAAATTGATTAATTAGTAAACAGACTTTCTTTATTAATCGCCCAGTTTCTAATAGCGAGAGCAACTCCATTTTCTTGATTAGAAGCTGTCACAAAATCAGCCACTTCTTTTACCACTTCTTGAGCATTTCCCATAGCAACTCCAATTCCAGCTTGATCTATCATACTGATATCATTTAAACTGTCTCCTACTGCCATTACTTCATCCATCGTGATTTGTATTAGTTCACAAACCTTTTGTAGACCTTTTGCTTTATTAATCCCTAAAGGATTTACCTCGATATTTACGGGGGAAGAATTAGTAACTTCAAAACAGTTCCTTGTGTGTAACTCTTTAATGATAAGCTCCCTTATAGTATCTTCTTCGATATGAAAACCGAATTTCAACCATTGTGATGTGCTTAAATCTTCTGGCATTTGGTCTAACCATAATCTTTCACTGCTTGTTGCCCACGTTTTGACTTTATGCTTTTGGGTTAACTCCCATAACCATTGAATATGTTCTAATTCCACAAGATTTCGCTCGATTAAATTGCCTTTCCAATCCCAAATTTCACTTCCATTAACAGTAACTAAATAAGAGTTTAATAAAAGACTTTCCGCATGCTCCTTACATGTAGCAATAGATCTTCCTGTACTTAATACTACGTGAATTCCATGTTCCTGTGCTTCTTGAATTGCTTGGCGGTTTTCTAACGGGATTTCTCCATTTTGATCTAGCAATGTTCCATCCATATCTAGTGCAATAAGTTTGATCCTCTTTTGGATATGTTTTAATGTCATTCTGCATTTCCTCCTATTAGTAGAAGTGATGTACTAAACTCGACTGTCATTAGTGCGAAAAGATCCATTCTACTATCTATCTGTATGTATGTTCACTTTCTTGAAAGCTATATAAAATAAATGCGACATTTTCTATCTATTAACATAGTATACTTTTTCCACTTCACTATGTTTAACGTTTTAGTAAAATAACAAATATTTAACAACAACTTTACAACAACATATGCACTAATAAAATCAAAGTGATTTTTATGCAACTCTTTTCTTATTTATGATTATTTTACTACTACTAACACTATGTAATATCATACCGATCATCACAACAGCTATTCCTGTCATACTTAGTGGTGTTGGTAAATGAGATCCAAGGAATAGTATTTCTCCTATAAGTGCAAATAATACTTCAAAGGATTGTGTTGCCTCTACAGCTCCAAGACTTGTCATATTATTTCTTACCATATCCGTGGCTTTAAAAAATAAAACAGTAGCACAAATACCAGAAAACACTGCAACCATCCCAGATTGTACGATTTGTTGATTGTTCGGTAAGCCATCCTGTAAAAATCCTATGACAGATAGTATGATCCAAAAAGGCATACTAGCAATTGTCATTCCTAAGACTCGTTCATATACACCTATTCTTCCATCACAATGCTCCATCATTTTTCTATTTCCTAATGGATAGGCAAATGATGCTAAAATAATAGGTATTAAACAAAATAAGGCGTCTTTCACCGTAATGGATGCAGCAAACTCTATCTGCATAATAAATACTCCGAGTACAATGATAGAAGAAAAAGTCAAACTTTTAAATGGTATTTTCCTTCTAATCTTTGTGTATATTCCATGTTTATTCTTACTAGTTTCATAGAATAATGGAGCAAGGAGTAGTCCAGATACAATGGTTAATTGCCAGGTACCTGCTATTAGCCAACTAGGTCCGAAGGCAGACGCAAAACATATACCTCCATAAAAAATTCCGAAACCAACTGTACTCCATAATAACCATACTTTTGGATATGCTTTGATATCATCCCATACTACCTTTAATTTATTCCTAGATGCTACAATAATTAGTAAAAATGGAACCATAAAAAAATAACGCAAGGATGCACTCCAGATCCAGCTTCCTCCTGCGATATCCATTGATTGATTTAATACAAATGTAAAAGCAAAGAAAAAAGCAGCTAGTATTCCTAAAATAATTGGTTTCATCATTTCCCCTCCTTTATTCACTTATATCCAATATATCGCATATCAGTGAAAAAAAGTAGAATTTTTTCATTATTAAAATAATGATTCAACTAATATAGCTAGATGAAATAGAAAAAGAATGCCTAAGATTAGACATTCCTTTCTATTTCATTCAGATAATTAGGTTACTATTGTCTGTCCGGTCATCCGAAGTTTTTTCTCTATTCATTTGATTTATCTTTGGTATTGAACTCGATGTAAGTTAGCGAAAATACCGTTTCTTTCAATCAACTCATCATGCTTACCTTCTTCTGCGATTCCATTTTCAGTTACGACTACGATTCTGTCTGCATTACGAATGGTTGCTAATCGATGAGCAATTATTAAAGTTGTACGGTTTTTAGCTAAATCATTTAAAGAGTTTTGGATAATTAATTCCGTTTCCGTATCAAGTGCAGAAGTGGCTTCATCTAGGATTAAGATTGGCGGGTTTTTTAAGAACATACGAGCTATTGCTATTCTTTGCTTTTGTCCTCCAGAAAGCTTTAATCCTCTTTCCCCTATTTGTGTTTCATAGCCATCTGGCAACTTATTTATTAAGTCTTCTAAGTGTGCTTTTCTAACTGCTTCATGAATTTCTTCATCTGTTGCATCTAATTTTCCATATGCAATATTCTCTTTTAGTGTGCCTGTAAATAGAAATACATCCTGCTGAACAATTCCTATTTGAGAACGTAGAGATTGCATGGTCATATGACGAATATCCATGCCATCAATGGTGATAGCACCCGCATTCACATCATAGAACCTTGGAATTAAAGAACAAATAGTAGTTTTACCTGCACCAGAAGGTCCAACAAAGGCAATTGTTTCACCAGCGCTAATGGATAAATCTATATCCTGTAATACTGGGTTACTATCATAACTAAAGCTCACCTTGTTTAACTTGATATTTCCATCTAGGGAATTCACTTCTATTGCATCTTCACGATTTTGAATTTTAGGTTCAGAGTCTAATAACTCTAAGAATCGCTTAAAACCTGCCATCCCTTTTGGATATAATTCTAATAATGCACTGATTTTGTCAATTGGTTTTTGAAGAATATTAACAAACAATACAAATGATACTAGTTCACCAATCATCATTTCTCCATTAAATGTTAACCATGCTCCATACACTAAAACTGCTAGTGTAAAGAATCTCATTAACATATATACAGAAGATGATGTAAACGACATTACTTTATAAGCCCCAATTTTTGCTTTACGGAATCTTTGGTTATTTGTTGAAAATCTAGAGATCTCATACTCTTCATTTGTAAAGGATTGAACTACTCTAACACCAGAAACACTATCTTCAATACGAGCATTCACATCTGCAATGTCGCCATACATAGATCCCCATGCTTTGTTCATGCTTCTGTTACAATACGTGATTAACCAAATAAGGATAGGAACTATAATAATAACAATAAAAGCTAATTTCACATTAATAGTTAGCATAATCCAAAAAGAACCAACAAAAGTCATAATGGCAATAAATAAATCTTCTGGTCCGTGGTGAGCTAATTCGCCGATATCAAATAGATCATTTGTTATTCTACTCATAACATGGCCTGTTTTCGTATTATCAAAAAACGAAAAAGATTGTCTTTGGACATGTGTAAATAATTGAGCTCTCATATCTGTTTCAATATTAATCCCTAGCTTATGACCCCAATAATTCACGATATATTGAAGATATGTACTTGTAATATATAAAGCTAATAAGCCTATGCTGACAGAAACAATGGTTGCCCAATTTCCATCTGGTAGTAAATCGTCGATAAACCATGATACAGCTAATGGAAATGCCAACTCTAACAATGCTACTACAATAGCACTACTGAAATCTAAGGTAAATAATTTCTTATGTGGTTTATAATAAGTGAAAAAACGTTTTATCATCTCGTACTCCTTTATTATCTTTGTAGCATGAAAATGGTACTATCATACCCTCCTTCAATTATCAGATTCGCTCATTGAGAATCATTATTGATTATATTATTTTCTGCTTAAGAGTACAAGAATTATTTTTAAATTCGAAATAATGTGGATGCTAGCATTTTTTTACTTTAAATATAAAATCATATGTGATTCATCTAAGTAAGCCCCTTTATACTTTAAAGCATTTAATTCTTTGCCAAAAATCTTAAAACCAAAAGATTCATATAGGTTTGTTGCTTTTTTATTAGTGGAAACAACACTTAGTATCAATTGCTCCAATTTATGCTCTTTTGCCAAAGCTATAACAGATTGAAGCATTTTTCTCCCTAATCCTTGATTCCTATATTCTTTTTTTATATAGAATAATAAAATATTTCCTTTGTGCTTTAATTTTGTATAGACTTCTCTCTGTAAAGTAATAGTTCCAATTAGCTCTTCTGAATTAAAACACCCTATTGTCATTCGAAAAGGATCTTTTAATTGAGTAGAAACGGCTTTGATAGGAGAAGAACGGTTTAATTCCTCTTCTAGTGTTAATAAAAATGCTTCAGGACTTTCTTTTAAAGCTGTTAATCGTAAATTCCAGTATGCTTTTGCTTCTTTTGCATGTAGTAACCTTAACTCCAATTGCTAATTCACCCCTTCTTTCCTTAGTCTAGCGAAAATATATATATCTATAGTTTAATTCTCTTCTATTAAATACATTCCTCCTTCCATTGTTCATTTAAGGACAACTTAACGTACATTTCGTGTTAGAATGAGAAAAATGAATTTTTAAAATGAAAGGTTGTCTACTTATGCATATTGTACACTCTACTTTTCATGTACCATCGGAAAAAGCAGGAGAGGTTATTGAAATTTATCAAAAACGTTCAAGACTTGTTGATAAGAATCCAGGCTTTCTTCGTTTCTTATTATTACAAAATGATAAAAACAAAGGAGAGATAACGGTTCATATGGAGTGGGAGACGAAAGAAGATTATTTAAAATGGGTAAGAGGAAATGAATTTAAAAAAATTCATGAATTAGAGAAAAAATACCCTGATCAAGAGCTAGCTTCCATTATTCCCAATGTAAAACAATTCTCCATCGTTGCAGAATAATCGATAAGCCTAGCATAAAGCTGTGATTTTCCATGCTTTATACTAGGCTTATGCTTTCCCCTCTTATGGTATGGGACGGATGTCTTATCTAACAGATTCTTTACTTTCTTTTTTACTTGCTGCAATCAATTCTTGTATTTCTTCTAATTTATTTTGCTCAAATAATTCTACTATTTTACTGCCGACAATTACTCCATCACAATACTCTGTCATTGCCTTGACATGTTCTGGTGTAGATATTCCAAATCCTGCTAATACAGGAATAGGACTAACTTCTTTTACTTGTAACAAATGCGGTCCTAAATGTTCATTAAAAGTAGTTCTTGCACCCGTTATCCCTGTCACTGTAACGGCATACAAAAAACCATTTCCCTTTTTTGCAATCATTTCAATTCGTTCTATGGGACTAGTTAACGTTACTAGACGAATAATCTCAACATGATACTTCTTTGCAAGACCTAAAAGTATTTCTTCCTCTTCCACTGGTAAGTCTGGAATGATGATACCATTAATAGAAGCTTTTTCACAATCCTGGAAGAATGCTTGTAATCCATAAGCTATAACGGGATTTAGATATGTCATCATAATTAAAGGGATGGTTGTTGATTCTCTAAATGATTGTATGGTTTGAAATACACCCTTTAATGTTGTTCCATTTTGTAATGAGCGGATACCTGCTGCTTGGATAATCGGGCCATCAGCTACTGGATCAGAAAACGGAATACCTAATTCTATTGCTGTTGCTCCTGCTTGTTCAAGAAAAAGGATTTTTTCCTTTAAAGTATCTAGTCCACCATCTCCTGCCATTATATAAGGAACAAAGGCTTTATCTCCATTTTCTAACACTTTATTGAACGCTTCGTTTATTGTTATCATCTTAATCCTCCATTCTATCCATTACTGTGTTTACATCCTTATCTCCTCTGCCAGATAAGCAAACAATAATACCTTCTTCTTTTGCCATTGTTCCTGCAAGTTTCACTGCATAACTAATTGCATGTGCACTTTCTAATGCTGGAATAATACCTTCTACTTTACATAACAGCTTTAGTGCTGAAAACGCTTCATCGTCTGTTACTGACTCATAGTTGACGCGTCCAATATCATGTAAATAACTATGCTCTGGGCCAATACCTGGATAATCTAATCCTGCTGAGATAGAATGTGCTTCTTGAATCTGGCCGTCTTCATTTTGTAATAAGTACATATAGGAACCATGTAAGACACCTGGTTTACCTTTCGAAAGAGAAGCAGCGTGTTTATCTGTATCGAGGCCATGTCCAGATGCTTCTACACCATACAAAGCTACACTCTTGTCTTCGATAAACGGATAAAAGATTCCCATTGCATTGCTTCCGCCACCAATACAAGCAACAATTGCATCAGGTAATGTATTTGTTTTCTCTAAATATTGCTTTTTTGCTTCTATTCCAATAATACTTTGGAAATCTCGAACCATCATTGGGAAAGGATGTGGTCCCATTACTGAGCCTAAAATATAATGTGTATCTAGTACGTTAGAAACCCAGTATCTTAAAGCCTCGTTACAAGCATCTTTTAGTGTTGCGCTACCTGATGTTACACTAACAACTTTGGCTCCTAGCAATTCCATTCTGAAAACATTTAGCTTTTGTCTTCTAATGTCTTCTTCTCCCATAAAAATAGTACATTCTATATTTAAAAGTGCGCATGCTGTTGCTGTTGCTACGCCGTGCTGACCTGCTCCTGTTTCTGCTACTACTTTCTTTTTCCCCATTCTTTTTGCGAGTAGGGCTTGCCCTAAGGAATTATTGATTTTATGTGCTCCTGTATGATTTAAATCTTCTCTTTTTAAGTAAATTTTTGCTCCACCTGCGTATTTTGTTAGGTTTTCTGCGAAATAGAGTGGTGTTTCTCTGCCTACATAATCTTTTAATAATAATGATAGTTCTTCTTGGAAGCTTGGGTCTTGTTTTGCTTTTTGGTATTCTGTTTCTAATTCTAATACTGCTTGCATGAGTGTTTCTGGTACATATCTGCCACCAAATTTTCCGAAATGGCCTGTTTTATCTGGAAATGTGTATGTTTCTGTCATTTTGTACTCCTCTTTTCTTTTTGGTTTGAGATGTAAAGATATTTAGTAGAATAATATTATAAAAAACTGATTAATAAGGACGTTGATTTCCGCTGCAGGGGTTCGCTCCAATCAACTTGGTAAATATTTTAGCTATCTCACAAATGCTAAATAGATATATTCATGAAAGGCAAAAAACGATTGATTTTTTGTATTAATGCTATACTTTTTATGTGTGAATGCTTAAACCCTAACCTTCTAAAAACATTATCACTTTCTTCTGCTATATTAAAAATCTGCTTGATCTTATGTCATTGCCTTCTGTAAAAACTCTTTTATCTTATTAAAATCTTTTTCTCCATTTGTCTCTACACCGCTGCTAACATCTAGCATGTAAGGATTTGCTGATTCTTTGGCTAGTTGTAGATTTTCTATGTTTAATCCTCCTGCTAGTATTACTTTTTTGCCTTGGAAGTCTTGGTTATTTAATAGGCTCCAATCGAAGGCTATTCCGTTACCTCCGTGGTATTTTCCTCTTGGGCTATCTAGTAATATATATTCACAAGCATATTCTCTTACATTTTCTAAATCTTCTATAGTAGCAATACTAAATGCTTTAATAACTGGTATGTTAAAACTTTTTACAAATTCAGGGGATTCGTCTCCGTGAAGCTGGATGACGTTTATTCCTGATACTCGAACGATTTCATCAATAGTCTCTTTAGTCTCATTTACAAATACCCCTACTTTTACTAACTCTTTTGGCAGCTGGTCTATAATTTCTTTCGCTTTTTCAGGAGTAATTTTTCTCTTACTTTCTGCAAAAACAAAACCAATGGCTTTTGCTCCGTTTTCTACTGAACATGTTGCTGCTTCTATTGTTTTTATTCCACATATTTTTACATTCACTTTTATCACACCTTTAGCGAAACTTTCATTTCTGATAATGTTTGCTCTAAATCTGTTGCTCTCATAAAGGTTTCTCCAACTAGTATTGCTTTGGCTCCTGATGCTGTCACTCTTTCTACATCTTCCAAACTTGAAATACCACTTTCACTTACTAAATATCTATTATTCTCTTTAATAAGAGCTGCTAATTGCTCTGTTGTATCAAGTGTTACTTCAAAGGTCTTAAGATTACGATTATTCACGCCAATTAATTTAGCATTTGTTTTTAGTGCACGCTGTAATTCATCTTCATTATGAACTTCTAATAATACCTCTAACTCTTTTTCTGTAGCATAGTTGTAAAGTTTCTGTAGTTGATCATCATCTAATGCTGCTGCAATTAATAAAATAATATCCGCTCCATAATGCTTAGCAAAATCAATTTGAATGGTGTCAATAATGAAATCCTTACATAAAATCGGTACATTTACTGCTTTTCGAACAGCTTCTAAATCTTGATATGTTCCTTTAAAAAAAGGAGTGTCTGTTAAGACAGAAATAGCGTCCGCCCCAAATTGCTCATATTGTTTAGCCTGCTGTTCTGGGTCAAGATGGATATTAATATCTCCTTTAGAAGGAGAGGCTCTTTTAAACTCGGCTATGATAGACAAGTTTGTGTTCTTCTCTAATCTAGCTATAAGTGACCTTTTAATACTACTTTTCTCTTCAAAAGTTAGTTCTTTTTTCCGATCATATAGCTCTTTTACTACCTGATGTTTCTCTGCAATAATGGTATCAAGAATAGTCATTATTTTATCTCCCTGCCTTTTCTAACTGTTTAGAAGAATTTACTAGTAACTGTAATTTGTTTAAAGCTGCACCAGAATCAATGCTCTCTCTAGCCTGATTCACTCCATCTAAGATGCTACCCGCTCTGCCAGCTGTATAAATTCCGATGCCTGCATTTAGCAATATCGTATCTCGATATGCTCCACTTTTTCCTTTTAAAACATCTAGAAGGATTTCCGCATTTTGTTTAGAATCTCCGCCTTTTATTGCCTCATTTGAGTAGCTAGGGAGGTTAACATCGCTAGGATGTAGAACCATTTTTTCTATTTTACCGTTTGATAAAATTACTAATTCATTATCACCTTGTAAAGAAGCTTCATCCATTCCACCAGCACCATTTAACACGACCGCTCTTCTTCTTCCTAATTTTTGTAAAACTTCAGCGAAAGTTACTGTTAAATCAGGACGATAAATGCCTAACACCTGTGATTCAAGTGCAATAGGGTTTGTTAAAGGTCCAATCAAATTAAAGATAGTGGGAATACCAAGTTCTTTTCGAACCTTCATGATTCTTCCCATCTTTGGCTGTACATGTTGTGCAAACAAAAAGGTAATACCTACTTCCTCTAATTGCTGTTCGCATTGTTCTGGTGTCATTTGCAGCTTAATACCAAGCTTTTCAAGTACGTCTGCACTCCCTGTTTTACTTGATACACTTCTATTTCCATGCTTTGCTACAGGAATACCTGCACCTGCAAGTACAAAAGCAGATGTACTACTAATATTAAAGCTTTGAGATCCATCACCACCTGTTCCACAGTTATCCATACAGCCTAGAATAGAATTAGAAAATGGTAGTGTTTGTTTTCTAACTGCTTTTACAATTCCGACAATTTCTTCTACTGTTTCGCCTTTCATCTTTAAACTTGTAACAAAGGAAGCTATTTCAGTATCAGTTACATCCTCCGAAAAAAGGTGGCCTGCGGCACTTTCCATTTCAGTCTCAGATAATGATTGTTGCTGAATTAGTTTTTCTAAGTATTTTTTCATTTTGACACTTCCTTTCTTGTTTCCAGGATAAAGTTTTTCAGTAATAGTAAGCCTGTTTCTGTCCCAATAGATTCAGGATGGAACTGGAAACCATATAAAGGATATTCTTTATGCTTCATTGCCATAATTTCATCATCATCCTCTGAATAAGCAAGAATAGTAAACTCATCACTTAACGTATTTTTATTAATTACTAATGAATGATATCTCATGACCTCAAGCGGTTTTTCTTCATCAAAGAAAATGGAAGTTGTTCTTAATCTTGATGTTTTTCCATGCATAATATTTTTAGCTCTTATCACTTCCGCTCCAAATGCATAACCAATTGCTTGATGACCTAAGCATATTCCTAAAATAGGATATTCTTTATGCAATTCTTGAATAAGGTTAATCAAGATACCAGCATTCTCTGGTCTACCTGGTCCTGGTGATAATACAATATACGCTGGATTTAGATCTCTAATTTCTTCTACTGTTATTTGGTCATTACGGACAACCTTTATTTCTTCTCCTAGTAAGCCCAAATATTGATATAAATTATAGGTAAAGGAATCGTAATTATCGATTAATAAAATCATGTTGTCCCTCCAAGAAAAGTCTTAATTTATGAATCGTTTCTTCGTACTCTTTTTCTGGAATAGAATCATATACAATCCCAGCTCCTGCTTGAATATATGCTTTGTTCTCTTTGATTACCATTGTCCTTATGGCTAAAGCAAAGTCCATGTTTCCATTTTGTGATATATAACCTACTGCTCCAGAATAAATACCTCTCTTAACACCTTCTAACTCATTAATAATTTGCATAGCACGAATTTTTGGTGCACCAGATACGGTTCCTGCTGGTAAGCATGCGACTAATGCATCTACACTAGATAAACCTTCTTTTAACTGACCACTAACTTCCGAAACTAGATGCATAACATGTTTATATTTTTCTACCTTTATATACTTATCTACTTGCACACTTCCAAAATGACTTACTTTTCCCACATCATTTCTTGCTAAATCCACAAGCATTTTATGTTCAGCTAACTCTTTTTCATCTTGTAATAAATCACTTTCATATTCCCTATCTTGTTGTAAGTCTATTCCTCTAGGTCTAGTACCTGCAATTGGATTGGTTATTACCTTTCCATTTACAACTTTTATTAAGCTTTCAGGAGAACTTCCAAGGACCGCATACTGTTCAAAATCAACGAAATACATATATGGTGATTGATTCTTTATTCTTAACTTTCGATAATAAGAAAAGCTTGATCCTTCTATGTTTGCTGTCATCCTCTGTGATGGAACTACTTGAAAGATGTCACCCTCTAAAATATACTCTTTTGCTTTCTTCACTCTCTGTTCAAATTCTTCTTTTGAGATATTTGGTGTAAATGCTGAGATTGAAACTTCTGGTAGCTCTTCACGAACGGGAGCACTTATTTCAAGTTTCCTTATTTGTAAACGATGCTTTAGTTGCTCTATTGTTGTAGTTTCTAATAACGGATAAGCTACCAAATAGACTTTTAATTCCAAATGATCAAAAACTACTAAATCTTCAAAAAACATAAGATGCACATCTGGTACACCAATCTCATCCTTTGACTCTGGACCAATATTCTCGTATGCTCGGATATTATCGTATCCAACATATCCAAAAGCTCCTGCATGGATAGGAAGATCAAATGGAAGTGATAAGGTCTTCTGTGGCATTAACTCTTTTATTAAATCTAAGGCTCTTGTACTTCTTAGTTCCTTTTCCTCTCCTCGAACAATGGAAGAGTTCATCCCATTACCAATCAGTTCATAAGATGGATCGCATCCAATGATAGAAAATCTTCCTGCATCCTCATGCTTCATGGAGCTCTCTAATAAGAATTTCTTCTTTCCTGTTAATCGCTGATAGATACTGATTGGTGTTAAAGTATCTCCTTCCATTTCTTCTAGTAAAAATGGCAAATTAGTTGATTTCGTCATTTTATTTATCCTCCTTGTCATACAGTGCTTGTTTGAAAAAAAAAAAAATCGTCCTCTATTTGTATATTTCTATACAAATAGAGGACGATTATAAAACCGCGGTACCACCTCAGGCTTAGAGTGTATAACACTCTCTCTTTTTAGAGTACTTAAAAGTACTCTGTCCCGTTAACGGAGGATACCGTTAAGCCCTACTACGATGTTCAGGCTTTCACTCTGAAGTCCATTCCGTGAATAGCTGTATCGGTTTGCACCAACCACCGACTCTCTATAACAGCGTACACTCACTTACTACTCTTCATCTATGCTTTAAGTTATAATATTTAAAAAAAGAATACAAAAAGGGCTCTCTCCTATAAAAAGGACGAGAAACCCGTGGTGCCACCTTCATTAGCTTTTGTAAAAAAAGCTCACTTTAAGAAATCTGTATAGTCATACAAATTTCTGTCTCTTATAACGATGAGACGTTCGCTAAAGCCTACTACATAACGGTTCGGTTTAGTGGCTCAGAAGTCCATTCCCTTTATTCTTTACACTGGTTTACACCAACCACCAGCTCTCTTTGGTATCAACTAAAGGTACTACTCTTCATCACTGCCAATTAATATGTTAATTACATAATATTTGTATCTGAAGAAAAAGTCAATGCTTTTTACTCAGAAATTTTTTCTAGCTTGCTCATTGCTTTTTGGTATCTATTTCTCCAATCCTCTGCTAACGATGGAATCAATAAAAGCTTCTCCATTGCAGCATAGTTCTTTTTATCAAGTAGCATTATCTTTGTTGCTTCCAAAACGTTGTATTCTTCTTGCATTCGTTCAATTAACTGAAGTTCTGAATCTTCCCGAACGATTCCTTCTTCTAGAACTCGAAGGAAATAACCAGTTAAACATGTTTCCACTATTTTTGGTAAGAAAGTATTAATGCCGTTAAATTGAGAAATAGTAGAGCACGGAATTCTTCCTTGTGTTATTTGTACAACAGCAGTTCCTAAAGAAAATATATCTCCAATATATGTATCCTTCTCTATAAAACCCGTCCCACATACATTTTCACCAAAAACAGGTGGTTTTAACTTCGTATTAAATTCTTTTTCCCATTTTGCATAGTGTTCGAAGGGATAATAACAAACGGCACGATCAGGTCCACCATGAAAAGAAGGATTTGCTACACCATCCCCAACAAAACCATCTACTGTTAGCTTCACTTCTTTCACCTGAGTTTTTCCAATAGCTGACACAATTGCTTTTTCTCTCCATAAAAATTCCTTTTCCTTACCAACACTTAATGCCACTATATTAGTCAAATATTGTCACCGCCACTCTCTTTTATTTCAATATCATAACATAAAATGTGATAGCAAAGAATGAAAATCCCCTACATTGTCCATTTTTTGGATATTGTAAAAAGAAGTAAATTATCTCTGAATGGAACATATTAAATATAGTTATTACTTCAAAGGCAGGGAGAAATTCATGGACTATGTGAATGAGGATAAAAAACTTAAAGATATCTCGCAGAAAGTACAAAAAACAGCTAAGAAAAAGAATGTTAAAGTTTCAAAAATGGCTGTATTTTCCCTTTCATCCATACCATTAGTTATGACACTTGGTAATAGTATGTTAATACCTGTGCTACCTTCTATGGAGAAACAACTAAATGTATCTTCCTTTCAAGTAAGCATGATTATTACGGTATATTCTTTTTTAGCTATTCTACTGATACCAGTAGCAGGATATTTATCAGATCATATAGGTAGAAAAAAAGTAATCATACCTAGTTTAATCATAGCTGGTATAGGTGGGGCTATTGCAGGTATTGCCGCATGGATGTTAGATAACAGTTATTGGGTTATAATAATCGGACGAGCTCTACAAGGAATAGGAGCTGCTGGTGCATTTCCAATAGTACTCCCACTAGTAGGAGATTTGTTTAAGAATGAAGAAGAAGTAAGTAGCACTCTAGGCATTATTGAAACGGCCAATACATTTGGAAAAGTATTAAGCCCCATATTAGGAGCTGTACTAGCAGGATTTATCTGGTATATTCCTTTCTTGTCTATTCCAGTGTTTTGTTTGCTATCCATCATTCTCATTCTTATTTTTGTTAAATCTCCTAAAAATAAAGATAAACCATTGCCTTTTAAAGAATTTATTAAACATACAAAAGAAGTAATCCAACAAGATAAAAAATGGCTGTATGCCATTTTCTTAATTGGAGCCATTGTCATGTTTGTTTTATTTGCAGAAATGTTTTACTTATCAAATATTCTAGAGAAAACATACCATATTAAAAATATTAAAAAAGGCTTATACTTAGCTATCCCATTAGGCGCATTGTGCATCACTTCCTTTATTACAGGAAAAAAGATAAAGAAAGATAAAAATCTAATGAGATGGATAACCGTAATAGGGTTAATATTGATTATAATTGGAACGATTGCTTTAAATTTTTCTGATAATATGTGGTTCATCATTATTTTCTTAACTATAGCTGGAATCGGAATTGGTGGAAGCTTACCTCCACTGGATGCTCTGATAACAGAAGGAATTGAGAAAGAAGAAAGAGGAACGTTAACAAGCTTATATAGCTCGATGCGTTTTATTGGAGTAGCTGCAGGTCCTCCTTTAATGGCCCTATTTATGAAGCATATCAGTCATATACAGTTTTATATATTATGTGGAGTAACTTTGCTTGCAGCACTCGCGGCGTTCTTTCGGTTAAAAGATATTGATGATGGCAGTGAGACAGAGTAAGTAATAAATAAGAAAATTATTATGAGGTAGAGCAGTAGGAATGATTTGAATTCCTTCTGCTCTTTATTCTTTATTTTGCAAAATTAGATTGACTTTCTATATAAATTCCGGGGTCATTCGTACATGTGGTTTATTTATGTTACTTAAAATAGGATTTACTTGTATACAAATAAACACGGTTAAAAGAAATAACCGTGTTAAAAAAATTAACAATCACTATGTTTATTTATGTGCAGTGGTGGTGGGATAAGCCATCCTTTTTCTTTATTCAATCGGAGTACTTTTGCACCAAGAGAAGCCTTTTCGTTATGAAATTGACCGTACATCATCGCAACGTCTTCTCTAATAGATTTACCCATTACTTGACTGCAAGTAACTAATCCTGCAGCTATATCAGCAGAAAGTGTTGCAGCAATTGCTGGATCTGGTAATCTCGCACCTACTGGGATATCTTCTAAACAAGCTTCCGGAGGCTCTGGAGCAGCAGGTGGTAATCCAATGCCATTTTCTTTTAATAGCTCTTCGATCTGCTTTTTTTCTTGCTGGCAAGTTTCAATTGCTTCTAATAATAATTTCTTTAAATCCTCATCTCCTGCATGGTTCAGCATTGTTTGGTAACCTGCAATCATGCTATTTCCAACTTGTTGAGATGCCCAAATATCAAATACTTCTCCATAATGTAAAGGTTCTTTTTTTGGATTTCCAGATAAAATTCCCATCATTATCCTCCTAGATGAATCTAAAAGATTCACTGCTATTTAAGTGCCAATAGCCTTTAAGCACTTTTATAGCTTGTCTGCATTCGAAAGAATTATGTAATTTCCATATTAATATTTATGATTTTTTTGTAACTTATAGTTAAAATACCCCTTTATAATTGCTTGATGTAAAAAACTATCATTTCTTATCTCAGACGTATCAAGTTTCCTTGTTAATCTTACCTACAATAGCTAATAGTAGAAGAGATAAGCGAAAGACCCTTGATCCCTTTTAGAATCAAGGTTCCACATGTAAGTTTTTTCTTTATCAATGAAATTTCCAAAGTGTACCTCTTATTTAATAGGCTAAACTACCCTCTGGGAAATATCTAAATTCAAGTAGATTATTCGATGGATCCGTTAAGAAAAAATTGATATGCTCTCCTTGTTTACCTTGGTGATGTACCATAGCATCTTTAAAAAACAGTAAATTACGTTCTTCTGCATTTGCTAAAACTTGATTAAAATCTTCTCTGTCTAAAAATGTCAGTCCATAATGACGTGAATACATTTTGGGCTCAAAATCAATCTTATCTGGATTTAAGTGGCAAACCAATTGATCACCAAAAAAGTTGAAAGCTACCTTATCATGAGACTTCCTGACTAGCTTACACCCAAGCTTTTCGTAAAAATCTATTGTTGCTTCTAAGTCCTGGCAGGGAATTGCTAGATGAAAAATCTTATTTGTCTCCCACATTCACTTCCATCCTCTCGTTAGTTTAATACTTTTTTTCAATAAGAATGATACACTCATGCTACTTCAATCAGTATATAGAACAGATTGTTAAGAAGTGCCTATCCTCTTTTTTTTAGAACGTCCCTCCTATATTTGGACTTTATAAATAGCATAATTTATTACATTTTTTTGACATGTATTTAATTACTTTTTCATAAGATGTACAAGTTGTTACTAAGAAAAGTGGTGTTTGATTCTTGAATATTAGTATTTTAGTTGGTTACATATTCTTGGGGTTTACTTTAGCAGCACCAATTGGACCAGTAAATTCCGCGCGACTAGACAAAGGAATAAAAAATGGTTTTTGGCATGCTTGGATTGTTGGGGTAGGCTCTATGATTGCAGATGGAATTTTTATGATGATGGTTTATTTTGGGATGGTTCATTTTCTTGAAATTCATGTGGTGCAAATTTTCCTTTGGCTTTTTGGTGGATTCATTCTTATATACACAGGGATTGAAAGCATCAAAAATGCAAATCAAATTACATTGATTCATAGCAGAGAAAAGGAATCCTTGTTTAAATGTTTTCTTACAGGTTTTATTATGTCCATAACCAGTCCTCTTTCCATCCTGTTTTGGCTAGGAATATATGGTTCAGTGTTGGCAAAAACAGCTCAGATGAATGGAACGGATATACTTATTATTTATAGTAGTATGATTTTTCTTGGTCTCACTCTATGGGATGTTCTTATTGCTGCATTAACTTCAGGTTTTCGCAAATTACTGACTATTAAAAGCTTAATTCTTATTTCCATTATTTCTGGCATCTCATTAATTGGATTTGGTTTATATTTTGGATATCAAGGTATAATAGCTTTATAGCTCTTTCTTTTATATCAATACAATAGAAAACGAAGTAATTAAAGTTATTATTCAGAAAAAGATATTAATATACTAGGCTACGGAGACTCTATTTTTGCATAAAAAAGGACCGCTCTTTTTGAATGAGCAGTCCCCAAAAGACTTATTTCTGTTCTACTGGTTTCTTTAATATTCCTAGTAATACTGCTGCAACAACTGCACCAATTACTACTGCCAGTAGATATAACCATGCACTACCGTCAACTAATCCGAATACGAAGATACCACCATGTGGAGCACGTAGTCCGATTTCGAAGAGCATTGTTAAACCACCAGTGATTGCTGCACCGATTGCAACTGAAGGGATAACACGTAATGGATCTGCTGCTGCAAATGGAATTGCTCCTTCTGTAATGAAAGATAATCCCATAATGAAGTTTGTTAAACCTGCATCTTTATCACGTTTTGAGAATTTGTTTTTGAATAATAATGTTGCTAATGCAATTGCTAATGGTGGAACCATACCTCCAGCCATAATAGCTGCCATAGGCTCATAAACGCCGTTAGCAATTAATCCTGTACCAAATACATAAGCTGCTTTATTGATTGGGCCACCCATATCAATTGCCATCATCGCACCAAGAACAATCCCTAATATAACAGCGTTTGCTGTTCCAAGACCTGTTAACCATTCTGTTAAGCCAGTATTAATAGCTGCAACAGGGTCCATAATCACATAATTCATAATCATTCCAGTTAAGAAAATACCTAATAATGGATATAATAGTATCGTTTTAATTCCTTCTAAAGATCTAGGTAACACTTCTAATAACTTTTTCAGACCTACAACTAAATAACCTGCTAAGAAACCACCAATTAATCCACCAAGGAAACCTGCTCCACCTTGTGCTGCCATAAAACCTGCAACCATACCAGGTGCAAAACCAGGACGATCAGCTATACTCATCGCAATAAATCCAGCTAATACTGGTACAAGTAAAGCAAATGCATTATCTCCACCGATGTACTTAATTACTGCTGCAAATGCATTGTAAGTAGGATCACTTTCAACAGAAGAGTTGTAACCAAACATGAACGAGATTGCAATTAAGATACCGCCACCTACAACAAATGGTAGCATATTAGATACACCGTTCATTAAATGTTTGTAGATTTGGCTTCCAATACCTTTTTTCTCCCCTGCATGATCAGAATTTGAGCTAGAAGATCCACCTTGGTATACTGGTGCTTGTTGCTTAAGAGCACGATCAATTAATTCTGCTGGCTTTCTAATACCATCTGCTACTGGCGTTTCAATTACATGCTTACCATTGAAACGATCCATTTGAACTTTTGTATCTGCTGCAACAATAACTGCAGTTGCATTTTTAATTTCTTCGTCTGTTAATACATTTTTCGCTCCGCCTGATCCATTTGTTTCAACTTTAATGTCTACTCCTAGTTCAGCAGCTTTTGCTTTTAATGAATCTGCAGCCATGTAAGTGTGAGCGATTCCTGTTGGACATGCTGTAACCGCTACAATAAAGTTCTTTTTATCTGCAATATTTTGTTCTTCTTCTTTTTCTTCTACATCGTAACTATCAATAACTGAAATAATTGCCTCTTTTGAAGTTGCTTCTAATAGCTTAGCTCTCACTTCTTCTTTTAAAAGTAATGTAGATAATCTAGATAATGCTTCTAGATGTGTATTATTAGCCCCATCTGGTGCAGCAATCATGAAGAATAAGTTAGCTGGTTGACCATCTAACGATTCATAATCAACACCACTTACGGAACGACCGAATGCGATAGCAGGTGTTTTTACTGCTTTTGTTTTAGCATGAGGTATTGCGATTCCTTCTCCAATTCCAGTTGTGCTTTGCTCTTCTCTTTTTAGTATAGCTGCTTTATATTCTTCTTTATCTGTTAATTTACCAGCTGTGTATAATGTATCAACTAATTGGTTGATCGCTTCTAGCTTTCCATTTCCTTCTATATTTAAAAGGATAGTATCTTGCGTTAATAGTTCTGTAATTCTCATAAAATAACGCTCCCTTAAATTAATCATTTACTCACTTTGTTCTATTTTTTTTACAAAGTGATTTCCGTTTATTGTATAACTACTTGTGGTAATAAAGCTTCGACTTTTTCTTTCGTGCATAATCCAATAGAAAATGCAGTTGCACTTCCAGATGCAATACTATATCTGAATGCTTCCTTCATATCTTGAGTTTCTTGATATTTAGCTAAAAAGCCTGCAACCATACTATCTCCCGCTCCAACAGAACTTTGTACTTGCCCTTTTGGTACGGTACTAATAAATACATCATGCTGGTTAATGAACATTGCTCCATTTCCAGCAAGAGAGACTATCACATTTTGAGCACCCATTTCCAGAAGTTTTTTCCCATAAGGTACAGCTTCATCTGGTGTGTTTATCGTTACTCCGAATAACTCTCCAAGTTCATGATGATTTGGTTTAATTAAGAATGGTTGATAAGGAAGAACAGCTTTCAATAATTCTCCTTCAGCATCTACTACAAAAGAAACATTATTACTCTGACATATTTTAACTAGTTCTTCATAAGTAGTTTTCGGCAGAGTTGATGGTACACTTCCTGCCAAAACTAGTAAGTCTTCAGAAGTAAGTGCTGATATCTTATTCTTCAATTCTTGAAACTTTTCTTCTGAAATAAAAGGACCACTAGCATTTAGTTCTGTTTCCGTATCTGTTTTCATCTTTACGTTAATTCTCGTATCTTCTTCTACGGCAACAAAATCTGTCTCGATACTTTCTTCTAACAATTGATTATTGATGTAGTTACCTGTAAAACCTCCTATGAAACCAAGAGCTTTACTAGTAACACCCATTCTTTTTAATACTCTTGAAACATTAATACCTTTACCACCAGCAAATTTGCTTGTTGTTTCAATACGATTTAGTGCTCCTAAATCTACTTCCTGTAGCTCTATAATATAATCTACAGAAGGATTTAGAGTTAGGGTATAGATCATTCCTTCACAACCTTTATAGTAGTTTTGCTTGAATAGATCTCGCTCACTTCTTCATCAAGGACGTTTGTAATAATAGAAGCTTCATGCAAATCAGCAATTTTGGCAAAAAAGACTTCTGAAAACTTGCTGTCATCTGTAATAAAAAACGCTTCTCTTGATAATTCTAAAGCTCTTCTTTTAACCATAGCTTCCTCTTGATCTGGTGTAGTATACCCAAACTCTGCATGTATACCATTAACCCCCAGAAAACATTTATCAAAACGATAATTATCTAAACTTAACATTGCGCCACGACCAACAAGTGCATTTGTTCTTTCTTTTACATATCCACCTAACAGGTATGTTCTCACACCATTTTCTAATAGATGGGACAAATGCATTAGTCCATTCGTTACAACCACTATATCTTTCTCTTTTAAATAAGGAATTAGTTCTGTTACTGTAGACCCAGCATCTAGGTATAAACAGTCCCCTTCATCTACCAAACCAGCAGCATATTCTGCTACTAATTTTTTCTCATGAAGGTTTTTGAATGCTTTCTCACTCATGCTCGGTTCACTAATTTTCCCTTGTAACCTAGCAGCTCCTCCATGAATTCTTTTTAGAAATCCTTCTTCTTCTAACTGAGTAAGATCTCTTCTAATGGTTGATTCAGATGTATTGGTTAAGTCAATTAGTTCTTGAATTTTTATAACGCTTTGTTCTTTTAAAAGCCTTAGTATAAGTTCATGCCTTTCAGGTGTTAACATTTTTTCACATCCTCCCTTTCTTTCTGAGTATGTGTTGTCTTTGTATCCTTAGAATACTGTAAACGATTTCAAATAGCAAGCATTTTCTTTCAAAAACAACCAAATAATATCATACTTTTAGTAGTTTGTGAATGTTTTTGATTATATCTAAATATTCAAACTAAAAAATCAAACTATTTTTCTTTTATTTTATCCGTAAAGCTTGAATTTATTTAACAAATTTACTACTTTATGTTATCCTTTTCACTATGACATATGATTGCTAAATTTGGGTATCTTCACTAGATTTGAATATATAACTCTAACCCTATTAAAAATAGAATAGGACATGATAGATATACCATGGCAGTTACCAATCAAAATCATTCAAACTTAAGAAAAGGAACTCAACAGCATGAAAAATATTTCTTCCTATTACCTTACATTTATTAAAATTCTAATTACAGTTGTCGTCTTGTTTGCTATTTTCGGAACTTTAAATGACGCCATTATTCAACTAATAACAGGATCCTCGTTTCCTGATGCCAGTTTCTTAAACAATCAAAAATATTTAACAGGATTATATATACTTCAACACATTGGTTTTGCATTTATCTACTTTGTACTATATAAGAATCATTTACAATTTCTTGGCTTTGGTAAGAATAAGAAAGCAAAAAAATTGTCGCCTCTATGGTCTAAATATTTATCTATATTTGGTATTGCTTTTATACTATTGTTTTATATGGCACTATTATTTTAATAAAGCTATAAAGTACATGGTATTAAAACACTTAGGGATCAGAATAATTATTCTGATCCCTGTTTTTGTGAATTTTTTGTTATGATATTCCATTATAAAAAAGGATTATCCAAATATTTCGTGTATAGTATATTAAGCGGTGATTAAATGAACTGGTTGATTGTCTTATTTTTACTTTTTGCACTAACTGGATTGGTATTGACTGTTTATGGATGGAATAAACCATCTGTTCTTGCCATGTTCTTTGGAATATCATTGTTAATGATACCTATTTTCTATGCTGTTAAGTGGTTAATATCTTTTATTCGAATGATTTTTATCTTTATACGACGTTGATTCAATAATTCAATTTATGCTATATTTTAAATTCGCATAAACAAATATTTAGACATAGTTTACATAATTATATTATTGATAATAATTAAAAGTTTAGTTTAATAGATAAGTATTGCATCTAATTCCAGTGATTTTGTCATTATAACCTAATAATTGCTGTATCATGTATTCGGATATTGAAGCATAACTCTCAAATCCCTTATAGATAAGTCTGTATATTCGAAACTTACTAATGTAAATTCATTTGACTACTTGTACGTAAATGTTATAGTTAATTTTAAATTTATGATATTACTTTCTCCGCTACCGATATTGTAGAGCTGGTAATATACGTCCAAGAATAGCTTTCCCCTGCTACCGTTTTGGCAGGGCTGAGCTATTTTTTATTATCATAGTATTTATACCAATCATATGTTTTATTCACTTCTACACTATACTACTTGACGATATGTAATTCTTTTGATTTCACACAAAAACTCACTATTAATTAGAATCATTTTCTTCTAAAAAGTGAGTTAGGTAATTGGTATTTAGTGCATATGAATAATAAGATTCTTTTGGACGTATATAAATAAAATCAAATTTTTCGTAAAATGAACATGCCTTTTCAGTTGATTCAACAGTTACTAATGCACAACCACTCATTTCAGATATCTTAGCACTATGATATAAGGCAGCTGTTAATATATAAACTCCATAGTATCTTTTTCTATATCTACTATCTACTCCTATATAATGTAATCTAATTGCCGGAGTCTCTTTGACTCTATCTGGTAACGCTATGTCCATTTGCTTATTCATTTTTATAGTATCATTAAACAATGAATAAAACCCGATTAGATTCTTATCCTGATCGAAGAATAACCGGGTTCTAACTAAATTTCTTTCCATTATAAGCTTCTTCTTTGAGAAAATTCTCAACTTGAATTTCATCTTTACATTGAAAATCCTGCAAGTTCTCAACGTTGTTAATATTTAGATATTCCTCAGATATATTATCGAACATAAATACCTATTATTTATCTTTTTTTTCTTTATAATGTTTAAACATATTCTCAACGAATTTACTAGGTTTTGCAGGGTTAATTATCATGTCTGTAAATTTCGCATATTCTTTTTCTGATACAATTGTTGATTCAATTGGTTTTGTCATCATATCTTCTTCCTCCTCACAACACACAATCATCACTCCTTAAATAGTTCATCTTTATCTAACATATTAAACGGAGTTAATATTTGTACCTCTATAAAAATTATAGACATTTTCTCAATGTAATGGAATGTTTCGTCTAAAAATAACATATAATTTATATCTCACTTATAATTTCGACAATTACTTCCTAAGCTTCTTATAAACTTGCAATAGTTTTAAAAATAACCCCGATATACTTTCTTTATTTCCCTTTAAACGATCACCACGAAACTATAAATATATATACATCTTCATCTACTGCTAAATCCCAATATGTAACTCCTCCATTTTCAATTCTACTCATTTTTCTTTCGTCATATTGGCCATATCATGATTTTATTCTATTGTGACATTACTCACTACACTCTGCTTTTATTAGATTCCATACAGTTAAAATGAAAGACTTCCAATATTTAAATGGTACTGTAGACTTTGGTCCAGGAAAAACAGGAAACCCTTGAGAATTGAACGGAATCGTGGTAACTGAGTGGACCTTACCAGCTAAAGCTCCATTTTTAACTGCTAAGTATACCTTAGCGTTATTTGGTTTAAAGACCTGAACCTCAATTCTTCCTGTTTTAACATTTTTTCTTGTTGTAGGTCTCTGCAAATAGCTCCTCCATATGGGGGGTTATTATTTTTAGTTGCATATTGAATTTCGTCTTTTGAAGCAGGTATATCAATAATTTCTTCATGTGGTTCATTAATACTGTCTATATCGCTATCTTCTAACAACTCAGGCGGTATAGTTTCTAATTCATCTATATTAATTTCTTCGTAACTTTTTGTGTCAGAAGGTTCCTGAAGTATATATTCCGATTCAGTTATATCAGGATTTTGTAGATGGATTTGTGGTTCACTTGAGCTAGCTGCATTAGTGTAATTCACATTTAAAAAACTTAAAATTAATAAAAACGGTAATGAAAACGCTGTAATTTTTGTTAAGAATTTTTTCACAGACTCTTCCCTTTAATAGAAATTGATATATTATTGTAATAAGTAAGTATATTACATTTAAATACATAATATAACATTTTTAGTAAAAATAAATACTTTTTTGGATAAAGGAGATATAACTTTATGAATATTTGGAAAGAAAAAGAAAGTAGCTATACTTTAAATAAGCTAACTAGTAAAGAAATTGATCTTGCAGAAAATCATTTTAAAGTAAAACTTCCCAAAGCATATATTGATTTATTAAAGAAAAAGAATGGAGGATACTTACTTTATAACACTCTACCTATTTCTCTTAATCGCTGGGAAGATGATAATTTTATTTTAATAGATCACTTATTAGGGATTAATAAGAATGAAGGAATCATGGAAACAGATTATTTCGTTAAGGAATGGGAAATCAAAAGGAAAAATATAATTTTATTAAGTGGAGATGGACATGAATGGCTAGCTCTTGATTATAATAGTTCAGAAGAGCCTAAGATTATATTTATACGAACAGATGAAGATCTGGTAATACCACTTTATGATTCCTTTGAAAAAATGTTAGAAAACTTATATATTCAAGAAGTGGAAGAAGATGACGAAGAAGATGGTTTTATTACAATTACCTTGGAAGAAGCTAGAGATTTAATTGGAAGTGGAAATACTGACAATATTATAACTGGGTTAGCAGCATATCATGATAAGATTTTTGAGGAAGAAGTTTTGTTTGAGTACCTTAATAATATTAACAGCTTACTTGAACATAATGATTCTATAGTAGTTGAATATGCGGGAGAAAAAATTTATAGTGTAATAACTGATGGATATAACGTTCCTAAAGAATTTATAGATAAAATCCAGGTAATATTTGAAGAAAGTGACAAGCAAAGCTTTAAAACATATTTGATGTTAATTAACAATTATCTAAATGAGTAATTATAAATTTTTGTACCTTACCCTACAAATAGGGCAGTTTATGTTTGTACTTCCTCTAATTCTTCCTATTTATAAATAGTATTTCTAGAAACTCCTTCTTTTCTTTGAATATCTTGAACACTCTCTTTTACTTGTGTAAACGTACTATTTAAGCTTCTTTGTTGTTCCCAACTAGATTTTTCACTATTTCAATTGCATTTGTTATATTACTTATATCTTGTTGATTTATTTGTATTCGGTTTTCAGCTACCTCATCTGTGGGTTCAAGGCTTTGTTCATTACCCTCAGCTCTTCTAAATATAAGAGCTAATAATTGTCCTTTTAGTTTCAAGCGGTCACACTAATATTTTATTTATTAAAAACATAATTTTAGTTAATGTTTGATTTTATCAACTATTAATTAATAATCGTTTTTAGATTATCTGCAGAGAGAGTAACCTCTTCAAACGCTTCCCCTATATCGTTTACTTCCTTTACAATCTTAACAATCTTATTTTGAATCTTATTGTTTTGCAACATTGTTTCGCTCATTGCATGTAATATTTGATTGAAAAGGTTTTCTGTCGTTTGCATATTAATATTGCCATTCTCTACTTCCTTACCAATTTTTGAGATAATATTTGTGAACTTTTCTACATGGGAATTAATATTTGAAATTAAGGAAGAAACATCTGATACTGAATCCTTGGTTTCCTTTGACAACTTACGTATGCGTCCGCTACAACTGTGAAGCCCCTTCCATATTCCCCTGCCTTCGCAGCTTCTATTCCTGCATTAAGAGAGAGTAAATTTGTTTCGTCAGAAATACTAGTATTCATCACAACCACATAACTAATTTGGACAGAAGAAAGGTGAGCCAACATTTCCTGTAAGTCCACCCTGTCAACTTCCAATGCTTCTTCATTTAGTTTGGCACCGCTAATTCCTTCATCTCTAAAAATATGTATCAAGCTCATGCCTTGTTCTTACAATATGCTTTGATTTCATCTTCTTGATATTTCAAACTATATCCATCTCTCGCTTGCCCTTGAGTGGAGACTCGTATATACCCAACAACATTCATCTTTTCACCCTCCCGTTACATAAACTTTAATTTTCGTAACGCTTTTTAACGAATAGCGAGTATTATACGACCGTCTCTTGTAAAAATACAACCCAAAATTTATATGCCAAAGGCAGTAAAAGAACGTCCTTTAACGTTACCTGTTGTTTATCGCCACGAGCTTTGTCAATCTCGTTAGTTTGTTAGACAATCCATGTCATAGGCTACACCTGCCATGTAAAATGTCATCTCTCCTAATTTTCGCACTTTTTTTACTATCCAAGTATTAAACCGATACTCCATGATGGTACAACCATCATGAGCTTTCGATTCTCAAACAAATTATTTTCTTATTTTCTCACTCATATATCAGCTAATTTAATATGAATTAAAATAAAAAACCTTGAAAGACATTTAGCCATTCAAGGTGATTGAATTCGTTTAAACTATTTATATTTTAACTGTGCTCTTTATCAAGACCTCTGTAATAAAAAATCCAATTAGCTGTTACTATCTCTTGCTTCTATGAATTCTAAAAACGAATCTTGCAGTTCTCCGTCCGTATCAATAGAATCGAGCAGTAATTTAGGTTCTAACGAACAATCTTTTAAAGTCGAACTTCCATCAATTACACCTAGCATGTTTGAAATTGTATCAATCATGGTTTGTTCAATTATTCTCATTAAAGTATCTTTATTTTCGTCAGTTAAACTATTGTAAAAACCAATAGCTTTTTTCCAATAATCATCTGTTTTAGAAGTAACATTCGTTGTTTCATACAAGTTCTTGTATAGTTGAAGGTTCTCTTTAACGATAGTCTCATAAAGTGATTTAACAAAAATATCATTCATTTTACTTCCTCATTTCTGGATACATTTTTTTGTTTAATTCTATAAGTTCTTTTAAAGTAGAATTCGGTATGTCATCATAGACTCTTCTAAGTTCCCTAATATCTCTTGCCAATAACTGTCTAGGATCATCTATTCCTTTTGTACTTCTAGAAACTATTCCATTAGGTCCTTTAATGGTGTGACCCACCTTTGGAACATTAATTGCAGGTGCCGTATTTAAGTCATAATTATCTACTAATTTTTTCATTGCTGCCTTCTGTCCTGCATGATGGGCATCAAGTCCTTCTACTCCTTTAATATCTATATATGCTCCAACTTGATATTTACCCGTACCCTATGTTGTAATCTTAAAAGCTGCTAATAAAAAAGCAACCTATCTAAAACTTTATAAAACTATTTCTTTCTCTTTTATTATCGGTAATTCATAGGCTGTTTTATGCTTCATCATGCCATATAATAATATTCACAAGCCTTCTCATAATGCACACCAATGCTTGCCCCTTTGTTTTTCCTTCTTTTAGTTTCTTTTGGTAGTAAGCATAAAACACTGCGTTACGTGGCAGTTTACTTCCTTTTGCTACTTGCACTTGTTGGACTGCGAGGTTGTAAAATATAGCGTGATGCCTGGCATGGAGTCTAGCTGAAAGTCTAGTAAACTCATTAACTCTTTTAATTCTCTTTCCACCTTGCCTATTTCCTGCTTTCCAAATAAAATATGGCGCACAGTACTTTCTACCAAAAAGTTTCTTGTCTTCTGATGTTCTTTTGTTGTATTCCCATCCTCTTTCATTAGCTTCAGTATTTCATTGGCTTTTTTCACCGAACACGTATTATTGCTCACTTCTAATAAGAAGGTGGTTAATTGTTTTATACTCACACCTTCTAAACAAGACGGTGAAGGATAACGTTCCCAAAAAGCCAATGCTGTTTTTCCATCCACTTCTGAAAAAAACTTTTTATAGCTAGGATAATGGTGGTTCAATTGAATATGTAGTTGGTTCTTTAAAGCACCTTGTGCTTTCACCAATGCATTTCTTCTAGTGACCAATTGTTGTATTGACCAAAATAAATCATTCGGTTTCGCGTCAGGTAAATGGTTCAGTTGGTTCAACAAAATGCGTGCCACACATTCTGCATCCCAGCTATCACTTTTTTGTGTGGTCATATGGCTTTTTCGTTCAGCGTATGAAAGAGCTGGGTTTACTTCTTTAACAACCTGTCCTTGATCGGTTAAAAATTGTGCTAACGATCGTCCATAGCCACCTACATCTTCTAAACCAAATACAGGTGTCATTCCTTCTTCTATTAGTTTATCAATATCCAATAAAAAAGTTGGGAAGGCAGACGGTTTATTTTCAAATTTTATTTCCTTTAGCTTCTCTTGCCAACAATTAATGACCACTGCCACATGGTGTTGCTTATGCAAGTCTACACCCACATAAATGTGTTTCTGTTTTTCATGCATGGTTCATCCTCCTATTCAGTTGTCAATTATTGAATGAAAATGCCGGCAACCTTAGTTCGAACGTTCACTATCCGGTACGCATTGGTACGAAAGCCTATCCATTTTCATCTTTACATAGGAATATATAAGAAAATGAGTCCCTTTTTTAAGTAACTTCTAAATTATTGCTTCATGTTTTCCATTTGCTTGTATTTGCCCGTATGTATATATCCCTTGATAAAAACTTTCTCGGTCTAATATTCGCTTCACTTGTACTTTCGTAAATGCTTTCCCTTGGGTTGTTTGATACCCTTCTTCATTCAATGCTTCTGCCAACCTAGACAGTGACCAATTCTTATATTTTTGTTTAAGTTGAAATAATCTTTTTACTACTTCTGCATGCCCGTTATGTATTTTTAGTTCTTTATCACCCTTTTGTTTGATATAGCCAAATGTCGCTCTTCCTCCTGCATATCCACCTTCCTTCGCTTTCTTGTTTCTGCCTTTCGTTAGTTTTAGGGCAATTTCAAGCCGTTGGTATTGGTCTAATAACTCCATTAATCCGTTGACCAAAAAGTCGTTCGGGTCTTTCTTATGGATACTGTAAAATGGTTGTTCAATACTCTTAATATCACAACCAAATTTCTTCAACTCTCCTTGTATCAACACTTTTACAATATCTGACCGCCATAATCGGCTTGTGTTCAGCACCACCACATAATCAATTTGGACAGACGAAAGGTGAGTCAACATCTCCTGTAAGCCCACCCTGTCTATTTCGAATGCTTCTTCATTTAGTTTTGCGCCACTAATTCCTTCATCTCTAAAAATATGTATCAAGTTTAAGCCTTGTTCCTTACAATATGCTTTAATTTCCTCTTCTTGATATTTCAAGCTATATCCATCTCTTGCCTGCCCTTGAGTTGAGACTCGTATATACCCAACAACGTTCAACTTTTCACCCTCCCGTTACATAAATTGTAATTTTCGTAACGCTTTTTAACGAATAGCGAGTATTATACGACCTTCTCTTGTAAAAATACAACCCAAAACTTTAAGCCAAGGTAGCACAAGCAAACACTTTCACGTTATCCATTGTTTATCGCCACGAGCTTTGTCAATCTCGTTAGTTTTTTACCCACTCCATATAATAACTACCCCTGCCTTGTAAAATGTCATCTCGCCTATTTATCGTACTTGTCACTTTATCCGAGTATTAAAACCAAACTCCATGATGGTACTACCATCATGAGCTCTCGATTCTCAAGCAAAACATTTTCTTATTGTCTCACTCAATTATCAACTGTTTTAATATAAATTAAAGTAAAAAACCTTGAGAGGCATTTAGCCAATCAAGGTCCTTATATTGTGCTATATCTCTTAAATACCTATATCTAATAAAAAATTTATAAAATCATAAGCAGGCAATTAAGATTCAATAGTTGTTCGATCAACAAAATTTTGATTTTCTTTAATAATCATTCTTGAAAGTCGTCTTCCTGCTCTCTTAAAGAAAAATTCATCAGCGAACTCTTGTGAATCAATTTGCGATAGTTGGTTGATAACTCCATTTATTTTATCATATTCAATTCGTCCCATTAAATCTTCATTCGGCCCATATTGATAAACCACCCTCTCTTCATCCTCAAATTCCTTCAACATTAAAACATAAACTGCCATGAATCTTCACTCCTCATAGTTTTTCTCCCAATTCCATGGTCTTCCAGATTCTATAGTTTTGTCATGAGCTGTTCTATAATTAGTCTGGAATATACCCTCAAATTTTGACTCGAAAATTTCGTGATGTAATAATTGTATATCAGAATCTACTTGTTTCCCATCTATCAATCTTTGCCATGCTTGAGCTAGTTCGTAATCCGGATCAAATCTCCCAACTCCATAATCCTTTATATGAGAGTTATTAAAAACATGATCTTTAATCCTTTGTATTCTAGCAACAGAAAAGCCTGTATTTTTAGCAATTGCATTCACATCTTCTGTTCCTAGATTTCTAAATTTTTCATACATTTCTTCTGCAATAGCTTCTTCCTTAAAGAACTGCTCTGGGGATATATTTCTTCCACCAGTTTCAGCATATTGTATAGAATTACCCGTACCCTTAGTACCATCCCCGGTTCCTTTATTCTGATTCTTCCCATCAAACCGAAAAACAACCGAATCAATCCGATCCTCCACAGCCGACCGACTAAACACATTAATCGGCACTTGATTCGCCATACCCACTTGTAAGTTATGGTTAGGAATTAAGGTTCTACCAAGGAAGTGATTCACATCTTGAACCAACTTGTTTCCACTATATTTTACGTCTCTATACCATTGTACCGTTTCTCTCTTTATTCCTTCAAATACTTTGTTGTTTTGAACGAGTTCTTTTGTTTTTATCGCAATGGACGGGGATACTCCATTTGATTTGATAGGGGTCCCTTTATCCACTTTTAGTAGTTTAAGATATTTAGTCTGTCCTACATACGGAATAAGAGAAGTTGCTGCCCCTCCGGCTACGTACATAATCCCTTCTTTTTCTGTCGTGTCTGATATGGATTGAGCTACAGATTCTAGGACGATAATAGGATCATCTATAATTTGCTCCAGCGTTTCATTAAAGGTTTCTATTCTGGTAGTGGAAGCATTTTTAATAAATTCTGGTTCCACGGAGTCTGGAATAATACCTGATGTGGCAATGATTCCTGCATCTACCACTAGACTGATTAGCCCTTCTGCTATTTCGTAGATAGCTACACCTAGACCTTTTACGAAGTTCCAAGCTCCTTCAGCCGTTCCCGAAACAACATCCCCAACTCCTTCTAAGAAACTTGTATAAGTTTTCTTAACCGCATTGGCTTTGCTGGCATAATCATCATCTACATTCTCAAACTTCTTCACTTTCGAATCATAAAGATCCCATAATGATTCCATTTTCTGTTCCAGTATTCGTTTCGTAGAGTTCAGGTCACTTCGTATACCTTCTATCCGTTGCTTATTATAGCTGCTTCTCTCTTTTTCTTCTGGCGTCACATCGTCAAACATACTGAATAAAAAGCTCGGGGACTTATTTGTTTCTAGTTTTGCACGAAGGAGATGACTATTTAAACCCGATTCCATCTGTGATAGATTCCACCAGATATCATTGCAATCCACCCTCATCATACTGTTTCTCGAAAGCGGACTAATATAGGCAGTAGAATCACTCACATAGTTCTCAAATAAGGTTAGAAGGTCATCTATCTGATTTTCATAGCTTTTAATGTGCTTCTTCGACTTCTGCATCCGATCATCCCAAGCATCCAGACTTTTTCCTTCGTTATTCTCTACATACCCAGCAATAATCTTTAGAGAGTCATCCATCTGATGTATGGCATTCTTGTATGTATGCAGCTGTTCGATAATCTGATCTAGGACGACATAATTGATTTGTATATCTCTCTTCATGACTGACCAATCTGAATCATCTTGCCTACTTTTTCATCTGTAGCTAGTATCTTTTTTCCCAGTGCATGAATGTCTTCCAAACTCTTTGCCCTTAGGTATAATAAACTTCTTAAAAGGACGAATTCAGCCTTAAGATCTAAATCTGCAAATTCATCGATTGCCAGACGGTATCTAACTTTTAATCCATTTGATAAAAAGACTATTATCTGCGTTGCACTCTCCATAGCGAGTGTTATTAACTGCTTTCTATGTTTCAAATCTCTCACTTCCCTTCCTGGTCTTTCACATATATATAATTATAAATGAACAAAATGGAAATTGTATGGTAAAAAATAGCTAAATCCTTTAGGTACTGTCTTTATCATTAGATGAATCACCTGATATTGATGGTAATTTACTATCCTTAAATCTGTAATAAACTTTACTACTTCATAGCCTTATAAATAGGAAACTCTCTTTTAACGTTTTAATGGTACAACTCATTTTCACTGACTCAAATGAGTCTCCTTGCATTTTAGAGAAACCAGTTCGGAATTGATTTAATAAAGAGAAAATGAGTTCAATAGCTTCTGGATTGGAAGTACGCACAAACTCTGCTAGGATGTTTGTTTCTAGTAATGCACTTGGAATGATTAAGTAGTTTAATTCATTCCCTTCTTCTGGCTTGTTGTACTTCTCTACATCTTTCAAAATGGTAACAGGCATGCCAGCATGATCAATGGTATCCTTGATAAAATGGTTTTTTTCTAACCAGCACTTTCCACTATAAAGGGTACTATAGGAGATATTGAGTTTTTTAGACCAATAGGCTAAATTATATTCTCTTAAGATGCCACGGCTGTTGTTTTCTAACTCTAATTGTTTAAACATCGTTAAATAGACCACGTAACTGGATGCAGTTGGACGGGAGAAGGACTCATCTCTTATAAAACGAAACTCATTTAAGATAGCTTGGTGCATACGAAACCCATCAATAGCGATTTTATTTTTAGACATGCTTCTCCCCTCCTCATACTTTTGGTATTTTCTTAGTATAGCAAAGTCCTATGTCACTAAATTCCCCTCTTTAATTAGCGAATTTCCAAACGTGCACAAAACCTTGAAACCGTTGGGGGACAAGGGATGAAAAATTCCCAAAAAAATATTTGTGTGACAGGAAACGTCAATCACAACCTTCTTTATAAGGCAGCATATCGCCTATATATTAAGGTTTTTTGGTTAGTTAGAATGGAGATCTTAGAAAAAAGCCTAAAACATGCACAAATTTTTGTGCATGTTTAGGTGAGAGGAGACGTCATTATTAAATGATTTATTGTTTTTGTGCATGTTTCTCCTTTTATTAGTATCTAAGGTGATAAACCATTATAATAATTTTGTTAACTTAGTATTTATATAGAGGTAATTTATCTTGTTTTTCCTTAAAATAAGTCACCTAATATTATAATCTGTGCATACTGTGAAAGAAAACGTCATTTCTTTGTGCATGTTTTAAGACGGTTCATTAGAATGTATAATGGTGCATGATGTGAGAGGTAGCGTCATTTATTTCTGATAACAGTTAGAGAAATATTCTGCCAATCTTCCACCAATCGCTAGAAGAAATTCATAAAGTATACTCAAAAATCTATACGAATACTAGAATAAAAATATAAAAATAAAATAATTGAAAAATACAAAATAATATGATACTATCAAATCACAATATATAGTATTTCATTTCCATAAACACACTATATATGGGATAACGATTGATTGACCAAAAATCCTTGTTTCTTTTTTATCGCTTCTAGTAAGCGATTTTTTTTATGGATTAGTAGACTAATATGGAACTGTGCCAAAAAAATAAAAACCTAAGCAATTATGTTTGCTCAGGTAACTTTTATCCTTGTATACCACTTTTCCTTATAATCTTCCTTACTTATACTATAGTACAAACTTGTAACAAGTTTATTAGAAAAAATCTTAAATCGTTGTTGTCTTTTAAATTGAAAAGTAAATCCACATTTTTCAGTAACTCTGCGGGAATTTGAGTTGAAATCAAAATGTCCGCACCACACTAAATCTAAATGCATTTGTTCGAATCCATATTTAATGAACATGCATACAGCCTCTGGAACCAATTCCCTTCCCCAATAGCTAGGATTTAATGCAAAACCAATTTCTCTTTGAGATAGATGTGAAAGACTAGGATCAGGAGAACGTTGATGAAATCCTATGCTACCAATCACTTTATTTTCTTCTTTTAGAACAATTGCATAAGAATCGGCTTTTTTTAGAAAGTAATTAATAACGTCTTTACTTTGTGCTTCATTTACATGAGGAGCCCAACCAGCAAGTGGTCCTACTTCTTCTAACTTGGCATATTCATACAAATCTTTATAATCCGTTTCCTTCCAATGTCGTAAAAAAAGTCTTTCCGTATGAAATTCATGCTGCACATTTACACCACCTTTATTCTATCGCTTTGTTATTATACTCTAGATAATCTCTCGTATATATCCTGTAAGGTTCGGCATCCTAACTCTTGTGCTTTTTGTAAATATTGACACCATAGTATTGCAGTTAATTTCGCATCACCTAATGCATGATGCCGGTTTATAACTGGGATATCATTGTATAAACACCAATCTTCTAAAGTATGTTTCCTTTGTTTAGGATCCACTATCTTAAACAAAAAGGAAGTATCAACAATTCGGTGCTTAAAGGGCGTTTTAAATTGTTTCCAGCATGCTGTTTGCATAAAATTCTTCTCATGAGCAGAATGATGTGCAACTAATGTATCTTCTTTGATAAATTCGAAAAATCGAACAAGAACATCGGATAAAGGCGGCGCCTCATGGATGTCATCATTTGTAATACCAGTAAGTACACTTATCTCAGAAGGAATATCAACTCCAGCATTCACCACTGTATAAAATTGTTCATCGGTAATTTCACAACCATGCACTTTAACGGCACCTATTGAAATTATCTGATCCCCTTTTTCCGGTAAAAAACCCGTTGTCTCTATATCAAAAACAACAGCTTTTAAATCATTCAACGGTAATCTCGAGGCAACTTCTACTTTTATGTCCTTTTGTAATTGTCGCATAAAAGCAATTTGCTGCGAATTACTCCCGCTACTAGTGGCATGTAAAATACTAGAATTCACCTTCCCATATAAATCTCGCATATAATGAAGAAAAGATTCTACACCCATCTCAACACCCTTTTTCAATTATCCTTTTCACTCTTTGGTATAATTTAATTCCATTTCTCATTAGATTTTTTATTTCATGTCGCTCTTCTTTTGTTAGGGAACGAATATTTAGATAATGTACATCCTCATAAGTTGTTGCTTCTCGGAATAAGGTAATTCTATATTCTAAAATTTTTGTAAAATACTCTTCGTATGGTTGTAAAAATGCTTCATAGATAGGTATTTTCTTTAATTGTTTAATACGTTCTAATGTAGAAGTTGCTTGTATGCCTTCTTTAATTGCCAACAATCTAATTGAATTAACATAAGGCAAATACATCGTATGCTTTAAATGAACGGAACCTTTATAAGTACCTGTTCTTTCTACAAAAAACTGCCCAAAAATGCCAACTCCTTTTTTTATGCGCATTACATTTACCATAAAACGTTTAAGAAGGTTTGGATGGTCGTTTTTATAGTCATGAATTTTTTGTCTTAGCTCCAATACAAGATCAACATTTCCATACATTTTTCTACTATCATAAAAAATTTGCAAATACCTAATAGATTCCCAACTTTCCTTCAACATCCAACTCTCCAGCTGATTCTGCCACTCATGATAAGACTTACACCATAATGGATTATTGCTCATTACTTTTCCATCACAATAAGGATAGCCTACCTCATTTAAACCATCACTTAAAAACTGCCCTAAATTAAGAAAATAAGTTTGGTACTTTAAACTCTCTTCCGCATATATAAACCCATGATCTTGATCACTTAGAATTCCTTGTTCCTTTCTGCCAGCACTTCCAGTCACAAACCAAACAAAAGTACATGGCGGTTGTCCGAATTCGGTTGTATATTCTTGAAAAATTTGTTCAAATGTACGAAGCATCACTTCATCATGAATATCATTTAACTCTTCATTACTGAATACCCGCTTCCTAATAAGATTGTCTTTTTTACGCTTCCATTCTGTTAAGTTAGTAGCTTCTGAGCACATCCATGCACTTCCTTACAAAGTTAATTAATTATTTCTTAAAGTAATTGTTTTATAGTTTCTCCTAAAAGCACTTTTATCCTGCTTAAGTAAGATATAAAATAGATAGAAGCCTCACTTTTCAGTGAGACTCCCCTATCTATAGACATTCCAACTAAATATTATAAGCTTTTTGTATCTTCTTTTGTTAAGAACGCTTCTGGGTAACCATAAGAGCCATGCTCACTAATATCTAAGCCCATGATTTCTTCTTCTTCTGTTACTCTTAAGCCACTTACTTTCTTGATTACGAATAGGATACCGTAGCTCACTGCAAATGCAAACAATCCACAAGTTACAACACCTAATGCTTGAACACCTAACTGATGAAGTCCGCCACCATCGAATAAACCAGCAGCTCCTATACCAGTGTACTCTACTAACTCTTGAGTTGCGAATAATCCAGTAGATAATGTACCCCAAACACCTGCTGTACCATGTACAGATAAAGCAAAGATTGGATCATCAATTCTTCTACTTTCAAAGAAGCGAACACTATAGAATACTAATACACCAGCAACTAAACCAATTACTACTGCTGCCCATGGTTCAACAAATGCACAAGATGCTGTGATTGCTACAAGTCCTGCAAGTGCTCCATTTAGTGTTGTTGTAATATCGGATTTACCTAAAACGATCCAAGAAATTAATAGTGCGGATACTGCACCAGCTGCTGCAGCTAAATTCGTGTTTAATGCTACATAGCCAAAGAAACCGTCTGCAACAGATACTGTACTACCAGCATTGAATCCAAACCATCCTACCCAAAGAATTAATACACTAAGTGCTGTATATACTTGGTTATGACCAAAAATTGGATTAGCTGAACCATCTGCATTGTATTTACCAATACGTGGTTTTAATAATAAAGTTCCTGCTAAAGCTGCTGCCGCACCAGTTAAATGCACTACAGTAGATCCTGCAAAGTCTTGTTTCCCATGCTCCGCTAACCAACCGCCACCCCAAACCCAGTGAGCGATAATAGGATACACGATAACACCAAACAATATAGAGAAAATTAAGTAAACTGATAACTTAGCACGTTCTGCAAATCCACCAAGTGCAATTGTTAGAGAGATACCTGCGAACGCAAGTTGGAATACAAAGAATACAGTTGTTTGTAAGCCTGCATCTGCAATTTGTTCGCCTCCGTAGAAAAAGTCACTCATACCTACAAAGAAGTTTGCATTATCTCCGAATATAAAACCATAACCAACTGCCCAGAATACTAATGAGGCAATACCAAAAGTGAAAATTGTCTTACCTGCAATATGCCCAGCATTTTTCATTCTCGTGGAACCAGCTTCTAATAAAATAAATCCACCAATCATAAAAATAACTAAAATTGCTGCAATCATCGTCCACAAGCTGTTCATTAAAAACTCTAAATTACCATCCATTAAGTTTTCTCCCCCTTTATGTTTAAAAACATTACATTCGGTGTCATATAATCTAACACTTCGATAACTTTATTTTACCTATATTAAATTTTCTGTCAATAAGTTTTCAGAAAATTTTTTTGTTAAATTTCAAATTATTTAAAAAATACGCTTTTTCTCTAAACTTTCGTTTTTCTACGATAATTTACTTGTCAAATATGTACTCTATAAGTAAACGTTCTCATAACTTTTCATTAATATCACTAATATATGAAGCACATAAAGTTAACCTAGCTGCAACTTTGAACTAAATGTAAAAAAAGCTGACATAGCGTCAGCTTTTTTTAAAACTATATTAGCAAATGAATGTTGCACCAACAATAATTAACAAGATGAATAATACAACGATCAATGCGAATCCGCCGCCAGCTCCTACTCCAGCTCCAGCTCCATATCCGCATCCACCATATCCATAACCGTATCCACCGTAACCGTACATAAATACATCTCCCTTTCTCATTTTTGTAATATAATTAACCAATTAAATGCCCTGGTTAATGAGGTAAGAGCTTTTTTTCTTTTATCTAGCTCTCTCATACAATGTTATCGTATGCAGAAATGTATTTTTGGGTTGGGTATATGTCTATTTTTTTGAAAAAGCTATTATATTTAACTATTGACTTATTAATACTTCCGCTTTTTATTTATTAAACACAGCAGATGCTAACTTCATCGTCTGTTCAAATGGGATACTTGATTGACTAATTTCTGAGATGACAGCCACTCCGTCTGCTCCAGAATGAATGACTTGGCGTGCATTCAAATGAGTAATTCCGCCAATTCCTACAATAGGAATAGAGATGTTTAGGTTTCTTATTTCTTCAATTAGTTGAGTTCCCTGAACAGCTTTTGCGTCCTTTTTAGTTTCTGTAGGAAATATTGGTCCAATACCTAAATAATCAGCTCCATGTTCAATGGCTTCTTCCACTTCTTGAAGGTTATGAGTGGAAACTCCAAGTATTTTATTACCTATTAACTTTCTAACTTCTATACAACTTGCATCTTCTTGCCCAATATGTACACCGTCCGCTTCTAATTCAAGTGCAAGTTCAATATCATCATTAACGATAAACGGAACGTTATTCAATCTACATATATGTTGGAGCTTACTTGCAAGCTGCAGTTTTTCTCTCCCTTTTAAAGATCCCATGCCTTTTTCTCTAAATTGAAAAATCGAAACTCCTCCCCGAATTGCTTTATCTAAAACTATTTCTGGTTGTTGCAGCGTGTTATTACTGCCCATAATAAAGTAGATTTTTAATTGTTGTTTTAGTTCATCTATTGTATGAATCACCCTTTTCCTCCTTTAAACTAGATGCTTTCTAGTCAACTCCTTATATGCCCAATGATTTGTTGGACCATGGCCATTTCCAATATGCAGATCATTCTTTATTGCTGCATGAATAAACTCTTTTGCTTTCTGAAAAGATTGTAGCAAAGAGTCGCCTTTAGCTAAGGATGCAGTAATAGCTGCAGAAAATGTACAACCAGTTCCATGTGTATTCTTTGTTTGTATTCTACTCGTTAAAAGAGTGGAAAAATGACTTCCATCATATAATAAGTCAATTGCTTCTTCTTCTACTCCATGTCCTCCTTTTATAATACAATTAGAAACACCCATGTTAACTAGCTCTTTCGCTGCTTCTTTTCTATCATCTAAACTATTAATTTTCCTACCAGTTAGTTCCTCTGCTTCTGGTATATTCGGAGTTATGATAGTTGCTAGAGGTAGCAAATGTTTTTTCATTGCTTCGATGGCCTCTAGTTGCAATAAATTAGCCCCTCCTTTTGCAATCATGACAGGATCTATCACAAAATTTGTCCATTTGTACTCTTCCACTTTGTGTGCAACTAATTCAATAATTTCATTATTAAATAACATGCCCGTCTTTAATGCATCTGGTTGTATGTCTTCAGCAATACAATCTAATTGTTTCTCAATCGCTTCTAAACTCATTGGGTATACTCCGCTAACACCAAGTGTATTTTGCGCTGTAACGGCAGTAATGACACTCATTCCATACACTTTTAGTTCCTGAAAGGTTTTCAAATCCGCCTGTATACCTGCTCCACCGCTAGAATCAGAACCTGCAATTGTGAGGGCTTTTTTTACAATCATATAGATACACCCTCACTTCTATTAATATTCATTCTTTTTTGGATATCCAATTCTGAAATCCTAGCTAACTGATTTAATAGCTCCACTTGAAAACTACCTGGATTCTCACCCGTTTTCTCATAAGCAAGCTCTGCGGCAATGCCGTAGGTTGTTATGCCTGCTAATGACGCAACTAAAACATCCTCTTCTACTGCAATAAAAGCTCCTAATATACTTGTAAGGAGACAGCCTGCTCCTGTTACTTTTGTTAACATGTGGCTTCCATTACCCAAACTAAAAGCTACCTTTCCATCTGTAACTATATCTTCTTTCCCTGTTATAATGACGGGAATCTCCAATAATTTTGCGGCTTTATAAGCAACGGTTAGGTTATCTTGCTCCATAACAGAGTCAACGCCTCTCATTGTCGCTTGAATGCCTGCTACATTGGCAATTTCTGCGGCATTTCCTCTTATCAGACTTACATTCACTTCTTCTAATATACGATGCACCGATTGTGTGCGATAAGTAGTTGCCCCTGCACCAACTGGATCTAACACAACAGGAGTTCCTGCTATGTTTGCTGCTTTACCAGCAAGTATCATACTTTCCACATTTTCTCTAGTAAGTGTCCCTATATTGAGCACTAGAGCATCTGCTATTGTTGCCATCTCTTCTACTTCCTCTTGTGCATAGGCCATGACAGGTGATGCACCTAAGGCTAATAATCCATTGGCAGTAAAGTTCGTTACTACTACATTCGTAATATTATGAATAAGAGGAACCTTCTCTCTTATTCTTGTTAAAATACCTGTTATCGCTTCTATATTCACTTTAGTCATTTTGAACCATCCCTTCCGTTTTTTAGTTTAAATAAATAAAAAAGCCATAATTGTACATTCTTTCATAAACTACCTAAGTGGGAGGTTATAAAAAAAGTGAACAATTATGGCAAAATAAAAACACTACGCTAAAATCAAAGTGTTTATTTGACATACACCTCCCTACACTGGCATTACCCAACAGGTTCATACGGTCAATGGCAGTATAGCCATACTCTCAGCCTGATTCCACAAGCCCCCGAAATATAGAATTATATTTTTATCTTAACTAATTTGGAAAGAATATGCAAGAATACTAATATAGTGGATAGATATATTCTTCTTGTGGCTCCTTTGTATTACTCGCACTTTGTACATTTATTACTGGCATGACTTCTCCATCTATCTCCTGTTTTTCAATTGTTCCCACAATTTCATACCAATGCTCACTTGTTAGTGCACCAACATCTCCTTTTATCATATAACCATAAATAGATAAATCAGCTATACAGTGGGTCATAGCATTTCTTGCAATCACTGCTTCCTCACTTGAAAATGACTTCTCTCGATGGATAAAGCCCATCATACTAATTTCTTTTCCTTGCATGGAATCAAGATTTGTATTAAGCTGGTCCATCACCTGGAAAAAGTTCTCTTCCGTCACTTGAATACTATCTTCTTGATGAAAACTCTGTTCCTTTAAAACAATACTAGGTAATGTAGATATTCCTTTTTCATATTCAAGATTAGGCAATAAATCTTTATTAATAGAAAGATCGGGAAGAGTGAAAAATAAAAACAATGGACTAAAGAATAATAAATAAGATAATGCTAGTTTTAAGGGTGGAACATTTTCATCACATACGTCACAATCACAATCTGCACCCTTTAAATTACTATTAAGGAGCCTAAAGAAACCTAATAAAAACATAAAAGTCATGGAAACAAATAGGTATGGGACCATCTTAGGAGCAACAAGAGCAATCATTTCTCCCTTAACTAATAATTTAAAAATGAGAAGGCTAAAGCCAATTAGCACTATTCCCTGAAGCTCATTTGCTAGCTGCCAGGTAGGACTCCACTTTATTTTCATATAAATCTCCCCCCCTTTTCTATTAAATTATAAACACCCCTGCTAAAACCGATAGAATATAAACAACAATAGTAACAAGTGCAATAAAGCTTAGTACAAATCTCCATTTAAACGTTCCTAACATAACGAGCGTATTTTTAAAATCAAGGATAGGACCATAAACTAAAAATCCAATGATAGCCCCTGGTGTAAACATTTTAGAGAATGAAGCTGCAACAAAGGCATCTGCTTCCGAACATAATGAAAGTACATAAGCTAGTCCCATCATAATAGCAGTTCCTTGTAGAGTAGAGTCTCCCGCTTCTGCAAAGATACTATTTTTCAAATATACTTGTGCAATACTTGCAAAACATGCTCCGATAATGAAATATTTACCTATTGCAAAAAACTCATGACAAGTATGATGTAAGATTCCCTTCCACTTAGAATCTCCTTTATTCATATTGACAGCAGGAGCACTCATCAAATCTTCTTTTTGTGTTTTTAATACTTTTTGTTTAGAAAAATGAAAATATATGAAGATACTAACAATAATACTAGCTAGAATACAAATAATGAATCTAGCATATACAATAGAAAGATTTGTCTGGAAAGCATAGAGAGTACTTCCAAAAACGATAAAATTTAAAATAGGAGCACCCATTAATAACACTACACCAACATGAAGAGGTACCCCTTTTTGAATAAGCCTTCTTACAACAGGAATAATTGCACATTCACAAACAGGTGTAATAACAGCAGCAACAATCCCTACCCCAATCGCTAAGAAGGGATTTTTCGGAATAATTCTCGCAATCATTTCCTCCGATACATAAACATTAATAATAGAAGATGCAATCGCACCTAATAATAGAAAAGGTAGAGCTTCTAGTAAAATTCCTAAAAATAATATAAACATTGTTTTTATATTATCTGGTAAAACGTAATTCATTTTTTCCGCCACATATATGTCACCAAAAAAGAACAGATACATCATCAGTAAAAACAAACTAAATATAAATAAATCCTTTATACGAGTAGGGATAGACATGATATACTCCTCTTCTTTATTATTTATCAACTATGACTTTACTAGAAATATATGCTTGTCCTCTCTCTCTTATGTTAAAAAAAGTGCCTAAAAGAATAGAACACCTCCTCGTAGACACTTTCTCTTATATATGAACTTCTTCTTTTTTCAATTTTTCACCGATTAATATAATTTCGCCACTAACTCTGTTAGGCTGTATCTTTAATTTCTCCCATTCTAGTAAGCCGGAAGCATATTGAAAATGGTACCATTTTTGATCATACTTATTTTTTATCGTTCCTTTAGCTCTTAAAAGCTTTTCTTGATACTGTTTTAAGAATTCTCTTAACTCCATTTTTGTTAGTGCACCTGATTGCTCCATCTTTATTGCTTTTATATGATGGTGGTGATGATGGTGGTGGGAATGTATAGAAGAGTCATTAAACAAAATAGATTTAGTGTTATGATTTCTCTCTATATAGTCTGTTACTCCATCTCCATAATTACTTTCTATTAAGGGAGCGTTTTTATTATATTTTCTAATTTTCTTCTCGACTTTTTCTTTTGCTATTGAACTTACAAGCTGATCTACTTTATTTAATACTAGTAAACTCCCATTTGCAATTTGTTCTTGTTGAAGCTGTCTTACTTCTTTACTACTAGAAAATACACTTGTGTACTCTGTTAAATGCAATCCATCTATGACGCAAATACTTTCCGCAATATGATAGATTTCCGCATATACAGGTTCCTGGAAGGTTTCCATTATTTCAGACGGATTTGCCACACCAGTTCCTTCTAGTAATATTACTTCTATATTTTCTTTATGAACAAGTTCTGTTAGTTCATTCAATGTCCCTCTAAGATCTTCTTTTATTGAGCAGCAAATACAGCCGTTTAATAACTCATATAACGATTCATCTTCAAATAGATGCTTTTCCATATTTACATTTCCTAATTCATTTAATATAATTGCATATTTTTTTTGTTTGCTTTTAAAGTATGCCATCATTTTTAAGAGGAGAGTTGTTTTACCACTTCCTAAAAATCCATTTATTAAAAATACATCTACCTTTTTCATGAAAAAACCTCCTACATACACTCATTAAAGCTACTGTATGTAGAAGGCTTACTGTTTATGACAATTAATAGTTAAATTGTTGGATATTCGATTTTAATTGATCTGCCATAGCTTTTAAGTTTTTCGCCGACATTGTAATCTCTTCCATGGCTGCTAACTGTTCTTCTGTTAAAGAAACCACTTCTTCTGAGTTCCCACCGTTTTCGAAGGCAATCTTCGTTAAAGTAATAGCCGAATTACTAACGTCCTTAATAGTACTCGCCATTTCATTAGAAGTGGAAGTAACTTTTTCAACATGAGGAGTTATTTCATTCATGCTTTGAACAATTTCTTGGAATTTAGATGTTGCTTCATTAGTTACACTTAGTCCCTTTGTTACTGCGTCAGAAACTTCCTCTATTCTTTTAACCGTATTTTCTGTTGTATCCTTTACATTCTCTATTAAAAATGCAATTTCTTTTGCGGAAACTCTAGATTGTTCAGCTAGCTTGCGAACCTCATTAGCAACGACAGCAAAGCCTTTTCCTTTTTCTCCAGCCCTTGCTGCTTCAATACTTGCATTCAATGCAAGTAAATTTGTTTGTTCAGCCATCGCTGTTATGCTTTCGGTTATTTTCTCAATACTCTCTGAACGTATTACCAATTCTTGAATCATTTTATTTGTTTCCATCACTGTATCGTTTATATTTCTCATTGAAACAGAAGTAGCTTTAATTGCTCCCTCACCATCACTAGCTTTCCAAAGTGCTTTTTTTGAAAGAGTTTCCACAGCATTACTTTGTGTAACAATAATGTTCGTTCCTTCTAGAACAGATGCTAATTCTACAGAATTAGTTTCTAATCCTTTTAGTTGAATTTCTGCCCCACTTGCAACTTGTTGAATCGTATTCGTTACATGCTCTGACGCAATGCTTGCTTCATATGAACTGTTCGATAGCTGATTGGCTGAAACAGCTACATTATTGGCACTCTCTTCGATATTTTGGATAAGCAACTGAAGATTACTTTGCATTTGGTTAAATGCACCGCCAAGTTCTCCAAGCTCATCATTAGATTTTATACTAATTTGCTGTGTTAGATCTCCTTTACTTACCGTGACAGCTTGGTTTTTTAATTTCTTTATTGGGTTTATGATGGAAGCTGTTAGAAAGAAAAGAAAGATTCCCCCAAGCACAATAGATGCTATTATTATGATGATATTTGTATACATAAGTTCTTTAGAATTATTTACTAATTCTGATTGATCCATCGTTCCTGCCAGTTTCCACCCAGTCAATTCATTCGTTTGGTACACCATTTTCTTACTAACTCCCTCGAGAGAGTAATCCAGTTGTCCTGATTCTTTATTATATAGGGTTTCATAGAAGGAATTCTTAAAGATATCTCCTTCTTTTTCTGTTGGATGGACAATAAAGCGTTTCTTTTGATCAAGTAAAATCACATAACCATGTTTCCCAAATGTTACGTCATTGGATAGTTCTTTTAAATAATCGAGGTTCATTGTAATGGCCATAACACCAGTATGATCGGATATAGTCTTAGCTAAGGTGATTACCATTTTCCCTGAAACAGGTGATACATAAGGGTCCATAATCACCGCTTCTCCTTTTTGATTAACAGCAGCTTTATACCAATCTCTAAGTCTAGGATCCATTTTATCTTCTGTTTCTTCTATTGATTTCTGAATGAATCTACCTGCATCTGTTCCTAAATAAATACTGGAAACCTCAGGATGTGTCTTACTATATGAACTTAGATCTTGTTCGATTCGAACACTTTCACTTTCTAAGATATCTTTAGATATAGCTTCCGTTAATGCATTAAGATCGTATATCTTAGTTGAAAATAAGTTCGTTATAGATGTATCAAGCATCGAGAGATTTGTGGTGGCGCTTGATATAAAATCTTTCTCCATTTGCTTATTTGCAGATTGGAAAGAAAATGTACCTATTAACAGACTTGGTATTAGTAATATAGCTAAAAAAGATAATAATAGTTTTGTCTTTAATGGGATACTTTTATCTTTATTTCGAGTAAAAGTATGTCGTAATCTACTTTTCATTTTTTTAACGTTTAGGTTTTCTTTATATTTTTTCATTTTCATATGTATCCGCTTCCTTTTCGTTGTATGCGCATACAACCATTTTCATTTGCTAGCGCTATTTGTAAACTATAATCCTATTTTATATGAAACAGGAATTTCTTCCTATGCTTTTAGACATATTTTCCCTTGTTACACGTTAACAATTTTTATTGTACCTAAAACGATAATTCTATATATTAGGATTATAGGAAAATACTAGGATGGGTGGATAAAATGAAAGAAGACTCCATAAAATTAGTAATAGGTGCAGGTAAATATAGAAATAATCCTGGTTGGATACATACACAAGAAGAGGAATTAAACTTATTAAATGAGGACACGTGGAAGGCTTATCCCTATGGCTCTATCAGTGCTATTCTAGCTGAGCATGTTTGGGAACATTTAAGCTATGGTGAGGGAGTAAAAGCAGCTTCATTATGTTATTCCTATTTAAAACCAACAGGTTATATTCGATGTGCTGTCCCAGATGGATACTTTCCTGATGAAGGCTATCAAGACATTATAAAAGTTGGTGGACCTGGGCCAATTGATCATCCAGCTTATAGTCATAAAATTGTACATAACTATCATTCTTTAACAAAGTTGTTTGAAGAAGCTGGGTTCGAGATTAAACTTCTCGAATATTGCGACGAATTAGGAGTCTTTCATCATGTAGATTGGGATGGTAAAGATGGTGTTATATTTCGATCGAAGAAATTTGATCCTAGGAATCAGGGGGAGAAGTTAGTTTTTCCATCTTTAATTTTGGATGCAGTTAAGAAATAATATTTATATAATCTTTAAGAATAATCAAGAGGTGGGATTTAATACAATCCAACCTCTTGTTTATCGTCCTTTTCCATTTCATCCAAATATATTGCTTCTTAAAGATATTTTTCTATAAGTCACTAAATGTCACTTCTAGATGGAAACAATAATGAAGAGACAAACTGGACTTAAAAAACTCATTACAGAACATCTAGCAAAACCTTCTATTGAAACGAGATAAACACTTGATGCCTATAAATTTCCCCATGTTAGAAGAATATGACCTAGCCGTTAAACAGTAAGAAAAGGTAGAACAAGAAGTAAATGTAGTTCTTAATCAATTACCATTCGTGAATAAACTAATTATGATAAAGGGTTAAGTGAAATCTCGTTATCGATTTATCCAACGTAGCAATCTCTCCACATTTTTTTTACTCACTTTTCCGCCTGTAAAGCGGTCAATTTGCCTAAATGGCATATTAATAACAAAGTATACGTTATTTGCCGTTAATGGTTTTCCCATTTTTTTAAAGAAAAAATGGAAGAACATAATAAAATTATATAACAATTTTCCTAACCAGTTTTTATACTGTGCTTGATTAATTGTGTCATTCATTCCTAAATCTTTATGACTATCCCAATTTTTAGGTGGTAGGTTCCTCCCCAGTATCTTTTCAAATTCTGAATCAGGGATTTCCTTTACATTAGCAAATGCATAGTGTGGAAAATTACTTTTTAAAAATAAAGATGGAGAAACACCAGCCATTTCAATAGTTTCCTCTATATGAATCTCTTGAATGGAGCTGCCTACTTGAATCTTGTAATTCCCTGACTCAACTTCCCAATCTTTGATTTCGGGATTATAGTAAGAAAAATCTCGTTCTGTCAATGCTAAAGTCACTTGCTTCGTTTCACCTGGTTCCAAGTAAACTTTTTCAAAAGCTTTCAATTCTTTTTTAGACCGAAAAATGACCGAATCTACCTTTTCAATATACAGTTGAGCAATCTCTGCTCCAGCAATTTCACCTGTATTTGTCAAGTTGAATTTCACAAGCAAGTCATCTATCAAAATATCAGTATACTCAAATGTAGTATAAGATAGCCCATAACCAAACGGAAACCGTACAGGTACATCTGCTGTTTCAAAATATCTATAACCAATGAATAGCCCTTCTCTATGTTCACTAGTTGCTTGATTTCCAGGGTAGTAAGCAGAGGATGGAACATCAGTATACTGAATTGGGAATGTCTCACTTAATTTACCACTTGGATTAGATTTTCCAAGCAATATATCAACGACAGCCTCCCCCCCGCCTTGTCCAGAAAGATAAGTGTGTATCATTCCTTGAACCTTATCTGCAAATGGTAATTCTATTGCTCCACCACCAGATAATATAACAACCACCTTGTCATTTACCTTAGCTAAAGCTTCAACAAGTTCTAACTGATTTTCAGCTAGTTTTAAATCTTCTCTATCTACCCCTTCTGCTTCTTTGCTTTCATCAAGTCCAATAAATAAAAGCACTACCTCAGCAGATTCTGCGAGGCTTGTTGCCTCTTTCAATAATTGACTACTCTTTCCACCCATTCGCTTAAATCCTTGTGCATAGCCAGCTATATTTAAAGGAGAATGTTGTAAGCTATCAAGTGGATTACTTAATTTATAAGGATTAATTAATGAACTCCCTGCGCCTTGATATCTTGGATTCTTCGCAAAATCACCAATAACCGCTACTTTAGTTTCCGCTTTAAGTGGAAGAATACTATTATCATTCTTAAGTAGTACAATAGATTGACTGGCTGCTTCTATTGCATTGTTGTGATGATTTTCATAATCCACTTGCACTGATTCTTTATCATCTAAACGAACTTTATATATTAAACTTAGTAATTGATCTACTGCTTCATCTAATATTGATTCATCAAGTGTTCCTGCATTTATTGCATCAACAATCTCTTTATCTGTTATTCCGTTAGTAGATGGCATTTCTAACTGATTATGGGCCTTTAATCCTGCAACACGATCATTATTCCCTCCCCAGTCAGTAACAATAACACCGTCAAATCCCCATTCAGCATACAAAATATCAGCCAAATGTTGATTTTCATTTGCAAATTCACCATTTACCTTATTATAAGAAGACATCATCGTATATGGATTACTTTCTTTTACAACTTTCTCAAATCCTGTTAAATAAATTTCTCGGAGTGAACGTTCATCTACTATTTCATCAATAGTCATGCGCATATGTTCTTGACTGTTGACTGCATAATGCTTAGGGCAAGCTGAAATACCATTTGACTGAATTCCCTTTACCATTTCACTAGCTAGTTCACCAGTCAGGTACGGATCTTCAGAGAAATATTCAAAATTACGCCCGCATAGTGGGTTTCGTTTAATATTTAAACCTGGTCCAAGTAAAACACTTACTTTTTCACTGCGAGCTTCCTTCCCAATATCCTGTCCTACTTTATAGACAAGTGACTTATCCCAACTATTTGCTAGCGTTGCTGCTGTTGGGTAACAAGTTGCTGGAAGGCTTTTGTTTAATCCAAGATGATCAGCCTTCCCACCTTGTTTACGCAGTCCGTGTGGTCCATCTGTTAACATAATGGAAGGAATTCCAAGCCGTTCGATTGCTTTGGTATTCCAAAAGTTTTCTCCAGACATAAGGGAAGCTTTCTCTTCTAATGTCATTTGCTTAATTAAATCTTTATATCTCATACTACACCGCCAATCACTTATTTAAAATAAGAAGAAGGCTAATTTACAGCCTTCTCTCCATATATCAAAATAGGTTTAGTCAAAAAGGTATGTTTGAAGTGTTGCATATAGTGAGTTATGCATGCTATTGCGCAGTCCTGCTGTAACCGCTTCTGGATGCTCGTCATATGCTTCTTCTAATTGTTTTTTATTTTTTGGAACCGACATAATATCTAACATTAAATCATTGCCAGATGTAATGGCTTTCTGTGGTTCCATGAATCCAAATACAGCATCTGAAGATACTACACCTTCAAATCCCCATTCCTCTCTAAGCATACCATTTAATAATTCTGGATTTGCCCATTTTCCATCAATGTAAGAAAAACTAGACATTGCACCAGTTACACCAGCCTCTTTTACAGTCATTTCGAAAGGACGCAAGTGTATTTCTCGCATGGCTTGTTCATTAGACCAAACGAGCATCCCAGAGCGTGCATTTGTTTCTTGCTCATTCATTATAAAGTGCTTCATAAATACGGTAACACCTTGGTCCTGTGCACCTTTCGACAAATTAGCACCAATCTTACCATTTAGTACTGGATCTTCTGACATATACTCAAAGTTTCTTCCACCTTGTGCTGAACGGTGAACATTAAGAGAGGGAGCATACCATCCGTGTATTCCATATGCTTTTGCTTCTTTTCCAACTAGTTCACCCATCTCGTAGGCTAGATCTTTATTCCAAGTTGATGCAATGACGATTTCAGTTGGGTAAGCACCGGCTTCAAACTTCTTAAAGAAGAAATTAAATCCTGCAGGTCCATCCATTAAAACTGTTTTCGGAATTCCAAGATCTTCAATTGCTCCCGTGTGATAAGCGCCTTCTGACACATAATCGATCATTTGATCAACAGTGAGTTGGTCTAAGAATTCCTCCCACTTAGGATTATCATAATCTAGTCCTTTTAAGTCTTCTAATTTAAGTCCATTGTCAACATCCGTTGCAGGCATTTCCACCTCTTCCTTGAACTCATGTCCTTGAACTCTTTCCAATACTTTATCTGAAGCAATTTTTGAATCATCTTCATCTGATGGATATGTTCCTTCCCAATCATTACGGGAAAGTATAGTTAATTCATTTTCTGATTCAGTAAAGCGATTTTTGTATTCTGTTCCTGTATCGGCATCTGCTTGATACACAATATCTTCAGATAATTCAAAGTCTATTGTGCTATCAATTTCATGAACATTTTTACCGAGCTTAATTTGGTATGTTCCCTTTTCTAAAATATAGTTCTCATTATCCAGATCGTAAGAAGCCATATTCCTTGTATCATACTTAATTGTTAATACTTCAGACTCTCCTGGCTCCAGTGATTTCGTTTTTGAAAATGCTGCTAAGTTAATGGCAGACTTCTCCAATCCTCCTGGTGTGTAAGGAGCAGAGTAGTACACTTGAACTACATCTTTACCACCTACTTCACCAGTATTTTTCACTTCTACTTTTAATTCAATAGAATCATTGTTTAATTGTTGATCTACTAAATTCCAATCAAATGTTGTATAACTTAGGCCTGAACCGAAAGGATATTGAACAGTTTGTTTATATCCTTCTTCATTTCCTTGATAATAAGTTTCATAGAATCTGTAGCCTATATAAATACCTTCTTCATAATTAAGATAGGCTTTGTCTAAATTCTCATATTGATAATTCCCAAAATTCTCACTTGCTGGTGAAGATTCAACATCATAGGCATACGTATCAGTAATGCGTCCAGAAGGGTTTAATTCTCCTGATAGTACTTTGGCAAGGGAATTTGTTCCAAATGGTCCTGGTGTTCCAACCCAAATCACGGACTGAATACTTGGATTTTCATTAACAAATCCTAATTCTAAAGTATTTCCAGCATTTACGACAATGGTAACATTACTGAAGTTCTCAGCAACTTTTTCAATTAAATCCTGCATACCATCTGATATCTTTAATTGATCACTGCTTACATCTGATGCTTCTACAGCTTCATTTTGAATAATAATCATCGCATTTTCAGAGTACTCTTTCGCTTGAGCTAATGCAGAATCCGTTACATCTGGTTCGGTTGCCTCTTTACTGCCTAACATTCCTTTAATTACTTGAACTACACCAGTATCCGTTTCACCTGTTGCTCCTTCTAATTCTGGTAAGGCCGCATAGTAATCATATAATACTTGATTATATTCAATTCCTGCATTCTTAAGGGCATCAAATAAATTCACAGCTCGAGTTTGATCCGATGCACCAGAACCGCCCCCGCCATATTTAAAACTAAAGGCGGTAGAACCAAATATATTAATTTTCTTATTTCCTAATGGAAGGGAGTTATTTTCATTTTTTAATAATACCAACCCTTCATTAGCAATCTCTTCTGAAACTGCATCAGCAGCTTCTCTCGCTTTGACACTTTCTGCACTTGTTGTATCAATCGTAATATGCTTACCAGTCATGTTTTGAACCATGCTTAAAGCTGTAGGTCCTAAAGTTACACCTACCGTTAATAACAAGATAGCAACAACTGACCACCCAGCAATACGTCTTGGTCTGTTTTTGATTTTTTTGTACATTTTATTTTCTTTTTTCTTTACTATTCTTTCTTTACGGCTTAATGATTTTAATTCTTCTTTTCTTTGTTGTTTCTGTTGCTTTTGCAAAAGTTTATCCCTTTTAATCGCTTCTTTTCGTTCTGTGTCAGGCAATGCGGAAATCTCTAGCTTTCTTTTTTTACGGCTTGCATTAGCTTCCCTAACTTGTTGCACTATTTCTTGCTTCCAAGCTTTTCTCTTTTTAAAGTATTCTATCATGATGAACCCCCTCTACCTTTGTGCTCTTATCTTCATTTCAGACAAATTCCGTTGTAGAATTTTTATATAAGCCTACGGATACCTGCTTGGTCAAAAGAGATATTACACTCGTCTTTTAAAATGACACTGTTACCACAATCAATCTTTGAATCAACAAGTTAACGCTTTCATTTATACCTAAAAAAACTCTTATCTCTCACTTTCATAGCAAGTTCTTTCTCTTTTTTTTGCATTTATAAGCTTCTTTTTCTACTTAGAAAATTAATCCTTTCATTTCGTACGATCTTTAATTAGTCACCTTTTCCTTTGTCTACATTAATTGTCTATATTTGGTTTTAACCATTTTCAGTTAACTAATCTAGAAAACAGAAAGCGTTATCAAATGACTTGACCACCTATCTAAGCAGGTAAGTCAAGTATATACGGACCTAAGACATACTTCATTCCAATACTATAGAATTGGAACTCCAATAAATGACCTATTTTAATATCATTTGAAAAACTGAGCCTTTTATAAAGTGAACCTTATGAAAAGTTGTTACGATTTTTGACATAAAATGATTTGTAGGTGCATTCTATAAACCATTAGAACTTCAAGTATATAAAAAAGCCATTCGCTTTATGTTCACTAGCGAATGACTTTTAACACATTTTCAATACCGTTTTTTGAACTCTATCAATTGAATTTCATGGGGTTGCAATTCTGTTGTCAGTGAATATGCCTTATTTGTGACTATATCCTCTATCTTCATACCTGGTTCTGCCTTTCCTTTTAGGTAGCAAATTGTCTGATCGTCTATTTCTATGGGTGCTCCAATATTAACCCAAGAATCGTAGGATGAACCTTGCTCCCGATTTACAAATTGTTTTTTAATACGGTAGTTACCATAAATACCATGTAAAGAAACTTGATAAGCTTTGACTTGCTCATTATCAAAAACAGAATACCTACTAATCGGAGACAATTGGGAGTAATCAAAGGTTCGATATAAATAGTTGGGATGACTATAGTTATATAGTAGAATTTGATAATCTTCCCCTCTTTTAGTAATAATCATGTCTTCATTTTTGGCTACTAACTCATCTCCAAGTTTACTTAAAAAATAAAAAGCATGATATCCAGCCTTTTTTATACCGTTATAGGTCATAAGACCAAACCCTCCATGAAACAGATGCTGTTCCTGTTTAAATTCTTCAAATAAATCTGTAAATGTCCAGTAGCCCATCCCTTTTACTTTTTCAAAGTTTTCTATAACATTTTTGACAATAAAGGCAGCCATATAACATGTATCATGAAGTAAATCTTTGCTATCACTATTTCCATTCCATTCGGTAATCCAAACTTCTTTGGAATTTTCATGTAATTCCTTACTCGTCATCATAACCGAATCAATATTATTTGTAAGATTCTGCTCATCGCCAATCATAACACTTCTAAATTGTGTAACACTTTCTATAACTGATTCATTCGATTCCCTATGACCAACCAATTGGATATTAGGTTTTCTTGCAAGATTATAAACATGAAAAGTAAAAAAGTCTAAAGTAATACTTTCCTTTTTCGCGAAAGCCTTAAAATTAGCAATCCAAGATTGATAATTAGCAAAATTAATGTTACTAAATCCTCCTACCCTAATTTCTGAATCGATGGATTTAATAGATTTATATGTCTCAGTATAAAGAGTCAAAAACTCTTCACTTGTTCCGCTCCAGAAATATGGAACTTCTGGTTCATTCCAAAACTCAAAATACCATGTTCTAACTTCATTAAGCCCATAGCGATTAATCAAATGCCTAATAAATGATTCTATTAACTCTTTCCAATGCTTCATTTGTTTTGGAGGAGAGACATGTGCACCCCACAAGAATATCGTATCCTTAGTCTTTGCCAAGTCCTTTGGCATAAATCCAATTTCGATAAAAGGTTTCACATTTTCTTCACTTAGGTTGTCCAATATTACATCTATGTTATTAAAATTAAAGTAGTAGGATCCATCTGTTTTTTCATTGTAGACAAGTAACTGGTCAGCAAATACCCCATGAAAACGAACATATTTAAACCCAATGTCTTGTTGAATCTGATTTAGCTGTGCTTTAAAGTCGTTTCTCAAAGCTAGTGGAGCATAGCCAAAAGTCAGTAGATTAGTAAAAGTGTGATCTATCTGTTTTTGAATTTGAGTTAAATCAATAGGAACAAATTGAGTTTCACTCTTCAGAAATTCTTGATGATAACTCTCTCTTTTAAGATACTTAAATAAATTAGCGAGTGATTCACTACTATTAATACTAAGATAGTCCTTCGAGATTGCATCTTCCACTTCCAATGTATAGAGATTACGATATTCACTAGGAGTGATTCCTAGTACTTCTTTAAATACCCTATAATAGGCTTTACTATCAGGAAATCCATATTGCAATGCTATTTCTGTCACTGTTTCATCCGTTGTTCGCAAAGCTAGTAATGACTTATTTAAACGCATACTATCTAATTTTTTTTTCAAAGGCACTCCAACTTTTAACTTAAAATATCTTGATAGATATTGAGGATTCAAAGAAAACGCTTCCGCAATATCTTGTAATCCCAAACCTGATTTCACACAATGCTTATTCATATACTTCAATATGTCTAATAACCTCTGATCACTATCTATCTGCTTGAGGTCAGTTTTTGTTGGTACCTCAAAGTGTTCCAACAGGATCACAACAAGCTCTAGCAACCACTTTTTCATTTTTAAATGATAGAGACTTTTTCTATTGATAATTAAATCCATCATATTAGCAAGGATATATTTCAGTTCATCCATTATTAATCGGGAAGTATCATTTCCCTCTTTAGAGTTTAAGTAAAATCTCTTACTCTCCATATCTATTCCATGTTCCTGAAGATATCGGTTATCTATCTGAAGTGCCAATACCTGTGTTTTTCCAAAGCTAGTATGTGAATTAATAAAGTGAAGTTCATTTGCATTTACTAAAAAGATATCCCCAGTAGCCAGTTTGTAGCTTTCTCGGTCAATACGTATTTCTAATTCTCCTTCAAGTATAAGAAGAATTTCCGTATCTTCATGCCAATGATAAGGATAACGTTCCACAGTATGGGTGAATATTTTAACAGGCAAATCAGCTTGATAATGAATTTGTTCATATTGATATGACATTGTTTCTCTCCTTGCTAGTAACCATATAATCTTTATAAGAAAGATAAATAAAAATCGGTGTATAGACTTCATTCAAATCTCGTATAGTTTATTTAATAAAAAGACTTACTAGAAAACATCAATATAAAAATACAAATATTATATGTATCCAATTCACTTTTAAGGAAACTATCTCCTGTAATGAAGACAGCTTATTTATAGATATTTTAGTAATACCATATTAGATTTCGAATTTACCATTAATTAGGCATAGTACTTCTTACTAAGTATGTAAATGACAATGACATTATTTCCCCTCAATTCTCCATTCAGCTTAACATATTTTAAAATTTTTCTATAATTTTATTTGTTTTTATAAGTGAGTTATTAGAAGTAATCAGACAGCTTCATAGTGCTTCCTCTAATACCTCTTTGTACATTTTTCGTTGATTCCTGCTTGCAATTTATTATGAGTGAACCGAAGTTTTTCAGCTAATAAAAAACATTCCCTTAAATCCCAAACTGTCTACGAGGTTTTGTTTCGAATGTGCGTTTAACAATTATTTAAAAACCCCTCCAAAAGAGGGACATTTCATTAATATAATGGCTGCTGATTCTGACATGCTGGAAATCCATTAATGTCCTGATTCATATAAAAATCATATTGCTTTAAGGCAAATTGTGTTTGATACATATATTCGATTACAAGTAACTTTCCTCCGGATGTACCACACAAAACTACTGAAGTTCCTTGTCCATTTGCCAATGAAATACCAAAGGCTGACCAATCAATGATCTAATTTTTTGTTCCCATTGCATAGTTATCACCCCTTCTAGAACATCCTATTAATAACATAAAGAATGGGTGCATGTATCGATTGAAATGACGTCCGTGAAAATTATCGACTTTCGTATAAATGATATGGAAAAAGCATATTAGGGAAGAAGATTTGAGAATGAATACAAGTAAAATGTTCGAAAAAGAGATAAGGGGATATAGAAAATGACAGAAGAATCTTGATAAAGCTGAATTTAAATCTAATAAACGTTAATAACACGCAAAACATGTAAGCAGACATTATTACTAGAATATGGTAATTTACCCAATCTCTATACCAATTTATAATAGTGGTGTCTTTGTTACTAACCTCCTACCAACTTTTTCTTAGATTCAATTGCTCTTCTATCCGTTCTTGTAATTACATGAAGTAGTTTGTTTTTATTTAATGACCCTTCCTCAACTAATTCTCTCATTATTGTATGTATATTTTTTCACATTTAATCTAAATTAATCCATGCTAGTTTAGCTTATCGTTTCACGAAGTCCTTTTTTGTTGGGCACATGAAGCTAGACATATTTCACAGAATCCAAATGCAACACTATAGCTTAATTTAACTATAGTAATGAAAATAAGCCGATTTTATGCAACTCTGTATTAATAGCTGCATAGTATCGGCTCTAAGGATTTACTAGGTTAAGAAAGTTAGCTTTTTGTAGACTTTCTATTTAAAAATGATAGGAAAAGTAAAAATAACGAAAGCTGCCCAAAGTCCGTACACTGGCAAGTACTTAGTAACAGCATCTTGGATAGTTGCAGGCCCAGATTTATTTTGTAGAAAACGGATATAGGAGAGCATAATCCAAATTAGATTTGCCCAGATTAGTATGTTTACTCCTAAAACAGCAAGTCTATTTGGCGTAATTCCATAAGAAGAAAGTCTAAACACAATGGCCGACAAAGCCACACTATCAATGATAAGAGCAAGAACAATTAAGGCAAAATTTATATAATCTGAAAGGTTCTTTTTCTTGTCTGAGTCAATCTCAATAATGGAAAATATGGTAACGGCCAATACACCAAGGAGTATTCCGTTAAAGACTATCAGAAAATTGCGGTCCAAGAATGGATTTTTTCCGACCCATATAACCGTTATAAGATAGACCAACAATGTAATCAGGACAAGAGGACTAAAAATTTTAGCTATATATGGTGTAATATTCTTAGCAAGTTTAAGATTCATTGATACCAGGTATACAGCCACAATAGCGAGAGCAGCAGCACCAAATAAAACAACATTACTAAAATAGAAGTCTTCTATATTAAGGCCAACAAAGCTAAATAGCTGCATGGTTAATGCCGCTAGTATCATTCCGCTAACTGCCATGCTGGCGTAGAGAATACAATATTCTAAATTAAATTTAATATACGCTAATCGTGTACTACCCTTTGCATATTCATTTCCTGTATATGCAAGTCCTATCAATGCCCATAAGAATATGGGTAGGTGTAAATAAGCTAGGATAATACTGTCTTTATCCTTTAATGGCAGCATATTAAGATAAACCCCGGAAATTAGGAACAATGCTGCAAGGGAATAAATAATACTTTTTTTCGGAGTATTATTGTAAACAAAGTAGGCAGCAATAAAGGGAATTATACCAAAAGCCAGATTAATTGGAGCAATTGCTTCCTGTTCGACAAAATGGAAAATGATCCTGGTGCATATCCCGGCTAGAATGGCTAAAATGCCCATGAATAAGAAACCTTTTTGAAACAAAGAAGATTTTTCTGGATATTCCGTCTCCTTGAAATGCAATCTTTCATACCAAACACCAAGAACCTGAGAATCAGGATTTTGTTCCCATGCGTGTGTGAATGACTTTTTAAAAGTTTTCGGGTCTTTTCTAAACATTCTCTCCAGTTCATGAGGGTTAGCAATATTGTCAATAATTAAATGGTTAATGTCCATAGTTATACCTCCTCTAATAATTGTTAAATCAATTTTCCTCGAAATGGTTAACTGTCTTCGTCACTTTTATATTCTAAAATATCTCCAGGCTGACATTCTAAAGCCTTACAAATTGCCTCTAAAGTGGATAATCGAATCGCTTTTGCTTTTCCATTTTTCAATATAGAAAGGTTCGCCATTGTTATTCCAACCTTCTCCGAAAGTTCTGTAACGCTCATTTTCCTTTTTGCTAACATCACATCAATATTGATGATAATTGCCATTTTTATTCACCTCAGACCGTCAAATCATTTTCTGATTTGATATTAATTGCTTCTTGTAAAAGTTTCTGGAGAACAGCCGTAAAGACTGCGATAACCATCGATGCAAAAGGAACAACCAATCCGACAATGATAACTCCTGGTGCATCGTCTAATTCTGCAAAGATAAAGAAAAGTGGCCAAACTAACACATGCAAAATACTGATTGTGATGGCACAGTATTTGATTTTCTTTAAAGCTTTTACAGATAAACTGGAGAAAGCTATGTTTTTGTCAATATAACGTAAGAGTTTAAAAGCCAGATACAAAGCAAAGTAAAAAGGTATCACTGATGCATCAAGAACGGTGAAAACGAGATATTTTATAAAAGCAAACTCTGGAAGCATTTTTGCTGCAAGATTCGCCAGCTCAGGCACCAAAAAGATGCACAGAGCAAGAACTGGGAATCCTAAAAGAATAACAGCTATTTTTAAAAACAATGTTGTTACTTTTTCCATAAAAAGCACCTCTTTTATTTATTCTGTTTTTGATTTTAATCTATTTTTTATTGATTTACAATAAATTTTTATTAATTAATATAATATTTTTATTGCAGGTATTATTTTCAGAAAAAATAAAAAGCATTCCTCATTCGAAGAAAGCTCTATAACTATTATAATAAAGAGAATGTCTAATCCCTTTTGTTTTCAGGTTTTAACGTTCATCATTAAAATTATTATTATGTTTTTGTGAATGAAGTCTATATTATTGGATAAGCACATGTGGTAGCATAAAACAGGAATTTCTTCCTATGCTTTTAGACATATTCCCCTTTGTTACACGTTAACAACTTTTTATTGAACCCGAAAGCTTTTAAATTATAGATCCATTGTTTATCGCCACGACTTTTGTCAATCTCTTTAGTTTTTTAGCCATTCCATACAGTAAACTACCCCTACCATGTAAAATGTCATCTCGCTAATTCTTGTTATTGTTCAGTTCATCCAACTGTTAACACGATACTCCATGATGGTACAACCATGAGCTCTCGATTTTCAATTAAATCATTTTCTTTTTGTCTCATTCTAAAATCCTCACTTTCTTTTTATTCATTAGATTTATGTATCTGTGTCGTTACCATCTTTAACATTACGAGCTTTGTCATTGACTTTAGTTTGTGGGTTTTGCAGTATCATAAGTCTTCCTGCCACTTAAAATGTCATCTCGCCTATTTATCGTACTTTTCACAAAATCCAAATATAAAATCAATACTCCAAGTACATGAGCTCTGAATCTCATTTAAGCATTGTTTATGTTGCTCACACATCTTTCCTTTTTATTACTAACCATATATATTTGTATGTTGCCAACTTTAGCATTACTTGCTTTGTCATTCTCGTGTGCAAATCAAATATAGACCAAGTAATAAGGTGTGGTTGTATTTTTTAACTGTCACTGCAACCAATCTCGTAAGTTTGCTAACCATCATGAGTTTTTGATTCAAAAGTGATATTGTTTTAACCTTAAAATTCTTAAAGTCAAAAAACCTTGAAGGCATATTAAGCCAATCAAGGTTTTAAGTTTCTCTCTGAATTAACTTTTATTGGACCATAATTAACAATTAAAATATGCCTTCAAGAAATCAAAAAACGATGACCAACTTTCCTTTAACTCACCTTTAATAAGTAGTTCATCTCCAGCCTCAAAATTAACTATATAAACTTTATCTGTTACAGTATCCAGTACTAATACAGCATTTGCTGACATTTCACTTAAAACCAGATATTGCTTTGGAAAACCCTGTTCTTTTCTAGAAATGAGTGTGTATGATTCAATATTGTTTTCTTCATCTGCTATATCTAGTAATTCAAAGGGTACATGCTCTTCCCAAAAAGGGCCTGCATACTGGATATAAAATTCTTGGAAAGTATCCGATGCGTTTACACCTAGTCTTATTAAAGCATCCTGTACTAGATTGCTATCTTCACGTTTATATATTTCTTCTCCTAGAACTTCATTTAGCCTCTCAGGTAATATACTCATTAATCCAATTTAAAAGCAATAATTTTTCCCTCTGGATAATCACCACTCCAACCGCAAGGAAAAGCGCCAAGTTGATATATCTCAAACAATTCTTCAAAAAAAGAGCTATTCTTTCCGTTTATCGCTCTATTAATGGCACAATTAGTAAGGTCAGCTACAACATCGTTATAAAATATACTATATTCAAATGAGCTTTTTCTCACATTATCAGCAATAACTTCTAATAATTCTTCCAATCCTTTAGGCTTTTCGTTTTCTGACATTGTGTAATAAATACCCCAAACTTCACTCATTTCCAATTCTCTGATATCTTTCCAATTATACTCATCCTCGCCAAAAATCTCATCATAAGCTAAATGTTCGGCTTTTTTTATATCATTAATAATATTAATTTTATTGGAAATATTATTAGAATGTTGGCTCTGGAAATTTTTCGAGAACTGAATTACATCTTCAACTAAATTATTAAATACACCATAGTTCATTCCTTATTATACCACCTTTCCCAAAGGTCAACTGTTGCCCCTCCTCCTCTTTTCCATACAGGGGTCGTAACCTCTTTGTCCATTTTTTCTTTTTTGTATTGTTCCATTCCAATTTCCTTAATCCTTTTAAGTTCATTTTCAAGGTAATTATCCTGCATGTATAGTGGTAATCCCTTTTCTTGAAGTAGTATTAACTTTTGTCAAACTTCTTTACTTTCGAATCATAAAGATCCCACAAAGATTCCATTTTCTTTTCCAGTATTCGTTTCGTAGAGTTCAGGTCACCATGTATGCCTTCTATCCGTTGTTTATTATAGCTGCTCCTCTCTTTTTCTTCTGGTGTAACATCATCAAACATACTGAACAAAAAGCTCGGGGACTTATTTGTTTCCATTGTTGCACGATATAGATGTTTATTTACCCCTGATTCCATCTGGGTAAGATTCCACCAGATATCATTACGATCCACCCTCATCATACTGTTTCTCGCAAGAGGTTTAATATAAGCAGTAGAATCACTCACATAGTTCTCAAATAAGGTTAGAAGATCATCTATCTGATTTTCATAGCTTTTAATATGCTTCTTTGACTTCTGCATACGATCATCCCATGCATCCAAACTCTTTCCTTCATTATTCTCAACATACACAGCGATAGTCTTTAGGGAATCATCCATCTGGTGTAGAGCATCCTTGTATGTATGCAGCTGTTCGATAATCTGATCTAGGACGCCATAATTGATTTGTATATCTCTCTTCATGACTGACCAATCCGAATCATCTTGCCTACTTTTTCATCTGTAGCTAGTATCTTTTTTCCCAGTGCATGAATGTCTTCCAAACTCTTTGCCCTTAGGTATAATAAACTTCTTTAAAGGACGAGTTCAGCCTTAAGATCTAAATCTGCAAATTCATCGATTGCCAGACGGTATCTAACTTTTAATCCATTTGATAAAAAGACTATCATCTGCGTTGCACTCTCCATAGCGAGTGTTATTAACTGCTTTCTATGTTTCAAACCTCTCACTTCCCTCCCTGGTCTTTCACATATATATAATTATAAATGAACAAAATGGAAATTGTATGGTAAAAAATAGCTAAATCCTTTAGGCACTGTCTATATCATTAGATGAATCACCTGATATTGATGGTAATTTACTATCCTTAAATCTGTAATAAACTTTACTACTTCATAGCCTTATAGATGGGAACCTCTTTAACTTCTATCTGGTGTCCCACCAACAAAAGGGGCAAATCATACGCTAAGCAAATTCGGCTTATTATTTATTGAATAAGAGGGCGCAGCGAATGTAAACTTGCCACTTTCTTCATATCAAAGGTGTATTCTCCAAGAAAATTGATATGTTCCTATCCCAATAGAGAAATATGTTTTAGTAAGGTGTCCCGTAAATCCCCTTTTATGGTCATGCCTATTCCCCCAGTTTTATGCCATTTCTCATATATCTGAAAAAACTAACTCATCCTATTACAAGCTACCTTTATTCTATTGAATCAAGGGGAATGGAATATTTTATAACAAAAAGTTGAGTTTCTTCATTATATATTTTTTTCTGAACAAGAATTATTAATATGAGTAATTCCCTTAGTGGCTATTAATTTCTAATTAAATCATTTTGGTTGCGTAGAATTTTATGATTGAACTCACTAGTTGAGTAGAAGGGAAACCTCACAGAACCGTGCTTGCACTACTATGCACACGGCTGCTCCTATTCAACATCTACAAATATTCCAAGCTTCTAGTAATTCTAATAATAACTATTTCCAATTGTTTAAGTGATTGTATCGATTCCTTCAAACCACATGTTTTTTTCTATATAAAAAATACCTTATTACAATTTGAATGTAATAAGGTATGATTAACGAGCACTTTGAAAAAGAATTTAAAGTATTAAATCAACTTACTTTTTCCCTGCTTTCTTCCAATTCTTCTGGTGTTTTTAAGTAAGGTGTCAGAATCGCACTTAATACATAGAATCCTGCATAAATGAAAATGACTACACCAGCACCAAATGGTTGAAAGAAAAGGGTTACAATTGCAGGAGCAATAAATGTACTTAATCCCGCACCTAAATTAAGAATAGACATGGCAGCACCTTTATTGTCTGGCGCTAATAATGGAAATAATGCCGAAAGAGGAACATATCCAGCCATTGCGACTCCACACAAACTAAGAGTTGCAGTCATTAACCAATAATTATGTCCAATCATTTGTGGCATAAAGTAGACTAATATAAGTACAGCAGCATAAAAATATCCGCCAACCCATTTAATAGTAGTTCTCCATCCCCATTTATCCCCTAGATATCCAAACAATAAGTTAGCAAAAATTGCAACAGTGAACACGGTGGACCACATACGTAGCCATTCCGTTGTTGAATAACCAAATTCTAATAGATAAATTGGCAAGAATAGAAGTAATCCGTACTGAGCAAAGCCATTTATTGATTTTACTATTAAACCTAAAGAAATGACTGGTCTCTTTAATATTGTTATCGCTTTCGCAAACTCGGACAAAGAAATTTGTGTAATTTCAGAAGCCGGAACCTTGTCTTTGTTTATAACAATTGCTAAAAATGCGCCAATTACAGTAAAAAGGATCCCTGACCAAAGTACATTTATATGCCCCAATACTGGAATAAAGAGAGATGCATAAAATGGACCTGCTACACTAAGACCTAAAGAAAACATAAACCAAAACCATCCAGCAGCACTACTTCGTCTTTCTATTGGTGTACTGTAATTTATCCATACTAAGAAGGAATAAGCAAACATAGGATAACCAAACCCTCTAATAGCATAGAACGGAATCATTAATGAAAGATTTAATGAATACATACCTAATCCAATAAATCCAACACTACCTATCAAGAAAGCGATTACACCGAATAACATAGCTTTACGTGGCCCGAGAGTCTGAACAAAGACGCCGGAAAGCCATGCTGAAATTGTAACAGTAACACCGTAAACTGTGATTAACAAGGAGGCATGTGTGACAGACATGCCTTCTTCCACCAAATATGGAACAATCCATGCCTGCTCAATACCATCGCCAATCATAAACAACATTAAACCAATGTATCCCCACAACAAATTCTTAGGTAATCCAATTTTTTCTATCATTTTTTTCATCTCCTGTTTACAAAATTTTATGATAGGAAAGAGTCTAATAAAAATTGCTGTACTTTTACACCATTTTTTTCCTTAATTAGCTGCTCTATGTTTTCCATTCCTATTTTTGAAATTAAACTATCTAGCGCTTTGTAAATTTTTATATTTTGTTCACATTCAGCTACAGGATCTTCTCTAAGTGGGAATGTATCAAAATAAATAAGACCTGTATAACTATATTTTTTTGCATAATAGATAAATTCTAATGTTTGCATAAGATGAACACTGCCTAACATAATTCCATCATCTGCATCCTTGTATCCATCATTTAAGTGGAATCCCATTAGACGATTTTTTCGAGCAGCTAGTGCAACGGAATAAGCTGGATTCTCTTTCTTCATTAACATATGACAAAAATCTAAAGTAACACCTACATTAGGTAGTCCTACTTCTTCTACAAGTAATAAAGATAAACCAATGTCTCCAACAAGTGAAAAAGATCTAGGTTCATAAGGCTTGTATTCAAAACTTATATTCATTTCTGGATATTCAGAAGCTATCTCTTTTAATGCTGATACTGTTTGAATCCATGCCTCTTCATAATCCAACTGAAAGGAATAATCAAATCCGTCATTTGCAAGCCAAACAGTTGTAGTTGTTCCGCCAAGTTGTTGACAGACTTCAATTGCTTCTTTTGTAGTCTTGATTGCCTTCCCTCTAATTTCTTCATTAGTATTTGTGAATTCTCCATTCAAGTACGTATCATCAAATCGCAAAGCAATACCACTCACTTGAAGACTACATTCAGAAATAGCCTCTTTAATTTCATTTAAGGTATTAGATTTAAAATGTTCCGGATAATTAAGCTCTACATGTGTTAACCCATTTACAGTAGACATTCTATTAATGAGATCAACTGTGGTCAATTGTTTATCTTTTGGGAAAAATAATTCTTTTTGAGCTTTAAATGAATTTAATCGTGTAGAAAATATCATATAATCGTATCCCCTTTTTCTTTTTCATTACATATAAAATCGAATAAACAATTTCATATGATTGTACTTACAGTCTATAAATACTTTACTATTTTGTAAATGAAAATAAATTATATTACTAAAAATATTTTATTTACCGTAAAAACCACTTAATAATTTTACTTTTGTGTTTTTTAAAGTAAAATTTATATTTCCCTTTTTTGAAAAATGGTGATATTATTAACTCAAATAATTGATAGAAAGGAGATACCGAAGTTTGAGTCAAAAATCATTATCAGGAAAAGAATGTATATTACTTGCGCGTAGCATCTCTCCTTCTCTTGGCAATAAAGAACGAAGAGTAACTTCATTTATCAGCAATAACTACCAAGAGTTAGCGAAAAGTACCATTAGTGAAGTCGCTGTCCATCTTAATGTAAGCGAAGCCACTATAACGAAAGTATGCAAAAAACTAAAATGTAAAGGTTTTTATGAATTAAAAAAAGCCATTGAGTTATACGTCAATGGTCAAAAAGAAGAGGATCAGAATGATTTGGATTCAGAATTTACACGGAAAGATTCAAACAAAGTCATTCTCGAAAAGGTAATGTTAAATGCTATTCTTGCCATACAGGATACGCTAGACATTGTGGATTATGTAGCATTTGATAAGGCAGCAGAAATTTTACGTAATAAGTCTGAAGAAAAAAAAATATTTTTAGTTGGAAACGGTGGATCTGCCATACTTTGTGAAGATTTCCAACATAAACTTCTTAAAATTGGTATCTTTGCTCATGTTTATAAAGATACTCACATGCAATTTATGTTTACATCACTCGTAAATAAAGGAGATATAGTCTTGGGAATTTCCCACACAGGTGCTACAAAAAACATTGTTCAAATCTTAAAATTAGCTCAACTTAAAGAAGCTCATACCATTAGCCTCACTAATTACATGAATAGTCCTATTACAGAAGTATCAGACGTGAGTCTAGTTTCCACAGCGAAAAATCATCCCATCACTGGTGAGAATGCTTCTGCTAGAATTGTTCAGCTAAGTATTCTAGACGCTTTATATACTAGTTTAGCTTTAAAAGATTCAGGTGGATCAAATAAAAATTTACTGTTAACAAGTGATGCAGTTAAACAATACCGTCAATAGGAGGATAAATAATGAATAATCAACAGGTGGTCGTTATTGGTAGCCTTAACTACGATCTATTATTAAAACAAAAACGCTTACCTCAAAAAGGGGAAACATTTATGGCAGATAGTTTGATTCAAGGACCAGGAGGTAAAGGGGCAAACCAAGCAGTACAATGTGCTAAATTAGGATTATCGACTTCAATGATTGGAAAAGTTGGGGAAGATAGATTTGGCGAAGCATTAATCGGATCCTTACAAGCTTCAGGAACTAATGTTGATTTTATAAATAAAAAAGGAACAACAGGGATGGGGATTGTGAATGTTCTTCCTGATGGAGACTATCATAGTACATTATTAAGGGGAGCAAACTATCTCATTACAAAAGAAGATATTGACCGGAGCTTAGATGTTATCACAAGTTGCCAATATATATTGCTGCAACAAGAAATCCCAAGTGAAATTGTTGATTACATAATTGAGAAAACCAAGGATGTTGAATGCCAGATTGTATTGAATAATGCACCAGCACGTGAAATAAATGACACAAGTCTATCTGCTATTAATATTCTTGTGGTTAACGAAACGGAAGCTGAGTTTATGAGTGGCTCTCAAGTAGATTCCATTAAAACTGCTCATAAGGTCGCTGAATTACTAGTAAGTAAAGTGAAGGATATTGTTATTCTAACTTTAGGTTCACTAGGGGTTGTTATTGCAACAAAAAAGGAAACCTTTTATACACCAGCCAATAAAGTAGATGCAATAGATGCAACTGGAGCTGGAGACTCCTTTATTGGTGCGTTTGTCTTCTGTTTATTAGAAGGATATAGTTTGAAAAAAGCGGCAGAAGTAGCTACTTTAGTCAGCTCTATGACTGTTTCGAGGTCTGGAGGAAGTGAATCCTTTCCAACATTGGCTGAACTAAACGAACATGCTTTATTTCAAAAATCTTAAAAATTTCTCTATAGAAACTTCTATTAACAGTACTTACCCCCTTGCTTAATGGGGGTTCATCTTAGTTTCATAACAACTAACACAGTGAATATCAACTTTGATAAACAAATACTAATGCTAAACTACAATTTAGAGACATTAAAAGCCTTTATTTCTACAATAATAAGCGTATCCTTCCTAGGCTTAATTATGATATAAATAAAGTTTATTTAAAGAAAACACATAGAAAGCCCTCGGAGCAAATTCCAAAGGCTTTCAACCTGCCAAATTTCATTTCATAATCCTATGTTAATTTAAGTCTCACAAAATTCAGCTACGTTGAAAAGTACTTTTATCTTATTGAATTACCTTTGTGAATCTACTTTCTGTAGAATATCTATCTTTCCAAAACTCGTTTGAAAAAATAAAGATATGGGAACCATGATCTTTCAAACTGACCCCTTTCAATAAAACTCGATTAATAATATAGCATTGTATCTACATTTGCTAAAGTTTCCTTGTTTATACCTTTAATCCTATTTACCTGCTTCTTAGCAGAGTAACTTAAATAATTAGTATTCAGCTTTTTCACTTGTGTTTCATCCAAGGCTTTAATGTAATTATTGAATATCAAATAGTTATATCCTTTTTTGGGATTAGAAGAAAAACTATCATAAACAAAATACCTTGAGTATATTAAATCGCTCAACTCTTCAAATTTTTCACTATTCAATAATATTGCTGTAGAGCATATAAACAACTCTCAGATTAAGTATTTATACTGATCATATTGTATTTCATAATACTGTCCAGTTTCGCTAGATTTAATGTCTATAAATTCATTATACATACTTTCGAAAATTTTTTCCCATCAGGATTTTTTCTTTGGTGATTTATTATTCTATTTTGCTGCTAGTAGATAAATCCGAAAACCTGAATTAACTTTATATGTTTTGAATCCCACTTATCTCCTAACACTCATTTTTCTTAATATTCCTCTTTAACTTATTTAATCTAATAAATTTTGCTAGTAAGAAAAGTGTACAATCAAGCAGTTTACGGTAAAAATGAACACAAGAAACTAACCAGCATTCGGTAAATTTAAGAAAAGTTAGATGGTAAACACGTAATATAGAATTTTTACTATTCTAATTCTAACCCATTCGTAAGAATTACATCCTTATACCAGTCAAAAGACTTCTTCTTTTTTCTTTCTAATGTTCCGTTACCATAATCATCTTGATCAACATAGATAAATCCATAGCGTTTGGACATTTCTGACGTTGATGCACTGATCAAGTCAATAACACCCCCATGTAGTATATCCTAATACTTCTACGCCATCTTTGATTGCTTCATTCATTTGAATAATAGAGGTCTTTAAGTATTTAATACGATAATCATCTTGAATTGAACCGTCTTCTTCCACTTTATCGATTGCACCTGATCCATTTTCTACAACCAATAATGGAATCTGATAGCGATCATACATTTTCTTTAAGATGATTCGGAGTCCATTCGGATAGATGCTCCAACCCCAATCAGTCTCTAAATAGGGATTGGAGTGACCTTTGTATAAATTCACATTCCCTTGTAATTTATTGGCTGATTTACTCGGTACTACCCTAATGTAATAACTAAGAGATATAAAGTCGACAGGATATTGAACTAATATTTCTTTGTCACCTGGAGCCATTTCAATATTAATATTATTTTCAGCAAAATAACGATTCATATAACCAGGATAATAACCGCGTACTTGAACATCTGTAAAAAAAAGATTTTTTTGATTTTCCTCTAGAGCTGTAAGTATATCCTCTGGACTGCTTGTAGATGGATATGATTCAATTCGGGCAAGCATACATCCGATTAAAGCATTAGGGATTATTTCATGGCATATTTTAACTACTTTAGCACTAGCAACAAACTGATGATGAAGTGCTTGGTAGACCCCTTGTTCTACATTTTCAAGTCGATTAATTAGTATACCACTACCATTATATGGAGAAATTGTAGAAACATTGATTTCATTAAATGTTATCCAATATTTCACTTTACCTTTATATCTATTGAATACTACTTTAGCGTATTGAACAAAATAGTCAATTACTCGGCGATCTGTCCAACCGTTATACTTCTGAACCAAATGAAGGGGCATTTCGAAATGAGATAATGTTACAAGTGGCTCGATATCATTCTTCAATAGCTCGTCAAAGATTTTGTCATAAAAGACTAATCCATCTTCATTTGGCATCTGTTCATCCCCATTAGGAAAAATTCGTGGCCAAGAAATAGACATGCGTAATGTTTTGAATCCCATCTCCCCAAACAAAGCAATATCTTCCTTATACCGATGATAAAAATCGATTCCGCGGCGTTTTGGAAAATCTTCATCTCTCATTTCTGACATTACACTTTTTAATTCTTTTTCACTTTTAACCCCCATCAAACTCTCTGGATTTCTTTTATCTTGAGGGATAAATTTCAACATATCAGAAGTTGACAATCCTTTTCCTCCTTGCTTATAAGCACCTTCTATCTGATTTGCCGCAGTAGATCCTCCCCAAAGAAAACTTTTTGGAAAATGATAACTCTTTCCCATCATAAACCCTCCAAAATTTTAGTGCTGTGTAACTATATTTCTTAGCATTGACCTGTTAAATCTAGTTCTAGTAGCAATTTACATAATTCAATGTATTTTTTTCACTCGTTTTTGCTCTATACAGCTAATTATCGGCTTTTTTTATTAGTTCATTTATTAGTTGTATTTTCATTATAGTAACTTAAAATTCCTATATTAACTGACAAGTGAAAATCCATCCCTTACCTTTCAATCCAACAATCATAATTGTTTGAAAAACAAACCTTCCGATATAAAACATGCTGGGTTTAGAGCGGAAAATTTATATTTCAGTTGTAGCACCGTACCTATCTGAAGGTATTTTACTGGGATGAACAGTTTGATTTAGCGAACGAATACGATTCAGTAACTTCTGTATTTACTACCTCAACTAATGGTGTTTATTCCTTTTCTTCATCTATTCAATACGTTCCTAATATCTCCATAGATCTTCAAGTTGCTGCTCGATACATTATTAACGGTCAGATGCTCTTGAACCATACTACATACTGGTGTAACTGCGTCTAATCGTTCGATCATTGAAGTAAATGACATCCTAAAGCTAAACGCAGGAGATACAGTTGAGGTTTACTTTGCAAGTAGTGTTCCAGGAGTAACCTCATCTGCCGATAATCACTTTGCGGCAGCCAGATTTCCCTCTCCATCTTAATTTACAACCTTATTTCTTTATTGATTATGTTCCGGTATAAGTCTTTAGGGCATCTTGAAGCAAGGTATCGAGAACCTCTTCTTGACGGATTTGTTCCAGTTATATGCCAATTAAGATTAACAATATCACCTTTTTTAAATTTGAATGACCTAATTCATTGAAAACGTGAAATAGCAAACGTAGGATTTACTTCTTATTACAGAGGTTGTAATAATTAGTTAGAAGTAGGCAAACCAGTGAAAAAATCATTACAAATGTAAAAATACCCTTACAGTTTCTACTGAAATGATATGTAAGGGTAAAGAGACATTCGAATTAGGATAGATTGTGTAATATTCTTCTTGATTTCAAATGGAACTTTATAAAATAAATCTATTTATTTGCTTTTTCAGTTCATTTGCCAAACTATTTAAACGAGTTGCACTTATTGCAACGTCCTCCATAGAACTACTTGACTGTTCTACGGTAGCAGCTGTTTCTTCAATTCCTGCTGCTGATTCCTCTGAGACAGAGGCAATTTCAGAAATGGATGTATTAATAATACCACTATTCTTTGCAATATTTTCTAAGGTATCAGAAATTACTTGAACACCATTTGAAGTAATGGAAAGAGAACGTTCAATTTCCTCAAAGGTTTCTCCAGTAGTAACAATCTGATGTTTACCAAACTCTACCTCCTTATAACCAACTTCTAAAGAATGGACAACTAAATCTGTCTCTTTCTGAATATCACCCACTATATCAGTGATATCTGTAACTGAAAATGAAACTTGTTCTGCCAATTTTCTCACCTCGTCTGCTACTACAGCAAAACCTTTACCATGCTCTCCTGCTCGGGCAGCCTCAATAGCAGCATTTAATGCCAATAAGTTTGTTTGCTCTGCAATAGATTTAATTACACCAACCAATTTTGAAACTTCTTGTGATTTATTATCAAGTCCTTTAACCATTTGTACAGCTTCTTTGACTATACGGTCAATAACTTCCATTTGTTTAACCGAATCAATCATTAATTTACTTCCTTCTTTAGTCAATCCTAATAATTGCTGTGATGATGAATAGACATTTTCACCATTAGAATTTGCTTCTTTAACTTCATTAGAGAAATCCGACATTGTATTAGAAAGTTCAACTGTTATATCAACTTGCTTTTCAGAACCTATTGCTAACTCTTGCATAGTCACTGATATTTGATTACTACTCTCTTTTACCTCATAGGATGTTTTTGTTAAACTGTTGCTTTGGTTAGAGAGATTATTTGATACAGAGCTTATACTGTGCAGCATTTCTCTTAAATTTTCGTTGACTTCATTAGAGGAGTTAACCAACGCGCCAATTTCATCCTGAGTATTAACTTTTAAAGCCGCGTTACTTAAATCACCTTTTGCTATTGAATCCATACGTTCTTTTAGTTTACTAATTGGCTTAGAAATATTTCTTGGTATTACAACAGATAAAATCATTATAATTATTAATAATACTATGCCAGATACCAAAGAAATAGTTAGTGTAATATCAGCTTGCTTTAATGCCTGTTTACTATATTGTTGACTCTGTTCGCCTTTTTCTAAAGCTAACTTTGTCATCTGGTCAATAACTTTAACCATTATAGGTTCAATTTCATTGTTAAGTATCTGCCGAGCTTCTTCAATCTTGCCTGCTTCATAAGTTGGAAATAATCTTTCTTCAATTAATTTATAAACACTATTTGTTTGTTCAGCAACTTCTTTAATAGTTATCTCATCGGACTCTTTTAATAATTCAGCTTGAATCGCCAAACTGGGTTGCTTCAGATTAAAATATATTTCTTTATACTTATCTTCCCCCGAAAGCAAATAACCCCTCAGCTCAGCTTGTTGCTGAGTAATAATACCTAACAATGAAAAGTCAGATGACATTAAAGGAATATCTTCAGATAATTGTTTCGTATTTTCACCCATTTTATTGATTGAATTAATTAAATACGCACCAAACATAAAAGCTATCATTGAAATTAATAAAAAGGAAGCAATTAGTTTAGTCCTAATGCTTCTAAAGTTAAATTTACTCATACTTTCCCCTCACTTTATATATCAAGTTACTTAAAACTTATATCGACACATTTATAGTTATTTAGAGCAAATATAACAATTGACTGGGTCTTCTGGAATAAGATTCTTCACCTTATCTATGTTTTGTGGGACAGTTAAATGGTTCATCAAATAGGCAATAACCTTTTCAAAGTTTTTATCTGCTATTTCAATATCTACTCATAAGTTGCTTCACCAGTCAGCATATCCCCCCTGACAGAGGCAGATTGTTCTCTAACATTTATCTTTAGATCCTTAGCTCTGGTCCAAATTATGAGTTTGGACGTCAATCAATGTAGAATGACTGGCATCAGTATTCTTAAAACTTATATAATTAACAACTGAACTGTCTTAATTGCCAGCAGTGACAATACTATCCCAAAAGCAGTTAAAAGATTTTTAGATACTGTGTAATTCATTGTTGACCTTCTTTCTTATTATAAAATATTGTTTTCTCTCCTTTAATTTCGGACAATGACCTATTCATTTTAATTTTTCTACCATTTTTCCAATCTTAAAATGGAGAAATGTGTCAGAAACGTGTCAGAGATTACATAACTTAACTAGATACTTTTTTATTCCTAAATTGTTTCATTTTTTTACTGTTTTCTGTGAAAATAAAATTTTCTATTAGAATACCAATATGTATTCAAAAGCGATCATTTCCCTGTACTTTTTTTAGAAGTTACAATAAAACTCTCCAATGGAATGATGAAAAGTCTCGAGAAGTATAGAATAGAAAAAAATGAAGGAGAAGGACATGGAGAAAAGAAGGGGATAACTCTATGGAACCTGTAAAAAGACTGAGAAAAGCCTAATATAGTAACATTAAGCAGCTTTATACACACCTCCATTCTACCATTATTCAAAAGAAATTCAGGAGACTTTTTTAGTAGAAATTAATAGATAAAACTATTAAAACCTTGGGGTAGAAGGAAGAAATGATCAAAGCACTTTATAAAAACTAAAAAAAAATAGGTACTTAATTTTTACGGGTTATCTAAGGGTCCAACGTCACTCAATACATATCTAGAAAGTCCCGCTTTCATCCAGAAGGGACAATCATAAACTGCAACTACCTTGGCTTGTCCCGCCATCCACGTAGGTTTTTTCCCAATGTCAACAATTAGCTCTGGAGGATGGGAAGGTGAAAATTCAATGTGATAAGCCACAAGACGAGGCGGCAATGCAAAAATAACACTCACTATTTGTCCCCCTCCCTCTTTCCATTAGATAGCTTTGTTTCAACCGTATATCTCCAGCTTCATCAAGACGAATTTTCTTTACTTGGATTTCCAGCTCAACTAATTCAGAAGGAATCGTCGCTGCTATAGCATCAACAAGAGACTGCACGCCTCAAGCCAATCGAACCCATTTCTCATCAGAACTTTCCTTCAACACACAACATTCTGGAGGCTTAATTTGAAATCTCTCTATAAGAATATCGCCTTTATTATATTGTTCAAATGTTTCTAAGTTTAGTTCTTCTACTACTAGATTAGCAATACGGCTCTCATTTTGTGGCCAAAACCATGTCGGTCCAAGGTCAAATTTGCCCAAATTAGGTCTGTTTGGAGCAGAAGTACTCAGAACCCTACATTTAATACGGTTGTTCAGTAAACAAAGATGCAGTACGCAGACCGCTTAAATCTGCTCCAACAATAATTACAGAATTGATAGTTTTTCCTCTTTTATTAATGTTATTTAAAGATTCAAATGCAGAAATTTAAATTCCTATTTTCTTTACCTTCCTGTGAGAAATCTTCGCATAGAATTGTTTTAGATTAATTAGAAAAATTTATATGTGTTTTTCCCACTTGCTTTCGCTCTATATAACGCATTATCGGCTTTTTTTATTAGTTCATTTAAGGTTTGTTTGTCTTTATTAGAGTATGTTAATATCCCAATACTTACTGACAAGTAAAAATCCATTACCTGTAGTTCCCATGATGATAATTTCTTCACTAAAGTTTGAGCTATCTTGCTTATTTCTTGATTATCAAAATCTCCCACTAAATGGACTAAAAATTCATCACCACCTAAACGAAATAGCACCCCATTTAAGTTATGTTGTTGAATTACACTTTCAATTTTTATAGCGCATTCTTTTAAAACTATGTCTCCCATACTATGACCCAGACTGTCATTAATTTCTTTAAATCCATCCAAGTCCAGTAGAAATATTGTTCCTGCTTTTTCGATATATTCATTAAAGTATTTTTCAAGAAAATGTCTATTGTAACAACCAGTTAGATAATCTCTATAGGCAATTCTTTCAAGTTCTAAATAAAAGGAAAACAAATTAGTGATTTTTTCTATCAGCTTTATACACCGTTCATCATATTTTGTAGCACTCTCGTTCACAGCACATAAGGTCCCAAAGACTTCACCATTCTTTAAAATTATTGGAATTCCTAGATATGCATTAACATTTGCATTCATTAATGTATCTTTTACCTCTTCTAAATTTGGTTCTTTACTTAAATCTTCATATTTTAATGGTATCCCCTTCGCAAAATCAATTCTATTACAAAGAGTCTTATTTAATGGTAATTTTAATCCCTTTTTAATTGTAATATTCTCGTTATTACTAGAAATAGCTACAACATATTGTTCTGTATTAGTTAAAATACTTAAGAATAAAAAACTATGTGGTAATATCTCTTTAGCGAGTATTAGAATATTCATTGTAAGTTCATTAAAATTATTATAAAGAGGATATTCATAGGTGTTTCTCTGCATTTTTAATTTACCTCCAAAATTATCTTAAATTCATTAAGCGTAAAATAATCTCATTGAATAGGATACCTTTTTAAAATTTATTTTTTTAGTATTTTTTGCATTATACCTAATTATTCAAGTATGCCCACAGTAATTGAATAAAATAGTCCTTCCCAGCATAAAGTAAAGTTTAAGCATTTTATTATATAATGTTAAGTTGAGATGTACACTTCTTTAGCTTTATCATGATTGTCGCTCTGGCTGTTGATTATAGTATTTTCATAACGATGCAATATAATGAACTGGACGGAACACTTCAATAGAAAATAATGGAACCCTCTCGTCAAATGGGAGGAGCTGATTATCTGCAGCCTTGGTTCTAGGGGGTACTTTTGCTACCCTTATTCCTTCTGACGTACTTACATTAATTGAAGTAGCAAGCGTGGTTTAAATTAATATTGTTCATTCTTAACCTTAATTAAGATAAAAAAACGTCTAATCCTTGGTGCTGCATCCGGATTTTAGACGTTTATTATTAGAAATTATTTAAGCATTAGTTCATTCGATTTAACAAGAAGTAAAAGCAAATAGAGCTAAAAATTGAATCCATATTACACTATTATTATAGAGTGAAAACTAAGTATTCGACTTCATCTACTTCACAAGACTTTTACTGAAAATAACACTTCTGTAGTTTGTAGGATTCCAGTTAACATATTCAATAAAAACGATAACCCTTCTTACCATAATATTTTATAAGATGACGTTCCCCTTCAGCAGTATCAAGTGCTAGTTCTTCCATTTTTTCTGTTAACGCTAACTTCTCCACTAATTCAAGTAGTTTCAGCCCCACTTCTTTAGATTGAAAGGAAGGGTGAACACTAAACCGACCAATTTTTGCTACATTCTCTTTATCATACCAATGGCAACCTGTATTGTTCTTAGGTCAGTAATAGGAAATAGAACTATTAATTTCACATCTATTAATGCAATAAAGCATACCGCATTTTTCTATTCTTTTCCTCGTAATGGTAGAGTCTTGGTGAGTCGCCATATAATTTAATCCTAGATCCGCTAGTGATAAATTTAACTAATTTCTTCTGATAATATACAAAAACTGCAGTTTTGTCAGAAATACTAAGAACTCTTACCTAAGCTCGTAATTTAATTTCTCTTATTCTACACTCAGTCGAATATATAAACTCATCCTTCCCCATATTTCCTACAAGTTATACTTCCGAATTAAATAGGTTGGTGTACAGCTCCATGCATGACAATAGCTGTTAATTAAATGGTGACCATAAGGAGAGAAGGCTTTATCCTTTGGATTATAGAGTTCCCAAAAATGTGTAAGCTCCATCTTCTAGCATTCCTCCCCAATATATTTTCATCTTATCCAAAGCAGCTTCTTTATCACCTGCTACCAAATAAGCCTCGACTAGATGATGATACATATATGGTGTGGCTCCGCTCTATAGCAGCAATAGAAGAAACTATTTCTAGGGTTTGCTTTGCTTCATGTGCGGTAAGAACGCCTGCTAAAACCATCCACACCTGGCTTGCATAGGAAATTTGCTTATTCGGACCACTTATAAATAGCTGTTTTTCTGAATCCTATAAATACTTTTTACTAATTTTCACTTATCCTATTTTTATTACAAAAGAAACAGAAAAAACGACCAAATTATTCAAGAGTCGAATTGTAAGGTTCCGGTAAAAAATATTGATAAAATCATCCATCTTATGGTTTGTTTACTCAAAGAAGAATAATTTGTCTAACTTGTTAAAAACTACTTTCTAATGACTATTTTTTTTAAAGGAGTTTATATAGTATGGACCAATTTCAAAGATATGAGTTAAGGCGAATAAATCATCAAAGTAACGAGTATGAATTGGTGATTCACCTAGCTGATCATTTATCCGAGTTTGCTAACGAATTAGGGACAATTGACAGAGAAAAAAAAGATTTAATTGAGCTAGCAAAACAGATTATTAGTGACCGTTATCCTCATATCAAGGTAACAATGGTAAAAGTACTTATTGGTGGAATCGCCGTTACATCTCTTTCATTAATGGGTGGGAATGAATCATCAGTACACGCTGCAACTAATTCAGCCACGGCTAATCAAGTAACTCCAAATAGCAATATTTATTACCATGTCAGTTCCGGTGACACCCTTTGGAACATCTCTAGAAAGTTCAATATAACAGTTAATACTATTAAAGTGGCAAACAATCTATCATCTGATGTTTTGCAGTTTAATCAGCAGCTTATTATCCCAAAAGCAGTCCACACTGTAGGAACTGGTGACTATTTAACGGTACTGGCAAAAAACTATGGGACTACGGTTAATGCTATTAAGCAAGCAAATGGTTTAACCAGTGACAATACACGTCTAGGGCAAGTATTAATTATCCCTGTTCTAATTGAAGAACAAACGACGACTAAACCTGCAACACAGACAAGTACTTACACTGTAATAGCAGGAGACACGTTATCTGCCATTTCTAAACGTTTTGGAACAACAGTAGAAGCTTTACGCACTGAAAATAAATTAAACTCCGACTTGTTACGGATCGGGCAAACCCTGGCACTTCCAACAAATACAACTGATACACATGCGCCAGAGCAAGTCACTAGAGAGTATAGAGTGGTTGCTGGAGATAGCTTATCAGTTATAGCTAAACGTTTTGGAACAACAGTTGATGTATTAAAAAGCGCAAATAATTTAACATCAAACTTGTTAAGAATTGGGCAAGTATTAACAATCCCGGATGCTCCTACACAGGAATTAGCACCAACTACTGCAAAAAGTTATACAGTGGTGGCCGGAGATAATTTATGGCTGATAGCCGATCGTAATGGAACAAATGTTGATACTTTACGATCAGCAAACAATTTAACGTCAGATGTTTTAAAAATCGGTCAGATTTTAATGATTCCAACCGTTAGTAATACAAATGTACCCCAACCGACCAATACTTCTGAACAAGCACAGGAACCAGTGCAAGAGGTCCAAGAGGAAAGAGCAACCTTTGTTTATTCGGTTCGTTCCGGAGACTCACTCTCTGTTATTGCTAAACGATTTGGTGTCACAAGCGAGGCCATTCGTAGTATAAATAACTTGAATTCTGATTTCTTGCAAGTAGGGCAAGCGTTAACCATTCCAAATGGAATCAATGCACCTGAGCAGACTGGTGCCAATACCATTACTTACACTACTCATACAGTAGCATCCGGGGAAAACATTTGGGACTTAAGCATTCGTTATGGAATACCACAGTCAGAGTTACTTCGAGCAAACAATATGACAACTAACAGTCCACTTTCAATTGGCCAAAAACTAACAATTCCGGTACACAATATTTCTGTTAAACCAGTTGTAAGTGAAAGACATGGAGAATACCTTGATTGGTGGACAGAAGCCCAATATGTCTTTCCTATTGGTAAAACCACAAAAGTAACGGATTTTGCGACTGGTAAAAGCTTTTACATCAAGAGAACAATAGGTGCTAACCATGCAGACAGCGAAACCGTCACTGTTAATGATACAAATATCGCAAAGTCGATTTGGGATGGTTTCTCATGGATACCTCGTGCTGTCATTTTAGAAATTGACGGTAGAAAAATAGCGGCAAGCATGAGCTTTATGCCCCATGAACAAGATTACATCGCAAATAATGGGATTACAGGGCATTTCGATGTTTATTTTGGAAACTCTATTCGCCATGTAGACGGGAAACCAGATGCTTCTCACCAATCTCAAGTTGAAAGAGCAGCAGGTCTTAAATAAGCACAAAACCTTCCTTAGGTATAGGCACCTATATGTTTATTTTTAGAGAGAATGTAACTGATTTAACTAATTACTACTTCTCTCTAATCTTACTAAATCCCAGCTTTTTAACACTAATTTTCCATTGGTAGATTTCAAGGATGAAATTCCAAAATTAAATTTTTTTCAGGATTCCTTCCAACAAATACTCTAACTGTTCTTTTTTCCTAGTGTGAAAATGTCCATAAAATACGGTGTTTATTTTTTCTGAAACATCATTGAAGATTTATCCCTGTTGGTTTCCCTCTTCTGTAAGGTAAATGAGAGTTAATCTGCTTTCCTCCTTGCTCTTTATTCTAACTATATAACCAAGTTTTTGAAGACTAGGATGTAAAAAATTTGCTCCTCTTCTTTGATTTAGTGCTAGTCTTTGTAGGTACATTTTTTCTAATCTATTGTGTAATTTGCTAAATAGGTCATCTATTATAATGGATGTTTTCAATATTGATTACATTATTACTCCATGTAGCCCTAGGTTGTTCCAAAGATACATCAGACATTAAATCCCTACTTCCTAGCTTACACCTTACTACTAGTTCCTTTACTCTCATTTCAGTTAAATCTTCTAAGTCTATTACTTTAAACTCAAGGTGAAATTGAATTAGTACATACAAAATAAAGAATCTGTTTTACTTGAGAGAGATTAATATATAGTAGATTAAATCTAAAAAATGCCTAACCACCATAAAGATTAGCTCTTCTGGTGGTTAGACAAGATTTATAAGGAAAAATTCTTCTATGCTTTTTTCCTATTCAAAAATATTAATATACCAATAACTGTTAATACACTTCCTATCAAAAGGAAATTAAATAAGCTAGTCGCTGTATTAGGTAATTTCTTTCCATTATTATTTTCAGACGCCTTTTGCTCATTTGCTGGCTTTGTTGGTTTACCATCTTCTCCTGGGTTAGTCGGCTTCTCTCCTCCTGGTTCAGTTGGGTTCTCTCCTCCTGGATCTGTCGGGTTCTCTCCTCCTGGATCTGTTGGGTTCTCTCCTCCTGGATCTGTTGGGTTCTCTCCTCCTGGATCTGTCGGGTTCTCTTCTCCTGGTTCAGTTGGGTTCTCTCCTCCTGGATCTGTTGGGTTCTCTCCTCCTGGATCTGTCGGGTTCTCTCCTCCATTAGAATTGGCTTTTATCACTACTTCACTAAAGTCCATAAATGCGCCATTTACGGTAGTAACACTTATGGTTACTTGCCCCTCTTTTTTAGCCTTCACTTTTCCTGTTTCGTCCACTTCTGCTATTTCTTCATTACTACTAGACCATACAACATCTTTATTAATCGCATCATCTGGAGCTACCGTTGCAGAAAGCTGTTCTTCCTCTCCAACAATCATTTCAACTGATTCCTTATTAACAGAAACACTAGTTACTTGTTTTTCTACAGGTGGTTCAGTCACTTTCGGCACCTGTGAAAGTAGGGCTTCATGCTCTGCCTTTGTGACTGGAATGACGGTGCCATGACGAGGTGATGCAGGTAAATCATAGTCATCAGATATTTTCCATTCCCCTGAGTTTAAGTCAGTCGTTTCAAATGGAACATATCCTCTGCCCCCAAACTCATCTACAAATAGATACCATTTCTCCTCTGTATTTGATTTAAAAATAGTTGGTCCCTCTCCAGCACTTATGGTACCTTTTCCAATTCCTTCTTTAATGACATCAAAGCTAGAATCAAGAACAGTATCTCCTACCTCTTGAAATACAAATTTTCCATTTGGTGATGTAGATGTGTTATTTCTTTCATCTTTTGAAAAACGATAAATTTTCCCATCATGCTCAATCATTGTGGTGTCTATAACAGAATATCCATTGTCTATATATACTTCTGGTTCTGTAAATGTATAGAAATCCCTTGTTTTGCTGTACATCATTTTGTTATGAGTAGAACCAGTATGCTCTTCATCCTCATAAATCTTAGATGCCCAGAAGACAATATACTCTCCTGTTGAATCATCGTAAAAAATCTCTGGTGCCCATGTATTACCTGCTTCTTTCGGAGCAACTTCGACCATTCTTTGTTCAGACCAATTAATTAAATCATTTGATTCCCAAACCATAATGGATTTGCTTCCTTGTCTTTGGGCTTTATCCCAATTCCAGTTTCCATTTATTTTTAGGTCTGTTGCAATCATATAGAATTTGTCTCCTTCAGGTGAGCGGATGACGAACGGATCTCTTAGTCCCTTCTCTCCTAAATTTGAAGTAATAGCAGGTTCTCCATTATTCAAATCTTTCCATTTTAATGGATTATTCCCTTCACTTAAGGCAAAGTAGATTTGTTCACCATTTGAAGTACCTTCACCTGTAAAATAACTAAATACATACCCTTCATAGTTTTCCTTCTTCGGCATTTCTTTCACTGTTGCAAGAAAGGACTTTGAAACAGATGCATTTTTTAATGTAATGGTTGCTGTTAAGATTACTGTTATATTTCCTTCTCCATTTTTCGGGCGGTTTACCTCTCCAGTTGTTGTTATTACGGAAGGGTTATTAGATTTCCAAGTTACAGTTGTACCACCATCACCAGTTGTTGGTAAAGTCAGATTACCGCGCACATCATTTATATTATTAACCTTCAACTTTTGTGAAGCCGCTTTAACAGCATCTAAATTCAGTGGCTTCTTTGAAACTACTACTGTAAATTCTTTAGTAGCTGTATGCTTTCCATCAGAGACAGTAGCTAATATTTTCACTTCTTGATCTCCTTCTTCATACTCAGGTCTATTTACTGCTCCTTCATTAGAAATTATCTTTGGATTCTCAGATTCCCATTTGATTGTTGTACCATTTGAACCTTTTTCAGAAAATTTCAAGTCTGAAGTAATAGAGTCTTTCGTTTTGTTTGTTTCAAGAAAATCATCATAATCCAGTTCCTTTGCAACATGCTGAACTAGTAAACCTTCTAAATTAACAATCTTCTTATCCGCTTCTTCTTTCAATTTTGCTATCTCTGTTGGATTTAATGCACCATCATAGACTTCAAAATCTGCAACCATTCCACCAAAATAAGGATCACTTGAGTAAAAGGATTTTCCGATAAATCCACTAGATCCATTTATATTGTTAATTTGCTGTAAGGTATAGCCATTTGTGGAAGAACTGGCAACCTCAATACCATCTATATACAGTTTCATTGTTTCGTCTTTTTCAGACATTACTGCTGTAACTAATTTCCACTCATTAGAAGCTAATTCTCCTGTAGATGCATTTGCTCCAGCTTCATTACTCCAACTTGTAATACCCATACCAAATCTTGCTGAACGATCTCCTGAGTTACGTTTTGGTGTGGTAAATAAGTATTTATTACTATCCTGTCCAAATGCAAATAGCCATTCTGCTTCATTTTTTCCGTTCCAATTCACTAAAGAAGAAACCGTTACGCTATCTAAGTTATTTAAAATACCTTTAGGTAGCTCTATATAAGAATCTGTTGTTCCACCTTTTAAAGAAAGTGCTCCTGCTGCATCGCCTTTCATTAATTCTGCCTTTTCTGGATTCACTAGCTTCCCTTCGAATTTTCCTGTATTATCTACTACCTTTGTTCCATCTATATTTTTCAAATCATAATCTAGAATTAAGTTCACTTCTTCTGGCTCTTCTACAGGAGGCTGTGTACTCTCTTCATCTGCTAAAGTATTAATCTCTTCTGTATTTAAAGCACGGTTATAGATTCTGAAATCATCAAACTTACCCTTAAATAAACTATGCTGATCATTATTAGATTTCCCTAAATAGTTCATTGTTGTTTCTAAAAGCATTCTTGGTTCAACATTATAGGTAGAGCTTCTGGAAACTTCTTTACCATCTACATATAATACTGCATCAAATCCTTCTATAGTTATGGCAACATGCTGCCATTTCTCTGTAGCCATCTTTGGAGCTCTCACTGCATATTTGTAACTGTTACTTAATAAAGAATCTTTGTTTCCGAACTTCTCCGTAAATGGTGTTATAATGGCGAATTCTAAGTTGCCTGAATCACCTTGAGTGCTTAAATACATCGTATTCCGGTTAGCTACTCTCCCAGTGTTAGAAGAAAAATCAAAGATACGTTGATTGGCTTGGTTTGTTTCTACTTTAACCCAAGTAGACATCGTCATATTTACTAGATTAAGATCCTTCATTAAATTATTGGGAAGCTCAATATATCCCGTATCCCCATCTAATGCTACTGAGCTAGTAGATGCACCAATTCTATCCTCCGAATCGAGTTTTGAGCCACCTACTAATTTTGCATCATATCCATTATTAGAGATATCTTTAACTATTGTTCCATTCATATCCTCTTGATCAAAAGTATAATGTACTACTGGTTTATCTGATTCTGTTGGACCAGCGACTCCGTATTTTTGTTGAAGTGCATTATACTCCTCTCTAGTAATTGGTAGTACTGTTCCATGTCTTGGACCTGAGGGAAGGGCATATTCTGATGATGGAAGCAGATTATTTACAAACTGGGAACCATCTTCTAAATTATTGGACCAACGGACATGATATGGCCAAGAATCTAAGAACATATACCATTTATCTTCATGAATATCTTTAAATATGGTTTGGCCCTCATTATTTCCTTGATGCCCTATTAACCCCGTGTTTCCACTCTTCGTCCCTGGAATAACTTCGTACTGAAATCCATTTTCTATAATTCCATCTTTATCGGAGAAAATATCTGTTGCTTTTTCGTAATATACGCGATAATTAACCTCTGACTTTGTAAAACGATAAAAGGTTCCATTATTCTCAATAAAACTAGTATCAATAGTTGGAAAACCTTCATCAATAAATACCTTTGGCTCTGAGAAGCTATAGAAATCTCTTGTGGTTGCATAGTACATTACATTGTATTGTCCGGCTGGCCTTCCATTAGGGTAATTACCATACGTTTCATCATTTTTCATGGAAGATGCCCAAAAGACTACATATTCTCCTGTTTTCTCATTATAAATAGCTTCTGGTGCCCATGTATTTCCTCCTGTTTTCGGAGCTACTTCTATCATTCTTTGCTCGCTCCAGTTCACCAGGTCATCTGACTCCCAAACCATTAAGTAATGACTACCAGTTATTTGGGCTTGATCAAAATTCGTGCTCTCTCCCATTTTTAAATCTGTAGCCAACATGTAAAATTTATCCCCTTCTGGAGATCGAATGATAAATGGATCTCGAAGACCTTTCTCTCCCATATTAGATTGAAGAACAGATTGACCATTATTTAAAGCTCTCCATTTTAATGGATCTTCCGCAGTTGCAAAGGAAATCTCCTCTCCACCCTCATATTCACCAGTAAAATAAGAGAAGAAATACGCATCATAATCTAGTTTCCCTGGATTTTTGACCACAGTTAAATCAAATTTCTTTTCTACTTCCTTCTCACCATTTGCAATTTTTGCTGTTAATGTTAAATTAGTAGTTTTATCTGGTCTATTAACCCAGCCTAGTTTATTGGGATCCTCAACAGCTTGATTTGATCCCTTTACAATCTCTGGATTAGAAGATTCCCAAGTTATCGTACTTCCATACTCTCCTTTGACAGGAAGCTCTATATTCCCTCTAATATTTTCCTTATTTTCAATTATTAAAGACGTTGCATCTAGCTCTGCCTTGTTTCCATCATCAAACTCTTTTAACACAATCACTTTAAATACTTTATTAACAGTTATCCCTTGATAGTTTAAAGTTGCTGTTATTTCTACTTCTTTATCAGATTCTTTATTTAAAGGTCTTGTTACTTTGCCATCATTTGATATAACTTCTGTGTGATTGGAACTCCAAGTTATTGGGATGTTATGCTTTCCACTCTTCGGAAGTGATAAATTACTTGTAATTGCCTCTACACTTTTATCCTTACTATTTAAATAGTTTGTAATGTCTAAAGATTCCCATGCTTGATTAACTACTAGCTGGTTAAGCTCAGCTACCTTTGTAGTAGCTTCTGAATATAGCTGTATAACTTCTTCATCTGATAAAGCTCCCTTGTACACTCGAAAATCCCCAATCATTCCTTTAAAAAAAGGATCATTTTTGAAGATCGATTTCCCTAGGTATCCAGAAAATGCAGCTTCAGGATCAATAATATCGGATAGCTTCTTATCCCCTGCAGATCCTAATGCTACCTTTTCTCCGTTAACATATAGATTCATAGTGTTAGTGCTACCAGAGAAAACCACTGTTGCTAGTTCCCATTTCCCTGCTTGAATGGCTGACTTTCCTTTTAGAAGTGATTCATTTCTCCAGCCAGCTTGTGAAATACCTGTTGCCGAAACATTACCTGAACCATGTCGTGGTGTGACAAAAAAGTATTTGTTTCCATTTTCAGCATCCTCTGTTGATTTCCCAAGTCCGAATATCCAACGGTTTGCACCATCATTCTCCCAGTTCACTAATGCTGAAACAGTTACATCCTCCAAACCTGATAACAAATCGTTTCCATTTGCTCTCTTTGGGATTTCTATATATCCACTCTTAGAGGATGCATCTCCTCCGTTAAACGAAACATATCCAGCCAATTCATTCGAAACAAGTGAACCATTTTGTGGATTTTTAAATACGCCATCTAATGTGCTCTCCCCTCCAGATATATCTTTAACAATTATTTGATCTCCCACTTTTTCTGTTGTTTTCATATCATAATGTAGAATTAATTCAGAACTAGATGTCTGTTCTGCTACCACAATTTGCGGGACTATCTGTGAAAACATCTGAAAGATTAATAGAGTTATAAGAAATATAGATATGCTTTTTCTTTTCACTATGTCTTGCCTCCTTAATAATTTGTTATGCCTACTTTATTATAAAACGCTTTCATTAAACTTTTAATGGACTAACATTCGAAATTACTTTCAATTTATTGGTTAAACTGATCCTTCATTATTTACTTTGGATTTTCTTTTGATAAATTTGGATTATTTTTAATGCCATCCCGCTAACAACTGAAAAACCTCACAATATGATACTCCATCAAAGACTGATTAAGTATTTCTCGTGAGGTCAGACAATTACCATTGTTTTCATATTAATCTCAACACAACCTTATTCTTTTAAGAAGAAGTCGTTGTTGTTTGGCCTTGCTTGCTTCTTGTGACAATAATCCGTTGTAGTACAATAAATAGCATAAGCAAAGCTCCTATAGCTATCTTCGTCCACCAAGAACTTAATGTTCCTTCAAATACGATAACTGTTTGAATAATCCCCAATATAAGTACACCTACTACACTTCCAGCAACATACCCTGCACCACCTGTTAGTAGTGTGCCACCAATAACTACTGCAGCAATTGTATCGAGCTCTAGTCCATTGGCATGCAATCCATACCCAGAAAGCATATAGAAAGTAAAAATTAATCCTGCGAGAGATGCACAGAAACCGCTTATCGTATAAATAAGTATTTTGGATTTTCCAACAGGTAATCCCATTAAAAGGGCGGATTGTTCGCTTCCACCAATTGCATAAACATTTCTTCCAAACTTCGTATAGTGTGCCATGTAGATGGCAGCAAATACAACCACTAATGCAATAAGTACACTAATAGTGATAAAATTACCACCACCAATTGGAATACGTGTACTTGCCATAGTGTTGAAAAATGGATGGTTAATCGAAATAGTTTCCACACTGATTAAATAACTAAGCCCTCTTGCAAGAAACATCCCTGCAAGCGTTACAATAAATGGTTGTAAATTAAAATAATGAATGAGGCAGCCCATGCCAAAACCAAGAACTGTACCTACAAGCAAACTGATTGGAATAACTAACCAAGGGGAAATTTCGGCATGCATGGTTAAGCTAGCACCCACCATACTTGTTAAAGCAATAACAGATCCTACTGAAAGATCAATCCCTCCTGAAAGAATGACAAAGGTCATTCCGACTGCTACAACAATTAGAAAAGCATTATCAATAAATAAATTAAGAAATACTTGTGTAGATAGAAATCCTGTATAACGAATAGAACCAAATATATACATCAAAATAAACAAAAAGATAGTGGCCATTAGTGGGAGTTTTTTTGAATCAATTGATAAGCTACTCATGATAATGTCGCTCCCTCCCTTTTCTTTTCTGCATTCTTTATCGACCTATTTCCTAATATTTTCTTTCTGAATTCTTGTGATTGTAGGAGACAAACAAGGAAGACCACTACTGCTTTTACAACTAAATTTATTTCTGGAGCTATCCCTATAGAATAAATGGTTGTAGTTAAACTTTGAATGATAAGTGCACCAATTAATGTTCCACGAAGAGAAAATCTTCCCCCATTTAAAGAGGTACCTCCGATAACCACTGCTAAAATGGCATCCAGTTCATACCATAAACCAGCATTATTTCCATCTGCACTGGCAACATTTGAGCTTAATATTAATCCACCAATGCCAGCACATATACCAGAGAATATATAAACCATTAATAGAATATTTTTGGAATTTAATCCTGCTAATCTACTAGCTTCTGGATTGCTACCTACTGACTCAATAAATAATCCTAGTGCCGTTTTTCGAGTCAAAAATGCAGCTATAGCCAATACTGCTCCTACAAGAAAGATGGAGAATGGAAGCATGAGAAGATGTCCTCCACCTATATAGGTATATGGGTCATAATAAACCGTCATAATTTGTCCATCTGTAATTAACTGGGCAATTCCACGACCTGCAACCATTAATATTAATGTAGCAACAATTGGTTGGACACCTATCCGAGAGACTAGTAGTCCGTTCCATGTACCAGTAATGACAGAAGTTAGGATAATTAATCCGATGGCAATCAAGAGTGGTGTTAACCCATCTCCAGTGGCAGTACTTACAGTCATTGCACCAACTGCACCAGCTACTGCAATGACAGACCCAACACTTAGATCTACTCCCTTTGTCGCAACAACAAGTGTCATTCCAATGGAGACTAGTATTAAAGGAGCTCCTCTATTTAGAATATCTATGAGACTACCTGTTAAATATCCATTTCTTACTTCTATTGAAAAGAAGCTTCTATCAAAAAACAAATTAATAAGAAGAATGAGTAGTAAGACAATCAGTGGCCAAAATAATTTAGATTTCATCATGACATATTTCCCCCAGCCATCACTTTCATGATATCTTGCTGTGAAAGTTGCTTCTGATTATTCATTTCTGATACCTTTTTACGATCTCGTAAAACAGCAATTTTATGACAGGTTCTAATTACTTCTTCTAACTCAGAAGAAACGAACAAAATAGATTTTCCCTCTTCACTTAATGTGATCATTAGTTTTTGAATTTCTGCTTTTGCACCAATATCAATTCCTCTAGTTGGTTCATCGAGTATAAGAAGATCTGGATTTGTAATTAACCATCTTGCTAGTAATACTTTCTGCTGATTGCCTCCACTTAAATTTTTGATAAGCTGTTCGGGATTTGGTGGATTGATATTTAAGAGTTTAATATATTCATCTGCAATTTCTATTTGTTTTTTCCTAGATATAAACTTAAACCATCCTTCTACACCTTGCATAGCTAATATCATGTTTTCACGTATCGTTAAGTCAGCAATTATGCCTTCTAATTTTCTATTTTCTGAGCAAAAAGCTATCTTATTCTTAATTGCTTGTCTTGGTGAATGAATAGAAATCTTTTTTTCATTTAGAAACATCTCGCCAGTTTCTGCTTTATCTGCACCAAACAGCAATCTTGCAAGTTCTGATCTACCAGATCCCAGCAATCCCGCAAGTCCTACAATCTCTCCCTTACTAATGGTCAGATCAAATGGTTCAATATGACCTTTTTTAGATACATTCTTTCCCTGGAATAAACATTCCTTTTCTTGCTCACGCTCCTGCTTGCTTCTATTCTTATTTTCCTTTAGTTCCTCTAGGTCCTTACCTATCATCTTTGAAATAAGCTCAAGTCTTTCCATCTCTTTGGTTACATACTCTCCAACCCAAGTACCATTCCGAAGAACTGTCAAACGGTCCGTAATTTCATAGATTTGATCTAAAAAGTGACTAACAAAAACAATAGCTAATCCCTCTTCTTTTAATTTCCTCATTACACTAAATAGCTGTTGCACCTCGTTTTGATCCAAACTAGATGTAGGTTCATCTAAGATTAATACTTTTGCCGAAACATTAAGAGCACGTGCTATAGCTATCATCTGTTGAATGGCAACAGAATAGGTAGACAAAAGTTTTGTCACATCAATATCTAAATTCAAACGAGACTTCAATAACTCCTTCGCCTGGCGATTCATTTCCTTCCAATCAATTCGACCACGTTTCATCAATTCTCGACCAATAAATATATTTTCTACTACAGATAAATTAGTACATAAATTTACTTCTTGATAAACTGTACTAATCCCTAAATCTTGAGCTTCAAACGGATTAGAAACTTTAATAGATTTACCTTCTAACTGTATACTTCCTTCATCAAATGAATATACACCTGTTAACACCTTAATAAGGGTAGACTTACCAGCTCCATTTTCCCCCATAAGTGCATGAACCTCACCTGGATATAATGTTAAATGGACTTTAGATAAAGCTCTCACACCTGGGAACTCCTTAGTAATTCCTTCCATTACCAATATTGGCTCTCTTATTTCCACAGGATTACCTCCTAATATGCATTTTAGGGATATAGAAAGCCACTAGGTACATTTTACAAACACTAGTGACTTTCTGCACTTTCTTTAATATTCTCGAGTAGGAAGTAACTCTTCTGCTTGGTCCATAGTATACATGCTCTCTTCTACCGCTACACGTTTTTCCATTTTTTCACCAGCTAGATGTGCTTCAATTAAATCTACCATTTGTGGGCCAAATAATGGATTACACTCAATTGTCACATTCATTTTCCCATCAGCCATTGCTTCGAACGCACCTTTTACTGCATCAACTCCAATAATTTTAATATCTTTTCCTGGCTCTAATCCATATTCCTCAATTGCCTGAATTGCACCAATTGCCATATCATCATTATGAGAAAATAAGACATCTATGTTTTCACCATCAGATTTTAAGAATGCTTCCATGACTTCTTTTCCTTTAGCTCTTGTAAAGTCACCTGTTTGGGACTTAATTACCTTTAAATTTGGATGATCCTTAATAACTTCCTCAAATCCTTCCTTCCGATCAATGGCAGGAGCAGAACCTACTGTACCTTGTAGTTCTACGATATTAACATCGCCTTCTACATCCTTCGTTTCTTCCACTAACCAATTGGCAGCTTTTCTACCTTCTTCAACAAAATCAGATCCTAAGAATGTTACCCATAGGGAATCATCTTCAATATCAACTGCACGATCTGCTAGAAATACTGGGATTCCCGCATCCTTTGCTTCTTGTAGAACCGTTTCAAATCCTGTTTCAACAACTGGAGAGAATACAATAGCATCTACTTTTTGAGCAATAAATGAGCGAATTGCTTTCAACTGATTTTCTTGTTTCTGTTGAGCATCTGAAAATTTCAATTCGTGACCAGCTGCTTTAATGGCATCTTGCATAGATTTAGTGTTAGCTGTTCTCCATTCACTTTCAGCTCCTACTTGTGAAAAACCAATCACTAGCTTATCGCCTGCTTTCCCATCCTCAGAATCAGTGTTATCACTAGTGCTTCCTCCACTACTAGATGAACTACATGCTGAAAGTAAAAGGATGACAGACATCACGATAAGAAGAAGTACTTTTCCTTGTAATAATTTTTTCATATAAGACCCTCCTTTTATTACCATTCATTTGGTTTGACTGAATTGGCATACTTTTATATTAAAGCGTTTTCAAAACAAATTAAATAGAATACCTTTAGATAAAATTGCATTATTTTTATTAAAATTGGGATTAAATTAAGAAGTGGGATTATTTTTTTGAAAAGATGTATTATTTTGCTTACAAATGTTCGTCCAAACTATTAACACTAAATTTCGTTATTTCACAAAGAATATTACTTTATTTTCTTCTATAAATTCACGCAGGATGATAAAACCTTGCTGTTAAAACCTGCAAAATTGGAAATTTACTTAGCTTTTTCCCTAAAATTGTTATATGCTCATATTAAAGCGTTTTCATTCACTTACAAACACTTACCTTTATTATTTAATTATAGGGGGGGAACTTCTATTGAAAGGAATTAGAAATATAAAGGATTATTCATTACGAACTAAATTAATACTTGTTTTCTTGGCTATTCTTGTATGGCTTGCTAGCATTAATTTTATTCAAATTTACCTCTTTATGGGATATGTAAAGCAATATAATGACATGTTAGAAACTATAACTCTAACAAATTCCATTAACGGTGTATTAAAACAAAAACTTAATGATGAAATCAGAGAAATAGCTTATGGGAAAGTTCCTTTTGAGGATGGAACACAATACGAGCATCTTAAGAATATGTATCTCAATCTAGAGAAAATTGAAGCGAATGATGAAAATAAGCAGTTTTCAGTTGAGATAACTGGAGTAAGAGAAACATTACATACCACCAACCAATATATTGATCAACTTGGTGAGCAAATCCAAGGAGCTGCATCTGCTGATGAACGGTCCATTACATATGAATATATTACCATTCTATCCGATTTAATTGATGAAAAAGTGCAACTATTATTGCAATCCACTTTAATTATGATAGAGGACTCGAAAAATACCATTTCCACTCATCTAAAAAGAGATTTAACTATCTATATTGGATCATTTATCATTCTGTTTATAATGGCTATTTTATTTGCTTGGTTCATTTCTAATAATTTTGTCAAACCAATACGCAACCTTGGGCAAAAAACCAATAAATTAGCAGAAGGAGATTTAACTATTGGTGTAATCCCTATAACCACTAATAATGAAATTGGAGACTTATGTCGGTCGTATAATCGTATGTATGATAACTTAAAAGACATCATCATTAGTGTAAGAAAAACAAATGACCTTGTTGTCATCACTTCCAAAGATATTCACCAAAGTATTCTTGAAAATCAGCTCGCAGGCGAAGAAGTTGCTGAAGCCACACAGACCATTTCAATTAATCTTCATCAGCAAGATCAACTCATTCAACAATCTGTATCCACAGTAGAAACACTTTTTTATATGCATAATGAAATAGTAAAACAATCTAATCAAATTAATAAACATTCTAAGGAAACAACTCAATTATCTATAGAAGTGAATGATCAAATTATTCATTTTATGGATAAAGTAGTACACACATTTGCTAATCTTCGCCCATTATGGAGTAATCCAAATGAACAGCATCATGATTTTTTACAAATAAAAGAAAACTTTAATAGGATGAAACTATTATTAATGGAATCCAATGTATTATGCCTTACCCTTTATAACAGTGTCACCCAACCTTCTATGACCAATAAAACAGAAGAAACAATATTGCGAATAAAAGAGATATCCGATGAAGGACATCAACTTTCTGAAGGTATAGAAAATCAAATACTAGATCTACAGCATGTCTTTTTATCTACCAAAACTAAACTTAAGCAAAATTCAGAACAAATTTATGAAGCCACTCAGCAATCTAGTTCAATCAAAAACCAATATCAAAGAATTCTCCATCTAAGAAATCAACAACAGGAAGAAATTGAGAATATGAAACAAAATATTCAAGTAGCTTTTGACCAAATGCTCAAAGTACGACATAGCATCTCTGAAATTGAACAAAGTTCTCGGATAAATAAGGAGCAAATTGTTGGTATAGCAGCAATGGGCGAAGAACAGCTTACTACTATTGAAGAAATATCAGATTTTTCCTTCAAACTTGTAGAACGTATACATGATATGGAAAGAAATATGAAAAAGTTCACTTTATGAGCGATTCACATTTATACATAGACTGGTTGGGGATAAGATGAAATTTATACAATGGCTTCAATCGAGATTACGAGTAAAGCTATTACTAATATTCATAGCTTTAACTGTTGTCCCGCTCATATTAGTTGGTATGATATCTTATCTAAAATCTTACCGAATTATCTCAGAGTATTCCTACTCACTATCACAACTTCAAGTAGATCAAGTAAATCAAGAATTAGATAGTATCATTCAGGATATTAAACAATTTACAGAGATTGGAAAAAAGGATAGTACTATTCAATTTTTAATCGATAAAGAAAATACAGCTGATGAAGCGAAAAGTATTTTAAGTTTAATTCAATTATATAAAGAAAACTATCCATCTAGTGAAGCAATGATGAATATTAAAGTTATTGGCTTAGATTGGAAAGCAGTAAGTGAGGACAGAGGTGTTCATCAGTTAGATAATGCTTCCATCAATCAACTTAAGGGATTAAAACTCGTAGAACAACCACAGATAACAAGGATAGAACCTATTTATAAGAATAGTACACCTGCACTTTCTATGACAAGCGCAATTATTCATACTGATTCTAAAGAGGTCATAGGATTCATAAATATTGTGATAAAAACATCTGTTTTTAAATCTATTCTTCATAATGCTGCTATGAAAATACCTGGAACTTATCATATAGAATTAGAAAATGGAAATATCCTCTTTTCTTCACCAGAGTGGCAACCAATCCCTTCATTCAAGAATAGGAAGCAAATTGAAGGCAAGTCTTCTGGATACTTATCAGAAAATGGAAATCTATTAATCTTTCAAACATCTTCCATAACCGGATGGAAAGTGATGCAAGTTGTATCACTAGCTGAAGTAAGAAAAGAAACAAAAGATATGAAAAGCCTTATCATATTAACCGTGGGTTCAAGTGTTATTTTTTCCATTCTCCTTTACTTTTTTATTACTTCTAAGTTCATTCATCCATTAAGAATACTAAAGGAAAAGATGAAGGAGTCCTCACAAGGAAATCTTAATGTGCAAATAATCAATAATGGAACAGACGAAATTGCTGAGCTAGCGACTAGTTTTAATAAAATGATTTCAAAAATCAACCTACTTCTTAATGATCGTGTTAATGAGGAGAAGCAATTAAAAATTGCCGAACTTCGGACACTACAAGCCCAGATAAATCCACATTTTTTATACAATACACTTGAAACGATTATTTGGATGGCTGAAGCTAAGAAAGAGAAAAAAGTAATTGAACTAACCAAAGCTTTATCTCAATTGTTTCGAATTTCCTTAAGTAAAGGAAAAGATTTTATAAAAATTGAAGAAGAAATTAATCATATTCGTAATTATCTATTCATTCAAGAAATGCGCTACCAGGATATTTTAGATGTAAGCTATCACATAAATCGGGAAATTTTGTCTTGTGAAATTATGAAGTTAACCTTACAACCACTTGTAGAGAATGCCATTTATCATGGGATTAAGAATAAAAGAGGCAAAGGATTTGTTCGTATAAAGGGTGATTTTACACAAGAAGGAAATATTTGTATTGATATTATTGATAATGGATTAGGAATGAATGAGGATCGGCTTGAGGAAATTAGAAAACAGCTAAACTTAGGAATTCCATTCGAGAAAGACACAGGTGGATTTGGTTTAGTCAATGTTCATCAACGGCTACTTCTTCATTATGGGGAACCATTTGGATTAAGTATTAGAAGTTGGTATGGATCAGGCACTCGTGTTAGCTTAATAATTCCTGCAAAGAGGTGTTAATCGTGAGAAAAATATTCTTAGTAGATGATGAGATGGCAATTCGTGATGGAATTGGAAAAAGTATTAACTGGGAAAATGAAGGCTTTATTTACTGTGGAGATGCATCTGACGGGGAATTAGCATTGCCTTTAATTGAGAAACATCGCCCAGATATTGTCATTACAGATATTCAAATGCCATTCATGAACGGTCTAGAGTTAAGCCATATCTTAAGAGAGAAGTTCCCCTCCATTAAGATCATCATATTAAGTGGACATGATGAATTTGAATATGCAAGAGAAGCTATGCGGATTCAAGTGTCAGAATATTGCTTAAAGCCAGTAAGCTCTCAAGATCTCCTTACCATTCTTCAAAAAGCATCTGCTCAAATTGACCAAGAGGAGAAAAATGAACAGCGATTACTTCATTTAGAATATCAAGTAATACAAAATCAACAAGCTAATCGGGATCAATTTTTATATGAATTATGTGAAGGGTTATATAGTTTTTCTGATGCAATGAAGAAAGCAACAAAATTAAATATTCCTCTTATATCAGAATATTACTATATTATCATTTCTGAATGTTCACTAGACTCTACCATTGACTGGATTCCGAGAAATTACTCTTGTATACGTTTCAGTCGTAAAATAAGAGAATCTATCTTTATTATGTTAGGCAACTCCAAGCAACAGCTTGAGCAAGAAGCAAACTCAATCAGAAAAGAATTAAATGAACATAGTAAACATATAGAACTGCTCTTTGGAATAGGAAGAGTAGAGAGCAGGATCCAAGGAATTTCCCTTTCTTTCACGGAAGCTGAAGAAGAAAAGAATAACGCAAAAATTATTCAAAAATATAGGACAGAGGATATGAATAAGACATTGGAATCTCATATTGACTGCAAACAAATGAATAGAATGCAATTATTAGAATTTCTCAAAACAGGAAAAGTTGATGATATAAACCATTTTTCTAGTAACTATTCAGCCTTCCTAAATTCAGATAATATACGTTCACAATTGACCATCTATTATTTTATAATGGATTTCACTATCACGGTAACTCATTATTTAAAAGATGAGGAATCTATCTCTGATAATCCAGAAATTATTCAGAAAGTTAGCCATCTAGAACATAAAGCAAGTTGGGTAAGAAATTACACAGACGTACTTAACTACATGGAAAATATGTTAAAACTTGTTCTCTCTATTCGAAAAAACAAAGCAATTTCTTATACTCAAACTATACAACTTACTGTTAACTATATTCAAAGTCACTATCATAATTCTCAACTTTCCCTCCAAACAGTATCTGATGCGGTAAATATAAGTGCTTCCTATCTAAGTCATTTGTTTAGCCAAGAAACAGGCACTACGTTAATTGAGTATTTAACCAACATAAGAATAGAAAAAGCAAAAGAACTTTTATTGAAAACACATAATAAAACCTATGAAATTGCCACTCAAGTGGGATACAGTGATTCACATTATTTCTGTAGAACCTTTAAGAAGGTTACAGGGTTAACAACTCGTCAATATAAAAATCAGGCGCAAAAAGAATTCTTTGAATATGTGGAAGATACTCCTTAATGTTAAAGGATAATATTCCACATTATTCTTTTTAGTTTTTTGCTAGATTTTCTTTACCTATATAAAATGGGGATATAATATCTTCTACAAAGAGACGGTTTCTCCTAGCCAAATTAACTCCATCTCTATTTGGTTGATTTAGCATAATATTCTGTGCCGAAATGAACGAAGAGATCACTTGAAATTAAATGGCATTTCAAATAATCACGTAGTGCCATTTTGCAAATTGTAAAAATCTCCTTCTCATTTACTTACAGATCTTCTTCTACTATTAACAAGCTTAGTTATTTATACAATTGTTTGGATCAATTCTGATTGATTCCCAATTCCCTTCAGAATCCTGTCTAAATTGAGAAATTAGTACATCTGTTTCATTTGTTAATTGATAAAATACAAATCGATAAATGGCTCCATCCATGCCAATATAATCAATAGTTTTAACATAATCTTCTTGTTTAGTTGGCAGCTGTTTTTTTATTAACTTACACCAACTTCCATACATAATACTGACGACAGACTCTGCATCATGCTGCCAAAGATGATAAGGGGCACATAAAAAATCCTCTCCGTACAGCTTCATTCGGTCAATTTTATATAGATTTTGAATTTTCTTCAATTGCACATAGCCATAATAATAAGCAAAATTAGTAATGCCTTTTGATGAACCTTCAATGGTTTCTAACTCTATGAAATAGGGAGTTAATCCTGTTTCATCAGGAAGTCGGTTCATCTTAATTAAATTTAAATGCCCTATTCCAGTAAACGATTGAAGATAGTCTTTATAGGAAATTCTTTTTTGATAGTCTTTAGTAAAAAAGTTATAAGCGATTGGATAAGGCACCCTTCCATTCCCAACAGTTCCACATCCACCTAACTGGTCTTGAGTGAGGTTTGCTGCTTCCCTTAAAATACTAAAGTAGTTTAAAATTGTTTCCTCAGGAGTCCGAGTCAATGATATTGAGAGATTAATTTCTTTGTATTTTTTTTCATAATAGGGTTCAAAAAATTGGTAGCCCATGATAGTAGTGTTTTTAATAGGGGAGCATGAAGGACGAAAGGATTTTTCAGTATCAATAGTGCTTATTAAGGAAGTTTGGTTCCGTTCAACTGGTTGACCAAATATTTGCGGTTCGTATTGGGAGCCCATAATTAATATCATTTCTTTTCTTGGATGATGAGTGAACAACTGGTTAACCCATTTTGTAAAAGGTTTCAACTAGACTCCTCCTCAAGTATCATTTCCACCATTTTTTATGCTATGCAAGTGTCAAGAGATTAAGAGATAAAAAGGAGATAATGATGAAGAAAAAAATAGTAATTGGAAGTAGTTTTTTAATACTTGGGATCATAACTATACTGCTTTTTTTAAGATTTAGAGAAGAAGGAATAAATATAACAGTCAATAATAACACCCCAAATGATATCGAAGGACTATATTTAACATATAGTCAGCTGGATGATGATATAAAACTTCCTAAGGTCCTTTCTGAATCAAATATGTCATTAACTTTTGAGCCAGATGTAAATGAAAGTAATTTAATATTATATTACTATGATAAAGAAGGAGAAAAGCAGGAAGAATATATCATTGGTTATTTTAATCGTGGGTACGATGCAAAAGTAAATATAGAGATTAATGAAGTGGAAGATGATGGTAAATTAATTTTAGTTTATGAGGAACATATATCTTTTTTTTAACCAAGTTGGTTAATAGTCAAGAGAATAGAATATTCTTTTCAAAGAAAGGTGCTTGAAGAAAAACCCACTTCAATAGTGGGCTATTCTCTACACTTCCTTCAAGCTCTCAATATCCACTTCCGTTTGCTCTTCAATGCCACCAACTAAGTGCACAATTGCAGTAGCATCCTCTTCCTTTATACCATCTATCCATACTGAAACACCATTATATTGCACTTCAATTTCGGCTGAAGAAGATAATATTTGTTTTACTCTTTTTATATCCATACTTTCACCTTCTTTCGCATTAGACCTTTACATTTAAATTAATTCTTTAAATGCTCAGTCTAAGATGTAAATAACTTCACTTCTTCATTATTTCAAAAGTTACATTATTCTATTCTGCTTTTTTTCTAAGATGAAAGTGATATTATACAGAGTATGCTCTTACAAATATTTCTCTATTACAATAAAACAAGTACTATCTGGAAGGCTGACAACATTTCCTTTATCATCCATTATCTTAACGAGGGGTGAAAGGTGCTCTTCATATCCTTCCTGCAAATAGTGCTCAAATATTATTATGCTCCCATTTTCACCCATAACTTCATGGATAACTTGTTTATACTCAGTTGGAGTAAAATAACCGAATTGCTCTTGTACTTCGTGAGGATATGCTTCTTCACCCCAAGTATAGGTATATAAAAATTCCATTGCATCATTTATTCGCATGGAAAAAGAATTATCATTTAATTGTTTATAGGTTATATTTCTTCCTTTAAAATCATTAACATATCGTTTGAAAAAATCTATTCCCTTTGACTGAGTAAAATTCACTTGTCTTATTTGATCCGTTGGCTCAGACATAATTCCATCCCTTATAATGATTCTCCCGCCAGGTTTTAAAATGTTGAATGCACTTCTCAAGGCATGCTTAATAACATCTGGATTAAATTTCTTTCCTTCAAAAGGAATATAGGAGTACATTTCATGAAGGATGGAAGAAAAAATGATGGTATCGACACTGTTTAAATGAAAGTCATTCTTTAATTCTAAAGCATCCGCTCTTTTTACATTCCAATTTTTATTTTCTCGGACTTTTCTTTTTTCTAATTCTTCAATGACATTTGTTGAAATATCAATTCCAATGACTTTTGCAGTAGGATGTTGCTCTGACAATATATCCAACATAACACCACCACCAGCGCCTATATCTATCATAGTATGCCCAACCGCATAATCTGCGATTGCCTTTTTGTGTTTTTCAGCATTATTCATATCAGATAAATACGTTTTTTCATTCTGTAATCGATCGAAACTATCTTTTCTAAAGCCAAAGAAGTCATATAAAAGGATAATTGATCGTTCATATAGAGGTGATTTTTCTGCTTCTTGACAGAATTCAATGAGCTTTTCTCCTGCTTTAGAATATTGAAACTTAATGCCAACTACTTCTCCTAGTGAATCCATTGGAATCAATTGCAATTCTACATGCTCATTTGAAACTTGCTTTCCATGAAGTACATCATTCAGGTCCATTTCTTTCAAGTATGCTTCTATTATTCTTTTTTTATATAAATTAATTGCTTTGTTTCCTTTATAATCATAATAAATGTCTTTCATAAATGGTTCATAACTAATCTGCTTTAAAGTTAACAAATTAGCTTTTTGAATAATTAAAGAGTTGATCTTTATAAACTCAACTAGCGAAAAATCATGAAGTGCAGCTTCAACATACCATAAATCTGTTTTCTTGAAGAATTTATCAAATTTTATTTCTAGTGATTTATTTTGAAATAGCTTTGCATACAGCTCTTCAAATTTCTCTCCATTTTGTATTGATGTTTTTCTTAATTTCTTTAATCGCACTTCCAAGGAATATTCTTCGCTTAGATTTGATTCCAAGATTCGCTTAATAATAGAGGTTACCTCTTCTTGTATATCTCTCCAAATGACCGGAGAAACAGCTTCGATGATACACTGGTTTAGCACAAGCAACAGTTTATGCATATCTAAAGAGTTTCCGGCATTACCAAACTTCAAGAATTCCGCTAAAGGCTCTAATTGTTTAAATCTTACTTCCCCTCTAATGACTTGCCCAATTAAGCCATGCGTATATATTAAGAGAAAAATTAACTCTTCATCCTCCTCATTCCGATGATTATTGGGAAATTTCATTTTTTCCTCTGCATAGATCTGCGCGGATCCTATATTGTGTATCCCTAAATTATATCCTTTTTCCTTCCATTCACGTCTTCTTGATTTAGATCCACACTTAGCCACCTCGCACCACATAAGAACTTCTTCAATAATTGTTTTTTCTTGTAAATTAATCTCTGTATTTGAATTTAGTATTTGAAGTGTTTTTTCTACATAGGACAAAACAGGATTACTTTTCATACCTGCAATCGATTCAACTTGCTCTAAATTTATGTTTTTCTCTGCTGTGAGAAACAAATATTGTAACCAAGTATGCTTATGTAGTATCGTTCTGTCCCCTTGTTTCACTTTTTGAATTAAATGTAATGATGACATTATCACAAATCCTCCTCTGCTATACGTTAAACATCTATATAACATAGTACCATGTATTACGTTCATCTAATCTTATAATCAATTATTACGGAAATATTTACAAGTTTAATAAGAGTAAGGGAAGAGAATATAGAAAATAACAAATCAATAAATAAAGGAGGAAATAACATGAGTGGTCTACAAAGAATTGCTTTAGTATTAACTATTATTGGTGCAGTTAATTGGGGCTTAGTCGGCTTCTTCCAGTTTGATTTAGTAGCATCGATTTTTGGAGGACAAGATGCTATTATGTCTAGAATTATTTACGGATTAGTAGGAATTGCTGGTTTAATAAACTTAGGTCTTCTATTTGCACCTAAAAAAGCTACAGAAACAAATTCCTCTGCAAGAACAATACATTAATAATTACGGCATAAACTATATGAATATGAATATACATCCTTAATATAAAAAGAGCAGCAATAACCAATATTGCTGCTCTTTTTATGAATTAGATTACATTTGCAAATAACTGTATACCAGCTAAGATTAATCCAATGATAAAACCACAAACAGCTCCATTAACTCTAATCCACTGTAGATCTTTACCAACATTATTTTCAATCATATCTACAAGTGTTTCGTTATCTAGCTTATCAAGATTTTCTTTTACTAAATTACCAATTTGATCATGGTTTTTCTCAATAAATAATGAAATTTGTTGCGTGATCCATGGATCAATCTTCGCTTCATTCTCCACTAATTTTCCAAGTAATTGCTCAATGAACGGAATAACCTTTTCATCCATAAATATTGGATCATCTAATAGCTCCACTACTTTATTTTGTGCTTGTTGAAGGCTATTCAAAATAGTATGATCTGATTCCAACGAATGTAATAACTTATCCTTCCACTTATTCATACCTTCCAATACTTTTTCATTTTCATGTAGTCCTTCAATTTCTGTACGAATGTAGAATAGAAGTGCCTTTCTATTCGATTCCTCTTCACGTTGCAGACTTCTCATTCCACTTAGTAATAGATTTTGCACAATCTGACCAAGTTTATCTTCTGTCATCATACTTTGGAAAGTCTTTAATGCAAACTGAAGCATCCCATTTGCTTCCACATTATTTAAGACATTCATCGAAACTGCTCCAAGCTTTCTAGCTGTTTCGTCTTTTCTTAGCCAGCCTTCTGTTTTAAGTAAGACGTGATCCAGAGTTTTTTTGTCTACTTCTTCATTGATTAGTTGTGTTGTGATCATCTGAAGAATCTTCCCTAATTGAGCATCTGATAAAGTTTGGGACAGTTGGTTTCTAACAAATGGTGTGATTTTTACCATATCTATATTTTGAACTGTTTGCTTGGCTGCTTTGATCATTGCAGTTTTAACTGGTTCTGATTGTATTTGATTTTCTACAGATGAAGTAATCTTTTCCGTAAAGGGAATATTTTTCACCTTATCCTGGATACTTTCTTTCGATAACCAATCCTTTTTCAAAACATTCACTAATCCATTTATCATTCTGTCTCTGTTTTTTGGAAGAAGCGCAGTATGTGGTATTGGTAAGCCCAGTGGATGACGGAATAGCGCCGTAACAGCAAACCAATCTGCTAATCCACCTACAAGGCCAGCTTCAAATCCGCCATGTAATAGTAATAACCATACATTATCTTGAAATGGAAATGTGACAATAAATCCTATTGCCATAATAACAAGCGAGTACATCGCAATTTTTCTTGATGATTTCTTTTTCACAAAACTTCCCTCATTTTTTCTTTATATAAATAAAGCTCCTTTTAAGACCTTCATTTTTAGTATACCAATAATATCCTTAAAACAGAAAGAATAAGTGAAGAATTATATAAGAAATTCATTTGAAGTAGAAGCTCTTAAACAATCATTATTAATGAATTGATTTTAAAAACTCGTTCATCACCGTGAGATACTCTTCTGGTTCCTCAATATAAGCCATGTGTGCACTATTTTCAAAAACATGGAATTTCCCATTAGGAGTGAGCGAAGAAAAGTATTCTGTAGATTCAGGTGTAGCTTCATCAAATTTTCCACAAGTATAAAGTGTTGGAATTTGAATTTGCGATAAATCACCTGTGCAATCAAAGGACTTTAAGTTACCTTTCACGGTAAATTCAGATGGTCCCCACATTAATTGATAAACATGTGGATTTCTATAACTTTTTCCCTTTTTCAAGTGTTCAGGATATGGATTTAATCTACATACAAAATGATTGTTAAATACTTCAATTGCCTTTAAATATTCAGGTGTGTCCGTTGTTTCATTTTCTTCACTTATTGCAATAATATCTTGTATCTCTCTAGGAAGTTTCTTTAAGTTTTTCTTCTGATCTTCTTGCCATAATGGAGCACTTAAGCAAGGACTTGAAAAAATAATACTCTTAATACCTAGTGCACCTGATAAATAGTAAGCAGCTGCAAGGGTTGTTCCCCATGAATGCCCTAAAATGTGAACATCCTCTAGGCCTAAACTTTCTCGAACCTGCGCTACTTCCTGAACAAATCGCTCAAGTATCCATAAAGAATCATCATTCGGTCTATCAGATCTTCCGCACCCTAATTGATCAAAAATAATTACTCGACGATCTATAGCTAATTCACTTAATCCTTGCATGGAAAAACTCGAAGAACCTGGTCCTCCATGTAAAACTAGCAAAGGTATACCTTTCGCTTCTTCATTATGTATTTGGTACCAAACTTTTCCTCCAGAAACTTCAATAAAGCCTTCTTTCATTTTTGTTCTCCTTTTTTAAAAATATTAACCAAGTTGTAAAAACTATTAAAGACTTTGAATCATTTCCACCCTATTTCCAAAAGGATCCCGAAATTCAAATCGCTCAAATCCTGAGATTGGAACTGAATCAAGTATTTCTACCCCTTCTTTAGCTAATTTATTTCTCCAATAACAAACATCTTCTACTTGATAAGCAATATGTGCTTTTGTACTTAACCGGTTAAAGCCATCCTCTGTACCAATATGTATCTCTATATTAGCTAACTTAAGCCAAAAACCACCTCTACCTTCAAGTGTAGCTGGTTTATCTATTTCGCATAATCCTAATATATTACAATAAAAATTTTTCGCTTGTTCTTCAGTATTTTTAGGAATAGTAATTTGAGCATGATGTACACCAATAATTTTCATTATTATCACCTCATTATTTTATTGTACTCATCTTCTACCTTTTTGTTAAATGAAGATGAAAACCTTTTTAACTATCACTCTCATTATTTGATTTTTTATCATTCATCCCTACTCAAAAGGAATTATCGTAACTCTCATCTATTCTTGCTTCCCAACCGAAAAACCATCAAAAAGTCTCCCTTCATATGGTTCTAATACCTCATCTGTCAAATCAATTATCATTTCCTTATCACCTGTCTTGTAGTATGTATCAAATGCTTCTACAAATCTATTAGTAAAATTAGCATCATATTGCTTCAAGGCTCTAACAATCCACTTAGAGGTTCCAATCCATTGCTTATTTACTCTCAAATAAAACTCATGTAATAAAAGACTTAACGTGTTTGCAATAAAAATTTCTTCCTCTCGATTTTTTGAACCAATAAAGTCATATAACACATCGGAAAGAAAATAGCGTTTTATTCTAATCCTATCTAAGGACCACTCTTCTGGTCCTTTAGTTAATATTTCCATTGCTTCTTTTTTAATTTGCTGGATAAATTCATCATCCTTTAATACCATTCCCTCTACTATCATTCTTTGCATAGAAGGTTTAGCTGCATGATAATCAAGTTCAAAGAATGTTTGATAAGAAGATAGATTATGAACAAAGATTTCAATTGGCCAACCAAATTTAATAAAGGATTCTCTGTATGAATATTTAACATCCTCATCAAATATTACTATATCTAGGTCGGATGTATCTGTTGCTTCTCCTCTTACGACACTTCCTGCTAATACTGCTCCCTTGCAATTTGGATAGTAGTTTTCTAAAAACTGTTTAGCAGCAAATATTGGGTCCAATTTTTCCAATGTTTCAGCATCCTCCTTCATTCCTTTAACTGAATAGTAAATTCATCCACATAAACAGCAGTTCCACTTATTTCTACTCCTAAATACCCGTTTACCTTTTTAACATTCACATTAACCCTTCCATCTTTTCCTATTTCTTGTCCTTGTTCCACAATGATAGGCTTATCTATAGCATTTCCGTTTATGTATTTACAATAATAAGCACCCATTACGCCAGATGCTGTTCCTGTAACAGGATCTTCGATAGTACCTGAATAAGGAGATGAAAAATGTCTACCATGCATATCTACACTTCCATCTATAGTTTCTAAGCAAAATGGATGAAGGGATGCTGTAGGGATTTCTGATAAAATAGTAGGAAAATCTCTATTAATAGGCTTCATCTTACTGAATGATGACAATTTTTTTATTGGCACTAAAAGAGTCCATATACCAGTTGAACCGTACATAATAGGTAGTGAGCTATCAATTTCTGCACTTTCTAATCCAAGAGATTCTGCCAGTGCATGAACAGAGCCTTCGTATAATTTGAATTGTGCAGGTAATTGCTGCATTGTTACATAAGTAGTTGAATCTTTTTCATATATTCTTATCGGCAATATACCTGCTTTCGTTTCAATAGTATATTGCTCTGTATTTGGCAATAAACCCTTTGATTGTAAAGCATAAACCGTTGCAATGGTAGCGTGTCCGCATAAATTCATTTCATGACCAGGAGTAAAATAACGAATGCGAATATCCGCAACCTCAGAGGGCAAAACAAATGAAGTTTCATTAAAACCCACTTGCAATGCAATTTTCTGCATTTCATCATCCGTAAACCTTTCCCCTTCTAATACTAATCCAGCTGGATTTCCTTTTCCTTTCGTTTGACTAAATGCGTCATAATGTAGAACTGAAATAGAGCTCATTTTTCTTCATCTCCTCTTCCATAAACTTTCTTATTACTATTCTATATTTATATCATATTCCATTCTTCTAGCTGTCGTATTTGCAAGTTCTTCTCCATATAGTCTCTTTACTATATGAAAAGACATGTTAATACCAGCAGAAATTCCTCCAGATGTGATGATATCACTCTCATCTATAAATTTTTTACCTCTAACCAAATTTACTTTTGGATATTCTTTTGCTAAAGTATCCATATCCATCCAATGTGTAGTTACCTTCTTTCCATCTAATAATCCAGCTTTAGCCAACAGAAAGGCTCCTGTACAGACAGATGCCAGTATTTCTACACTTGTTTTTTGTTGTTTTATCCATTGAATAACTTGTTCGTTATGAATTTCAATTTCTTCCGCCCCGTAGCCACCAGGGATTATAAGAATATCAAACGGAGGATGATTAGAAAACGAATAAGCAGGTTGAACCTTTAAGCCATTTCTTGCCGAAATGATTTCCCCTTTTTCGCTAACTGTATGTACAATAAAAGGTTTTGTTGAATGACCAGCTATAGAAAAAACCTCAAATGGCCCTGCAAAATCTAAGACTTCTACTTCATTAAATAAGAAAATACCTACACTTCTTTTTTGCACCTATTTCCCCACCTTATGTTTTATCTGTTTTGATCCTCTATTTAATCACATCTATCATAGCATAAATTCTTAATTTTAAAATAATTCAAGATAGCCACTTCTTCTCAAATTAATGATATAATTTTTCTAACTTTCATCTTGGAGGATATTATGATAGAAGCTATTGGTATAGTGGAGTTTCACTATAAACCTACACGGACCACAAATTATAAAGAAAATGTAACGAAAAGAATTAATGGAAAGAAAAATAAATTTGATGATTCTTTTGAAGTTATTACCGTTTCAGAACCTTATGATCTAGAAGGAGATATTAACGTACGAGTATCATGCTCCTTCACCATTTACATGTATGAAAAAGCCTACTGCAAACATCCAGAGGATTATGTTGGTCAAGTTTTCCCTACATTAAAGGAAAGAATTACATCAAACGTGATTTCAACTAGAGTACATCAGCTAACGAAAAGAAGGTAAAAACTTTACATATATATGTAATGGGAATATCATTAAGCAAAAAACAATTAATATTATTTAAGGTTTTTGAAACATTTAAAGTCTTTATTCGTAAGTAAGCTAAACATAGTTTAATTTTCGGAGGGATTATCATGAAAAAGTTAAAACGGAAAAGAGAAAAAAGAGAACCTTTCTTTTTGAATATAATAGATATTCTTATAGAAGGGTTTGAAATCTTTTTATTATTTTTCCGATTTCTTTTCCGTTCAATTATTAAACTATTTGATTTTACATGATGAGAAGAGGTGCTAGTCATATTGACTAGCACCCCTTTTTTAAAAAAATTTAATTAGCTTTAAAATTATACAATGGCTTTATAATCTCTGCTATTTCTATTGTATCTTTTGTATGCTTAATAATTTCTTCCATTGGTTTATACGCAAATGGGCTTTCATCAAGAGTACTATGCTTAACCGACGTACTCCAAACACCCTTCATGGAACGCTCGAAATCTTCAAGGCTGATTTGATTTCTTGCTTTGTTTCTAGACATTAACCTACCTGCACCATGTGGAGCTGATTGATTCCAATCATCATTTCCTTTACCAAAAGCAATAATACTACCATCTCTCATATTTAATGGAATGATTACTCTTTCCCCTTTTCTAGCAGAAATGGCTCCTTTTCTTAAGATCATATTTTCCATATCTATATAATTATGAATGGTAGTAAATTGATCCTCCATCTGCCAATTCATTTGCTTTATTATCACATCAATCATAGCAAGTCTATTTAAATAGGCATACTTCTGAGCAATTTTCATATCATGTATATAATCTTGAAAGCCTTGTGACTCTAGGTAAGCTAAATCTTTATTAATTTTTGGAGTACTCATTCTTTGTATAGATTCTTGGATTTCTGATTCTCTTCCTTCTTCTTTAAGTTTTGCAATTAACTCTGTTTTTCTACCACTATAATTTATTAAAGAATCATAGGCCAATTTTTGATAATAATCAGCTACTTGTGATCCTAAATTTCTACTTCCACTATGAATGACGAGATAGATAGTACCATCACTAGATTGATTTGCCTCAACAAAATGATTTCCGCCTCCGAGAGTACCTATGCTATTTTCTGCTCTTTTTTTATTAATTGGTGCTTTCAATTCATCTAGATTTATTTGATTTAAAAATTCATGTGCACGATCTCGAATAGAGAAACCACTTGGCACATGTTTACGAATGGTTTCATCTAACTGATCATAGTTTATTTTATTTTCTTGCACACTAATTTTTGCTACCGCCATTCCACATCCGATATCACACATTAGTCTCCTAGTTTACTAGGGCTTGGACTATACCTTCTCTACGGTCAATGGAGTATGCAGCTCCTACCATAGGCTCGCCGTGTTAATCATCCAAATTATCCATGAAAGTATTATCATTTTGCCAGAGAAAAAAACGATGGCAGTTTGAACAAAGTATTTCATATTTCTTTTCCATACGAAGCACTCCTATGTATCATGATAATGCTATCTTCTCTTATTCTATATTTATTATGGAGAATTCTAGTAAGGATAAGATGATTCTGCGCATAAATCTGCCAATAGTGCGCAAGTCTCTGAACCATTCAACTATGTCGCCATAGCTCCTGGCTGCTGATTGCCCTCGACTACACGTTAGGGGTTCCAGCAATTGAGCGAGTTGTTTTACGTCTGAGCCGATATTAGTTAACCCCGACGAGATTTGGCACTATCTTGTCTTGAATAGTCATGGTTGTTCCGATAGTACACCCAACACCAGCATGAGTGTCTGGCATGATACGAATTTTGCTATTTTTAACAAATTCTTGTTCACATAGCTCTCTTATTTGAGATTCTGCCATCTCTTCTAAATTGTCTGTAAATACTTTTGCTTTTGCATACCTTCCACTTAACTCAATCATTTCATCACTTCCTTTTTTTCCCTTCACTTAACATTCTATGAATATGTACAAATCCCTTCTTTTATTTGCTAGCTCACTTTTTAAAAATATAAATGAATGGAATAACCATATTAATAGTTTATTAATCTTACTTTTTTATTATCTATACGTTAAACAAGTGTTAATTTTATATGTTTATAATAGTATCCAACCTATAAATTATGGTAAGATACGATTATGACTGTTCATAAGTAAACAAATACTTAACATACATATTGAATTTTTTCAAGGAGCGTGTTTTATGGAAAATTGGATTATGGAAACGATGGAGAATTTTGGTTATATCGGGATTCTTCTGTTGATTATGATAGAAAATATCTTTCCGCCTATTCCTTCAGAGATTATTTTAACCTTTGGTGGTGCTTTAACGGTTGGTACAAGTATGACTGTTACGGGTGTTGTATTAGTTTCTACAATTGGCTCTGTATTAGGGGCAATTATACTTTATTATATCGGTACTCTTTTAGATATGAATCGTATGGAGAAAATTGTGGATCGTTGGGGCCATATTCTACGCTTAAAAAGAGAAGATATATATAAAGCGGACGGTTGGTTTCAAAAATACGGCTATTGGACGGTATTTTTCTGCCGATTTATTCCTTTAATTAGAAGCTTAATTTCCTTACCTGCAGGGATGGGTAGAATGAATTTTGGAATCTTTCTACTTTTAACAACTATTGGAACATTTACATGGAACTTTGTTCTCATTAGAGTTGGTGCTGCATTAGGCGATTCATGGGAAGAGATTGTTGCTTTTATGGATGTTTATTCAAACATTGCTTATGCTGTAATAGCTCTTATTGGTATTCTTGTCATTGTATTGTATATTAGAAAAAGATATATAAAAGTAAAATGATAAGGAAGAAACTGGAGAAACCACGTTCGTTTCTTCAGCTTTTTTGTTTCAGCCAATAAAAAAAGAAAACTACTTTTTCAAACGATGTAATACAAAGAGAATAAATACTACAAAAATAAGAAGTATTATCACAAGAGTAGTAAAACTCATATGATATACTACTACCAATCTTGCGTTTCGGAAAAAGTCGACAAAAATATAACCTATAAAAAGTACCATTCCAACTTTCATACACATCATTAAATGATTCTTTTTCATTTTCATGAAGGACACCTCTTTGCAATCCCACATACTAACTTCTTCTATATTATGATTAGAGTTACACTATTTATGTCTTTTCTATAATTCTCCAAGTATAATTACCTTTTTTTCATCATAAAAAAGCCTTCAAAATAGAAAGCTTTTTTCTTCATATATATATAATTAGGTAAATGGATTTCTTAACTCTTGTGCTTGAAGGATAAATGCTGTTAAGCCATTTTCACTTCCAGTTTCATGCCATTCATCTTTTTCAAAGAATACTGCTTGACCACTGGAAACATTATGAATAATTTGATCCTCTCCTTTCACCCAGCCTTCTCCACTTACTACAATAAATAATTGAGGAACAGTGCTTGATGATACCCCAAAACTCCATTGCTTTCTATTGTAATCAATCCAATATTGGTTGGATCTTCTGTCCTTAGAAGTTTTAAATAGCTGGATGAAAAAGACTGATAGGTATCAATTGTTTTTCCTTTATTTAATGTAATTATATTGATTGAAAAACACCTTTCTATTGCCAATGGGTTGGTTTTACTAAATATTCTGGGATTTTCGTGTGTTTATCCCCAATAGCTGCATTTATTTGTACCTGAGTAAGGAATATACAATTTAGCAGATTAGTTCCCCGTATATCCGTATCTCTTAAATCCGCACCAATTAAGTCAGTATATTGAAGATCTGATTCTCGTAAATCTGCTCCAATAAGAAGTACTCCTCTTAAATTAGCTCCTCTTAAGTTTTTATTCTTTAGCTTAGCTCCCATTAAAAACCGATTATTTGGAATAGTAAACTTCCCTTTATTCTTAATCTTCTCTCGATGTAATTTACTAACTTTTAATAAAAGAGGATTCACTTTTGCACGATGCTCGGAAACATCTATTCCTAGGATCCTCTCTGGATCCTGATTAACTAGATCTTCTGTATTTATTATCATGTCATTGATTTGTTTATGTAAATCTTTACTTGTTACTTTATCTAAGGATTCATGCATATACCAAAGCATTTCATGAAGCTGTTGTACTATAGGGAAGACCTGAAACATTTCCTCTTTCATGTCTATCCTTTCACGCCAATGCTCACCTTTGTATATGTCTTGTGAAACCTTTTGTCCAGCACCAAAGCATTCATAAACCGTACACCCTTTACACCCTGATTCTCTTAAACTAGTATGTATATTGCATAAAAAATTACTGCTTAAGTTTTTACAAGGTATACCTGCATCCTTGTTAAAGGCAAATTCATTAGATTGATTGAAAGGAAGTGCTACACAACATAATGCAAAACAATTCTTACAATCAGGTTTTAGATCCACACTTTCTTTTGTTATCATAATTTTAATACCCTTTCATCCATTTTTATAAATGGAATGGGGATTTCTTCTAGTCATTATTAATCATTAGGATTAATAATGGCTAGAATTTGATGATCCTTCCACTCTCCATTTATTTTCACATTACTTCTAGCAATTCCTTCTTTCTGAAATCCAGCTTTTTCAAGCACACGAATAGAACCAATATTATGTGGCATCACCCCAGCCTCTAATCGATGTAAATGAATAGTATTAAAAGCAAAATCGACTAATTGCTTAACTGCTTCCGTCATATACCCTTTGCCATTTTGTTCTTGATCTAGTACATATCCAACAATAGCATTAAATACAGGTTCTCTTCTAACCTGATAGAGATTTACACTTCCGATTAATGAATCATTCGTACTTAGAAAGATTCCAAAATGATAGTCTATATCATTCTTAGCATTCTCTTCCCATGTGTTAATCAATCGTTGCTGAGATGCTAGAGTGTAGAACTCCTCTTCTCTTTGAATAGAATATTCTTTAAAGAAATGCTTATTTCTTACTTCTAATTCACATAGGGCTTCTGCATCACTATCTTCAAACAGTTTGATATATATTTCTTTCTTTGGTGTATTCATAAACTATCTCTCCTTTTCTTCTACTATACTACTGTATCAAAAATATTTTATTGAATACAGAGATTTTTCATATTATACTGATAGTTCTTGTTTTTCAAATAGTCTATGAGTTGACCGCGTAAAATTTTTAGTTGTTGAAACCATTCATTTTTTAATGGTATTTCATTTCATTAAAAAAAGATAGCTAATAATATCTACCCTAGTACCTTAAAAATTTCATTTTCTTTTACGCTATATACACCATTCCCTTCTATTTCTACTAAATAATCTTGATAAAAATACATCCCAGTCTGCTCATTTATTCCAAAGTTTTGATAGGGAGTAAACTTTTTAACTGCTTGAAGTAAATGTTTCTGATCTTGCCATTCACTAAAATGAACAGAAATTACGGTGTTTTTCACCAAGCCTAGTCCGTTTCTAGTTTGGCAAAGCTTTTCGTTATTGTCTTTTGCTGAAATGATGCAAGGATCCATACTAATCAATGCGCCTGCGGAGAACCCCACTACAGGTATGCCTCTATTAAATAATTGAATAATAGCATTAGAAATCTTCGAATCTACAATTAAATCTGCATATAAATTGGTATTCCCACCACCAATAATAACACCTGAGCTTCTTTCTAAAAGTAGGACTGCTTCTTCCTCTTTTAGAGTAGGCAAAGGGATATATTGAAATTCTTTTACTCCAAGGCTCGTAAGAATATTCGTATATCTTGGCATATATCCTTGCCAGTTGTCTCTTTCCAGCAGCAGGATAGAAACTTTCCCTTTATTTAACAAAGTTAAATCCGCAAATCTTTTAGCTAATTTTGGTGTGAATGGTGGGCCACCACCAAAAAGAAATAGATGCTTAGTCATTGGATTCCCTCCTTACCCTCTGAATATCTATGAGTGAGTGTTCTTCAAAACTGAGTTTATAGATATCAGGCATATCAAGGTTTGACCAAAAGGTATAATCATAATTCTTTGAGAAATGATTCATAATTAAAGCCATTATATTACCATGTGTGCCAACCACTATGTTTTTATTTTTATATTTTACTAGAATATCATTTAAAGCATTAATTCCTCTTGCTTTAGCAACTATATTAGACTCCCCACCGTTATGTGCATAAGTTTCGTCTTGCCATACCTTTAAAACAGCCTCATCAAAATCTTCCAAAGGAAAATCTGCAAGTCTACGTTCCTTAAAATCTTCTACTGTTTCAATATGTAATTGAAAATAATTCGCTATTCCCTCTACTGTTTGTACTGCCCTTTTATATGGACTGGATAAGACAACATCAATAGATTCAGATTTCATCACTTGTGTCATTAATTGTGCATCCTTCTTGCCTTTCTCTGATAAAGGTCTAGTTCTTTCATCAGAGGAGTAAGTAGAATGCGCATGTCGAACTAAATATATATTGGTCATTTTATACATCCTACCTATTTTATAAATTCCTTTTTCAAAAGGGAGAATACATTGGTATCATAGGATAAACCATCTTGATATATATAGTCCCTTAGCACTCCTTCTTTCTGAAAACCGAGTTTTGTTAACAAATGATTAGATGCCTTATTTTCTAAAAATACAATTGCACCAATCCTCTGTAAATCTAGTTCTTGAAAAGCATAAGAAAGTACTTCTTTTAGTGCCTCTGATATATACCCACTTTTCCAATAATCTGGGTGTAATTCATAGCCAATTTCTGCTCTTTTATATTTTTCTAATAAATTATTCAGTCCAATTGTACCGATTAAACCTGGTGCTTCTTTTAATTCAATTCCCCATCTTACTGATCTTCTTTCCTTATAATGACTTGCAAAGAATTCAATCATTGTCTGAGCTTGTTTTAGCTCTGTAAATACTGTTTGACCATAATACTTCATAACCTCCTCATTAGAGAAACATTGGTAAATCGCATCCGCATCCTTCTCGATAATTTCTCTTAATAGTAATCTTTCTGTTTCTAAAATAGGAAACATAGGAATCTCCCTTCGACTCGTTCATATTAGTATGTTAAGTGATTACCAATTTTTGTTTATTATAAAAGAAAAAGCAGTAAGAGAAAAGGATATTTTAGAATATTTTCTTCATTCTGACATTCCAGACTTGGTAATGTTATACTAACTAAATAGAGTATTCATTAGGAGGCATGGAAATTGGCCCATTTCATGATTATATTTTTCACTTTTATCATGTTGTTTTTGATTGCTTCTCTTATTTACTTTTGGTTTTATACAGATAAATATGTGGAAAATCTTCAATCTATCCGAAAATCCTATTATGTTTTAGCTGTTCTTTTTCTCTGTATAGGTTTAGTAAGCAACCAATTCTCTCTACAGGCTTGGCAAACTCTTCTTTCCTTTGTCCTTATTGTGGTCTTTATTGATTTAGCTGTTTTCCAAACACCAGATATCCTTAAGATATGGAATACTGAATTTCAACATAGCAATTATATCCGGAAAACAATAAAGAAAAACCAAGAGGTATTAGGTTACAATGCCAAAAAAGTCCAAAATTTCACGGAAGTCATTTCAAAGACGGCAGATCATTTTGTAGAAAGACATCCACCACAGCATCTGAGGCAATATAAAGATGATCTTCGTGATTATTTAAACCTATACGCAGATACGTTTCAATTTCATATTGCCATATTCCCTTTTAACAGCACGTACGATGGAGAGGAGCTTAAAAGGAATGTAGAATCTGCGTTTAATAGTGTGGAAATTTGCTATAATATGAATATAATAGATGACAACATTAGAGAGAATTTCATACAGTCTTTATTAAATGGCCAAAGTATTCCTTTACATAGTAATTCCAATGAACAAAGTGTCTTATCTGATAATAAAAATATATTCCTTGTTGCTTATTATGGGGAAGTTTTTAACATGTTAATTGGGATTAGCTCCAGTTTTGTAGAAGTGGATGGAATTGATGCCTCCCATATACTTAACCTTGCACAAATTTTCGATTGGTACATGGTTTAGAGGCTCCATTTTCCATAAACTGTAGTATAATAATAGTAAGGAAACGTTAAACTTAATGGTTGATATTCTTATAGTTAAATAGGTACCACTCAACAGTTGATTTAACAACCCTTAATAAAAAGAAGGGAGAAGTTGATGATGACAGAAAACAATCAACAAAAATCTGTTTTGACTCAGAAACCAAAAAAGGGTCTTAAAAAATCAATGAACCCTAATAAGCGAAAAATGACAGTAGCAGTTGCAGAAACATTTGAAGATATTCAGATTATGAATAAAAAAGCACTGAATTTACTAGCAAAACGAGCATAAAATGATGAAGGTATTCCTTAATGGAATACCTTCTTTTTGTATATTAATCCGATTTGTAAGTTAACCTATTCATTTATTTCTAGTCAATTAAACTTCCTCTTTTAAAAAAACAAGTAAATGGTGATACTTATGAAATCAACACTTGCTTAAAAGGGAGAATAACATGCCATTGCCTAGAAAAAAATCCTATTCTAATCCAAATTTTAAACAAAGAAAAGTCGTATTCATTGTATCTCCAGTTTCTATGTTAAACAAACAAGCTTTATCCTTAATGAAAGTAAACTAGTAACAGAAAGTTAGATGGACACTTGCATACATATCTTTCATTTAGGTAATTCTTTCTCTCGATCCTCCAGCAATGAATTAAAGTGAGTATCTATATGAGAATAAAACGATTCTATTGTGTCATGATTAAGAAGTAGTGATTGTAAATCCATTACATCTACAATTTGAATTTTTTTCCTTCTTAATAATGTAAGCAAATGAGGTAAAACGCTAATATCTTCGTTTTCTAAACAAATGGTTTGTTTATTTTTTAACCGCAGAACTACACGTACATGCAAGCTTGCTCCTAATAAATATAGATAGACTGTAGGTACCTTAACAATCGATACTTCAACTGATGATATTTCTTTGTATCGAATGGAGTGTAACGAATTTTTCTTTTTCTTATTAAAAAGGGTGCTACTAAGAGTGAAGATGATTGCAAGATCATGAAAGCTTGTATAACAAATAGGGTAAGACTTACTGAAATAGGAAGGGTATTTTCTTTCATACACTTCTATTATCGTTGGCAAAAATCTTCCTTGTCCTTCTGTTACAAACTCATCCCACTTCATTTCTCTCCCTCCTAACGATTTGGAAAAATCTATAGAACGCTCCTTACCTTCACTTTATTCTTCATGATCAGAAAAGTTATTTTCCATGATTAATGTATCTTTCCTGTATAGTATTCTGCTTCCGACTTTTAGATTCCTTTTTTCTACAAAATATTTAAATTTTAGATTTCATTCGATTGTGTTAAAAGATATTCTAGTTCCATGTCAACGATGGAAACATCCAATCGCTCAAATAATGGAGTAACAGCATGAAGAACAGATGGAAATTCTGTTTGCTCTTTCCATTCCACTATTTTGAGATCAAGCATCTCTCTAATTTTATTTGTGGAAAATGGAACAAATGGATCCAACAATTGAGATAAATTCAATATGATATAGATACATGTTGCTAGGGTCTCTTCTGCTTTATCAGGCTCCTCCTTTATTTGCTTCCAAGGCTTTTCTTCATCAAAGTATTTATTGGCATAGCGAATATATGTGAATACTTCTTCTAGCGCTTTTTTCACCTGTCCTCTTTCTATTAATAACCCCGTTTTTTCATATACTTTCTTTGTAAGGGAGCTTATGTCGTTAGAAATAACACAAGTTGGTATCTTTCCTTGATAGGTTTTTTCTACAAACTTTAACGTGCGATTAACGAAATTTCCGAAAGCACCTAATAATTCTCCATTATGACTATAAATAAATTCTCGCCATGAGAAATCGGTATCTCGATTTTCTGGACCATTGATAGTTAAGAAATAACGAACAGAATCAGGATTATATTTTTCGAGAATGTATGGAACCCATACAGCCCAGTTTTGACTTGTTGATAATTTTCTTTTTTCTAATGTTAAATATTCATTTGATATTATATGTGTTGGCAAGGATTTTTGTTTCAATCCTAGTAGAATACTTGGCCATATAACAGTGTGAAAGGGGATATTATCTTTTCCATGTATATAGTAGGAGGTCGTATTCTCTGACCAAAACTCTTGATATACTTGATTATTTAATTTTCCCCATTCTTTACTTGCAGTTAGATATCCAGAGACAGCTTCAATCCAAACATAGATTTTCTTCCCTTCAAAGCCTTCTAAAGGTACATCCACTCCATTTGGCAAATCTCTTGTAACTGCTCTATCTAATAGTCCTTCATCTAAGTATCTTTTCGTAAGCGATATGGCATTATCTCTCCACAGTTCATTTTCCTCCGCATTCTTCACATATTCTTCTATTTGTTCTTGAAATTTACTGAATGCAAAGTAAAAATGTTCAGACCCCTTGATAATAGGTTCATTCCCACATATTTTGCATGTTTTATCAAGTAAGTCTAAAGGATCCAAAATTTTTGAGCAAACATCACATTGATCACCTCTTGCATTGCTTTTACAATATGGACAAATACCAGATACAAAGCGATCAGGCAAAAATTGCTTATCATGGTCACAATAAGCTTGCTCTACTGTTTTTTTGTATAAATATCCATTCTTCCATAGTGATAAAAAAATCTCTTTAACTGAATGGTGATGATGATCTGCATCTGTTCTAGTATAGAGGTCATAAGTGAAACCCAATTGCTTGAAACATTCCTCAAATTCTTGGTGATAGCGTTCAGCAATGGACTGAACGTCTGTATTTTCTTGTTTTGCTCTTATTGATATAGGAGTGCCATTACAATCACTTCCCGATACATATAGTACTTTTTCTCCTTTTTGGCGATAATAACGAGCGATAATATCCCCTGGCAATAATGCTGCCACGTGACCTAAATGCAAAGAGCCATTCGCGTATGGCCATGCTCCTCCAATAAAAATTGACATTTCTTTTCCTCCTTTTTATACCAAAATCTTTTGCTTTCTTATAGGATATAGGTTTCGCAAAACTACTTGAGAAGATATTCTCCACACAAAAAAACGCCCTAATCTAAAAAGATTAGGACGTTTTTACCCGTGGTACCACCTATATTCACAAATATAATTTACTATTTGCCTCTAATCAGTACGTCTTGTATAAGAGATACTGCTGCTGTTATAACGAGTGCCAACTCGTCGTAGCCTACTCAATAAGTTTTCGGTACGAAGCTCAAAGGCCATTTTCAATAAGGTTCATTTACTTCTTTTCCACCATCAGAAGCTCTCTATCAAACACTGCCTTATTTACTTTTCCTTCTCCTAGCTATTATCCTATATTAAATTGGATTTTAATATAATTTCTTATTTTTGTCAAGATTAGAAATTATCTACCTTTTTAATCAATAGTTCCTACAAATACATGTACATCGTTAGGTACAATAATAAAGTGCTCAGATGAAGAATTTGTTTCATATAAGTCACTTAATTCTTCTACAAAACCATCATACGATGCATCCTCTTTTTTAGGTGCATAGGAAGCAGATAGATTACGACCAATAAATTGTTCCTTTGTAAGCTTTAAAGGATTAGAAAATGAATAACGTTCATAACCACTGGTAAAAAAACTCGGTAATTCTAATTTTTCTATATTTATTCCTCCACTAAAGCCTTGGAAACTGGAACAATATTTTTTGGATATTCTTGCAGTTTCCCTATTTAGATTACTTTCTTGTTCCCTACTGTTCCAAATTAACATAACTAATCCGTTTTTCTTTAGTATGCGTTTACATTCTTCACCGAAGGCAATTGGATCAAACCAATGAAAAGCTTGAGCTACTGTAATAAGATCGACACTATTATTAGATAGCCCCGTATTCTCAGCTTGCCCTTTTATACATAAACACCCATTACTAAAGTTTCTCTTAAGTATATCTCTCATTTCATCATTTGGTTCAACAGCAATAAGTTTTTGTGAAATGTTAGATAATACATTTGTAAATATCCCTGTTCCTGCACCTATATCAGCTATAATAGGGTCCTTTTTCTTCACTAATTGTGTAATCAATTCCTTGAAAAAGGACAAAGGATAGCCAGGTCGAAATTGTTCATATAATGCAGCCTTACCATTAAATCTTTCTTCTCCGATCAATGTATTTCCCCCTCCAGTTATGATACATTTCATGGATAATAATATTCACTATAAACACCGTATTAAATTAATATTCTACAAAAAACATTACATTCCTCTTTTTGTATAAAACGCTTACAATAAAAAATCGCTAACAAGTTAGCGATCTTTCTCTTGTTCATTATTATTTTCCACTTTATATTTTAATAAAGCTAATTTGTTACTCCAGAAATGTTCATAATAACTTATCCATTCGTGTAATTCTTGTAATGGCTCTGGCCTTATATGATATAGCTTGCTTCTACCAACCTTTTTTCCTTCAATTAGCTTAGCATCAGATAAAATTTGTAAATGTTTTACTATTGCATTTCGACTAATTGTGAATTGGTCTGCAATTTCAACAATAGACAAATCCTTTTCTGATAAAAGCTTTAATACCTGCCTTCTAGTTGGATCCGCTACTGCTTGAAATACATCATGTTTTTTTGCTTGTTCTGTCATTATGCTGTCACTACTTTTTGTAGTTTTAGTAAAATCCCACTCCATCCATTATTCATTGTCTCACGAACATCTGCAGCATTTTTGTTAGGTTTTGCAAGTATTTCTTCATTTGATTTCCACCCACCATGGATAAGCGTAAATTCTGTTTGTTCATCTATTTCCTTTAAAATAAAGTGAACCACCCATCCTTCCACATCCCATGTAAACGACAACTTATTTGGCTCATTTATTTCTATAACTTTACACGGTGATGGTCCAAAAGGAGATTGTAAGTGAAATTCATATCCGATAATAGGCTGAAAATCATTTGGCATAAACCAACTTGCAATACCATCCGCAGAGGCAACATACTCCCATACCTTATGAATCGGTGCATCAATCACTACTTTTTGTTGAATGTCTTGTACTTGGCTTGTCATATAAATATCCTCCTTATGTAACACCTTTTGGTTTCATGTTATTATAACACCTTCTGGTTTCATTTTAAATGAATTTTTTCCTTTACTATCATGATCTTCATTCTTCCAGTTATTCTCATACATAACCAGCATGTTTAGTAACAAGATATAGCGACTACAAAAAAAAGGAGCCATCTTTATGCAAAGGAAGTTAACCATTCGTATTGTAATCATGATTTGCCTTTTTATGCTAACTAACAATTCGCTTATAGTATATTCAGCACCATCCCATACTATTTTGCAAAAATATTATCAGCAGCAAAAGAACTTACAATATCCTTATCTTACTAACGCACCAAATAATAAAGCGCAGAACAAGATCAATCAAGCATTAAAGAAACATATCATACAATCAAACAAGGAGTATGAAGAATTAAAGAAGTTAGAGGAAAGCATAAAAAATGACCCTCATTGCAAAGAATCAAATCCAACTTGTGACTACGAATATCTCACTACTTACAAGGTTCTGTACGATGATAATAACCAATTGAGTATAATTTTTTATGATTACCGTTTTACAGGGGGAGCGCATGGAAGTACCCTAGTTACTACCTATAATTTTGATGTAAAAAGTGGAGAGCAATATACGCTAAATGACTTTATTAAACATGAGAAAAAATATGATGAAGTGACTAATTTCATAAAAGAATACGCCAAAAAACACCCTGAAATTTTTTACTCAGATATAGAGGATTGGAAAGATTTTACTGTTTCAAGCACTACAAATTTTTACTTAGCTAAGGATGGAATTTACTTGATTTTTCAACAATATGAAGTTGGTCCTTATGTTTCTGGTACACCCACAGTCTTTATTCCCAAATCTGTTTACCAATAAAAATAGAAAGGGTTCTTCCCCTTTCTATTTTTATTGATATTCAGTCAAATTGGTTCACAATGGTAAAAGCTTATTTTTGCTTTTCCGTTAATTGACGTTCTATTTCTTGTTTTAAACGCCCTTCTGGAGCAAAATCTTTTTCCCAGTTTGGTGGCTTAATAATTTTCCCATCTTCTTCTCTAAATCTAGGTTTACCATCTTCAAATAATTTCCCCATATTTGCTTCTTGGACAATTTTAAATAATGGCAAAGGCTCTACACCTGCAATTACGAAGCTACCTTGATTAAAATATTCTATATCTGTTAAAGCATCCATCTGAGCGACAAGGATATCTTCGACTGGTTTTTTCTCTGTAAGCATCTTATCTGCAGCTTTATCCATTCCTGCTAAGAAGCCTTTATATAACTCTTTGAACTTTTCTTCTTGCCCATTTGCAGTTGCATAAAGAAATTCAACAATCTCTTCTCCAGTCCATACTGCTCGGTTAACTGCCGTTTTTTCCTCAATCGCTTTAGGCTTTTCACTTACTTCATGCCCAAATGCTTCATGAAACTCTTTTACCATCAAATACGTATTGTTTTTGTTATCCATAGTAACTCCTCTTTTATGCTAAAAATCTAATAAAGCTTATTGTACCATTTGTATTGCCTATAACTCTACAATTTGTTTCATCTTCTTAAAAATCCAGCTTTCCTCCTTATCTTTTAATTCTTCGTATCGGCGTGTTAGCTCTTTTATATAACAACCTCAAACCTTAGGTAAACAAGATTCCCTTAGAATTATAAAACACAGATTTACTAGTATATAATAGCCTGTTATAATACTAGAGGAAAGAGGTGTTAGTCAATGGAGATATTTAGTATACAAGAATTAAATAGTGTAATACGTCATGTCGAAATGGAAGGACAAGGAGGGATTTTTACAGAGGAAACTGGTAAACTGCCAAAAGACTATCCGAATGAATTCCTTGGTCGTATTGTAAATTATATTTCTGACAACGAATTAATCCAAAAAATCCATAGGTTAACAGAGGATGAAGCACTGCACTTATTTGTTAAATCAGTATATGTAGTTCGTGTAAAAGAATTAACAAACTCAGATTATGTAGAAGATCCTTCTATTATTGAGAAAGTATTTTATGACTATTTAACAGAACCCTCGATGGCACAATAAGCTATCCTATATCATTTTTATACAAAAAAGACTAGGATGATCATCCCAGTCTTTTATTTATGATTTGCTATTATTAAATTTATTAGTATCATTCATTCGATAAATACTTCCATATATTACTTGAAAATCATTCTTCTTATAAAGATTCTCAAATTTCTTTTGTGCAATTAAATTACTTTTCCAGTTATTATTAATAACAATTTTTTCTCTAAACCCTTGAAAAATGGACATAATTTTCACACCTTTCTTAAGAGGATACCTTCTATATACCACCCATCATAAAAATCTAAACCTCTTTTTTATTTTTCACTTTTTGGACATAATGTTTAATTAAAAAGTATATAAAGGTTGTGCACCACACCTATATTGCTTAAAATAATGTATATCCATATTTAATGTAAAGGAAGATAATATTATGGTGAAATTCGGTTTGGGCTTAACTGTATTAGGATTTATTGCTATTATAAGTGGCGTACTTTATCCCATGCATGTGATTGAAAAAAATACGCTGCTGGTTTTACTTTTTGGTGGCGCAGGTGTTATGTTTATTGGTTCCATGATTAGAAATTTAGGAATCCTAAAAAAGCTCTCTTAATGCAGATAAAAGGAGACCTAACAAAAAGATTCATATGAATCTGCTTAGTGTACTCCTTTTTATTTTGGAGGAAATACCATGGAAATTAGACAATTACATTATTTCATAGAAGTAGTGAAACAAAAAAACATATCAAAAGCATCAGAAAAGCTACACATCTCTCAACCAGCTCTTAGTAAAGCCATTAAAAATTTGGAGGAAGAGTTGGGTATGCCTCTTATTATTCGTTCAAATAAAACCCACCAGCTAACAGATGCAGGGTTAGTGGTTTATGAATATGCACTTAAGATTATTAATCAAGTGGAAGAAATGTCTACCACTCTTCATGATATGACCAATTTAGCAAGAGGAAGTATTAATATAGGTTTACCACCTATCATTGGTAGCTTGTATTTCCCAAAGGTTATTGCTTCCTTTCATAAGGCTTACCCGAATATTCATATCAATATTAAGGAATATGGAGCAGCAAAAGTGGTTAAGAGTGTTGAAGATGGAGAGTTTGAAATAGGAGTTGCTGTTCTTCCCTTATTAGAGGATACTTTTCATACATTTCCTTTAGTTCAAGAAGAGCTAAAATTGATTGTACATGAATCCCATCCACTTGCGCAAAAAGAGAAAGTACATATGAAAGATTTAAAAGAGGAAGAATTTATTTTTTATAGTGAAGAATTTGCACTTTTTGAAATGATGCGTAAAAAATTTACACAAGTGGGCTTTGAACCAAATATTATCTTTAAAAGCTCTCAATGGGACTTTATGATTGAGATTGTTGCAGCTAATTTGGGGATATCTATCCTGCCAGAGTCTATCTGCAACAGAGCGAATAACAATCAAGTGCGTTTTATCCAATTAGAACCTCTTACGAATTGGGAATTAGCGATTATTACTAAAAAAGATTGCTATCTTTCGGTTGCTGGGAGACGGTTTATTGACTTTATTCTTAATGAAAAATAAGGGTCATATAGGTTGATTTATTCTTGCTATTTTAACTATAACTAAAAGTTATATTAATTATAATTACTATGTATTTTACGAATATATGCTAAATGCGTATGATAAACCATATAGAAAACTTATGAGCGTAATTTTTTACTATTAACATGCTCGGAAGGTGATTTTATTGAAATGGTTAATCATTGTTGGGCAAATATTATTTCTTCATCTTTTTTGGTTTATTGGAATAGGAATTAAAGAAATATTTCATGTTCCACTACCTTCCTCTATGATCGGTCTATTACTTTTATTTATTTTATTACTTTTACATGTCGTTAAATTAGAGTGGGTAGAAAAAGGTGCAGCATGGCTATTAGCAGAATTACTTTTATTCTTTATTCCTTCTGCAGTTGGAATTGTTAATTATGATGAAATTTTTAATTTAAAGGGAATTGAAACAATACTATTAATTATCATTAGTACTTTTATTGTTATGGGTGCAACTGGTTATATAGCAGAGTATATTTTTAACAGAAGTCGAAAGAGAAGCATGAATAAATGAAAATCATATTATTTTGTCTTCTAACCTATTTTTTATACAGACTAGCAAAAACTTGTTATAAGAGATGGACTTTTCCCTTGTTGCATCCCTTACTGTTAACACCCATACTTCTCATTCTCTTTATCCAGCTCATTCATATACCAGCTACTACTTATATGGATTCTGCAAAACCATTAACACATTTACTTGGTCCTGCAACTATTGCATTTGCTGTACCTATATATAAAAACTTAGCTGTTTTAAAAAAATATTTCTCTATTATTATCATAAGCGTTACTATTGGCTCTATTATTGCGGTTCTGTCTTCATATTTATTATCAGTACTTATTAAGTTGAATGAAGATTTTATTATCAGCATCCTACCTCGTTCCATTACTACGCCCATTGCAGTGGTTGTATCCGAAGAAATTGGCGGTTTACCAACGTTAACAACTATTTTTGTTATTATTACTGGTATAGTTGGAGGAATAATTGGACCATATGTAATAAAATGGTTTTCCTTAACCTCTCCTATATCTAAAGGCTTAGCATTGGGTATGGGAGCACATGGGGTAGGTACATCTAAAGCAATGGAATTTGGGGAACAAGAAGCCACCTTCTCGACACTTGCTATGATTATCGCGGCTTGGATTACGTTGATATGGGGTTCCTCCCTTATTCCTTTTATTGTACAATTCGGATAAGTATTTTCTATGACGTAGTAAAAAAGAGAAGTCTTCCTTTTAGAAGACTTCTCTTTTTTACTAAAATATTATTAAGCTATCTGCTTTACTTCGAATAGATACTGTTGTTGTTAACAACTTGTAGTTCTCTAGTTGTTAATACCATTTCACTTCCGCATATTGGGCACTTTGGTTTATCACCACTTTTGAAATTATCCCGAATCCAGCAGTTACACGTATCCGACTCACAATCCCAAACCTTCACCACTTCTTTAACTACTTCTTCATTGTTCTTTCTACCAAATCCCATTGCCAAAATGAAGCACCTCCAATAAGCTTGTGAAAAAAATAGAAAAACACTTGATCTAAGAGAAGAAAATTGAAGATCCCTAAACAAGTGCATACATAGATATAAATCTAAAATCAGACTCTATAAATTATTTTACCACAGAAATAAATATATGTCAAAAAATTCTATTATGCCATATTATCTAATAAGATGCAAATAGTTTTTCTTAAATTTAAACTGGTCTTTGAAAACAATTAGCTATTCCAAGATCTATATGATATTATTTTGAAGTAGCGCTTTATTTACATAGGATAATTTAGATATCTTGGAGGTTTACGCATTGAATATTACAGAATATACAGTTGAACAAATTAAGGATCCTACAGGAATTCTTCAAGGTGATCGTTTTGAGTTCTTCTTAACAATAGAATGGGACGAAGAGGATGAATTAGCTGCAGAAGAAAACCTACAGCTAAAAGTTCTATTTTATATAGATGAAAAAGAATCAAAAATTTTAGATTATCATTTCTATAATAGTTTAGATAATAAGTATTTAGATTTCGGATTAGAGGACGAAGAATTATTAGAACTAAATACTTTTTGCAACAAGCATTACATGGAGCAAGAAGTAGAAGAATAGAAAAAAAGTATCTGAAGTAGATTATTCTACTCAGATACTTTTTTTATACTTCAACCGTTTTTCCATCTTCTACTATATGATGCATAAGATGAGCTAAGTAATGAATAGGACCAAAATCCTCTTCCTCTTCTGATTCACTTTCTTCATACTGAAGATCATTTAAATGTAAAGCTACAAATTGATAGAAGTCTTTTAATTGAAAACTAAAACATGCTGAAGGATCTTCACTTTCCTCTTCATATTGAAGCACTAAGTAAGTTTCATTTCCCTCTTCATCTTCTGCATCAAAATAAATAAAGAAACCGATATTTGTATCCAGTTCAAAAAGTTGTCTTGTCCCACCGCTAGTAACACGATTAAAATCCTCTTCACTTAATTTCTGAACTGTCATTTGATCTATTCCATCTTCTGCATGAAATTGCACTTTAAATTCTTTCATGTTGGGCACCTCTTTCTAATCATTTTCTATTTTATATAATGAAATTACTTTTAGCAATGAACCTGCTTTATTCTCCCCCTATTTTTTAAGAGTGTATGTAAAAAAGAGTCCTTTGAAGGACTCTTTTTCTTTATAGTTTTGTTACATTAACAGCTTGAGGTCCTCTACTGCCATCTTCAATATCAAAACTAACTTCTTGGCCTTCGTCTAAAGTTTTAAATCCGTCTGTTTGAATAGCGGAAAAATGTACAAATACATCTTCTCCACCTTCTACTTCAATAAATCCAAAACCTTTTTCAGAATTAAACCATTTTACTTTACCTGATGCCATTTTACTCACTCCTAGATTTAAATAAACAAAGAATATCTTATAATGATACCCTTCATTTATTTAATATACCCAATTTTAATTTTTTTAAACAAATTAATGAAGGATATTTTTAGGCGATCGATGTGACTTTATTATTTACTTCTATTACTATTACTATTACCATTACCACTGCCGTTGCGGTTTCTAGTTCTTCTTTCTCCACCAGAATTATTTCGGCTTCTATCGAATCCGCGTTCTCCGCCTCTTTCTGAGCGACGTCTGCGAGCACCGCCACCGCCATTGCCACCACCGGAGCGATTATCTTTTTTTGGCTTTCTATTACGTAATGGTTCCACAGCAGTTAATTTAACTGGTGTAGCATCTGGTTCTTTTGTTAGAATTTTTAATGCAGCTGCAAGTAAAGTTACAGAATCTGTTTCTTCTAGTAAGCTTTCTGCAACACGTTTGTACTCACTGTATTCATTGTCTTGAATCGTTTTTGTTAATTTATTTATTGTAGCTTGTTGGTTTCCAGCTAAAACATCTGTTATAGAAGGAATCGCTTTTTTCTGCATAGCTTTCTTCGTTACATTTTCAATGATACGTAAGTGATCTACTTCTCTTGGAGAAACAAATGTTATAGCAAGACCTTTTTTCCCTGCACGACCAGTACGACCAATTCTGTGTACATAGCTTTCAGGATCTTGTGGAATGTCAAAGTTATAAACGTGAGAAACACCACTAATATCTAATCCACGTGCAGCAACATCTGTTGCTACCATAATATCTATTGTTTGTTCTTTAAAGCGACGAATTACTTGATCACGTTTACCTTGTGGAATATCACCATGAATACCTTCTGCAGAATATCCACGCTTAATTAACCCTTCAACCACTTCATCTACACGTTTTTTTGTTCTACCAAAAACGATCGCTAGCTCTGGAGATTGAATGTCAAGTAAGCTACATAATACATCAAATTTTTGACGTTCTTGAACTTCCATATAATGTTGCTCAATATTTGTAACAGTCATTTCTTTCGCTTTTACTTTTACTAAAGCAGGTTCTACCATGAATCTTTCAGCTAATGTTTGAATTCTTCTTGGCATTGTAGCTGAGAATAGTAAAGTTTGTCGAGAATCTGGAGTTTCACTTAAAATTCTTTCGATATCTTCGATGAATCCCATATTTAACATTTCATCTGCTTCATCTAAAACGATCATCTTAATATCTTGTAAACGAATTGTTTTACGTTCAATATGATCGATTAAACGACCAGGAGTTGCAGCGATAATTTCTGGTTTCTTCTTTAATCCGCGAATTTGGCGGTTAATATCTTGTCCACCATAAATTGGAAGAGTACGAATACCTTTTACAGCACCAATACGATTTAATTCTTCTGCTACTTGAACAGCTAATTCTCTAGTTGGAGCAAGCACTAATCCTTGAATAGCTTTGCCTACTTCGATTTTTTCTAATAAAGGAACACCAAACGCAGTAGTTTTTCCAGTACCTGTTTGTGCTTGTCCGATCATATCCTTACCAGAAAGGGCAATCGGAATTGCTTGTGCTTGAATTGGAGTTGGTTCTTCAAACCCCATGTTAGATAATGCGTTCTCTAAACTATTACTTAATTTAAAATCTGAAAAAGTTGTCAATACTTTTTCCTCCTTGTTTTTTACTCTGTTGATTGAACTTCCATTTATACGAGGTAATAATGTCATGGTATGAAATGTGTGTTTCTTTTATGGAATGTAATAACAACACCACTTAATGAGTACATAATTTCTGTCCATAAGTTTATACATAATCCATTCTTGTAAGATCAATCAAGAGTGTATGTGTTAGTTTTGCTATAATATATACTCTCCATTTTATTTCACTTTTTTTCATTATCCAAACATTAAGGTAAATAATAATTAGTGGAAAACCTGTAAACCATCTTTTCATTAGGATTACACACGGTTTTTTAAAAGGAAGAATATAAATAGTAGATTATGTTTAGCTTAAGGATAAGAGTTTATTCTAAAAAACAAACCCTCCCACCAAAAAAAAGGTGATGCGTATAGAAAGGCATCACCTTTTTCCTAAATAAAATTAAGCTTTAGAAACGTTAGAAGCTTGTGGTCCACGGTTACCTTCAACGATTTCGAAAGTTACTTCTTGACCTTCTTCTAAAGTTTTGAAACCTTCTGTTTGGATAGCAGAGAAGTGAACGAATACATCTTGCCCTTCAGAAGACTCGATGAAACCAAAACCTTTTTCTGCATTAAACCATTTAACTTTACCTGTGTTCATTGTAAAACCTCCAAAAATGTGTTACACACTAAGCACCTAATATAACTTTTAGGAAAGCGATTTACATCACTTAATTTAAAAAAATCGTAACTAACAAGCTGTAGGAATAAATCGACTACATGACTTGCAGCTACGACTCTCTAACCCTTAAACATATACCGAACTTAATTGCGTTACCCTTATATTAAACTGTAATCATGGATTTGTCAATCAAGATATGAAAAGTTTCTAAAATACTATTTATTTAGTTGCTCAGCAGAATCAACCGTATGCTTCAATAACATACTAATAGTAACCGGCCCAACCCCACCTGGAACTGGTGTAATTGCAGATGCTTTTTCCAAACAAGCCTCATAGTCAACATCCCCAATATTACCTTTGTTATATCCAGCATCTAATATGACAGCGCCTGGTTTAACCCAATCTCCTTGGATGAAATTCGGCTTTCCAACAGCTGCAATAATGAGATCAGCTTGTCTTACATGGTCTGCTAAGTTCTGTGTTCTAGAGTGACAAGTAGTCACAGTAGCGTCTTTATTTAAAAGCAATGCTGATACAGGTTTCCCCAATATAGGACTTCTGCCAACCACAACAGCATGCTTACCGCTAGCTTCTATTCCATAGTATTCCATTATTTTTAATATAGCAGCTGGTGTACAAGATGGGTATTTTCCAAATCCTAATGCAGTTTGTCCATATCCAAAGCTAGTTACACCATCCACATCCTTATCAATCGCAATTGCTTCAAATGCTTTTCTTTCATCAATGTGACTTGGAACTGGATGTTGAAGTAAAATTCCATGTACTTCTTGATCTTCATTTAAAGCGGAAATAGTTTCTAACAATTCCTCTGTTGTTGTTTCCTTACTTAAGTGAATTCTTCTCGACTCTATTCCTAGCTTCGCACAAGCATTCCCTTTCATTCTTACATATGTTTCTGAAGATGGATCATCTCCTACAAGGATAGTGGCTAAGCATGGAGTAATTCCATTTTCCTTTAAGCCTACAATTCTTTCCTTCAATTCATCCTTCACTGCTTTTGCAACAACATTTCCATCTAAAATCAATTTTTCTTCCATGTATATACCCCCTGGTAAGATGTTAAAGAAGAAATCTTCTTTCGCCCAGACGACCGGCTATACATATACACAGCTCCCATATGGTTAGATCCATTTATGTCGTCAGTTACTATGTATGGTAATACTCCACTTAATGATAACATAGGGATAAATCTATTTAACAGTATTATTTAAACGTAAATAGAAAAAGGCTTTATCTCATTATATAATAATGTGATAAAGCCACTTTTATCGTTATTTAACGATATACATATTGGTTTATATTCAAGGACTATACACTTATTTTCTGGTGTAACACCTAAAACAACGAAAGCCCTACCTCTCTTTCATCCTTACGGTTCCTAGACCGTGCCAGTTTGAATTTAGGGAGAATGCTGTAGAAAAAAGAAATACATTTCTGGGTATTAAAATTGGAAGGTTTTATCCGCGATATTCTGTGTTGGAATGATTTTTTTGAAGATTTATTAGGAGTGTGATTTCTGGCTGAAATGATAAGAATGCCATATTATACATTTTATTATAGTATTGTTCCGATTTAAACTATATCCTATTCATCATAAAATTCTACAAAATTCTGTGTACCTCAAATACATACAACTCATAATATCCTATATCTTACATCAAGTCAAACAAAAGAGGCTGTTACTATTTGGAAATTTTTCAGCCGCCCACATTTGGGGCGGCTAGTAAATAATATCATTAATTAACAGGTATTGTCGCTTTTTGAATCTCTTCTTCTAGTTGTGCTGTTAACATTTCCTTTCTTTCTTCACTCCACTCATAATAAGAGGCCATATAATTAATTACCTGTTCTTTAACTATTTGAAGTGTCTTCATGTCAAATAGAAGCATACCAGTTCTTCTTAACAAGACATCAGTTGGAGTTAATGCGAATTCATATTCTAATGCATAGTGTATTTTAGCCCAAAAATAGGGAATTAATCCTTCCATATTGTATTCTTCACTATTTTGTAATAATTCAAAAAGAATAGGTGCATTACTTCCGTACATTCTTGCTATCTTTTCTGCTTCCACTTTCGTTAAACCTACTTCCATGCCATGTGGTACGATAGACTCCACAAATTTAGTAAATCCTTTTTCGCCCCCTACATCACCACCTGATATTGGTAAATGCTTGGTTGCAGCTTCTTTAAAGGTTTTACCCGTTGTTTCGCTTAACCTTTTTGCCACTAGATTTACTACGGTTTCTGCCATTTTTCGATAACCTGTTAATTTCCCCCCAGCAATCGTAATTAATTTACTATCTGATTCCCAAATTTCATCTTTACGAGAGATTTCCGATGGATCCTTTCCGTCTTCTAAAATTAACGGTCTCACTCCTGCCCAACTTGATTCAATATTTTCTGTTGTTACCGTTACACTTGGAAACATAAATCTAATGGCCTTTAATAGATACTGTTGATCTTCTTTTGACATAGTTGGACTTACTGGATCATCACCATAAAAAGTATCGGTTGTTCCTACATAAGCTTTCCCATCTCTTGGAATAGCAAAAACCATCCTTTTATCAGGTGTATCAAAATAGATTGCTTGCTTTAACGGAAAAACTGATTGATCAATAACAATGTGAACACCCTTTGTTAATTGTAGAGATTTACCTTTCTTGCTTCCATCCTTCTCTCTTAAATTGTCTACCCAAGGACCAGTTGCATTTACGATCAACGACGCATAAATTGGATATGATTCATTTGTTACTATATTTTTCACCATTACACCATTTACAGTACCTGCCTGATCATAAAGAAATTTTTCTACTTTTGTGTAATTCAAAGCAACTGCACCTTTTTCAACAGCCTTTTTCATTACTTCAATAGTTAGACGGCTATCATCTGTACGATATTCTACATAATACCCGCCTCCCTTTAACCCTTCTTTCTTCACTAAAGGTTCTTTTTTTAATGTTTCTACTACTGAAAACATGGTTCTTCGTTCTGATTTCTTTACACCTGCAAGAAAGTCGTACACTCGAAGTCCTATACTTGTCGTGAATTTACCAAATGTCCCTCCAGTATGGAAAGGCAATAACATCCATTCAGGTGTTGTTACATGTGGCCCATTTTCATAAACAACCGCTCTTTCTTTTCCTACTTCTGCGACCATTTTCACTTCCAACTGTTTCAGATATCGCAATCCACCATGAACTAATTTTGTTGATCTACTAGAAGTACCTGCTGAATAATCCTGCATTTCTACTAGTGCTACATTCATTCCACGAGTTGCTGCATCTAGCGCTATTCCTGCACCAGTTATTCCTCCACCAATAACTAAAACATCATATACCTTTTCTTTAATAGCTCTTTCTGTTAGTTCTCTTGTATTTGGCTTTTTTTGCATGTTATTTCCCTCCTATTTGTTAAAAACAACGAAAAAGAGACCACAAAGTTACATTATCAAGTATGTTGACAATGCCTTGTGGTCTCTCCAATTCTCCAGACGATAAATATTAACTTGTTTTTATTATACCATCATTTTTAATATTTTGGTAGTATTTAAGATTATTACTTAAATGCCATGGTTGCTTTTACAGCCTTCTTCCATCCATTATATAATTCTTCTCTTTGATCTTCTTCCATTGCTGGTGTAAAAGCACGTTCTACGCTCCACTGCTCAGCAATTTCCTCTTGACTTTCCCAGAAACCTACTGCTAGACCCGCAAGATATGCAGCACCTAATGCTGTTGTTTCATTAATGACTGGTCTTTCAACTGGTACATCTAAAATATCTGATTGAAATTGCATTAAGAAATTATTTTTTACTGCTCCACCATCTGTTCTAAGTGTTTTTAATTGAATATTGGAATCGGCTTCCATTGCGGATAATACATCTCTTGTTTGGTAAGCAAGCGACTCTAATGTTGCTCGAACAAAATGTTCTTTTGTTGTTCCTCTAGTTACTCCAAACATAGCTCCTCTAACATCACTATCCCAATAAGGTGTGCCTAAACCGACAAATGCTGGCACTAAATAGACACCATCCGTTGAATCTACTCGAGATGCATACACTTCACTGTCTTTTGCATCTTTCAACATTCTTAATCCATCTCGAAGCCATTGTATAGCAGATCCTGCAACAAAAATACTTCCTTCTAGTGCATATTCAACTTTCCCATTTAATCCCCATGCAATTGTTGTTAATAGTCCATGATCTGATTTCACTGCATTTTCTCCAGTATTCATTAACATAAAACAGCCGGTTCCATACGTATTTTTAGCCATTCCTTGTTCAAAGCAAGCCTGACCAAATAGGGCTGCTTGTTGATCTCCAGCAACTCCTGCAATAGGAATGTTTTGACCAAAGAAGTGATAATCTACTGTATGACCATAAACTTCAGAGGAAGGCTTTACTTCTGGTAGCATGGACTTAGGTACAGTTAATATTTCAAGTAGTTCATCATCCCATTTCAAATCGTATATATTGAACATTAAAGTACGGGAAGCATTCGTATAATCTGTAACATGTACTTTTCCACCTGTCAATTTCCAAATCAACCAAGTATCAATAGTACCAAATAATAGATCTCCGTTTTCCGCTCTTTCTCTTGTTCCTTCTACATTGTCTAATATCCATTTTACTTTTGTTCCTGCGAAATAAGCATCAATTAAAAGACCTGTTTTGTCACGGAATAGCTGGTTCAGTCCTTGCTTCTTTAATTCCTCACAGATATCTCTTGTTTGTCTAGATTGCCAAACAATGGCATTATATACTGGAACTCCCGTGTTTTTATCCCAAACTACAGCTGTTTCCCTTTGATTGGTGATACCAATTCCTTCTATTTGAACTGGTTTAATATCTGATTCTGATAAAACAGTTGCAATGACAGAAAGAATAGAACCCCAAATTTCACTTGCATTATGCTCTACCCAACCTGGCTGTGGGAAAATTTGTGTAAATTCCTTTTGTGCTGTATGAACGATTTCTCCTTTTTTATTAAAGATAATCGCTCTTGAACTTGTTGTACCTTGATCTAATGATAAAATATATTTTTCCATGTATAAAACCTCCAAATTTAATCGTTATAGTTTATTCTTATAAATAATCTTTTTAAAAACAATGATTACCTTCGCAGGATAGTCCAGGAAGAATAGATTAAGCAGCTCTTCTTCTTACTGCCTTACTTTGATTTTTAGTCATAACAAATGATAATAATAGAATAATAGCATTTGCAAGTAAGATTATCCAAGTTCCTGATAACATGGTATCTTTAAAGAAGTATGTGTAAAAAATAGCTGCAAGTGAACCTCCCATTATTGGACCAAGAACTGGAATCCATGCATAACTCCAATTTGAGTTGCCTTTACCTGCAATAGGTAAGAGAAAATGAGCAATTCTCGGCCCTAAATCACGGGCTGGATTGATAGCATATCCAGTTGTTCCCCCTAGAGACATCCCAATAACAACAATTAACAAACCAACTGCTAATGGATTTAACCCATCTGTAAAGTTATTTGCTCCAATAAACATTAAACCAAGAACTAGCATGAATGTACCAATTAATTCACTAAGTATATTTCCGAATGTATGTGGAATAGCTGGCCCAGTGGCAAATACACCTAATTTTGCACCTGGATCATTTGTTGCTCCCCAATGTGGTAAGTAATGTAAGTATACGATGCAAGCGCCTAAAATTGCCCCAATCATTTGTGCTAATATATATTCTGTTACTTGATTCCAAGCAAAGTCCCCTGTTATAGCAAAAGCAATAGTAACTGCAGGATTTAAGTGAGCACCACTAAAGCTTCCTACTGCAAACACACCCATTGTTACAGCTAATCCCCAAGCCAATGTTACGACGATCCATCCGCCTCCATTAGAGAATGCTTTCTTTAAATTTCCTCCTGCAACAACTCCAGCCCCAAAGATAATCAAAATCATCGTTCCAATTAATTCACCCATAAATGCTGACATGCAACTTCCCCCTTTGTCAATTAGTTAAAAAAACGCATAAAAAAGGAGAGCACAACAGCATTCATCACATTACAAATATGTGATCACTGTGTGCATCTCCTTATCTTCGACACGTTTAATTAACTTGTAACGTTAGTGTAAACGCTTACCGCAACATTGTCAATTCTTTTTTCGTATTTTCACTATATTTATATTACTTTCCTTTTTGCCATAAAGTTTTTTTAGATGTTGTAATACTTACCGCTCCCGCTTGAATAGCATTTTCCACATCTTCCATACTACGGATTAACCCGCCAGCTAAAATAGGCACTTGCAGCTTTTCTTTTATTTCGCTAATCATCCATGGCATGGTACCAGGAAGAACTTCTATATAATCAGGTTGTGTTCGGTTAACAAGCTTAATACTTTTTTCAATTGCATGACTATCAAGTAAGAAAACTCTTTGAATGGCTATGACTCCCTTTTGTTTTGCTTTTTGAATAACCGACGTTTTCGTGGAAATAAGTCCATAAGGCTTAATCTCTTGACAAATAAATTCAGTAGCATGTTCATCGCTTTTTAATCCTTGAATCAAATCCACATGAAAAATCATTTTCTTTTTTGCATTTTTTGCTAGTATACTAATATTTTTCAGTTGTGAGATATGTATTTCTAAGAAGACACCAACTTCGTAATCACTATCTAAGAAAGCTTCAAACTCCTTCATATTTGATGAAGCAGGTATAATCGTTTGTTTCATTTGCATTTCCCCCGAATTCTATCTTTTTTTAGATTTATTATTCTATTTATTAGAAATCATTTATTCTTTTTTCCATGATAGAGAGGCTTAGGCTATATGTATTATTTATTGTTTCTCTCCTCGTAATATCTAAATGCTAGGATACAAAGGACCAAAAATGCGATTCCAATAGAATATCCTCCTACAACATCTGTTGGATAGTGAACGCCTAAATATATTCTACTTGTTCCAATTAATAGAATAAGTAGAATTAATCCTAAGAAAGACAGTATTTTCGCCCACGTACCCTGTAAGATATGCACCAAAAGATAAGCTAAACTACCATAAAAAAGTAAGGATCCCATGGAGTGTCCACTAGGAAAGCTATAACCTTTCTCCAGAATAACTGGAAGTATATCTGGTCGCTCTCTTTTGAAATACCATTTTAATGTCTTGTTCAATAATGCACCAAGTCCATTTGCTGTTATCATGAATACCATTAAAGCATATTTCTTTTTCCATAAAAGAAGAACAGAAACAAATAAAACAGCGTAAATTAAAAAAGCAACAGAAGCTAAATCCGTTAGTCTTAATACCCATCTAGTTATATCAACTGAGATAAAACTTTGCACGAAAGAAATAATGTGCTGATCGAAGACTAACAAATCTTTGCTTGTTACTTGCTTAGAAACTAAGTAAAAAATTCCTGTAAAGAAACCAATTATCGCCATCATTGTTAATGCATAGCGTATCGTTAGTTTTTTTTCTTTTCTATCCATCATCTATTTCTCCCATTATTTTTAATATAAAAGAAAAAGAAGTTGCATCGAAACAACTTCCACTATTAGTATACTGTATAACATCCCATTAGCCAATAATTGTTAGCTGTTATGCCTCTCTTATTACTTTTTTTCTTGTTCTTTTTTTCTTTTCCACTTGTCTTTCCGGCTTTGTGTTATCTATTGATGCTTGTAATGCAGCCATTAAATCCATTACATTTGATTCAACTGGTTTACTATCACTACTTATTACTATTTCTTTCCCTTGTTTTTTTGTTTCTATCAAATCAAGTAATGCTGTACGATATTCGTCTGTATATTTACTTGGATCAAACGCAGTTGTTAATTGATCAATTAGAAGAATGGCGGTATCTAACTCTTTCTTAGCAATTTCATTCTCTGCAGGCACATTAGGTACATCCTCGATTTTTCTTACTTCATCTGGAAAATGAATGGTTTCTAAGCATAATGTATTTTTATAGACGCGAATGACAGCGAGTTGTTCTTTAGCACGAATAATTATTTTGGCAATGCCTACCTTCCTCGTTTCCACCAGTGCCTCTCTTAATAAAGCATATGCTTTATTTCCACCTTCACCAGAAGACATATAATAACATTTCTCAAAATAAATAGGATCAATTTCTTCCATTTGAACGAAATCTATAATTTCTACAGCTTTATCTTCTTGTTCTTTTCTTATTTTTTCTAATTCTTCTTCATCAAGAACAACATATTTACCTTTTGCATATTCATATGCCTTTACAATATCTTCAGGAGCTACTTCCTTCCCACACGAAGTACACTTTTTTTCATATTTGATAGGAGCATGACATTCTTTATGCAAAGTCCTCAATTTAATATCTTTATCTTCTGTTGCAGTGTGTAATTTTATGGGAATGCTAACTAAACCAAAGCTAATATTTCCTTTCCACATGGTATGCATATATTAATCTCCATTCTATTCATTCATTTTAAGCTTTTTATGTTCCTTAATAAATTGCCTAGATTTCACGGTAAGCATACAGATAATTATTGGCAATGAATCAATGAAATAAGATGATGAATTTAGTGTCATACTAGTAACGAGAAGCAATTGATTGGTTGGTGATTTTCATATGTTAGCAGCATTTTTTATTACTTTTTATCATAAAGTTCAAGATGTTTTTGGAGTAGGAGTAATGAAAAGTGGAAAACCCGTTGAAGTAGGGACGTTTAAAGAAGGGATAGAAAGTGCGGATAAAGAGGCTCTTCTATCTATTATGAAAGAGCATTTTCATAAAGAGGTTGATTCTGTTCTATATATTAAACCAGGTATCATTGTGGAATTAAAAATCACTTCTTATGAAAACGAAAAATTAGTAGAACCAGTCTTTCATCAATTTTTATTTAATAAAACCTTAGCTGACTGCAGTTTTGAGCAATTACTTAAAATTCCTGTTGAAATAACAAATCCTGATAAGCCTTTATTTCCCGAATCAAGCATAACAAAGATAGATTATATTAACTATTTACAGAGGGTCAGTCCATTTTTACTTCCCTTTTTGAAAAATCGTTTACTAACAACCATTAGATACCCGCATGGACTTTTCGGTGACTTTTTTTATCAAAAACAGTGTCCTGATTATGCTCCAAGCTTTGTTGATACATTTTATCATGAAGATATTAAGTATATTGTTTGTAATAATATCGAAACACTATTATGGCTTGGAAATCAATTAGCATTTGAATTACATATTCCTTTTGAAACCATTCATTCGGAATCTATGCCTTCAGAAATAGTCTTTGATCTAGATCCAGCATCTGTTGATAAGTTTTCCTCTGCGATTATAGCTGCCAAATTATTAAAACAAATATTAGATCAACTGCATCTTCATTCATTTGTTAAGATATCAGGCAATAAAGGTATACAGGTATATATTCCCCTTCCTGAAAAGACATATTCCTACGAAGAAGTACGCGTGTTCACTGAATTTGTAGCAAGGTTTATGATTCAATCAGAACCAACACTTTTTACAGTTGAAAGATTGAAAAAAAATCGTAACAATCGCCTGTATATAGATTATATACAACACAGTGAAGGAAAAACCATTATTTCTCCCTATTCTATTAGAGGGAATGCAGGAGGATATGTTGCTTGTCCCATACATTGGAATGAACTTACTGACTCATTAACTCCAGCTCAGTTTAGTATGAAAGAAGTAGCCTTTCGTTTGGAAAAAGGTATAAATCCTTTTCATGATTATTTTCGAATCAAAGATGATCAACCCTTTCAGCCTGTTTTAGATGGGTTAAAAGCTAATTCACAAAGATTATGATATATTAAAGGATAGTTTTATTTACCAAGACGTGAACCCTGTGAAGAGAATTTGTTTATTATATATAAAACAGAAAAAATAAAAGGAGCAAAGGAATAGCTTTTGTTCCATTAATAGCTATTCCTTTACTTAGTAACCCCTATAATGAATGATAAAAAAGTATTTAGTCTGGGAACACACAATCATGGATTGGCATATTTACAAATGATTCAATAACAGGATGTCTTAATGTATTGGCATCTGTCCATTCTAAAAAAGAGATTTTCACAGTAAGTGCTGGTCTAATCCAGTTAGCACCTTTCACATCAGGAAGTCTATTAAATGGAGCCTGGCTGATTACAATGCTTGTAATCACTTTTGTAATATCTCTCCAATCTTTAGCAGTCAGCTTCCCACTTCCGGCACTCCCAATGTACACTAGTTCTCCTTTGTCATCATATAGTCCCAAATGCAAAGAATTAACAATATTATCTCTGTAAGAGACACCACCTACTACTGCCATTAAATCCATTTCTTTTTTCTTTTTCTTCCACTTTCCATCTTTTCCACTAATTTTATAGGTACTATCAAGATCTTTAAATATAACACCTTCTAGATCATTCTGCATACAAACTTGGAATAATGCTTCTTTGTCAATAAAATTTTCTACCAACTGGATATGTTCTGTTGGCGAAATTACTTTCTTTAGTAGATGTTGCCGCTCTCTTAAAGGCAAATCCACTAGCCATGAATTATTTAAATATAGTATATCAAATATCATATAAGTGATAGGAACTTGTTCCATAAGCACAGATATATTCTCGATATTCTTTTTTCTATCCCTTTTCATAACATCGTAAAAGGAAGGCTTTCCATTTCGTAATGAAATAACCTCTCCATCTAATATACAATTTTCACCATGAAAATAAGTATCCAATTGAAGAATTTCCGGATACTGTTTACTTCGATTATTTAGCTTACGATTATAGAGTTCCCGTTTAGTTCCATCATTATAGACAAGTATTCTTGTACCATCCCACTTCACTTGACCAATCCAATTGTCTCCAGTAGGGATATTCTCCGTGACGATTGGTTCAAACGGCTTTATTGGATTCATTTCACTCGTTCCTTTTATTCCTATATTTTAGATAAAAGAAGTCACTTATTGTACATGTGATTTTTGATCCATTTTGCGAATCACAGCAATAATCATACGGGTGAATAAGGATGTGAAAATAACACTTCCAACTGTATGATACATTCTCCACCCTCTCTTCCAGCTAATTAAGTTTGTATATTTTTCAGCCCAATATTCAATAAGAAAAAAAGGACTTGAAATTAGAATTAGCTTACTTATTATTTTAGAGACTCTGTCATGTAATGTCATTTGATTAAAGATTACGGTGAAAGTTGGATAAATTAAATAATCAAAGATGATATGTATTCGAAAATACTTGGGGAAAAAACGATAGGGATATTCCACTATCTTTAACTTAACAAGTATTTTATCTAAAATAACATTTGAAATAGTATTTGCTAGATAAACAATAATCCAATCCTTTAAAGGTGGCTTTCTAAAAATAGTAAATAATAAAGTAATAAAGGAAATAATTGTAATAATTTGTAAGTATAATCTATCTTTATTATACTTCTTCATAGATATTCCGACATCCCCTCATTACAAAATTACATCCTAAATCATTTCTTAGATAGAGCTCTCTCCATTTTTACTAGTGTTTATTGTGCACCATTTCAGATTATTTATACATGGAATTGATGTTAACAATATATCCAGTACTTTTATCTATTTCGGAGCCTAAAGCCAGCTTCTTCTGCTTCCTCTTTCGTACAAAACATAACTTCTGCTTTTGTTGGCTCATACCAAGGGGAGTCAGGTGTATGATATATTTTAGAAGAACTCGTAATGTTTCCTTTTATTACACAGGACGAATCACTTTTATCTTGTTGCTGACCTTGTTCTAATTCAAGCTTCACAGGATGAAATCCATCTTCTTGGGCATAATTTTCTATCTGCCAGATTCCTATTCCTCTTGATTGTGTTTTCTGTTGAATTTCTGTAAATATATCCACATATCTAGTATTTGGAGCATATATATAAGCAACTCGTGCTAATCCTTGTTTTATCAATTCTTCTTGTATCATTTTTCCATCTGCATATACATAAGCCAATAATCTTCCATATTTATCTCGGCTTTGACCACTATCAAATTTTCATTCAAGTTTTTCCGCATGCTCTACAAGATTGGCAGTAAAATCTTTAGCTTCTTGACCAAACGGTTGCTCTCCTAATCTTGGATGAGAAGTTTCTGGAGTATCTACTAGTAAAAAACGTACATTCCTCCTTTATATTTTGAAAAATGACTGTATCGTATCTCCGTCGATTTCCTTTTCTAAGGTTACTTCTACTTTGTTATTTTCATTGTTTTTTACATCTGATTCATTTGAGGAACACCCTGTCAGCACTAAACAAACAATAGAAAATAGAATCATATACACTCTTTTTCTATACATATAACTCTCCTTTTATCCTGATAACAATAAGAAGGTTAGAGTATAAATTCATCTACAAGATGTATCTATATCTCTAACCTTCTTTCCATTCTTTAACTCAAATGTTCTGTTACATAGTTTTTTGCTAAATTTTGTAATCCCTCATACTGTAATAGTTCTTCTTGATAATAGACCTTTTCATCTAATGTGAACTGCTTAGGGTTATCCCATGTCATGTTCACTGTTGTATGATATACATATGTAGCATTACCTATTAAATCAATGCGATATTTTCCATTCTCATGATGTACGAAACAACGCACCTTACCACCATTATTGTATACTTCAACATAAGTATTTTCTTCATTATACCCATTTAAGATGGAAACGAGTGTAGAAGCAGACATCGCAGTTCCACAAGCGTTTGTAAATCCTACTCCTCTTTCAAATGTGCGAACATAAATACTTCCTTTTTCTAGAATTGACATAAAACTAACATTAACACCGTCTGTGAAGAAGTCATTTGGACCGTTAACATAAGTGCTTAATTGTTCTTGTATATTTGTATCTAGCACACTTTTATTCACAATACTAATTAAATGAGGATTTGGAACTGCTAATGCAGTAAAAATTAAATCAGGATTTAATTCAGGTATTTTTTCATTTATTAAGGTTTCCTTCTCCAACTGCAACGGTAGATCTTTTATTTGAAAAGAAACTGGTGATATTTCTACAAGATAGGTTGGGATATCTGTATATATATCTTCTGCATTTTTCACTTCCAAGTTCGCTTTCATTGTCTCAATAATTGCTTCTTCTACCTGTAATAATTCACAAACATATCTTGCTACACAGCGAATTCCGTTTCCACACATGGAAGCTTCAGAACCATCTGCATTAAAAACTCTCATTCTCGCATCACATGTATCACTTGGAAGAATATAAAGAATGCCGTCAGCACCTAACTCACTATTTCTGTCACATAATGCTATAGCGAGCTCTGCTCTTTGCTTTTCAGAAAAGCTATATGATTCAGAGATCTCATCTATTATTAGAAAATCATTTCCGCTTCCATGACACTTTGTTAATTTAATATTCACTTCTATTTCCCCCTCACCCTACTATTCTTTCATTGTACTGTTCTAACACGAATGCTGCAATTATTGTTTAATAAATAAAGAAAAAACCTTTACAACAGCTAATTCAGTTAGTAAAGGTTTCATAGTCCTATTTAATTATCATACTGCCAAAGCTGCTTTGCCCAGTTTATGGATTCTGCATATGCTTTAAAAAGTTCTTTTTCTTCAATTTCTAGCTCTTTACAACCAGTAGCTATTTTTTTCCAATCAGCTGTTTCCGATGCAATCACAAGATCTAATACATCTCTATAAATGGTTTTCTCACCAGATAAAGTAGCAATGATAATTTCATCTAAAGGTAGCTCAGAAAGTACTTTTTCTAGTGGCACATTTAAGATAACATCCATAAGAGAAAACATTCCTGTTAAGAAAAAACTACCTGTTTCTTCTCTTCCTGGGATTAGTTTTGCTACATACTCACACATCTTTGAACGTATTAAGCAATTTTGCATCAATTCATTAGAAATACCATTTCCACTATTCCGTTCTCTAACAGCAAGAATACAAAGCCATTTTTGTAATTCAAGTAAGCCTATATAGATAATAGCTTGTCTGATATTCGTTACTTTTCTTTTTAAACCAAAGCCTAAAGTATTAATAAGCTTTAGAAGCTTATAAGATAATGAAATATCCTGTTCTATAAGATTCGAGATACGATCTATATCAGGGTTCTCCTGTCTTATTAACTCTAATATTTCTAAATACGTATGAATATACGTAGGAACATCATGGGAAGACAAAATAGCAGGCTTTGAAAAGTAATATCCTTGGAAATAATGATAGCCGCTATTCCTAGCTTTATCATATTCTTCTTTTGTTTCTAACTTCTCAGCTACCATTTCCTTATTATGCAATTTAGCAAGTCCTTCTAATTCTTGTCTCTCACTCTCTGATGTTTCACGAAAATCAATTTTCACCATATCGGAAAGCATTAATAAATCAAGAGCAAACTTATTGGTGGTATCAAGGGTATAATCATCTAGTGCTATTTTATAGCCTAAATTCTTTAATTCCATACAAATATTAATAATTTTTGGACTCGGCTCTACTGTTTCTAGAATTTCAATAACTAAATCTCGAGGTTGAAAATATGTAGGTAGCTGCAATTCAAGAAGATTCTCGGTAAAATTAATAAAGCATGGTTTTCCATCTGATAGTTTTTCAATTCCAATATTTAAAAAGCTATTTATAATAACATCAGCTGTTGCCTGATCTCCATCAAAATTAGGGAATTCATTTATTTGATTGTTTCTATATAGTATCTCATAACCAAAAACTTGTTCCATTCGGTTAAAGAGTGGCTGTCTTGCCACAAAAACTTCCATTTATTTACCTCCACCTATTTTCTTCTATATAATGACATTGTAATAAAGAAATAGATAAAATGTTGTCGAAGATTGGATAAAAGCATATTTATCTTTCCACATATTAATCTCATCTATAGAAAGATGTTTCTTTTTCTTTATATTCTTCCAAGAGTCAAAAATGTCAGCCTTATAACGGATAATATATTATATATTATTCATCAGGCTGACATTTTTAAATCATATACACTCTTAATGTGTATATTGAAGTACAAAATTAATTAAAAATAACGAGGATATTAAATATAAAGGAAGTGAAACTTCTTTTGCTTTCCCTAGTGCAATTTTTAATATTGGATAAAGGATAAATCCTATCGCCATACCATCAGCTATACTATAAGTAAATGGAATCATTGCAATAATGAAGATACTTGGAAAACTTTCACTTAAATCCTTTAAATCAAGGTTGCGAATATTTTGAAGCATTAATCCCCCAATAATAATAAGAATGGGTGCTATAGCACTATCTGGTATTAACTTTATCATTGGGATAAAAAAGGCAGAACATAAAAATAGTACTCCTGTAATAACAGAAGTTAGCCCAGTTCGTCCTCCAGCGCTCATACTTGCTGTACTCTCAACTGATGCAACAGTTGGACTTGTGCCAAATATACCCGAAAGAAATACCGAGATGGAATTTGCACGAAAGGCATTTTTAAATCGTTCTGGCATTTGAAGATAGTTTACATGATTAGAGACAAGTCCAATATTCTCAAATACTAATACCATTGTAAGAGAAAATACGGCAACCCAAAATGGAACAGCAAATATTTGTTCGAAGGATAAATGAGCAAACACATTGCTATACACATCTAAATGAAGAGATTGACCACTTGCAGCTTTCAGATCAATCAGTCCAAACAGCCAAGCAATGATGGTTCCTATTATAATAGTAAGAAGAAAATTCCCCTTTACATTTCTTAAGAACAATACAATGCTAATTAAAAAAGTAAGAACTGTTGCTAGTACATGTAAATCACTAAATGATCCTAAAGCAATAATAGAAGTAGTTCCTCTTTCTACTATTCCTCCCTTTTCAAGACCTATTAACATAAGAAATAAGCCTAAACCAACGGTGATAGATTCTTTCAAGGAATATGGTATAGCATCACTAACGATTTTAGCAAGCTTAGTAAAAGCTACAATCATAAACAATATCCCAGAGATAAACACTACCGCTAAAGCTTCTTGCCAAGACAATCCCATAGATTGCACAATTGTATAGGAAAAAAGTGCATTAATTCCCATACCAGGCACTAAAAGTACAGGTACTTTTCCGTAAAACCCCATTAAAAAGCAACCAACAACCGAAGTTAGAATCGTTGCAATGATGGCAGCTTCTATTGGAATACCTGCCTCTGCTAAAATAAGGGAGTTTACTGCCACAATATATACTACTGTGAAAAATCCAACAACTCCCGCTAAAACTTCTGTCTTAAATGTTGTATTACTTTCTTTTAACTGAAAAAAAGAAGAAATAAACTTTTTCATTTGTATTACCTATTTAGTTTTAGCCCTCTCCCTACCCGCATCACCTTAATTTTTTGGATGTTACTTTTATCAAAATATTAAGGGAGCCACAAGAAAACATATTATCAGAAATCCTATACTTTGCCAATATTTTTAGGTAAATTTCCTTATTTTTTCCTGTTTTAAGTATTTGCAGCTATGTTAATGATTGGTATAGGCAAAAATCTTGGTGATGATTGCATATATATGGATGATTTCCTTATCAGAAGCATGATGGTCAATCGTTAATAGCGGAAAGTTTGAATCTCTTAATCGTGTCGTCCAATTTTTTGGCATCCATCCTTTTTTGATTTGTGCTAATTCAGCTCCTTCTTCTCTTTCAAAGTGATAATCTGTATATGTCATGCTTTTTCTCATCACAATACATTTCTCGCTATAGTAGAATAGTTTTACAGACTTCTTACTAGTAGGACACTCTTTTATTTCACTAATTGGATGCTTCGCTTTATTTCTTATCTCAATCACATCTTTTTTTATCGTAAAGCTGTATTGTAATTCATTATTCGTATTATAAAAACCATACGACTTCGCATATAGTGAATCTAAAAAGTAGGGTAAATACCATCGAATAGCAGAAAATTTCATATCGCGAATTTCCCCAACCTTCGTTCCCTCTCCCGTGTATATTCCCAGTCTTAAGGAAGGTGCTGGTAAAAAAGTTAATACCGTAGTCTTCGTTTCAAGTATAGATTTTACCTTTCCTGGAATCATTACTTCCACTGTTTTTCTTCCTTTCTTCTTTTGTATGTAGTAATGAGTAAAGGATGCAATGCTATAGAAAAGAAATGGAAGAATGAGTAAAAAGTAGGTGAAGCTTGAATGAATTCCAATGAAAACAAAAGTCAATAAGATAATGGGAATACAACTAATTAAACTAGCATTTAATGATGACACTGCAGTATATTGATAATATTTTTCGATATCCATACTATATACTCCTTACTGTACTCTTACTGTATGATGAAGAGTTTAATCAAATCTATTATTTATTTCTATTTTATTCTATTAGACCTTATCCATATGTATGATTACTTGTTGTATTTTTCTTCTTAAAATAGTAGAAATTTTCTTCAGGAATAAGAAGTATGTTACTAGATTAAACTATTCCTTGAACAAAACTATCACCAGAAATTTCAACTTTCTACCTAATAGAAGTCTGGAACTTTCCTATTTCAACAAGAAAAAACCGAACTATAAAAGGCTTAATAATTCATCTTTAGCCTAATAGTTCGGTTTGGTGTTTTATAGAGGTTATTACTTTTTAATATAATTTAAACATCTTGTAAAGAGTAGACGGGAGACATGGAAAAACAAGCACTTATTTAGAAGTAAAGGTGGAGCACATCGCGTTCTTCTGCATATGATAAATAGATTATGCTCTTAAAACCACTTTGCATTATTTGATGAAATGAATAGTAAGGGGGATGCGGTACTCTTTTCCTTCATAAGATCTTACTGCAGCGATGATCGTATATACAAATGCCATTATCCCAAAAACAATCATACCAATAAACCCTATTAATATGATGGTAAGAATGCTACTTATAAAGAAGTAAATAGCATACGATATTAAGAAATTAAAATACTCTTTCCCATGATAATCAACAAATGAGGAATCTTTTTTTAGAAGCCATATGATTAATGGTCCAATAATATTCGTAAACAGGCTAGAAACATAAATTAACATGGCAAAAAGTTTATCATCATTTGTTACATTTTTTTCAAAATTCATTATATTACCTCCAACTTAATTTGCTTTCTTACTCTATATTTTATACGATTGAAAGCTTTAAATGTTTCAATTATTTTTCCATCCTAATTAGGCTTTCACTCAAAAATTTATTCATTCAATTATTTTACAAAGTCTTAAATTATATTTTACTTACAAATTATATTTTCCTATTTTCAAACAGAATTTTTTTTTGTATTATATAAATGCAATGGTTGTTATTATAAGATAATAATAGATATAGGGAAGGCAAATGGTGCGCCACCTTTTTAGGTTCTAGTGGGTTCGATTCCCACCCCGAAATTTTTTACAAATTGATAAAAAATTTCGAGGGTGGTTGTTTACGCATGGAGTCTACCGCCCTCGCATGATTTTTTTCTGGAGGGATAATATGATAAAAAAAAGAGAACTTGAAGATTGCCAGGCATTATTCTCTTTAATGACGCACCCTGATGTCTTCCCATTTGTACGTCAAAAAGCCTATTCATATGAAGAATTTCTGTTTTTAACGAAACAAACAATAGAAGCAGAAGAACGTGGAGAGCTTATCTCTAGAACCATTATTGATGAATGGCAAAACCCCATTGGGACCATTAATCTTTATGATATACAAGATAATATTGGATTTTTAGGGACATGGTTAGGAAAGCCGTATCATGGCAAAGGTTATAACAAAATTGCTAAAGATTTCTTTTTCTCTGAAGCTTTTTTTGAACTTCAAATAGAAAGCATTTTAATGAGAATAAGAAGCCACAATATCCGTTCCTTAAAAGCAGCTGAAAAGCTTCCTTATGTAATATCTGCAAATGAGACGAGAAGTCAATTACTACAGACATTAAATAGTTCAGGAAACATATATGAGCTTTTTGAAATTCCAAAAGATTTATTTACTTTATATACTCTACGTCAAACGATGGAAGAGCAATCGAATGATATCAGAGAGGCGTAAACCCACTATATTTCCATAGATAAGATCAGAAAATAGTATTTTACTATTAACTGATCTTATCTTCGTTTTGATAGTTATAAAATCCCTACACTTCTCCTCTTTAAAAATAATAAAATCCCCATTAAAAGTTCTATGATATAATACTCAAAGTTACTGTAAAGAAAGAGGACTTTAAACGATGAAACAAACATTCACCACAACCCAAAAATTGAAACAAATGCTTGTGATACTTCTTCCCGTTCTAGCTACACAAATTGGTATGTTTTCTTTATCTTTTTTTGACACTACCATGTCAGGACATTACAGCCCGGTTGATTTAGCTGGAGTAGCAGTAGGAAGTTCCTTATGGACACCTATTTACACAGGCTTAAGTGGGATCATCCTTGCTTTACCACCGATTATTTCACAATTATTAGGAAGAAAAGAATCTTCAAAAGTAAGTTATTCTGTTATACAAGCTATGTATTTAGCCATAACAATGGGAATAATTATTATTCTGATTGGTTATTTTTCTTTAGATGCTATCTTAAGTATGATGGGATTAGAAGAACAAGTAGAAAGTATTGCTTTCCGTTATTTAGTAGCACTTAGTACTGGAATTCTCCCTATTTTTATGTATTTTGTTCTTCGTACCTTTATGGATTCACTTGGCCAAACAAAAATTACGATGTTTATCACGATGATTGCCATTCCTATAAACATCCTACTAAACTATCTCTTTATTCATGGCGTTTGGATATTCCCTGAACTTGGCGGTGTCGGAACAGGCTATGCTACAAGTATTACCTATTGGTGTATGCTATTTATTGCTATATGGATTGTAAGTAAGAAAGAACCTTTTGTTTCTTATCAATTACGTCAAGCTTTGACAAGTATTTCGTGGTTAAAATGGAAAGAGATTTTAATCATCGGTATTCCAATAGGCTTTTCTGTATTTTTTGAAACAAGTATTTTTAGTGCTGTTACTATCTTGATGAGTAATTATGATACAAGTACAATTGCTGCGCATCAATCAGCAATCAATTTTGCATCTCTGATTTATATGATACCACTAAGCATTTCTACTGCACTAACTATTCTTGTAGGCTATGAAGTGGGAGCAAACCGATTAAAGGATGCTAAGCTATATAGTTATGTAGGTGTTGGTCTTGCCATCACCATCTCCTTTATTAGTGGCTTATTTCTTCTTGCTTTTCGTACTGAAATTGCGAGTATTTACACACAAAACCAAGAAGTGCTCCATTTGACTGCTAATTTTCTTATTTATGCTATTTTCTTTCAGTTATCTGATGCCATACAAGCACCTATACAAGGGGCTTTAAGAGGGTATAAAGATGTTAATATAACGCTTATCATGAGTTTTTTATCTTATTGGATTATCGGATTACCTTGTGGTTTTTTAATCGCTACATATACCACCTTTGGACCATACGGATACTGGATAGGTTTAATTATCGGCTTAGCGGCAGGAGCCATTTGCTTATCTGCAAGATTGTTGCACGTTCAAAAAAGGAAGAAATATAGCAGTATTTATTAAGACATTATGGATAATAAACGTTGATTATACAGGAATTACCAATAAGAGGTTGATAACTATTAAGTCAGATAGATTCACTTACTCATGGAGAGAGTGATGTGGTTGACTATACTCTAATTCATTTTTCATAAATGAGCTGAATAGGTTTTACCCTCTTTTTTTATGGGCAGATACACACTTATTACATCTTAAGAATAGAATGTAAAATCAGTATAACTTTGCTTAAATAAGAAAGGATGAATATCCCATGTTTCCGTGGAATTTATTCCCCTTTAATAAAGAATCAAAAGGTAAATTGGATCAAATGAAGCCACAGGATATTCAAAAATATGTTCAAGATATGATGGATAAAATGATGCCTGAATCTCTTCAAAACCAAACGATGAATCCAGAAAGCATGTTTAAAAATTTTTCTCAAGCACGTAATATGAATAATGAGAATGTCACGAAAGAAGAAAAATTTCATTATATGGTTTTCGAAACACATCATCATGTGTTTGTGAGAATTCCCATTAAAGATCCTGTTTGGCTTGATCAGATTAAAATTTTCTATACTTCGAATCAAATTATTATTCAGCATATACCAAATATGGAAGATAAACAAACCATTACATTACCTGCGGTGGTTAAAAGAAAAGGTTCAGCAGCAGTATATAAAGATGACATACTAGAAATTAGAATCCAAAAAAACAGTGATATACAATATTCTGAAATAGATGTTACAGAAATGCATTAGTTAAAGGATGTATGTATATGAGTTTTGAAGACTTACAAAAAATTTATCAATTTGTGGATCATAGTCATAAAGATGAATATTGGCAGCAAATGTTCACGAATAGTGAATCAACGAAAAGCAGTTGGCATCACAAAGGCAATCCAGCCATTAAGAATAGTGATGAATTTCCAGCATGTGATTATTATTTAAAAGACAATATGTACTATATCGATATAGAGTTGCCTAGTCAAAAGCCCGTAGATGTTACTTTAACCATTAATAAGCACATTCTCTCCATTGAAGGAAGCTACCAGACCTTGCTAAATGGTTGTACGTATTTTATAAAAGAACGACAAAATAAAAGCTTTCAAAAATTAATAAGCATTCCAGAATATATAGGAGAACAGCATATTAAAAAACAATGGAAAGATGGACTTCTTAGAATTAGTTTTCTAGCAAAATAAAATCCGAACTACTAGGCGTATTTAGATGCCTTTTTGTAGTTCGGATTTTCATTGGCTGAAATACGTATATTCCAGCCTCTTTATCATATTATAAGAATAATTTATCATAGCAATAAAACGGATTATTTTTCCCTTCAAAAGAAGTAATACCTACTTTATTATATCCATTTTTAATAAATAAGTTTTGTGCTTTATCATTAAGTGAATACGTATCTGTTTTTAAATAAAAGATATCATGTTCTATCCCAAATACTTCAGCAAAAGCTAGTAATTTGCTAGCAATACCTCCACCACGAATGTCAGGATCTACTACTAATCGATGAATGATCATAAATTCTCTGTCTGTATAGGACCATGCAATTTTATCATAGTTCTTGCCACCAACCTGATCAATCGTAATAGATGCCGCAACCTTATCATCTATTATTGCCACATACAATGTATTGCTCTCAATATCCTTTCTAAATACTGCTTCATTCGGATATTTATCAGACCACTGATCATTACCCTCTTGCTCCATAATTATCAGTGTTTTTTTTACTATCTCCATTATTACAGGTAAATCATTCATGCATCCTTGTCTTATTTTCACTAGTGAATTCTCCTATATAATTAATATTCCCTACTTTTTCTGCTATTTTAGTGTGTATCTATTAAAGAGCAGATATACAGGAAAAACTATTATATAAATTTATATAGAAAAACTCCAGTATTTTATTTTAACTTAACGAAAAAAGCACAAATAAACATTAATTTGTGCTTTTCCATAAATATATTAAAATTCTGTAAAGTGCTGAACAGAAACTATCTTAGGACTTATCATTTTTACTTTTTACCTATATAGTTTATTTTCCAATAAATTGTTGCGTCCAATAATTTCCATTTTCTACATATCCTACACCAATATGGGTGAATTTATTGCTTAAAATATTTGCACGGTGACCCTCACTGTTCATCCAAGCATTCACCACTTCTTCAGGTGAGGTTTGTCCCTTAGCAATATTTTCTCCGGCAGCACTATACGATATTCCAAAGGACTTCATCATGTCGAATGGACTGCCATAAGTAGGACTTGTGTGATCAAAATAATTGTTGTTACTCATATCTTGTGATTTAGCTTTTGCTACTTTACTCAACTCAGAATCTATCTGTAATGCAGTTAAACCATATTTAGCTCTTTCTTTATTTGTTAACTCTACCACTTCTTTTTCAAAAGCACTTATAGAACTTTCTGTAGCAGCAGTTTCCTGGGCTGCTGTTGTGGTAGTTGTTGGCGAATTAGAGGATTCAGGGTTGGAAACAGGTGGTTGTACTGTTTCATTTGTGGCATTGCTGCTTGTAGGCTCTTTTGTTTGCTTATCAAATACCATTTGATTGTACAAATTGGTATATTTACCTTTATTTAGTGAATCCTTTATTTGTGCCATTATTTGATTTTTATTTTCTTCACTAATGTTAATATTATATTTTTTTATTAACTCCTGAAGGTTTTCTTCTGAAAAAGAATGAACTTTCCATTGTTTGGTTGATTGTTGCTCTATTGTTGCCGCATCTGCATGATTCGTAAGTGGGCTAGCCATAAATAATGTCGATGCCGCTGCTACTGTTACTATTAAACTCTTTTTTTTCATTTTTCCATAACCTCCTAGAGTTGTTAACACATGTTTCATAGTTAATTATTTTTTCCATCTCTTACAGAAACATCTTATCATGAGTTTTTCGTCATATTTCAGTCATTAATTTCCATCCTATTCCGCTACTAAATGACCATTCTTATTATCTTTATATTTATCTAGAGAAAAGATTGATAGATTTATAGTTAGAGCAAAAATATCCAAATAATAACATCCCCTCTTTTTTCCACTTCATTTTCCAAATATCTATAAACCATCCAGTAATTGGACTAAATTAATAGTTGACAATATAAAAATATACTTTTGTTATTTACAGATAAGACGGTGATATGACAAGATTCGCATTTATATTACAAGGCTCTGATTCACCTAAATATGTATAAGTATTTTTATTCTTGGAAAAATAAAGATAGAAAAAGTTAGTCAAATTTGGAGGTATTAAATGAATACACCGTATTGCTGTCCTAATTGTAAAACAAATCGAACTCGTTTTAATGTTATCAAACAAGTGTCTCAATCTGTTAAGCTTGATCCGCAAACTGGTGGGTTAGTGGAAGAATACTCACAAGAAAACTTATCACCATTTCATATGAGCTATAATGGACCCGAGTACCGCGTTCAATGTGCAGCATGTGGACTAGTAGAAGAGGAAAGAACCTTTATAAAATTTGGAGAAATGAAAAGTTAACTCTATTCCTTTTTCTTATTGAACACGGTAACTATCCTCTTAAAATAAATATCAAAAAAGTGGCTACCTATCTCATTAAGGTAGCCACTTTTTTATAATAAATCTTCTTTCATTAAAACCTTCCACGGCTCTAATGAAGAAGCTCTCATTAGGTGGATGATTTTCCTCTCCTTTATAGGAGGTGTATTTTTCTTATATACATTCCAGACTACCTCAATATCTATTTCCGTTCCATTTTGATATTGTTCAGGTTTTTTATCTTCGATAGAAACTAACTTAATATTTTCTATAGCCGCTAATCTTTTTTTCTCTATATGCTCTGTAGCAAGATAATTTAAAATGAAAAAATCCTGTTCCTTCATGCCTGCTACAAATGATTGTACAACATCATTTGGATTTTGTTGATCCAGGTATTCCTTTAATATACCTGCTGCTTTATATACCATTAATTTATGAGAAAAATCCATTTTATCTGTTTTATGTGTAGTGCTTCCTAAGAAATGTACACAAAAATGACCAGGAAATTGATTATCAAGTGCTCCAGCTCCATGTGGCATTCCATGCATGGATGCAGCAAACCATTTATCTTCTACCATCACGATAATAGCTCTTCGCTTCCAGCTCCATCTTCCTTGATAGATGTCCTTCATTATCTGTGTTTCTTTTTTATTAAGTGGTTGAACATCTGCATGTTGACTACCTGCTCTTCTTTGAACTTGAAAATGTTTACCACTTTCTACATCAATAATCGTAAATACACTGAATTTAGGTATAATAGGATTCATTTGCTCCCATGAAAGTAATTGTAAATCAAAGCTAATCGGTGAATACCCATCTTTATTTGCAGTCGCATGAACATTAGCTCCTACTGTCGTTATCGTAAGGGAAACTAATAATGGAATTAGTAATAGTTTCTTCAACACTTTAACCATCCTTCACTCAATCTTATATGAAGAGTGTTCCCTACTTTCCACACAGTAAGCAATGCCAATTTCTTCTTATAGTTGATTTAACTTATCTTCTACTTCTCCCCAATTCATATTTTCTCCTATAAAAACCATATTTAAGGGCATTTTCATTTCTTCATTCATAAAGAGAGGCATCCCATATGAATATTGAAAGAGAACTGGATAAGGTGAATGATGAAACTGAACATATCCCTTAATCCGATAAATAGTTTCTGGAAGTGCTCTAAGAAAATCTTCAAATTTATCGGAAGCAATGGTTCTAGTAAACTTATATACATACGAACTCAACTGTAATTTTTGCATTGGTTGTTTCTCCACCTTACTTTGTACTTGACTATCCATTTCTAAGAGCTTTTGAAAAGGAAATTTAGAATAATTAGTAAGAATGGTAAAAGCATATGGACTTATAGACTGTAATTCAAATGTTATTTTTGCTTTTTCTGTCTCTGATAAAAGACTTTCTTTGTTTACAATAATTAAGCTGGCATGACGAGCTTGCTCCAAAATTAATTGATGAATAGCAGGGCTTAATTGAGAGCGTACAAGCCATTGTTCTCCATTTATAACAGTAATAATTCCTCTTAGATGAAGTTTATCAACAAAGTAGGGAGACAATATCCCGTCCATTGTTTCAACAGGATGTGCTGCTCCGGTTGTCTCTAAATAAATGACATCTGGTTGTTCTTCTAGTAATAATGATTGTATTTGCGCTTCAAGCTTGTCTTGGATGGTGCAGCAAACACATCCTCCTAATAATTCTTTAAGTGGGATATCTTCATTCACTTCGTTACTATCAATGGAAATACTCCCCATTTCATTCATCAATACGGCGACTTTACGCCCTAATTCTTTTTCTTTTATTAGTATTTCTTTTAGTAAGGTTGTTTTTCCACTTCCTAGGAATCCTGATAATATGTAAATATCGGTTTTTTTCAACACAACATCCCTCTTTCATTCTTTATTTAGATATATTTCTACTGGAAGAAAAATAGGATGACAGAATCGCCACCCTAATTTCTCTCCTTATTTTGCTAGTTCTCCTTGAAGAACTTCTACAGCTTTTTGCATTTGCGTATCATTTTCTTGAATCAATGTCCGAACAGCATTCATTAAAGCATTTGTTGTTTCACCTGTCACAATGCCATTTACCTCAAGATTTTCTTTTTGTTGAAATGCTTTTGTTGCTTCTATTGTACTAGCATCAAAGTAGCCATTTGCTTCTTCTAACTCATACCCTAATGCTTTTAACATTTCTTGAGCAGTTTTTACTTCATCTGAATTAGTACCTTCTTCTAATTTAGAATCAGGATTAATCATCGTTAGATTTGCATAACTTGGTAATTCCACTTTATATGTTGGTTCAATCCCTTTTTCATGTATCCAGCTACCATTAGGTGTTAACCATTTATCGATGGTATATTTTATATTGCTTCCATCTGTAAAGGTCTTCGCTGTTTGCACAGTTCCTTTTCCAAATGATGTAACACCAACTAGTGGAATTTCTGCGGATTGACTGACAGCACCAGCTAGTATTTCAGAAGCACTAGCACTACCACTATCAATAAGCACAACAAGTGGAATATCTATATTATTACTATTGGAAGAAGTTACTTTATCGATTGTTCCATTTTTATGTTCGATTTCATAAATGATTTCTCCATTTGGAACAAAAAGGCTCGCTATTTTCTTCACTTCCTCTAATAGTCCACCTGGGTTTTGACGTAAATCTAGCACAATCCCTTTCATGCCTTTTTCGCTGTATTCATTTAACAACGTTACTAACTCTGAAGAAGTATGTTCAGAGAAGCTAGTTATTTGAATTTTAGCGATACCATCTTCACCTAGTTCTCCATAAACAGTATCTATTGGTATTGTATCTCGAACTATAGATATTTTAAGAGGGGTGCTCGATCCATTACGCTCAATCTCTAATTGAACAGTAGTTCCCTTTTCCCCTCTAATTAATAAAACAGCTTCTGAAGAACTCATCCCTTGGAGAGATTTCCCGTCCACTGTGAGAATGATATCATTCGGTTTAATTCCAGCTTCTTCTGCAGGTGATCCTTTAATCGGTGTGACTACCATGATACGATCATCCATTTGTTGAATTTCCGCGCCAATCCCTTCGAAAGACGACGAAATGCTTTGTTGAAAACTTGCTGCTTCCTCCTCATTCATATAAACAGAGTAAGGATCTTCTAACGCAGTAAACATACCATCAATAGCACCGTTTACTAAATCACCGGTATCTAGGTCTTTATAATACTCTGAAACTAATGCATCATAGGCAGCGTACAACTTACTAAAATCTGCTCGTTGTTCTGATTCTGTAACAACAGCCTTTTCTCCCAAGGATAAAACTACTGTTGTTATTCCAGCAGCAGCAATGACAAGTGCTAACAGTAGCATAACAAAATAAAATTTCTTCATTTTTATGTAACCTGGTTTTGAATCATGTTCTGGTTCTTTCGTGTTCTGTTCGTTATCCAAATATTTCACCACTTTCAGCATTAAGAGCAATTGCACTCCATATGAAATTAGAATACCATTTTTAATTTAAAGTTATCAAATATTTTATGTAGTAATACAAAAAAGAGAAAAGGAATGACAATATGTGTCACTCCCACCTTCTCATTACTAGATCTTACGCACATTGTTAAAGTATTCTTCTAATGTCCAATCATTTTCATATATGTCTTTAGCAGATTTTTCTCCTACATAACGGAAATGCCATGGCTCATATTTATATTTTGTAATATCTTCCTTCCCTTGTGGGTAGCGTAAAATAAAACCAAATAGATGAGCATTATTAGCAAGCCACTGACCTTCCACTGTTACCCCATAATCCTCTGTTAATAAAAAATTAACACTTTGACTACTAATATCCATCGCTAATCCAGTTTGATGCTCACTATTTCCAGGGTAAGCTACCGCTTCAACAGCTTTTTCTTCACCAACTTGACTAACCTCTGCGTCAAATACTTCTTTTTGACGTGTAAAGGAACGGTATCCTGAAACGGCAAATAAATGAATTCCTTCATTTTGCGCAACAGTAAACATTTTTTCTAAGGCTCTTGCTGCTTCTTCTCTCATGTAACTCTTTTCAATATCTTGGTCACCAAAGGAAAAGCTAACATTTGGTCTTACTAAATCACTAGGAGCGTATGTATCTGGTAACCCAAAATCTTTATTAACAAGTGATACTGTGTTGGTAGGATTTTGTATGATATTTCTACCATCTACCTCTGCAATTTCATTAAAAAAGATAGACTCTAAAGTCCAAGGAGATGCTTCTTCCTGATTATTATTTTCTTCAGTTGGAGCATCCTCCTCTTCATTTGGTGTAGTTTGTGTTTCTTCCTCTTTCCCTTTATCTTCTGATTGTAAAAAAGGAATTTTATTCTTTATAGCATCTACATCTATTTTGTCACAACTTGATAGGCAAACGGATGCTGAAATAGCCATAATAGAATAAGCTATCATTTTTTTCATTGGTATCACCTAAAACTTTCTCTTTTTAAATAGAGCTTTAAATAATGAAAATTTATTCTTTAATTGCAGCTTCTAATGCTACTTCAATCATTTCGTTAAATGTAGTTTGTCTTTCTTGAGCAGTTGTTTCTTCTCCAGTTAGAATATGGTCACTAACTGTAAGTACAGAAAGAGCTTTACGATTAAATTTAGCTGCAATCGTATATAGTGCCGACGATTCCATTTCAATAGCCAAGATTTGATATTTAGCCCATTTTTCTAACTCTGCGTTGTCATTGTAGAACATATCTGCTGTAAATACATTTCCTACTTTTAATGATAATCCTTTTTCTACACCACTGTCATATGCTCTTTTAAGTAAATCAAAGTCAGCAGTTGGTGCATAATCTACTCCACCAAAAGTTAGTCGGTTCATTTGAGAATCTGTTGATGCACTCATGGCTAAGATAACATCACGAACCTTAACATCTTTTTGAATAGCACCACAAGTACCAACACGAATTAAGTTTTGAACATTATAACTACTAATTAATTCATTAATGTAAATAGAAATGGATGGAACTCCCATTCCTGTTCCTTGTACACTAATTCTTTTTCCTTTATAAGTTCCCGTATAACCAAACATATTTCTTACTTCGTTATAGCAAGTTGCATTCTCTAAAAAGGTTTCTGCTATATATTTTGCTCGCAACGGATCTCCTGGTAATAGAACTGTTTCTGCTATTTCATTTTCTTTTGCACCAATATGTACACTCATTTTGTGAACCTCCAAATTAGTATATTATTTTTTCATGTAGTAGTACCGATAATTCTTATTAGATCACATAAAGTAGCTCTATTTCTTACCTTATACCAAAGAATAGAATCTACTCTTACAAAACTACTATTTGACTATATCATAACATAAAGCAGTGTAAAACCTATTTCATTTTAGCATAACTCTTTCACTCCAGGTTATACTAAAGTTAGTCTCTTATATAACTAAGAGAGAAAATGTGACTAAAGGGGATTGTGACTGATATGGGCAAAAAGCATCGTAATCGTATTAATTCTCCAAAAAAGAACAACCATATACCAAAAGAAGCTATCATAGCTGAACAAGAAGCACATGGTAAAGAATATTCCGCTAAAGAGCGAAAAAATTAAAAAAGTCTACCCTTAAATAACTAAGATAGACTTAAGATTATAGATTGCTTCCTTCTGGAAGTGATCTATAATCCATATATATTGGCCAGCTTTTTTACAAAAAATTATGCGAAATGATTTAACTACTATTCTAATGAACCACTATTTAAGCATATTTAGCAATGATAGACTGCATTTTTTGTTTCAAATTTGGTATATCATTTTTACTAATAGTAACACTAACAAATGATTCATCCATATCTAGAGCTTCTGCAAATAAACCACTTAACCCTTTAGCTTTTCTATCTACTTGTAAAAGCATTTCAATCGTGTGCTCTTCAATAGAAAGTAACATTATTTCTAGTTCATCTAAAGAACCATAGAAAGGACCTGATAACGGTTTATATTCTAGCTCTTGAATAAATGGTAGTCTATTTCGATAGATAGAAGAAGCAGCTTTACATTCCGCTGATACTAAGCGAAATCCTAGCTCTGAAACAGTGTTCATTAAAGTTTGAACAAGTTCGTTCGGATTAACTTTAATATAATCATTATCACTAGGATCGATTGCGTTTTTAATATCTAATCCCGTGGATATATATACATTTGTTTTTCCTATCGTTAAAGGCGTATCATTTGGAAGCCTAAAAGAAAAAGGAATCACTTTTTCCTTATTAGCCTCGATCATAAAATCTTCTAGTATCTTTACTTGATGAACAGTTGCTGTACTAGTATGTTTTTTATCATCTACTTCTTTCTCATATGTAGCATGTAAAGCAAGATAAATGCAATCTATTTGTTGAGCAACCTCTCCTCCTTTAACATGTACTTCTCCTTCTACAAGCTCTCCGGGGAAATATTGCTCTTTCCTCAAGATAGTGTCTACTTTTGCTGCTCCTACCCCTATACTTGCAAGGACTTTTTGAAAAAATGACATTATTACCGACTCCTTCTAGTGAATTATCTATTCTACTTTAATTCTTATTTCTGCTTATAATAATACGGCTCAGTGACTAAAAGGTTTCAAGTCTATAAATATATTTTTCTCATTAAAAAAATGGCAAAATAACTTTGCCATTTTAACATGTAATGGTTAGTTTATTCATCCACTTCTTCATCAATAATACACTTATCAAGTAAATATTCAAAAGTTATGTCAGCTAATTCTTCAATCTCACCTTCTGTGGGAACGAACCCCCTTTTTACTAGCTCCCGAAAGAAAAACTCTGCTATTTCCTCCGTATCAATAATCACGTCGATTTCTTTCAAGCTTATCGCCCCCTTTATAAAGAATATATGTGACATAAAGATAAAAATTCTTACTTGGTAAAATTATCTGACAATCCCACCTATATTTCAAGTGAAATCTTAAAATAGCAAGATTTCTTTCTCTTATTTTCAAAAAGAAGAATTTTTTAAAAGGAAGACATGTTTTCAAATGCTTATACATATAGTGAAATAGATAAAACAAAGGAGGCCATAAAAGATGAATTCCATGCAAAATTTAGTTGAAATAATTAAAGCAGATGTAAATGCCGAGGAAAGTCAAATTGTTTCTTCCTTTGAAAAAATAACTAGTAGACTATTTATCTCTTTTATAGCCATAAGTGTACCACTATTTTTATATCTATTATTCGCTCATTAAACCACATTTTGGTCATCATTTTTCTTACTTATCCGTTTTAATTTTCTCATCGTTTGCTTCAACACCTGTTCATACTCTGGATCTTTAAATAGCTTATACAACACAGTATAATCATTGTATAAATCTAGTAAACCATCAATCAATTCTTGTTTCTCTTTAGCCGTTTCTAACAGCTCCTTTTCTGATTGTCGATAAGAGCTGTTTGTTTTATTTAAGTTTACTGGTTTCTTTTTTTTGTCCATAATATATAATAATCCAAGCTTTTGTATGAACGTATCCGCACTATCTTTGTCAGCAACTAGGGTTAATTCATCTTCAGCAGCCTCTAGCCATTCCCCATCACTTACTCTTGATAATTCATAGATAATATCTTCCCAAGCATCTGACTTGTATCTCCATATTTCTGTACGAAACCCCATTATTTTGAATAAATTTGAGCCATACCCTCTAACCTTTACCAAGTCTCCAATAAAGAAGTGATACTCAATGTCAATTTTTTCTGTGTCTGTAATTTCACCTTCATATTCCGAAAGCATTTGCAAGCTTGATTCTAAGTATAATCCCTCGCTTTTATTAACTTCATACACATGCATGTTATCTAAAAATTTGACGCTCGTGATTTTTCCTACTGTTCCATATATGGTAATAACGACAGTGTCTCCAATTTTAAATCTTGGTTTTTTTTGATTTGTCATAATAATCTAATCCTCTCTAAACAAGGTGGTGAGGCATTAATGCCTTAAGGATTTCCCCCACACTCTTGGATAAAGATTTTTATTTTGACGGGTGGGGGAGATTATGATGTACTTCAATACAATCTTTTTCCATAACACTTCATCCCTTTTTCTCATTACCTTACACTAAGCTTTTTTATAGTATATGCAGTGAAAAATTTTTCGCTAAAGAGCTTTTTAGCTTATTTTTATATACTACCTTAAGTAACGTTTTAATTATTATATGAAGAAGTACTTGTGTAAAGAATAGTAAAATTTTATAGAGAAGAATTATCCATCAAACGATAAAAAAACAATCGTCTAATTATAGGCGACTGTTTTTTATTCGATATAACTTTTTTTATCTTCCTGAACTAAATATAATTCCCAAGCTTCATCAAAAATTCTCATGCTTTCTAAGTAATAACCATTTAACTCTAAATAATCACTTATTCTATCATAATCAAAACTATTTTTAGGAAAATCATGATCATGATAAGCATGATTTGCAAATTCACTTATTTTATCAATTGGTTCAGGATGACGAAATTTCATCAGAAAATGATAAAAAGATTTTGTCATACTCGCACCTTCCTTAGCCCTTAGATATAACGTATACTATACATAATAGGAAAGAATGGTGCAAGTTAAATATTCAGCTAAAAAAGGATAATATTACTTAAATTATTGTCGTAACATTAATGGAAGGTTTAGGTGTCAGCATTTAATGAGAAAGCTCTTATATTCTCTCATTTCGATAGGCATTATCATTGGTAGCTATTGTATTTTTTTATTTAATCAACAAAATAGAAATTTTTATGAAAAGATTCAAGCTGGTAGAAATGTAAATTATTTAATTGTCGGCGATAGTATTGGCAGAAGCTCTGGTGCAAGCAGCGATGAAAACAAGTGGTTTCAATTAATGGAAGATTATTTCTCCTATCATTATAATTCTAAACTAAAAAGACACTTAGTTGTCCAAAGTGGAGCTACAGCATTTGAAGGTTTATATAAACTGAAAAACCAAGACATTCAACAAATGGATTTAATTTTTATTGTTTTTGGAGAAAATGACCGAAAGTATATGAATGCAGAGGAATTTTATTTTTTCTACCATTCTCTCTTAGAGGAACTCCTTTTATTAAATCCGAACGCAGAACTAATTACCATAACAGAAAGCAGTCTAGATAACCATGAATTTATTAGTGTTATTCAGGAATTATCTAAAAAGTTTTATGCTACAAATATAGATATGCGCATTCCTTTTCAACATTCAGGATTATCTAACAATCAATTAACAAATGACTTAGTACATCCTAATGATTTGGGATATACTCTGTATGCTAAGGAAATCACAGAGATAATTGAAAAGGCCATTTCTACTAATAAAAAAGTGCTCTCTCCTACTATCCCAGCTGAGGAAATGAATGTACTATCTATGTTTACCAAAAAGAAAGTGACCTATCTAGATCATTCGTTTACGAAGGATGAAGCATACTATACCACTAATGAAATGGCCGCAAAGATTGAATTTGAATTCAAGGGGGCATTTCTTGGAGTCAATGTAATACGAAGTCCACAAGGTGGTATGATGGATGTTTTTATAGATGAGGAGTATGTCACTACTATCTCCACATGGTGGCCATTTGCAAAGAACAGATCTCTTTATGTAGCAAGTGGGCTTAGTAAAGGGGATCATACTGTAACATTTCAGGTTTCTTCTAAAAAGTCTAAATACAATGTATCTGACAAGAATATAATCCAGCTATCTTCTATTATAGTAAATAAAGAAGACAGTTAATGCAAATGGGTATAACTTATTGTCTTCATTCAATTAAGCTGAAGAATTAGGTCTTTCCATTTTTTCTCTTTACAAGAAAGCAAAATAAAGTATTTAAACAAATAAAAAACCCGAATTATTAGTGTGAGTGTGTCACACCTTCTAATCCGGGTTTTTCTTTAGCTGAATTACTTATGTCACAGCCTCTTCATTTATTGAAATAATGCTAAATACTTTCCGTACCCTTCTTTTTCTAATTCTTCTTTTGGAATAAACTTCATTGCCGCAGAGTTCATGCAGTATCGTAAGCCAGTTGGATGTGGGCCATCGTCAAAAACGTGTCCTAGATGAGAATCTGCATCTTTACTTCTAACTTCTGTGCGTATCATTCCATGAGTAGTATCTCGCTTTTCTACTAACTCTTCCTCATCGATTGGTTTTGTAAAACTCGGCCATCCACAACCAGCATCATATTTATCCTTTGAACTAAATAATGCTTTTCCTGATACTACATCAACATAAATTCCTTGTGAAAATTCATCCCAGTATTCATTTCGGAATGGAGGCTCTGTTCCATTATTTTGTGTAACTTCGTATTGAATTGGTGTTAGTTTTTCCTTCAATCCATTTTTATCCATCATCTACCCCTCCAATTTTCTTGTATAAAGGATGCTCTTCCAGAACCTATTTGATAGCGATTATAATGATCTGGATTTTTCTTATAATAGTCTTGATGATACTCCTCTGCAGGATAGAAAGTGCTAGCGGAAATTATCTTCGTTGCAATCGGTTTTGAAAATCTACCACTATTCTGTAATTCCTGCTTGGATTTCTCTGCTAATTCCTTTTGCTTATCATTATGATAGAAGATGGCTGTTTGATAAGACTGCCCTCTATCATAAAACTGCCCACCAGGATCAGTTGGATCAATTTGTTGCCAAAATAATTCTAATAGCTTTTCGTATGAAAAAACATCTGGATTAAACATAATTTGTACAGCTTCAAAATGTCCAGTTGTTTCAGAACATACCTCTTTATAAGTTGGGTTTTCTGTATGTCCACCAGTATAGCCAGATGTTACTTTTATAATGCCTGGCTCTTTATCAAAGGGCTTTACCATACACCAAAAGCATCCACCAGCAAAAGTAGCTAATTCTTCGACTCTATTCAATTCAAAACACCACCCTTTTTACTCTTTCTATTCCCTAAATTTTTTTAAGTAACACCTATTAAAAACAAGTGTTTTACTTATCATACATTTCCATTTATTATTTGTCTCGTTAGATGCATTCTATAAGAACCGAATTATTATTTCCCTTTTCTTTGTTGATTAACCATCTTCCACTTTTTCTTTTCTTCTGCCTGTGCTCTTTTACTTTGTTTTCTTTCTAAATAGGCTAACTCTCTTAAGAGCTTGTTATAGCTTATTAAGCGCTCCTCTTCCATTTCACCTAACTCTATGGCTCTTTTTACAGCACAGCCTGCTTCAGCTTTATGCGTACAATCTCTAAATCTACAGGTAAGACCAAGTTTTTCTATGTCAGAAAAACTAGTAGATAACCCAGATTCACTGTTCCATAATTGTAATTCTCGCATACCTGGTGTATCAATTAATATAGCCTGATTTGGTAGTAATACCATTTCTCTATGAGTTGTTGTATGTCGACCTTTCGCATCGGATTCTCTAATATGTTGTACCTCTTGTTTCTCATAACCAAGTAGGAAATTGGTTAAAGTAGATTTTCCTACACCCGATGAACCAAGTAAAGCCACTGTTTTACCTGGTAGTAAATATTCTTGTAATCTTTCTATTCCTACCTGTTCTACAACACTTACCATAATAACAGGTACACCAAATGCAATTCCTTCAACCATCGCTTTTTTTTCTTCTAGATTATCTACTAAGTCTGCTTTCGTTAAAATAATTACTGGATTTGCTCCACCTTCCCAAGTAAGTGTTAAATACCTCTCCAATCTTCTTACATTTAAATCTTCATTCAACGAATTTACCAAAAAAATAGTATCTACATTAGCCGCTACAATTTGTTCTTCCGTATTATCTCCAGCTACTTTTCGTGAGAATTTACTAATACGAGGTAAAATCCCTGTAATAGTTCCCTTTCCCTCATTAGCTCTTGGCAAAAGAATGACCCAGTCACCAACCGCTGGGTAATCCTCTCTCGACATAGCTTGAAAAGATAACTTACCTGATACTTCACAAAGCAATTCACCCGCTTCAGACCATACTCGATACATTCTCTTATGTTCTAGTGTTACTCTTCCTACTATTTCATCCTTTTTTGCCAAATTAGTAAAAGCTTCTTTCACTGTATCATTATATCCCATTGTTATTAAATCCATTTTTTCAGCCTCCGAATTTTCCGCATAATAAAAAACCATAAGCACATACAGCCCATGGTTTACACGTTCAAAATGGAATTTAAAACAAGTATGACTTTAAATGAAAAGTTAGCCAAAAAACTATTTATACTAGAAAACTCCATCGTATGGAGAAATATCTTATTCGAATATAAATAGGACTAAAGATTAAAGTTTGTTTTAAAAAGGTTTAATGAATGGTAATGGACTGTATGCTATAAACTTTTCCACCTAATAATTCGTTCGATAATCTGCTCATAAAACATCAGCCCCTTTTTAATAGTTACTTTATTATAACTAATTTTCACAATATTTGTAAAGTATCATAAACCATTTTTGTATAGGCACTTTTATTCCTTTTACACATAGAATAGGTGCATGAACGATAAATAGGAGTGATCACCATGGTTTCAAACGATTCTAACTCTGTACAAGAAGCTGGAATGTATAATATGCTAAGCGACTATTATAAATATATAAATCCTGAACTACATGTTTATTATTATCATAAGCATATACAAAGTCTTCAACATGCTTTTAAAAAAGATACCAGGCTATTCTCGGAAACAGATATACAAAGACAAACAGAATATGGGAAAATAAGAGTTTTACACGGCTCAAGCTCCACTCCAAAAGTAGATATTTATATCAATGGAATGCGCATATTTAAAGATATTACTTATAAATCTATGAGCAATGATTTTACTCTTATTGCAGGAATGTACCAAGTGGATATTTATGAAGCTGGTAAAATGGTTGATTCCTTATGCAGCCAAAAAGTTAAAGTAGAAGCAAATAGGTATCAAACGATTTCTTTTAGTAAACAAAGTAATTCGCTTAAAATATTATCTTTTGTGGAAGATACAACTATTCCAGCAAATGAAACAAAGTTAAGATTTGTGCATCTTGCTTCTAGTCAGTCTGTTATTGATGTTGCTGTAAAAAAAGGCGATATTGTATTCCCTAAATTATCATGTAAAACAGCCTCAAACTTTCTTGGTTTATATCCAATGACAGTTATGTTAGAAATAAGAAATACAGAAACAAAAGAAATCATTGCAGAGCTTTCTCCCTTAACGCTTGAAGCTAATAAAGGATATTCTGCCTATATTTTAGATTCAGACAAAGATTCTACATCTATAGAGCTTGTTATTTTTTCCATACATTAAAAAAGCATAAATCTATAAACAATAGATTTATGCTAAGGCTACAATTATATCATTGTTCTGTCGGAAGTAGTAAATCAAATTGGATATGGTCATTCACTAAATCAAAGTCTGTCACTTCCACTTTCAAACCATTATTCACCTTTAATTCTGTTAAATGTACGTAAATTTGTTCTTCATCTGGCTGAATATCTACCCATCCAGGCATTTTATACTGGTTCTCAATGAAACTCATGATATATGAAACTGGAAGTGGTAGTTGTCCTATACTAATTTCTTTCTGTTTTAATAAAAGATCCCCATTATCAAGGGCTGTTGGTTCAAAAGTTAGCTTCATTTGGATATTGGTGTTAAATATCGGCAATGTCCCATATAATTCTACTTCATTCGTTAAGTTTACTTCATAATGTACTGGACCAGTTAGCCCTTCTTTTTCTAAATAATAATTAATCAATTCTGTTAAATCATCTTTTTTTGTTGTTACTTTAAATGGAACTTCTTTTCTATTTTCACTCACTTTACTACTCGTTTGTTCTACTGGTTGAAAAATCAAAAAAACCATAACGAGAACGAAAGCAACTAAAAATCCTACTAAAAGAAAAAAAGCCCATTTCCATTTATTTTTAAACACTCTTTATCTCCTCTATTCTTGCTTTGCGTTTTTTTCCTTTACCATCGTTTCAATGACTCCGCTATCCATTGTCTCGAATAACTCATTAGCAATAAGTTCATAGCCTTGATCGTTTGGGTGGAAATAATCAGTATAAAGTAATTCTTGTGTGGGATTTTCAAAAATATCAGATATGCTAACAAAATATGTGTTTTGATATTGAGAAAGTACATCTTTACTTGTTTGATTCCAATTATCCACAATTTCATTCATTTCTCGAATATCTGAAAATACCTTCAGAAAAGGATTATACACTCCTACTAATATAATAGAAGCTTCCGCATTTTTCTCTCTAATAATTTGTAAGACTTCCATTAAATTTGCTTTATATTCTTCTAATTGCTTGTTAAATGAATCCATTTGCAAGTTAGAGATATTATTTCTAACAACCTTCATAATATCATTACCGCCAATTGTTATGATAATACTATTAGCAGTAGTAAACGAATTTAGTACTTCCTCCGTTTTAATTTTCTTTAATAATTGATCCGATCTGTTGCCTCTCACTCCATAATTATAAAAAACTGCGTTACTAATTTCGCTAGTATTCTCCAATAAGTCTTTTAAATAAGGAACATATCCACCTCTTCCTGTACTGTCTCCCACACCCTGAGTAAGGGAATCACCTACAGAAACAATGGATACATCTTGCGGAATAAAAGTTTCTGGTATACTTTTTTTACTAGTAATCTCCGTGTCTTTTTCTTCATTATATAAAAAAGTTGTATGAGAACAAGAAACAAGTAAAATCAAAGAAAGAAATAAAACAAGAAAGGTAAATGGTTTCTTCATTCTTACACCTACCTTTATTTTTATAGTATAACATATGAAGTATTTTTGAAGTTATTTTCTGACTTTCTCCTTACTACTATTCATTATATCTTCTAATACAGAAGAAAATAGTGAAATATTTTTCCAGTTACTATTTTCATGGAGTAAATTTTTCATCCATAAATAATGGAACATACACTTTAAAAGTAGTTCCTTTTCCCTTTTCACTTTCCACTTCCATTTTCCCCTTCATTTTCTCTACCATCTGGTAACAAACTAATAATCCCATACCGGTTCCCTTTTCCTTTAAAGAATAAAAGGCAGTCCCTAATCTTGCTAGCTCCTCAGTAGACATACCTACACCTGTGTCTCTAACCTGGTATAGAGCATAATTTCCTGAAACACTAAGTGAGACGCTAAGTGTTCCACCGTTTTCCATTGCCTCAATTGCATTTTTAACTAGATTTATTAATACTTGCTTTAATTCGCTAATGCTTGCCCTTATGTATACCTGCTGCAATTCTTTCTCAAAGATAATCCCTTTTCCCATCCTTGCATAAACTTGCATTAAATCAATAACCTTATTTGCTAACTCTAAACCATCTACTTTATCACTAATTTCCTCATTAGGTTTAGCTAATGATAGATAGTCATTTATAATTGTTTCAGCACGATCCATTTCTTCAATCATTAAATGAATATATAGTCTCTCTTCTTTACTGAGATGTTCTTTTGCATAGAAGATTTGTAGAAATCCTTTCACTACAGTCATAGGGTTTCTAATTTCATGAGCTACCGATGCTGCTAGCTGACCCACAGCATTCATCTTTTCCGCTCTTTGAAGTTCTTGGGTCCTCTTACTGAATTCCATCATAAGATCTAATTGTAAAAGAGCATCATTCATGGTCGTAAGATAATAATCTTTTTCCACCGTTCCTAATTCTTTGGTACTGTTCGAAAATCGATTAAATAAAGTTGATACATGCTCAAATAATTCATTTATTGATACAAACATTTGATTAGGATTGGGATTGGGGAACTCATCTTCTTCTACCTTTTGATCCACTTCTGATGAAGATAATTCCTGTGCATTTATAAATATTTCATTAAAAGGCATAGTCGTTCTATGTAACCATTTTTTTAAAAGAACATAAAAGAAAAAACTACAAATAACCAGTGCTATCAGGATTGTAAGCACTGTTTTCAAAGTTCTAAACAGTAGTTCGTTTATAGACGTTACCATTCCAATTACTCCAATTGTATCTCCTTGAGAATCTTTAAGAGGAGTAATGGAGTATATGAGATAATCTCCATTTCTTTTATATATGTTACTATGCTGTGTTTCATTCAAATTCTTCATTTTTTCAAAGAAAATCATGAGATTTGCATCTACGTCTTCTAATACTATTCTTTCTATTTGATTACTTGGATTAGCTTGTAACACAAACTCTATTTCCTTGTTAGGTTGTCTCCAGAACACGAGGTTCACTTGTTCTTTACTATCTAACATGCCATAAATGATGTTAGAGAAAATAGGGATTACTTCAGCTTCCTTTATGTCTTCTACATTAGTTGACGATATGTTAGAGCTCAGCTGAATAATAAGATCCTCCATATCTGCCTGCATATGATGAAGCTCATCTTTAAAATACCGATACACAATGCAAGACATCATGATAAAGAAAAGCAAACATGGCAAAAGAAATAAAAGCATCTGTTTCTTATTTAAAAAGGGAATATTTGTTATTTTATGCATATTAGCAACCAATTCCTTCTTCTAAACTTCTAAATGATAGAGATAGGAGTATGGATTCGACATTCTTTTAAGTTTTCCCTCTAAATATTACATTTTTTTTAACAAAACTCTTCTTTTTTAATAGAAGTAAAAAAAAATCCTATTGTACTCATCCATATGGATGATGAGTGCATGAGGATTTTTTAGGTCTATTTTTTAATCTTCAAAGTAATAACTAAAACCAATTGCACCTTTGCCAGTATGTGTGGATATTACAGGAGTAGTAAAATCAATATCAACAAATTGATAACCTGTTAGTTTTTCGATTGCTTCTTTCAATTTCATAGCATAATCCAAGCTATCAGCATGGGTAATACCTACTCCTTTAATATTTTTTCCAGATGTATGTTCATGAAAAATATTTGCCAAATACTTAACTGCTTGTTGTCTACTTCTAACTTTTGCAACTGGCGTATACACACCGTTTTCTAATGAAGCGATTGGTTTTATATTTAGCAAAGAACCAATAAATGCTTTCCCTTTACCAATTCTTCCACCTTTAATTAAGTTTTCAAGAGTGTCCACTACCACGAAAAGTTTTGTATGGCTTTTTACCTCTTGAATTCTTGAAACTATTTCATCCATACTATGGCCTTTTAACGCCATCTTTGCCGCTTCTATTACTTGAAAGGAAAGTGCCTTTGAAATAAATTCAGAATTGACTACAACCACATTAGCCTCCGTAATATTACTTGCAGTTCTAGCAGATTCCACTGTCCCACTCATACCACTTGTCATATGTATGGATATAACATCGTATCCTAATTTAGCTAATTCGTCATACTTTTCAACAAACAAACCCGTAGGTGGTTGAGAACTTTTAGGAAGTTCTTCTGAATTACTCATTAAATCAATAAATTCTTTCGGAGTAATATCTTTTCCATCTTGAAAAGATTGACCATTTATAAAGATGGACAAAGGAACTACTTCAATTTCGTATTTATCTAAAATTTCTTGGGAAAGATCAACTGTAGAGTCTGTTACAATTTTAATTTTTTTCATAATACACGTCCCTATTCTATCATTTCATCACTCTTTAAGCGCTTACTTATTTTATTTTACAATATTTTTTCTAATATTGTTACTAACTTAACATATATAGTCATTATATTTTGTAAGCACAACATTATAATTATACAACAAAATATTGTTCTAGTAACCTGTGTATTTTCAAACATTATATGTCCATATCTATACCCTAATAAAATAAATAAAAAACACATACACTTAGGATGTTTTCAACCATTAGTGTATGCGCTCCAAACATGCGTTATCCCTAAACTAATAAATGAAATAAATTAGAATCTTTATTTAGCTCTGTATAAGGAAATCCCTTTTTATCCATTCTTTCAATTAAACTCTTATAATCTTCTCGATTTTTTAATTCTAAACCAACAAGAGCTGGCCCGTTCTCTTTATTATTCTTTTTTGTATACTCAAACCTTGTGATATCATCATCTGGTCCTAGAACTTCATCTAAAAATTCTCTAAGAGCCCCTGCTCTTTGTGGAAAATTAATAATAAAGTGATACAATAAACCTTCATAAAGAAGAGATCTTTCTTTGATATCTTGCATCCTATCAATATCATTATTTCCACCACTAATAACAATAACAACATTTTTTCCTTTTATTTTATCCTTATATAAATCCAATGCTGCTACAGGCAAAGCTCCAGCTGGTTCTGCTACAATTGCATGCTCATTATAAAGTGAAAGAATGGATGTACATACTTTCCCTTCAGGAACAAGGACGATATCGTCTACTAACTCCTTACAAATTTCAAAGTTCTTTTGCCCTACACTTTTAACAGCTGCTCCATCTATAAATTTATCAATTTTTTGTAAAGTCACTACTTTATTTTTTAGAATAGATTCTTTCATAGATGGTGCTCCAGCTGGCTCTACTCCGATCATTTTGGTCGCTGGAGACACACTTTTTATATATGTACTTAAACCAGCCATTAGCCCTCCGCCACCAATGCTTGCAAAGCAATAGTCGATAGGAACATCTATATCATTCATAATTTCAATAGCAATTGTTCCTTGCCCAGCAATAACATGCTCATCATTAAAAGGATGGATAAATGCTCTTTCTTCCTCCTCAGCACATGCTACCGCTTCCACATATGAATCATCAAACGTATCACCAATTAAGATTACTTCCACATGATCTTTCCCAAACATCTTCACCTGTGTTACTTTTTGTTTAGGTGTAGTTGCTGGCATAAAGATTTTTCCGTGCACATTTAAATAACGACATGCATAAGCAACACCTTGTGCGTGATTTCCAGCACTGGCACAAACTACTCCATTTTTCATTTTTTCTTTTTCAAGCATTTTCATGGAATAAAATGCTCCTCTTAATTTAAATGAACGGACATGTTGCAAATCTTCTCTTTTAATATAGATATTACAATCATATTTTTCCGATAACCTGTTATTTTTCTGTAATGGAGTATGGGCTACTATGTCTTTAATTCCCTGGTATGCAATAATAATATCCTCCAGTTGCACCCATTTTTTCATTACATTTTGTTCCATATCCACACCCTCATTTCTTCACTTAATTTGTACATTATACCATGATTTCTTGATTTTTCATTGGATAATTTTTAATTTTCTCTTTTTTTTGAATTGGATATCATTTTGATTGCGCAAAATTTTCTATGTGCATTTTTGATTAAAACAATACTAGGGCATTATTTGTTTTCTTAATGGAATTACTTTAAAATAGAAAGAAGGGAGTGATTAGAGTGAATTTTTCTATAAAAGACTTTTCGTTGAAAGAAGAAATAGCTAATAGCATTACACATGGGATTGGCTTTTTATTAAGTATACCAGCATTAGTTATGTTAATTGTTTACGCAGTGGAGACGGAGAATCCTTGGAGAGTTGTTAGTTTTTCTATTTTTGGGGCAACCATGATCATTCTTTATCTCTGCTCTACCTTATTGCATAGTATTACCCATGAAAAAGTTAAAGACTTTTTTGAGATTTTAGATCATTCCTCCATCTATCTTTTAATTGCAGGTACTTATACTCCGTTTGTTTTGGTTGCTATTCGTGGCGCATTGGGATGGACTTTATTCGGAATCGTATGGGGGCTTGCTATATGTGGAATTGTTTTTAAATGCTATTTTGTCAAAAAATTCATTATTACTTCCACTATTCTTTACGTTGTTATGGGCTGGCTAATAGTAATGGCTATCGTACCTCTATATCATGCAATAGGCAAGGCAGGATTTCTGTTTCTGATTCTTGGCGGATTACTTTATACAGTTGGTAGTATTTTTTACGTTTTTCAAAAAATTCCATACTTCCATGCTATATGGCATCTATTTGTACTAGCTGGAAGTGCAATGATGTATTTTTGCGTGTTACTTTATGTTTAAGAAATATGACCTGAAGGTATGAATTTTCTCTTAAATAAAGACCCAAAACTATTCGAAATCCGCTTAGCACTTCGAACAGTTTTGGGTCTTCTTATATGAACATACCAGTATCTTGTTTATTTTCTCTTATACACATAAAAAGTATAACCATACTTATTTTTATCATCTTTGATCCCTTTTTCTTGCTTAATAAGTGACCAGTTTTCCATATCTATTTCTGGCAAATGAGTATCTCCATCGAACTCGGATTCTATTAGAGTAATATATAAACGATCCATAAGAGCTAACGTTTCTTTAAAAAGCTCGGCTCCTCCAATAATAAAAATCTCCTCATTCTTTGTCTTACTCCATTCCTTTATCTCATCAACTGAGTGTATAACGGTACAACCTTCACATTGATAATCTTTATTTCGTGTAATCACCACATTCTCGCGATTAGGTAGATTCCTACCTATTGACTCTCTTGTTTTTCTTCCCATCACTATCGGATGTCCTGTTGTCACATTCTTAAAATACTGTAAATCAGCAGGTAAGTGCCATGGTAATTGATTATCTTTTCCAATAACCCTATTTTGATCCATTGCTACTATTAAAGAAATCATACACTAACAACACCTTTTATATGTGGATGTGCCTCATAATCAACTATTTCAAAGTCTTCAAACGTAAATGAGAAGATATCGGATACTTCTTTATTCATTTTTAACTTGGGAAGAGCTTTAGGCTCTCTAGTAAGCTGTAATTTCACTTGTTCTAAATGGTTTAAATATATATGTGCATCACCTAATGTATGAACGAACTCCCCTACTTCTAAATCACATACTTGTGCAATCATATAGGTTAGTAAAGCATATGAAGCTATATTGAATGGAACACCTAAAAAAACATCCGCAGATCGTTGATAAAGCTGACAAGATAATTTTCCGTCTGCTACATAAAATTGGAATAAGCAATGGCATGGGGGTAAAGCCATTTTACTTATTTCTCCAACATTCCACGCACTAACAATTAATCTTCTAGAATCAGGATTTGTCTTAATGGAATGAATTAACTCCTGTATTTGATCGATTGTTTCACCTTGAGGGCTTGTCCAAGAACGCCATTGATGACCATATACTGGTCCTAGATTTCCCTCTTCATCTGCCCACTCATTCCAGATTCGTACATTATTATCTTGTAAATACTTAATATTGGTATCACCGCTTAGAAACCATAGCAATTCATGAATAATTGAGCGTAAATGCAATTTTTTTGTGGTAATAAGGGGAAACCCTTCTGCTAAATTGAAACGCATTTGATAACCAAAAGTACTAATGGTACCTGTACCTGTTCTGTCTTCCTTCTTTACTCCAGACTTTAAAATATGCTCACATAGATCTAAATATTGTTTCACTTTTTTACACCTTCTTATCTTCATTCATTTTAAAGAATTTATATACTCATATGTCTTTGGCGCGAGGTTCCTAAGCTTTTCTTTTTCTTTGCCTCCGACATAGAACATGGCAAAAGTTTCAGCAAAATACTCTTCTTTGTAATCAAGAAAATAGGATTTGTTAGGGAATAACTTCCTCTTTTCTTCTTCCCAAATCTCTACATACTTCTTAGAATTACTTGCCTTACTAAATACTTTATAATCAATAGAATGAGCTAATTCATGATACTCTAAATTCACTGAACTATGACCCATTCCTTTATTACTGGCACCAATTTTCACTAAAACTACTCTTCCTCCACCAATTCCTGGAACATCATCCCATGTTTTAGTAGAAGTATAACCTCTAGGAATTATTCCTGCATATTGCTTGGCAGTTTCATTATCCGTTAGTTTTCCTGTGAAAAGTTTAAGTTTAATTCCTTCTAGTTCTATTTTTTCCAATAGACTTTTAGGCAACCTATTTATCCTCTCAATAATTGCAGCTGCCTCTTCTTGATCAAAGGCTTCTTCAGGTAAAATAATAATATTCCCTAAATTCTTTTTTGCTTCCTTTGAAATAGCTGAACTAACGATAGAGATTGTTGACATTTTATTTAAGTAGATACCAGAATCAGGGAGCTGTGAATTCCCCATTAATATACTCGCAACTCCAATCATACATAGAGGAGCTACTATTTTCAACCGTACCACCTTTGTTCCCCCCTACCTGTCTATGATGAATATACCTTAATACTAGTTGTTAGGTAGAGCTAAGAAGAAATAAATCTATTAAATTATAACATAGATTGTATTTTTCTAAGAGAGCTAGTTTTCTGGGAATAATAAAAAACCATTTTGCAAAGAAAGATAGGTGCTGAAAAAATATCCTATCATTCATTCAAAATGGTTTTAAGTAGGTTGTATGAATGGTTATACTTCTAACCCATAGTTTCTACATAACGCTGCAAGTCCACCTGAAAATCCACTGCCAATAGCATTAAATTTCCATTCTCCATTGTGCTTGTATAGTTCACAAACAACTACTGCTGTTTCTACAGAGAAATCTTCTCCTAAATCAAAACGAAGTATTTCATTATTATTTTCTTCATTTAACACTCTTACAAAAGCATTGGATACTTGTCCAAAGTTATGATTACGGTTCTCCCCATCATGGATGGTTACGGCAATTCCAATTTTATGAACATGAGCTGGTATTTTCGAGAAATCGATAAGGATTTGCTCATCATCCCCATCTCCTTCTCCACTACGGTTATCTCCCGTATGCTCTACTGCTCCGGTATTATGTGCTAAATTATTGTAAAAAATAAAATCTTCATCATAGAGAACTTTCCCTTGTTCATTCGCTAAGAAAGCGGAAGCATCTAAATCAAAGCTCGTTCCACCATCGTATCTGTTAAGATCCCAACCTAATCCAATAATTGCTCTAGTTAAGCCAGGATTTGATTTTGTTAAGTCAATTCTTTGTCCCTTAGAAAGATTAATACTCATGATCACTACCCCTTAATCAAATGAGATTTTTTATTTAATACCTGCTTAATACTATTAGGAGAAAGACTTTACAACTTCTCCAAGACTTCCCTCATTTGTACCAGTACCTACCGCACCAAACTTCCAATCATTTCCACTCCTATAAATTTCTCCAACTATTAAACTTGTTTTCCCACTATAATCATCTGTTAAATTATAATGAATCAATGTTTGTTTATCTAATGGATTTACAATTCGAATGAAGGCATTTCTAATCATACCAAAATGCTGTTTTCTCTTAACTGCATCATAAATATTTACAACAAATACAAGCTTATGTACATTTGCAGGAATGCGTGATAGTTCGATATGTACTTGTTCATCATCACCATCGCCATCTCCCGTTAAGTTATCTCCGGAGTGTTTAACACTGCCATCTCTGCTACTTAAGTTACCGAAATAGATGACATCACTATTGCTTTGGACTTTATCTTGATCATTTAGCAAAATAACAGAAGCGTCGCAATCAACACTTGCGCCTGTACCTCCACCGAATAGAGAGCCAAATAGTCCACCTGATTTACCTTGCTGAACAGGATCCCAGCCTAATCCTACTAGTATTTTACTAAGCCCTGGATTCCCCTTTGTTAAATCTACTCTTTGTCCTTTTTGTAAGTTAATTGCCATTTTTTCCACTCCTATATATGTATTTTTTTCTAGCTGTCCCGAAGTAGATCTTCTTCTTCAAGACAGCTAAATATCTTATTTATACAGCTAACTTATCCTTTAAGCTTCATTTGTTTGAAATTATTTTGAAGTTGCTCTAATTTCTTAGTACCTTCTTCTCTTAATCGCTTGTTTTCTTCCTCAATTGACTTGGTTTCTTGCATTCCTTTTAAAATAATATTCCATGACTCTTCAATTGTTTCAATCTTTATACTTGGCCCTCCAGCAAGTCTTGCAATATCTACACTTTGTTGAGAAATATTTTGTGCATTCTTCAGTAGCATTTCGTTTGTTCTTTTATCTAACTCACTCATACTATCTGCCACTAGCTTCTGTCTTTTAGCTGCTACGGCTTGAATCAAGCCATTTTTAAAGATTGGGATAGTCGTAACAAAAGCAGAATTAATCTTCCCTATTAATTTTGTGTTACCTCTTTGTAGCAAACGAATTTGTGGTGCTGTCTGCAATGCAACCATTTTAGCCATTTCTAAATCATAGACACGTTGATCTAATAACTCAACTGCATTTCGTAAAGAATCTAGTTGCATAGACGCAATTTGATCACCAGCAATCGCTTTTGCCTCTAATTGAGGTAGTTCATTTGCTTTGAGCTCTTCTGACTTCATATTTCCTGCTACAGCATATTTTTCTAATGTTAAGTAATATTGATAATTTTGTTCATACATATTATCAAGCATGGAAGTGGAATCAACCATTTCTTTTTGGTACTTGGAGATTTCAACATATACTTTATCTATTTCTTGACCCATGGATTGGTATTTACCAAAAAGCTTATCCATGATTTTTTCACTTTTTTTAAATAATTTACCTAGAAATCCCTTTGAAGACTCTTCAAAGTCTTTTTTATCAAATTTATCCATTATCCTACCAAGTTGTTTTAACAGCTCACCAGAATCTTCTACTTTCGTTGTACGCATATTACTAAGTATTTGATCAGAGAATTTAGATATTTGAACAGCTGGCTCTTTCCCAAACTCCAAGATTTGAATTTGATCTTTTTCATCAATGGTTTGAACCAATGCTTGAACTTCTGGTTCATTTCTAAGTGCTATTTTTATTTCAGACACCTTATCTTCTGTTAACACTTCTGTGGTTTGGTTTATTGGTGTTAGATTAGATGGTTGTAAGTTCATGTTATTCTCCCTTTCTATTCTTTAATAATCCACTTAAAAAACCACGTTTAATAAAGGATGGTTCTTTGTACTCTAACTCAAAAACAATATCTTCAAGCCAATGAACATCAAAGGTTACTTCACTTACAAAATTCTCTATGTCTAAATGTCCTGGAGGATTGTAGATGATGATGTCTAATCCGATAGCATTCATCAATAGCAAGATGGCAGCATCTTCTCTTGTAAAAGTACCATTAACCTCTGTTTTAAATACTATTATACTTGGTATTTCCTGTGAATAGTCGAATTTTTGTAATAATTTAAGGATATCATTTGGTATTAATAAGCTTTGTGCAAATAAAAAGATGGAGGTTTCTTCCTCAGACTCATCTGGACTTCTTTTTAACATTGGTTTTTGGCATACTCTACTAATTGCAGCAGCTAATCCTTTTTGCAAACCAATAGGTAATTGACTGTATGTCCAATAATGAGCACTAATCATTAACTCTGGATCAAGCTTACCATTACGAAGTGCTCCTCGGTAATGATATCTATAATCACTAATAATAGCCCTTGTAAAAGGAAATTTTTTTATTAACATGGCATGCTCATTATCCGCTATTTTATGAAGTCGATCCCAATATTCAGATCTTTTTCTACTAACACCCATTATTTTAGTAAACAAGGAAGGAATAAATACTTCCCCATTACTCACTTCAAAATTTGGGCGGATCATAGCCGACTCTTTTTCCAATAAAAATATTTCATCATATGTTGTTTTTAATGTAACGGAAGAAGGAATATAATCTCTAAATTGCCAAGGTTTGTATAAATTAGATCCTTCATAATGAAGAATATTTTCTATCTCTCGTGATGCACGATAAGCTACTGTTGCCGTTCTTCTCCTTTTTTCTTTTGGAAAGGGTTCTGGACTTTTAGTTTGCGGATAATGGTGTGTGAAATAAACTTCCTTATCCAATTCAAGATACTCCAATATATCCTTTCCTTGTGGGTGAACGAAAAGCATGTCACATCCTAAGGATAGTAAATAATAAATAAAATAAACTTGGCTCTTACTTGCATCTCCATACCATAGAAATTTAGGCATGTTATGTTTCTTTTGACTTTCTTCTAAAGCAGGCACTAAATGGTTATAAGACCACTTTACCAAATCCACTAGCACTCTTCTTAATTCTGCATTTTTGATGCCTTTAGTTTCTCGTTCAGCAAATACTTTTAATACTTTAATGGTACTTTCTCTTATTTTCCGATGAATAGCAGGAGTAGATGATTTCACTAGAACACTTTCTCCGTCCAAAAAAGCAACTAAACGATTAATCGATAAGTCTTGATCATGTAAGATGTTCATTACTTTTTGTATCGCTTGAAAATGCTTATTATCTATCGTGCGATCAAGGGTTTCCTCACTTAGGAGATGAACATTATTGTTGCTTTCATAAACCCATTCGTATAGCTGATTGTAATATTCATCCTCATCTAATGATATACCAAGCAATTTTATAACTACCTGACCGTATGTTAATTGATTCTGGTCAAGTTGATATAATGGTCGTTCATTCAATGATTGTTGTAAAATATTTTGCCAATTTTCCATAGATAAAGGAAGTATTACATTATTCAGTGTATGATAATCATTATTCACATAAGTCACTTCCTAATAAACAACGTGTAAATATATTTATATGATAGCATAGGTTCATAAACTTGTTAAAAAATCCGTATATAATATGTACGTTTTTCAGAGAAAAAAGTTTCATTTAGAAAAAAAGCATGGAGTTTTCACATGCTTCAGACTGTAGACATAGCCCTAAATAGATATTCAGGAGTTAATTTAAGGAAGTCTTTTATCATTTCACTAAATAGGGACTGATTTCCATGAACAAGGGTTCGCTCTTAGACTCGGTCTGCTAATAAGCTACAGGGTGTCAGCTATCTCGCAGATGAAGCTACTGAAAATAGTTTAGTCTCCTGTTTTTCGATGCATTTCTCATCACCAATCTAAAGTGCCTTGCATATAATACAGTACCTTAGGCGAGTAGGTGCTAATTATGAGATTTCTTTATAAGAAATATTCCTATCATGAAATTGAGACAGAGTTAGAGCAAGTACAAAATGCATTATCCTCGAACACGTATGTATTTATAGACTTAATTTTTGCTTCGTTAATTATTAGTCTTTTTATTGCTGTTAATCTTCATTCAGTTATATTTGGATGCGTAACCTTTATAAGCTGTTATATCTTGTTCTCTATTCTTTACTCTTTGCTTTTACGATGGTTAAAGGATCCTCCTGAAGAAGACTTCTAATCTAGAAAGTGCTGGTGAATCTTATTAACAATTTCTTCACCAGCATATGCACCTATTGCATCAGTCAACAAATGCTTTCCTTCTAATACATTTTCAAGCACCAGTTCTCCATGGCGCGGTATGATTGGATAATCACTAACATTTAAGAATGGAAAATCTAATACAGAATCTCCTGCCCCAGCCAAAGTAGTAACTCGTTCTCTTTTTGCAATATACTTAATTGCTTCTCCTTTGCATACAGGATTAGGCATAAAATAGAGCTTTCTTCCTTGTAAAGATACCTTCCAGCCAAATTGTTTAGTTAGATTAACAAGCGTTTCTTTCATACCTACTGCTAAATTAGAATCTAAAAGGTAATAAAAAAAATGGTTATCTGCTATTTTTAATGTTCCATTAAGTTTGTAATCCAGAATTTGATCAATAACCTTCTCTTTCTCCATACAATGCTGCTTTAACTTAACCTGTACACTTTCTTCCCATTCCTTTAAAAGCTTTCCCTTATAATGAATTTTTGCTCCATTATTTGTAACAGCATATGTTACTGGAATTTTCGATTCAAAGATAAATACTCTTTTATACTGTTCATAGGTTCTCGTTGTAACAGGTACAAGAAGATGATTAGTAGCCAATTCCTTTAATAAAGAAAAGCTATTTTTTGTCATAAAGGAAGAGTACTCTCCATTTTTTTCTTCAACAGGAATCATGTTTTTATCTAAAGGTGTTTGTAATTCTTCAAGTGCTCTTTTGGAATAAATCAACGTTCTATCTAAATCACTTGCAAACATTTTCATCGTTTTACACAACCTTTTTTATCAATCCGCAGCAAGTATAACTCATGTTAGGATAGGAAATAACCTCTACTCCTCTTTCTTCTGCAAGCATCTTAATATGATGAACATAAGGACTTTCAGTATCTTTCATTAATATTTTCCAAGGTACTCTTCTAAGTAGCACTCTAGTAGTTTCTCCAACCCCTGGCTTCACATAATTAGTAGAATCAATATTAAATTCTGCTTGAATTCTTAACACTTCTTCCATTCCTCGGAAGTCTGCCATTTGATTATATTGATTCTTGACTCTCACTTCTTCTATCTCTTGTTCTATTAAGTTAGGAAATTGTGATGCTATTATATCTATGTATTGGTTAGATACATCAAAAGGTAGAAGCTCTCTATAAAATTTTGCTCCATGAAAATCAAGTGGAGATATGTATAAATGATTCAACACTGTTCTACTTATAAGACCTGATACGGTCGAATTTAAACATGCGCTTGGTATTAGAAAGTCTTCCCTTGTTCCATATAGATTCGTACAATACCCTGGGTCTGCAAGTACTGCTAGTGTATCATCTAATACCACACCATATTTTTGAGAAAAAATTGTACAAGCTTTAGAAAGCTCACGAGATATTGCTCCTTTACCAGTCCAACCATCCATAAATTGAAGACAGTATCCCCTATGTTTTTGTAATATATGTACGATAGCATTTTCATCTATTCCTCTATCTCTTATAATAGAAATACTATAATGAGGGAGAGAAACATTATACTTTTTCTCTATATATCGTTTCACTAATATAGCAATAGGAGTGCCCGCTCTAGCTAATGAGACTAATACAGTTTTATCTCCTTTATTACGGTAAATTTGTTCCGCTACAACGGCTACGCAGAATGCAACTTTCTCCTTATATTCATGAAGGGTTTCCCAAAATAATTGTAAATAATTTTCAGGAGGATTATATTCTAAAGGAAGTGTCTCACTGTAATGCTGCCCACTTTGTATGTCCTTTTCTCTATCTTCTGCACTGCCCTCTAAAGAAACTTTACTTAAATCTTTTAAAAGAAAAATCACATCCTCTTGACCATAAGAACCAAATTTTTCAAAGCTATTCACATTCATCTATATTTTCCCTCCCACTACAAAAAACAATATTAACCTTCTTAACATAAACCATTAACTTACTGATAAGTTCATCTAAGTTTTTCTTTTCTACTTTTCTTTCTAGGAAAAGAAAGATATCATCATATTGATTTTCTTTCAAATTATACAAATAATGGATAATACTGTTGTCTTCGGGATTTAAAAAGCTTATAGATGTTTTTGCACCATAATGTTCTTTATTAAAAGGAAAAATAGGACTGCGAGTTGTAGACTGATACCATACATCTTCTCCCATAAAATGAGCTAATCTCATTGGTATATACATAAACTCACCAGTGCCAATACATAAGGTTTTACCTATCCGTTTCTCTTTTAATAAGTTAGCTGCACTCTCCATCCATTCAGAAGATGAATGATCAAACTCAATTCCAAATCTTCCTGTATCTTTTAAATAGTACTCCTTATTTTCTAAGCTATTTTGAGTAGTTGAAGTAAGGGGGAGGCTAGGAATATTAACATAATTCTGTAAAAATAAGTATTCCTCATTACCTCCTTTTGCAGGTAGAAATACTTCTTCCTTTTCATTCACTAGATTTATATTATTGGATGAAACAGTAAATTTCCCTTTTAAAAGGTATACTGTTTGTATGTTAATCTGTAATTCCTTTTCTAATACACTCATTTCTTTTATCGAGGCCTCTGAGCGCCAATCTAATATTGTAACAATTGTATACTTTGACCTAGGGTATTTACTTTGAATATCTCGGATAATATTAATAGCCGTTTTACCAGTTGTTAATTCATCATCTACTAGGATAATTTCTCTGTTATTATTTAAAACCTCTTCTTTAATATAACAACGATGAGAAGTAGCATGTGAGTGTTCTTCTTCAAACGAAATAAGCGGAGAAATCTCATTAACTACTTCTCTTGTTGTATGTAAAAAGGTGCCCTTATAAAAGGCTTGAGAGAAACTGTGTCCTAATGCAGTGGCTGTTTCTGCAAATCCAATGATAATAGGATTTGCCTTATCCATAGATATAAATGGTTCATCATTAAATGAAGCACTAGAGTCATAATATGCTTGTAATAGGCTGTTTTTAGCTTCTGAATTTGTATGAAGGACCATTTCCTCATACCGACTAGCGAGCATAAAGCCACTTAATAACCCATATCTAGGTTTTATAGGGATATGCTTTCCTAATAATTTGCTCACAAATAAGAAAGAGCGTTTCTTATTGATTCTCGCTGCCATTTGAAAAAAATCCTTCAGTTGTAGTGAAAATGGATTATCCTCTATCTCCACTGTCATTTCTAAGCTAGGAAGGATTGGTAATGTAATTTTCTTGTTTGAGCAAGTCAATGTATGTATATTCTTCATGAAACACCCCATAAACCTTAGATTTTAGTAGGATTTTTTGTGCCCAATAATAATGTGGCTTCATTTCATTCATTTTATTGGAAAAGGTACTTTTCATCACACCAATATTACCGTCATTACTTTCCATAATTGTGCATGCATCTAAATATTCTTCATAGCTCACCACATTAAGAGCCTGAACGGGTTTTATATGACTTGGATGGATAATGGTTTTTCCTGTAAGGCCATTTGTTATATCCATCACTACTTCCCGTATTAAACCATCCATATATTTATCCATTAATTGTGTTCTCATATTCATACCAGCCTTACCATATCTTTTACGAAATGGTGTTTCTCTTAAATGAGGAATAAGAATTCTTTCTTTTGATGAAAAATATTCCCATACTGGCCCTGATACAACATAAGCACTTTCTGCTCGTGTAAATAAGTTAACAATATCAGATATACAATCTCGTATAATAGCAATATCATAAACCGTCGTATCCGTATTTCTCCTAATACCATAAAGCCCACAAAAATCAGTTGCTCCTATCCTCACATTTAATATAAGGTGCTTATACTGATCAAGTATTTTCTTAATAGAAAGTAATTCTTCCATCCTTGTTTCTTTTTCGATAATTTTTTTTGTCTCTAAAATAGGCATTGCATATAGTAGGTTACCTTGTAGGTTATATTTCTCCAGTTCTTGCAAAATCAATGTACCATTCATGGCATCAAATTTTGGTATAACAATACCTGATAATAGATTTTTCTTATTACCTAACAGCTGCATGATTCTTTGAAATTGATCTAATGATCGTATTCTAATAAAAATCAGAGGCATTTCCCTTTTTTTTACGCTTCCTATTTCTAGTTCTTTATAAATAACGGTGAGTTCTTCCAATAACTTTTCTTCAGCTATTTCTACTTCATGGTCACCAATAGAATCTTCTAAACAAATAACCATTGATGTTAACGCTTGGTGTTTCTTTGTTAATAAATCATGACTAATATTTGGTCTTGTTGCTGGCATATAAAGGGTAGAAGCAAGTGCGTAGGATAATATCTCTTTATCAGAAGTAGTTAGTACTTCTTCAGGAGGTTTATAAAAAAGACGATGTATTTGTTGTGTACTCAAATCAGAAAATAATCTCATTTCCTATGCTCCAATCCTTTAAAAAAACTATTCAGACAATTATAATGATACTGTCTATATTAATGGAATAAAATTTCCTTACATCTTATTTTATGGAGAACTAAATAACTTTTGAAAAGAAGTATATTCAGAGGGTTAGTAATGTAGTACTACTAAGAAAGGGGTAAGGGGTAAAAAAAAGATATCTCAAGAATAAAGCTCCGTTTCGCTTATTAATTTCTTGAGATATCTACATCTACTATTACTTACTTATGCTTGTCCTTGCTGCTCCGCTTTCTTTTTATTTCTAAAATGAATAACAAATGTTGCAGCAAAAGCAATCACTAATAATCCAAAGAAATAAATATGCTCAATATGAATATCGAAAACGCTAAGTAGCATTTTTATGGAGATAATCAAAATAAGGATATAAGCAGTAGCTTCAAGCTCTGGTATCTTATCAATAAGCTTTAGGAAAACTCCAGCCACACCACGCATCATAAGCACTCCAAGAATTCCACCTAACAATAATACCCATACTTGGTTACTTACACCAAAAGCTGCTAAAACACTATCTACGGAAAAAGCAACATCCATCAATTCAACGGAAATAACTGTACCCCAAAATAAACCGAATGTACGAATTAAAATTCCATTTTTATTGATACCCTTATGCTCTTCTTCCCCTTCTTCTTGATTAGCTGCTTTTCTTTTATCCATAAAATACTTAATAGCCAGATAAGCTAAGTAAGCTGCTCCTAACACTTTTACCCATGCAAACTCTATTAAATATACTCCGATTCCAATAGCGATAAAACGAAAAACATATGCACCTAATAATCCATAAAATAAAGCTTTTTTTCTAAGTTCAGGTGGCAAATGCTTTACCATCACTGCAAGTACTAAGGCGTTATCTGCTGATAATAATCCTTCTAGAATGACTAAAGTTCCAATATAACCCCAGCTAACAGGATCTGTTAATACTTCTCCCCACATCTGCCAATCAAAAAAAGTAGCATATGTATGAAAGATACTCTCTAATATTTCCATTTGCAAAGCTTCCCCCTAATGTGAAACGGACAACTCAAGCATTACCCAACGTCAAGACCAAAATCTTTCGCTAATGCAGCTAATCCACCTTGGTAGCCGCTACCAATTGCACTGAATTTCCATTCATTATTATGACGATATAATTCTCCTACAACTAAAGCTGTTTCAATTGAGAAATCTTCTCCTAAGTCATAGCGAATTAGTTCTTCATTTGTTTCTTCATTTAAAATACGAGCATATGAGTTAGATACTTGTCCAAAATTTTGATTTCGAGCATCACCATCATGAATAGTAATGGTAAAAGTAACTCGGTTAATATTAGAAGGAACAGACTTTAAGTCGATGACAACTTGCTCATCATCTCCATCACCAGCACCAGTTCTATTATCTCCATTATGAACTACAGCACCGTTACCACCTGTTGCATTATTATAAAATACAAAATCAGCGTCTGAGTTCACTTTACCATTTTCTCCAAGAAGAAAAACAGATGAATCTAAGTCAAAATCTTTTCCGCCATCGTATTTATTAACATCCCATCCTAGACCCACAACCACTTTTGATAATCCAGGATTACTCTTTGTTAAATCAACCTTTTGTCCTTTTGATAAACTAATAGCCATAATAATTCTACCTCCATAATATCTAGTATTTTTTATTTACGTCCTAGCATCAAAAAAAGTTTCAACTAAACTTAAAAAATTAGCTCATCCATTTAGGAGGAGTATTTTTGTCCCAGTATATGTCTCCAAGAACATAATGTGATTGAAACTCATCCTGATAGGTATGATAATGGAAGTTAAAATAATAACCTTCCTGAGGGGGACGATCCCTTCTCACATGAAAACGAATTATATCTTCATTTCCTTCTTTTGACACATGAAAGATTCTTTCACTTGTTCCTGCACTTGGTTGCTCTGTAATAGAAAGATAACTTAATTCTTCCTCTGGAAAAATACTAGTTACATCACTAATTGCTTTTTCTATTTCCGGTAGAATAAATAAACGAAATTCATCTTCAATTACAGGCTTAATTTTTGATCCAAACTTTAGATAGCTTTGTTCTTCTGCTTCTAACATCATTTTACTAATAAATTTTTCTCTATCAGTTAGCTCTTCTGTGTCTTCTGATATTGTATCTACTTCTGTTGCTTTGTTTAAAAATGATACTTCTCTTTCATCTCTTGGCTTTTTGTCATTATTATCATTGTTGTTGACAAAAGTTGTTGGTGATGGAGATACAAGACCAAATGTTAAAATAGATACAAAAACAACGAGACTTTTACGAATCCAATTAGGCATTATTTCACCTCTCTTTCTGAATCTCTAGTTGTTTTTTTAGAAAGTAATAACCTATTTTTTAAAAAACATGAAACCGATATAATAATTATATAATATTTCTGACTTATTCAACAGCAATATCCTATCAAATAAAGCTTAAATTTTCCTAAATTTCTTTCTCCCAGATTCCATAATGGAACTTTGCTGATTTACGTTTTAATTGTTTAAAACCAAATTCCTCAAATCTTTTACTTTTATAATGATCCTTTAATACAACCCTATTTTTTGTAACCCTTTTTGCATGAAAAATCATTTCTTTCGTCCACTCATCATATACAGCTAGTTGCTTTAAAGGCTGTAGTCCAACAGAATCTATGGATTCTTCAAACATTGGATCTATATATACACTATCAAAACTTCTATCACTCATACTTTTGAGCTCTTCTAGTGAATGATTATTTTTTACTGTGATCCTTCTCATTGCAGAGTCAATGGACTCTTCACCCGTATTCCACTCTTTTAAACCTGTTGCAACCAATGTAGCTATAATCGGATTTGCCTCTATTCCAATAACTTGACCCTTACTTCCAACGACAAAACTAGCAACAATACTATCAGATCCAAGCCCTAATGTACAATCAAGAAAACTACTTCCACTTCTTAAGTTAGTTGCTTCTACAAATGGATCAGACTCATTATTTAACAGTCTTTTTATACGAAACATGGCTGAATTTGGATGAAAGAAAAAAGGGGCGTTACTTTCGTATGAAAAAAACTCGAATTTTTCTTTCCCAATGACCAATACATCACTTTTAAATTTACTTTTTATAGCTTCTATGGATCTCTTATTACGTACCATATAAGTAGCTTGTAAATTGTTTGCAATTTCTTTTGCTAAATTTTGCATAAAATCATTCGTTCTATTTGATGTTGTAACAATCATAAATCTTCTCCCATTACATTACATTTTATCTACCCAATAAAAAATCTCTTAAGAAAGAATCAGAAATAAGTTTTCTCATTCTTTCTCTAAGAGATTTAATATTAACAATATAATTCAAAAGCAGAAACTAAGTTTTCCATAATTGCTTCCATCGAATTTCCTTCAATATCATAACGATGTATAAAATGAACTACTTTATTGTCCTTTATTAAAGCCATAGATGGTGAAGATGGCTCAATATCTCCAAAGAACTCTCTCATTTTTGCTGTTGCTTCTTTATCTTGACCAGCAAATACTGTTACTAATTGATCAGGCTTCTTATCTGCACCTAATACTGCTTGTGTTGCAGCAGGACGTGCTAAACCTGCAGCACAACCACACACTGAATTCACTACCACTAATGTCGTACCTTTATTTGTTTCAATAAATTGCTCTACATCTTCATCTGAAAGTAATTCTTGAAAACCTGCTTGTGTAAGTTCTGCTCTCATTGGTTTTACTACTTGTTTCATATATTCATCGTATGCCATTGACATAATAATTCCTCCTATTGCTGATTGATTTGCATTTACTATACCTAATTTTTTTACAGTCTGCAATGCTTTGAATTTTACTTACTTCTCGCTTCGGTCATTTGCTTCCAAACAGAACCCTTCGCTTCTTCGCCCAACTCTATTCTTTCCATCGCCATTTTCACCTGTAAGCTAACTTCGAATTCAGGATCATTCTCATGTTGTTTTAATGCAGTGAGTGCCGTTTCATCACCAACCTCATACAAAAACATAGCAGCTCTCCAGCGAACTAGTTTACTTTTATCTGATAAAGCTTCCATCATTTCATTCATAGCTTCAGGAAAACCTAAATCGGATAAGCAATCACCTGCAGTACGGCGAACCGTTACCGTTTTATCCTTTAATGCTTTATAAAGTGATGGAAGTACTCTAGTATCTTCAATCATTCCTAAATAAACAGTTGCTAGTCTTCTAATAGAAGGCTTTTCATCATCAAGCGCTTTCGTTAAGACAGGAATATCCTCTACTGTAGGATCTTCACTTTGTTCTAATCTTTGATATCTGATTTTCCAATCAGGAAAGTCAAGATCTTCTAGCTGAAGCTTTCTTTTTTCTCGCTTTAGTTTCGCTTCATCTTGTACATGGGGATTTTTCGCTTGGTTAATAATAGATTCTATTCTTGTATTTGGATAAGCAGCCGTTAACTCTTCTATCATATCACGGCCGATTTCTTCAAATTCTCCGTATCTAACACCAAAGTCCTTCCATTTTCTTGTCATAACCACATTATCTTCAGGAGTTCGTACAAGGGAGACTGCTTGTATAAAATGTTCTGGTAAACCAAAGCGTTTCTCCTCATTACTATCAGATAATTTAATCTGCATTGGAATTCCCTTGTACATTTGTACTTGTACCTTTATTTCTCCAAAGTGCTCGTTGACAAGTGATTCATTCTGTTTTTCGCTTTCATCCTCTCCGAAAGCGAGACGAACTTTAGATAGGAGCTCTTTCCAATCATATCGAGCATTTCGCTCTACAGCTAAAAAATCGGCTACATGGTACACACCCTTAATTCCTTCTATAGACAATATTCCTTGAATTAATTCTGGTGCTTCTTCTTTCTTCTCTACCTTATAGTTATTACTTTTTCCCATTGGTAGTTCTTGGTCTAAATTTATTTTCATGGTATTTGGACTTGGTGTAGGTTCAATTGATAGTATTTTCACTCTTTATACCCCCTTATATCTCCTTTTATCTTAACATGTCGTATTTCCAAAGGTATAGGAAGAAGTCTTCTTATTGATCTGCTATTTCAGAAAGATAACTCCATCTTTCAATTAAGTATTCTAATCTTTCATTTAACTCTTCCTGTTCTTTCATTAACGCATTTGCTTTTTCAAAATCACTACCTGACTGAGCTAACTCTCCTTCTATATCAGATAATCTTTGTTCTACTTTCTCTATATCTTCATCAATAGAAGCCCATTCTCTTTGTTCATTGTAGCTTAATTTGACCTTTTTTGTTTTCTCTTGAACGATTTCTTGTGGTTTTTCTTTTTTCACTTTCAATTGTTGTTGCTCTTCAGCACGCTCTACTTCAAGATATTCAGAGTAATTTCCATAATAGGAATCTATTACTCCATCTCCTTTTAAAATCAGCAGAGTTTGTGCCACTTTATCTAGGAAGTAACGATCATGAGAAACGGTAATAACAACTCCATTGAATTCTTCTAAATAATCCTCTAGCACCATTAATGTCTGTGTATCTAAATCATTTGTAGGTTCATCCAATAGCAATACATTCGGCTCACCCATTAAAATTTTTAATAAATAAAGCCTTCTTCTTTCTCCTCCAGAGAGCTTTCCAATAATAGTTCCGTGTGTATGCATAGGAAATAAGAAACGTTCGAGCATTTGAGCCGCTGATATTGTTTTTCCATCCGCTGTCTCTATTACTTCTGCTGTTTCTTTTAAATACTCTATCATTCTTTTGGTGAGATCCATTTCTTCATTCTCTTGTGTATAATAAGCAACCTTCACCGTTTGACCAATTATTCTTTCACCTGAATCAAGAGAAATGCTACCAGCCAAAATATTTAATAATGTAGACTTGCCTGTCCCATTTTTTCCAATGATGCCTATTCGATCTCCAGGCTTAACTAGTAAATCAAAGTTATTCAGAATGGTTTTGTCTTTAAAGTGTTTACTTGCATGAAGTAGCTCAAAAACTTGCTTCCCTAATCTACTGCCTTTTAGTGCCATATCAAGTTTTTCTTTTGATTTAACACTTGATAATTTCTCATCCAATGAATCAAAACGTTGAATGCGTGCTTTCTGTTTTGTTGACCGAGCCTTAGCACCCCTTCTCATCCATTCTAATTCTCTTCTGAATAAGTTTTGTTGTTTATCAATGGTTGCTGCTTCATTCTCTTCTCTTATAGCTTTCGCTTGCAAGAAATCAGCATAGTTCCCTTTATAGCTGTATAGATTACCACCATCTAATTCAAACATTCTATTTGTTACTTTATCTAAGAAATATCGATCATGTGTTACTAGTAAGAGAGCACCATTAAATCTTGTTAAATAGTCTTCTAGCCACTTAACCGCTTCAAAATCTAAGTGGTTGGTAGGCTCATCAAGTATTAGTAAATCTGGATCTTGAATAAGCACTTGTGCTAGTGCTACTCTTTTTTTCTGCCCTCCAGAAAGCTCTCCCATTTTCTTATCAAAGTTTTCAATACCAAGCTTCATTAAAATAGTTTTGGCGTTCGTATGTGCTTCCCAACCATTTAAGGCATCCATTCTTTTCTGGATAGAGAATAATGTTTCATGTAAGCTAGTATTTTCAGGATTGCTATTTACTTTCATTAATATTTCTTCATAATCTCTCATCAATGTAAGAACTGGAGCATCTCCTTCGAAAACTTGTTCTAGTACAGATAGGTCTTGATTCAATTCTGGACTTTGGGCAGAATAAGCAATTCGATAATCTTTAGGGGCGATAATTTCTCCTTCATCTGGTAAATCTAAACCTGCAACAATTTTTAAAAGAGAGGATTTTCCCGTTCCATTTATTCCAATTAACCCTACACGTTCTTTTTCGCTTATGGAAAAAGTAATATTTTGAAATAATTGTTTCTCTCCGTAGGTTTTTGTCATTTGTTCAATCGAAATACTTTTCATAATCCCCATTCCATTCCTTATAAAATTCTTCTAAATACATTTCCATGTATTGATGCCTTTTACTTGCTATCCTTTTAGCTGTTTCTGTATGTAAAAGATTTTGTAATTTTAATAATTTCTCGTAAAAATGATGAATAGAAGAAGACTTTTCGTTCCGATATTCTTCCACTGTCATGTTAGTTCTACTTTTTAATTCCGGGTCAAAGATTGGACTCCCTTTATGCCCGCCATAAGCAAACGTTCTAGCGATTCCAATTGCTCCAATGGCATCTAAGCGATCGGCATCTTGCACAATCTTTGCTTCTAGTGATTCTGGAGAGACTCCATTTCCACCTTTAAAACCTACTGTAGATATAATGGAAAGAATCTGTTCTTTTTCTTCCTTCCCTATAGAAAGTTGTTCTAGATATTGAATTAACTTTCTTTCTCCCGACTGCTTTGATTCGTTTAATTTTTCATCAGCAATATCATGTAACAATGCTGCTAGTTCTATCACTTTTATGTTTTCACTAGCTTCTTTCTCCCCGATAAAAATGGCAAGATTTCTTACTCTATTTATATGATACCAATCATGTCCAGTTGTATCGTGAGCTAATTGATTTTTAACAAATGCTTCCGTTTTTGCAATGATATTCATTTAATCACTTCCAATAGGTTCATTTACATATTGTAACATGAATTAGCAATTAGCCAACTATTTCGTTGTTTAGGTATAAAGCTTAATCATACAAAAAAGCCTCAAATTAGTAGGCGAAAGATATCATTGACATTCGCCTACTAATTTGAGGTTGTTATTGAAAGAATAATGTAAACTTTATTTCCTATTTATTTAGAAAACAGTAGTATTTGACTATCATTTAAACTCTTTCTTACATTTTCTCTTAAAAAATCAGGAGTGTTGGGCTCTGATTGGTGCTCTCTATTCCCTTTCCCTTTAAAAATCTGGCATAACTTGCTCTGAGTCTCCCAATTACAACCCTTTCTTCTATAAATAAGGTTTAATTTTAGGAAATACTTTCACAGCTGTGTTATAAAAAACGTCCTTGTGATATTCTTTTGGGATTAAATTTTTCACAAATTTAATATATGGTTTAAATGGGGCAAGGGGCCAGTCTGTTCCGAATATTAATTTATGATAAGAATTAGAATAGACAATGGCATGTCGTAAATGATTTAAAAAGACACCTTCTTGAGCTTCTTCTAATTCTTTTTTCGTTCCGACAATTAATCCAGAAAGATCCGCATATACATTGGAGTTTTTATAGATAATCTCCGCTCCTGTTAATGTCCACGGGTCACCGAAATGAGCCATCATAAAATTCACCTTGCGATATTTCACAGCAACCTCATCAATGGCAAGGGGATGAGAATATTTTAATAGTCCTCTTTCTGAATAGGTATCTCCTGTATGAAATACCACTGGCAGCTGATATTTTTCTGCTAATTGGTAAACAGGCTCATACACTTTGTCATAAGCATAAAATGGATAATATCCTAAATATATCTTCATTCCAACTACTTCTGGCTTTTGTATTTCCTCTTCTAATCTATTTATGGCTTCTTCATCCATATTATAGGGATTGATCCCTGCACAGTATACGACATTTTTCGGAAGATTATTAGAAAGATCTAAGCCCATTGGCGTTTGTGCTTCATTATCTGGAAAGCCCATTTTTGGTGTTTCCGTAACTCCCATTCCTATAGCTAAAACAATATTTGCTTTATTCATCTCTGCTACAAGTCCCTCATAACTATAATCTACATAGGAAAGATTTTTTCCCGTGTCTTTAAATGTTTCTATATTAGAGAAATGAATATGTGCATCAATAACCTTCATAAATACTCCTTGACTTTAGAATTTTATTCTTCTTAGTTTTCTTAAAGTAGCTGCATTAAATTCTTGATTATTAAATAATAAAAAATTAGGTTTCGTGTATATCCGATCATTATCTCTCACGCATTTCTCCATCGTAATCATTTGAATCGTCTCTTTGTTACTATAATATTCTGTGTTTTCCGCAGATTCATTTGTCATATAATACATTTTTTCTTGCTGAAGAGAAATAAAGTAGTCTGTTTCATCAGAAAAGTGCAGAGATTGCTCTTTCTCTGACGACAAATAAACTTGATTAATCATGCCATTTTTTAAATGCAACTCACATTTTTCATGGTCATTGCTAGTAAGGAAGAAATTAGTATGCCAAAGCTCTTCACTCATTCTTTTACCAGCATTTTCAATGACCTCTACATATGTGACGAAAACAGGCAGTCCTGGTAATGCTAAGAAATATTGTGCAAACCTTAGTCCCTTCCAGATTGGATGACTTTCAATGGTTGTTTCAATTCTTAGTCCAGACCAGATATTTTGGTGATTGTCTTTCCTTTCTACAAAATCACATGTACTAGTTTCTTTCAATAAGGAAAAAACATTTAAATCAGGCGGCCCCATTTTAATTCCACCACACCAAGGATTCCACCAGCTTTTAGCAGTCGGCTCTGGAAAAGCATGATCAAGCCATTCCATTCCATTTACCTGAAGAGAATAGACTCCAGGATAATAATCTGGTGAACCTTTAAAGGTCAATACTCCGTTGGATACAGAATAAACTTTCTTATTTTTCAGCTCAGAAATTTCTGTTTTGATTTGTCCTGATGGAACTAATATCAGATCTTCCGTCATTACTTTTTTTGTCGATAATAGCAGTTCTGTTCTCCACTTATTGACTGATTGTAATGGAAGCGAATTTTTATTAATAGAATAGGATGATGATCCATCTTCCATAGAAACAGAATGACGATCATTGACTTTCACATTATTTACATAATAATGTATCTCCCCATTTAATGATGTCTGTTTATGATGAAGCAGTTCAACATCTAAATTAGTTTCCTCCTGATAAATACAGTTATTATTATTCAAAGAAAGTGCAAGCTCATCTCTTAATTCCCTGTTACTCTTTTTTCCCTTATTAGCAAAGTGTTGGAAATCTTCCCATTTGCGGTATGCACCAATAGAAATATAAACAGGTGAATAGTTTTTCTCTCGCTTTTCAGGTTCCACATCTTCTTCTGAAACAATGTGAATACTCCATCTATCCATACTACATTTGCTATTTTCGTTCCAAGTAAAGCCAATCGGTTGTTTCACATCTTCAGAAAAGTACCAATTTCCATTGATGCTTCCTGATTGGATCTCTACAGGCTCTACTACATTCCATTTATCAAATGTCACAATATGATCATTCATTGGCATCACTACTTTTTTCCAATCATGATAGATGGTTTCCTGTAGGGAAAAATCTTGCTTTAAGGTCGTTTCACTCACTATTGTGATCCATCTCTTAATAAAACCTTCTGCATACAACTCCATATGTACAATAATATCTATACCTGCTAGTTCACTAGAGTGAAAGAATAATTTCATGGTAATGGTAGTATCTCCAGGTACTGCTTCTACTTTACAAGGCTTCAATTTTGATAATTCATTAGAATAAGGTTTCCCAAAAGATGGAGCATACATAACGAAAGACTCATCTAAGAGTGTCATCGAATTATCCCCTTTATCTACTGAAAGGGTATGAGTGCCATTGTATAAATTCCAATGTGTTTCATTTTCAACCATAAATCGATAGCCAATACCACTTAAGCCTATTGTTATTTGTTTTTGATAAGTTATTGCTGATTTACCTTCTCTTGCAATATCACATGCTAGCACAGCATCAAATTTTCCTAATTCCACCACAGTAGCAGGTATTCTCACCCATTTTTTTTCGTCTTTTGCTAGAGATATACTTATTTGTTCTTCATGAAAAGCTAGTTTATCGCTTTTCGGAAGACTTACGTTTAAATGAATGGCTTCCTCTAAGTTATTTTCTAATTCTAAATCTAAGTATGTGTTCATCTCTTTTGCAAGTATATGTTCCGGTTCTTTCACTGCCATAGAGACTGGTGATTTTGGTGATATCCCTAATTGTAACGGTGTTTTCACTCCATTTATCTCCACTTCTATTTGGATAAATGGATAGGTTTTTCCCTTTATCGGTTTATCGCCTTTTTGAATAGTAAATGGTTTTTCAAGTGTATATTTTTCCTCTATTAAGATAGACTCCGAAAAGTGGCATAAAACTCTATCTTGATTGTCGGCATCTATTTTGACTTGTAATGGCTCTGATGTTTTATTTTGTACTTGAACATAGACAAGTTGCTCAGTTTCTTCAATAAGCTCATGATTTTCTAGCAATAGCTCTAGTATAAAGTCCTTAGTCTCTATATAGCTAATGCCTCTTCCCGTTTTTTCAAATTTCACCGAAATTATATCTTGATCTTTCTTCCACCTATATGAATAGAATGTAAAGTTATTTTTTAATTCTCCATCGGGTTTTACTTCTATTTCTAATTGTAGATCACGATACCAATCTATGTTTTTTAAGTATTTCTTCAATAATGGATTTTTTAATACACTTGGCATAAAATTCATAAGATGCGTATACTGGTCGTCATCTTCCCAAAAGAAACCACATCTTTTATATAACGGAACTGCTTTTAAATTTCCAGCCCATGTGTATAAATCTAATCTCGGCCATTCTGAATGAATCGCTTGCTCAATTGCGTGTAATAAAAGTAGCTTCCCGACTTTTTTCCCATGATAATCTGGACGTACATTCAATAATGGAATATAAAGTGCACCGATATCTTCTTTATAGACAGCAAAACCGCAATAGCCTACAACTTCATTGCCTACCATAGCTAGAAATGTATCTAAATTGCCTGAAGCTTGTTGTTGATCTATTACTTGTTGCTTTGTTCTTCCCGTTCCACCCCATGCCTCTTTACTATCTGACCACATTTTTGCAACCGAATTTGCTAATCTGTCATGGTAGCTTACAATTTCAATAGTTTGTAATTCTTCTATTTTTGTTGACACTATGAACCATCTTCTCTCTTAATTTGATTTTGTTGTTCTTTCTTACTAAGAAACATTGAAAACATCTTTCCCCCTCCTTCATTCTTAAAAAAGGAATGTTTTTCCACATCCCTTTTTCATCGTATAACTATTAAGAATTTTTGTAAAGTTTCCTGTGTCTATTTTTAGAAATTTATACTATTTAACAAAACTAGACAAAGCTCGTCAAAGGAAATTGGGAATTTATATAGAAATGTAAAGAACAAGTAATGGAAAAACGTCCTTCTTGCCAATGGTAGATTGTAATAATTTCATGAGGGGTGTGTAAAAAATGGAAATGCAAGTGAAAGAAGCTTCTGTAATAGTAGAAGATAAATTAATGACGGTGAAAGAAGCTGCGGAGTTCATTAATGAAAGCCCAGGGGTTTTAAGGAATTGGTTAAGAGAATTAAAATCATTAATTCCTATTGTAATTGGGGAAAATGGGTATCGTTATTTTCACCAAGATGGTCTACAAATGCTAGTTCAAGTAAAAGAAATGCGAAATGCTAAGCAAATGTCCCTTAAACAAATTGAAGATGAATTAACAAACCCTCCAATTACTTCTCATTCTTCTGAAAACGATGCCACAGAAAAGATACTTTATGATTTAGAAAGTTTAAAAAAAGATTTGGAATTGCAGAAGAACTTCAATCAAGTGCTAGTTCAGCAAATAAAAAAACAACAAGAGCAAATGGACATACAAATAACAAAAATTCAGGAACAGCAAGCATACATTGCAAAATTGGAGTATACTTCTCAACAAGCCTTACTAGAAGAAGAATATAGGAATGTGATCAAACAACAGAAACAAAAAAGAACGAACTTCCTTCGCTTTCTATCTTATAGGTAAATATATTAAAAGTCAGGGAGGTAATTACTTCATCCCTGACTTTTTCATATTGCTAAATGGTGTGACACTTTTGTCGTAAAAAGTGTCTATAAAGAGTGTGCTGGTATTCAACCTTATTAGATGAAAGGTTTATAGTAATTTCTCTAAATCTTCTTTAATCTCTAAAGGATTGGTATTAGGAGCATATCTTTCTACTACATTACCTTCTCTGTCAATTAAAAATTTAGTGAAATTCCATTTAATTGCCTTCATCCCTAAGGCTCCTGGTGCTTCGCTAGTTAAATATTGATACAGTGGATCTGCATCTTTTCCATTCACATCTATTTTTGCAAACATAGGAAAAGTTATTCCAAAATTAATTTCACAAAAGGATTGGATTTCTTCATTAGATCCAGGATCTTGGTTCATAAATTGATTACTCGGAAATCCTAATACAGTAAAGCCTTTATCTTCGTACTCTTGATATAAAGCTTGTAGCTCTTTAAATTGGGGAGTAAATCCACATTTACTGGCAGTATTGACAATTAATAAAACCTTTCCTTCAAAATTTCTCAAAGGTTGCTTTTCATTGTTCATTGTTTGGACTTCAAAATCGTAAACACTCATACTTAACTCACCCTTCTATATGTAATAATGAATCCATTGTTGAAAGCTGTCTCAACGTGTCTTCCATATAATCTACCATTGTCAATAAATCCTCTAGCTGATCTTCATTGACAACTCGATTAAAATCAATAACAATATGATTTCTTATAATTTTATCAGATTGAAGGGGATTAGAGCGAACTTCTTGTACTATTTTCACCCCATCTCCCCATAATTCTTTTAACAATCTATTTATGCTTATATATATTTCTTGCTTATTAATATGACGCAAATTTAATTGTATTTTAATGGTTGCACCCATTGCTGAATTGCTATTTGGTAGTTCTAAAAGTTCAGAAGCAAGATTTTTTACATCAGCTGTTAAAATCAGTGTTAATTTAGCATTTTTTTGGTCCTTTAATGACATAGAAATGGTATATTCTCTTGCTAATTTAGAGCTATTAAAAAGATCATTTCGATCTAGTATATTTAAGTCACCCTCTAAATCCTTGTCATAAATTTGTCCCTCTAAAACCATTCTCATATTCTCAAATGCAGTTGGATCAAACATCGTACGTAATTTCCCCTTTTTTACCGAATTCTTTAAAATAAACCAACTGCTTTTCCCTGATCATCAACATCCATGTTCAATGCAGCAGGTTTTTTTGGAAGTCCAGGCATTGTCATCACATCATTTGTTAATGCAACTATAAATCCTGCTCCGATAGATGGCTTAAACTCCCGTATAGTAATACAAAATCCTTTTGGTCTACCAAGAAGAGATGGATCATCTGATAAAGAGTATTGTGTTTTAGCCATGCATATAGGTAAATTACCCCAACCAAAATGATTAAAATCGCTCATTTGTTTTTTAGCTTTTGTTGAAAATTCAACGGAGTCTGCACCATAAATCTTCCTTGCGATTGTCTGAATTTTATCTTCTATAGTATCTGTTAATTCATATAAAGGACGAAATTCGCTATCTTTTTCTTCTAGAATTTGCAAGACTTTTTCTGCTAATTCTATACCACCTTCTCCACCCTTTTCCCAAACTTCTGTTAATGCTACAGGCAAATTCTCTTCTTCACAAAGCGCGTGTAAAGCTGCTACTTCTTCTTCTGTATCCGTAACAAATTTATTGGTGGCTATTACAAAAGGCAGACCAAAATGTTTAATGTTTTCAATATGCTTCTTAAGGTTAGCAAATCCCGTTTTTAATGCATCGATATTTTCTTCTGCTAAGTTTGTTTTGGAAACTCCACCATGCATCTTTAATGCTCGAATGGTTGCGACAATTACTACTATCTCTGGATTAATATCTTCATTCCTAGATTTAATATTTAAAAATTTCTCTGCTCCTAAATCAGCTCCAAAGCCAGCTTCTGTTACTACATAATCAGCAAGCTTAGTAGCTGCAGTTGTTGCAATAACACTATTACATCCATGAGCAATATTTGCAAAAGGTCCACCGTGAATAATAGCAGGTGTATGTTCTATTGTTTGTACCAAATTTGGTTTAATCGCATCTTTTAGTAATAAAGTTAACGCACCTTCTACTTTAAGATCAGATACTGTTAATGGTTCTTTATGTATGTCGTAAGCAATTACCATTTTAGCTAAGCGTCTCTTTAAATCTGTAAGATCTGATGCAAGGCATAATACTGCCATAATTTCTGACGCAACTGTAATATCAAAACCATCTTCTCGAGGAACACCTTGAATTGGTCCACCTAATCCAATAATGACATTTCTTAATGCTCTGTCATTTAAATCAACTGCCCTTTTCCAGACAATTCTTCTGGAATCTATTTGACATTCATTTCCTTGCTGTATATGGTTATCAATTAAAGCAGCAAGTGCATTATTAGCAGTAGTAATAGCATGTAAGTCTCCAGTAAAGTGAAGATTTATATCCTCCATCGGTAGTATTTGAGCATGTCCACCACCACATGCTCCTCCCTTAATACCCATAGTTGGCCCTAAAGATGGTTCTCGCATTGCAATGATTGCTTTTTTGTTCAATTTATTAAGTGCATCACCTAAACCTACTGTTACTGTTGATTTTCCTTCTCCAGCGGGAGTTGGATTAATGGCAGTCACAAGAATTAATTTTCCAGACTTATTTTTCTTTAATTCCTTTAGCTTATCATTACTAATCTTAGCTTTATATTTTCCGTATAATTCTATATCATCTTCTGTTAAATTTAATTTATTTGCTATATGTATAATAGGTTTCATTTGTGCTTCTTGCGCTATTTGAATGTCAGATTTCATGTGATAACCTCCTTATTATCTCTATTTATGATGAATTTCCCCATCTATTGTACACTATTATTGATACAAAGGAATACAAGTATCACTTTTAAAAAGTCACTCAATCTAGGCATAAATTTTGAAATACTGCTAAAAAATCATTATCTTTTCATTATTCTAAACATTATAATTGCGACAAGGCTAAATCAACTTTATAATAACTGTATTATTGTAAGTTTTTTTGACAAGTCTACATACAACATAATTAAAATGGCGTTCATTATGCCATTTGATCAGGAGGAGATTTATTTTTATGCCTATTAAGATTCCTCATCTACTTCCAGCGAGAGAAATTTTAGAAGAAGAAAATATTTTTATTATGGACGAAGGAAGAGCTAAATCACAAGATATTCGCCCCTTAAATATCCTTATACTTAACCTCATGCCAGAAAAACAAAAAACAGAAGTACAAATACTACGATTATTAGGAAATACGCCATTACAAGTGAATATTTCTTTCCTGAGAACCGCGACCTACGAATCAAAAAATACTAGTCCTTTTCATTTGGAGCAGTTCTACACTAATTTTGAACAAGTTAAGAAAAATAAGTATGATGGTTTAATTATTACAGGAGCACCTGTTGAATTATTTGCTTTCGAAGAGGTGGACTATTGGAACGAACTGAAGGAGATTATGGAGTGGTCCAAATCTAATGTTACATCTACTTTACATATTTGCTGGGGTGCTCAGGCGGCTTTATATCATCATTATCAAATTGATAAACATGAGCTATATCAGAAATGCCATGGAATCTTTAAGCATTATGTTCTAAATGCCTCTGATAAATTAATGAGAGGTTTTGATGATACCTTTTTAGCACCACATTCTAGACATACTAATGTAGAATTAGAAGAAATTAACAATCATCCTAATTTAGAGATTCTTGCTGCTTCTGAGGATGCAGGTGCATTAATTATTTCAGGAAATAATGGTCGTCAAATCATGGTAACAGGACATTTGGAATATGATTCCACTACACTAGGCGAGGAATATAAACGAGATAGTGAAAAAGGATTGAAAGTTCATCTTCCACTTGATTATTTTCCTAATAACGATCCAAGTAATTTACCATTAAATAATTGGCGATCACATGCCCATTTATTATTTTCTAACTGGTTAAATTATTATGTATATCAAGAAACTCCATTTGAATGGAAATGAAGGAGGAAAGAAATAAAAATTCTTGAGGCTATTCTAAGGAATGAATAGAATGACTTCATGACCCAATCAAGTTTTCTCTGTGTCCATTCATGTGTATACTTTGCCTTGAATGAAAGGGCATTATAGCAAACCACACCATTTAATTAGTTTTTTTGAGGCTTACTATTCGCTTATCAAAGCCATTTCCTTTTAGCGAATAGTAAGCCTCTTCAAATGAATGAATTATTTTCTGATAAAAACAGGTGTTATTAGCTTTTTTTCCTTTTGTTCTGGGTAATTCTATGACCACCCAATTTCTTATGCATTTTTAGCAATCTTGCTAACGGTGTCTACTATAGTAACCTTTCACATGAGGGCATAGAACTTCTACTCTATGACAATAGAAAGATTATGTATTTAATACTTTAAGTTGAAACTCTCTAACTTCCGTCGCGACTTCAACCATTCGTTTTAAAGCAGCAATTGTTTCTGTTTCTTGTCTCGTCTTTAATCCGCAATCTGGATTGATCCAGAACTGATTAGCAGGGATTATTTTTAATGCTCGATTAATATTATCTGTTATTTCCTTTTTACTAGGAATGCGTGGACTATGAATATCATAAACACCCAGTCCAATTTCCTTGTTATACGTATATTCTTCGAAAGTAGAAATAAGTTCACCATGACTTCTTGATGTTTCAATAGAAATAACGTCTGCATCTAAACAACTGATAGCATGGAAGATATCTCCGAAACTGGAGTAGCACATATGGGTATGGATTTGCGTACTATTTTCCACAGATGAGGTAGAAAGTTTAAATGCAAGCACTGCCGCATCTAAGTATTCATCCCATTTTTCTTGTTTAAGTGGAAGCCCTTCTCGAAGTGCTGGTTCATCCACTTGAATTATTTTTATTCCATTTCTCTCTAATTCTTCTACTTCTTTTCGTAAGGCAATAGCTATTTGATTTAATACCTCAACTCTTGGTATATCATCCCTAACAAATGACCAATTTAATATGGTAACAGGACCTGTCAGCATTCCTTTAACGTGTTTGCTTGTTAGAGATTGTGCGTATACACTTTCCTTTACTGTCATTGGTTTATCAAATGAAACTTCCCCAAATATTAATGGTGGTTTTACACAACGAGAGCCATATGATTGAACCCAACCAAATTTCGTTACTAAAAAGCCATTTAGCTTCTCTCCAAAGTATTCGACCATATCCGTCCGTTCAAATTCTCCATGAACTAGTACATCCATTCCAATTTCCTCTTGAATGCTAATCCATTTCTCAATCTCCTTTTCAATGTATTGTTCATATTGTTGATCAGAAAGTTCTCCTTTCCTCCATTTCAACCTTTTATTTCTTATTTCTGTTGTTTGTGGCAAACTTCCAATGGTAGTAGTTGGTAATAATGGAAGTCCTAGTAGATTTTTTTGAATAATGTTTCTTTTTTCAAATGGTAATGTTCGGTCAGGATTTAGGCCCTCTGTACTCACTAGATTCTGTGTTTTTTTTCGGTATTTAGAATGATTTAGAACCTCAATGGCCTGTTTACTTTCTTGGATTTTATCAGCAATACTTTCTTTACCATTCCGGAGACCCTTTACAATGGTTGCAATTTCCTCTAATTTTTCATCTGCAAAAGATAATACATCTTTTATAATTGAATGTAATGTCTCTTCTGTTTTTTTCGTCACAGGAACATGGAGCAAGGAACAGGAAGATTGTACAATTAACCTATCATTATCAACGAATTGCTGAATGGTCTCTAATAAACGGAGCTGACTCTCCAAATCTTGACGCCATACATTTCGACCATCAATAACACCAACAGCAAGAACCTTATTTTTAGGGAACCCATATTTTCGCAGAATGTTAAGTGAATCTTCATGAACAAAATCAATACCTATTCCATCTACAGGTAATTGAATGACATTCTCATAAGAACTTATTGATTCAAAATATGTTTGGATAATAATTTTTATTTCTGGTACAGCAGCAGCTATTAACTCATAGGCCTGACTAATTGCTTGATAGTCCCCTTCAGATAAATCCTTTACAAAAATTGGCTCATCCACTTGAACCCAATTAACACCAGCCTCTTGTAATTCTTTCAATACTTGAATATATACTGGAAGAAATTTCTTAATTAAAAGAGCAAATTCTTCCTGTTCATAACCCTTTCCTAGCTTTAAGAAGGTAGCGATTCCTAACAAAACTGGTTTCCCTTCTATTCCGAGTTCATCTTTTGCTTCTTTATAAAAAGTTAGAGGACGATTTTCTACAAGAAACGGCTTTGCATCGTCTAATTCAGGAACAATATAGTGATAGTTCGTGTTAAACCATTTTGTCATCTCTGAAGCTACAGCATTCTTTGTTCCACGAGCAATGGAAAAATAGGTTTCTAAAGATGTATTGCCATCGTTGTTTTGAAATCGCTTTGGTACAATACCAAACATAACAGAAGTATCCAATACATGATCATATAAAGAAAAATCACCAACTGGAATTAAATCTATTCCTATTTCCTGTTGTTTCCTTAACCCCTCTAAACGTATTTTCTTTGTTTCTTTTAACAATTCTATTTCTGTGATTTCTCCACTCCAAAACTTTTCCAATGCTTTTTTCCATTCACGTTTCTCCCCAATTCTTGGATATCCAACATTTGAACTTAGTAGATTCTTCATTTTCATTCCTTCTTTCTATTATTTTTGATTAATAATCACTCACTGATAAAGATATCGTTTTCTAGGAAAAATCTGCTCTTACCAATTTTTCTATCTTAGTTGTTTTTTCTTGTGCATATTTAGCTAATTCAACTGTTAAGTCATAGCGCATAAAAGGCGTAATTAAATAAATTCCATTAAAAAATTCTATTGCTGTATTAATTAATTCCTTTGCAATCAATAATCCTTCCTGTACAGCTTGTTCTGGATTATTCGCAGTAGCTGCCATTCTTTTCCTAACATCATCTGTCAATTTGATACCAGGAACCTCATTGTGTAGAAACTCTGCGTTTCTTGTTGAAGTGAGCGGCATAATACCAATATATATAGGTGCGTTAATATGCTGAATGGCTTTTGCTATCTCCATTAACTTCTCTCTGCAAAAAATCGGTTGTGTAAGAATATAATCTGCCCCATATTCTATTTTTTTCTCCAGACGCTCAATACCTTTCTGAATATTGCGAATATTAGGATTGAAAGCTGTTGCTACATGGAAGTTTGTTTTTTGCTTCAATGACTTTCCAGAAAAAGAAATTCCTTCATTAAATTGTTTAATTAACTTAATTAGTTCAAAAGAGGTTACATCAAAAACGGATGTAGCTCCAGGAAAATCTCCTACTTTTGTTGGATCGCCTGTTATAGCCAATAAATCTCGTATCCCTAATGTATGTAATCCCATTAAATGGGATTGCAAGCCAATCAAATTGCGGTCTCTACATGTAACATGAACGATAGATGACAACCCAATTTCTCTTTTAACAGCTGCTGCCATTGTCAGATTACATATCCTTGGTGATGCAAGAGAATTATCCGCTAGTGTTAGCCCGTCAATTCCAGCATCTTTCAATGCTTTTGCTCCCTCAAAGAATTTATTCGTATTCAAATCTCTAGGTGTATCCAATTCAACGATGATTGATTTCTGCCCTTTAACTTTCTCAAATAATGTTCGTTCATTCTGTTGTTTTGTTTCAGTTATCACTAATTTCGGCCGTTTTTTTACTATCTTTTCCTTTATCGGGACTAATCCATTCACTCCTTCCGCTAGTGCTCTAATATGTTCTGGTGTCGTACCACAGCATCCCCCTATTAACCGAACACCCTCATTTCGAAAATGAAGAGCAAATTTTTCAAAATAATCAGGTTCTGATTTGTATTGAAGTCTGCCTTCTCTGTATTCCGGTAAGCTTGCATTAGGATATGCAGACAAATAAGCTTTTTTAGGAATCGGGACAGACTCTAGCGCTTTCAACACATGGTTCGGACCTAATCTACAATTCACTCCCACCACATCTGCACCAAGGTTTTCTAAACGTTCTAAAACGACTGATAACTCTAACCCGTTTTCTAATACTCCAGGTTCATGCATCGACACATTTGTGATAATAGGAATGTCTGTCTCTTCTCTAGCAATTCTTAAAACCGTTTCAAGCTCATTTATATCGTAATATGTTTCTAACAAAAGCCCGTCAACACCTTCAAGTAATAAACAATATAATTGTTCTCGGAAACTACGTTTAATTTCTTCGTTCATGTCAACACCCATGCCAGATCCATGAATACCACCAATCGTTCCCACCACATATGCATCTTTTTGCGCTGCTTTTCGAGCAATGCGAACTGCTTCACTATTAATTTTTTTCACACTATCTTCTAAACCATATCTTGCAAGTTTTATATAGTTTGCACCATACGTATTTGTCTGAATAACCGTTGAACCTGCTGAAAGATAAGATTGATGAACACGGAAAACCTCTTCAGGATGAGAGATATTCATCTTTTCAAAGCTACTATTAATCCCATATGAATATAGCAAAGTTCCCATGGCGCCATCACCAATCAAAATTCGTGTTTTCAAATCCTCTAATAATGTCATATACCTTTTCACCTTATTATTCATATTTTTATAACAATAAGCGGTCATCTCCGTAAGAAGATACTTCTAAAAGTTTCCATAAATCCCTCCCTTTAGAAATAGTGGTTTAAAAGCAGTGAGCGTAGGAATACATAGAGAACAAACCCTTTACCCTCCTTGTTAACATTCTGAGATAATATGAAATTCATTGTTTGGTATTTTTGTTATATTTAGGTAGTTGCTCGTTGTAGGTTAAGTATATCATTGAAAAATTGGTAAAGTGTAACACTTAATATTCATCACATGATATAGTTTTTTTCTATACCCTAAGTGAAGTTTAAAAATGTGAAGATACTATTCTACTTAAATTCTATGGGAAACTTAGTAACTATTTTATTATCTAGAGTTTTTTCACAATAGTACTTGACAGTATCTAGACACAAAAAAAGCGTTAGTCCTATTCGGATTAACGCTCTCCAATTCCTCTTATCCCCTTGAATGCACTTAGATTAAAGAGATCTACTTCTGTAATTAATATGTATTTCAGTAGGGATACTTTTCAAGGTTAAAGATAGGCTACATTCTAATCATTTATGATTACATTACCCGTTACTCGAACCATTATTACTGAAGTATACTTCTTCGAACGGTTGAATAATAACAAATCCTTCTCCCGCAAACTTCATTTGAATAGATTCTCCACTACTTCTACCAAAGAAGGATTTTAAGGTAACATCTGTTACAAACTCAGGTTGTAAATTTCCTGACCAAGCTACTGTTGCATTAGGATCTGTATATACTGGGTTAGATGAAGTTACTCTTAATGTTAGTGGCTCATAATGAGAAGTTATCGCAATCATACCTGTTCCAGATAGATGCACATTAAATAATCCTCCAGAAAGAATACCAGTAATTCTCTTCATTAATTTTATATCCCAATTAATAGAAGGTTCAAATGCTAATAAATCATTACCATTGACAAATAGGGATTCACCTTGTAATTGTAAAATAGAGATTTTCTTTCCTTGATCTGCAAGATACAGTTTTCCTTGTCCTTCTGCTTTCATTAAGGAAGTACCTTCTCCAGTAAATGCTTTCTTAAACATTTTGCCTATTCCATGTTCTAAGATACCTTCTCTTGTAAATTTTATCTTCCCTCTGTAAGAAACCATACTTCCAGCTTTTGCCCATATTGTTTTATCTAAATTAATTTCTAGTAATCTTTCTGTTTCGAGTTCAAAAAGGCCTTCCCCTTTATCCTGCTGCTCCGTCTTTTCAATGAAATCACTTAGCGAATATCTTCCCATTTAGCACTCCACCTTCCTTTTCCCTATATTATATATAGTATATTTAAGAAAATGAATACATCAAATATTAAAAAACTCCGAAAATTCTATAAAGACATTGCTGCGTAAAAACCAGTTCGCACTGCTTGACCTACTTTACCAATCGAAACTCCGTCGCCAATGCATCGTGTTTTTAATGGATAGAGTCTACTTATTTCGTCTACTACTCTTGTGTTTGGTTTCATTCCAAATGCATTTATAATAGTATCTGCTTTGATAAGTTGTTGCTCTCCTTCTTTTGTTTCTACCATGACTCCATTATCTTCAAATGCTAATACTTTATGGTTTGTTAACTGTTTAACACCAAACTCATCAAGCATTCTATTTAAGGATACAGCATTGATATATAAAATACCTGGTGCTAATGTGTCACCCATTTCAATAATACTTACATCTTTCCCTTCCATTGCCAGTTCTAATGCAAGATCACAACCAGTTAAGCCACCACCTGTGATAATAATATGATTTCCTTTTATTAGGTCTTTATCTAAATGAGATTCAATTGCTCCAACGACATTCTTTCTATTAATGCCAGGTATAGGTGGTACAATTGCTTCTGCACCAGGACCCACGATTATATGATCTGCTTCTTTTAATATGGGATGGTAACTTTCTATAATTGTATTGCGAACTAATTCTACACCTAATTTCTCTAATTGGATTTCATACCAACCTACTAATTCTCTTAATTTACTTTTAAATGGAGGCGTAGCAGCACTTGTTAGCTGTCCCCCTAAATTGGTTTCTTTTTCAAAAAGAGTTACTGAATGACCTTTTAAAGCCGCTACCCTAGCAGCTTCCATGCCTGAAGGTCCACCACCTACAATAACTAATTTTTTTGTATTATTTGTTTTATGTATAGCAAAACGATGTTCGAATCCAACTTGTGGATTAACAGAACAACTTATCTTTGTATTTCTCCCTATAATTCTACCAATACAATCTTCATTGCACCGAATACATGGACGGATATCTTCTCTCTGATTTAATAGTAATTTATTTGGTAAATCTGGATCAGCAATCAAAGGTCTTCCTAACATAGCAAAATCGGCATGACCAGATTCAATTAATTGAACCGCTGTTTCTGGTGTATGATTTCCAGCATTCATAATAGGAATAGAAACTGCTTTTCTAGCAGGCTCACAAACATATTCCATGCAAGCGTCTCCTAAGTATGCAGGTGGAAATATGTAATCAATTGTCTCATATGACCCTGCATCAATATCAAGGGCATCTACACCTGCTTTCTCTAATATTTTTAACATTTGCATACTCTCTTCTAATCCTCTACCACCTTCAAAACGATGATCTACTGAGATTCGGAATAAAATCGGCATATTAGGTCCAACTGCTTTGCGAATAGCCTTCACTATTTCTACTGGGAATCTCATTCTATTTTCCATGGAACCACCATATTCATCCTCCCTTTTGTTCCAAAGTGGGGACATAAATTGGTCAATTAAATATCCTGCATGTGCATGAACTTCAATTCCATCAAATCCAGATCTTTTTAATATTCCAGCTGAATGAGAGAATTGATCCATAATGATACTTATTTCTTCTTTTGTTAATGGATGACAAAGTAAAGTAGGATCCATTGTAGTTGGAATAGCAGATGCGGATACTGGTGGTTTACCAGCTCGATCTAATAAAGCATTTCTACCAGTACCACAGCTTAATTGACCTATTATTTTTGTTCCATATTTTTGAACAGATTCTGTTAATTCTGTTAACATAGGAATGACATAATCTTTTTCGACGACACCTTCTAATACACCCTGAGCAAGATCTTGTGTTAGAAATTGTGTTCCTGTAATAATTAAACCTACTCCTCCACGTGCTCTAGCTTCAAAGTAGTCTACTTCATCCATACTAATTCTTCCATCTGGTCCAGCAGAATTGGTTCCCATCGGAGACATTACCAGTCTGTTTTTCACTTTCAGATTACCGATCATAAAAGGGGTAAATAACACTTCGAATTTTTTCATCTTCCTATCCACTCCATACTTTCAGAAATTATAATTAATTTGCCAGTCATTCATTTTGTGATTAAATTCACATATTTACGCACCATTCTAATATAACACTTACCAAAATGATCACAATGCTTTTCACACAATCTTCTTAAACAGCATTCTAAGCTTGTTTATAATGACTTTTAAGACTCTTAGAAATTCAATGCTGTCTTTTTAAAACATTTCCGACCTATTTTCAGCATATTTTCAAACGGATGATATAGCTTCTTTTGGTAGATACTAATTTATAATTAAATATAGGAATAATAAAAAGGAGACTTTTAAATGGAACAAATTGTTGCTGTTGAAAGAAATATTTCAGGAGATATTATTAGTTTGAAAACATCTAATGGAAGAGTTATTTCTTATAGAAAAGCAATAATGGAGATTCAAACAGGAATGATCGAAGGAGTACAAGTGGAGGAAAATATTGATCAAGAAGGAATCTCACTAGCTATCATTGATACTTTCGAGAGCTTACCCACGATTTATAATTAAGTTTCATTAAAGAAATAAAATAAGAAGGATGAGGGTTTTTTTACAAATGATCTGCACTCAAATGATACAATTTCAGTGTATAACATTTGAAAAGAACCCTATTTACATTAATCTACTGTATCATTTTTTTGCTGAATTAATTTTAATTTCTTTGGAAGTTCTGGGTTCTCTTCAAAAAATTGAACTAAATCTCCAATTCTGTCTATAGAATCCCAGCTTAAATGATGTTCTATTCCTTCTACATCATTGTAGATATTTTCTTCCTTTACCCCAATTAGCCTTAATAGCTGCTCTAAAAGCTCATGGCGATAAACTAGACGCTTACCGATTTTTTTTCCTTTCGGAGTTAAGATTAACCCTCTATATTTTTCATAAACAAGGTATTCATCTTTGTCTAATTTTTGGACCATTTTTGTTACTGAGGAGGGATGAACAGATAAACTTTCTGCAATATCTGAAACACGTGCATATCCTTTATCTTCAATTAGGTTGTAAATACGTTCTATATAATCTTCCATACTTGGTGTCGGCAATCCAACCCCTCCTTTTCGGATTTTCTCTCTATTCTTTCCTCATAAGAGTAGATAAATGATAGATTTTCATTCTTTTGTGATAAAAAATGAAATAATTGCCATAAAGCATTTTACTATAATAAAAATAAGGAAACAAGACTTTTCATTTATCTAGCTCATTATATGCTTACTGTTATTTTTAATAGTTATTCTTTCATTTTAGCATATAATCAGTTAAATTCCATTTTCCAACTAAAATAATCATTTTCCTTATTTTTTTCATAAGTTAACATAGCATCAAACTTATTACCTTTCTTACTAACTAAACCTTTTACACTAGCTTTTCCATTTTTCAATAATGCTTTTACCATTGTTTTGGTAGGCTTCTTTTTCATCGTAGCTAAAAATTTATCATTTTTCCAGATCACATAGTTACAACCGTTTTTCCAGTTACTGCAGCCAAATCCCTTCAAGCCTTCTACAACCGCATGACCACAAAGGGGACACTTACCTAAAACTTCAGTAGTTTTTCTTTCTCTTACAACCTCTTGAATAATAACCTCTTGCTCTTGTTTAATGGTCTGCACAGACTTTGTTGTAAAATCAAAGATGATATTCATAAATTCTTGCTTCGTAAAGTTTCCTTTTTCCATATCAAAAAGCGCCTTTTCTAAACGACCAGTAAATTCTAAGTTAAATAAGTCCTTAATAGGAAAGGTTTGCACTAATTTTTTCCCTAGTTCTGTACAAACTAAGTTCTTATTTTGTGCTTCAATATAACCAATATCTTTTAATTTCTTAATTGTTTCTGCTCTGGTTGCTGGTGTTCCGATACTAAATCCACTTAAAATGGATATAACATCTTCTTCATTATCTAACTCCATATTTTTCCCACATGTTTCCATAAGTCGTAATAATGTTTTCTCAGTATGCTCTTTTGGAGGTTGAGTAGTATGAGATGTTACTTCTAATTGCTTACTGTACACTTCTTCATGTAAGGAAACTTCTGGTAGCAAAACATCTTTGGATTGAACATTCTCTATTTTCTTCCAGCCCTCTATTAATTGTACTTTTCCCTTTGTAGTAAATAAGTAATTTTCCCCTTCAAAAAGAATAATTGTTTCTAGTTTCGTTTCTTCATATTCTGCGATGGGCATGAATTGCATCAGTAGACGATTTTTTATAGCATCATACACCTGTTTTTCATCTTGTGTTAATTTCTTTGGAATAACATATGTAGGTATAATAGCACTATGACTTTCTACCTTCTTGTTATCAAACACTCTTTTGGAGGAAAAAAATTTAATTTCTTCTTTAAATGGGACAGTAGAAGACAAGAGATTAACAACTTTTTCCGTCTTAGAGATTAAACTCTCCTCTAAAGCAATACTGGCGGTCCTTGGATAGGTAATATATTTTTTTTCATATAAACTTTGAGCAACCTTTAATACCTTATCTGCTGTCCAGCCTTTATACTTACTTGTAATATACCCTTGTAGGTTAGAAAGATTGAAAAGAAAAGGAGGATATTCTTTCTTTTTTTGAACCTTTTTATCCGTAATCTTTGCAGTATGACCAACTAATTTTTCTTTTAGATCATTTAAATAAGCTTCATCTTTAAATTTTTCTTCCTTTTCCTCTACATACATTCCAGAATAAGTTTCCCCATTTTGAGTAAGAAAGCTTGCTTGTAATTTATAGTACGTTTCAGGAACAAAATGTTTAATTTCTTCGTCTCTATCATATATTATTTTTAATGTCGGCAGCAAAACACGCCCAATGTTCAGTGCTTTCCCACTACCTTTTTGGTATTTGAGTGTTGCCACTGAGGTTAAATTAATTCCAATCAGCCAATCCGCCCATTGTCTACTAACCCCTGCATCTTGCAGTGGGCGCAATTCTTGATTAAGTCTTACATGTTTTAGACCATTAATCACTTCTGTAGGTGTCCATTCATTTAGTAGTAAACGATAGACAGCCTTCTCTGTTCGTAAATTATAGATAATACTATCACCTATAAGTTGTCCCTCACGATCAAAATCACAAGCAGAAATAATGGTATCCACGTCTTTTCTCTTCATTAAACGATGGATAATTTTTAATTGTTTCTCAGCTCCTCTATCTGGTTTATCTCTATTTTTCGGGTCGCTTTTTACTTTATATTGAAATTTTTCTGGTATAAATGGAAAGTTATCCATCTTCCATTTTTGCATCTTTTCATCATATTCTTTTGCGTCTTTTAATTGAAGAAGATGACCAAATGCCCAAGTTACAATATAACCATTTCCTTCATAATAGCCATCTTGACGTTCTCTTATTTTCAATGCATCTGCAATATTTTTGGATACAGACGGTTTTTCAGCTAATATCAATTTCATCTATATCACCTATATTTTCATTTTTTTGTTCTACTTATTCTTTTTCAAATAACCATTATAATAGGAATTTATTGAAATGTATAGAAAACTTGTAAGGGGAATATAAGTCTAGAAGGAAAAATAAAACGAAGGTGGCTGTCCATTTTTCGTTCAGTCACCTTCGTAAGTCGGAGTGTTATGCCACTTTTAACGATTTCTTAATTCTTAAGTACTGCTCTATCTCTTTTATAACATAATAAATATGAGCTTGCTCTTCAAAGGCATTCCAATTAGTAGGTAATGACTCTTGCTTGATTGTATTCTCTAGATTTTGCAATTTATTCAAAAACAACATAGCAGTGTTTCCTGAGTGAACACATAAAGACAATTCCTCTAGAAAATCAGCCACCAATTTCTTTTGATTATCTAAGCCATGCACATGAACCATTTCATCAAACAATCTAGAAATAATCTCTAGTTGCTTTTCTCTAATCGTAAAATATTTATAATAATAATTTTCTTTTCGAATAAAATGGTTTTCAACATCTCTGAATGCTAGTGTTTTGGCAAACTGAACTTCTTTTGCTGTTCTCTTTAATTTGCTACCATAGTCTTCTTTCATTTCTTCTGTTCGAAGGATATAAACCATATCCATTAATAATTCTTGAAAATATCCTTCAATTTTCTTTTGATGATGCTTCATTTCTTTATCTAAGCTTGGCATATAGCTATTTACAAGAAGTGCTGCTCCAATCCCAATTACAATTAAGCCTAATTCATTCCAGACTACGGGCCATGTTAAAGAACTAGTTGAATAGATATGCAGAATGATAACTGTGCTTGTTACGACACCTTCGTTAACCTTTAATAACACAGTTGTTGGAATAAATAATAGCAATAACAATCCAATAGAGATAGGATTATACCCTATCACTTCAAAAAAAAGATAGGAAAAAGGAATCGCTAGCATACAAGCGACAAAACGTGATATGGCACTATGAATTGATTTTTTCTTAGAATTTTGTACACATAAAATGGTAATAATGGCTGAAGAAACAAAAAAATCTAACCGAAAAAACTGTGCAGCAGTAATACCAATACATACTGCTACAGCCGTTTTCACTGTTCGATAACCTATTTTATATTTTTTGATGTTATGCAGATACTGCTGCATATCAATCACAACCAGTAACTAATAAATCATCCTGTAAAGAAACCAACCTCGTATTAATAGAAATACTTTCACCAGGTTTTACCAACATTGATACAACTGAACCACTAAAAGGAACACTAAATTCTATAAGTTCTCCATGCTTTGTTCTAATTGTCATAATTGGTTCCCATTCATAGAAATAAGACTTCTCTGGAACAAAGATCTCATCTATTACTCCTTCAAAACTACTAAGAATCACTTGATCTTCTCTGGAAATTTCATAATACGGACTTTGACTGGGCTTTACAATGGTTTCGATCATTTTAAAAAATCTTCCCTTTTATATAGTTTTATTTTTAACCGATCCTTTGATCTTCAATTAATATTACTCGGCTAAATTTATAATCATGTTAATAAAAACACATTTTCTTCTATTTTTCAATGATTTATAGAGATCTTTTTTATATTTTTTCATTAGTACATTTCACAAAATATTTTCATTTACTTGCTTTTCCTTAAAAAAGGAAATAATAGTTGATAATTCTTCTCTTTTTAGCTTATTAAGTGAACTCCACTTCCCACTTCACTATCCTTCATACAATTTGACTAGCTTTTGGTCATAAGCTTAGAAATATTTAGTAATTTTATTTTCTTTTTGTATATACCATCTTTCTTTTTCAATAATATTAGAAACGGTTAATATAAGTGATGGAATTTTTTCTACATTAAATACAATTAATCCAATACTTTTTACTAAGATAACAAATGGTTCACCGTGTTTAAAGGTTGATAGCTCTTTTCCTAATTGTAGAATGCTTTTCACAATTGCCTGTTTACTTCCATCCTCTAACATAACATTTGGTGTAAAGCGTAAGATCCAATTTTCACTTTCAATCGAAAATCGATACATTTAGCCACCCTCTTATTTTCGTCACTATAAAGCGGTTCATTTCTATCTAATAAGTATGTTTCTTTGAACCTTTTTATGAAATATCTTATTGGAAGGATATTATTATATCCTCAGGCTGTCGAGAAACCCCTCTATGGAGTAAGGGAGAATACAAAGTTGTATATTTAAACACACTGCTGAATAAGGGGATGATTTCCGTTACAGGGGTTCGCTTTCCGTGGGGCTCGCGCTGATCCCACAGGAGTCTACCCCTTCCACTACAATCATCTGGATAAAAATTCTATTTCATCTTTCTAAATTACTTTTTCTACAAGCTGAGGATATTATTATACCCTCCAAGTTATACAATCTTTTATGTAAGTAATAAATGCGCTTTCTAAAATACAATCAATCTATGAAAACGGTTTATAAGTGATGATTTTTTTCTTGAAAAACGGAGTTGAAACCTTGACTCTATTGGGGTTATCGTGTATATTATAGACATCATTTAACAAAATTCAGAATAATTACTTTCTATTATTATTTTGTTCTATGAGAATATTTATTTTAGAGGCACGTTAGCTGTGTCTTGAAAGGTTTAGGAGGATATATAATATGCAAAACGGTAAAGTAAAATGGTTTAATAACGAAAAAGGCTTTGGATTTATTGAAGTAGAAGGTGGAGACGATGTATTCGTACATTTCACTGCTATTCAAGGTGATGGCTTCAAGTCATTAGAAGAAGGTCAAGAAGTTTCTTTCGAAATCGTTGAAGGAAATCGTGGACCTCAAGCAGCTAATGTTGTAAAGCTATAATATATACTTACTAATGTTCAGAGAATCTTTCTAGCTTCGTCTAGAAAGATTCTCTTTTATTTTTTGTCATTATTTCTTTTCTTTATAGGTTCCAGTTAATCGTTCACCATATTCTCTTAACTTAATTCCCACAGTACACTGAGAAATGCAAAAACGATGTGCATTTCTTTTACCAATATCTTCTTTATTTTGTTTATATAAGAAACAGTCATTACAGTAGTCCTTCATTAATTCATCTGCTTCATGAATTAGCTTTTTTCTTTCCAAACCGACCTCCCCCTTACCATACAAACTATATTAGTTGCATTTTACTATACATTCTTTTTCCTTCGAGAGCTTGTGTAGCAAGCTTATCAGCTTCTTTATTATCGTTCCTTCCAATCGCTGTATAAACCATGTTTAATTTCAATGCTTTAATTTTTTCTTCCATACGATCTAACCATCTATTCAAATCTTCTTCATAGCAGGGCCATTCGCCTTCTAATTGCTTTAGCACCACTTGTGAATCTCCCTTTACTTCACAAGTTATTCCGCGAACATTTAACTCTTCTAATAAGTTTAATGCATGGTACAAAGCAGCATACTCTGCTTCATTGTTCGAAATTATATCATGAAATAATTCATTAGCTCGAATTCGATATTTCTTTTTTCCTTGATTAAAGAAAAGGACAACACCTATTCCAGCAGTTTTTGTTTCTTTATGATAGCCTCCATCAAAATAAATCGTAAAATCATGAGGTTCTTCTTCTATTTCTTCATTCAGTTTCTTAAGCTCTTTTAAGCTCCAACTAACACCTTTTTCATCATAATAATTAATGTCTGTTCCTATATTTCTTTTTTCCAAATCATCGCCAACCAAAATAGCTATATCAGCTTGTAACCAATCAGATGTAAAATAAGTACTTTCTTTTGCTTTGTTTAATTTATACTTATATTCCAGTTTATACTTCATCTTAAACAACTCCTCTTGCCATAAGATTGTTAGAACATATAAAATGTAATGGATATATTATGGTTACCTAATAGTATTTTATATATATACATGAAGAAAGATTGTAATCACATTATTCTACCAGAATTTATTGGAGGTATAAAATGATTGAAGTTTACATAGATGGTGCAAGTGCTGGAAACCCTGGATTAAGTGGTGCAGGTATATTTATAAAAGGCCATGGTTCTGCTGAAAAATACTCTATCCCATTAGAAGAAATGAGCAATCATGAAGCAGAATATCATGCATTTATTAAAGGACTTGAAATCTGTTCATCAAAAGGCTATCGCACAGTTAGCTTTCGTACAGATTCCGAATTGGTTAATCGTGCAGTTGAAAAAGAATTTGTTAAAAATAAAAAATTCGCACCTTTATTGAAAGAAGCTTTAAATTTAATTCAGGAATTTGATTTATTTTTTATAAAATGGATTCCTAGCAGTGAAAATAAAACAGCTGATGATCTAGCAAGACAAGCTATCCAACAACAAAAAAAGTAAGATATATTAATATTCTTTCCAACCTAAAACAAAAATATCTCCATCCTTTTTTTAGTGCACTTAAACATAAAAATCCGCTTTACCGGAAAGCCACGTTAAAGCGGAAATAATGTATTTTTTTTTATGAATTTTATCGCTTCTTTTCTTGAAGTAAGTTTATGTTCAACAAAGGTCTCTAATAAGGAAACAAAAAAACTTCCATCAAAGCTTTGCTGTAACTTAAGTGTATACTCAATTGCTGTAACTATTATTTCATCAGAGGCATTTGTGTAAGCTCTACCGAAATAAATAAATCCAATCGCATCTTCACCTAATAAAAATCCTTTACTTTTTAGAAAGATGAGATATTCTTCTAGTTTATTCACGTTTCCCCTACATTCCCCTCTACCCTTTTACCTTAATGTTACTTTAACTTTGGAAGATTTACTACCATTTTTATTTAAAAAAGGAATGGTATTTGCTTTTTGGCTTTGTTAATAGATGGCCGATTAATCCAATAATAATCCCTAGAATGGCTCCTCCGAATACTTCTTCTGGCTGATGACCTAACATCTGCTTTAGTTTTTTAGGTTTTTCCGTATATTGAATGTTTTTATCTTTGTTAATTTTATCAACTAAGTCCCCCAGATTATTTACTTTTAATGTTAATTCTCCTGTTTGTCTTCTAATTCCTTGAGCATCATACATAACGATTAATCCAAATATTAACGATAGTGCAAAGTCGATTGTTGGTAGCCCTCTTTTTAATGCCACAAAGGTAGTTAAAGATGAAACTCCAGCAGAATGGGAGCTTGGCATGCCACCTGTTTGGAAAAATAAGCTGTTATCCCATTTTTTTGTTTTAAAAAAATGGAGTGGAATCTTAAAAAATTGCGCCAATCCAATACTAATTAGGGCAATATAAACACCTTTATTCATTTTATCACTCCTTATGAAATAGTGTTTTTCTGTTGGGATGATTTTATTCTTTTTTACTCATACTATCATTGACTCATTTTTTACCAATATGAATACATTAGAAAGGGATGATTTCTGTGAGCATTAAACATCATACTAACAAAGGAAAAGCAGCTGGAGGGGTTAACCCACAAGGCTATGGACAAGATGCTGATATTACGCCAGATCCTAAAAGCAAATTAGAGAATGCAGCTAAGAAGAAGAATACTAAATAATAATTATTTTTCTGTCCAGATAAAAGAGCCTAATGGATATTAGGCTCTCAGGCTGTCGAGAAAACCCTCTATGGAGTAAAGGGAGAATATAAAGTTGTATATTTAAACACGCTGCTGAATAGGGGGATGATTTCCGTTACAGGGGTTCGATTTCCGTGGGGCTCGAGCTGAACCGCGGTCTACACATGCGCTGTAGGGTCTCAGCTGTCTCGCAGATCCCACAGGAGTCTCTCCCCTGAAACGTAGATCATCTGGAAAAAAATTCTATTTGATCTTTCTAAATTACTTTTCCCACAAGTTTTCTATTAGTAAAAACTAAATCAAGCTTAGTTTTTCTTGTTTCTCTACGTAATGGTTAAAGTTTTTGAATTCTAATTCTACAAATTTTTCTTTTGCTTTTGTTGCATCTATCTCGAATAGGCTTGTTTCTAATAGATATTCAAGTGGAACATCGCATTTTATTTCTGCCAGTTGTCTACATAAATGTAACATTTCGAGATCAGTGGCTATTTTTGCTTGCTGTCCTTTTGTTAATAAGGACAGATTCTCTAGGATACCTTCTATGTCTTGATGTGCTTGTAATAGTTTTAGGGCTGTTTTTTCTCCTATTCCTTTTACTCCAGGATAATTATCGCTAGGATCACCCATTAATGCTTTTAGGTCGATCATTTGTTTCGCTGTAATTCCTTTTTCTTCTAAGAAACTAGTAGGAGTATGAACTAAATAATTACCATATCCCTTTTTTAATATAGCAACCGAGATATGATTATCTAATAATTGGAGAATATCTTGATCTCCTGTTAATATGGTTACATTTGCTTGCTCTTTCATCTTTTTAGCAATTGTACCAATACAATCATCTGCTTCAAAGCCTGACAACCCAATATTTGGTATTCCAAAACTTGTTACTACTTCTTTTACTAGCTCAAATTGCGGAATTAATTCTAATGGTGCATCTTGACGATTTGCTTTATATTGATCATACATACTTGTACGGAAAGTAGTACTTCCCATATCCCAACATACTGTAACATGTGTTGGATTAAAGTGATCTATTGCCGTAAAAAAATGCTTTACGAAGCCATGAATAGCATTTGTAGGTTGACCTTTTGAGTTAATCATAAACTGCCCTGTAACTGCAGTCGCAAAAAAAGCGCGAAATAATAGGGCCATTCCATCCACTAACATTAAATGTGCTTGTTCTTTTTGATTCAATTGTTTCTCCCCTTCCATAATCCACCCTCTATTATAGCAAAATTTTTCTCATTATTCGTTGGTAGCTTTTGCAACTTACCCATTTCTATATAATTTATTTCCTAATAAAATAACAATAATCCCCAGAGCATAACTTTCTATCTATACGATTCTATATTAGAAATAACATTTTCAAGTATGAGTATATTTTCTTCATCAGTAAATAAAGCCATTTTCCCTTCATAATAGTATTCTATTTGATTATTTAGCTTTTGAAGAATAGCAACCTTATTTTCTTGCACATATGATTGATAGATATCTTCCATTTTTAAGCTTATTTCTCTCATGTATTCTTTAGAATGTTCGTCTATAAGCCTTTCTAGATCTTCTATTAATATTTTTCGACCTTGTTGTTCAAAGAAGTTTTTTGGATTTTTAAAATGTTTATTTCCAAGCCTATAAACTTGCTCATCAAGCTGTTTAAATGGTGCATGATATTTAATTGAAAGATCCTGTTGGAAAGAATACCCTCTATGCAGTTTCATTTCAGTATTGACCTCTTCTAATATCTCCACAAGTTCATTCATCTCTTCATTAACAATTTTTTGTAAGAATTGATTAAGTCGAAGGGTAACCACGCGCAATTCTTGTTCAAATTCATAGTTTACTTGAATAAGGAAAGAAGTAATAGCATTAGACATTTCCTTTTTCTTATTCTCCCCTCTTAAAATGGATGGATGAAAGGCTTCTTTTATAATTTCTGTTAACCGGAAAAAAATTCTTTGTTTCACATAATAGAGTTGTTCTTCTACTTCTCTTTTTTGCTTTCCTTCTATACCAGATAACGGATTTTGATTAAGTAATGCCAAGATTGTTTTTTTCTCTTTATATATTCTGATTAATTCCTGCTTACTTTCATGCTTTTTAGTATGAACAGAGGAAAGCAGCTTATGTAATAACTCCACTGTATCAGAATAATCTCTAGAGGCTGAGCGAAGCATGAATTCCAGCCATTCATGTTCGATAAAATTAGATAATTCCTCTTTTGTCTTATCCATCCATTTACCATATATACTATGGTTATAGTAGAGACTTGACACAGGTAATATCCTTGGGCTATGAATACCATAGATTTGTAATTGTTCTCGTAAATACTGGATAACTGCAGATTGTTCCATCTCATTTTTCGCTAAATCAATAGCATTAATGACAAAGAAGATTTTGTCTTTTTCAAATGCTTCTTTTAGTCTTCCCAATTGTTGCAAAAATGCTTGGTCCGCTTTTGCAAATGCATGATTATAGTAGCTTACGTAGAAAATACAATCTGCTTTTTTCATAAATTCAAAGCTTAATTCTGTATGTCTACTATTAATGGAGTCCCCTCCAGGTGTATCAATTAAAGTGATCCCTTTTCTAGTGAGAGAACAATCATAATATACATCGATAGAAGCAATGAAACAGGAAGTTTGCTCAACTGAAACATAATCTGCTAATTTTTCTAAAGAGACTGTCCTTTCTGTTCCCAGTGATTTCCCATTAATGGAATAACCCGCTGAAAATGCTTGTAAATAGCGAAATTCATTTGCATATTTTTCAATGGGTTGTTGTTCACTAGTTTGAATAATTTGAATTGCTTCCTCTAAAGTGACGGCTTTTTTCTTTATCAACTGAAGATAGTCATTAATTTCATGAAGCATTTCTTCTTCCGATTTCCAATTAATAACAACAGTTTTATTAGGATGATCTATATCTACTGGGAGAATTCGATTAATGGTAGCAGTTGTTGGATTTGGTGATACTGGCAACAATGGAAACTCTAACAAAGCATTTGCAAAAGAAGATTTTCCTGCACTAAATGCACCAAATAAACAAATGGTATAAGAGCGATTCCTTATATCCTGAGCTTTGCTAGAAAGTTGATCAGCCACTTGGGCAAATCCTTTTAAAGGCGTAATTTGTTGGCTTAAGAACTGTAGTTTTTCGATAATATTATCTACACTTCCACTATGTTCAATAAACTGTTTCCTACCTTCTAACTCCCTTTTCTCTTCCTCTTTATTTTTACTCCTTTCTTTGTCAGCTTTACTTATACACTTATAGCTAATTTCTTCCTCTATTTCAAATAACTCCTCAACATATGGTTCTTCATCCAGAGCTTCTGTTTCATGCAACTTTTCAAGATTAATTTTCCAAGTAGAAAATTTGTCCAGAAGCTGTTCTCTTCTAATTTTAATAGCTACATAGAGTGAGACCTCTTCTTTTTCCTTTTCTATCTCCTTTTTATCTAAAGCCGCATTCTTTTGTCTTTTCTCTGTCCATTCTGAAAATATAGGCTGCATTTCTCTTTTGATTGATTGCTTTATTTTATTTTCAACTGATTCACAGTATAAGAGGACATAGTTTTCTGAAAATTGAGCATCCTTATTTACTAAATCTTTCAAGGTATGTACTTGAACAATAGAATCCAATTGCTGAAAATATTCCGCTCCTTGTTTGTTCCCATTTTTCTCTAAGAATTGGATAAGTGGAGATATTAACTGAAGGCGAACGATTTCTTTCAAGTGCTCAATAAACGTCGCCGTTCTTTTCTCTTTCTCTCTTACTACTTTTTGTTTAGAAGTAAAAATGCCTATTTTTACATTTTTTTGTTCGACTTCTAAATAAGCTTTTGCTACTTCACGCATTTGATATGGCATAATGTATGCATTCTTAATAATAGTATTCCACTCATCATCCAAGTTCTTTATGTATTGATTTTCCTCTTTATCTAACATTTCAAGACGTTGATTTAACATGTGTAGACGCTCTTCTAAAGAATTATATTGGTCCTGAGATAATTCCTGTAATTCAGAATCTTCATTAGCTATCTTGCCTTCGAATCTTTTCGTTAAAGTACGTTGATGATCTTTATAAATTTTTTGAAAAGAAGCTGCTAGAGTATGCACATAGATTTTCTCTTTATTTTTTCTTTTATCTTCCATATACGCTCTTATAGAATTCATTTCCTTGTTAAATGGACTTTCCACCATTGTGCTAGTGTAAATAATATCCTCTGGAAAGATTTCATAAGATGAGAAGGCATGATTAACACTTTCTTTGAAAGCAGATAGCGTAATTTCCTCTTCTCTATGCTTATCCATTTGATTAACAACTAATATAAACTTTTTTCCCGCAGCACTTAATTCCTTAGTAAATTGAAAATTAACCTCTGACTGAACATGATTATAATCCACTACATAGAAAATAAAATCTGCTAAATGAATACTTGATTCAGTCGCAAGTTCATGTGCGGAATCTGTACTATCTATCCCAGGTGTATCCATTAAAATGGAATCAACACTTAATGGAATATCCTCCAGCTGGATTTCTATTTGTCTTATATCTTCTGTATTATGTAATTCATTTATAACCGCATCCACATCCTTGCAGTTGGAAAAAACACTTGCTTTTCTATTTGGGAAAGATACTTTGATTTGGTTTTTTCCTTTTTTAATCTTAAAGATATTAGCTGTTGTTGGAATAGGACTTGTCGGCATAATGATTTGTTCTAAAAGTGCATTGATCATACTTGATTTTCCAGCAGAATAATGTCCAGTAAAGGTAAAAATCATTTCATCTTTTCTTGCTTTTTCATAAAGCTCTTTAAGTCTATTAGCTGATTGTAAATCTTCATACTTCTTGTAATAATGATAGAAATTGGACCACTTATTTGTAGATAACATATTAGAGGTTGATCTCCTTTTTTATGGGATAATACTATTTTAACTATTTTCTTAGTTTCTATAAAGAATAATTAACTGAAAAATGAAAGGGTTTTATATGTAATGACTTTTAAAAAGGACTATTATTTAAAACTCATATCAAATATTCCTTTTTGTTCGTCTTTTATATGAGGTTTATTATTTGCTGTTCTTAGGATGAAAGACCTGCCCCTTGTGTACCTGTAATTAAATGTAATTCATAATTCTTATAAATAGGGCGAGATAAATAGGAAGAGATTTATTCCTATTTCATTAATTACTTTTACTTTTCTATTATCTTCTTATTCACAAAGGGTCGAAGAAGATACTCAAGAATATTCAGGAATTATTGGAGATGGGAATATTCTGGGCTATGAGTATACAATGATTAAAAAAGAAGATTCTTATAATTGGAAGATTGGCTATCAAGGTGATTGTATCACTATCAAAGAAAATAAGGATAATAGAGAGGAATTAAGAAGTTATATGTTGGCAATAAATAATAATATAGCATTGTTTTTTCAACTAATCATATCGTCCTTCTTCTTAATAATTGTAATAGTTCTTTCTTTTTTCTTTATAGAAAAAAAGAAAGTTATTAAAAGATGGTGCCATTGTAGTGGAACTAGCCATATTAATTGCTACTTATTTAATTGTTGAAACATCTCTAGATATAAATGTTGCATGTAAAGAAATGAAGCTTTTCTATCTAAGGCTTATTAATAATAGTCTGAATAACAATATGTCTATAAAAAGCAAAAAAGCTGATTACCTTAGAACCTAAGTTCTTCTTCTCGGTAGTCAGCTTTTCTTGTTAGTCCTTATTTATGTGCGGAATTAGTTGTATGTTTTAATATGTAATTCATTACCAGAAAATAGCCAATTATCGTTAAACCTATTGGAATTGCGATCATTCTTAACACCAACCTTTGGATGAGAATAATTTTCAACCTCAATTATATATTATCATGAACGATAATCATTTTCAATGATAACAAAAAAACCTCTTCTAATGTTGCTGTTGACTCAAAATCATAGCAACATTAGAAGAGGGATAAGTTTTGAAGTTTGTTGTGCTACTTCATTATAATTCATAAATGAAAGAAATTCATTATCAATAATTACCAACAAATACGCCGTTACATATGGATACCAAAATTTTTTGAACTGTAAAATGTTATGTTTTCACTAAGATAGGAAAGAATGAATGTAAGTATTATTTTATACAATTACCCGTTATATTCACTCCTATTCATTTAGGAATTATTAACCATGTAAATTATCCCTATTTATTTCAAATTTATTTCCTAAATGGGTCTATTATATGATAAGATGTTTTTAAAGATAGGGATGGGGGAATGAAAGTTGACACTGACAAAAAGTACGACAGATATATTGAATGGAACTATCGAATCAGTAAAAAGTGTTATTCCATGCGAACTTCAAATAGATCAACCAATCTTAATTGCAGAACCATTTATGCAAAAATCAATCGGAGTATTAATAGGTCTCACAGGTGATTTCCGAGGAAGAATCATAATAGATGGTAGTGAGCAAGTTTTCGGTAAGATTGGAGAATTAATGTTTGGTATGTTTTTAGAAGGTGAAATGCTTGATTCCTTCTCAGGTGAATTAGGTAATATGATTGCAGGAAATCTTTCTACATTTGTTTCGCAAAATGGTGTTGATATTGATATAACACCACCAACTGTTTTAGTTGGTGAAACAAAAATGTACGGATTTGATAAAGCACTGTGCTTACCTGTTTCCCTTCAAAATATTGGATTACTATCAATTATTCTTATGCTTGAAAGAATTTAATGCTATTATATTTTTATTTTTATATAAAAACAGGCAAGAAGAACCAAATTGGCTCTTCTTACCTGTTTTATTTTATTTCTTCTCATTTTGACTTTGTACTTCAATTTTTATTTTATTTTCTACCTTCTTACCACACACTTCACAAATCATTACTTCCTTATACATTGTCAGACAATGACTGCAATAATAACTTTCCATATTCCATCACACCCACTTCTAAATAAACATATATTAGTATATTTAAAAAGGAGGATTTGGTGAAAAATTTTTATTAATCATTCAAATGGTAAACACCATTATATTTTTCTGTCAGATAGTCAATTAAATACTGAGCATTTAGTCCTTCTCCTGTTACCTCTGTTAGAATTTCAAGCGGTTTCTTCATTTTTCCATACTGATGCACTTTTTCATTAAACCACTGCTTTATTGGTAACAAATCTCCCTTTTCTAATAACTCTTGAAAAAGAGGAAGATCTTTCATAAGTGTTTGTTTAAATTGTGCAGCATACATATATCCTAATGCGTAGGAAGGGAAATATCCAAAGCTTCCTCCTGCCCAGTGAACATCTTGAAGCACTCCTTCCCCATCATGCTCTGGTTTAATACCTAAATATGCTTCATATTTCTCATTCCAAATTTGTGGCAAGTCCTTTACTTGATACTCTCCGTCAAATAATCCTTTTTCTATTTCATAACGAATCATGATATGTAATGGATAAGTAAGTTCATCAGCTTCTATACGGATAAGAGAAGGCTTCGATTCATTTATTGCTCGATAAAAATTCTCTACAGAAACAGTATCAAATTGACCATTACTATAGGATTTTAAAAGTTTGTAATTTTGTTCCCAGAATGCTTGATTTCTTCCTACAAAGTTTTCATAGAATAACGATTGTGATTCATGTATCCCCATAGAAGTTCCAGTTGCTAGTGGTGTTCCTACTAAATCAGCAGAAATATTTTGTTCATATAATGCATGACCAACTTCATGTATTGTTCCAAATACAGCTACTCTAAAATCCGACTCATCGTATTTGGTAGTAATACGCACATCTCCTGGATTAATACCTGTTGCGAATGGATGGACTGTTTCATCTAATCTGCCTGCTTGAAAATCATAACCTATTTGTTTTAAGACATCTAAGCTAAAGTTTTTTTGATTTTCTTTAGAAAAATGTTCATATAAAAAGGCAGTTTCCGGTTTATCAGATGACTTCGAAATCTTTTGTACTAATGGAACAATAGCTTCTCTAACCTTAGTAAAAACTTCATCTAGGATATCTACTGTAACACCTGGCTCATACATATCTAATAAAACATCATATTTTTTATCTTTATAGCCCCAATATTCAATAAATTGTTTTGTCATTTCTACTAGCTTTTCTAAATACGGCTGAAATAAAGAAAAATCAGCTTTTTCTTTTGCTTCTTCCCAAACACTTTCTGCCTTGGACTGAAGCATAACATATTCCTTATGTAGTGAAGCAGGTATTTTTTTATTTCTTGCAAAGTCCTTGCTCATTTCTTCAACTGTTTTTTTTGTGATTGCAGATAACTCAGTATTTATAGTAGGCTTTGAAAGCAATGTTAAAAAGGACTCTAATTCATCTGAAGTAGACATTGCAAACAACTCTGCTGATAATACACCAATAACTTCTGTTCGTTGATCCATACCTTTTTTTGGTGCACCCGTTCTTAAATCCCAATAAATAAGCGCTAATGCTTCGTTATATGCACCAATTTTCTTTACATACTCTAAAAAGTTCTGTTCCACTTCTTGAATATTCGTTGTCAATAAATTCACTCTCCTTTTTTCATTATCATACCATAATTAATTTCGTTTCATCATACAAAAATACCTCCCGATGATAGAAGGTATTTTCGAATAAATAATATTTCACTAAAACTCCTTTACTTGTTAAGGAGTAACTGGTATTGCATTAATTACAGCTTCTTTCACTATCTCTTGTTCCTCTTTATTCAATAACAAATGAATCGTCCCTTTGTCTTCATGTGTACGAATTAAACGGCCAATTCCCTGGCGTAATCTTAGAATCATGTAAGGCAAATCTACTTCCATAAAAGCATCTTTTGCATTCTCTCGTTTTGATTTATATACCGGATCATTCGGAGGGAATGGTAAAGAATAAATGAACACATTCTCTAATGAGCGACCTGGAACATCTAATCCTTCCCATAAATTCACTGCACAAAGAATAGACTCCTCTTCATTTTGAAACTTAGATACTAAAGTACTTATTTCTCCTTCTCCTTCAAAATAAATAGAGTATGGGAAGTCAGAAGGTAATTTATTTTTAAAGCTATTTAGATCTTCTTTACTATTGAACAGAACTAATGATCTTCCTTCAGCTGACAATAGGTTCTTGTAACAGTATTCTTGCTTTTCACTACTTGCATCTTTAGAGAAATAGTTTAGTTCTACTTTCATATTCTCTTCATAGTCAAATGGAGAATCTACAGAGCAAGATAAATAATCTTTGGCCCCAATACTATTCGCCATATAATCAAATGATTTGTTCTCAGAAAGTGTTGCAGAAGAGAAGATAATTGGTTTCTTTTGACTAAATACTTCATCTCTCATAATATCCTGAACTAATCTTGGCATGATGACAAGTGTTCTCTCACCTTTCTCTTCTTCAAACCAAGTAATTCCATTTGTGTCTTTTAGAAATAATCCTAGTGAATGAGAAATCTGTTCTAAATATTCTTCTACTACTTTTAAATCATACTCATTAATAACATACATTTCACTTTCGAAAACTAGTTCTTCTTCTAAATCAGAGATATAGCCTGCAAGTCTTTTCCCAGCAAGTATTACTTTGTCCGTTTTTGTAATTTCCTGCTTATCAGAGCCTTCTGTCTTATAAGAAGCAGTTGTTAATTCTGCAAAGAACTGTTCATTTTGATAAATCGTTTCTTCGATAATATTTAATGTTTTTTCTCTTACATCATTAGCCATTAAGCGGGTTAATAAATGTTCAAGGTTTTGTTCTGTTAAACGATACGTTAAGGCTTTTTGTGCCGCATATTCTAATAAATGCCCTTCATCAAAAACTACACATGCACTATCTGGTAATAACGGTAGTTGACCTTCTCTTTTTCTTGCATCCTTTGTCCATATATGCTCCATATAGAAATCGTGTGAGCAGATGATAAGATCCTTTGCATTACGGTAGTAATCTCGATGCAAGGTTTGACCACAACGGTGTCTTTTGTCACAAGTAAAGCAATCTTGTAGAGAATCCCATGCAACGCCTTCCCAATCCTCATCCTTTAAATTAGGATAATCTTTTCTGTCTCCGTATGGAGAAAAAGATTGCATAGATCCAGTTCCATGAACAAATTCAGGAAGACTATCATAAATTTCATTATATGTGTCTTCAAAAGTGATCTTTTGATCCAATTTTGTTAAACACACATATTGATTTCGTGATTTGGCTAAACGGACATCAATGTTTAAACCTAATGCTTTTTCCAGTTTAGCAATATCCCCTTCTTTTTTTACAAGCTGCTCAATTAATGTTTCATCTGAACAAGCAATAATAGCAGGCTTGTTCACATAGCGAGCATAACAAATGCTGTACAGTAAATACACAAATGTTTTTCCTGTACCAACACCAGCTTCAGCAAAAATTGTTTGCTTCTCTTTAAAAGCTTTCTCTAATTGATAAGCCATATAAACTTGCTCATCTCTTAGTTCATACCCTGCTTCTGGAAGGATATCGTAAAACACATCTCCTATCCATTCCCCTAATTTATCATAAAATGATTCTGTTTTTGATACTTCAAATGGCATGCTATTTTGCATGTTACCCCTCCGACTTTTAAAATAGATGACCACACTTCTAATCATTTTCAACTAATTCTATGGTTCACTGTAAATATCTATCATAGTCAATTTTCAACTTTTATTCAAGGAAAAAAGAAAATCCATAATGAAAAGTAGTAGCTTTTATTCCTTTTACCTATAAAATGTATAGTATTTAGTTGGATATGCTAGGGGGCTATTGAGTTTGGAGGAAAGAAGAGGTGACTTTTAGCTCCCGAGTGTCAGGAGCATAATCTCTTATCAGTCTAGAATTTTACATATTTTAATACAGGTTTTCATACCATTCATACTAGTATATCTTTTTAGAAAGTGAATATGTCATTGCCTGCTGTACGTTTTGCTGAGCAGAAAATAATTGTTCTCTTACATTGTCATTTGCATGTATGTCTGCGTTCACTAAGTTTAAGGAATTATTCAATGCATCCAGTATTTTAGAATAATCTATTGTATTATCTTTCATGTAACTTCCCCCCTAAAAATTAATTCATATTCATTATTTATATACAAAACCTAGTATTTTATGTTCCTAACTAATATATACTTCATAAAAAAATTATCTTTTCTACGTGTTCATGTGATACTTGTTTATTTCTACAAGAAGCAGAGTAACTTCCTATTTTTTTCTGTTGGTATTAATTAGTATGATATAAAAATAAAACCCTGCACTATGTGGGCGCAGGATGGAAAAATGTCTCCCTATAGTCCAGGGGTTCTCATTAGCTAAAATGGTCTGATCTAGTCTCTGTATTCTTTATAATTCTTTACCATTTGTTTGAATGACTTTCTTAAACTATTCAGCTTTTCTTTTCTTTCTGTGCATGGTTCCATTTCCACTATTAATTCCTGTACCTATACGTATGATCCGACATATCTGCAATCTTCAAATCCGAATTTATATTCCAATTTTTATAGATACACAATAGAAATTACCAATTATTTTTACTTTAATTACCTTTAAATCAACGTATATTAAAAAAAGACTATTCCTGTTTTTAGGATTAGTCTTTAAATAATTTAAGTTACTTAAGCGGTTAAATATTTCTTATCCATTTTAGCTGCTATAATAGCTAAAAACTTCTGAACTGTCATATTTTCTACCGCTTTTGTATACCAAGATAATTTAGATTCATAATTTTTCCCATCGAAGTGAACCCTTCGCGGTGTGTAGCTTTTCGTATTAGATGTTTCGTCGTATTCAAAATCAATAATTAAAAACTTCCCATCAATTGTTTCAAGTTTAACAACATATCTAGGGCGTGTGTAGTCCGGCTTATACTTAGTTCCAATAATTTTAGCTTTAGTTTTCATATCGTTCTCCTTTTTCGGTATTAACACCTACCATAAGTAATAGTAGAGATACAAAAAAATAACTAAAATTATTTAAAGTGTTAAAGATAAGTATATCACAGTCAATCTAATAAGTACATTTAGGCTAAATAATGGGTTTTATTATAATAAACACCCTATTCAAGTTGTATAAATTTATTACCTTAGTTTCTTTTATTAGTTTCTTATAATATTTTCTAAATCTTCATCTCTAAAGTTAACTCAAACATATATTTCATCCTCTGATTCTTTGAGGAACCCTATTAGATGGAATGGCACTTAAGGAATATTAGTACTCCCCAAGACTTTTTGCCAATCTTACTGCTACAAAAAACATCTAATTTCAAACTCTTGCTACACTAGGATTAATCCCTCTTCCTTCTACCCCAATACTGATAATAATCTGTACGAATAAAGCCATTAAATAGCTTACGTTTTTTGGTAGCGGGCTTGCCATAATGCGTCTCAAACTCTTCATCAGAAGTAAGCATGTAAATGGACCATGTATCTAAAGCTTCAAAAGCCTGTCCCATTTCCTTGTACATTCTTTGAACAGATGGCTTGTCTCCTAGGCGTTCTCCGTATGGAGGATTTCCAACGATTACACCATTTTCTCTCATAGTAGTAAAGTCTCTTACTTGCATTTGTTTAAATGTAATAATATCGCCTAATCCTGCTTCAAAAGCATTCTCTTCCGCAATTTTCACCATGCGATGATCAATATCAGAACCAATTATCTCTATAGGTTGGTCATAATTCGCCAAATCTTCAGCCTCTGTTCTTACTTGATCCCATATAGAGCTTGGCATCCAATCCCACTCTTCTGAAATAAATTCTCTATTGAAGCCTGGAGCAATATTTTGGCCAATTAGAGCTGCTTCAATTGGCAATGTACCAGAGCCACAGAAAGGGTCTACAAAAGGTCGATCTGCAGTCCAATTTGTTAACAAAATTAAGGATGCTGCAAGCGTCTCTTTAATTGGAGCTTCACCTTGTCCTACACGATATCCTCTTCGATGTAAGCCATGACCTGATGTATCAATGGTTAATGTCACGATATCTTTTAAGATAGAAACCTCAATTTTAAAACGAGCTCCGTTTTCTTCTAACCATCCTGATTTCTTATAATATGAGCTAACTCTATTTACAATTGCCTTTTTAACAATAGCTTGACAATCTGATACACTGAATAATTTTGATTTCACTGATTTACCTGATACAGGAAATTCTGCATTTTCTGGTAAAAAATCCTCCCAGTGGACTGCCTTTGTTTTTTCAAATAACTCATCAAAAGTGGTTGCTTTAAATTCTGCTACCTTAATTTTTATTCGGTCTGCTGTACGTAACCACATATTACTTCTAGCAATAGCAAGCTCGTCTCCCTTAAAATGAACTTTTCCATTATCAACCGTACATTCATACCCAAGTGATCTTACTTCCTTCGCAACAATTGCCTCAAGTCCCATTGCAGCTGTAGCGATTAGCTCAAACTTTTTCATATAATCTCCTTTTTCTTCCAATATCGTATTCTCATTGTAACCTTTTTTTCTTTGTACCATTCAGTATGTAACTACATAAAAAGGATGACTCAAAAAGTATGATGAATGACAGGATTATCAGAAATGGATCTTCTTGATCTTGTCAGACACTACCTTCCGTGCCACCCTTATATCGTTTAGATTAATTTAATTATCATGTTATAATCAAATACACTTTATAAGCCATGTTCTGTTCCTACGTACTCATGCGACCGAAGTCTCGTACAAAGGCGGTAACCATCTATCTACAGAATATTATTCTGTCCTTCTCTTCCGTTCATTTCCTCAGAGAAAGTTCCCCTACCATAATTTGGGTTTCTCGCTCGTGGGGTTTACCTCGTTCCACCCTTTTCATTTCTGAAAAGGCTCCGTCACTGTGGCACTTTCAAGGTATTCATACCATATCACAAGGACTTAGGTATTTTCCCTGCCGTCAGCATCACTGCTGCCCTAGCTTATTTTTTAACTAGGCACGAACACTACAAGCATCTCAGCTTGTGCGAGCATGGACTTTCCTCTACAAAACCAAAGTTTTGCAGCGATTACCAAAGTGTTATTTGATACAAAAATTATTATAATCGTTTTCCTTATGTATTGCAATGGTTAAATTAGGTAATGTTTAATAGAGCACCATCATTTTCTATTAGTTATAGGTTCACTTATTCGTAAAGTTTGCTTCCAAAAACATGTTTTTCTAAATTGGATAATCTTTTTAAGATATCAAAATTAGTTGTTCCAGCAGTATTAGTTGGAGCTGCTTGTCTACGAGTAGCTTCTTCTACTTGCTTCTTAAGTCGTAAATTCTCTTGTTGTAATTCTTCCACTTCTTGGTGAAAGGTTTCATAATCTTTAATAACCAAATCTAAAAATTTGTCTACTTCCTCTGGCTTATATCCTCTTACACCTGTCTTAAACTCTTTTTCCAATATATCCTTAGCTGTTAATTTAATTTTATCTGATAGCATTTCGCTCACCTCAGTCTATTCCCATTTCTTCATTTATTTTTTCAAAAATCAACGTTTTTGTCAATCATTCACTCATATTGATCTTTATAGGATTCTTCCTCGACAATATCCTGCAAATCAGAAAATTGTATTTTTCGAATGTCGTAAGGATAATTCTCCTTATATTTTTTTGCTAGATCATATAAATATTTAGGGCTTCCTACACTCTCTTCATCATAAAAGAGTAGCATAGCATCACTTTTTTTTACTAAAAAAACATTTTTATTTACAAATTGTTGTGGATTTTCATATGTTTTTTTCGAGATAGAGTCAACAAAGTCAGCTTGCATAAGAATTTCCTCATACCATTCCCTATTAGGCTCCTTCCAGGACTGTTCTTGCTCTAAAAAGGGTGTAACCACACCTAATTTGAGATTTGGATAAGCTTCTTGTAAATCAAAAACCACTTCTGCTGCCCATAGCTCCGTGCCAAGTTGGCCACTAATAATAACCCATTCTAATCCTTCTTCTATCATTTGCTCTAAATGTTTACGGATAGCTATTTTTATGTAAGTAACAGCTGGATCGTCTCTTTTAAATATTCCAATTTCAAAAGGCTTATATCCTGATATTACGGCCACTTTCATGTTTAGTAAATACTCCTTATTGGCACACTTTAGTTCATCTATTCACTCTATTACTAATGTATAGTATATGTTTAATAAGAGAAGAACATGAGTAACTTGTACCATTTTCTCTAACATATTGTAGCATAATTCATTCTTTATATCTCATATGAAGGTAATAGAGACAGTTAAAGTAGCTTCATATAAGAACAAGGACCTTCATAGAAGATCCTTGTTTTGTAGTTATCTTTTTCTAAAAGGCATTGCTCCTGGCATTCCAGGCATTCCAGTTTGGCCAGGGAAAATTTGTCCTGTTGCTGTGAATGGTGTACCACCAGTTGCTGGATACGGAGTTGGTGTAGGAGCAACTGGATATGGAGCTGGAGCTGGCCCCATATTTGCTTGTGTATTTGTTACCACATTTTCAACTGATTGAGTTTGTGGGAAGAAATGTTGGTGCTCATAATTCACATGATTAACTGTAGTTGTATGAGTTGGATGGATATGAGGCACGATATTGTTTGAAAAAGTATTATTCACACAACATTTTGTTGGATGAACCACTGCTGGTAAAACATTATTAGGTTTGCAATACATAAAGAAAATCTCCTCTCAAAATTTAGTTTAGTTATCTTACATTAACAACTTATGTTAGAAGAGATAATCTTGTACTAATACAAATACCTATTTTTCAAAGTTAACATTATTTTCCTATAAAAGGGCGTAGAAACTATCTTTTAATGTTGTAAATAAGACTATTGTTAAACACAGAAGCAAAAAAAACAAATACATTACTACCTTATACACGTAGTCCACTCCATTATAATAAATATATGATTTTGAACAAGATAGTCTACAACTCTTAATTATTCAAATTCATTCATTACTATTTTAATAGGGAACCATTAATTGTACAACTAGGTATTTATGGATATTGTTGCTCTTTTTATTAACTTTTTGTTATGAAGTCGTTCCATTCTTTTGTTTAACTCTAACATTTTCTTTTTATTTGGTGGTTGTCGTTCTAACAACTTTTGTGCTGCTAGGGTATAATCAAGGGCCTGTGCTATATTTTTCTCTTTATGTTCTGCAAACTTAGCAAGCTCGATATATGATTCTATAACAATAAAAGAATCCGTTTCAACCGTGTGATTCTTAACAATTCTTTTCCATGCTTCCACAGCATCTATTACATTTTTTTCTCTTTTAAACTGTTTAGCTAGTAAAAACTGTGCCATTAGCGTTTCTTCGGTATCTCTACTATTAATATTCAAAAAGGTTTCTTTTGCCATACCTACATTACCGGAATGAGAATACCACTTGCCGACCTCTAAGGCTTCTTTAGCACTCATAGCTTGGTCTTTGTGTAGCAATTGATAGCTAATATGTGTGTATAATGTGATTAAAGAAAGGATATCCCATTCATTATGCTTTAAAATTCCAATCATACCCTCCGTTTTCTTAGTCTCAACAAAATCATAATAAATCATAGGCGCTAAAAACCCTGGTATATCATCTATTCTCTTAACTTCTAAAATTTCTTCTTCTACTACTTGTAGCTTTACCCTTTCTAGTCGATGCTTCCACATCCGCCTTGCACCGTGATATAAATCAAAATGACCAAATTCGGGAAGCTTTGGTACATGTTCTTTGATTAAGGTGTGCCTTGTTCTCACTTGTGGCCAATCAAAAGCCTTTCCGTTATAGGTGACTAAAGTAGTATAATCTATGTTTTCTAAAAAGCTATGATATAAGGGTATCTCTGCTCCTGGATGTGGGAGTATATGCTGTTTAAGAACAATATGATCATCTATCAATTGTGCATAGCCTAAGATAAAGATAGAATTTCCTACTCCTCCTCCTAGACCCGTTGTTTCTGTATCAAAGAAAAATAGTTCTGATGCAGCATGACCTTTCGCAGATAGCGGATGCTCTCTTTTTTCAGCATTCCAATCTGTTACTACTTGACAAAATTCTCTTAACGGATATTTTCCATGTTTATAATCTAAAGGGTATTTGACTTCTCTTACAAGGCAATACTCCCCATCCAACCAATAGGGTATAACATTCTCTTTCTTCCATTCTTCTAAGAAAGGAATGTTCTTCGTTGTTTGTATATCTTCTACAATAGGCGGAAGAGATTCTTCTTTTTTTATATGATTTTTCATCCTATTTAATTTATTTTTAATAGACATCCTTGCTTGTCCCAACTTTCCTTATAGACTTACTTCTAGAAGTGAAAGGATTTTTAAACAATCTCGTTTACTGTTTACAGAATGACTTTCTGTTCCGATACAAGATGGGCAACCATGTTCACAGCTACAATGATTTATCATCTTTTTTGCTTCTCTTAGTACTACCGGCATTTCTTCATAGATTTTTTTACTAAGACCAATCCCTCCAGGATATTGATCATAGAAGAAGATGGTAGCTTTCTCATTATGCTCTGCCTTCACCTGTGGAACAACATGAATATCACTAGCATCCGCCATCACAAGTAACGGAGAAATATGTTTTAAAACATGTGCTGCTCCTACTAACCCTTGCTCTGTTTTTTCTTTGTCCCAATTTAAATCTTCTTGATTAAAGGATAACCATGCTGCGCTAGTATGAAGCTCTTCTTCTGGAAGTGTAATCGGTCCTGAGCCTATGTTTTCATGTGTCTCAAATTTGATTTTCTTAAAAATAGTACTCATTGCTATAATACTTACATCTCCAAAACCTGTCTCTATATGTCCATAACTTCTCTTATTATCCTCTTCTAGAACCTTAAGAGAAACAGCAAGATTTGCATCGGTATAGTAGTCTACACTAACTTCCCGAACATAAGCTTTTTTTTCTTCCCAATCCAGTTTTTCTACCTGATACTGCGTTCCTTGGTGTAAATAAATCGCCTCTTCATGAAGTAACGTCATTGCAGAGAAACGATCACTTTCACCTATTACTCTCGTTTTACTAACATCTGATATGTCTATAATAACGATATTTTCTTGTGAAGCGGAACGTAAGCTTATATTATGTGCTGGAAAGGAATCGTTCATCCAATACCATTTATCTCCATTTTGAAAGAGAATTCTTTCTTCTGATAAATATTCTAGGATTTCTGTAATTTCTACTGTTCCAAATAAGTCTCCTTCTTTAAATGGCAGCTCATATGCAGCACATTTCATATGATCTAGGAGAATGATTAAATTATCTGGATTAATACGGGCTGTTTCTGGATTTCTACTAAAGAAATAGTCAGGGTTAGATACCATATATTGATCAAGAGGGCTAGAGCTTGCTACCATAATGACAAGTGATTCATCATGACGTCTCCCAGCACGACCTGCTTGCTGCCAAGAGCTTGCAATACTTCCAGGATATCCTGTCATGACACAAGCTTGAAGTTGTCCAATGTCCACTCCTAACTCTAGAGCATTGGTGCTAACCACTCCATAAATATTCCCATTCCTTAAGCCTTGTTCAATTTCTCTTCTTTCCGTAGGTAAATAACCACCTCTATACCCTTTTATTGATTTGGAGCCAAGCTGAAATTTAACTAGTTCTTGCAAATAGGTTAAAAGTATTTCTACTCGAACTCGACTTTTAGCAAAAACAATTGTTTGGATTTTATTTTTCAATAAATCTCCAGCAATCTTTCTCACTTCAAGAGTAGCACTTCTTCTAATATTCAATGGTTTATTAATAATTGGTGGATTATAAAAAACAAAATGCTTTCTACCACTAGGAGCTCCATTATTATCTACTAGCTCAAACTGCATTTCTGTTAAATGTTCAGCAAGCTCTTTAGGATTGGCAATGGTTGCAGACGTACAAATAAAAGTAGGATTACTTCCATAAAATGCACATATTCTCTTTAATCTTCGTATAACATTTGCAACATGACTGCCGAACACCCCTCGATAAATATGCAGCTCATCAATAACAATATATTTTAGATTTTCAAATAAGGAGACCCACTTAGTATGGTGTGGAAGAATAGCTGAGTGAAGCATATCTGGATTTGTTATGACAATATGACCAGCTTTTCGTACTTTCTGACGAATAGATGCTGGCGTATCTCCATCATATGTATAGCTATTTATTTGTAGTTCCGCACTTTCAATCAGTTCATTTAACTCACTCTTTTGATCTTGTGCTAACGCTTTTGTTGGAAATATATATAATGCTCTTGCTAGATTATTTTCAGCTATTGTTTGTATGACAGGCAAGTTATAGCAAAGTGTCTTACCTGATGCTGTTGGTGTGACAGCAACAACACTTTTATTCTGTCTAATTGCTTTATATGACGTATATTGGTGTGTATATAAACTATTAATTCCTCTTTTTTGCAGAGCAGCTTTAATAGAAGCAGAAATATCATCTGGCAGAGGCACGTTTTTGGCTTCACGCTCTTCTATCGTATGCCAATAGGCTATCTGCTCTTTATATTCTTCTTTTTCCCGCCATTCGGTCATTAGTTGTTGAAGATTTTTACGCACTTTCAAATCAGTTCACCTCTTTAATATCTCCATTTTACCGAATGAACGTTCGATTTGAAAGGTTTTTTTCCTGATAATATTACCCAATTTACTTTATGTTTTTCTCAACAAAACTTTGTATAGTTCTTGCTAATTGTTCTGGTGCTTCTAGCATACTCATATGCCCTGCATCTAGCTCAACCTCTGTAATAGTACTTCCTGATGAAGATGTCACTCGATTAAGAGGAACAATTTTATCCTTTATTCCTTTTACTAATAATACGGGCACTTTAGAATCAGCAATTATTTTATTTCGATCAGGTCGTACTCTCATTGCAGCTTGTGTTTCCATTGCCGCTACCTGGTTCGTTTTGTACCCAATATCTTTCGCTTTTTCTATTTCTTTAGGTAATATGCTCTTGGAATCATCTGCAAATAAATTAGGAACTAAACCATCCACAAATGATTCTATACCGAAATCCTGTATTTTTTTAATCGCATGTAATCTTCCTTCTTTTCCTTCTTCTGTATCCTGAAATGCAGTGGAATGAATCAATCCAAAACCAGCTAGCTTTTCAGGATAAAGCTCTGCAAATGCTAACGATACATAACCACCTAATGAATGACCAAGCATCGTTACTTTTTCAATGGAAAGTTTCTCAAGTACTAAATGGATGTCTTTTGCTAAATCCTCTATTTTTATATCTCCTCCTTGAAAAGATGAATGTCCATGACCGCGCAGATCCATACAGAGTACATGATATTTCTCTGCTAACACTGGTACGATATAATCCCAGTAATCTACATTTCCACAGAATCCATGAAGCAATACAATAGTAGAGCCTTGTCCGCTTTCTTTATATGCTATGTGTTCTTTTCCTACTAATAATGTTTTCAATTCTCTTACCTCACTTTTATCTTATATCTTAATAGTTTAAAGGGAAGATAACCTAATGAGCAACTTTATTAAAGAAATAAGGATATAAAAAGAACAGAATACAAACACCTTCTTTCTTTATTGGGCATATAGTAAATCAAACTATCCTAGAAGCTTAGGTAATTTATTTAGTTTGTGTAAGGAGTGATTGTAGAATGTCATCAAATTTTCCGATAGACCCAAACAATAATAAGGAAAATAATCCTCAACCTTTCAATGGATTTATGCGACTAGTTAATCAGTTTTTTCAGGAAAAACCGGTTAAGAATTTTCTACAGCAAATGGACGAATTTTTTCAAAATCCTTTTCCTAATACGGGATTTCCAGTTACTGTTAATGAAACAGGAGATTTCACCATAATAAAAGCAGAACTAGCTGGGGTGAATAAGGAACAAATCCAATTAGATGTATATGACCATTACTTAACAATAAGTGTAAATTACCAGGAAGTAATGACAGAGGAAGATACCAATACTAATACTTTTCATACAAGTAAAACGTTCCGTAAAAACGCAAGAAGTATCTCCCTTTCTCATCGCATTGATGAAAAAAGTATAAAAGCTTCTTATCAAAATGGACTACTGACAATAATAATCCCTAGAGAAAAAGGCAAGAAAATTATCATAGAAGATTGATGGGTTTTGGCGAGTAATTTCTCTAAATATGAATATACTATGTAGTAGATGCTTTCATTGCATCTACTTTTTTCTTTTCAATCTTACGACTATGAGGTGATTAGATGAGTTATAAAGACCATTTAGATTCTCATTCTGAGCTATTCCATCACAATTGGACAAGACCGAAACGCTCAAAGTCACAGGTGAATGGGCATACACAAATTTCTAGGACAAATCTTATCCTTAGAAGTAATGCAAAAGCACATCGTTGGTAAGAAAAGAAAGAACCGAGACATATGCTAAAAAATGCACGGATTGAAAGCTCTATAGCTTCTAATCCGTGCATTTTTCTTATACTTTAAAGATTCCTCCAACACCCTTGACTAACCCAGTAACTTGATTCATTGCATTCATCATCATTCCTGCTGTATCCATCATTTTCGGAAAATCTAATGATCCATCCTGTGATTTAAAGGAATTCATAAAAGTTTTCATATTTCCTTGCTTTTTCGGCATAAATGACTGCTTAGGATAAGGATTCATATATCCTTGTTGCTGAGTATAGTTATGATTATATGTTGAATTCATTTGATCTGTCTGTTGGAAATTATTTAAAGGATTTTGAAATATGTTTTGTGAGCTACCTTTATAGGCATTTTGCGGATGAAAATAATTTCCTTCATAATTCCCTTGATATTGTTCCATGGACATACCGTATGGATATTGATGATTCATCCCCATTCCATTCCATTGCTGATGCTGTGGTTGCTGCATATAAGGATGGTATTGTCTATATTCAGCTATATTAGCTAATTGCGTATAGAATGGATGATAAGAATTCCTGTTATATCCTGGACTATGCGACTGAAAAGATGTTCTATACATGAAAAATCGATCCTCCTATAAATATGATCCTCCTTTATCCTATGAGAATAACGCCTATAGCGTGCTTTTCTACATGTATATTAAAATAACTTTTAAAATAGGGGCTTAGGAAAAGAAGAATTTTGGTTTTTATTGAAATGAAGGACTTTAAACAAAATGTTTGAAGCATTATTGTGAAAAAAGCAAAAAAAAAAGAGAAACTTTTCTCCTTTAGATTTCTTTTGTAGCTATTATTTCCTCTTGCAATGCATGTAAAATATAAACAACAGACTTATGAGCATCCAAAAATCTTTTTTTACTTGTTTGGGGAAAAAATGCTTGTATAGAGATAACCTCTATATGATCCGAAGCTGTATCAACTTGTTTATTGTTTAAATAAAAAGGTTTGTTCACTGATATCCATTGCTTTGCTAATTCATTCCATTGATCATTAAGTTGCTTTATATGATTAGCATAAGGTCTAACGGTCTGATAAAAATCTTCTTGTTCTCCTGTTTCTTTGGCTTTATGAAAAGCTTTAAGCAAGTATTCAGCTGCCTCCACTAATTCTTCCGTTAATTCTCTCAGTTCTGTACTCTCACTCAACGTATAAACACTCCATATACTTCATACTTATTAGATTTCATTCTATGCCATTATTTGGCTAAGTTCAAGTACAAGGTACATTTCTTTTGCTGGTTGGAAAAAGGATACATATCCTTTGAATCATTCTGTTTCTCCTTTTCCTGCAAAGATATCAATTTTAATTCTAGGTTATTTAGCTCCTCGACATGACTTTTGGCTATTTCTTGATAGCTCTGGGATTTCTCAAAAAGCAATGTATCAATTGCTAGTAAATCTTTGTTTATATCTTCTAAATACATTAACACAGATTCTTTTGAAAAGATGTTTTCCATTTTTCTCCCTCCAAGCTTTTATGATACTTACCAATTTCTCTATTTTTACTTACTATCCTGCACAGTTGACAAAACTAGAAGGAATTCGCCAAAGAAAGTATCATTTCTCTAAAAGCATGGTATTTTCGACATTAAGTTCAATGAAGCCACTTTAAATCCCATGTAATTAAGTGATGTAGCTGTTTTTGTTTATTTTCATACCATTTAGTAAGAAGAATAGGCTCCTCTCCTTTTTTCCTTTTTCTCCAGCAACTTTTAATTCTCCCTTTATACCAATCTTGACGTGTTACCACTTCATGATTGATAACTGGATATATCATTCTTAATATTGGTGTTCTATTATTGACCTTAAAATGAGTGAATTTTTCATAATCTCTCCGTGACCCAGTATGAATAACTTTTCTTGCAAAATCATAAAACTCTTGATATAAATTAGATTTAAATAAAATAGCTGCTAGGTTGTTTCCTAAGTTTATTCGTTGATCTATAGAGGTAAAATTAGAAACACTTGCACCGTATAAATTTCCGTTAAGATCAGGAAATAAAACAGAATTATAATGTAAAAGATCTTGAAACAAATATGGTATAGAGTGAAAAACATTTTTAATGATTCTCTTATTTTCAATAACAGGTGATTGTATAATATGCTGTTCATTAATAATGAGGCTATTCATGAGTCTTTTCTTATCTCCAGCTTCCCAAAAAAGCTTCCATTCTTCTTCCATAAAAGAAGAAACATGAAAATATTTTAATAAGTGAAACATTGGAGCATTAATTTTCGTCGAATAATCATAGATTAATAATTGTGGGAAGGCATCATTAAAAATAAGCCAGTTTGCTTTCTCATATGTCAAGAAAAGTTGCTGTATTTTCTTCTTACTTAAGATGCTTGAGAACATCGGACCTTGAAGATCACACATACACCAGCCAGCATTCCGCGAAACCTGGCTAGCTAGGAAAGCCCATTGAATTTCTTTATGTTTTTCGTAAAAAGCAAAATAGGCTTCGGTTCTTGAAATATTATCTAAGTTGAACTTATTAGTAATAAGCCTTATTCTATTAATAAGCTCTGCACTATCCATTTTTGAAAAAAAGAAAATGGGACCTAACAAATTGTTCACCTCTTTTTGAAACAATGTGTTATTATTGTTTGTTGATTGATTAAAGTTATACTCCTTAGGATCTTTGTGAGGTGAAAAAGATGAAGATTCATTACCCAAATGGAAGAAGATATGTACCAAACGGGGAAAATAAAGCTTTGCCTAAGAAGAAAGTGAATTACAGTAATCGTGGTATGACGCTTGAGGATGATTTAAATGAAACAAATAAATTTTATTTAGAAACTGGTAAAGCAGTCATACATAAGAAGCCAACTCCAGTCCAAATTGTGCAAGTGGATTATCCAAAAAGAAGTGCTGCAGTCATCAAAGAAGCTTATTTTAAGCAGGCTTCTACAACGGACTATAATGGGATTTACAAGGGTAAATATATTGATTTTGAAGCAAAAGAAACGAAGAATAGTACTTCATTTCCTTTAAACAATTTCCATGATCATCAAATAAAACATATGAAGCTCATAGTGGAACAAAAAGGAATTTGCTTTGTAATCATCTCCTTTTCGCATACAAATGAAATCTTTTATTTAGATGCAGAAATACTATTTACCTTTTGGGAAAGAATGATAAATGGTGGACGAAAATCAATTAAAAAAGAGGAATTACTGACTTCTGGTCATTCTATATCACTTGGTCTACAGCCTAGAATAGACTATATTAAGATTATTGATGCACTTTATCATTTAGATTATTAGTCCTTTTATTGTTGTTTTAATAGAAAGGTAGGAAATGTATATGTCTGATAATTATCAAACAAGAGAGGAGCGCAGAAAGCAACAAGATGCTGCTAAGAAAAAAGATCCATCTAATAAAAAGAAAAAAAGCGGCATGAAATTGTTTAAGCGCGTTCTTCTTATTTTATTATCACTTGGAATTATAGGTATTATAACTGGAGGAATTACATTTGCTGTAATGGTGAAAGATGCTCCTGAATTAGATCCAGAAATATTAAAGGATTCGATTTCATCCACTATTTATGATAAAAACGGGGAGGAAATCACAAAAATTGGTTCTGTCAATCGGGATTATGTTCAGTATGATGAGATACCTGAGTTAGTAAGAGATGCTTTTATCGCTACAGAAGACTCTCGCTTCTTCGATCACCATGGAATTGATCCAATTCGTCTAGGTGGAGCAGTAATCGCAAACTTTAGAGATGGTTTTGGTTCTGAAGGTGCTAGTACCATTACTCAACAGGTGGTTAAAAACTTTTTCTTTAATCAACCTCAAAAAACATTAAACCGTAAGGCACAAGAAGCGTGGCTTGCACTAGAATTAGAGAGAAAATACTCTAAAGAAGAAATATTTGAAATGTATGTAAATAAGATTTTCATGTCTGAAAATATGAGTGGTGTAAAAACAGCAGCAGATGTCTATTTTGGAAAACCACTTGACGAACTCACTTTACCTGAAGCTGCATTACTTGCAGGGATGCCACAAGCACCTAATGCATATAATCCATTCAACAATCCTGACAGAGCAGAGAAACGTCGAAACATTGTGTTATCTCTTATGAATCAGCATGGCTATATCACGAAAGAAGAGATGGAAGAAGCTCAACAAGTTCCAGTAGAGGATTCACTTGTCGCAGTGGAGAATCGTAAGTCAAATGATATGCCTTATGACCCATATATCAAACAAGTAATCGCTGAAATTGAAGAAAAATATCCAGATGTAAATGTATATACAGATGGACTAGAGATTTATACAAATATGGATGTAGAGGCTCAAAAATATGTAGAACAGGTAATGTATGAGGGGCAAATTGTTCCTTTCCCTGACGAGGAATTCCAAGCTGGAATTACCCTATTAGACACAAAAACTGGAGGTATTATTGCTTTAGGTGGTGATAGAGACCCGAGTGTTAAATTAGGAACAAATTATGCTACAGATGTTACAAGACAACCAGGTTCAACAGCTAAACCAATTTTAGACTATGGCCCAGCAGTTGAATACTTAAAATGGGGAACTTATCAAACCTTAGTAGATGAACCTAGTACTTACTCTAATGGAGACTCCATTGGTAACTGGGATGGAAAATATAAAGGCTCACTAACGATGCGTAAGGCTTTAGAAATGTCTAGAAATATACCAGCACTAAAAGCTTTTCAAGCAGTTGGTGGTGAAAAAGCGAAAGAATTTGCTGTAAATCTTGGTATTCCATTAGAACACGCTTATGAATCTTATTCTATCGGGGCTTTTGAAACAACAACTTTACAAATGGCAGGAGCATACAGTGCATTTGGTAATGAGGGCGTTTATAATGAACCACATGCTGTTAACTCTTTTAAACTAAATGATGGTACGAAAATTAATATGGAACCTAAATCACAAGTAGTAATGCAGGATTATACCGCCTTTTTAGTAACTGATATGTTAAAAGGTGTGCTAACAAGTAGTGATGGTACTGGAGCTCAAGCAAATATACCTGGTCTTGCTGTAGCAGGTAAAACGGGTACAACCAATTATTCAGATGAAGATCGTAAAAAGTTTGGAATTACGGACAAAAATAGTGTGCCAGATGCTTGGTTTGCTGGTTATACAACTAACTATACGATGGCTGTTTGGACTGGTTACAAAGATAGAAAAATTCCAGTTAAATCTGGAAATGATCAAAAGATTGCCCAAAAGATCTTCAAAGCTGTAATGAGTCATATTTCGGAAAATGTAGAAACAGCTGACTTTACTAAGCCAAGTAGTGTAGAAACAGTAAAAATCGAAAAAGGAACCTACCCAGCTCGCCTTGCAAGCTCCTATACACCGAGCGATCAAGTGATAACGGAATACGCTGTGAAAGGTAATAAAATAGATAAAATATCTGAAAAATACAATAAACCAGATGCTCCTACAGGTGTTCAGGCTGCATATGATGCAAATACCGATGAAGTAAACGTATCATGGAGTTATGGTGATACCGCAAATGTTAAATTTAATGTTAGTGTTAGTGTGGATGGAGCACAAGCAGAGCAGCTAACTGTGACATCAGATACTAGCTTAAAAATTGCCAAACCTAACCCAGGAAGTAGTTATACCTTTAGCATTACTGCTATTAAAGATGAACAATCAAGTGACCCAGCGTCGTCCAGTGTTACTATTCCAGAAAAAGAAGTAGAAGATCCTGCTCAAACACCTGATGAAAATGAAAACGAGGAAGAAGAGGAATCTTCTGATGAGAACACAAATCAAGGTGGAAATCAAGGCAATACTAATGGAAATAACAATGGAACACAAAATGGAAATGGCACTAACAACGGAAATAATACCGGTACTACAAATGGAAATCAAGGCAATACCGGTGGAACAGGTAATACCAATAATCAACAAAATAATAACCAATCTAATAATACAAACAATCAGAATAACAACAATACACCAACACACTAATAATAAGAAAGAAGGTAGAGCACAATTGTGCCTACCTTCTTTCTTTGTAAATACATTTAATCAGCTAGCTGATTAAATGTATTTATACCGTTTATTACGGTGATTGTTTTAATCGACTTATTCTTATTGGTTTGATAGAGTACTGTTTTTCTAATTCTTTAAATAATTCATCTAATTGACGATACGAATGATAGCCATCTAATCTTTTCATAATAAAAGAAAGCCTATCTTCCATATTAAACGGTTTTATAGCTAATTTATTTAATTGTAAACCATCTTTTATATGGACTGGCTGTTCATTCACCCAATAAATACCTTCTATAAAATACTGTACTGCTTTTGTTATACCAGCTTTAAGTCGATCCTTCTCTTTACCCTTTATATCTATTTCTAATTGTGGTTTAAGTTGCTTCCATTCTTGAAATATTTCTTCCATACTCACTTTTAAGTTCTCGCTATCCCATGGTTTAAACGTATCTAATTGGTTATAAAAATGGACTTCATGTATGAATGGAATAGAACTAACAAAATCCTTGCTCAATAAACAAGGAAATATGTCTTCTATTAATATGGATTTATTTATAAGCTCTTGAGGAATTGATAATGTACCTTTCATCAAACTACACCACGCGTTTTCATTCTTTTTTTCCCCTCTCTACATAAAGGTAATAGAGGACATTCTACACATTGAGGATTTTGGGCTTTACAATGATATCTTCCGAAAAAAATCATTCTATGATGAGTAACAGACCATTCCTCTTTTGGAACCTTTTTCATCAATGTTTTTTCAACCTCTAATACGGAATCTTTCCATCTACATATACCTAGTCTCTTACTAACTCTTTCCACATGCGTATCTACTGCAATAGCGGGAATATCATAAGCGACAGAAACTACCACATTTGCCGTTTTTCTGCCTACTCCAGGTAAATTAATTAATTCATCTCGATCCTTTGGGATTTCCCCATGATACTTTTCAAGTACCATTTGACAAAGCTTTTGAATATTTTTCGCTTTATTTCGATATAGACCAATAGATCTAATATCGTTTTGAAGTTCCTCAAGGGAGACTTGGAGATAGTCTTGTGGTGTTTTATACTTTTTGAATAAAGAACTAGTAACTTTATTAACAAGGACATCTGTACACTGAGCGGATAATGCTACTGCAATCACCAACTCAAATGGATTAGAATGAACTAGTTCACAATGAGCTTCTGGAAACATATCTGCCATTGTATCTAGACAATATCTAATTTCATCTTTCTTTAGCATCTATTTGTAGAACTCCTTATTATTTTATAGGTAAAAATAGTAATACTCTGTTGGCGAAGTCCTAAATCCTCCATTTAGGACTTGGTCAAGTAGTTTAATCATTCATACTTCTAAAAGTGATTTCCTATTATTGATCCAACCAATTATAGAATGGAACTGTCTTTTTGGGCAGTTCATCATCTGTTTCTTTATAAATGGTATTAGTTCCTTGATGTTGTCTAAATTTCTTCCCTTGATTTTTTGCTTGTTCTGTTGTTTTAATACCGTTTTTCTTCCACTCAAATAAAATTCTATCAATATAGCGAAAGTTGAGTTTTCCCGAGATGACGGATTCTCTAAGAGCAGCTTTAATTAATGCTACATCATGTTGATCATCATCTATCCACATATTTAAGGTTTCAATCTCAAATGGGGACAATGGTCTTCCAAATTCTTGTTCAAAGCAAGAGTATAAAGATTTTTCTTCTTTCTCAAAAACTGCTTCTTCTTCCTTTTTGTCTAGTAAGAATAATAAATCTATTAGCTTATTCCATAATGGCTCTAGTGAATATCGCTCAAATCGTATTCCACTATCATGATTACCATCTATAATTTCTATAAAACCATGCTTCATTAATTGTCTTAATAAATTGTGACACTCCATCATATCGATCGTCATTTGCGAAGCAAGTTCTTCTGGTGTTGGAAAGTCATTACCTTTTTCTAAGAAATAATGCACCTGCAGTAATAACACTAATTCTTTTTCATTTAATTTTAAATGTTTATAGTTAGTTAGGAGTATAGTAGGGATACTGACATTTCCTTCTTGGACCCATTTTAATAACATAGTTCTATTCATTAGTACACCTCTAATCTAGTATATCATGGGGTATATTTTGTGAGTATGATGAATATCAGCCAATACTAGTAATTGTTTACAATAAAAATTCATCATTAGAAAAGAAAGAAGGGAGAAATAAGAGGATGTTCTCGACTATTTACGAAACATCTCTTGCTTCTTCCCTTTTTCTTAGTAGATTTTAGTCTACATCATGTGTAATTAAGGATATAAACGGTTTAGTAATCTTGGGAATGGAATCGTTTCACGAACATGTTCTACTCCTGAAATCCAAGCAACCGTTCTTTCTAAACCAAGTCCAAAGCCTGAATGTGGAACTGAGCCATATTGTCTTAACTCTAAATACCATTTATAAGTCTCTGGATCTAGATTATGTTCTTCTACTCTTTTACCTAAAAGATCCATATCATGTATACGTTCAGAGCCTCCGATAATTTCTCCATAACCTTCTGGTGCAATTAAATCAGCACATAATACAACATCTTCTCTTTCTGGATGTGGCTGCATATAGAAAGGTTTTAAAGAAGTTGGATATTGCGTAATAAAGACTGGTTTGTCATAGCTTTCAGCAATTGCTGTTTCATGTGGTGCACCAAAATCGTCTCCCCACACAATATCATTGAAGCCTTTTTCATGTAAGAAAGTAATAGCATCATCATACGTAATTCTTGGGAATGGTGCTTTAATATGCTCTAGCTTTGTAACATCTCTTCCTAATGTTTTTAATTCTAATGAGCAATTTTTTAGGACAGATTGAACAACATAAGATACATATTGCTCTTGTACTTCTAAGTTTTCTTCAAATTCTACAAATGCCATTTCAGGCTCAATCATCCAAAACTCAATTAAATGACGGCGAGTTTTAGATTTTTCTGCACGGAAGGTTGGACCAAAAGAGAATACTTTTCCTAATGCCATAGCAGCAGCTTCCATATAAAGTTGTCCACTTTGTGAAAGATAAGCATCTTCATCAAAATATTTAGTAGCAAATAGTTCAGTCGTACCTTCAGGAGCACTTCCTGTTAAGATAGGTGGGTCTACTTTCACAAACCCATTCTCATTAAAGAATTCGTAAGTAGCACGTATAATCTCGTTTCTCACCTTCATCACAGCATGTTGACGTTTCGAACGTAACCATAAATGACGATTATCCATTAAGAACTCAGTTCCATGTTCTTTAGGTGTAATAGGATAATCTGTAGAAGCATGAATTAACTCTACGTTTTTCACTAATAATTCATATCCAAAAGGAGATCGCTCATCTACTTGAACGGTTCCTGTCACATATACAGATGATTCTTGTGTAACAGACTTTGCTGTTTGGAAAACTTCTTCAGGTACATCGCTTTTCACGACTACTCCTTGAACAAAGCCTGATCCATCACGAAGCTGTAAAAAAGCAATTTTTCCACTTGAACGCTTATTTGCTATCCAAGCTCCGACTTTCACTTCTTGATCAACATACTTTGATAATTCTGCTATAGTAGCTTTATTCACAATTAACTCCTCCAAAAACAAATAAAATAAATATATGTACTAACTTTAGTGATTTGTTAGCTTCACTATTCTAATAAAATAAAACGGTATAAAACCGCAATTTATCTAATCAAAAAAACCTTTAACCTACAAGTAATAAAACATGTTAGAAAAAAAACTCACTACCAAATCATTATACTCTTACATAGAAAGACAATCAATAAGATAGAGAAATTCCAACAATTAATAACACATCACATTTACTAAAACATAAAGGATGTCTTAAATAGAGTACAGAAACCTCTTTATTAGAAGACACCCTTTTCTATTATTATTGATTTACCATCATTTTCTTTTCCACAAATTGATGCATTCTTTCTACTGCTGCTTCTAGATTTTCAAGGGAAGTAGCATAAGAAAGCCTCATATAATCATCTGTGCCAAAGCCAGATCCAGGTACAACTGCTACTAATGCCTCTTCTAACAGTGCCTCTGCAAAAGAATCAACAGAAACATACCCTGTAAGTTCTGCAGCTTCTTTCACGTTAGGATATAAATAAAATGCACCTTTTGGTTTTAAGCAATGAATACCAGGGATTTTATTCAATTTTTCATGAATAATAGTCAGTCTCTCTTCGAAAGCCACTCGCATTTCTTCTACTGAATCTTGTGGTCCCGTATATGCTTCAATTGTCGCAAACTGAGCCGTAGTTGTAGGGTTAGAAGTACTGTGACTGGCAAGATTCGTCATTGCCGTAATAATTTCTTTATTACCTGCTGCATACCCAATTCTCCATCCCGTCATAGAATGGGATTTTGAAACACCATTTATAATAATGGTTGCTTCTTTTAATTCAGGAGATAAAGAAGCGATAGATACATGCTCACTATCACCATATACTAATTTTTCATATATTTCATCTGAAATAATTAATATATTATGCTCTAAACATACTTGACCAATCTCCACTAATTCTTGTTCTGTATAAATCATACCTGTTGGATTACTTGGGGTATTAAGCACAAGTGCTTTTGTCTTAGATGTAATCGCCGCTTTTAGTTGATCTGATGTTATTTTGAATTCGTTCTTCTCTGAACCTTCTACATAAACAGGAACGCCTTCAGCAAGCTTTACTTGTTCCGGGTAACTTACCCAATATGGGGTTGGAATAATTACTTCGTCCCCTTTGTTTAATATTACTTGAAATAATGTATATAAACCGTGTTTAGCACCATTAGTAACAATGATTTGATTTACATCATAGTCTAAATTTTGGTCATTCTTAAATTTAGACACAATTGCTTTTTTTAATGCTGGAATACCTGCAGAAGGAGTATATTTTGTATATCCCTCATGCATACTTCTTGTAGCAGCATCCAAAATATTTTTAGGTGTATTAAAGTCTGGTTCCCCTGCTCCAAGACCAATAACATTATGCCCTTCTGCTTTTAAAGCAGCAGCTTTTGCTGTAATAGCTAAGGTTGTTGATGGAGTTAATGCATTAACTCTTTCAGCTAATTGAATTTTCACGTTTCCCACTCCTACCCCTTAATAATTTTCAATGGTTAAAAGAATTTCACCAGTTTGAAAATCAATATAATGATAATTAATTGAATCGTTATTCGTATAAGAGTATATCTCCCATACAGGTAAATCATCATACATCCCAAGTCGAACTGAATTCACTTCTTCAGGTGACTGTTCTGATAATAATATATTAATTGCTTCTTCTTTGGTTATCCCATTTTTAGTCTGTTTGGTGGTAATTTTCTTTGATTTTTCCTCTATCCAAACGACAATGCTTTGATTTTTCGTATTTTCACCTTCAACAATATAATAGGTTTTCTTTCCATTATATATACTGAATTTACTTACACTTTCTAAATCAGCTTTGTCTGTTGCAATAGCTACCGCTTCCTCTTTTGCAGTGTTATAAGGCTTCATAGCTTGCACATAAGTATGTACGCAAAAAAAGATAATCATTACAACAAATAAACTACCGATCCATATCCATTTCTTCATAAACATCTCTTCTTTTACATCAATTTTTGTTGCTTCCGTATATTATAACAGCATTTGACATTAGATAGAAATTATTTTTCACACAAAAATATAAGTTTTAACTAGATTAATCATGCTTTACAACCATTCTTCCATAAATGCAATTAATTCATGAATATCTTTTTTTCTAACAGGAACATTCGGTATTGATTGCATGAATATGTCGCCATATGATGTAGTAACAATTCTACGATCAAATACGATTATTAACCCTCTATCATCCTCTGAACGAATTAGTCTTCCAAATCCCTGTTTAAAACGTAAAACAGCTTCTGGTAAACTATTTTCTAAAAATGGATTTCCTCCATTCATTCTTATTCTTTCATTTTTTGCTTCTGTTAAAGGCTCTTCAGGAGATGAAAATGGTAAGCGCACGATAATTAAACATGTTAAATCCTCCCCTGGAATGTCAATTCCCTCCCAAAAACTATTTGTACCTAGTAAAATGGCTTTTTCATATCGTTGGAAATTTTTTGTTAACCTCATTCTACTTCCAGTTGTGATACCTTGAGCTAAAATCGCATATTCCTCTAATTGTCCGCTATCTTTTAATAACTCATAGGATTTTCTTAGCATATCATTAGCAGTGAATAAGATTAACATTCGCCCCTTTGTTGTTTTAGCCATCTTAATAATATGCTTACAGATAGCTTCTGTGTATTCATCAAGTGTCACTGAATTAATTTCTGGAATATCATTTGGAATTAATAATTCCACTTGTTTATCATACTGGAATGGAGAGTCTATCTGTAGTTCTATATGGTTCTTATCAATTAATCCAAGTAGCTTGGCATAATACTCAAATGAATGGTTTACAGTAATAGTTGCTGAAGTAAAAATAACACTCTTCTTTTTCTGAAAAAAAGTTTCTTGTAAAATATTTGCTATAGAAAATGGCTGTGTATAGAGTGCCGCATTATTAGGAAAATTCTTCACATCTCCCTCTAGCCATGCAATATTGCTACTATCCTTAATAAACGTTTCCCGCAGTATATTTCTATATTCTTCCCATTCATTTAATAAATGCTGAATTCTTTCTATTTGCAATATTTGATAAGAGGATAACGTCTTTTTCTCTATCAGCACAGCAGATAGATTATCTTGTATCATACGACTACTATCCTTCCAACGAAACAACATTCTTTCTGCCACCATTTTTATATTGGTCCAGCTTCTACTTCCGTCGTCTACTAAGCGAGTACTTAATTTCCCATCTTTTGTCTTACTTTTATACTGCTTTACATATCGATACATGGAACGGAATAATTCTTCTAACTCCAATTGTAGCTCTAATATACTTCTACTTAATTCATTTTTATCATAAATCAAGGAATTGGCTTCCATTATTGTTTCTAATTTTGCAAATAGCTGTCTTTGATCTAGTGTTCCGAAATAGTTAAGGCTTTGTCGGACAGAAGGATAAGAAAATTGGCAACCTATATGCTTATTTGCCGTTTTTTCAAAATGATGGCCTTCATCAATTATGGCATAGTCATATGCAGGTAATACTTTTTGCTCAAGTGTAAGATCTTTCACCAGCAAAGAATGATTGGTAATTATAATATTTGCCTTTTGAGCTGCATTACGTGTTTTTCTGTAAAAGTCTTTAGCAGCCCATTCTTTAGATATTGGTAAAGAGAAGCTTCCATCGTTTTTTATCTTATTCCAAAATTGAATTCCACCATTAGTAAGATTTAATTCGTCTTTATCTCCAGTAGTTGTTTCAGTTAACCAAATTAATAATTGCATCTTAGTCATAATAACATCGTAATTATCTTCTTGTTCTCGTAGAGCTACTTCAAATTTATCTAAGCTAATATAATGATTTCTCCCTTTTAAAACTGTAAACGAAATAGGAAAAGGTAGTATCTCATTCAATAGCGGAATATCCTTTTGGATTAATTGCTCCTGCAACTGTGTCGTATGTGTACTAATGACAATTTGCTTTTGTTTTTCTATTGAGAAGTAGCTAGCAGGAATCAAGTAGCCTAATGTTTTTCCTACACCAGTTCCTGCTTCAATTAGGCCATGGACTTCCTCTGTAAATGCATCGAATATGGCTTTCATCATCTTCGTTTGACCAGATCTATTTTTATAAGAAGCTAAAACAGATCTCATCCTACTTTCTAGAAAATCCATATCAAAGGAATAGGTATCATTATCCATCAAACCATGCTTTTTTATGCTAGTCACTTTTTTTAATGTTAAGCCTCTATAGGTTTCCAAATGATCTGGTATGTATTCCGTTTTGGTTTGTTTATCTTGTATTAATGCATATAAGTAATCATCTAGATCACTTTTCAAGCTTGCGCTTAGCACTTCTAATTGCTTTAATGTTTGAAGTGGAAGGTCTTCAAGCTTATTCAATAGGATCAATAATAATTCAGCGGTAACATATGCATCACTATCTGCCTGGTGTGGCCTACTATGGACAATTCCTTGTTGTGTAGCAAGGTCTGTTAGCTTATATCCATCCGCTGTGGGAAATAGAATTCTTGATAGTTCAACTGTATCAAGGAATGGCCCCATAAAGCGACGAAATCCCGCTTGTTCTAATTCCTCATTTAAAAAGGAAAGATCAAAAAGAACATTATGTGCGACAAAATAAGCATCTTCCAAGAGATCCTTCACCTTATCTGCAATTTCGTCAAATATAGGAGCAGTGTCCACCATATCATCCGTAATTCCAGTTAATTCAGCAATAAAAGGATTAATTGTTTGTAAAGGATTCACAAAGGAAGAATACTCTTCTACAATTCTGCCCTCTTCTATGACAACTGCCGCAAACTGAATAATTCGATCACCTTTTTTTGGAGAATTACCGTTTGTTTCTAAATCAACTACTACAAATTTGTTACTCATCAAGCCCACCTCAAACTTTCAGTCAATCAAACGGTATCATAAAAAAGGAAAAAGGAAAAGACATTACTTTCAATCTGTCCGCACTAATCATGTTTATTATTATTTTTTCCAAACGGTAAGAGATCAATACAATTTCATTTTATAGAATATAGTTAGTAATATTAGGTTGAATTTAAGAAGATGATGGATTATCTTTCTTAAATTAACAGTGAGTTGAAACGAATGATAATTTTCGTCCGTATAGTTGGATAGAATGAATGAGATAAAAAGGAGATGTTAGAAGTGGATAAAAAAAGTGGGAAGAACTCAATAATACCATGGACAATAGTTGGTGCTATGCTCGGAGCTAGTTTTGGAGCCATTTTAGGTATTATTGCGTATAATTATAATTGGTTAGGCTAGATAAGTTATTTTCTTTATCTGCATAATCTTCTAAGCTTATAAGATTACTGAAAAGGCATTTATATATAGACTAATGCTAATAAAAAGCTTTAAGTAATACTTCATAGAACGAATAGGTTTACCGGTCGACTATCACAGGACATGCGAGAAAGTCCAGAAAGAAAGTGACCGGTAGCCTCGAAAAACAGCGATTAACTAGATAAAATGTGGGCATTTTCCCTTACTTTTTTAGTGCTCAAAGTAAGCAATAGAAATTTATGCATTTCCTCTGCTATCAATAGAAGCCGAGCATATTGCATATTTTTCCTTTCAAGAATCTTTTCAAAAAGTACATTATAAAATCGTTCTTTCTAGCTCTTGATGAAGAAGAGATTTGATACGGTTATTCTCATCCATTATAGCCACTTTTGGTTGATGCTTACTTAGCTCTTCATTGGAAATCATGCAATAGGAAATAATAATAACTATATCTCCTACCTGCACATGTCTTGCAGCAGCACCATTTAAACAAATGGTTCCTGTTCCTCGTTCACCAGGAATAATATACGTTTCTAGTCTTGCTCCGTTATTATTATTCACAATCTGTACTTTTTCATTTGGAACCATGCCGACTGCATCTAAAATATCTTCATCTATTGTTATACTTCCCACATAGTTTAAATTGGCTTCTGTAACAGTTGCACGATGAATCTTTCCGTTCATCATTGTACGGTACATATGCTTATCCTCCAGTTTTGATCATTCATAATAAGTCAAAAGTAATATTATCAATTAACCTAGCTTTACTAAATTGGACAGCTCCTGCAACAATGATTGATCCAGATCGTTCCACTATTTCTTCTAAGGTTGGGTATGTTAAGATCTCTAAATAATCTACACTCCCACTTGTGTTAGCCTCTATAAACTCTTTTAGATGTAGCGTAATTTCTTGGATAGGTGTATTCCCTTTAATCACTTCTTCTCTTGCACGAGCCAATGATTTATATAAAATACCTGCTTCCAGTCTTTCCAACTCTGTAAGACGAACATTTCTAGAACTCTTTGCTAAGCCATCTTCTTCGCGAACTGTATTTACTGGTACTAAATTAATCGGAAAATTAAAGTCGTTTATTAGTCCATCTACTACAGCTACTTGTTGGGCATCCTTTTTCCCAAAGTATACATTCGTCGGTTGAACTATATGGAATAATTTTGTTAATACAGTTGCAACACCATCAAAATGACCTGGTCTTGAACGTCCACAAAGGCAATCTGTTCTTCTTTCCACTTTTACTGTAACAGACATGGAAGTAGGGTACATTTCTTGAACAGAAGGATGAAAAAGAACATCTACTCCTTCGTCAATAGCCACTTGCTTATCGTGTTCAAAATCTCTTGGATATGATTCAAGGTCTTCATTTGGTCCAAATTGAAGAGGATTAACAAAAACACTCATAATTACCTTGTCATTCTCTTTCCTAGCCTCTTTCAGAAGTGCTCTATGTCCTTCATGAAGGTATCCCATAGTAGGTACAAAACCAATATTCACATCTTTTTTCAAGCTCCCTAAATAATCTTGAAGTTCCCTTGGATTTGTTAATACTTTCATGATTTTATTCCTCCATAAAGGTTCTCTAGCTCTTCTGCAGTCATTGTAAAGCTATGTTTCTCCTCCGGAAATGCACCTGATTTTACTTCTGCTATATATTCCTGCAGGGAAGGTAGAATTTGTGCATTAACATCAGTATATTGCTTAACAAACCTAGCAACACGATCAACTCCATAAGTGATCACATCATGGTAAACTAAAACTTGACCATCTGTAGCTGAACCTGCTCCAATTCCAATTGTTGGAATAGTAAGTCTTTCACTAATCTCCTTAGCTACCTGCATTGGTACACATTCTAATACTATTGCAAACGCACCCGCTTGTTCACATTTCAAAGCATTATCTAAAAGTAGCTTTGCTTCTTCAGAGCTTTTCCCTTGAACTTTATATCCTCCTAATACACCAACTGATTGTGGAGTTAAGCCAAGGTGTGCCATTACTGGAACACCAGCATTCGTTAATCGATGCATTGTGTTAATTACCTCACCTGCTCCTTCGAGCTTTACTGCGTTTGCACCTACTTCTTGCATTAATTTTGCTGCATGTAACAAGGTATCTCGGTTAGATAGGTGATAAGTCATAAAAGGCATATCTATTACGATAAAAGTATCCTTTGCTCCACGCTTAACCGCTTTTCCATGGTGAATCATGTCGTCAAGAGTGACAGGTACTGTTGAATCATATCCTAATACAACCATTCCTAGAGAATCACCTACAAGTATCATATCCATTCCTGCTTGCTCTACTGTTTTAGCAGAAGGATAATCATATGCGGTCATCATGGTGATTTTCTCCTTTTGTTGCTTCATTTTAAGAAATTGGGTAGTACTTTTCAATTTTGCTCCTCCTTAAATGGAAGAGGAATGATGATAATAAAGAAAAATCCTCTACAAAGTTATAGAAGGATTTAAGTCAATCATGATTCATTTCATCCCTCTGTCCTTGTCCGTTTTTTTGGATCTAGGCAGATATAATTATTATTTTGCACATAAATATAGGTGCAGTTCTATATAGATACTGCCCGACAAAAGCATTATATCAAAAACCCCATGGCCGTGACCATGGGTATCTTTACGATTCTATTAAAATATCCGCTGAATAAATGGAATGAACTTCTCCATGTTCGTCTTCTAGCAGAAGCACTCCATCATCTGTAATTCCTTTGGCAAAACCCTTAATGCTTCCATTTAAGGTGTTAGCAATAACGGTTGTACCTATACTAACAGAATAGCTTTCCCATAGTAGCTTAATTGGATAAAAACCTTTATCTAAATATAATAGATATAATTTCTCTAACTGTTGCATAATCTCCTGAATGATAATAGAGCGATCCCAGCTTTTGTTCGTTTCAATAAATAAAGAAGTGGCACTTTCTTGTAGTAACTGTGGATAATCCTCTATTTGTTGATTAACATTAATTCCAATTCCGATAATTAATGAATGAATCCGATCACTGTCTGCTTGTACCTCTGTTAGTATTCCAGTCATTTTCTTCCCATTAATCAACAGGTCATTTGGCCATTTTATATGTGCTTGTACACCAGTGACCTCTTGAACACCTTGTACAACTGCTACGGCCGTTAACAACGTTAATTGTGGAGCTCTCATCATGGGAATATTCGGTCTTAAAAGAAGGCTCATCCATATCCCTTTATATTTTGGAGAATGCCAGCTTCTTTCTAACCTTCCACGACCACCAACTTGTTCTTCGGCTAATACTAAAGTACCTTCTTTAGCTCCATCTAAAGCTAATTTTTGTGCTATTGTTTGGGTAGAATGTACAGAATCCTCGAAGTGGATGTTTTTTCCCATGAAGGCAGTGTTTAAACCAAAGAGAATTTTATCGGACACAATCTTTTCTGGCACACCAATAATACGATAACCTTTTTTACGAACTGCTTCTAATATAAATCCATCTTTTCTAAGTGCTTCAATATGTTTCCAAACAGCCGTTCGGGAGCAACCTAAAAGGGATGCTAGTTCTTGACCAGATAAATATTCTTCTGGATTATTAGTAAAAGCCTCCATTAACTTACCTCTTAAATCAGATGACACTTTTCTAGCCACTCCTTTATTTGTTGCTTTTCATTCACTAATTGTTGATTTACTACTGCTGTCTCTATTTGTTCTAGTAGTTGCTTTAGCCATGGTCCTGGTTTTTTTTCTGACCATTGAAGTAAATCTGAACCAGTTATATGAAGGTCTTCTTTTCTTCTTATTGCTAAATTTTCATATTGTTTTTCTAATACATCTACTTCTCTGTAACTTTCAAAATGATTTCTCCGTTGATAAATTCTTTCTGCGCTCAAAGCATGACCTAAAGTAGCATAATATAAATCTAAATTAGACCATGTTAACCTAGCTTCTCGGTGTTTAGACCAAAAGATTATTTTCTGTATCTCCTTTATTTGCTTCACTGCTAACTTCCATTTTCTTAACATTGTATCTATTTCTACTTTCTCTACTACATTGATTGATAGAAGGAGAATAGCCCAGCGCTCACCCAATTCTAAGCCACTTAAATTATAGGTAGAGAATGTTTCTAACCCGCTCTTTTGTTCAGCTAAACCTGGCAAATAAGAAAAAATACCTGTTTTAATTAAATCCTTTATTGCATCCTGAACAGCATTCCCCATTAATAGTTTCTCAAATTCATTGGAGATCCTTTCAACCGCAATATTTAGTAGGAGATGATTGTTTTCTTCCATACTTGCTCTTGTATCCTTATCAAGCTGGAATTCAAGTGTACTAATAAATCGAATGCCTCGCATCATTCTCAAGGCATCTTCTTGAAAACGCTCTGTTGCATGGCCAACGGTTTTTATTTCTTTTAATGCTAAAGAATCTTTTCCTTTAAAATAATCATATATATGACCACTTGTATCCATGGCCAGTGCATTTATCGTAAAATCTCTTCTTTTTAAATCCTCTTTAAGTTGCCGAACAAAAAAAACCTGTTCAGGTCTTCGAAAATCCACATATGCTGATTCAGTACGAAAAGTCGTCACTTCATATGTATTATTTTCCCATAACACCATAATTGTTCCATGCTCTATACCAACATCAACTGTACGAGGAAATATTTTTTTTATTTCATCTGGAGTTGCAGATGTAGCTATATCTATATCGTTAATAGTTTTATTCAATAAATAATCTCTTACTGAGCCACCAACAAAATAGGCTTCATAGCCAGCAGACTCTATTTGCTTCATCATTGGGATAGCGTCTTGAAAGGCTTTAAACATATTATTCACCTTTTTCAAGTAAGGAGTAATAGATTTCTTCATATTGACTCACAATTAAATCTGCACGGAAAAAATCTCTCACTCTATTGATAGAATTTTGGGCAAGTTGCTTATGTAATTGATCATCTGATAGAACGAGTAAAGACTGTTTAGCAATATTCTCAATATCACCAAGTTCAGAAATATAACCTGTGACACCAGGAATTATTACTTCTGGAATTCCACCTACATTTGTGCCTATAACTGGCACACCACAGGCCATTGCTTCTAAAGCTACTAAACCAAAACTTTCTTTTTCTGATAATAATAACATCAAATCACTTAAAGAATAGAGCTCTTCGACATTTTCTTGTTTGCCTAAGAATAAGACTTTATCTCGTAGTTGCAAATCATCTACTAATTTCGTCACTTTAGACATTTCCGGTCCATCTCCAACTAAGAGTAGCTTTGCAGGTATAGATGCTGTCACTTTTTCAAACGCCTTTACTACATCTAACACCCGCTTTACTGCTCGAAAATTTGATACATGGATTAGGACTTTTTCCTCTTCTTTAATAGAAAGCTCCTGCTTAAGATGATCTGTATTTACTCTTTGATAAACTCTTTCATCAATGAAATTATATACAGGCACAATTTCCTTTTTTGGTTCAATTAATTCATGTGTTTGTGCTATTAGAGAATTAGACACTGCAGTCACGATATCTGATTTTTCAATTCCAAATCGTATGCCCATTGTTAAGGATGGATCATAACCTAACACCGTTATATCTGTCCCGTGAAGAGTTGTTACAATTTTCACATCACGACCACTCATTTGGCGTGCTAAAATCGCACATACTGCATGTGGAATAGCATAATGAACATGCAATAAATCTAGTTCTTCTCGATTAATTACTTCTGCCATTTTGCTACTGAGTGCTAAATCATATGGAGGGAATTGAAAAACGGCATACTGATTAACTTCCACTTGATGATAATAAATATTGGGATACATTTTATTTAATCGAAAGGGAATGCTTGATGAAATAAAATGAATTTCATGGCCGTTCTCAGCAAGTTTTTTTCCTAATTCTGTTGCAATAACACCTGATCCTCCAACTGTTGGGTAACAAGTGATACCAATTTTTAGTTTCTTCATTTCTCTCCACCTAACAAATCTTTATGTAGTAATATCGGTTTACTTTTTATAAACCCTTCGGCATATTGTACACCAACTTCTTTACCAAATAAACGCTCTCTTGCTTCTATTGTTTCCATATACCCATTCGTTAAAGGAGTATCTACACCATCGTCATTTTTAACAAACTGACTCTTATAGCAATTTAAACTGCCTAGCTTTGTTTGCATAAAATCACTTGTATCAATAACAAAGTCCGGCTTATGGAACCCATTAATCATATAATAATAAACATTATGTACTTTATGAGGAGTAGCTATATTTCCTTGATAATTCTTTATACCTGCAGAAAAGACTGCTTCTTTTACTATTTTTGTACAATTCTCATGATCCGGATGGCGATCTTCCCAATAAGGTGTAAAAACAATTTTCGGTTGCACTAACCTAATAACGTCCACTACCTTTTGAATGGACATTTTCTCCAAAAACAACCCTCTATCAGGAAGCTTTAGTGCAATTCTTTCCTCTATCCCTAGCACTTTTCCTGCCTCAAAGGCTTCTTTTTTTCTCCGTTCTACTGTTCCATTTGATGAAAGATCACTATCTGTTAAATCACAAATAACAATCCGCTTTCCCATGCTTGCATATTTCGCAATAGTTGCACCCATGCCAATTTCTACATCGTCAGCATGGGCACCAAAAGCTAGTATATCTATAGGTTCAATTATTTTTAAGTTTTTCGTTAATATTATTTGTCTTTCCATGTACTACTTTTCTCCATTCTAGGTCACCTTGTTCTAATCCTCTAATTAATACTTCTCCTGTACCCATATTGGTTGCGAGAGGAACAGAATAAACATCACATAAACGGATTAATGCTGTTACATCTGGTTCATGTGGTTGTGCTGTTAAGGGATCACGAAAGAAGAAAACCATATCCATATTATTATTAGCAATATATGCCCCAATTTCTTGATCCCCACCTAGAGGACCAGAATGAAACCTAGTAATAGTAAGACCTGTAGCTTCATTTATCCGAGTTCCAGTAGTACCTGTTGCATATAAGGTATGCTTTGCAAAAATATTTTTATAAGCCAATACAAACGCAACCATATCATCTTTTTTCTTATCATGAGCGATTAAAGCAATATTCATTCGATTCCCTCTCCTTAATCCATTAGATTTTCAAGTCCATATACTAGTACATTTACTTTAAGTACCTCTTCAACCGCAAATTTAACCCCTGACATAAAAGAAACTCGATTAAATGAGTCATGCCTAATGATCAAGGATTCTCCTTCTGCACCAAACATTACTTGTTGGTGTGCTATAAGACCTGGAAGTCGAGTAGAGTGAATTCTCATTCCATCAAAATTAGCACCTCTTGCCCCTGAAATAGTCTCTTTTTCATTTGGATGTCCTTGTTTTTTGCTTTCTCTTACCTCTGCAATTAATTCGGCTGTTTTAACCGCTGTTCCAGAAGGTGCATCTAACTTTTGATCATGGTGCATTTCCATAATCTCCACATCTTGAAAATACTTTGCAGCTAATTTAGAGAATTTCATCATTAAAACAGCACCTATTGCAAAATTCGGGGCAATGATACAGCCTAATCCCGTGTCTTCACATAGCTTTTCTAATTCTTTCAAATTTTCGTTAGTAAATCCAGTTGTCCCAACAACTGGTCTAACACCATGATTTAATGCTGTTTTAGCATGATGCATTCCGTATTCCGGAGTTGTTAAATCAATTAGAACATCAGGTTTTTCTGTCGTAAAACACTTTTCTATATCTGTATAAATAGGTACATTATAAGCAGAAAAGCCATCGATTTGATTTAGCGTCATTCCACTATTTTTATGATCCAATACTGCCACTAATTCAATGCCTTCTGTTCTTCCTGTTAAATAAACCGCTTCTTTACCCATTCTTCCTCTTGGTCCAGCAATCACTACTTTTATTGTATTCAATTTATGTTCTCCTTAATATTATGTATTCTTTATAATAAGCTCAGTTATTGAAACTATTTATTCTTCTTTCCTTGTCCAACGATCTTTGTCTCTAGTATTAAACTTATGCATGACACGATTATGAGCTTCCTGTAAATCAATATCAAGAGAATTAGCTAAGCATGTTAAAACAAAAAGCATATCACCTATTTCATCTGTTATTTCTTTATCGGTTTCTGTCTCTTTTTTTGGCTTCTCTCCATAATAATGATTTACTTCTCTCGCTAGTTCACCTAACTCTTCCGTTAATCTAGCTAGCATAGCAAGAGGACTAAAGTAGCCTTCTTTAAATTGATTAATATATTGATCAACTTCATTTTGAATGTCTTTGACTGTTTTATCTTTTTTCACAGTAAACTCCTCCAGTCAGAAAGTGTATTATCCATATCCATGTTAGCTAATCTATTGCATTTTTACAAACAATTTTTACTGTAGACTCCTATAAATACCTGTTTTCCACCACTATTAATTGAAGTCGCTTCAATCAATGATGATTCACTAGTCTTTTCGCTTTAAAAATTGGGTAAACTATAATTAAGCACTTAAACTCGATTGCTCATCTTACTCGTATTCGTTATAATGAGTACGCTAATCAATAGTAGAATGGATAGAAGAAGGAAGGCGAATACATGTTTAAAGGAATTAAAGTTAAAAACGTTTTATTTATTCTTTTAGGTTCCGCTATTTTTTCATTTGGTATTGTTCATTTCAATATGCAAAATAAACTTGCCGAAGGTGGATTTACTGGAATCACGTTATTATTATATGCTCAATTTAAATGGGATCCTTCTATAACAAACTTAGCATTAAATATACCGTTATTTTTCATCGGATGGAAACTACTTGGAAGAAGTGTATTTATCTATACGATAATTGGGACGCTTGCTGTTTCTGTTTTCTTATGGTTCTTTCAATTACCCAACATCCAGCTACATATACCACTAAGACAAGATTTAACCTTAGCTTCTCTTTTTGCAGGTACGTTTATCGGTGTTGGTTTAGGGATAATTTTTAGATATGGTGGAACAACTGGTGGGGTGGATATCATTGCACGACTCGGTCATAAGTATTTAGGCTGGAGTATTGGAAAAACGATGTTCTTATTTGATGCATGTGTAATTACTGTATCCCTATTAACATACCTAACTTACCGGGAAGCCATGTATACATTAGTAGTCGTATTTATTGGAACTAGAGTGATTGATTTTATGCAAGAAGGTGCATATGCTGCAAGAGGTGCTATGATCATCTCAGACTTAAATGATGAAATAGCAAGTATTATCATGAGGGATATGGATAGAGGAGTGACAGTTTTAAAAGGGCATGGCTCTTTTACAAAACAAGATCGAGAAGTATTGTATTGCGTTGTTGCTAAAACAGAAATTGTTCGCTTAAAAAGTATCATAACAAGCATCGATCCCCATGCTTTTGTATCTGTTAGTGTTGTACATGATGTAATGGGAGAAGGCTTTACATTAGATGAATACAAAAGACCTATTGAAAAATAAAGTTTTTACAGTGATTGTTTATTTACGAAATAAAACACCCCAAAAGTTAGATTCTTTACTCTAACTTTTAGGGTGCAGTATATAATGGGGGTATTTCACTTAAAAAATATTTTTAACTATGCATTTCTCTAATAACTTTGTCTGTTGGAAGTAGGTAAGTGAACACTCCTAATAAAGGAAGCACACTACAAAACAGCATGATTGTATGAAGGCTATATAAATCACCAATCACTCCAAAAACTACCGCACCTAGTGCTCCCATTCCAAATGCCAAACCTACTATAAGCCCAGAAACTAATCCAATCATTCCTGGTAATAATTCTTGAGCATATACAACTGTTACGCTAAAGCTAGACTGCAAGATAAACCCAATGATAAATAATAAGGGACCAACGAACCAAGATGGAACATGAGGAAGCAACAAGGCAAAAGGAGCACAACCTATTAAAGAGAATAACAAAACTGTTCTCTTTCCAAAACGGTCAGCTAGCGGCCCGCCAAGAAATGTCCCAATAACCCCGGCTAATAAAAAAATAAAAACAAAAATTTGAGCTTTTTCAATACTAAAGCTAAACTTTTCAATTAAATAAAAATGAAAAAAATTGCTTATTCCTGCTCCGTACCACGATCGAGCAAATACAAGAAAAATTAACAAGCTAATGGCTAGTATTATTTTTTTATTAATAATAAAATCCTTTTTAGATTGTTGCTTATTTTTTGACAAACTTTGCTGTAGTTCTTTTTTATACCATTTTGATACTTGGAATAGAATAATAATCCCAATTGTTGCAAGCAATGTAAACCAAATGGTTCCAGACTGACCAGTATGTATAAAAATAAGTGCTGTAAACACTGGTGCTAATGATTGACCTGCATTACCACCCACTTGATAAATAGACTGTGCCAAACCTCTTCTATTCCCTGCTGCCATATATGATACCCTAGAGCCTTCTGGATGAAAAATAGCTGACCCAAACCCGATAAATAAAACGGACAATAATACAAAATAAAAATTAGGAGCTAATGCCAAACCAAGCATACCAATTAAACTAGAAAGCATAGCTACTGGCAATAAATAGGGTGCAGGCTTTTTATCTGCGATAATCCCAAACACTGGCTGTAAAATGGAAGAAGTAATATTTAAGGTAAATGCAATCCAGCCAACTTCTGTGTAAGATAGGTTCATAGATTGCTGTATAATTGGAAACAATGCTGGTACAACTGATTGCATACAATCATTTAAAAAATGCCCTATACTAATAGCAAATAATATTCGATAAACGGTTAACTGTTGCACTTTTTTCTCTTCAATTATTGGAGCAGTTTGCAAAAAGACCCTTCTTTCTCTACTTATTCGTTGTCATTATATGCATTGTTCATTATACACCTTGATGAAGATGTACGCTATATTATTAGAAAAGTCAAAATCCACACATTAAAAAAACTACAGTAGTAGCTTTTAGTAAGCAACCACTGTAGTTTTTTTACATATATTGATTAGTCATCTCTTTGCATACCAGTATAAATTAAAATTAGTCGTACTAATTCTAATACTGCTACTGCGGCGGCAGCTACATATGTTAACGCAGCAGCATTTAATACTTTCTTTGTTTCTCTTTCTTCATCATTGCGAATAATCCCTAAAGATACTACTTGATCCATTGCTCGATTGGAAGCATTAAATTCAACTGGTAATGTGACAAATTGAAACAGTACACCAGCAGCCATTAACACAATTCCTAACAATAGTAGTCCGGAAAGTTGAGTAAACATCCCTAATAAGATAAAAATCCAAGAAGCATTACTACCAAAGCTTGCAACTGGTACTAAAGCAGAACGGAACTTTAAAAAGGAATAACTTTGTTGATCTTGTATTGCATGACCTACTTCATGTGCAGCAATCGCTGCAGCTGCAACAGAATGACCATGATAGTTATTAGAAGACAATCTAACCACTTTTGACCTTGGATCGTAGTGATCAGATAATACTCCTCTCGTTTCTTCAATAGATACATCATAAAGACCATTTGAATCTAATATTCTTCTAGCTACTTCTCTACCTGTCATTTGTGAGGAAGTAGAAACTTTAGAATATTTCTTGTATGCACTCTTCACCTTCATTTGTGCCCAAAGAGGAACGAGAAGAATTAATATAAAATACGCAATAAACATGGTTTTCCCCCTATTTTATTCTAGTAGTATATATTTTTATTGTAAGCAGAGGAAAACTTAAAGTCAAATATTATCTCTTTTTTGCCGTGCGCGTCTTTTTTCCTCTTTATCTCCAAGGTATTTCCTAAATCCAACATAAGAGAGAGTTAGGATAATAATACTGCCTGTAGAAATAATAACCCACCAAAGAGAAGGATCTGCTTCGTCTTCATATACTTGATTAAAAACATCTTGCAGCTCTGCTTCTAAAGATTGTAATTCTTCTTGGTTTTGTTTATTTTGAAAAACTTGCAATCGATAAGTGCTAATAAATTCCACTAATGAATTTAGCTTTTGAAATTGAGCAATAGACACATCCAGCTTAAGACTAGGATAAATAATTTGATATAACGAAATAAACATATCTAGTTTTTCATTATACAGTTCTTTATCCTCCATAAGCACAGCATTTTCCATATCGCGATAGGTTGTCATTACCGTTTCTTCCATTTGCGTCCACATAGGCTCTTGGCCAGAAGAAACAGCATCAACAGCTAATCTAAATTTTTGTACAGAATGGAGTCTCTCATCCTCATTAAGAGAGGTATTTGTTATGGCTTCCACTGCTTCCTCGTGTGCCCCTGTTAAGATTCTACGCTCATCTATTGTAAAAGGACTCTCACTAACAGTAACCGAACTAAATTGATTAGAGAAATACTCTAAGATTTTCTTAGCATCATCATAGCGTTCCGAGCGAACTAGCTGTAGAACTTCATCTGATAGAGTATCTAATTCTTCTAAACCATATTTAGGCGATTGTTGGTTTGCATATACTGAAAATGTATAAGGCGTAAGCATAATTAACACTATTAATAACAAAACCAATTTTGCCTTCATTCTTGTCCCTCCTCTATATCCTAATAGAAATGTATGAGGAGTTGGACAAGGTTATACTATAAAATTATGATTTATAAGAAATCTTCCATTGCAATTCGTTCCCTTTTTTACTGGCTACGAATGCAATAAGTATGCTAATAATACTTAGCCAAAAAGTAAAATATCCTATATTATTCATATATTGATCCAATACACTATAATTAGGCATCATTTCAAAAATATAATCAATTACGTCATTATGAAGTGTCCATACAGCAGTTAAAACAATATGTATTAATTTAATTCGATAATATGGAATATAGAGTAAGCCTTGTAAAGCCATTGCTCCATGTGAGAATATAAGCATCCAGGAAGCTAACGATAGTTCACCTGTTTCTACATATACTAAAATATTCATGACAACAGCCCATATTCCGTATTTAAATAATGTTACTACAGCTAGTGCTTCTAGCAATGGCCAATTTTTATGTAATAAAAAAGCAATTAGTACAAACACAAAAAATAGACTGGCGGTTGGGCTATCTGGTACAAAAAGTAGAAATTTTGTTGGTGTTTCTGCAAGTTGAGATTTATACCAATAATATCCATAGATTGTCCCAAAGATATTAATTATTAATAATAACCATAGAAATAAGCGATTACTTAACAGTAAATAAATACTTCTCAATTTCTTCTCATCCCCCCTTCTTAATCTAGTATATTTTAGCACAGTTTATTATTTGGAGTAAAAATTCAACATCTTTTGTTTTTATAAAAAAAAGAAATCCTTCTAAATCAAAGGATTTCTTTTTTTATCTAATTTCTCTGCAAAAATTTCAATTGCTGTGTTAATGTTTGGAACATTTCTTTATCTCCGTTATCCAATGCTTCATCAATTAACTGGAGCAATCTATCTTTTTGAAACTTTTCAATGCTTGTTACTAAAAATTGCTCTGCAATAATTTTATCCTTTTCACTAATTTGGAGCTTTTTAGACATAAAAGGATTTTCTACAAGTACTGCTGCATAATGATGTGATTGGTTGGATGCATAGAAGTTCAATTGAATATATATATCTTCGTCTCTATTCAATCGAATATCATGAAAAGATTTTTCAGCATCTGTAGTCATTACATTCTCTTTATAAAATCGAAATGGCACTTCATCCACACAATGAGTGGACATAATAAGACCTCTTGGACATTTTTCCGCATTTTCCACAAAGTGAACTTTTTCCATTAGTTGATCATGGCTCATTAAGTAATTCAGAATCCAAACACATTCCCGTCTCTTTAGTTGATAATTATTTAAGAACCAACGAATGAAGTCTTTTTTTTCGTTGACAGATACAGGGGTTTTCATTTTGTTATTCCCTCCTCTGTTTACAACAGTTATAAAATTCTAAACTAACTTCTGAATTTCCCCACCATATACGTCTCATTAATAGGGTGAAAGTGTATTAATTATCTGTAAGTCGATGCATAATCTCAATATATTCTTCATTGCTTGGATCTAATTCTAAAAGCTTATTAAAAATTTCGGCAGCATCCTCTCTTTTTCCTTCTTCCAATAGAAAATAACCATAGTCATATAAAAAATCTGGGAGTTCTTTAAAGAAAGTATATGCTAACTGATATTTGTTTAATGCCTCTGAATATTTTTCCAGTCCATGAAATGCTCTTGCTGCATCCCATACAATTTGTGGTTCCTCGATATCTTGCTTTTCCATCATTTCGACAAGTTCCATAATGTCTTCAAATCTATCTTGAGTTAGAAATAGCTTATTTAATAAAGAAACAGCTTCAGTGAATTCTGGGTCTATTGCTAATGCTTCTCTAAAATTCGCTTCAGCGGATTTTTCATCTCCAAGCTTCAATCCTAATTTACCACCATAAAGAAATAAATCTTTATTAAATTCATCTTGCTTTATTCCCTCAACAACTGTATTATACGCTTCCTGCAATAATTCTTCATGCTCATATGCTCTTGCCAAATACAGGTAAAGAGAATGATAAGATGGATCCAAAGCTTTGACTTCTTCAAAACGGTTAATGGCACGAGTATATAATCCAGCTTGTAGTGCTGTTAACGCAAAATTAAATAACGTATTTATTTCCACCTTATCTTCTATTGCTTTTTCATAAAAGGTGAGTGCATCCTCAAATGCTCCGCCAGCACTTAAGTTATCAGCAATTCGTCCATTTATATTAACTCCCCCAACAACCGTTCCCTTTGGTAATACCAATTGGTAGGCTTGAATAGCATCTTTAATTCTGCCTTGCTCTGCATATAATTCTCCAAGTGCAAAATCAATAATTGGCTCCTCTGGAAGAATACTTTTGGCTTCTAATAACTTCCTTTCACTTACCTCATATAATCCATCCATTTGATACAGATCTGCAAGTAACAATAGACCTTGTGGGTAACTAGGGTCATTAGGATTCATTTTTTCTAAATAAGAGATAGCTATCTCTTCATTGCCAATTTCCATTTCTGTTTCAGCAATTAGTACTAATAGTTCTCCTTCTTCAGGGTATGCCTCTAAAAGCACAAGAAATAGATTTTTTGCTTCCTCTAAAAATCCGAGTTGTAGCAACTCTTCGCCTAACATAAAGCGCTCATCATTATTACCAGTATTTAAAATATCTTGATAATATTCTAGTGCTTTTTGTTGATCTCCATTTTCTAATAAATGTATAATTTCATTAACTCTTTCCATATTATAACCTCTCTAATCTCCTTCTAAATTCTTAGGAAAGAAGGTACTTTCACTTCTAATTGCTCCCCATATCCTGGGCGATAAAACACTTTGTCTAATGCTCGAATGCATGTCCCTTTGTGAATAGTTGCAAGAATGCTATCATAATGATAAAGAAACAATTCACTTTCATCAACAAATCTGTTTGCAGAGTCTAAGGGTAATAAATTATAAGAAACTTCTCCACCTTGGTTAATACTACCTTTAAAAGGGTAAATTCCTGTTTTCACTAAAATTTCATATGATAGTGGTATACCATTTTCAAGTTCCTGTTGAACTGATGGTATTTTAATATCTCTCATTAATCTTGACCATAAACTTTGCGCTAGCTTCTTTTTCTCTTCATTAGTTGAAGTAAAAACTGGAACTAGTGGTGCATTATAAGGAAAAAGGGAATCTTTTATCCATCCCCAAGGAATATCGTATAGTTCCTTGCCTTCTTCTACCTCTACAAAGATAACTGGAATTTTCTCTTTTTTACATAATCTCGCAAAAGAAGGAGTTAAACGTTTTAAAGCAACCTTTACACCAATTACGTAATCAATAGAACTATTAACCAATTGACTCCTCATTTTTCTTAGATTGACTAACCAATCTTTCTCCCATTTTAACTCTACATAACAAAGGATCGTTGTACAACCTTTTTTAATAATATTTTCTTCAATATATTGTTTTTGCTCTTTCCTATTCATGCATTTTACAACTTGATTGTCTAATATAACAGATGTTGGAGTCATAATAAAGGGGGAACCATCCATTCTCATATATCGATATTGCTGAAATGAATTCCTAATAAGTTCAATTCGATTATCTTCTATTAATAGCGAAGTTTTTTTTACTGTCTGTCTTTTTAAAATATGCGTGTTTTCAATAATATACTTGCACATCTCATCACCTACTACCTTTTTAAGACAAGCTATGAGAATAGGTATAAAAATATACCTCCAATTTATATGTGAGAGTATTCTTATGTGGTACCACTAATGGTTATTTGTGGTAAAATATTCAAAAAAAAGGGTAACGAGGAATGGGGATTTGCATAGCATTGCTTTTGGTTATTGGTTATTGGTTATTGGTTATTGATTCCATATTACTTGGATTTAAACTCAGTACTAATAAGTCGTCTAAAAGAAAAATAATTATTTGGGGACTACTTACTATGTTCGGAATATCCCGTTTTCTCTCATGGTTAATAAGTATTTCATATTGTTTCTATGTAGGAGATGAATTTGCAGCAGCAGGGGTATGAATTATATTATTTATTCTTCTTTTCTTAGTTGGTACAATAACGCTTCTTTATGGGGGGATTTAAAAGAAAGGAAGAAAACCTATAATTATTAATAACACTTAATAATAAGTTTAAGATATAGGAAAGCAGTGTGTATACTTAACCGAATACACACTGCTTTTCTAATTTAAAACATTTAAACATAATAATTATTTAGGATCCTACTCGTTTTCCAATTTTTTAAGATCACTAAAGAAAGTAGGATAAGACACAGAAATAGCAGCTGAATCTTCTAATTGCATTTCACCTTCGGAAATTTGAGCAGCCATTGCGAGCATCATACCAATACGGTGATCACCATGTGACTGAACAGTACTAGCTGTAAGATCTGTTCTGCCATGAATAATCATACCATCTTCTGTTGCTTCAATATTTGCTCCTAACTTTTTCAGTTCATTTACAACGGTATCAATTCTATTAGTCTCTTTTACTTTAAGCTCATGAGCATCTTTTATCACAGTTGTTCCTGATGCTTGTGTTGCCAATAGAGCGATAATAGGTATCTCATCAATTAACCTTGGTATGATATCTCCACCGATTGTTGTTGAATGTAGGGAACTTGTTGAAACAATGATTGTTCCAGTAGGTTCAAAGCTATCTTCAGAATCAGGTATCACCTCTATATTAGCTCCCATTTGCTGAAGGACATCTATAATTCCTGTACGAGTTGGATTTAATCCTACGTTATTCAATACAATTCTACTATTTGGTATGATACAACCAGCTACCAAAAAGAATGCTGCAGAAGAAATATCTCCTGGCACATGAATTTCAGCACCTTGTAAGTGTTGTCCGCCAGTTATTTCAATACCTGCATCAGATACATGAATGTCTCCACCAAATCTCTTAATCATTCTTTCGGTATGATCTCTGGTTGGTGCTTTTTCCTTTACAGTTGTTGTACCATTTGCCTGAAGTCCAGCGAATAGAATAGCTGATTTTACTTGAGCACTTGCTACAGGTAATTGATAAGTAATGCTTCTCAATTTTCCACCACGTACAGACAGAGGAGTAAAATTTCCGTTATCTCTTCCATCTATTTGAGCGCCCATTTCTTTCAATGGTTTTACTACTCTAGTCATTGGTCTTTTACCAATAGACGAATCTCCAATAAGTGTACTATGAAAATTCAAACCAGAAAGAATGCCAGTTAATAAACGGATAGTTGTGCCTGAGTTTCCAACATCTAATATTTCCTTTGGTTCCTGTAAATTCTTTAAGCCCTTACCATGTATAATTACTTGTTCCTCATTTTGCTCCATTTCAACACCTAATTTACGAAAACACGAAATAGTACTTAAGCAATCATCGCCTAATAAAAAGTTAGATACTGTAGTTGTACCTTCTGCAATGGAACCAAACATAATGGAACGATGAGAGATAGATTTATCTCCTGGTACAGATATTTCACCATTTAAACCATTCTTGTTTTTCTTTAAGGATTTCCTTTCCAATTGATTACCCTCCATCTCTTTCTAACCAATAGTACTATCATAATTAGAATAGCTAGCTATACAGTTTTGCGCTCTTTTTCTATCTTCCTCAGTTTGAAAGCTAATCACAAGAATTCCAAATATTTCTTCTCTTGTTTCTAGAATACGAATATTGGTTATACTAATATTTTCCTGTGCTAGATAGCCTGTTATTTCAGAGATAACACCTGGATAGTCTGGAACATCCACATAGAGATCGTAAAACGCAGGAATCGCCCCTTTTTGCCCCAACGGTAAACCATCTCTTACTTCTTTTGCACGATGAAAATAGTTAAAAATACCTTCTTCATCCTCTGTTTCTATCAAAGAATAAACACTATCCATTTCTTTTTTCCATATAACGAGTTGTTCTTTCAATACTTCTTTATTATGTATTAAAATGTCTCGCCACATTGCAGGACTACTTGAAGCAATACGGGTAATATCTCGGAACCCACCAGCAGCAAGTCTAGTAACAAGCTCATGTGACTCACTAGTATGATCTGCTTGATGAACAAGTGATGCCGCTACAATATGCGGGAGATGACTAATTACACCTGTAAGTAAGTCATGTTCTTCTGGGCTAATAACAATAAATTTAGCATTTGTTCCTATTAGCCAATCCTGTAGTTGATTTACTTTCTTGCTATCTATACTTACATGAGGTGTGAGTAAATAAAAAGCATTTTCGAATAGTATAGACTTCGAAGCAGACACACCGCTTTTATGTGAACCAGCCATAGGATGTCCACCAATAAATGTTATTCCTTTTGCTAATAATGCCTCAGACTTATTTGTTATCACAGTCTTTGTACTACCTACATCTGTGATAATTACATTTTCCTTTAAGTCTAGCCTTGTTAAGCTTTCTATAATAAGCTCTGTTTCTTTCACAGGTGTAGAGAGAATGATTAAATCTGCATTCTCTACACCTGCCTCAATAGAAGTAGCTATTTCGTCAATAACTCCCAGCATAGTTCCTAGTTTAAGGTTTTCTTGTGAAATATCAAATCCAATTATAGAGCTATTGGGATGTTCTTTTTTTATACATAAAGCTAATGATCCACCGATTAAACCAAGTCCTATTATGAAGACGCGACCGTTCATCCTAGCACCGCCTTCTCAAACATTATTTTCAATTTGTTACTTTCTTTTTTACTAAGAAGTCTGTCATAGCCTGCATTAGCCCATCGTTCTCTTCTTTTGATCCTACAGTAATACGAACCGAAGTAGGGAAACCAAGTGGTACTCCTGAACGAACGATGTACCCTTTACTCATTAAATATTGAAAAACTTCATTACCATCTACTTGGAAATCTACAAGGATAAAATTGGTTTGTGATGGATAGTAAGAAAGTTTGTTCTCTGTAAAGAATTGGTATAAACTTTCCAAACCTTCTCTGTTTTTCTGCTTACATGCTTCCACAAATTCCTGATCTTCTAGGGCAACCTGTGTCACAATTTGTCCTAATGTATTCACATTAAATGGCTCTCTTATAGGTTCTAAAGTTTGAAGCAACTCTTTATTTGCTACTCCATATCCAACTCGGAAGCTCGCAAGACCATAAATTTTCGAAAAAGTACGTAATACAATTAAATTATTATATTGTTTTGTTAATGCAATAGAATCATAGTAATTCTCTGCTACAACATATTCATAGTATGCTTCATCTAACACCACTAGCACATCTTCTGGAACTTGATTTAAGAAATCTACTAAATCATCGCCTGGTATATAAGTACCTGTAGGATTATTAGGACTACATAACCAAACCACACTCGTATTTTTGTCTATCGCCTTTAACATAGCAGGTAAATCATGCTCTGCTTGATCCGTAAGAGGTACTTCTCTTACCTCTGCACCATCAACAATAGCATTATGCTTATATTGACCAAAGGTATGACTTGCCATTACCGTATTTAAGCCTGGACTTAATAATGCTCTAGAAATCATCAAAATAATTTCATCAGAGCCGTTACCAAATACTAACTCTTCTTTTTCGATTTTTAAAAATTTCGCCAATTCTGCGCGTAGATTCGTAACATACCCGTCTGGATATAAAGCAAAAGAACTATCCATCTTTTGAATCGTTTCCATCACTTTAGGAGAGCTGCCGAAAGGATTTTCATTAGATGCTAATTTTACAATTTTATCTAAATTAAAAGCTTCTTTTACTTCATCGATTGTTCTTCCAGGCTGATATGGAGTTAAGTTTAGTAATTGTTTTTTCCATTTCATAATCCTTCACCTCTAATATGATTAAATTTCTATTACGTATTATTTAAAAGCAATTATTTTTGTAAATCAGGTCTTAATTGTTCTGCCTTTTCTAAATAGATATGCTGTATTTCTTGCTGTGACACGTCGGTATTCCAATGCATCATAATTCGAATACATTTATCTAACCCGTTCGGAACTGCAATTTCTTTCATGCACATTACTGGAACATATGTCCAGTTTTCCTGCATTCGAATTACTTTTGCAGGAAAAGTTGCATCTATATCATCTGTTACTGAAAGAAATACAGAGGCAACATCTTCTGCTAATATATGGTTAGATTTGATCATCTCTTCTACTAGTCTTTTGGTAGCTGTTAATATTTCTGCTTCCTCGTTATTACTAACAGTAATTGCTCCCCTAACCCCTCTAATCATTAACTTCTCTCCTTAAACCTTACTAATTCCCGCTTCAGTTCACTTTCTCCCACTTTTACTAATACTGGTTTTCCTATTTCTTCTAACAAAACGAAATTTATATTACCATTTATTGATTTCTTGTCTTGTCTCATTCTAGCAATTAAGTTTTCTACCTTTAAATGCTCAGGAACTCTAGTTGAGTAACCTAATGATACCAACCATTCTGAGAAATTATCGATAGAAAAATTCAAGTTATATTTATGTACACTCATCGATAAAGCAAATACCATGCCTATCACTACTGCTTCGCCATGTGTAACTTTTCCGTATCCCATTTCTGCTTCTATCGCATGTCCTAAGGTATGACCAAAGTTTAAAAATGCACGTACACTGTATTCTTTTTCATCTTGCTGTACGATTTTCCTTTTCACCATTATTCCTTTTTCAAGTAACTCTGACCAATACTCCTCTTTTACTTGATTCAGGTCTGAAATGGTATTACTTAATTGTTGATAAAAACCTAAATCACTAATAAGAGCATGTTTAATTACTTCACCAAAGCCTGATTTAAGCTCTTGAAATGGTAAGGAAGTAAGTAGAGCGGTTTGGTAAAATACTGCTTCTGGTTGATTAAAAACACCAATCATATTTTTTCCAAGCGGATGATTTATTGCCACCTTTCCACCAACTGCACTATCGTGAGCTAATATAGTGGTTGGAAGCTGTATAAACGGAATACCTCTCATAAAGGATGCTGCAACAAAGCCAGCTAAATCTCCGACAGCACCACCACCCAATGCTAAAAGGAGAGATTTTCTATCTAGTTGTTTTTCTAACGCATAAGATAAGCAATTATAGTATACTTCAAAGGTTTTCGCTTTTTCCCCTGAAGGAACCGTGTAGACTTCTACTGGAAATCCTTTGATACTATCCAAAACAGTTCCTAAATGTAATTTAGCAACTGTTTGGTCTGTGATAATAAGTATTTTCGAGCAACTCTTAAAGTTTTCAAGGATATATGGATTTAGCTTATCAAGGACATTTGTACCAATATATACTGGATAGCTTTTAGAGGTTGTCTCCACTAATACTTTTCTCATTAAAACTCCCTCGCATATTCATTATGTTTAGCAATATTGTTTACTAAACCTTCAAAGCGATCTGAATAAAATTGTTCAACAATTGCAGATGCCAACTCCCATGCAACGACACTTTCAGCTACAACAGCTGCTGCTGGTACTGCACAACTATCACTTCTCTCAATGCTAGCTGAAAATTCTTCCTTTGTATCAATATCCACACTTTTTAATGGTTTATATAAAGTGGGAATTGGCTTCATAACGCCTCTAACTACGATTGGCATTCCAGTAGTCATTCCACCTTCTAATCCACCTAGTCGATTTGTTCTTCTTGTATAGCCTTCTTCCTTATCCCAAATAATTTCGTCATGAACCTCACTACCTGGTTTTCTAGCAGCTTCAAAACCAATTCCGAATTCTACCCCTTTAAATGCATTAATACTCATAATAGCGCCCGCAAGTTTAGCATCTAATTTTCGGTCATAGTGTACATAGCTACCTACACCTATTGGCATTCCTTCAACTACTACTTCGACAATTCCACCAATGGAATCACCATTCGTTTTAGCATCATCAATTGCTTTCATCATCACTTTTTCAGCAATAGGATCTAAACAACGAACCGGCGAGTTTTCCGTTACTTCTTTTAACTCCTCTATAGAGCCGTATGTATTTACATTGGATTTAATCCCACCAATTTCTACTACATGAGAAGCAACTTTTATTCCGAGTTGAGATAATAGTTTTCTCCCAACAGCTCCTGCTGCCACTCTAACCGTTGTTTCTCTTGCAGAAGATCGCTCAAGAACATTACGCATATCTCGATGACCATATTTGATTGCTCCATTAAGATCTGCATGACCTGGTCTAGGACGAGAAATTTTCCGTTTAATATCTGCTGCTTCTTCCTCAAGTAGAGGTTCTTGTCCCATAATTTTTGTCCAATGCTTCCAATCATTATTGTCAACAATTAAGGAAACAGGTGAACCTAATGTATAACCATGCCTGATGCCTCCGCCTATTTCGACTGTATCTGTCTCAATTTGCATGCGTCTTCCCCGACCATGACCTTTTTGTCTTCTAGCTAAATCTTCATTTATATCTTCAGCTAATAAAGGCATTCCAGCAGGAAGTCCTTCAATTATAGTAATAAGTTTGGGACCATGTGATTCCCCAGATGTTAAGTATCTCATTTCCGACCCTTTCTCCCTTCAACGCTTTAAAGTAATTATGTTCCAATATAACATACTCGCTACTTATTGAATAGTATTTATAGAAAATTAGATTAGAAAATACTCATTTAATTCCTATGTTAGTGTTGTTTTTTATAGAAAAAAGTATCCTCTGTCTCAAGGCCATATTGACTTGGTGTAAATATTTGTTCTGTGCTACCTACAAATAAAATGCCACCAGGTCTTAGTGCATCTGCAAATTTTTGATATAAAATATCTTTTGCCTCTTCTGTAAAGTAAATCATAACATTTCTACAAACAATCAAGTCATAAGGTCCACCAAAAGAATCAGACAGCAAATTTTGTTGCTTAAAGGTTACATTTTTCTTCACTTCATCTACTACTTTATACATGCTTCCTGAAGACTGAAAATACTTCTTTTTTTGAGCTAAAGGAACCTCATTTAATGCCCTCTCCAAATATGTGCCATTTTTAGCCTTTTCAATAGCTTTAGTATCTAGATCTGTTGCAAGTATTTGAAAATCCATTGGTCGTAGTTTATTGGACAGAATCATGGACAAAGTGTAAGGCTCTTCTCCTGTTGAACATGCAGCACTCCATACTTTTAATGGCGTTCTATGTTTAATTAAAGTTGGTAAAATCTTATTCTCTAAAATTTCCCACCTTTTATAATTTCTATAAAATTCCGACACATTAATAGTCATTCTATCTAATAATTCATCTAACAGCTCTTTATCTTTGTTGATTGCTTGAAAATAATCTTTAAAGGAGTGAAACCCCCTTTTTTCAAATAATGAGGTTAATCTTCTTTTCATCTGTGCTTCTTTATAAAGAGAAAGGTCAATTCCTGACAATCTATAAAAGCTTTTAATAAAATCCTGAAAATCATTATCCATATATTAATTCCTCACAAATTCATCATGATGTAGTGACTTCTTTTTTATAGTATAAACGATTTATCCAAAAAAAGGCGAAAAAAATGGAAATGCAAAAAAGTTCTGTTTATTGTAGGGTTTTCGTTAAGTGGAGTGCAAATTAACGAGTGATTATAAAAAAAACAAGCAGCTGCTGCTTCTGCTTGTTGGTGATATGTATATTTACTGTAGCCAGTTTTGGCCAACTTTTTGGTATTCTACTAATTCTATTTCTTTAAAAAAGATAGAAATTTCTCTCGTTGCACTTTCCAAACCATCTGATCCATGAATAATATTTTTGTTTTTAACCATTCCAAAGTCTCCTCGAATAGTTCCAGGCATAGCATCTAATGGATCAGTTTTCCCCATCATTTGTCTTGCTTTCACAATAACACCTTCACCTTCCCATACCATTGCAAAAACAGGACCTGAAGTGATAAATTCAACTAATTCGGAGAAAAAAGGTTTTTCTACATGCTCTTGATAATGAGCTTTAGCTTGCTCTTCTGTTATCAGCATTAATTTCGCACCAACAAGCTGAAATCCTTTTTGTTCAAAACGTTGTACTATATTACCTATTAAGTTCCTTTGTACACCATCTGGTTTCACCATAAGAAATGTTCTTTCCATAAGAGTTCACTCCTACATTATGTATTGGTAAATATGATAGGTTGCTTAAAGGTAACATTAACATAGGCTATACAAATTTACAAACAATATAAAACGCTTTCACAGTTTGTTCATAATATGTTCACTTATTTTGAAAATGAAGGAAAATACATTCGACTCTTATTCAAGTAGAAAGCAGAAATAGTTAGTTATACAAACTGCCTTCTACTTAGTAAAATAGCCTTCTTATTTATATTTAGTATAAAAATACTAGCTTAGAATTTTCTTTTCCCCAGATATTTAGCAATATTTATAAGGGCAGATTTAGCTCTACCATTTGGTAGGTCTTTTATAGATTCTAGCGCTTTTTTCAAATATAAGTCACTTACTCTTAATGACCGTTCAATAGCATCAGAATTTTTTATTAAATCAATAATAACATTTAACTCCTCTTTATCCATTTTCTCATGGACTGTTAGGATTTTCCTTTTAATTTCTTCTTGCTCCATCGCATAAAATGCAGGCAAGGTTATGTTTCCTTGCAGCAAGTCACCACCAGCTGGTTTTCCTAATTCTTTCTCTGTACCAATAAAGTCAAGTACATCATCAATAATTTGATAAGACATCCCTACATAATAGCCAAAATCAAACAATTTTTTTTGATGTTTTACATCAACATCTGACACTATTGCACCTACTAAAGAACTCGCAGAAATTAACAAGGCTGTTTTTCTTTTAATACGTCTAAAATAATCCCGCAGTGATTGATCAAAACGGTATTTATCTTTAATTTGTTGTATTTCTCCTATGCATACTTCCACAATTGTATTTGCAAGCACACGATGAGCTTCTGGTTTGTTTATTTCGCTCATTATTTCCATAGATCGAGCAAAAATATAATCACCAGTATACATGGCAATCTTATTATCCCATCTTGCCTTAATGGTAGGTTGCCCTCTTCTCAAATCAGCATCATCTATTACATCGTCGTGCACGAGAGAAGCCATATGAATTAATTCTAATGAAACGGCTGCTTTTTTTATTTGATGTATATCATAATCCCCAAACTGACCAGCTAATAAAACAAATATAGGTCTAATTCTTTTCCCACCTGCTTTTAGTAGGTGTAAGGATGATTCTTTTAATAGTGATGAATTTGCTTGTACAGTTTCTTCTAATGTTTTTTCAATTACTTCTATATCCGAATTCAAAAATGAATACATCATTTTTAACTTCACTACGAACTCACCCAACTTTGAAATCAATATTTAAATTTTTTTACTGCCTCTTTTTATCTAGAAATAAAGAAGCTTATTTATAGCCCATATGAACGGCAGCCACTCCTCCAAAAAACGACTTGTAGCTTACCTTATTCAATCCAGCGACTTTGAACATTTCAGCAAGTTCGTTCATTCCTGGAAAATCCCTTGCAGACTCTTGTAACCACGAATACTCTTTATAGCTTTTCGCAAATAGCTTACCGAATAGTGGCATAATATATCGAAAATAAAAGTAATAACCTTGTTTAAACACTGGCATAGTAGGTTGAGATGTTTCGAGACATACAACCATCCCACCTGGCTTTACAACTCTCCTCATTTCTTTTAAGACAGTTAAATAATCAGGAACATTTCTTAAGCCAAATCCAATTGTAATATAATCAAAACTATTATCCTCAAAAGGTAACTCCATTGCATTTCCGTGAATAAGCTCGATATTTTCGTATTTTTTTGTTTTTTGTTTTCCGATACTTAACATATTTTCACTAAAGTCTAAACCTATAACTTTACCTGTTGAGCCAACCTTTTCTGCTAAACTGATTGTCCAATCTGCAGTACCACAGCATACATCTAGACATTTAGATCCTTTTGGAACATTCATTTTTTTCATTGTTTCTTTACGCCACAATTTGTGTTGTTGAAAGCTAATAACAGAATTCATTTTGTCATAGTTTCCATAGATCTTTTCAAAAACATTATGTACTTTTTCTTCCTTTGATTGCTGTTCTTGCATACTAATGATTACCCTTCTTCCACATACATTTGTTGTTGTCTACTACCAAATAGGAGTTGATTAATACTTTCTTTTAATTGTAGGTTGAGAGTAGGCAATTTGATCATTGTTTTCTCAAGTTGCATGTACGCCCATTTAGCATATTTGTCTAATATGTAGAGGTATCCGTTAGTTGTTTCCTGTTTTATCTCTTCGTATTGAACAAATGCATCTACCATTACGGATTTACCTGTATTCTTAAACTGTTCTCTTTCTAGCTCAATTCTATTTAATAATAAGTAATCTTCTAAAAATCCATTCCACTCTTCTAAATGGAAATAGTTTGTTACTTTTCTTAAGAGACTTGCTTCTATATTTATCAAACTACTCATTAATTGGGAGGAGTCAGTAGTATTTTCTTGATAGAAATAAATTTTACTTTCATTTACTTCTTTAATACCTTCAGCTAAGTTTTTTAGCATTTTTAAATCTTCTATTTCTGCAAGAATTTTATAGTATTGACCACTATATAAGTCTCCAGCTAATACAGTTAACTGCCTCTTTGTTTCATTTCCTGAATGCATGCGTTCATTTGTTATGAGTTCATGGGTATCAAGGGCAATCTGGATTAAGGTAATCGTTGTAGCATATGTAATAATATCTGTTTTGTTTAGCTTTGCTTCTGATAGCAAAGTAACGGTTAAAAGCAATTTATTGTCATCTAATATCGGATTTGATAGATGCTTTTGTAAATATGTATGAGAGGTTTTTTCTGTTATCTTTCTTTTTACCATTTCCATGATTTCGTATATAGCCATAAACATCACCCTTGTTCCCCAATAATTACTTTGTATGTATATTTCCATTTATCTTCATATTCTATTTATTATAACATAATAGGCATTAAAGAGATACAGAAGAACTCAAGTAGCCTACTACAATCATTTCATCAAGTTTTTTATGTATAAATCCAGATACTTCTCGCCATGTTTACTTTTGCCAGCATTTATATCTTTTAAACCTTTTTATACAAAATTCTGGTAGAATTCCTCATTCAAGCCGTTTTCAGATGTATTATTCACAATACTATTTAAAACATCTCTTGGAATAGAGCTGCATATATTCGACTCCTGTCGGGGTTTGAAGAGGATTAATTAAGTTATATCCATTCTCAAAATAAAAAAACCGCGAAACATTCGCGGTTTTAGTGAAATACTATTAATTTATGTAATTATTTCACTGCATCTTTAAGAGCTTTACCTGGTTTAAAAGCAGGAACTTTGCTAGCTGCGATTTCGATTTCCTCGCCAGTTTGTGGATTACGACCTTTACGAGCCGCACGCTCACGTACTTCAAAGTTACCAAAACCGATTAATTGTACTTTATCCCCATCTTTTAAAGCATTTAAGATTGTATCAAAAACAGCGTCAACTGCTTTAGTAGCGTCCTTTTTAGAAAGTTCACTTGCTTCTGCAACTGCGTTAATTAATTCTGTCTTGTTCATGCCTTTCACCTCCTCCCGAGTGTTTCAAATAAATCGCAAAATTCGTTTCTTATCATTATTTGTAAACAAATTATTGGAATTATATACGTCCTACTGAACTTTTTCTTAAAACTGACTTTATACTAGACCAAGTTAGACAAATATTCAAGTAATAAGCATTTAGTAACCTTTTATTAGGTTTAGAAAACCTTATGTGACGCTAATTCCTTTAAAAGATTATCATAATCAATTCTCCATATCAAGAAATTTTATGTGTTGATAGCAATATTTTCTTAATTTGAAATATTAGCGTAATAATTCTTTTATTAATTTAATTTATTGGTTGACTTATTTACCTCTCATTCGATATAGTTTAATAATTATTAACTTGTTTATCCATCTTTCTTTTAGAAGACTCTGCTGTTTTCATTCATTTTGTTGACAAACTCCATATAGTAAATGGAAAAATCTTCTTATAAGAACTTGTAATAGAGAGTTGTTTTTCTTAGTACTTACTATAAGTAACGAGTAGATTAAGTCATACAAAAAGGATTACTAGTAGTATTAAACCAACTTAACATGGTTAATCTGTGTTTCCAGAGACTTACTTGTCGCTTTCCACTTGGCTCATTTAGAAATTGTGATCTGCGCTTATGCTCCTGCTTTTTTTCGTTCACGTAGGAGTCAACCGGGTGCCTCTCCAAACTAAGATGAAATGGCTACTTATAATCCTTACAGATCCATAGGAGTATCATCCCTGTAAACATAAAAATAACCTAAAAAAAAAGAACCCTCGAGAGAGTTCTATAGAATGATGGCGATAAGGCCGCCTGACCCTTCATTGATGATTCTTTCTAATGTTTCTTTTAATTTATATCGTGCATTTTCTGGCATTAAAGATAATTTTGCTTGAATTCCTTCTCGAACGATAGAGCTTAGGCTTCTACCAAAAATATCAGAATTCCAAATGGATAATGGATCATCCTCGAAATCTTGCATCAAATATCTAACTAATTCTTCGCTTTGCTTTTCTGACCCAATGATAGGCGCAAATTCACTTTCTACATCTACTTTAATCATGTGAATAGAAGGAGCAACAGCCTTTAACCTTACGCCAAATCTGGAGCCCTGACGAATGATTTCTGGTTCATCTAAGCTCATATCAACTAAGGACGGAGCAGCTATTCCATATCCAGTTTGTTTGACCATTTTTAAGGCGTCTGATATTTGATCATATTCTGTTTTAGCATGTGCAAAATCCTGCATTAACTCTAGTAAGTGATCTTTCCCTCTAATCTCCACACCTACTATTTCTTTTAGAATATCATCATATAATTCGTCAGGAGCGAATAAGTCAATTTCAGCAACCCCTTGACCCATTTCAATACCTGCTAGGCCAGCTTTGTCAATAAAATCATATTCACTGAACTGAGAAACAACTCGATCGACATCTCTCAATCTTTTTATGTCTTTCACTGTTTCCTTTACAGCTTCCTGATAATTATCTCTTAACCAATGATTTTCTCTTAATACCATTACCCAGCTCGGTAAATTTACATTAACCTCAAGTACCGGGAATTCAAACAACGCTTCTCTCATCACATTTAAGACATCTGTTTCTCTCATGCTTTCTACACTCATTGCAATGACAGGAATATCATATTTCTCTGATAGCTCCACACGAAGTGCTTCTGTATTTGGATGAAAAGGTTGAGCACTATTAATAATCATGATAAATGGTTTTCCAACCTCTTTTAGCTCTTCAATCACTCTATTTTCTGCTTCTAAATAATTACTTCTTGGAATGTCACCTATTGTACCATCTGTAGTAATTACTACTCCAATCGTACTATGTTCTTGGATAACCTTTCTTGTACCTATTTCAGCTGCTTCATGAAAGGGGATTGGCTCCTCATACCATGGTGTATTAATCATTCTAGGGCCATTTTCATCCTCATATCCTTGAGCACCTGGAATTGTGTATCCTACACAATCTACTAGTCTAATATTTACATCTAATCCATCATCTACCTTAACAGATGCTGCTTGATTAGGAACGAACTTCGGTTCAGTTGTCATAATCGTTTTTCCAGCAGCACTTTGAGGTAACTCATCTTTTGTACGTGCTCTTTCCCCTTCATTTTCCATATTAGGGATAACTACTAGCTCCATAAATTTCTTAATAAATGTTGATTTACCAGTTCTTACTGCACCAACAACTCCAAAATAAATATCACCGCCCGTTCTTTCGGCAATATCTTTAAAAATATTTACCTTTTCCAAGTGATCCCCTCCTGAACTTTTCCTAGTACATGGGATAAAATCATCCATATAATACTATTAGACAATATATACTTATGATGTTGTCCTATCTTTTTATGACTTCTTTTTTTATTTCGTCCTCCTTTTTTTCTTGTTCTTCTATTTACATAGCAATGTTGTTTCTAGGAGTCTAATAGAATACATCATTACCTATTTTTTTTGCCTTTTCAATCAAGACACCAATATGTATCTAGATAGGAAAGCATGATAAAAACAAAAAAGTAACCCTTCTCTTCAATATATACAAGAAGAGAAGGGTTATGACATTTTCATATAAATTAAAGAGAAATTCTTTTCCCCTTTTTATTATGTATTAAACCATTGCTACATAAAAATACAGAGTAAAAGATGAAATACCTTTTACTCTGCTTAATTGACTATTCACCCATCCCCTGTTCAATCCACCAGGTTGCTTCAAGACATTTTATGTAAAAGCAAAGTTTTGCGAACCAATAAAAACGCCTAATTTGCTTAAAAATGTATAAACACTTAAAAAATAATCTTATTCTGTGTATTTAGAGGCAAGGATATTTACTAAATCTTCCATTTCATTTGTTTTTCCTCTAGCCATTAAAGAATATACTGCTACTTTCGCATCTTCATTATTAAAGAGAATGTTATATAAGGCATTTGTAATAGGCATACTTACATCAAATTTCTCAGAAAGTTGTTGAGCAGCCTTTGTCGTTCTTATCCCTTCTACAGCCATCCCCATGTTATCTAGTACTTCTTCAAGGGCATGGCCTTTACCTAGGAGGTTACCTGCTCTCCAATTCCTTGAGTGCACACTTGTACAAGTTACAATCAAATCACCAATTCCAGTAAGACCAGCAAAAGTGAGTGGGTTAGCTCCCATTTTTGTTCCGAGCCTTGCTATCTCAGCTAGACCTCTAGTGATTAAAGCAGCTTTAGCATTATCTCCAAATCCTAAGCCATCCGCAATACCGGCACACACGGCAATTATATTTTTTAATGCTCCTCCAATTTCCACACCAACAATATCTGGATTTGTATATACACGAAAATTATTGTTAATAAATAAGTCTTGAACTAATTCAGCTTCTCCCATATTAGCAGAGGAGACCGTAACAGTAGTTGGGTGTCTTAGGCTAACCTCTTCAGCATGACTTGGTCCAGATAACACCACAATACTTTTTCTCTTTGAACTTGGAATTTCTTCTTCCATAATTTCAGAAATTCTCATTAAAGTACCTGGTTCAATTCCTTTACTTACATGAACAAAGGTCTTTGGTTCTTCTATAAACGGCAGTAGCCTTGGAATAACCTCTCTCATCGCCTTTGTAGGAACGGCAAGGATAATAAAGTCAGCATCCTTTAATGTTGCTTCTAAGTCTGTATAACCTACTACTTTCTCAGGAAGTAAAATACCTGGTAAATATCGCTTGTTTTGATGAGAGGTATTGATATCTGAAATAGTTTGTACATCTTTTCCCCAAACTCGAACATTATGACCATTATCACCTAGTACCAATGAAAGTGCGGTTCCCCAACTACCAGCACCAATCATTGCTACTGTTTTAGTTCCATATTTCATGCACACACCCCATTATTTTCTCTCTCTTGCAAATATCTTAATTGGTGTACCCTCAAAACCAAATGCATCACGAATTCGATTTTCTAAAAATCTTTCATAAGAGAAATGAAGCAGTTCTGGATCATTGACAAATACCACAAATGTAGGAGGTCCAACTGCTACTTGTGTAGTATAGTAAATTTTTAATCTTTTGCCTTTATCAGTTGGCGTTGGATTCATGGCTACTGCATCCATAATTACATCATTTAGTACACTAGTTTCTACTCTTCTAGTATGTGATTCACTAGCCATATTAATCATTGGGATTAATGTATGAATTCGTTTTTTTGTTAATGCCGATAAGAATACAACTGGCGCATAATCCAAGAATAAGAAATGCTCTCTTATTGTTTGTTCAAATGTTTTCATTGTTCTTTCATCTTTTTCAACAGCGTCCCATTTGTTCACAACGATAATAACAGCTCTACCAGCTTCATGCGCATAACCCGCGATCTTTTTATCATGATCAATAATACCCTTTTCGCCATCAATTACGACTAAGACTACGTCTGATCTTTCTATTGCACGCAATGCTCTTAATACACTATATTTTTCTGTTGATTCGTAGACTTTCCCTTTTTTCCTCATACCTGCTGTATCGATAATAACGTATTTATCTCCATTAACTGTTACTTCTGAGTCAATGGCATCTCTAGTTGTTCCTGCTACATCACTAACAATAACTCTATCTTCTCCTAGAATAGCATTTACTAAGGAAGATTTCCCTACATTTGGTCTTCCAATTAGAGAGAACTTAATCGTATCACTATCATACTCTTTAGATTTCCCAGTTGGAAAATGCTCAGCTGCTTCATCTAATAAATCACCCAATCCTAAACCATGAGAACCAGAGATAGGGAATGGCTCACCAAATCCTAATGCATAGAAATCATAAATTTGCTCTCTCATTTCTGGATTATCGATTTTGTTAACAGCAAGTACTACAGGTTTCTTTGCCTTATACAGAATTTTTGCAACCTCTTCATCTGCAGAAGTTACTCCTTCACGACCATTTGTTAAAAAGATAATAACATCAGCTTCATCAATAGCAATTTCTGCTTGAAGTCTTATTTGGTCTAGAAATGGTTCATCACCAATATCAATACCACCTGTATCTATTAAATTAAAGTCATGATTTAACCACTCTGCAGAGCTATATATACGATCTCTTGTTACTCCAGGAATATCTTCTACAATTGATATTCTTTCTCCCACAATTCTATTAAATATAGTGGACTTTCCTACATTAGGACGCCCTACAATTGCTATAACAGGTTTTGCCACAGCTATCAATCCTTTCTAGTACGTAATAACCATTTATCACTTATTATATTTATTCCCATTATCTTAAATTTTTCACCAAAAGAATCGATACATTTTCCACTTTGTATAACAAAGAATCATCTTCTTTCACTTAAGATAAAAGCATGATTTAAAATGAAGTAACAAATAAGAGGGGCTGATTCCCCATATGAGGCAGCCCCCTAACTAAAATATTTTATCAAAGAGATACCATACTAGCAAGAACATTCTAATACCAAAGTGAATTCAACCCTTTTATTCTACATATTTTTCGTTCTTTCTTTCTCGAGAAATGAGACATGTTTCTCTAGTTTACTTAGTAAATCTTTCATATAAGAAATGGTTATGATCACCATCATACTAGTCAGTAGACTATCCAAGAAAAGAAAGGATCCTATCTCTGCGTTCATGCTGAAATATCGTGTAATTAGTCCGAATGTAACTTCCCCTATTATATTGCCTGTTAAAAGAGTGAGTATCTGGCTATAAATGTCTTTATGTAGGAACAAAACGAGTACTACCATTACTATTGCTTTCAACCATTCTTTGGGTAACAAGAGCCATATGGGATCTAAAATAGCCATTAACTCGAAAACTACATATGCCATCATTGAAAAAAAAGAACAAGCACTAACATATATCCTACTTTTCCAATTCAATTTACTAATATAATAAAAACTAAAGAATAATGTAATAAATAAACCTACAGAAATTCTTCGATTTCCCCAATGTAGCCCGTAAGGCATGACTATTATAAAAAGCAGTAAAAATGCTGAAAGCTTTGTTCGAACTTTGTTATGTTTATTCATAAAAAAAGTTGAAATAATCCATATAATCCAGGAAAACAAAAAAAATAATGAACCTTCCATAAATGACACTCTCCTCGAATACATTATGGCTCTGTATTCGATAATTTAAACCATTAGATAAGAATGATAGTCATAAATAATTTTATCAATTAGTGAAATAATAAAATGAATGCATGTAAGATGGGAGGAATATTGATGGGCAAGGATCGTCAGGAAAAAAAGTTGAAAAAAAGTAAAAGAGTGGAATCTGATAGAGATCAGGCTATTCATTATAACGGGGCAACTGAGCTTCAAAGTCCTGAAGAAGGACGACTATTAAATGATAATAAACAAACTGACTAAGATAAAAAAATAAGATCAGACCACATCCTATTAGATGTGGTCTGATCTTATTCATAAAGTAGGCAAATTATTTTAGTTTTTTCAATTGATCACCAATCATATCGCCTAACTGAAAGCCTTTAGACTCTTCTGGAAGTTCATAAGCTTCCTCTTCGTCAAATTCCTTTTCTGTTAATTCCTTAATACTTAGAGATAATCTTTGATCCGCTTCATTTACCTCTAATACTTTCACTTGAACTTCTTGTCCCTCTTTTAAGATTTCATGAGGAGTACCAATATGTTTGTGAGCTATTTGTGAAATGTGAACAAGGCCTTCTACACCTGGTAATACTTCTACAAATGCACCATATGACACAATACGTTTTACGTTACCATTTAGAACAGCACCTTTTGCAGCTTTTGTTGCAATATCCGACCATGGTCCAGGTAATGTATCTTTAATAGATAAGGAAATACGGTCATTATTTCTGTCTACTCCTAAGACTTTAACCGTTACTTCTTGCCCTTCTTGTACTACTTCCGTTGGGCTAGAAATATGATTATGTGAAAGTTGAGAAATATGAACTAAACCGTCGATTCCACCTAAATCAACAAATGCACCAAAGTCAGTAATTCTCTGTACCGTTCCTGTTAACGTTTGTCCTGCTTCTAGTGAATCTAACAGATTTTGCTTTTGTTTACTTTTTTCCTCTTCGACAACAGCTCGGTGTGATAAAATGAGACGACTTTTATCTTTTTCTAGTTCAACAATTTTAAAAGTAAGAGTTTTCCCCTTATAGTCTGAGAAGTCTTCTACATAATGAGCTTCTACTAATGATGCTGGAACAAAGCCACGAACGCCTAAATCAACAACTAGTCCACCCTTTACAACATCTTTTACTTCTGCTTCAAACACTACGCCAGACTGAAACTTTTCTTCTAACTGATCCCAAGCTTTTTCTGCGTCCACTTTTTTCTTTGAAAGTACAAGTGCATCTTCTTCTACTTTAATTACCTCTAATTCTAGCTTGTCACCTTCTGCTACTACATCACTAGCTTGTTCAATATGCAAGCTCGATAATTCGCTAATCGGAATAATTCCATCAAGCTTACTATCCTTAATTGCAACAATCACTTGTTTTTCTTCTACTTTCGTAATTTGCCCTTCTACTACATCCCCTACAGTATAATTGTTCACTACTACATCATTTAATTCTTCAGACATATGTACTCCTCCTTATACTAGTGCTAGATTTGATTTTCATAAATCATCTAGCTTTGGATAAATTAATTATGATAACAAATTAATTTTATTTCTACTCCTTTTAACTTCTTACATTCTTGTTTTTTTGTCAAGTAAGATACATTATAGAAAGCATTATTTATTCACTCTAAAGGTAAAAAGGAATGACATTTGTTCTTATAGAGTCTTTTGGTGTGTTAACTCCATAATTCTTTCTACCACATCTGTAATAGATAAAGAGGTTGTATCGATTTCTATCGCATCTTCCGCCTTCTTTAATGGAGCGACTTCCCGTTCAGAATCAATTTTATCTCTTGTTGCAATTTCTTGTTTTAGCTTTTCTAAATCAGACTCAAACCCTTTTTGAACATTCTCAGTGTGCCTTCTTACTGCTCTTTCTTCAACTGATGCAAGTAAAAATACCTTTACCTCAGCATGTGGAATAACATGTGTACCAATATCTCTGCCATCCATTACCACTCCACCATTTGTAGCAAACATCTGTTGTCTATGTACCATTTCTTCGCGTACTAATTTATGCTTAGAGACAATTGAAACAGAGTTAGTAACATCACTTAAACGAATTTCATCTGTTACATTTTGTTTATCAAGATAAACCAATTGCCCCTTATCTCCAGGCAATAATTCAATAATCGTATTATTAAGCATAGCAATAAGGGATGCTTCGTCTTCTAAATCAAGGTGATTTTCTAGTGCTTTATAAGTTAACGCTCTATACATGGCACCCGTGTCTATATATATATATCCTAAATTTTCAGCAACTATTTTAGCAACTGTGCTTTTTCCTGCAGCTGCTGGACCATCTATTGCAATACTAATTTTCTTGTTCATAAATCCTCCTGAATAACTGGTGAAGAAGTACCACCCAATAATAATCTAAATAAAGAACAAAACTTCACTATATTAGTTTAACATATTTTACAATTAATACATCTGCTAAATAAACAGATACTAGAAAAACTAGCACAGGAAGAATAAATAACCTTTCTTCTAAACCTGAGAAAAATAGGCTAATTCTATCTTGAAATCGTTTCTAGCATTTCCACAAAGTTGGAATCCATAACTCCTTCATATTGAGTAATTTGGTTTATAGTAGGTATAACGTTAAAATGATGAAGAAATATTCCTATTGCTAAAAAAAACACTTGTATGCCTATTATTTTTAGAATAATTCTTTCTACTGTACGCAAATTTAGCACTCCTTTTCTAATATGACTTTTATAAATTTAGATCATATTATAGTATCGGAGTTTCTATTTCGCTTTATTCAAATCTCTAAGCCTTTCTTACGCAAGGATAATTGACGATCAAAACTAAATCTTAGCATAGCTTGTCTATTAAATGGACTTACCTCCACAAATTCTAATGTAACTTTATAGGAGTTTTGGTTATAATCTAGAATTCTTTTTATTTCCACATCTAATTGTAAATAGGTATATTCTCCATTTTGTAATGGTAACACTACATATCCTTTTACTTTTGTATTTTCTTCTAGTAAGGTTGTTTTAGGTACTAGGATTGCCGCTCCACCTGCACTAAAATCTAAACAAACGGTTGTAAAAGGTTTAAATTCCTCGTTATATGCATGAATAGCTATATCTACACTTGTTTCTACACGTACATATCTTCTTCTTTGTATTTTAATCATTTGTTCATAATTAGGAAAAGATAATATAAGCATAGGTATATTATTCTCTTTTTTTCTTCCTAATACTTCGGAATGAAACATATACGCTACTCCATCATTTGTTACAAAATTGATTTTGACCTGTGTACCATTCATTAAAAAAATCAGTTTATTTGTTTTTAAATGAATCGGATACTCTATATACATTTCGTTGTTTTCTGTTTCAAGTATTCGACTTTTATATTGTTCAATATTTTCTTCATTAAAAAGCTCAAGAATTAATGTATCTCCTATTGTAATCATGTATGTATCACACTTTCTTTCAAGATGATGGTAGATTTTCTTTCATTATTGCATGAAAGTTTTTAACTTGGCAATACAATCTAAGAAGAAAATAAGATACCTGCCACCTCGTAAACTGCTAAATACATTTCAATAAAAACAAATTTGATGAAAAAGACAGTTGTCCCTGAGATCAACTGTCTTTTCATCACTTATACTACTTCTTCATATAACGGTTCAGCATTTTTTAGCTTTTCCACTTTTTCTTCTATTCCATTACTTGCATTTATATAGATTCGATACGTATCATCATCTAATGTTCCAATAAACTCATAACATAGTACTTCTTCATTTAAGTCATTAATGATAACTGCTAGTCCATCATCCATAACATTCACTTGTTGATTAATTTTTTTCCTTGCATCCTCTTTCGAGACAACAGGATCACTTATTTCTCTTTCCTTGCTTGCTTTTAAATAATCATCTGCTGCAAAACCTATAATATTCCCGTTATCTAGTGCCACTTTCATCTTAATGCTGTCTGGATAGATTTTAATACCATCTATCTCTGTCACAAAATTAAATACACCAATATTCTCATATTGAGTACTTTCAAATAAAGCTAAATCCTTAAAATTATGTTCTTTTAAAAATCTTACTGCCTCATTACTTGCATCATTAAGACTAATATTATTTTCTTTTACATCTCTTGAAACTATGGACCATATAGGATAACCACCTTTTTTGGTAATATCCATACTTGCTTCCGCACCTGAATCTTTATCCTTTAAGGATACACTATAAAAGCCATAGTCAGAGCCTTTTCCATTTTCAGTGACTTTTATTTCAACAGGATTTTTAAACTCAGCATAATTTTTTGCGATTTTCTCTGCTTCTGACTTGGATATATTGCTTCCTTTTAAATTACTATAGTTTTCTTTTTTCTTTTCTAAATTCACATTAGTAACACCTAAGCTAGTTTCTGCATATCCTTCTACTTTTTCTTCTACTGTTTTTAAACCATCAATAATAGTGTTATCCATTTGCTTATCTGTTGCTAATGCCATTTCTACGTCCATCCAACGCAAATTATTTTCTAACACTAAATGCTGAACATTTCGTAATTCATCTTGAATTTCAGCTGCTTCTTTATATAAACTCTTTAAACTGTTATATTCATCTTCTGATAAAGGTTTACTATTTAAATCTCGTACTGCCGTTTTATAACTAAAATCTCCTATATTAGCGAGAAATTCTTCTGTTTTATTAAAAGGCATTAAAGTTAATGGTAGTTGACCAACATCTGTATGTGCTAGAGATGTAATTCTCCATACCTCTGCTAAGCTAGGGGAAAGAGATTCTTGTGAACTCATAGCAAGTGTTGTACCAATTTGGTCATGTAATAGATCTACCTGATAGGTTAAATCATGGAATGCTCTTTGATAATTATTCTCTGCATTAAGTAATATCGCGTTTTTTTCTTTATGTTCTTGGTAACCATAAAAGGCTGCACCTGCAACTCCAATTGTTAATACTCCAATTAATATACCTCTTAACATACTAATTCACCCCACTATTTACAGAATATGTGTTTACCAATTTGCTTTATTTGTGGTCGTGTCCAAATCCATGGGCTTGTTGCTGTGTTTGGATTGAAATAATATAATGCTTGCCCAGTTGGATCCCATCCATTTATTGCATCTAATACTGCCTCTTTTGCACGTTCATTTGGTGTAAGCCAAATTTGACCATCAGCTACTGCTGTAAATGCTCTTGGCTCAAATATAACCCCTGAAACGGTATTAGGGAATGAAGCACTGCTTACACGATTAAGAATAACTGCAGCCACAGCAACTTGACCTACATAAGGTTCCCCTCTAGATTCGCCATATACGGCATTTGCCATAAGCTGTATGTCATTTTGCGAAAACCCATTAGGGACATTTGCTGCTGTTGCACTTTTCCCTGTCACATTTTCTCCACCACCAGCCTTATTTGTATTATTTGTTTGAGGTGTAGCGTTATTATTCGGTGCTGTATTATTGTTTTGAGTTGCATTATTGTTCTGTGCTGTATTATTGTTTTGAGTTTCGTTATTATTGGGTGCTGCATTATTGTTTTGTGCTGTATTATTCTGTGGTGCTTCGTTTTTTTGCGTTGTATTATTATTTTCACTTGTATTTTGTTTTGGTGTTTCTTTTGGCTTATTTGCCGTATTATTGTTCTGACTTTGTTTTGGTTGCTGCTTCGGTTGTTGCTTTGGTTGTTCTTGTGGTTTTTCGTTAGCTGAAGGGGTCTTTTGCTTATTTAAATCAACACCTCCGTAATGACTAAACTTTGTCCCTCGATTTATTTGTTCTTTTACAAACTTTTCATTGTACTGTGTTGCTTTAGCCAACTTTTCTTTTGTTTTACTTCCAGCTAATCCATCGATTGGAAGTCCAAACTCATATTGAAAGTTCCTTAAAGCCCAATAGGTGCGCCATCCAAACACACCATCAATCTTTCCATTGTAAAAACCTACGTATTGGAGCCTTGATTGTAGTTCAATGACATCATCTCCTACCGCTCCATGTTGGATAACCTGTCCGGAAAAAGCATATGCTTTTTTCTCAAAAGAAGGAACGTAAATTAATCCAATCGATAAGGATAAGATGACTGAGATTTTTACAAGTAAAAACTTTTTATTCATGCTTATTCCCCCCATTTTAAAATACTTTTAACATTACCTGTATTTTTTGTAGCAAATGGTTTTTTATACAAAAAAAAAGCAAAGTGTGAATGAACACTTTGCTAAATAATTCTATGGAAGGATAAAAATACTTCTATACGAAGGAGGAGAGCTCTCTGATTACCTCAATGGTAAATATCCCCTTCTCTGGTTCCTGTGCTTTCTATTCTGCTTTGCAAATGCAAGTGACTTAATTCTCTTGCACTTTTTACTTTTTTAAGTCCTAACCACCATAGGAAAAACATAAATGGAGTAATGATGATCAGCCAGTTTTCCTTCAATGTAAGAATATAATCGTATACACCATGTAATACGAATGGTACAAGTAAAGAATATACTAACCATTTCCCCTTTGGTACGATAAATTTCCCTTTTCCAAAATAATAGCCCATTATTACACCGAATAATGCATGACTGGAAACTGGTAATAAGGCTCTACCAATTGCATACTCTACTCCATTTGCAACTAAATATAGAATATTTTCCACTGTTGCAAATCCTAAAGAAACAGCTACACCATATACAATGCCATCATACGGTTCATCAAAATCAGCATGTTTTACTGCTGTAAAAAATAAAATGAACCATTTAAAAAATTCTTCTAATAAACTAGTTGATAATAAGGACTGCCATATATTATAAGTAAATACATTTTCGGTTTGAAGAACATATTGTATAAACATTATGGGAAAAACCAAAAGTGCTCCAGCTATAAATGATCGAAAAACAAGTGAAATTGGTTCCGTATCGTATTGATCTTTGAGATAAAAATAGCTCATTAATGCTAATCCAGGTGCTATTCCGGCTGAGAGTATCGCCAACATTATAGGTATCCTCTTTTCTCCTATCTAGAGTATGTCACTACTATTTGGATAAGCGTAAAGCGATCGTTTTAGCTATTTGTTCGCCATGAAATCTTCCATTTTCAATAAATATTTCGTTTGCATTATTTCCTGCTGCAATAACTCCTGCGATGAATATTCCTCTCACATTTGTCTCCATTGTATCAGGATTAAAAACAGGTCTACCTGTTTCTTCCTCAATAATAACTCCCATTTTTTTTAAGAATTTATGATCAGGATGGTAACCTGTCATTGCAAACACGAAATCATTTGGAATTTCTTTTGTTTTTCCATCCACCTCATATAAAAGGGTATTGTCTGTAATTTCTACTACATTTGCATGAAACTCCATATTAATCGTTCCATTTCTGACTAAAGAATCAAATTCTGGCAGAATCCACGGTTTTATACTAGTAGAATATTCAGTACCTCTGTAAAGGACGGTGACATTAGCTCCTGCTTTAACCAGTTCTATAGCAGCATCCACACTTGAATTTTTCCCGCCAATAACAGTTACATCATGATTGAAATAGGGATGTGCTTCTTTAAAATAATGCATGACCTTTTGCTTATCTTCACCAGGTACATTCATGTAATTTGGATGATCATAATAACCTGTAGCAATAATTAAATAAGGGGTTATGTAAGTGTATTTACTTGTCTTAACAATAAATTCATGCTCACTTGTTTCTTGGACTTCTAACACTTCTTCATATGCATGTATGTTTAAGTTTTTTCTTTTTACTACTTCTCTGTAATAAACCAATGCTTGATTACGATTTGGCTTATATTGCTCTGTCAAGAATGGCACGCCGCCAATTTCTAACTTTTCACTTGTACTAAAGAAGGTTTGATGAGTAGGATAGCCATGAATGGCATTAACTACGTTCCCTTTTTCTATAATTAATGGCTTGATATCGATTTCTTTTAGAGCAATTCCAGCTGCAAGACCACAAGGACCTGCTCCAACAATAATCGCTTCTTCTCTTATCATTTATTTCACTCCTCCATCTATATACAAAAGGAAGACTTTTATTTAAGTTGTTATCATATAAGACAAAAACTAAAAAGCATTCATTTATAGGGTAAATCTTCACATGAAATCATTATAACATAATAAAAAATCTCCTACTTATAGGATAGGAGATTTTTGTCAATTCATCAATAGTAATCTTGTTTCCATTTAGAATAATCTTATTACATTTTCTTTAACATTCCATTAAATCCAACCACGGAATCTAGAAGCTTCTGCCATCTTGCGAACTCCAACCATGTAGGCTGCAAGTCTCATGTCAATTCGACGTGTTTCTGCTGTTTCATAGATATTTTCAAATGATTTGCTCATCATTTTTTCTAAACGCTCTTCTACTTCCTCTTCAGTCCAGTAATATCCTTGATTATTTTGAACCCACTCAAAGTAAGAAACGGTAACTCCACCAGCAGATGCTAATACATCCGGAACCAATAGAATCCCTCTTTCGGTAAGAATACGAGTTGCTTCTAAAGTAGTTGGTCCATTAGCAGCTTCTACCACAATACTTGCTTTTATTTCATAAGCATTATTTTCTGTAATTTGGTTTTCTATTGCTGCAGGAACTAATATATCACAATCTAATTCCAATAATTCCTTGTTAGTAATGGTATTATTGAATAAGTTTGTCACTGTACCAAAGCTATCACGTCGATCTAATAAATAATCAATATCTAAGCCATTTGGATCATGCAAGGCCCCATATGCATCAGAAATACCAATTACTTTTGCACCTGCATCATGCATAAACTTAGCTAAAAAGCTTCCGGCATTACCAAAACCTTGGACTACAACACGTGCTCCTTCTATTGCTATTCCCTTTCTTTTTGCAGCTTCTCTTATACAAATGGTTACCCCTTTAGCTGTAGCTGTTTCTCTACCTTGCGATCCTCCTAATACAAGAGGTTTTCCTGTTATAAATCCTGGTGAATTAAATTCGTCAATACGACTATACTCGTCCATCATCCAAGCCATTATTTGCGAATTTGTAAACACATCTGGTGCAGGAATATCTTTTGTAGGACCTACTATTTGACTAATAGCACGTACATATCCACGACTCAATCTTTCTAATTCACGAAAAGACATATCTCGAGGATCACACACAATTCCACCTTTACCTCCACCGTAAGGAAGGTCTACAATCCCACACTTTAGGCTCATCCAAATAGATAGAGCTTTTACTTCCGTTTCAGTAACATTTGGATGAAATCTAATTCCACCTTTTGTAGGTCCTACTGCGTCGTTATGCTGTGCCCGGTAGCCAGTGAAGATTTTGACAGTTCCATCATCCATTCTTACTGGAATCTTAACTGTCATCATTCGAATCGGTTCTTTTAGCAATTCATAAACTTCTTCTGAATATCCAAGTTTCATTAAAGCTTTATGAATGATAGTCTGAGTTGACTTTAAAACATCGTGTTGCTCTTCTACATGATTCTTCTCATTAGACTTTTTGGCTACCATTAATAAATCCTCCTAAAAAACTACCTTCTCTTTGTAGTAGTTCTTCTTATTAAGAATAATTACTTTAATCTGATCATAATACCTTAAAAATAACGTTTTCAATGGTTAGTATACACTGAAATGATTTAGATGCAAGAAGTTTCCTCTTATAGGTGTTAGAATTCCAACTTAAATACTATGATTACCTTTAATACCAGTAACTGTTTCTACTATAAGTATATTCAATTCCTTAGTCTTTGTACTACTTCAATCACATTAGTTTTCGTTTCCTTGATTACAAATAACTAAATTAAGTTTCATTATCAATCCTGATTGAATAAAATCATTAAACTTAATTTTATAAACCAACATCTTATCATTAGTCTAACCATTTTAAAGCCATTAACATATGTTACTACTATGTAAAAAAATATGGAATTACTACTTATTATTTTATCTATGTTAAACAAAAAATACAAAAGGAAAGTACAACTAAATGAAAAAACTTTCCTTTTATTTGTATGTTATGATGAAAAAAAATGAGTAAGCATTTGAATGGCTTTATTTTTTTGAATTAGCTTTCCATATTCTTCAATTAAATGGATACTAGTTAAGCTGGATTCCGCATATTCACTTAATACAGCCACCATCTTTTCTTCCCAATTGGTAGAAATAGGAGAAAAATATAAGTAATAATAATCATTAAAACTGTATAGAGTACCACCTTCTATACCGATTATTTTTAATTGTTTTGCAGAAGAAATGACGTCCTCAATATCTTTAAATTCATATAGCAAATCAATTGTTTCTTCCACAGTTACCTGCATATCGAGAAACCCTTCTGATAATAGAAAATCATCATCACTTGATTCCTGATCACTTATTGTTAATATCATAATCATACCTTGTGCTTTCATCGAAAAAATTTCTACAGATACCGATCCATGTATCTCTATATCAAATATATCATTTGCCTCTTCAAGCATTTCGTGGAAGAAATATTGCCATTTAATCGAGTCTTTCCATATATCTTCCTTTGTCAAACCTCGTTCATATAAATCATCAAAGGTTAAATGAATCTTAATTCGGTTACTATTCACTCTTTCTAAGCGCATGACTATGCCTCCTGCTCCTTGAAAAAACTCTTACTGTAGCTTATGAAAAGAAACAATAATCGGTGAGTCTTAAAAAAGGATTGAAGCCTAAAGTATGCATTTAAATTATTTCAGACTGTAGACAAACATCAGAGAGATGCAGTAGTTAATTGGATAGTATATTAGATTATTACGTAGAACAGGGCTCTAATTTCCGTTTTAGGGGTGCAATTTCCTGCAGGTTCTCGAACTGTCTCGCTAATCCCGTAGGAATAAGCTGATTTATTTATCTTCTAAATGCTTCATCTTTATTACATGAGTTTCTGGTTTTGCTCCAAGTCTTAAAGGAATAGACGTTGTTCCATATCCATTACTCACTAATAAAGTTGTTTGATTAATAAGCTTCGTTCTGCCAATTTCATAAGGACCAAATCCCAAAAAACGTATTTGCCCACCATGTGTATGGCCACTTAAAACAAGAGAAATATGATCCTGTTGTTTTATTTCCTTTATTATCTTAGGGTTGTGGCTTATTAAAATTTTAAAATGCTCACCAACTGCATGAGATAATGCAGCTTCTAAATCATCATGCTTTAATGAAAAATCCTCTATTCCCATTAAAGACCATTTTTCTCCCTGATCAGATTTAAATGAAATGGCGGTATTACTTATTATATTTACTTCTTCTTCTTGTAATAACGCAATCAACTTCTGCCTATCAACCTCATAGTCATTGTTGCCCCAGACGAAGTAGACTGGACCGATTTTTCTAAGTTTTCTGATATTTCCTCTTACCTGATCTAAGCTTACCCCTTTTTCTAAAAGGTCACCACCGATGATGACAAGATCTGCAACATCTTTTACTTCTTCTATAATGACATCAGCTACTATTCTTTTATGTATATCAGAAATAAAAAATAGGGTAATTTCCTTAAACGATCTGGGGAAATTAGGGAAATATATTATTTCGTACTTTACATTATTTTCCTTAGCAACATTTTTCATGTGCAAAAAAAGAATCAAGCTTAGTAAAATCAATAGTATAAAAATAAGTATTATCATACGTTTTCTCCTTCTATCTAACGACTCGAATTCAAATTCCTTCTGAATGTTCTTCCATTTTAATATAAGTACCTCTTTCTTTACCAATTTAAAACAAAGAATGCTTTGATTTGTTTCATCATATGATGTAAAGATGTTAATGAAGGAGGGATAATCCTTGAGTTCAAATTATAAAGAATATCAACCTTATATTGGACCCAATGATCCATGTGAGCCCATTGGAACAAAAATTTATTCTACTCCACCTAATTTATATATGGGATTTCAACCACCACACCTACCACAGTTTACACCGATGGAAGCATTAAAGGCGGGTACATTATGGAAAGCATTTTATGACCCTTATTACAGTCCTTATGAGAATAAAAGCTAATGTAGAGGGAGGATTACTTACATGAAACAACTTCCACCTGAATACTATCAGTTATTAGAACAGCTGCAAGCAGTTGATTTTGTTCTGGTAGAATTAACGCTTTACTTAGATACTCATCATTTTGATCAGGATGCTATTCATCAATTTAATCATTATGTAAAAGAACGAGAAAAATTCAAAAAAATCTATGAAAGTAAGTATGGCCCTTTATTACAATATGGAAACAGCCCTTCTGGTTCCCCTTGGGATTGGGATTCCTCCCCATGGCCATGGCAAGTATAAAGCAGAAAAGATTTTAATAAGGAGTGTGGAGAGAAATGTGGCTATATGAAAAAAAATTACAATATCCTGTTAAAGTAAGTACATGTAATCCCATGCTTGCTAAATTCCTTATAGAACAATATGGAGGAGCAGATGGAGAATTAGCTGCTGCTCTTCGATACTTAAATCAAAGATACTCCATTCCAGATAAAGTGATTGGACTATTAACAGATATCGGTACAGAAGAATTTGCACATCTGGAAATGATAGCAACAATGATATACAAACTAACAAAGGACGCTACACCGGAGCAATTAAAAGCAGCTGGGCTTGGTGCACATTATGCTAATCATGGGCATGCTTTATACTATCATGATGCAGCAGGAAACCCATGGACTGCAACGTATATTCAAGCAAAAAGCGACCCTATAGCAGATCTATACGAAGATATTGCAGCAGAGGAAAAGGCAAGAGCCACGTACCAATGGATTATCAACATGAGTGATGATCCAGATTTGAATGATAGTTTACGTTTTTTAAGAGAAAGAGAAATCATTCACTCCCAGCGATTTAGAGAAGCTGTGGAGATTATTAAAGATGATCGAAAACAACAAAAAATATTTTAAAAAGTGAATATAAAAAAACATAGACAAACTAAGATTAGGACGAAAGTTTGTCTATGTTTATGAAAAGACAGTTCTTATTTGGCTTGGTGAAATAGATTAATATCATACTGATTTTTTAATACATTATAAATTTCATGTCTGTTTTCCCAAGTATCACTATTTGTTATTAAATCTTTACTTTTATCAATAATTTCACATCGTAGCTCATGATATTCTTTTTCTGCTTTCTCTCTCTTCTGTTTTAACACATTGACAAATCCAAAGGATCCTATAACAATAATTAAGGCATACAAATTAAAGATATGACTAACATAGGCAGAAAACATGGAAGCAAAAGAATAAGAATAAGGCATAGCTATATGCTTATATATGTACATAAAATATAAGGACGTAAAAAAAATAGTAACCCAAAGCATAAGGATATGCCTACTCTTTAAATAATCAAATTTTTTCTTTTTCTCAATTAATTTCAACAATATTTTTTGTAGTGTCCCATCTATAAAATAGCTTTCAGGGAATATGGATTTAGTCATATCTTTGTCCCCCTTTACTATCTCAAATATATGTAGGAGGAGGACAAGATAGAATGTGTATATTAAATTAATTTAAAACAATTTTTAATGTTTGACCTGCCTGAATATCATTTGTTTTCAGGTTGTTTAATGCTTTAATCTTTTCCATACCATCACCTGCTGGATAGTATTTTAGTGCAATTTCAAATAGAGTTTCGCCTTTCTTTACTTGATGATAGATAATATTACTATCTACAGAGCTATTATCCATCACTTCTGTTGCTACTTCTTGTTCTTCCGTATTCGTTTGTGGCTCTTCTCTATTCGTTTCTTGTCCCTCTAATTCTGTTTCCTCGGAGACAAGTTGATTCTCCTCAGTATCATCATTTTCTAAAATGTTTTCTGCTTCTTCCGTCTCTTGTGCTTTATTCTCCATATCCTTTGTATTCTTTTCATTAGCCTGATTATCATTTTCTTCCGTAATACTCACCCTTTCAAAAAAGCTACTTGTAGCTTCAGATGGTATGAATGTAGGAAGTCCCTTACTTTTTAACATGCTATTAATTCCTAAAATGCTAACAGGAAGTAAGATAAACAGAATGGCAAGGCTTGAAATAATAGGAGTTTTCCATTTTCTCTTTTTTCCTGCGTGAATACTACTTCTCGAAGGAAGTGCGTTACTCTCTTCTTCATGTTCTATCTCTTTTTCTTCCATCCTGTTTACTCTGGTTAATTTTTCTTTATGTAATTCTGCTTTAATTCTATATGGATCTTCTTTCTTCATGAATAAAGCCCTCCCCCACAACTACAACTACTTCTCTCTCTTATCAAACAGTCTATAACGAAGTATACAACCGAGAATAAAGTCAATTAAAAAATGCATAATTACTGTTACCCAAAGATTTTCTGTCCATTCAAATAATAAACTGATCACTACACTTACTAAAACCACATTAAAAAACAAAAACAAATTAAATAAATAACGATAATGCATCAATGCAAAAATAAGACAACTAATCCATATACCTAAATTAGATTGAATGACACCTCTAAAGAGGATTTCTTCAACAAATGCAACAACGAAGGCAATGAAAGCAATATGCAAAGGATTGCGATTCTGAAAAACCCTTTTGTTGACACCTCCATCATCATGATATTGTTGTGGAAGTTTCACCATAAAGATTACATCCAAGCCAACTATAATAAAACCAGCCATGATTCCAATAAAAAAATCCACTAAATCATAATGAAACATCTGATAAAAAGTTTCTTCATCATGAAAAATCAGAAACTGTAACACAAGACATATGAATAAAAGAATAGCTTGTGTTGCATAAAGGTTTTTGACCAAGTCGCGATCAGAAAGTTGATTAATTAATTTAGAATAATTCTCTTTATTCATTTCATTACCTACTTTTTATCCCTAAAATTTCTTGTAACTGTTCCTTCCAACCCATATCAGAAAAAGTCGCAGATGGCTGTTCTTTATCTCCTGCAAAAAATGCTAAGTCAAATCCACAATAATCACAGCAGAATGTCTCATAAGAAATCCATACTTCTTCAAAATAACTTGCAATATACTTTCGTCTACATTCTTTTGCGGAAATCCAATCCATTAATTGCTGTATTTTTTGCTTTTTCTCCTCTATTCTTACTTTCCTAAATCGCTTAAAGCGTTCCAACTCAATGTGTATTTCTTCTATTGACTTACTATCAGGCTTTACAAAATCCCTTAATACTCTCCATTGAGTTTCCGTAAACAAGTTAGGTATAGTATGCTCATTAGCATGTAACCATTGCATATAATCAGAAAATTGATTTAGTGATATTTTCCATTGATCTATTTGTAATTCGTTCGACAGCTCAGACTCTACAAGCTGATAGGCGATTCTTTCATCACCGGAAACATAAAGTAAAATGGCAACACTTTGTTTCCCATCTCGACCAGCCCTCCCTATTTCTTGGAGATAGGATTCTAATTTTGTTGGAATATGGTAATGAATGATATATCGAATATCTTCTTTATTAATCCCCATCCCGAAAGCGCTCGTTGCACAAATAATATCTAATTGTCCTGCAAGATACTGTTGCTGTACGAGGATTCTATCCTCTTGATTCATACTCCCGTGATAAGCCATTATTCGCTTCTCTGTACGCTCTTTTAAATAACTAGATACTTGTTCCGCTACTTTCTTACTAGAAAAATAGATAATTCCTTGCCCCTTCAACTGTTTAATATAGTTTAATAAAACAGGTAGCTTTTCATTAGCATTTGAAATCTCTTTCATTTTCAAAGTAATATTAGCTCTGTCAACAGGGTAAATAATCTCATTAACTTCTTCTAAATAAAGAGATTGGATAATATCTTTCCTTATGGAATCCGTTGCAGTTGCTGTTAACGCTAAAGTGAGTGGATTATTTAATTTTTGTCGAATCTCTCCTAATTTTTGATAATCAGGTCGAAAATCATATCCCCATTGAGAAATACAATGAGCTTCATCGACAACAAATAACCCTATTTTCATTTTCCTCAAAATAAAGAGTACATTAGGCAAAACAATCATTTCTGGGGAAATAAAAATAAATTTATACTTATGCAATGTATGTAAAACATGTTTTTTCTCATTCAAAGTGAGAAAAGAATTTAGTGCAATTACATTCTTTTCTCCCTTCATTTTCATTTGTTCTACTTGATCCTGCATCAGCGATAACAATGGAGAAATTATGATGACAGAACCATCCAATAGCTTCCCTGTAAATTGATAACATAATGACTTACCCGTTCCTGTTGGTAGCATCGTAAGAGTATGTTGTTTACTAATTAGAGATGTGATTGTTTCTTTTTGACCAATACGAAAACTTTCTAAACCAAATGACTTCCTTAAAATAGCTTCTAAATTCATTTATAAGTCACCATACCTTGCTAATACTACTCTAATTTCGAAATAGGATACTTCCTCTAATTGTTCTTTGATAATTTTTAAAGATTTTGAGGAAGAGCTTTCGATACAAGCTTTAATTTTCTTAATTTTTTCAGAAGATACAAAATGTTCTGGGGTAAACTCTGGGATATTCAATAATATTTCAATAAAATGATCTTCAATAGTACTTCTTTTTAAGGATCTTCTTTCAACTATTTGTTCTATACTGAACCCTTTTTTCACATAATCTAGTGTTTTATTTGTAGAAGCAGTTAACGTATAACCGTTTTGATTAGACTCTAACATACAGCTTACTATTGGATATGCCTCTTGATTAGCTTTCATTTTATCCATCATATAGTGAAGAAGAGCAACAAATTGTACTTGATAATAAAATGGATCTAATTTTAACTCTTCTACCAATTGATTTGCCGTTAGCCCTATTTTGTTAATACCAGTAAATCTACTTATTATTAACAAAGGATCTATTGGTGAATCTATAAATATAGAAACCAATTCCTTATATAAGTAACTGTTTATTTCACTTTTTTCAATAGGTAATGATACAATTGCTTTTTTTACCCATTGTTGAACATATGGATTTCTTTGAACAGGAATGTATTGAGTTTTACTTTCTGCTAAATGAGCACATACTTGAACCATTAGCGTTAATTTAGCCCAAAAAAGATTTGTATCCTGATGAAATTTCCACCCCTGCAATTCCCTTGGAAAAGGTTTTTCTATCCATAGTTCTTGTAGCTCTGTCATCCTATTCTCTCTTACTTTATAGTGATCTTTATTTAATTCCGTTAACCAATTCTCCTGATTTAACTCGAACACTAATCCATTAAGGCGTTCTCTTGTTAGTGTTGGATATAGTTGAAAAAGAGGCGTTAACTGAAAAATATGGATATCTTGGATTGTTTGGGAAGATTTTTTTCCATTTAACAAGTGAAGAATAGAATAGACAGTCCTTTCTCCATTCATCTTAAATAAGCAATATAGAATAATGATTTTCTCAAAGGACATCTCTTCCCACTTCCTTATACATGTGTTAAAAGTTGTAGAATATTGTAGATATTTATTTTCATTTTACCATGAATGGTGAAAAAACGTGAACAACACATATAAACAAATACATGAAGTGCTATAAAATAAAGTCTCTATTCGACCAAATAAGAACAAGAAAATATTTCTTTCTCTCTTTTATCAGTCTTTTTTATTGAAAAGTTAAGTATTCAGACTTACAATAAGATAATGGTATGGAGTTTTACGACACTTGTATTTGTATGACTCTACTATGAATAACACTGGAGGTTTTTAATACTCATGGCAAAATATACAATAGTTGATAAAGACACATGTATCGCATGTGGAGCATGTGGAGCTGCGGCACCTGATATTTATGATTATGATGACGAGGGCTTAGCATTTGTTATGTTAGATGATAACCAAGGGACAGTCGAAATTCCTGAGGTATTATTAGAAGATATGTTAGATGCATTTGAAGGCTGCCCAACTGATTCAATTAAAGTGGCAGACGAATCATTTGAAGGTGATGCTCTTAAATTTGAATAGTACTGGTTAAAAGAGCAGAAAGATAATTCTTTCTGCTTTTTTTGTTTCTACATGAAAAACTCCTAAATACTTATTTAGGAGTTTTTCAACAGTCTTTATTAATTTATACATTTCGATATTGCATTTGCTTCATTATCCAAGTATTCATTTTAGAGAAAATGAGTACAAATAGGACAGAAATTATAGTGCCTTTTAATAAATTAAACGGAATAATCGCAGTTACAATCGTATTTTTTAATATTGTACCTTCAATTGGTAAGTTCATTAGAGTGTAATAAACAGGTAAAAGAACATAGTAATTAAATACACTCAGTAAAGTTGTCATTAAAACAACACTTACAATTAAACCAATAACCATACCTATTTTTGATTTAATTTTATTATATATATAGTAAGTTGGCAGTATAAAGGATATCCCAGCAATTAAGTTTGCTAAGTGACCTACAGGAACTCCACTTTCACTCCCTGTAAGAACATAATCAATTAGATTTTTTATTACTTCCACTAATATCCCTGCAACTGGACCTAAAATAAATGCGGCAAGTAATGCAGGTAAATCACTGAAATCTACTTGCAGATAAGTAGGAAATGATGGCAATGGGAAATTAAGAAACATAAGAACATACGATAATGCACTCATCATCCCAATTAAAACATAGGACCTTACTGTTAACTTTTTACTCTTTTTCATGATAAAACTCTCCTTCTTATTAGGATCTACCTAAGAAGAAAGATTCAGCAATTCATTAAGCATGCAGGCATATAAAAACCCTTAAGTACAAGTACTTAAGGGAGAATATTAAGGCATACTTAACAAACGTTCGAAACATAATTTTTGAACGATTTGCAGAACCTCCATCTTCTCCCATCCAGACTTTACTGTCGGTTTTGGAATCTCACCAAATCAACCTACCATAGTAGGTTCACGGACTTTGAGCATGTAAAACTCATCACCGCCGGTCGGGAATTACACCCTGCCCCGAAGATAGACCATATTTAATTTTTATATACTAACTTATTATACATAAGAAGAATTCATTTGTGAAGAAAATTGCTTAACTTTCATAAAGGGAGTTTTTGACTCTCCAACTTACTAACAGTTAGAAGATTATTTTGTTTTCCAAGGCATACCGCTCTCATGAAAGAAAGCGATATGCCTTAGAAAACAGAAGTTAGGATCATGAATTTAAAAAGAAAGTCCCTCTATATGAAAGGGAGAAAACAAATGTATATCTTGGTTTTTCCACGTTTCCAGTGCGTTAGAAGCATCACCTTGTGTAGAACCCTCTACTTTTTTCAAATCAATATTACTCTTCATAAAAAGAAGACTTTTCTTATAAGGAAGTACTGTAACTTGCTCTCCGTCTACTTGTACATCTTCCTTAGTGGCCGCTTCTTCTGCTGTATGTATTTCTTCGTTTCCTTCTACTATCACATTCTTCTCCATTTTTAATTCTTCTTGCTGTAATAATCCCATTTTAAAAGAATTAGGTTGCTCTACTTTTTGTTCCACTTGTTCTGTTTCTACCTCTTCTGTTGTAGCAGCGATAGTTACAGTCTGTCCTACTACCACTTCCCCAAGCACGAGAATTGGATCTATTGCGTTTTCTTTTGTGACAGTCCATTCCTTATTATGTATTTCAAAATGCAAATGAACACCAGATGAATGTCCAGTATTCCCCATTTCACCTATTTTATCTCCTCTTTTTACCACATCATTTTCGTTAAAGTCACGCGTATTTAAATGAGCATAGACGGTTTCTAACTCATTGTCATGTTTAACAAATATGACATTTCCATATGATTGTGAAAAATAAGACCTTGTCACTATTCCATCATCTACAACGTAAACAGCATCTCCTAAATCGCCTGCAATATCAATTCCTTTATGATTTCCATTTCTTGTATTAAATGTATCTGAGATAATCCCTTCACTTGGCCAAGTCCAATCTATCGTTCTCTCAGATAATGAAGGCGTTTCAGCTTGCGAGTGTCTACCACCTAAGAATAAAAAGCTTACAAAGAGTAATATAAATGCCGCTATCAATATTCTCCTCATGTAATCTCTCATAATATCCTCCTTTTCAAAAAAATCAATATTATGTTCATAGAAATAATTTTTGGCTATCAAAAATTGTCATTTAATCCATTATAAATAATTTTGATAATGGATTTAGCGTTCCATTCAACTTATGAGTACATGTTAGCTCTTAGAACAAGATACTATATCTGTGTTATTTTAAAATAATATCAAGTAAGATAACACCAATTATTACAGATCAATATCCCCTAAATGAACAAACTTTATTTTTCCCCATTTCTTTTCTTCTATCCTATAAATCATTATCTTAAAATATTTATTTTTTAATAATAGAAAGACAAAAAAAGAAGCCTAGATGTCTCTAGACTTTCTACAAATCCACATTATTAGCTGCAACTGGCACCTCTAATTCATTAGATAAGTTAAATTCTCCAACATATTTCTTCTCCGTATTCTCAAATTTAACAGATTGATAATTGAATTCCTTTGCCGTTAAAAGAATACACTCAATTGCCTCAATTGTTTCTTTATTGTCTTCTACAATACTTTCATCTGTTAAATACAAAATTAATTGATTTTCAGAAATATTTTCGGTTATTTCCTCAAAATTTATATTTTTAGGAATGGATGCTAATAATCCATATTTTTCCACATCTTTCTTCATTGCATTTAACGCAGCCTTAATAGAGTCAAAAGGCTCTTCCCATGGTACATATAATACCTCTTGTTCACTATCAGTATCATCTAGTAGAAAATATGCTCGATTCACTAGTGGTTGATAGTTTATTTCTGTTTCTTCCCTGTTTCCAAAAACGACTCCTTCTTTCCCATTTGAATAGAAAGCCATTTTTTTTGCTCCAATTGTTTCTAACTGCTGATCTATTAATGTACGGAAAAATCCTTCTGAGTGTGAACCTAACTGGATAACACCTTCCTCAAAGTTCACATTAACAGTAGCTTGTTCCTGATTATAAGTAAACATCTTTGGATCAAGTGGAAGGTAATCACTTAATTGCCATTTTGTTTGATTAATCACGTCTCGAATATACTGTTTATAGAGTTCAAATCGAGATAAATGTTCAGGATTATTAACCATTATACTAACTGGGACTAAAACTTGAACATTATCATCAGGTATTGGATAGGTTAACACTTCTTTTTCTCCAATTTCTTCCTTGTATATAGAGTTTGTATGAACTTTTTCTATTTTCTCTTGAATAGAACTGTCTTGTTCCGCATTCTCCATTAAGGAAGTATCTGATTGCATTTCCTTATTACTTCTATTTTCCAGACTAGGACTAGAGGCAATTTGGAAACTGCTGTTGCTATCCTTATTCGTAAAATCGTAGAAACTTAGTCCTATTATTAAGAGGAGAGAAGCAGCAAGAGCAGAAGCAATACTTGGGAATACCCATGTACTTTTTTGCTTCCCTTCTAACTGCACTTGCACTCTGTTATATACTACCTCTTTTGTCCTATCATCTTTTATAGTAGGTAATTTTCTAACTAAATCTTCTATGTTATTTTCATCCCATTTTTGATGCGGCATTACACTCCCTCCTCTCCATCTATATTTTCCAATTGTTTTCGCAACGATTTTAAAGCTCTATGCTGTGTTGTCTTTACTTTACTTTCTGTCCAACCTAGAGTGAGAGCTGTCTCTACTATCGAACGTTCCTGAATATAACGAAGTATGATTACTGCTTTTTGATCAACAGTACAAGTGGTTAATGCTTTATAAATGACCTGTAATTCTTCTGATTGTACCGTCATTTCTTCTGGTAACAAATCTTGTGATTGTATCTGTTGTTTGGACCAATCAAATTTGTCCATAATTCTTTCTTTCCAATTCTTCTGCTTACGAAAATGGTCAATTGCTACATTCCTAGCAATACTAAATAACCAGGTTTTTTCTGTACTTTTCCCTTCAAAACGGTGATAGGATTTAAGTACCCGAATATAAACCTCTTGTACCAAGTCTTCGGCTGTTTCCTTATGGTTAACCATATAAAAAAGGAACTGAAAAACGTCCTGATGATACTTCTCGTACATTTCATCAAAAACGGAGTTCATTCTTTTCCCCCCCCCGTTCATATAATTAGTCGTAAATTATGTATATTAGTTTCATTTTTTTTGTATTTTACAAAATAAAAAGGAAGGAAACATTCCTCCCCTTACTTTCTATTATGTTTAAATGTTTCTTGTGAATCAAGAACAATCGGCAGTTTCTATCAATTTATTCGTTATTTCGAGGTAAAAAGATAAAAAAGGTTGTTCCTCGACCAATTTTACTATGAACAGAAATACCTCCGTGATGAGCTTCCACAATATCTTTTGCTATTGCAAGACCTAAGCCTGTCCCATAATTCCCTCTTGTTCTTGCTTTGTCCGCTTTATAGAATCTTTCAAATACATACGGTAAATCCTCTTCAGGAATACCTGTGCCAGTATCTTCTATTTCTATGAATACTCCATACTCATCCGACTTGCTACGAACAGAAACAGCTCCACCTTTATTGGTATGTCGTATACAATTATCCATCACATTTGTTAACACTTGTTCCATTCGATCAGGATCCATTTCATAATAGTCCGTATCTCCTGTAATTAACACACTAAACTCTACTTCTTTTTCCCTTGCTAATGCATTAAATTTTCTAGTTACTCGATTAATAAAGGAAGAGACTTCTATTGATTCTTTATTTAAATCAAGGTGCCCTGCTTCCATTCTAGCAAGATCTAGAAACTCATTTACCAATCTTCCCATTCTAAGGGATTCATCATAAATAATTCTAGCTAATTCTTTTTTATCTTCTGCCGATTCTGCTATATCATCAACTATTGCTTCACTATACCCCTGTAGCATACTAATAGGAGTACGTAGTTCATGTGAAACATTCGCAATAAAATCAATTCTAAGTTTATCTAACTTTCTTTCCTCTGTCATATCCCGTATAACAACAATTGCGCCTCTTATATTTTCTTTATTATATAGAGGGGAAACAATCATAACCCAATTTCTTCCTTGAAGCGTAATTTCATCAATTTGTTCATCGCCTGTTGTAACAGCAAGCTGGAAGAGTTCTTTGAGCTGATTCGGGATTTGAGATTTATCTTTCACTTGCTCACCTTGCTCATAATACCAATGCTGCAGGAATCTTTCTGCTGGAGGATTCGTTATGAGTAAGCTGCCATTTTTATTAAATGTAATAACACCATCAGCCATTCCACTAAGAATATTATTCAATTGTTCTTTTTCTTGGCTGAGAGCATTCATGTTGAAGTTTAGCCTTCTAGCCATTTCATTAAAGGCTACTCCAAGCTCCCCTATTTCATCCTGGGAAAGTATTGGTATTTTTGTATCAAAATCCCCTTGAGCTAACTTTAGTGCAGCCTCTCTAATACTTCTTAACGGGGCAGTTATCCTTGTTAACAGGAAAAATGCAAAAATAGTGGTTAAGATAATGGCAACAACTGCTGCTAAAACAATAAATTTAGTTGTTGAAACCTTGGAGCCATCAATGGAGTTATTGGATTGGTACACATATACCATTCCATTACTACTATTTCCTCCAATAGGAGAAGCCGCGACAGCAACTTGTTGCGCTTTTTCCTTTTCTTTCCCTAAATCAAAACTAGTAACCGTTGACTCGTTGTTAGAAATAGATTTTGTCATTTCTTTATTTTTTTGAAGAGTGGAAAGAGTAATATCCTCTAGATTACTTACCGAAAAGGTGTAGATTTCCTTTTCTGGAAAAACTATAAATGCTCCAACCGAATTGTCTAATAATTCTTTGGATATATCTAATCCTATTTCCTTGTCCTGTTCAATCAAGACCTCTGATATCTTTAAAGCTGTTGCTGATAATGATTTTGCCGTTTGCTCCTTATATGTTTCATCAAAGTACTCAAGCAACATGATGGTCAAAATCGTTAACACGACAGAAACAAGCAATAAAAAAGTAATCCAAAGCTTAAATACTACACTTCTCCAGAATTTCATCCATTATTAACCTCAAACTTATAACCTACTCCCCAAACCGTAACAATCATTGCGGCTGCTTCTTCCGAGACCCGGTTAAGTTTTTCTCTCAATCTTTTCACATGTGTATCTACTGTTCTTAAATCACCGAAAAACTCGTAATGCCATACCTCTTTAAGCAAAAGCTCACGATCAAAGACTTTGTCTGGAGATTTTGCTAAGAAATATAACAGTTCATACTCTTTTGGTGTTAAGCTTACTTCTTTTCCATTTGCAAGTACACGGTGCGCATCATGATCTATCGTTAAGCTTGGAAATACAATAACGTCTTTTGATGCAATCTCAGTTTGAACATAACTTGCTGTGTTAGAGCGTCTTAGAAGCGCCTTTACTCTTAAGACCACTTCTCTTGGACTAAATGGCTTTACAATATAATCATCTGTACCTACTTCAAACCCTTGAACTCTGTTTACTTCTTCACCTTTAGCCGTTAGCATGATAACAGGAGTAGCTTTCTTTTCTCGTAATTCTTTACAAACTTCCATGCCGTCTTTTCCTGGCATCATAAGATCAAGAAGAATCACATCATAATCTGTTTGAAGAGCTTTTGAAAGTGCCACATTACCATCTTCCGCTTCTTCTACAACGAAATTTTCTCTTTCTAAGTACATCTTTAATAGACGTCTAATTCTTTCCTCATCATCAACTATTAAAACCTTAATTTCTTTTTCCAATTGAAAAACCTCCTAAACAATACGCAAAAAACCAATGCTGAATATTAGTAATACGTTTTTATCTACAGAATATTAACAATACGAAAGGTTATTTTCATATTCGTCATATATGAGAAGCGAAAGATCCAGTTTCGATCCTTTCACTAGCAAAATAGTATATTTCACCTAACCATTTAAGTAGCAAATTTCATTGATCTTCTTCTTAACTAACGCATTCATTATACCATTTATAGCATGTAGATATTGTTATCATTACTAGTTCAACTGTGAAAGTTTTATGAACGTTTAGTTACCAATTGGTATTTTTTCACATAGTCATAGCTACTACTTTTTCTTTGTTGCCTCTGTTCGTAATAACTTCACTTCATGCGCTGTTAATTCTCTAGCATCACCTGGCTGTAATCCATTTAGATTTAGAAAAGAGTATCTTTCTCTTTTTAGCTTCATAACAGGAGTCCCTATAGCTTCAAACATTCTACGAACCTGTCTATTTCTGCCCTCGTGAATTTTAAGTTCCACAATAGAAGATCCCTTTTTCTTATCTACAGACAGAACCTTCACCTTCGCCGGCGCTGTTTTTCCATCTTCTAACATGATACCTCTTTCCAAGAGTTTCACCTTTTCCCTTGATGGAATACCTTTTATTTTCGCCACATAAACTTTTTCAATTTCCCCTTTTGGATGCATCATCAAGTTAGCAAATTCGCCATCATTTGTTAAAAGGATGATGCCAGAAGTATCATAATCTAATCGACCAATAGGATAAATTCTTGCTTGAATTTCAGAAAAATAATCTGTTACTACTTTTCTTCCTTTATCATCATTCACACTAGAAATAACCCCTCTAGGTTTATAAAGAATAAAATAAACTGGTTCCTCACGTTCTAATGGTATACCATTCACTTCTATTTTATCTGACGGAGTTACTTTCACACCTAATTCTTTCACAACTTTTCCATTAACTGTAACTCTTCCTTCTTGTATAAGTTCTTCCGCTTTCCTTCTTGACGCAATCCCTGCATGTGCAATTACTTTTTGTAGTCTTTCCATTAAGTCACCTCGTTGATTCTTGCTACTATGAGCTTTTATCTATTTCATATATGTTTTAGTAAATAATTGATTAATACATACTAATGAATTATGACATAAATCGACGAAATTTCAAAGATTATCTTTAGAATAGAAAAAAGAACACTCTTCTAACACAAGGAATTTCTCATCATGAAAGAAATTTAGTGTCCAATAGTGTTCCGTCTGATTATTTACCAAACATTAATGTAACAACAACAATAGCAGCAATAAATCCGACCAAATCTGCTAAAAGTCCTACCTTCAGTGCATCTCCCATTTTCTTTACTCCAACAGCACCAAAATAGACAGTTAATACATAAAAAGTCGTATCTGTACTACCTTGTATGACAGAAGCTAGTCTACCTATATAGGAATCAGCACCATATGTAGAAATTAAATCACTTGTCATTCCCAAAGCTGCATTTCCTGAGATAGGGCGAATAAAAGCAAGTGGTGCCACTTCCGAAGGTACACCTATAAAATCAAGAAGGGGCTTTAGAAACCCCATGAAAAATTCTAATGCACCAGATGCTCGAAAAATAGAAATAGCTACAAGCATTCCAACTAAAAAGGGGATAATGGAAAAAGCGATTTGAATGCCTTCTTTACCACCTTCCACAAAGCTTTCGTAGGTTGGAACCTTTTTAAATGTGCCATAGAGTAAAATAAACCCGATTAAGGATGGAATCATCCATAATGAAATCAAGGATATTATCTGCATTCAATCACCCTTTTTTCATTCGTTTGTAATAAAAATAACGATCAATCAATATCCCGCTTATACAAGATATAATAGTGGCTAGAATAGTAGGTCCGACAATATCAGTTGGATTTGCAGAATCATAATTTATTCGAATGGCAATAACCGTTGTAGGAATAAGGGTTATGCAAGAAGTATTTAATGCAAGAAAGGTAATCATACTGTTACTAGCTGTATTTTTATCACCATTAAGCTGTTTCAATTCTTCCATCGCTTTAATCCCTAAAGGCGTAGCGGCATTTCCTAATCCAAAGATATTAGCCATTATATTAGACAGAATATATCCCATTGCTGGATGATCTTTTGGAACCTCAGGGAAAAGTCTCCCTACTAGAGGTCTAAATAAATTACTTAGCTTTTTTAATAAGCCTGCGAGTTCCGCTATTCTCATTATTCCTAACCAAAAAACCAATACACTAATTAACCCAATACAAATCGTTACTGCTTCTTTTGCGCCAGAAAAAATAGCTTTATTCACTTCATCCATTGTTCCATTTATAGCTGCAAAGATGATACCAATTAGTGCTAAGGCTGCCCAAATATAATTAACCATTACTCTCCACTCCTGTTAGTGCGAGAAATATACTTTTGAAAAAGTCTAGGAAACTTTTATCTTGTTTAGGATTATGTTTATAATGAATGGGAACACTTTCAACTTGCTGATCATTCAAATATATTTTTGCTTGACCTACAATCTCAGGGACTTTTGTTTCATCACTCTTCCATTCCTTTTTTACAGAATTTAGCTCGTATTTTATTTCAAAAGAATCTGTTTCTTCTTCCGTAATGGGATATTCTACATTGGAAGTTATATATATTTTATTTTTGTAAAATTCGTCTTCTACTGCTTTAATATTTCCCTCTTCTAATACTTGTACCTTTTTATACGTCTTAAAAGCTGTTTCAAACATATTAATATGGTCATCCCAATCGTCTGGATCATTTAAGGTAACAGCTATAAACGATTGGCCATCTTTTTCTGCTGTACTTACTAATGTTCTTTTCGCTCTAGTTGTATAGCCTGTTTTGCCACCTGTTGAATATTCATACAAGCTTGTTAGTAACTTATTCTTGTTTTTCCATACACGATCCCACTCATCATTTGAACTTTCCGAACGATAACTCTCTGTTCCTGCAATCTTTTTGTATGTATCATTTTCCATTGCATACCGAGTAAGTAGTGCCATATCATAGGCTGTTGAATAGTGATCTTCATGATCATCTAGTCCATGTGGATTGGCGAAATGAGTATTTTTCATACCTATTTCTTCTGCTTTTTGATTCATTAAATACACAAATCCCTCTAAGCTTCCACCTACATTTTCTGCAATAGCAACTGCTGCGTCATTTCCAGAGCGTAGCATTAACCCATAGACTAAATCTTCAAGTTTTATTTTCTCTCCTGGTTTTAAATAAATGGATGACCCTTCTACTTTTGTATTACTGTCGGTTATTGTTATGGTTTCATTTAGTTTTCCAGATTCAACCGCTAATAAAGCAGTCATTATCTTGGTAATACTTGCAATCCTTCTTTGAGTATAAGCATCTTTTTCAAATATAACTCGTCCAGATTCTTGTTCCATAAGAACAGCACTACTTGCGCTTACATATATTTGAGCATTACTTTTTCCAGGAATGGCTAGTAACAGAATGGAGATGACCATTGATAGAATAATTCCTTTACGTAATTTCATGACACACAACCCCGTCTCCTTTTATGGTTTGTACAAGTTTATGCAAGAGTTATCGTCCTATGACTAGATTTTCATTTCAACGGGTTGTTTTCGTAAGAATTCTTGTACTCGAATTTACCATTTACTCCTAAGGAGAGGGAGATTTCTTTCGTTATAAAGGCTGGATGGTCGTGCAAATAGTAAGTGTAAGAGGATTCGGAAAGAAAACTTTTATTGGAGGATATTAGGGATAGGGATTATAAACACCTATAAAAAATATATGATTATTTTATTTGTATATACATGACAGGAAGAGTCGTGCAGAGAATCGTTATGATTCTTGTTATCTGGAAAATAGGGGGCTTGCGGAGAATAGTTTATTCTTGGAACATTGTTTACAATAAATTTAAGGAGTTGTGGTTTTTATAAATTTCCTTGGAACCATTTTTGTTTGAAATATAATATTTTTGGTTCTTAGCAGCTTCTTTGGAACCATTTTTCTTTAAAATTTATTATTTTTGGTTCTTAGAAGCTTCCTTGGAACCGTTTTTGACTAGAAACTAGCGGTTTTTGGTTCTTAGAAGCTTCTTTGAAACCACTTATCAAGGCAATATAGGGATTCGTGGTTTTTAGAAATATCTTATGTACCACTTATGCCAAATATAGCGGCATGTATGATTTATACACTCATTCTTTGAACAATACAAAGACATCATCAGTTCTTAGAATCCATTACGAACCATGAAAAAGAGTTTTCCCCACTGCCAAATGCTAACCTTACCATTCACTTTTCCACCAAATTAAAATACTTTAAAACATAAATCACTTATATTAATATGGTCTCCACTTTAGTTCACTTGCCTTCAAGAAACGATTCTCTACATCCTTCCAGTTAACAACATTCCACCAATTATCAACATACTGGCCTTTATTATTTTTATATTGTAAGTAATAAGCATGTTCCCATACATCAAGTACTAAAAGGGGAATGGTATCCCATTGAGTTAGAAGCATATGACGTTCTGATTGCAGAATTTCTAGATGTCTGGCTCTTGGGGACCATACTAATATAGCCCAGCCTACCCCTTCTACTGCTTTTGCGGCTTCGCTAAAATGCTTTTTAAAAGCATCATAACTTCCAAAATATTTTTTTATTTCTTCCAGTAGAGCTCCTTTAGGGCTTCCACCTCCATTTGGGCTCATATTATTCCAAAATATAGTGTGTAGATAATGACCCGAGCCATGGAAGGCAAGCTCTCTAGACCAGTGCTTCACTAGATCATAATTGTTCGTTTTCCTAGCATTTTCTAATTTATCTTCTGCCTTATTTAAACCATCCACATAGGATTGATGATGCTTTGTATGATGAAGAAGCATGATTTCTTTTGCAATATAAGGCTCTAGTGCATCATATCCATATGGCAGAGCTGGTAATTTATGCTTTCCTACTCCTACCGATGGTTCTTTCATAAATATACTTCCTAACTGTTGTCTTTGAGCAAAATAATCTTCCATATCTTCATGTAATTCTTCTGCTTCATGTTGAATGCGAATTAATTCTTCTGTACTTAATGGCTTCCTCTGTACTCCATTCATTAAATGAGTAAATTTATCCAACCTTTTCCAGATACTTTCTTCTTTTTGTACATCTTCTGCTTCTAATAATCCTTTTAGTTGTTTATTCCAAATCAGTACTTCACGAACATAATCATTATAACTGCTCACTATATGCCAACCCCATTTCTAACATAAAGTATTCTATAAATGGTATGTCGTAAATTAGTTGAACATGTTTATGAAATTGTATAAATTCCTTTCAAGTAAAAAGAGAATATCAACTAGTGACATTCTCTTTAATCGTTATTTGTTAAAAGACTCAAAAAAGAGATCGGCTTCTTCTTGGTTGAATTCTTCTTCTGAATCGGATAATGGAGGTAGTTCTCCTAAATTTTTCAAACCAAAATGATCGAGAAACTCCTTTGTTGTCCCATATAGAATAGCTCTTCCTGCTCCTTCAGCTCTCCCCACTTCTTTTATAAGTGCTTTGGCTGATAATGTATGCAATGGTCTTTCTGTTTTTACGCCCCTAATTTCCTCTATTTCACTACGAGTAATCGGTTGTTTATAAGCAATAATAGCTAATGTTTCTAAGGCTGCTTGAGATAAAGTAGATGCGTGTGGTGATTCTACTAATTTTTTCAAGTAGTCAGAATGTGCTTTTTTTGTGGCGAACTGATATGTTCCAGCCATCTCAATAATGGCTATTCCTCTTGTTTTATCTTGAAGATAATGTTTTACCAATTCATCCATCAGTTGTTCCACTTCTAGTTGTTCTAAACTTAGAACATGCATTAGCTGTTTTACCGTTAATCCTTCATCTCCAGCAGCAAATAAAAGACTTTCTACTGCTGCTTTCCAGTCATTTACTTTCAAATTCTTACTCAACTTCCTTTCCACTAACAAAAATATCTGCGAAATTACCTTCTTGTTCCACAAATATATGACGCCGTTTCAATAACTCCAATATCGCTAAAAATGTAACCACAATATGCGATTTTGTAGCAACTGGAAATAATTGTTCAAAAGATACTCTTCCTTTTCTAGTTTGAAGAAAAGTCACAATTTCTTCCATTCTACCCTCTATAGGAATTTCTTGCCTTGTAATTTTTGTTGAAAGTGGAGCTTGTAGCTTCTTACGTTTTAATAATTTTTGAAAGGCTGCAAGCATATCATATAAAGAAACATCAAGCTCCTGCTTGCTGCTATCTACGGAATCAGAACTATAAGAAGATAAATCGCTAGGTGGCCTAGTAAAAATTAATCCCCTTTCTATTTCTAGTTCCTTCAATTCATCAGCTGCTTCTTTAAATCTTCGGTACTCTACTAACCTCTCAATTAACTCTTCCCTAGAATCCTCATCTGGTTCGAACATAAGTTCATCATCAAATAATTCATCCTCATGTTTAGGAAGAAGCATTTTGCTTTTTATGGCAAGTAATGTTGCTGCCATTACTAAAAATTCACTTGCCACATCTAGCTGTAACACATTCATGGCATGAATATATTCTAAATATTGCTCCGTTATTTCTGCAACATTAATATCATAAATGTCTATTTCCAATTTATTAATTAAATGTAGCAACAAATCCAATGGACCTTCAAAACTATCAATTTTCACACTATATTGCATTCTTCTCACCAATATCCCACTAAAATACATTTAAAATTGTAATGATAGTATTAGTATAGAGGAAACACAATAGTTATCCAACAGAAAAATAACCCAATTTTGATTAATAACACGAAATAATTACTTTATGATTCGAAAATAGGTATAATAATCTCTAAATCCAAACCATTTGTAAAAAATAGTTGTGACTAAAAAGGAGTTGTCCTATGTATCCTAATAGCTATATTCAATATTTAGTACATTTTCATGGTGATAGAGATTATTTTGAATGTCATGAAATATTAGAGGAATATTGGAAAGAAACAGATAATCGAAATAAAAAATCCGTTTGGGTAGGACTAATCCTCATCGCTGTTTCTTCCTATCATCATCGTAGAAATAATTATGAAGGAGCAAAAAAAACCTTAAAAAAAGGCATGGAGATATTAGAAGAAAACAGAATGAAAGTTGAACACCTTGGTTTAGATGTTAACAATTTATTTTCTGTTTTAGAAAAAGAAAATAATCGACTAAACATGTCGAAGGAGTTTTCTCCCTATTCTCTTCCTATTATTGACATTCATCTTAAAGAACAATGCTTAAATATGTGTTATAGACAGAATATGACTTGGCAAAGCACAGAGAAGGATTCAGTAGAAATTATACATAGACATATTACAAGGGACAGATCTCAAGTAATTAAAGAACGAGAAGACTCTATAAAAAAGAGAAAAAAGTAAAAAACTGACTTTAGTTCTCCTCCGCATTCATTTCTGAGGTTGCTCTAAAGTCAGTCTTCTTCTATTCTACCTGCATTTCTTCACTACATTTTGATAAAAAAGCTACGATTAAGTCATTAGACTTTATCTTCTTATTAGGATAGATTGCCTTCACTGCTTGCACCATAGCCTTTCCAACACCTTGCATTCGATGAGATGGATTTACCGAAATATGCTGGATGGTAAAAGAATCTTCATCTTCTAAAACAACACCAATCAAGCCAATAACATCTTCTTCCTCTTTCCATAAAAACAATTGCCAATTTTCATTTGCTTCATATTGTTTAATGGTTTGCTGCAGTACCTTTAAATCTTTTTCAGTCGGCATAAAAGAGAGTAAACCCATGGCTATTTTTTCGAATGCTTTCTTATATCGAATAATCATTTCTATCCCTCATTATAATTAGAACATATTTCCGCTATTAGTTTTTCCAAGAAAAATATGGTTCAATCAATCTTTCTTTTGTAAGAATGAATGTTTCTCTACCTAATCATTTATAATTGTATTATTGCTTATATCATACATAAATTCATGAAATTCTTCAATGAAAAAATTATAGACCCCTAAACTAATAGACTACACGACTTTAAGACTATTACTAGCCTTTTGGTAAAATAATATGATTACTATTTTCACCCTATAAAGTATGCAAAAAAAGGAAAAGAGCTACACTTATTTTTAATAATGGGCTTAAAAAAGGAAATAATAAAGAAGATATCATGTATTTAAGAAACCTTTTATCCCTTATAAACGTCTAATACATGTAGTTTCTTTACATTAAAGAGATTTATGTTATGTTAAGTAAATAGCAATCATATGCTATAAGTAAAAAATACTATGTTTGCTTAGGTTAAAAAGGAGGTAAAAAATGAAAAGTAAAAAAATAGTGATTTTCTCCCTATTATTCTTGCTATTATTACCAATTCCTGCATATGCAGATGTTGCAGTAGGTGACATGATTGTAACACTAGGAGAAAATCTAACAGAAGAGCAAAAACAATTATTGCTAACAGAAATGAAAGCACCTGATGATGCCCAAATAATCACTGTAACGAATGCGGAAGAACATCAATACCTTGGAAATTATATTTCTAAGTCTTTAATTGGGACAAGAGCGATTTCTTCTTCAGCTATCACAATTGGAGATAAAGATACTGGCATACAAGTTACTACTAAAAATATAAATTGGGTAACCGATGAAATGTATACAAATGCCTTAATTACTGCCGGAGTAAAGGATGCCAAGATTTATATTACTGCACCAATTGAAGTTTCAGGTACTGCAGCATTAACGGGTATCATTAAAGCATACGAGGTATCTACAGATACAGTAATACCAGAAGATGTTAAGCAAGCAGCAAATGAAGAGATGGTAGAAACAGCAAATTTAGGCGAAGAAATTGGTAAAGACGAAGCTACTGCTTTAATGGCTAAAGTGAAAGAACAAATTGCTGAAAAAAAGCCTGAAACAACAGCAGAAGTACAGCAAATAATTGAAGATACATCAAAGGATTTAAATATTTCACTCACAGATGCACAGTTACAAAGTTTGCTTGGTTTTTTTGATAAATTAAAAGAATTGAATATCGATTGGAATCAAGTAGGTGATCAGTTACAAGAAGCGAAAGATAAATTAACTGGTTATTTAGAAAGTGAAGAAGGACAAGGTTTCTTAGATAAAGTAAAAGAAGTGTTTGCGAATATAGTAGATGCTATCAAAAACTTCTTTTCTTAATAGCCTTATCGGCACCATAAACTTTAAGTAAAACAGACCAAGCAATCTGCTTGGTCTGTTTACTTTGCTCAAATTCACCCTTAATTTTTAATAGTTGTTTTTTTCTTAAGAGGTAAATCTAATCGAAGAATATCCTCGAAGCTTTCTCTTTTTACTACCAATGTAGCTTCTCTGTTCTCTACAAAAACAACAGGTGGTCTGGGAATTCGATTATAGTTATTTGCCATGGAATATCCATAAGCGCCTGTACAGAATACAGCTAATATATCTAAATCATTAGCTTTAGGAAGAGGTAAGTCCCAAATCAGCATATCTCCTGATTCGCAGCACTTTCCTGCTATTGAAACGATTTCTTCTGGTTGCTGTAAAGGTTTATTTGCTAATACGGCCTCATATTTGGCCTGATATAATGCTGGTCGAATATTATCGCTCATTCCACCATCAATGGCTAAATATTGACGAACATTAGGAACTTCTTTACGAGAACCAATTTTATAAAGTGTTGTACCAGCATCTCCGACTAAAGATCTTCCTGGCTCAATCCAAATTTCTGGCATATTTAGATCAAACACACTTACTTGCTTCTTTACCTCATTAATAATTACTTCTACATATTCAGACGGCTGAATTGGCTCATCTTCGTTCGTGTATCGAATTCCAAATCCTCCTCCTAAGTTCAATACCTTAGGTTCATAAGAGTGTTTTTTATTCCAGTTTGAAAGATGGCTTAGTATTTTTCTAGCAGCTAGCACAAAACCAGTTGTATCAAAGATTTGTGATCCAATATGACAATGTAAACCAAGTACATCTAGATAAGGAGATTCAATAGCTTTTAATAAAGCTATTTCTGCTTGTCCATTTTGAAGATCAAAGCCAAACTTAGAATCTTCTTGACCTGTTAGTATATAATCATGCGTATGTGCTTCTATCCCTGGAGTTACTCGTAGAAGGATAGACATGTTGACCTGTTTTTCTTCACAAATTTGTTGAAGCATCTCAAGCTCATAAAAATTATCAACGACGATACAACCAATTTGGTACGAAATTGCCATTTCTAATTCTTCACGACTTTTATTGTTTCCATGAAAGTGAATTCTCTCTACTGGAAATTCTGCTTTAATGGCTGTATATAATTCTCCTCCAGATACTACATCTAGAGATAATCCTTCCTCATCTGCTAGTTGAACCATAGCAACACTCGAGAAGGCTTTACTAGCATATGCTACTTGAGCCTTGACACCTAGCTTATCAAATGTAGACTTAAAACCTCTAGCTCGTTCTCTCATTAATGCTACATCATATACATAAACAGGAGTTCCAAATTTTTCGACTAATTCAACTGTATCTACCCCACCTATTTCAAGATGACCAGCATCATTTACCTTTGAAGTACCGTAATAGTGCACCTTATTCCCCTCGATTCTACTAAATATATCTTATTCTGAACAATAAACAGACAGTCTAGTAGAACTGTCTGTTTATCATGAGATATTAATCTTAAACAGCTCACTTTAATTATCCAAATGTACCATAAAATTAGTTAATTCACAATAGTTGATAAAATAATTACGGCTGTCTAAATCTGTCTCCAGGATGCAAGTGACTTGGTCTAATTTTACTTCCTGGCACTTTACGTCTAACAATTAAATGAGACAATGCTTTTGGATAAAATGGTATAAGTGGCCATAGGTATGGAACATTGAACGTACGAATACGGCACAGAAATAAGATATATAGCGTTATACCGATAACATATCCTGGAGTATGGAAAATTGCTACAATGATCAGTAATAGTAAACGAACAAGCTTATTTGCGATACCTAATTCATAACTTGGGGTAGCGAAATTCCCGATAGCTGCAACAGAAACATAAAGAATGACTTCAGGAACAAACAATCCAACATCAATAGCTATTTGACCAATTAACACAGCAGCTATTAAACCCATGGCTGTGGATAGTGGGGTCGGCGTATGAATGGCTGCTATTCTTAAAAACTCTAGACCAAGATCGGCTATAAAAATTTGAACAACAATTGGTATGTTAGTTGTTTCATTAGGACCAATAAAGGCAATTCTTTCAGGTAATAAGGAAGGCTCCAATACAACTAAAAACCAAAATGGCAGAAAGAAAAGGGATGCTAGTACACCAATATATCTAACCCATCTAATGAATGTCCCAACCATTGGCGCCTGTCTATATTCTTCAGCATGCTGAAGATGATGAAAATAAGTAGCTGGTGTAATAATAACACTTGGTGATGTATCTATATAAATAACAACATGTCCTTCTAAAAGATGAGTTGCAGCAACATCTGCTCTTTCTGTATAACGGATTAATGGATAAGGGTTTAAACCTTGCTGTAATAGAAACTCTTCAACCGTTTTATCTGCCATTGTTAAGCCATCTACTTTTATGTTTTCAAGTTCTTTTTTGACGATATCAATTAAATCTGGATCAGCCACACCATCAATATAGCTTATTGCTACATCTGTTTTAGATCGCTCTCCTACCTTCATCATTTCAAAACGTAATCGTTCGTCCCTAATTCTTCTTCTTGTTACTGCTGTATTGACAATAATATTCTCAACAAATCCATCACGAGATCCACGAACAACTTTTTCTGTATCAGGCTCCTGTGGCTGTCTTCCTGGATAGCTTCTTACATCAACTGAAAGAGCCTTATTATAACCATTCACACAAACTACAATTAGACCAGAGAGAACTTGATCAACTAATTCATCCATCTTTTCAATAGGTTGCACACTTTGATGTACTAGTTGATTTTGAACCACCTCAAACATAGTAGCTGCTTGCGGCTCTCTGTCGGTATCATTTAAGAACAATAGGGTTTCTAATAATTCTGCAATAAGTGCACTATCACATAAACCATTTACAAAATACAAGTTTACATCTTTATGCATAACCTTGATTTTTCGAACACCTAAATCAAAGCTTGTTCCTAGACCAACTCGGTCTTTCATGTACTTTTCAATTTGTTCTAAACTATCATAAATTTGAATCATATCTTCCTTTTTACTACTTGGCATGAAAACCACTTCTTTCTAAAATATATTCAACTGCTTTTCTTGTAATCGGTGCACCTTTTTCATAGTCATCCTTCTTACCCATTTTGCCTATATCACCTATTCCAACTACTAAGGGTAAATTCAGTTCATCTAAGCTATATACGGTATCTCCATTCATTCTGCCAATATCCATTTCTGGAATTCCATATTTGTCAACACCATATGGAGTAAGCTCTCCGTCTTGATCAATGGCAACATCGATTTTAGTCCATTCTTCTCTTCTAGTCCTACTTGCTACTGCAATTACTCCAAGCACATCTAAATGAGGATGCTTAGCTATGTATTTTAACGCTATTTCCCCTGCCCCCTCTCCTATAAAGCCACTATCATCAAACATAACTAGAACAGGGTCACACTTGGCTTTTTTTATTAGTTGAACAATCTCAGAACCACTATGGTTGCTAGGATTGCCAAATGAAGTAGAAATACATCTTCCTCCAATCTCTTTTGCAACAACCTCAACTGCTCTTTTTGCATATTCATCTCCATCTGTGATTAATATTACTTTTCTCCTTTTTTCCATTTCCATACTTCCTTTCTTTAATAAAAAACATTGGCATTATGGAACGAAATACATCCAATGAAACAAGGAGCCGAAAATTTTCCCGAAAACAAGGGCCATCATTAGTACTAGGAGTCTATCATCAATCCCGATTCTTTTTGCTAGTAGTGGAAAAACGTCTAAAACTTCTGTTAAAGCTGCAGCAATCATTCCAACATATATTCCATCCGCTAAACCAAGCACTGTTAGTAAAACTGCTGGAAGCGAAAAAGTAGGTTGCTGCAGAAATGCGATTGTCCCTACAAATGCACCTAAAACAGCTGCCCATTCATATGCATGAATTTTACTTACCGTTTTTGTTAATTGAGTAAGCCGAGGAATGATACCAAATACAGTTAAGAAAGCTACATATCCTGCTCCGACAGTAATTCCCCAAGCCATTCCGACGAATATGACAAATAAAATATTAATGATCATCTATTTTTTTTAACGTTTCTTTGTTTTCATGCATAATGACATATTGGTCTAAGGACTGCTGATAATTAAAGACTTCTACCTCTAAAGGACTAGGTTCTTCATTAAGTCTTTTCTTAAATACATGATTAAAAAATATAACCATTCCTAATCCTAACCCAATGGAATAAGGTATTTGAAAGAAGAGAGGCTTTTCGACTTCTTTTCCTGTTATCATGGTATACAGCCTTTGGTGAACATATTGCATACTTACATCTTCATGAAAATTCATGATGGTTAAACCTGAGCCAATAAATAATAGCAGCCATATTAAAATAAAAAGAGGCAGGGATGCTTTTCTCTTCTTAAAAATGACTTCTATAATAGTTTGAGCAGGTCCAATTAACTGAATTTCAGTTTCTTCATCCAATTTCTTTATTGCTCGAATGACTTGTGTGCTATCAATGACGATAATATTTTTATCTTCTTCTGAAATATGGTAAAGACATAAGTTATTTAACTTTGACATGAATGCATCAGTTGCAATTACTTGAGCAAGATCCTTTAAGTAGACTTTATTATTCAACTTTTTTTGAATTCGATGTCTCATTCGAATATAAATAGTCTCTGCCATTTTTTCACTCCTTAACAAGGTAATTTGTATTCTTATTTCTATTTACCTTAACAAAATCACCATACTTCCTTATAAAGGTAGTATTGGAATATCTGGTGAAAATTATGAAAAGCAAATTGTTGGTAATTTTTAACGTACATATATTGTAAAACAGTAAAAAGAGCAAACGGATTATAAATCCATTTGCTCTTTCATTTGCAGTAGTATTTTTTTCTCTAATCTTGAGACTTGAACTTGAGAAATTCCGAGTCTTGTGGCGACTTCTGATTGTGTTTGATCCTTATAGTATCGAAGGAAAACAATCAACCTCTCTCGTTCGTCCAATTCTCTAATTGCTTCTTGTAAAGCTATTTTATCAAACCATTTCCCTTCGTTTCCATCATCGATTTGATCTAATAGAGTTATTGGGTCTCCATCATTTTCGTAAACCGTTTCATGGATAGAAGATGGTGTTCTCGCTGCCTCTTGGGCTAAAACAATATCCTCTGGAGGGATATCAAGAAATTCCGAAAGCTCTCCGACTGTTGGTGTTCTACCGTATTGCTTCGACAATTCATCCCTAGCTTTACGAATTTTATTGCTAAGTTCTTTTAAAGATCTACTTACCTTCACAGTACCATCATCTCTGATGAAACGTTGAATTTCCCCGATAATCATGGGAACAGCATAAGTAGAAAATTTCACATCATAGCTTAAATCGAATTTGTCCACTGATTTTAACAATCCAATACATCCAATTTGGAATAAATCATCAGGATCATATCCTCTATTTAAAAATCTTTGAACAACAGACCAAACGAGTCGCATATTTTTTTGAACGATTGTATCTCTGGCTGACTGATCTCCATCTTGGCTTCGTTTAATTAAGTCCTTGACTTCATGGTCCTTTAGATACGTTTCCTTCTTATCTTTCTTTACCTCCACATCCATAGGCGATTCTCCTTAATTGCTTAGCATTTTGCTATTCATTAAATGCTTACGCAGACGAATCTCTGTTCCGCTATCGGGACTTGATTGAATTTCGATATCATCCATAAAGTTTTCCATGATGGTAAATCCCATACCAGATCGTTCAAGCTCTGGCTTTGTCGTAAATAATGGTTGTCTTGCTTCTTCTACATCGAAAATTCCTCTTCCTTCATCCCTAATGGTTAAATCAACAAATGAATCTTCGAGAATAACAGATATGTAAACAACACCACTAGGATCATTTTCATATCCATGAATAATACAGTTTGTAACTGCTTCAGATACTACTGTTTTAATCTCCGTTAATTCATCCATTGTTGGATCAAGCTGTGTAAGAAATGCAGCTACTGTCACACGTGCAAATGACTCATTTTGACTAAGAGCGCTAAACTGAATATGCATTTCGTTTCTCATGATTCAAGCAACCCCCAATCGTTGTAGAGCAAACTCTTCATTTGGCTCGAGTTTCATAATTTTAAACATACCCGACATATCAAATAATCTTTGTACACTTGGTGAGATAGCACAAATAACCATTTCTCCACCAAGCTGCTTTATTTGCTTATATCTGCCTAAAATTACCCCTAATCCAGAACTATCCATAAAAGATAAGTTTTCTAAATTTAACACGATATGACGAATACTATAGCTTTCTATAGCATTTGTAGCTTTTGTTCGCAATTCCTCTGCATAATGATGATCCAATTCCCCAGATAGACGTATACAAAGTACATTGTTTTTTACTTCCAACTCAATATTAAGACTCACAAGAATAGCCTCCTTATTTGGTTTAATGAGACTATTCTCTATTTCTTTTTACAAATCCTTCCCCAAAGACAAAACTAGTGTCCATTCGATAAAAATAGAAGGAATATCGATTCTTTCGACAAAGGGTGACTATTCTGTTTTAGTAAACATTCCTGCTGAACGCTTAAATAAAGTCCACCATTTTGCTTCTTTTACCTCTTTTTGGGCTACTAATGGGCTTGTTACTAACGTTTTACCGTCTTTTTTGTATTCAATTGTTCCAATTTCTTGTCCTTTTTCAATCGGAGCTTTTAAATCTTTATTCATTGTGATGACTTTTTCTAATTTATCTACTTGTTCCCCTTTTTTTGTTAAGATAGAAATCGGTTCACTTGTGACAGCTGCCAACTCTTTTTGATCTCCTTTACTTACTTTCACTTTTCCAATCGCTTCTTCTTTTTTATGCAATGGGTGTGTTTCATATTGACTAAAAGCATAATCCATCATTTTTGTAACTTGTGCATTTCGTTCTTTTGAAGTTGGCGCACCAAAAACAACTGCAATGACACGCATACCATCTTTCATAGCGGTTGCAGTTAGGCAGTATTTTGCTTCAGCTGTAAATCCAGTTTTTAAACCATCTACCCCTGGATAGAACTTCACTAATCTATTTGTATTAACTAACCAGAACTTATTATCTGTATTTTCTCTTAAATACGCTTCATAGGTTCCTGTAAATTTTGTAATGTCTTGATATTTTAATAATTCTTTTGCCATCAGTGCCATATCTCGTGCTGAACTATAGTGGTTATCTGTTGGAAGACCTGTTACGTTTTGGAATTGTGTATTCTTTAATCCTAATTCTTTGGCTTTATCATTCATCATATTAACGAACTCATCCTCAGAACCAGCAAGTCTTTCTGCAACTGCTACTGCTGCATCATTGCCTGACCCTATGGCTATTCCTTTTAACATTTCCTCTGTTGTCATTTCTTCTCCAGCCTCTAGGAAAATTTGTGATCCTCCCATGGAAGCAGCATGTTCACTCGTTCGAATTTTTTCATCCCATTTTAACTTACCTTGATCAATTGCTTCCATGATCAGAAGCATCGTCATTACTTTCGTCATACTAGCTGGGGGAAGTTGTTCATCACTATTTTTCTCATACATAACCGTTCCTGTGTCACGATCAATTAAAATAGCAGAACTAACGTTGTCTACCAGCTCTTTCTTTGTTTCATTGGCTAATGCTCCTGGTGCCAAAATGGATGTAAAAAAACAAGTTATGATTAACATTGATACGATGCGTTTCATCTATTGACCCTCCATTCTATATAGGCTCCATTTTTTCCAAAAAAGCTAAGTTTATACAGTTTGCAAAAATATTTATACATGAATGATTTAATAAGAGGTGAAACTTTCTATCTAGGGTATGATAGCTGTGGAGAACATATTTTTAAGAGTGTACATAAAAGGGATTAGCACTAGTCTTTCAAGTGGTATATAATTATTTACTGATAAAAGGGGAGGAACATGGTTTGATTTATTTAAAAACACCAGAACAAATAGAAAAAATGAAAAAAGCTGGGGAAATACTTGCTGATTGTCATAAAGAGATTGCTAAGTTCATCAAGCCAGGTATTACGACAGAAGAAATAAATATATTTGCTGAAAATTTCATTGTACAAAGAGGCGCAATACCAGAGCAAAAAGGATACCATGGTTATCCCTATGCAACATGTGCTTCTGTTAATGATGTCATTTGTCATGGATTTCCCTCAAAAGAAGCATTAAAAGATGGAGACATTGTTACAATTGATATGGTTGTGAATTTAGATGGATGGTTAGCAGATTCAGCATGGTCTTATGCTATTGGAACAATAAGTAGTGATGCAGAACTTCTATTAAAAACAACCGAAGAATCCTTGTATAAAGGGATTGAGCAGGCTGTTGTGGGAAACCGTGTTGGAGATATTGCCAATGCTATTCAGAAATTTGCAGAAGCAAAGGGTTTTTCGGTGGTTCGAGATTTTGTTGGGCATGCGATTGGTAGAGAAATGCATGAGCTTCCACAAATTCCTCACTATGGTCCACCACATGTAGGAACGGAATTAAAAGAAGGCATGGTTATTACCATCGAGCCTATGTTAAATATCGGGATGTATCACGCTAAAGTAGATCTTGATGGATGGACTGCTCGAACAGTCGATGGAAGCTTGTCTGCTCAGTATGAACATACCTTGGCAATTACTGCTAATGGGCCTGTAATACTAACAAAGCAATAATGATATTCTTATATTAAATTTTAGGCACATTTGATTCTTTCTTCAGAGACTAATAAAAACTTTCTAATTAGTCTCTGAAGTTAACATTTTAAAACATGTATCCTATTTTTTCCAACAAATTAGACGTTTATCTAATTAGCATGCATTTAGTAACCGTGAAAGATTTTCCTTTCACGGCCTCTTACATTACCCTGTAATCACTTCATAAATCAAAGTCGGAGCTTTTACTTCTTCAGAAGAAATTTGAATATGTTCATATAAAGAATTCTTAACCTCTTCTACGTCTTCATTATTACTATAAATAGTAACTAATGAATCTCCTTCATTCACTTGATCCCCAATTTTTTTACGTAAAACTAACCCAACTGCCAGATCAATCTCAGAATCTTTAGTAGCTCTACCTGCCCCTAAAATCATGGCAGCTGTACCAATAGAATCTGCTGTTATTTCAGAAATATAACCTGATTGTTTAGCAGGAAGTTCTATTACATATTTAGCACTTGGTAATAGCTCGGGATTATCAACAACAGTAGCATCTCCACCTTGTGAGCTTAAGAATAATTTAAAAGTTTCTAATGCTTTCCCGTTATCTATCACTTCTTGCAACATTAATCTAGCTTCTTCAGTAGAATCTGCTTTACCAGCTAAGTAAACCATATGACTTCCTAAAATTAAGCATAATTCTGTTAAGTCTTCAGGTCCTTTACCATTCAATGTATCAATCGCTTCTTTTACCTCAAGAGCGTTTCCAATGGCAAAGCCAAGAGGTTGACTCATATCAGATATGACTGCCATTGTCTTTCTTCCTACATTATTACCAATTTGAACCATTGCTACTGCAAGCTCTCTTGAATCTTCTAGTGTTTTCATAAATGCACCAGACCCTGTTTTAACATCTAAGCATATAGCATCAGCACCAGCCGCGATTTTTTTACTCATAATACTACTTGCAATTAATGGGATACTATTAACGGTTGCGGTTACATCTCTTAAAGCATAAAGCTTTTTATCCGCTGGTGTTAAATTGCCACTTTGTCCAATAACAGCAAGCTTATTTTTATTCACTAAATCAATAAATTCTTCATTCTCTATTTCCACATGAAAACCTTTTACTGACTCTAATTTGTCAATTGTTCCCCCAGTATGCCCTAAACCTCTACCACTCATTTTGGCCACGGGAACACCTAGAGTTGCTACAAGAGGACCTAATACTAAAGTAGTTGTATCACCAACACCACCAGTTGAATGTTTATCTACTTTTATTCCTTCTATAGCAGATAAATCTATTACATCACCTGAGTGAACCATTGCCATTGTAAGATCTGCACGCTCATTTTCCGTCATATCTTGGAAAAAAACAGCCATGCTAAATGCACTCATTTGATAATCAGGAATACTTCCATCTGTATAGCCATCAATAATAAATGAAATTTCTTCTTTTGTTAATTCTTTGCCATCTCTTTTCTTCTCAATTAAATCGACCATTCTTAATGCCATATGTAAAGTCTCCTTTATTTAGCTATATGTCCCTGTAAAAAGAGACATATAGTATACAATGTCAGATGAAGATTAAGCACCAATTTCACTAATTAATTCTTTTACATAAAGAAGGAAGTTAGCTTTTACTTTCTCAGTAGTTTCTATAACTTCTTCATGGTTTAACGGTTGATCTAAGATTCCTGCTGCCATGTTAGATATGCAAGAAATGCCTAGAACTTGTAGGCCCGCATGACGAGCCACAATTACTTCTGGAACGGTAGACATTCCAACTGCATCTCCACCTAATACACGAAGCATTCTCACTTCTGCAGGTGTTTCATAGGAAGGACCTGTATTACCTACATATACACCTTCTTGAATAGATAAATTAATTTTCGCAGCAATCTCACGAGCAGTTTCACGAAGTTGTTTGCTATATGCTTCTGACATATCTGGGAAACGCACACCAAGAGTATTATCATTCGGTCCAATTAAAGGATTCGTTCCCATATTATTAATATGATCCGAAATAAGCATTAGATCACCAGGTTCGAAGCTTTCATTAACCCCGCCTGCTGCATTTGTAACTATCAATGTTTCTACGCCTAGTTCTTTCATTACACGAACTGGAAATGTTACTTTATCAAAGGAATATCCTTCATAGAAATGGAAACGTCCTTGCATTGCTACAACTTCCACATCATTAATTGTACCAAAAACTAACTGTCCTGCATGTCCCTCTACAGTTGATACAGGAAACTCAGGGATTTCTTCATAAGGTACTTTTGTAGGATTTTGTATTTCTTCCGCTAGAACTCCTAATCCAGATCCTAAGATTAGACCTATTTTGGGTGTTTTTTCATATTTGCTTTTCAAAAAGTCTGCTGATTGTTTGATCATTGAATAGTTCATTTATATAATCCCCTTATTTTAAGTCTTTTAAAAAACTATGACCATGTTTTGGCATAGGAACATGGAAGTTTTCAGCAACCGTTGCACCAATATCTGCAAAAGTTTGACGCAGTGGCAATTCCTTCGCTTCTTTTAATTTCTTACTATAAGCTAAAAGTGGTACAAACTCTCTAGTATGATCTGTGCCATGATGAACAGGATCATTTCCATGATCTGCAGTAATGATTAATAAATCATCGTTCTTCATTAATTCTAGAACTTCCGTTAATCTTGCATCATATTCTTCTAGAGCTTCACCATAGCCAATAGGATCTCTCCTGTGGCCATATAATGCATCAAAATCTACTAAATTTAAAAAGCTTAAGCCCGTAAAGTCCATGTGTAATGTCTCTATCAACTTGTCCATACCATCCATGTTTGATACGGTTCTTAATGATTGTGTAACTCCTTCACCATCATAAATATCTGAAATCTTTCCGATTGCAATACTATCTAAATGATGATCTTTCAGCTCATTCATTACTGTACGATCAAAAGGCTTTAAAGCATAATCATGGCGGTTCGCTGTACGTTTAAAGTTGTCTGGCTCCCCTAGAAAAGGTCTTGCAATAATTCTACCAACCATGTATTTCTCATCTAGCGTTAATTCACGAGCAAATTCACATATTTTATAAAGTTCTTCTAGAGGAACAATTTCTTCATGTGCTGCGATTTGTAGCACAGAATCAGCAGATGTATAAACAATTAATGCACCAGTCTCGATATGTTCTTTCCCTAATTCATCTAGAATTTCAGTGCCACTTGCTGGTTTATTCCCAATAATTTTTCGTCCGAATTTTTCTTCTATTTCATTTAACAACTCAGCAGGAAAACCATCTGGAAAAACACGGAAGGGAGTCTCAATATTAAGCCCCATAATCTCCCAATGACCAGTCATCGTATCTTTTCCATTAGATGCTTCTTGCATTTTTGTATAGTACGCAAGTGGTTTTTCAGCCAACTCCACACCATCAATTTTCTCAATATTACTTAAACCTAGCTTCCCCATATTTGGCATATGAAGGCCATTCATTTTTTCTGCGATATGACCTAATGTATGGGCCCCTTTATCATTAAACTTTTCAGCATCTGGCGCTTCCCCAATACCTACTGAGTCCATCACTACTAAAAAAATTCTATTGAATTGATATGTAGACATAATGATACCTCCTTTTATTCTTTTCAATCTATTTTTCCCTTGAATATGTATAATTAACCTTAAAAATTATAGCATATTGTCAGAAGTCTGACATCTTTTAACCCCAATATTATAGAATATTTCTAGTTATTTTAATACATAATCTATTATATGGAAAAAGGCTTGCCTTATTTTTTCTCTAGCGCTTTTATTTACCCTTGTATTTTCACTAACGATTTTTTATATGTATATATCTAATCTAAGTTAAACCCTTATATAAGGTCTACGGGTTCAGTATATATTTTTTCTATATAAAAAAACACTGTCTATTAAAAAACAGTGTTCCTATCATGCTCTTGGATGGTACTGACTATATACATCTTTTAATCTAGTTTTTGTAACATGTGTATAAATTTGCGTTGTAGAAATGTCTGCATGCCCTAGCATTTCTTGTACGGCTCTTAAGTCGGCACCATTTTCAAGTAGGTGTGTAGCAAAAGAATGTCTTAAAGTGTGAGGAGTAATTTCCTTTTCAATTCGTGCTTCTCTCCCTAATCTCTTTAATATCTTCCAAAAACCCTGTCTCGAAAGTCTTCGACCATGATGATTGAGAAAAAGAGATTCCTCTCCTAGCTTTTTTTGCTTTAAAAAAACAGGTCTACCCTCCATTAAGTAAGCCTCTAACGCTTTTGTTGCAGCTCCTCCAATAGGAATAATTCTCTCTTTATTGCCTTTTCCTATACATCGAATAAATCCCATTGTGAGATGCACATGGTCCATATCTAAATTTATTAATTCACTTACACGAATTCCAGTTGCATACAACATTTCAAGCATCGCTTTATCTCTTAAACCAAAGTAATCCTTTTTATGAGGAAAATCTAGAAGTGCCTCTACTTCTTCCTTAGAAAGAACTTTTGGTAGAGACCTACTTGCTTGAGGTGATTCAATATGTACAGTAGGATCTTCTTCTAGTATTCTATCTCTAAAAAGAAATTGGTGAAACGCCCTTATAGATGCAATATGTCTTGCAATTGTTTTAGATGATTTTCCTTGATCTTTTAGAAAAGCTAAAAAGCGAATGATATGAGCGCGTTGTATATTTTTTAAATCACAATTTTCTACATTTTTTATATATTGCCCATAACTCTTTAAGTCTCTTTCATAGGACACTAATGTGTTTTTTGCAAGACCTTTTTCTACTAATAAATAATGAATAAAATCCTTTAATTGATCTTCCATCGCTTACTCCCCATTTAGATAAAACAGGAATATTCTGTCCCTCCAACTGAAATTTTCTGCTTCATCATTTGTATTTCCATTCACCTTTACAGCAGCACCAGATGGTTTATCATATCGATGCATTTGCTGATATTCTTGATTAAACCATACAATGGCGTAGTAAAAAAGGATGGTACAAGCTGTAAATAGTAAAAAAACCTTAAATGTTTGAAAAACTGCTTTAGCCCATCTAGTCATTCCTATCCCTCCAAACCCTCATTAATACAAGCTATGCCAGTTTGGACAAATATTATACCTAATAGGGCTTAATATTATTATAATAGAAACAAAGAACGAATACAGTTTTTAAACACAAAAAAACCTTCTCTTTTTCTGAAAAGGTTTAATCTTGATTATGTGTTTGTTCGTTTTTTCCTGTACAACGATGACAAATCCCATGAAATGTAAGGCGATGATCTTTTATTTTAAAATTCCAATCTCGTTCTACGATTTTTTCCACATCTCCTAAGAGATCTTCTTGAATCTCATCCACTGCACCACATTCAATACATACCAAATGGTGATGAAAGTGTGCAGCACCTTCCTGTCTCAGGTCATACCTAGAAACACCGTCACCAAAGTTTATTTTATCGACTATTTTTAATTCTGTAAGTAATTCTAATGTGCGATAAACGGTTGCCAATCCAATTTCAGGAGATTTCTCTTTTACGAGTAAATACACGTCTTCTGCACTTAGATGATCTTCTTCATTTTCTAATAGTACTCTTACTGTCGCTTCCCTTTGGGGAGTTAATTTATAGCTCGAAGAATGCAACAGTTTTTTGATTCTATCTATTCTACTTTCCATTCCGAAAGTCCCTCCCTAGCCACTGTCCATATCATTATAGCAGAAGTAGGAAAAGAATCCTAATAAAAATTATTACAAATAGAAATTTATAATAATTATCATAAAATATCGATTCTTAAATAAATACTATAGTTATAAAAGATTCAACCATATTCAATACGGTTTTCATTAAGAAAGGGGAAATATAGGCTTCGATTCCAGCTGCAACAGCAATTATGATGAAAGCAAAGAATAGTAAAAGCGTGTATCTTCCAAAAAGAGGAAGGATCGACTCTCCTTTCTTCTTCATAAATTGCTGACGAATCATTTTAAATGAAAATGCTACTGATATTGTAGCAGAAATAATAAAAATTGGAATAACAATTAAGTTTTGTGGCAATATGGACACAAATGATAATAAGAAACCATGCCATCCCATCTGATTAACAAGAAATCCAACAGTGAAGCCTACTACCATTCCTTTAATAAATAATAGAATGAGAATAATCGGTAATCCAATAATAGAGATGCCAAGTAACCATATGAACCCAATATATTTGCTATTATGGGACAAACTTTGAAAAAATAAATCCTTACTTTCAGCCACTTGCCCATTTGTAACCTGTCCAAAAAATTGGGATAAATAATAATACAAATCTTCTTTCTGTGATAAGGATATACTATTTACCACAATTGCCCCAAAGATAACTCCCATAAAGAATAACACAATGATAAACATATAAATAGAGGAATGCTCTCGTATATGCTGTGTGATTGCATTTTGGTACTTTTTCTTTTTCATTGCCTATCCCCCTAGCATTTCTGTTATTTCATCATATGCTTTAAAAATTGAGCATATGACTAGTAAATCTATGAAAAACAACTTTTTCCAATTTCTTCATTTACTAGGTGAAGAATAGAAAAATATATGATAGATTTAGATAATAGAATCTTAGGAGGGAGACATGTGAAACCAATATTAATAGATTTACCAGAATTTATAGAAACAGAACGTTTAGTAATCCGCCCTTGTATGCCTGGAGATGGAATAGATGTTCACAAAAGTATTAAACGTTCCCTAGAGGATCTAAAGCCATGGATGGCATTTGCAAATAAAGTGCAAACAGTGGAAGAGGTGGAAGAGGGAGTTAGAGAATCTTACGCAAAGTATATTCTTAGACAAGATCTTAGACTTCATATTTACTTAAAAGAAACAGACGAATTTATTGGTTCCACTGGATTACATTCTATTGATTGGAAAGTTCGTGTGTTTGAAATTGGTTATTGGTGTGATAGTTTACATACGAATCAGGGATATATAACAGAAAGTACGATTGCTTTAATTAAATTAGCTAAAGACTCTCTTAAAGCAAATCGCATTGAAATAAGAGTAGATACGAGGAACAAGAAAAGTAGAGCCATTCCTGTAAAATTAGGTTTTACTTTAGATGGAGTTTTAAAGAATGAGAGCTTAAGTGCTGATGGAGAGACTCTACGAGATATGTGTATATATTCTTTAACATAATAAAAATACTATTTCTCTATAAGAAAGCCTAATAGAGAAATAGTACTTACACATTAAAATATCTTCTTTAGTGTTTTAGCTTGTTTATCTAATTGATTGGCAGCTTCTCCAAATTCCTCAAAGGCTAAAACTGCATTTTCATTAAGAGCCTGGTTTTTTAGGATACTATCTTGTGAATTAGTCGTTACTTCGCTTATTCTATTGATTTCTTCCGTTATTCCTACTATATGGTCATTCGCTTCTTGTACCGACTCTTGTACTTTAGTTGCCAGCTTGCGTACTTCCTTTGCAACTATATCGAATCCTCTTCCATGCTCTCCTGCTCTCGCTGCCTCTATTCCAGCATTTAACGCAAGTAAGTTAGTTTGTGTAGCTATGTCTCGAATAGTTTTTACAATACTTCCAATGGATTCTGCCTGTGTTTTAAGTGATATCATGAATTCAAGATTTTCATTCGATTCTTTCACTAAATCAGCGTTTGCTTGTTTCGCTTCATGACTTCGTTCGATACCCATTAATGCTTTTTCACTTAAACTCTCTGCCATTTCTAACATTCTAGAAGCAATAATAGAAGCATTATTTTCTCTTTCTGTTATGTCTGTTGCAATTTTAATAACGCCTATTACTTTTCCATACGTATCCATGACGGGGCAATAAGTTGCTTCTAACCATTTATTCTGACAGTACTTTGTTACTCGCTCGATTTTATCTTGATAAATTACCCCTGCTCTTAAATTCTCCCAGAGTTGTTGATACTCTTTACTTGTCACAAACTCTTTTGTACAAAACTGTCTGTGAAGTAGTTTGGGCATCTCCTTTACATCATATTCTAACGTCTTGGCAAAATTCTCATTTGCCCAGAGCACTTTACCATTTATGTCAAATTCAATAATAGCTAGTGCTTTTTCTAATGAGTTAATCACTGCATTTTCATTAAATACTTGGTTATTCTTAATCTCGTAATTATTGTACATATCATTTATACTCTCCCTACGTCAAATGGTCAAGACAGTACAAATAAACATACAAAAGAAGACGGTTCTCTCTTGTAGTATATGGTCGGTTGCGCTACTAGCTCACATTCATTAAAAGCGCCCATAATTTAAATGAATCTTCATTGCTTCCATTATTTATTTGTAAGACTATCGTACTAATTATTCACAGTATTGACAATCATTTCTCTTCATAGAGTTGTTGAAAATATATTACATTTACATTTTTAATATTAGAAACCATATAAAAACCCATTGAGATTTAATGGGTTTTTATGGTTTCTTATTTCTATTCTTTTCTTTCTCCTTCTACTCTTCCATACTTCCCTCCACCACCGGTTTGAAGCACAATCTCTCCAGTTCTAGCGGCCATAATATACTCTACCACTTTTTTAGGAACAATATCTATTAGTAAGGAATAGGGAGCTTCATGAATAATCTGCATTTCAGTGGAAAAATAGAGAAGTAATTTCTCTAATGTTTTCTTGCCTAATCCAGGAATATATTCTAAAGGAATTTGATGAATATATGGTGGTCTAATAGGTGAATCTTCGTTATCTTTTAATTCAAGAATTCTAGCAGCTACACCTTTCACCCACTTTTTACTTCCACAATTCACACAATTATTTAATAAGGTTGAATGTGGAGCATAACAAGCTAAGCATACCGTTTCATGATATTTCCCAAGTTTCGGATCCAGACCATAATTAGCAACGATTGCTCTCCCTTCTTCCTGATGAAGAGCTTTTTTCCATTCTAAAAAACTAGCTTCTTCTAGCTTCATCACTTGATATTCTCTTGCTATTTTTTCTAATGAATGCGCATCAGAATTTGTTAAGAATGTAAAAGCATGTAATTCCTTTATTTGATCAGCCATTTGGGTATTTGCACTTAAACCAAGCTCTATACCATCTATCTTATGATAGTCAAATACTTCTGTTAAGGATTCTCTAACACCACTTCCATATAAACTCTTAAATGGTGTGAATACGTGAGCAGGAATAAAGATTCCATGTAGCTCTACTACCTTTTCTTGCAGCTCTCTTCCACTTACATAAATTCTTTGAGAGCTAAGTGTTATGTTTTTCATAAAGTCGCTTAACCATATAGAAAAATGATTCATTGCCTCAAGAGTTGGCATATAACAAAGAACGTGAATAGGGCCTTTACAAGTTTCATCATAAATCTCTAATTCTGAACCAAGGAGGATGGTTATGTCATTCATACGCATTCCTCCATTTGACATTTCTACCATTCTTCCTTCATGGATTAAGTCTTCCATTTCCTTTAGAACTTCTGGGGATTGACAATCAATGATCCCAATGATGTCTAATCCTTTTTGTTTGCTGGCAAATTCAATAATTGCTGTTAAAGTAAGGGATTTAGAAGCCGTAATCTTTACTGGTTTCCCACTTATCGTTCTACCTATGTGTATATGTAAGTCTGCGAAATAATGATTCATTTTATTTGGTTAATGATGCAATTTGTAAGTATTGTACGGCAAACATTGTTTTTGCATCAAAAATTCGTTGTTCAAGAATAAGCTCTTGTGCTTCCTCTAATGTTATTTCCTTTAAGTTTACAAATTCATCCTCATCTAGCTCTGCTGCATTCTCTTTTTTTGTTAAACCATGCGCTATATATATATGAACAATTTCATCTGCGAAACCTGGTGAGGTATAAAATGATGTTAAAAGCTCTATAGATTCACAATCATAACCTGTTTCTTCTTCTAGCTCTCTTTTAGCACAGATAGCAGGCTCTTCTCCTTTTTCCAATTTTCCAGCAGGTATTTCTATAATAGTTTTCTCTAGCGCCTTGCGATATTGCTCTACCATGACCATTTTATTCTCTGCTGTAACTGCTATAACTGCAACTGCTCCAGGATGCTTTACAATTTCCCTTTTAGAGGTTTTTCCATTTGGCAACTCTACTTCATCTACTTGTAAAGAAATGATTCTACCATTATAAATAGGCTCTGTTTTCAATGTTTTTTCTTCTAAATTATTCATTTACTTCACTCCTGTTCTACATTTCATTCCCAACCTCATATACATCATTATACTTCTTTTTAGCTTAATGGAAAGGAATGGGGTCAATTCATGAAAGCATATGTTCGTTCTAACGGAATTGTATTAACAGGGAAAGCCTGGGAAATTCGCTATATGCTTAAAAAATATCGAAAAAATTATATTTTTGTGAAAGATTGGATAGAAACTCAAAATAAGGGTAGTAAAAATGAGAAACAATCTTTGTGAATTCTTCTAATTTCTCGTAAAATAGAACTATCTTAATTAGTGAGGTGTCCTATTTTGCAAAAAACAACTTTAGGTCTTTCTGACTTACAGGTTTCCAAGTATGGACTAGGCTGCATGAGTATTGGAACGGATGAAAAACATGCATTTTCTATTTTAGAAGCAGCCTTGGAAGAAGGAATTAATTATTTTGATACAGCTGATCTTTATGACCAAGGACAAAATGAAAAACTAATCGGCCGCTTTTTTAAGCATAATCGCGAAGATGTTGTTATTGCAACGAAGGTGGGAAACAAATGGAAAGATGGCGAACAAGGCTGGAGTTGGGATGCAAGCAAATCCTATATTAAAGAACAAGTTAAAACAAGTCTCAAGCGCTTAGACACAGATTATATTGATCTTTATCAACTTCATGGAGGCACATTGGAAGATCCTATTGATGATACAATTGATGCTTTTGAAGAGCTTAAGAAGGAAGGAATTATCCGTTACTATGGGATTTCCTCTATTCGCCCTAATGTTATTCGTGAATACGTGGAACGGTCTTCAATCGTATCTGTGATGGTTCAATACAGTATTTTAGATAGACGTCCAGAAGAGCTTATCTTGCCTTTATTAGATGATTACGGGATAAGTGCCGTGACGAGAGGACCAGTTGCAAAAGGCTTACTAAGTCCCCAATATGCAAAAAAATTATCGGAGAAGGGTTACTTAGATTACTCATCAGAGGAACTTCACACCGTTCTTAATAATTTAGAAGAGAAGTTTAAGGATACTCGAACTTTAACGGAAGCAGCTATTCAATATAATTTATCTCAGCTTGCAGTGACAAATATCATTGCTGGAGCAAGCTCAGTGGAACAATTGCGCGAAAACGTAAAAGCAGTTAATAGTGCCCCTCTAACTACAGAAGAAATTGCCTTTATTCAAGATGTATCAAAAGTAAATAAATATACAAATCACCGTTAATAACTATTAAGATTACTCTTTATTTATACAAGACTAGTATTCTATTAATTGTTTTTAAGTCGTTCATATTAGTTATGAACGACTTTTTTTCTAGTTTCACTCTCTTCTGTCGTTCATTTAACATCAAATAAATTTACAAAAATACTAAAAATCAAATAAAGGGTTCTATTACCTTCCCATTTCATAGATTAAATTAGACTACTATTATGCCATGTAAAACAACCAGATCATCTATAATCTAGTTATTAATTATTAAATTCCCTCCACTTCCACTATCTTTACAAATCGATTATTCCAAACAGATTCATGATGACGAATAATATCTTTTGCTGTTAACACATTGCTGTCTAAAGTACTATGTCCATCTTTCACTAGTAAATTTTGTTGATATCCTCTACTATAAGCATTTCGCATCGTTGTATCTAAACAAAATTCTGTTTGTGCTCCTAAAAAGACTAATTGCTCCACACCAAGCTTCTTCAATGTTTCATCAAATGCTGTTTGATAGAATGCATCCCACGTAATTTTTTCTATAACAATATCCGAACCTTCCTTGTGTAAACCTTGATGCAGTTCCCAAGTAGCTGTTCCCCTCGCAAATTCAGACGGTGCTTCTTCAGTATGTTGAATAAATATAATGGGAACTTCATTCTCTCTAGCACGATTTATTGCATTGTTGATGGTAGCAACAACTTTCTCATATTCATACAAATGATACTCTTCCTCTAGAAAAAAAGCTTCTTGAATATCAATTATCACTAATGCTTGCTTCATGTATTAGTCCCTCCATTTTTCATTCAGAATATTTAAATAACATTTCTATTTTACCTCGAAATGTAACTTAAAGATATACAAGGAGGCGATCATAAGTAGTAAAAGATAGTGTTAAACCAAAAGATTCATATTAAACTTTTATTGAATTAAACATTGTTAATAAGGACGTACAACAAGAATTACTAGATGGTACCAATAATCTAGAGCACTTTTCCGTTGTAGGTTCCAAAGAGAATTTTCCTTCAACCCACTCATGATAAATTTCTGTAAGTAAAATGGAGGTTACCAACGAATTTTGCTACTTGGTAACACCTTTCTTCATTGTTCTAACATGATGGAAACCACGCCTTATGTAAAAGCTTAATTCCCCCTTCAATCTCATGAACGGATAATCCTCCATATCCTAAAAGAACCTGTGGAAAAAGACTTTTTTCTCCATGGAAATAATAGATAGAAAGAGGATACACTTTTACGCCAACACACTCTGATTCTATTATTAATTCTTCCTCCTTTTTATTCGTTTTTATTTCTAAGACAATATGTAAACCTGAATTCTCTCCAATTACTTCTACTTTTTCACCAAAATAGCTCACTATTGCTTGAAGAAGTGTATGACGTTTCTTACGATATAGTGTCCTCATTTTATTTAAGTGACTGTTATAGTAGCCTTCTTTCATAAAACGAGCTAAGGTATCTTGCTGTTGACGAGACACAGTTTGTTTATAAATAGTGAAATATTTTTTATAGATTGAAACCAAGTTATTCGGTAACACCATATAGCTAATTCTCACCGAAGGAATGAGCGACTTCGAAAATGTGCCCAAATAGATTACGCGATCACTGTTATTCCAACTAAATAACGCAGGTATAGGCTTTCCCTTGTATCTAAATTCTCCATCATAATCATCTTCTATAATATAACTATTATTTTCTCCTGCCCATTCTAACAATTCCATTCGTCTATTAATAGGCATAATCATTCCAAAAGGAAATTGATGAGAAGGTGTAACATATAGAACATCTGCCTTACTTTTATATAATTCCTCCACACGAACGCCATGTTCATCAAGTGATATTGGGATAGTATCAGCACCTAAATCTTCTATCACTCTTCTCGTACGGTGAAAACCTGGGTTCTCAAACGCATATCGCTTATCTCTCCCCATTAATTGACCAATTAATGCCATTAATACTTGCGTACCTGCACCTATGACGATTGAATTAGCATTGCAATTCACTCCTCTAGAAGAATAGAGATATGTAGCAATTTCTTTTCTTAATGAAACATCACCTTGAGGTTCTCCATTATGAAACCAATCTTTCTGGCTCTCCATAATAGATTGAATAGATAACTTCCTCCATGCATTTAAAGGAAATTGGTCACTATCTACTCTACCAGAGCTAAAATCGATACATATTGGTGGATCTGAATCTTGAATTTGTGCCAATTGTTCATCCGCTACCTGCTTAATAATATTTTCTTCTAAATGAAGAGATACAAAGTATCCTTTTCTTGGAGCACTTTCTATGAAGCCTTCTGCAACAAGCTGATCATATGCTGCTTGAACAGTATTAAAACTCACCTGAAGATGGAGAGCAAATTTTCGTTTAGAAGGTAATTTTTCATTTAAAGGTAATTTTCCATTTATAATCTCTTGCTTTAAATAGTTTGTTAACTGTATATATAATGGTTCCTTTACTTCTTTTTGTAAAATTGGTGTCAATTCATTCATCTACTTCTCTCCCCACCATCTGATACCTTCCATTTTATCAAAACTGATCCTTATATTTATACCAGAATATGATTTAATTGGTAAAAAGGATAGGAGGAAAAAGAATGAAGAAGCAAGCAACACACTTTAGTTTTTTAACAACAAAAGAAAAATGGATAGAAGCTTATCCAATCATGAAACAACTAAGAACTTCTTTAGATCTACAAGCGTATTTAGAATTAGTCGAAGAAGCAACAATCAAGGAGAAATATCAATTGGTAGCCTTATATGTTGATGGAAGTATTGTTGCTTTATGTGGGTTTATGCCAATGATTACTTTATATAATGGAAGATTTATTTGGATATGTGATTTAGTAACAAGTAGTCTTGATCGATCAAATGGATTTGGAGCAACCATTCTAAAATATGTTCAAGAATGGGCAATTAAGAATGACTACTCTACAATATCATTATCATCTGGACTTCAAAGAATAGACGCTCACCGTTTCTATGAAGAAAAGATGGAATATTCTAAAGTAAGCTATGTATATTTAAAAAAGCTATAAAAAGTAAAAGAAAGTAGACTCCTACTTTCTTTTACTCTCCCAAGCCCAGTTCTCTATTTGTTTTCTTAATTGTTCTTTCTGTTCTTGAAATTGTCTGATTCTATGTCCATTCGCACCTGAGGAATGAGGAAAGCCGGTGAGAAATGTTTGATGTATAGCACTATTTTGATTCAATGTTTTCAGGGTTTCCTCTACCATACTGCCAAGCGGAATGATTAAAGCATTTCTTGGAATCATACTAAGTTCTTGTGGAAAAACACGATAAGCATATTGGCATAGAAGATTGCTTTTTTGAATAGGTGGTTGATGACCAGTGTAATTTTTTACTTTATAAAAAACTGGATATTTTATTAATGATGTTGTATGAAGCAACTGTCTACTATCTGAAAAAAGAAAAGAACAATCTGTTAATCCTAATGCTTTTGAAAGAGAACATTCATTTAACATCGTAATAAGGTTTTTACGCATCTTTCCAGCAAAATTGGCAGCTTCTTTAACCTTTTGCAGCGTCTGATGTAAGGATATTTGGTCTTCATTAATAATAAACTTTCAAAGGAGTGTCGCATTTGTGTCCAGCCTGGTGTAATTCCAACAATAATAACTTTTGCATCTGTATTGTTATATTCATTATGAGGCGCATAATACATAGAAAGATTACACCCGTTTCCATCAGAAAATCACCGATTAGTAAGTCTGTCTTCTCCAAGAAATGGTTGTACGGAAGTTTCTGTATGGCTGGAAGAAAATCTTCTAGTTTCATTTTTCCCTCCTAGAAAAATAAGGTATATATTCTTCCTACTACTTATTAACTGTCAATAGTATACTCCCTCTCCACTTTGCAAATTCGAACTTTATAATTTTTATACCATTCTCTTTTACCTTTATCCTGAGCTGTTTTATGTGCAGCGTGTTCTTTCCAACTAGTTATATCCTCTAATGTCTCCCAATAGGACACAGTTATTCCAAGTTCACTATCTCTAGCACTTTCAATTCCAAGAAACCCTTTTTGTTTGGAAGCTAACTCTTCCATTGTTTTTGCCATTTTTCCATATCCATTATCTCCATCTGTTCTTTGTGAAGAAAAAATGACTGCATAATAAGATTTCTTTTGATTTATCATTCATTACTTCCCCCTACATACAAAGAAATTTATTGACTCACTTAACTATATTGCCATTAATTAAATTATCCTTTAAAATCTCCTCTCCTACTTACCCTCTTTATCAAGTCCATTTTTTCCTCTAACTTATCCACATTCATTTTAAACATTGCCTTTCTAAACTATTAATCCAGTAAATTACATTTCATTTCAGAAGTATAGCTAATTTTCACCAGTTAATCAAATAGTGCAAACTTTTTAAAGATGCTTATTATTTGAAAAAATATAGATTTTTCTAAATAAACAATTGCAAATATATCCTTTTTTGTATATATTGTTATTATAGTATATATACAATATTTCAAAAAAGAATCAACCTAAATGTATGCTAAAAAAAGAAAGAAGAGGGATTGGCATGCAAATCGTTATTTCTAACCATTCTAAAGAGCCAATTTATGAACAAATAACTAGTCAGATAAAAGCTTCTATATTAACTGGCGAACTAAAGGAAGGTGAAGCAATCCCTTCTATGCGCAAACTTGCCAAAGAATTACAAATAAGTGTGATTACAACTAAACGAGCCTATGACGAATTGGAAAAAGAAGGATTTATATATTCTATTGTCGGAAAAGGTTCGTATGTAGCAGAGCAAAACCTCGAGATTATGAGAGAAAAAAAGTTAAAAGTTATTGAAGAGCAGCTTAGCGCAGTCATTCTTAATAGTAAAGAAATTGGTCTTCCGTTAGAGGAATTGCAGCAATTACTAAATATTCTGTATGAGGAGTGAGCTAAATGGAAAATGTGGTTGAAATGATTAATGTAAATAAGAAGTTCAAGGATTTTTCTGTTAATAATATGAATTTGCAAATAAAGAAAGGTTATATTACAGGATTTATTGGTTCTAATGGTGCAGGTAAGTCTACCACTATCAAATTAATGATGAATTTGTTACGACCTGATTTAGGAGAAGTAAAAGTTTTTGGATTAGATTATAAAACACATGAAAAATCAATTAAAGAACGACTAGGATTTGTTTTCGATGAAAATATATTCTTTGAAGGTCTTCACTTAAAGGATATCAAACGTATTGTTGCACCAGCCTATAAAAATTGGGAAGATCGACTATTTTATGAGTATATGGATCAATTTGAATTGCCATTAAATAAGCCAATTAAAACTTTTTCTAAAGGAATGCAGATGAAAGCTTCCTTAGCCATAGCTCTATCTCATCATGCAGAATTAATCATTATGGATGAACCTACAGCTGGATTAGATCCTGTTTTTAAAAGAGAGCTTTTAATCTTATTACAGGATTTGTTAGTAGATGGAGACAAAACCATTTTCTTTTCTACTCATATTACCTCAGACCTAGATCGTATTGCAGATTATATTGCTTATATAAGAAGAGGAGAATTAGTGTTTCAAAAATCTATACATGAAATTGCAGAAAACTATGCGCTCGTAAAAGGAAGAACAGAACTACTTGATAGGGATACGGAGAAAGCTTTTCTTCACATTCACCGGGCATCTACTGGATTTGAAGGATTGACTGACCAAGCAAAAACAGTAAAAGATATATTCGGGGAATCCGTTTTGATAGAACATGCTTCTCTCGAAGATATTATGTATTATTTGAAAGGAGGAGTTCAGCGTGTTTAATTTAATCAGACGTGATGTTATCCTACAAAAGAAACAATTATTAATCTTTATCCCTTATCTCTTAGTTTTTATTCTAGCAGGATCACACCCTATCTTAATTTTTACCGTTGCAAGCATTTTCATCCCTTTAAATACTTATGCTTATGATGAGAAGGTACAAACAAATATCCTATTAAACTCCTTACCTTATACAAGAAAGGAAATTATTGCTTCACGTTACCTAGGTGCACTTTTTTATATGATTTTGGGCATATCCATCACTTGTATTGTACTGACGGTTTTCAATAAAGCTTTTACTATTCAAGATTTATTATTTAGCATAGGGTTATTTTTAATATATATTTCGATTATGTTTCCATTATTTTATATCGTTAAACAAGGCTATTTTTTTATAATTGCCATACTTAGCTTTCTTGCTTCAACTTTTATAGGTCCTCCTATTGTATCATTTTTAGGTAGACATTTCCCTGCCATTACCACAGTCATTACGGAAGCATCTCCTATTGTTTTATATATAAGCTGCTTTGTTCTACTTGCATTTGTTTTTCTTATTTCGTGGAGGACCACGCTAGGAATTTACCTAAAAAAAGCATTCTAAACTAAATAATAGTATATAGCTTGGCTCTTTAAAGAACGAATAATATTACTATTTTTAAAGGGCTTCTGTCTTTTTTAGCACTTTTTCATTTAGGAAAAACTCAATCTTCCCTATCCATTACCGTACATATCATCCATAACTTCTAAGAAAAAAAGCAACCGATATTACTTTTTACAAAAAATAGAAATAAGTACAGATAAAGAAGGAATTTTTCCGTAAATGAAAGAAATAATTAGAGAAAGGTTGGGAGATGCAATGATTAAAGCAATACTTTTTGATTTAGATGGAACATTACTGAATAGAGATGAATCTGTACAACTATTTATAGCTAACCAATATGACCGTTTTAGTCACTATCTTGATCATATCCCCAAAGAACAATACATACATAGATTTATTCATTTAGATAATCATGGATATGTCTGGAAAGATCAAGTTTATAAACAATTAGTGAGTGAATTTTCCATTGAGAAGTTGCAATCAGAGGATTTTCTACAAGATTATATAGAAAATTTTCACGATTATGCAGTTCCGTATAATCACCTTATATCAGTTCTTGATAACTTAAAAACACAAGGGTTACTATTAGGAATAATAACAAATGGTTTTGGTCAGTTTCAAATGAGTAATATAGAGGCATTAGGAATAAGCGATTATTTTCATACCATTCTAGTTTCTGAATGGGAAGGAATTAAAAAACCCGATCCTGCTATCTTTCATTCTGCAGTGAATAAACTTCAAGTAACTCCATCGGAATGTGTATATATTGGAGATCATCCCATTAATGATATAAAAGCTGCTCAGGAGGTAGGAATGAGAACCATTTGGAAGAAGAATTCGAATTATTTTCATTTTAAAGATAGTTTTAGCATTAATGAGCTCGTGGAGATTCCACCAATGGTAAAAGAGTTTTCTAGGTAGTACAAGTAATTGGATTCTCTTATCCTTTCGTTGTTTTTTAACTTCTTCGTTTCCACTTTATTAGTCTATATATATCTTTTGCCAGACTCCTCTTTAGAAATAGACACCCAAGATATAATTCTATGATTTAAAACATACTATGAATTTAAGGGTTATTTTTCCAAATAAAAATATCTTTTGCACTTTCTTCCGCATATTTTGAATAGGAGGTTTGAAAATGGGAAAAGAATGGAATGAAAATGAAGTATTAAATATGATAAAAGAATTAGAGCAACTATGTAATGTAAGCGAGGAACTTTCACAAACAAAGGAAAATGCTAATAAACAGCGCTTTTACGAAGGAATGGCCATTGCTTATACTACAGTAGTAATGAGATTAAAAAATGAGGTTCAACAAATTGATTTAAAAGTAATAAATGAGCTGTTTCAAGCGATAGAAAAAACCTCTCACGCAAATAGTATAGATTACCATTCAACCTGTTCTTTCTGTCAAAAGAATACGGTTAAAGTAGGTGTTTTAGCAGTTGGTCCAGGTGTATCTATCTGTAAAGAATGTATAGAGTTTGGAGGAGAGTTAATTAAGTCAAATAGCAGTATTATTTAAACGTTTTACCATACTTGCCATAGAGAGGAGATTCTCCTCTCCTTTTTGTTTACCATTCTTAATAAAGTTAAGCTCCTTATACTTTCTACTTGTCCCAAAAATATGCTGGTCATGACAAATGTGAGATTTGCTTTACTAAGTATTGGAGGAATATTTGTTACTTCCAGGAAGCTTCTTAATTACATTCCAAGCTTGAATTGCTTCTTCACGACTTTTCCCTTTGTTTTTCGGGTCAGCAAAAAAGTCTTGAACGAATTGATTATATTCGAATTGAGGAGCAATGGTTTTCTTGTATGAAGGGGCTTTTTTTCGTACTTCTTCCTCAAACCAGGCATCTACTACATCACGATATGTTTTCCCTACATTGTTTTTAAAATAGTCTTGGATATAGGTAGAGAAGTGGAATTTCGGAATAACTGTTTTAAAAAAGGCTCTTACATTTTGACTACAACGATGATTTTCTGTGATGACTGTATCGAGACTTAAATCTAATTGAAGTTGCATCTTATTATTCGCTTTCGATTTTCTACTCGTTTTTTTTATCTCACCTGTCTGAAGAAATATTTCAATCCTATTAGAAATCTCTAATTTTGATCCAGAGGTACTTATTCCATTTTCTCTACAAAAACACTGTAACTCTTCCTTTAACCAATAAAAGTCTTTAAAACTTTCTACACTTATGTCTTTTGTTAGATAAGGTCTCATAATCCCACCTCCGTATGTACATATTTAGGACAATAATGAATACTATTAATAGTTTGTTAACATTCTAAGACTTACCTTTCCTTCAATTCCAATAAATTATATTTAAATAATAAGATTATCTCATAATTCATGATAAAATGGGCGATCAAAGGAACTAAAATATTATTAGTTTCTGCAAAAATCCAACCAAATGTTAAACTTGGAATAAGAATATTCAATAACATTATAGGTTTTTTGAAGTACTGAATGTGTAGGGATAAAAATAGGATGGTCGTAATGAATATGGATAATAGTTGATTATCCATATAGAGATATAATAAGCTTTGAATAATTCCTCTAAATAATATCTCCTCGAATAAAGCACCAATAAACAGGAAAACAAAACTTTGCAAAATAGGATAGTTTTGAAAGCTCTTATTTGTTTCGTCTATATCAGTAACTGGAATATAGAAGGATAGAATACCATCATAAAGTAATAAACCAGTAGAAGCAACAGTGGAATAAACTATTAAATTCATTGGATTTTCAAATGAGATAACATATTGAATATCTAATACATCAAAGACAATAAAAATAAAAAGAAGAGCTACACAAATAACTGAATACGAAGTGAAGGCTATTATCGCTCTTTAGGCATATATTCTTTTCTTGTTTTTTTTCCATACAAACCCACTTATTTTACTAATAATTAAGATATTGACCAAAATTTCCTAGGCAATACTCGATTTACCTATATATCATATAGCGATATAAATAAATATAACTAAAAATAAGGAATCAATAAGATGAACAAACCCCTCCTGATTTTTCTAAAAACATGCTTCACATATAATTTGCCCTTCATCTTGTAGAAATGCTTTTATTTCTGCAAAACCTCTTCTTTCTGGATATCTTATTTTAACAAAAATCAGTTCATTTCCTTTTATCTCTTTCTTGCAATAAAAGCATTTAGCATGGTTGTTAAACCTTGTTTTCCCTCCTATCTTTACTTTTGTTTCCTTTACTACTACTTTTCCATAATATGTAATTACTTTAAATTATTTTTTCTATAAAAATATTTCGTAATAAGTATTTTCATTCCTGTTAAATATATAAGTAACATACCTAACTTGAAAAGAGGATTTAATATGGATAAACAAATTAAAGAACTTCAAGATCAATTAAGAAAAGAACATAAGGATGTGGCGAAATATACACAACATGTATTAGATGCACTTGATAATTTAATAAATGAACATCGAAAAGTTGTCGCATCTGATGCAATGGCTGGGATTAGGCCAGATGGATGTGAGGAACATGCATTTTACACAACCATGAATGATGTGAAATTTACAATCATGAGTGAATTGAGAAAAACAGTAGATGATTTTATGCATTTAGGAGATAAGTATCATACTAAGCATTATCCCGATGGAGTGAAAGAATAAGGTTATGGAATAACTAGATCCTTACTACATGAAAATACATTCTCGTTAAAGGGTTTTCTTTTACCTACAGACTTAAACCCTTTTTCTGAGAAGACGAGAATACAGTGCACTCACCTAACCAATTTTTGTCTGAATACGCTTTAAAAACTCCCTAATGATTCTGGATAATCCATTGTTAGCATTATAAATATACCCGAATGAATATGTTTTATAGTGTGGAGGAGCAAAATTAATAACAATGAATTGCTCGCTACGCGAAAGACTTGCATCTGTTTTAAATGCATAGTCAAATCCTATATTGATGGCTGTGTTATTTTCTAGAGCATGACGTATGGTATCTACGTTGTTCGTTGTAAATAATATCTCGAAAGGCTTAGTGGTAAAGCCTTTAATGAAATCTTCTATGTAAATATCATTATATAACACTACTGGTTGATTTTTTAATAGCTCTTCTGTGATGAGAGAATACTTAGCAAGTGTGGAATTTTTATTAACAGCAGCAACCATATGCCCTTCTATTAATTTCTTAAAAAAAAGATTCGGATACATCTTTTCTTCTTTTTCTGTATAAGTAATAAAGCCCACATCCACTTCTCCTTCTAGTACTTTACCAATTATATACTCTGTACTATTTTCATAGATTGAAGCTTTAATATTAGGATAATCCCTTTTGATATCTGCAATTAAATGAACGAGAATTTCCATTGGCCCAGGGTATGTGGCCACTTTTATTTCCCCATTCATAGTGTCTGTATATTCTTCTGCTTCATCTATAAATTCTTGTAATTTTACTAAAACACCATTTGCCTTTTCAACTAATTTTTGGCCTTCCTCTGTAGGAATTGTTCCTCTTCTAGATCGATGGAAAAGAAGAATATTTAACTCTTTTTCTAAGTTTTTGATAGATTGACTTAACGCAGGTAACGTGATGTGCAAGTTTTCTGCTGCTTCCTTTAAAGACCCCGTGTTAGCAATTTCAACTATATATTTTAGTTGTTCCATATTCATTTAGTCATCATCCGTTCTAGTTAATTAAAACTTAACTATCGTTAATAATAACTAAATTTACCATAAGTAACCTTCGTTGTATACTAAAATTATCCAAAATACAAAGGGGTTGTTTCATAATGAAAGCGCTAAGATGGCATAATCAGAAGGATATACGTATAGAAGAAATAGACGAACCTATTGTAAAACCAGGACAAGTCAAAATGAAGGTAAAGTGGTGTGGTATTTGTGGAAGTGATTTGCATGAATACTTAGGAGGTCCTATTTTTATTCCAGTTGACACTCCTCATCCACTTACAAACGAAGTAGCACCTGTTACGTTAGGTCATGAGTTTTCTGGTGAAGTAGTAGAAGTTGGTGAAGGAGTAACAAATTATGCTGTCGGAGATCGTGTAGTAGTGGAACCAATTTTTGCTACTCATGGGCATCAAGGTGCTTATAATTTAGATCCTGATATGGGCTTCTTAGGTCTCGCTGGTGGAGGCGGTGGTCTTAGTGAGTTTGTTACTGTTGATGAAGAGTTACTTTTTAAATTACCAGATGATTTATCATATGAACAAGGGGCACTTGTGGAGCCCTCTGCTGTAGCTCTATATGCTGTTCGTTCTAGTAAAGTAAAAGCTGGAGATAAAGTGGCTGTATTTGGTTGCGGGCCAATTGGTCTACTTGTGATTGAGGCACTGAAAGCAGCAGGAGCTACGGATATTTATGCAGTAGAACTATCACCAGAAAGACAAGCAAAAGCAACAGAATTAGGAGCTATCGTTGTGGACCCTACTAAAGTAGATGACACAGTTAGCGAGATTAAGAGATTAACGCAGGGTGGAGTAGATGTCTCCTTTGAAGTAACTGGTGTTCCAGCTGTGTTACGTCAATCTATTCAATCAACAGGTATTGGTGGAGAAACAATTATCGTAAGTATTTGGGAAAAAGGAGCAGAAATCTCACCAAATGATATTGTTATTCAAGAACGTACGGTGAAAGGAATTATTGGATATAGAGATGTATTCCCTGCCGTTTTATCTCTAATGCAAAAGGGATATTTCTCTGCTGAAAAATTAGTTACAAAGAAAATTAAATTAGATGATGTTATTGAAGAAGGTTTTGAAAGTTTAATTAAAGAAAAGAATCAAGTGAAAATTCTCGTTCAATCAGAGCAGTAAAGATAATAAATTAATAAGGAGCCACTATGGCAGGTGGATCCTTATTAATTTATTAATTTATTATTTTCTAATTATCCAACCATGAGTATTCAATGCTGAATAAATTGGTTGGATGCTAGAAAAACCTACGTCTGCCATTAGTCTCTCTATATCTTCCTTTTTAATAGGATAATAGGTTAGCCTCAGGGCTTCCCATGCTTCTTTTAGTCACTTGATGATTTAACATAAATTGTCGCCAGTACTTTTCATCCCATTTATTTTCTTCCAAACTAATTGTATAGAGAAAAAAAACACCAATTTCTTCTAATAAATCAAATACCTTTTGAAGAAAGAACTTTTTATCTTGAATGAAATGGATAACTAGACAAGAAGTTACTTTCCGATACTTTTGGTGGAAGGAATATTTCATAAAGTCTGCTACTACATACTGAATTTGTGCAGAAAGAGATATATTTTCTTTCTCAAGCTGTATCATGACTGTGGATTGATCAACCAATGTTAATGATGCGTGAGGGAAGCTCTTTTGAATAATGGAGATTTCCTTGCCACCACCTCCACCTATTATTAGCCCTTTTCCATTAAAATCACTAGAATATTTTGCTGTTAGACAAGCGTTCATAATTTCATGAAAAATATGATACCCAGGCATTTTATTGGAAATGGTAGATATATAGCTAGAAACTTTTTGTATACTATGCCAATCGTTTTTCATTATTAAATGGTCCTCCTTCCATTATTACTGAGACTTCTTGAAGGACATCTTCTAAGCTACATACAGAATTAATGGTCGTAATACCATATTTCTTCTTTGTATCTAATAGTTTTTTTATAACAAATGCAGCTACTTCTCCTGTTGCTTCTGCTTCCTTTTTACCATAAAGAACTATTGCATTAGGATCACTATTATTACTATTTGAGACTTTCAATGCATATAAGCCTGATCCTACTAGCTGTTTATTCATTATTTTTTGTAATAAACTAATCACTTTGCTAGAGGAAAGAATTCGTAGTAAATTCCACTTTTTTAAATAGAATAGTATCTTTGAAATAAATACTACATCAAACCCTAAGTAGGTAGTTACTAGTGTTTCTTGATACTCTTTACGTAAGACATGTTGGTCAGCAAAATTAAATGAGTATGTTTTTTTCATCCCTATAGGAGTGGAGAATTGCACATTTCGTTCCCTTTTAAAGCTTTCTATCTTTTCATCACCTAATAAATAATTCGAATTCATTTGAGAAAAGGTCCATTCTATTGCCGCTTTACCATGTGCATCCCCGATACCCAAAATGACATCAATGGTGATATCCTTCTCTTTTTGAGAAGTCATAGATACATATTTTTTCACCATTAAGTTGGTTACACCTGGTGCAATTCCAACATGAGTTATTATGGAAACATCTTGTTTTTTAGGTAGCTGATGAACTTTCTCCATAAAATCACTATTTGCGGAGATGTCAACATAATCAATTTTCTCTGCAATACAATATTTTACAAATTCTGTATTATTTTGATTGATACACATAACAACCATCCGAATATTCTCCAAATATGCAGAAGTTATTGTCCCCTCCACATCTATTAATTGATAGGTTAGACATGAATTGACTTGATTAACATATTCTTTCATCTTCTGTTCATTTCTTCCACCAATGACTATATTTGATACGCCCCTTTTCAATAAGGATTCAACAATGACATTTCCTACATGCCCATGTCCACCTATTACAAGTATTTTATCTCTCATCTTTTTCTCCTTTCCAATGAATGGCTAAAATACTCTACTAGAAGTCCTAATCCTTTTTCAAACATCTGTTTTTCTTCTTCAGATAATGATTTCTCCAAAATGTTTCTAAATTCTAATTCTATACTTTGGTGGTATTTATATACCGTTGCACCATTTTCTGTTAGTAATAAGGTTTGTTTTCTCTGATCATTTGAATTTGGTACGTTTTCAATAAGCCCTTTCTTTTTTAGTTTGGTAACTAACTGTGAGACGGCTCCCTTCGTTATTTTTAGATCTTCTCCTATCTCCTTTGCAGTTATAAGTTCGTTCACTCCAATTATTTCCAATATATGCATTTCACTTGGGGTAACCTCACCAATATTGGCAATAGAGTGTGGAACGGTTTCACTTTCTTTAATCTGATGTATAAGCAATCCAATTAATTGAGGTAATTCCATATTTTTCATCATAATATTAGTTTAGATACTAAACTAATATTATGCGAGTATCTTTCCTTCTTTTATTAAAATAAATAAGGATTCCAATTGGGTATTTCATTCCCCATTTAGAATATCCTCCTTTTTTTCTAATGAAATAAAAAGATTGAAAGATAACAATACCAATAGAACAACTAACTATGATAAGATACCATTCAATTGAATCTGCATATGTATTCGCTGAAGATAGTACAAAAAAAATTAGACCGTAAAAACATCCTGAGATGAAAAACGTAAAAGAATTCGCTCTTTCAATCTTAATAATAGCTTCACCAATAAGCGTTGCTATTAAAACGATTGGAATTCCATAAAAACTAGGAAATACCATGATACTTAGTATGTCTTCCACACCCAAATCATCATTATTGGATAGGATAAATAAGAAAGCCATCCAAATAAGATACACAACATAAGATACTAAAAATGCTAAAATTGTATAAAAAGTTTTATTCACTAAATATCACTTGTAAAGTTAGAAATACGATTAAAATGAGAAAAAATGCAAAAGTTTCTAGATTAATAAAGTAAGTATTTGACTTTACTTTTTCTAGTATTTTTATCGATCTAACAAGACTACTTTTAAACAATAGAGGCAGATAATAAAGAATTAGTAAACTAAACAGAAACATCATTCCTGCCATTATTAGATGCTGATTTTCCCAGAAAGCAAAACCTAACAGTAGTGCCCAAATGCATTTTATAACATTTGCCATTAATTCAAACGGACCAGATAAAGTTGCCATCATATGATTGCTTCTATCCATCGCTTCTGTATCATTGTTACCAACTCTATCTATATGTACAATATGCCCAGTCTGCAAGGTCATGGTGAATAGTAACATTATTAAGTAAAGTAAACCAAAAATTGTTCCTGTCTCTATCATTTCTCCATTTAATAAACGATTATAAATGATAGGAATTGGCACCCAACATGTGTACATCATCGCCATTAATAAATGAATCATTCCAAACTCATTTATATTTGCAAGTTTACTAAAACTAATAGCTGTAATTAGAAAAAGAACAATACCTATCCACCCTAAAATAACCGTAAAAAAATCCAATAATACCCCTCCATTTCCATTATTTTAACGCAAATATTAGTCTATCTAGCACGATTTTAAGAAGATATTATATATATGGAATCAAACTTAGTTACTAATTGTTATAATAAAAGAAATGTATTGATCATTTAAGGAAAAGATGTAAAGAGGATTTTAATAGAAAAGAGGGCATCTAGGTTGTATTCATTTAGTAAATTACTCAACTTTCGCACACTAAAATAGGCAGGTAGATCTTGATGTAATTAGGTAAGCCTGCAATCCAGTGTTGTAGTTGACATTGAATTAACCTTTGAATCTTTTTGTTGCTTTCTTTTAGGACA